>NZ_JBDPLZ010000019.1:0-32421 GCF_039871655.1 Actinocorallia sp. B10E7
GGAGGGGAGACACCCGGTCCCATCTCGAACCCGGAAGTTAAGCCCTCCAGCGCCGATGGTACTGCATGGGAGACCGTGTGGGAGAGTAGGTCACCGCCGCAATCAGCGTCGAGAGGCCCCGGACATCCGTCCGGGGCCTTTCCGCATTTCCGGCCCTTTTGTTGCCGCTGAGCGGCCGGACAGGTCTTAGTCGCTGAGTAGCGCGTCTGCGGCTTCGAATTGTTCTTCGTTGAAGACGGTGATGCCGTGGGCGCGGAGGAGTGCTGTGGTGAGGCCTTCGCCGGGGATCTTGCCGCCGCCGAAGGTGCCGTCCGCGATCAGGCCGCTGCCGCAGGAAGGGCTGCCTTCCTTCAGGACGGCGATGCGTGCTCCGGCGTTCCGGGCGGCGGCGAGGGCGAGTTCCGCGCCTCGGGTGAAGGCATCGGTGACGTCTTGGCCGTTGACGGTGATGACCCGTCCGGCCTGGAGTTCGGCGGGAGGACGGGGGACTCCGAGGCCGCCGGCGAGTTCCGGGCAGAACGGGACCACTCGTCCTTCGGTTCGCCAGCGGGCCAGGATGTCCGATGAGTTGGTCTTGGCCTTGCCGTCGTAGCGGACGGGCTGTCCCAGAAGGCAGCCGCTCACCAGTACCCGTTCCATGTCTCCACGGTAGCCGTGGAGCGGGTCAGCCCAGGTCGTGCTCCTTGCGGTAGCCCTTCACGGCGATCCGGCCGAGCCGGACGGCGAGTCTCGGGCTGACCCGCATGGCGCGCCAGGCGAGTCGGCTGGAGGCGGGCGCGATGATGAGGGCGCGGTTGCGGGCCACGCCCTTCATGATGTCCTGGGCCATGGCTTCGGGGGAGTACAGGTTCTTGGCCGGGGGCTCGTCCACGGCTTCGGGCTTGCTGCTCATACCGGTTTCGGGGAGCCCGGCGTTGACCGTCTTGAGGAGGCTGGTGTCGACGAAGCCGGGGCAGACGGCGCTGACCTTGATGCCGCGGGTGGCGGCTTCGGCGCGGAGGCCGAGGCTCAGGCCGACGACCGCGTGCTTGGTGGCGGTGTAGGGCAGGCCCAGCGGCATGGGGAAGAGACCGGCGAGCGACGCGGTGTTCACGATGTGGCCGGAACCTTGTTCCAGCATGATCCGGTAGGCGGCGTCCACTCCGTGGACGACGCCTCTCAGGTTGATCTCGATGGCGCGGTGCCAGTGGGCGAGGGTGAGTTCCTCGGCCAGTCCGGCGACGGCGATGCCGGCGTTGTTGAAGACGAGGTCGAGCCTTCCGTGGTCGCGGGCGACCTGCTGGTAGAGGTCCCGGACGGCGTCTGCGTCGGTGACGTCGAGGGCGGCGGCGAAGGTCTTGCCGTCGGATCGGCTGTTGAGGCGTTCGGCGGTCTCGGCCGCGCCCGCGGCGTCGATGTCGGCGATGATCACGGTGTGGTCTCGTCCGGCCAGTTCCGCGGCGAGGGAGCGCCCGATTCCGGAAGCGCCTCCGGTGACGATCGTGATGCTCATGAGACGCCCCAAATCTTGATCAAGTCGACAATTCGCTAGATTCTAGGGCGCTGACCTGCGGCGGCACTACTGAAAGATGTGCGTCCTTCTCCGGGAGAAGGACGCACACCGGGGGAATTCACGCGGCGTTCTGAACCGTCTTGGCGGTCTTGCGGACCTTGGGCTCGTCCCAGATGCCGAAGGCGGACCAGAGCCGCCGGTTGACCCCGTTGACGAGACCCAGCTCCGCCATCAGGTCACGGATCTTGGCGACGCAGTTGCGCAGCTCCACCCGCGCGGCGTCGTTCTGGTACGCCTCGCGCACCACGTCCTGCGGGATGCCGAAGTGCCGGACCATCGAGCCGGGCGGGGAGAGCATGATCCGGGCCATCACCCCCAGCACGATCGGGGTGAACAGGCCGAGGGCCTGGCGGCGCACCCGGCTCAGCCGGGGCGCCCGGTGCTTGAGGAAGTGCCGGGCGAAGGAGATGTGCCGGGCCTCCTCGGCGATGTGGATCTTCATGATGGTCTCTTCGAGCGGGTGCTTGCTGCGTCCCTCCTTGATCCACCTGCGCTGCACGTAGTCGATCGGGTCCTCGCCGCCGAGCACGAAGACGAAGAAGAGCTCGGTCGAGACCAGGGGGATCAGCGGGGCGAGCTGGGCCACGAGGCTGAGCGACCGGGGCATGCCCTTGATCGGCATCCTGGTGCGGTTGACGAACTCCTGGAACATCATCCCGTGATGACACTCCTCGGTCGTCTCGTGGTAGACGTACCGGAACTCCGGGCGGCCGTTGGGCAGCCGGTAGGCGTAGTTGAGCAGGCCGCGCTTGAGCAGGTTCTCGAACTGCAGACCGATCTTCATCGCGGTGGCCACCCGCCACAGCCCGATCCGGGCCTGGATCTCGACGGGCTGGGCCTGGTACCAGTCGGTGGAGCCGAGCCGGTCGTCGGCCGGCAGGATCCAGCGCGGGTCGTCGGGGTCGATGCGGTAGTCCGGGTCGTCCCACGGGATGTCGGCGTAGGCCTCCCAGTGCTTGTCGACACTGGCCTTGTTCAGGCGATCGATGACGCCCAGGTAGGACTTGCGATCCTTGACCGTCTCGCGGAGTTCCTCGGCGAGTTCGGTGGGTGGCTTGGCCATGGCGCTTGCTCCTCGTTATGCCGGGGGGATGAGGTCCTGGGCGAAGGCTTTGATCATGTCCAGGACGGCGCGCTGGTGCCCGTTCTCGTCGCCGTCCAGTGAGTGCTGCAGAGAGAGGCCGACCAGCAGGGCGAACAACCCGCGGATCAGGGTGTCGACCACGTCCTCGGGGAGGCTCTCGGGGAACAGCTCGTGGAAGACCTCCTTGATGATCTCCACGACCCGGTTGTTCAGCTGCTTGCTGAGTTCGTGCAGGGTCTCGTCGGTGCGGCCGGCCAGCGCCAGCTCCAGCAGGGCCAGGGCGGGGGGCTGCTGGAGCGTCGCCCAGAACAACTCCAGGGCCCCGGCGACGTTGCGCTGCTCGTCCGGCAGGCGGGTGTAGGCGGTCTGGTACTCGTCGCGCAGGCGACCCAGGAGATGTTCCAGCGCGGCGGCCACCAGCTCCATCTTGGTGGGGTAGTGGTGCTGCTGTGCGCCGCGGCTGACCCCGGCGCGCCGGGAGACCTCGGTGGTGGAGAGTCCGGCCCAGCCGAGGTCGGCGAGGGTGTCGGCGGTGGCCTCCAGCAGCCGGGCCTGGGTGGCGGAACGGCGTTCGGCCTGGGTGCGGCTGCTGGTCCTGTGGTAGCGGCGCCTGCTCATGGGCATGCCTGGACAGTACGTCGAGTACATACAAGCAAGCAAGCCTGCTTGTATGTAGCCCGGGTCACAGCCCCCCGAAACCCGGACGACACAAGGAACGGTCCACGACTACTGTGATGTCATGTGGGTGAAACAGTCGGACAAGCTGGCGAACGTCTGTTATGAGATCCGGGGGCCGGTGCTCAAGCGGGCCAAACAGCTCGAGGACGCCGGGCACAGGGTGCTCAAGCTCAACATCGGCAACCCCGCGCCGTTCGGCTTCGAGGCCCCGCCGGAGATCCTCCAGGACGTCGTCCACAACCTCTCCCAGGCGCACGGCTACAGCGACTCCAAGGGACTGCTCTCCGCGCGGCGGGCCGTGGTGCAGCACTACGAGAGCCAGGGCTTCCGAGGGCTGGACGTCGAGGACGTCTTCCTGGGCAACGGCGTCTCCGAACTGATCGTCATGGCGATGCAGGCGCTGCTGAACGACGGTGACGAGGTGCTGATCCCCGCCCCGGACTACCCGCTGTGGACCGCCGCGGTGTCGCTCGGCGGAGGCACCCCGGTGCACTACCTGTGCGACGAGGAGGACGCCTGGCAGCCCTCCCTCCAGGACATGGAGGACAAGATCACCGCTCGGACGAAGGCGGTGGTGGTCATCAACCCCAACAACCCGACCGGGGCCGTCTACTCGGCCGAGGTGCTGGAGCGGATCGCGGAACTGGCGCGGCGGCACGACCTGATCGTCTTCTCGGACGAGATCTACGACCGGATCCTCTACGACGAGGCGGTCCACACCTCGATCGCCGCGCTCGCCCCCGACCTGTTCTGCCTGACCTTCAGCGGGTTGTCGAAGTCCTACCGGGTGGCGGGGTTCCGCTCCGGCTGGGTGGTGCTGTCCGGGCCGAAGCTGGAAGCCGAGTCCTACATAGAGGGCATCGAGCTCATCGCCAACATGCGGCTGTGCCCGAACGCGCCGGCGCAGCACGCCATCCAGGCGGCCCTGGGCGGACGGCAGAGCATCCGGGACCTCGTCCTGCCCGGAGGACGGCTGCTCGAACAGCGGGACCGCGCCGTCAAACTGCTGAACGACATCCCCGGAGTGAGCTGCGTGCAGCCCAAGGGGGCGTTGTACGTCTTCCCGAGGCTCGACCCGCTGATGTACCCGATCGCCGACGACGTGCGGTTCTGCCTGGAACTCCTGGAGGAGCAGAAGCTGCTCATCGTCCACGGGACGGGGTTCAACTGGCCTCGGCCCGACCATTTCCGGTTCGTCACGCTGCCGCACGCCGAGATCCTGGAGGACGCCCTTGGGCGGTTCGCGGCCTTCCTGGAGACGCGTCGCACCTGACCCGCCGCGCGGCGGGACTTCCGGAAGCGCGGCGAGGGAGCCTGTGGATGACGGAGCGTTCTGTGGGTGCGGGCCGGTACGGTTGCGGGGTGTCTTCTCCTGCTTCCCAGCCCCGTATCGCCAAGAAGGACCTGCCGCCGCTGAACGAGCTGGTGGTCGCGGCAGTGGAGGCGGTCGGCGGCAGGGAGAGACCGGGCCAGACCAAGATGGTCGAGGCCGTCGACCAGGCGCTGCGGCGCAAGGAACATCTGGCCGTGCAGGCGGGGACGGGCACGGGCAAGTCCCTGGCCTACCTGGTTCCGGCGGTGCGCCACGCCGTCTCCAAAGGGGTCACGGTCGTGGTCTCCACGGCGACCATCGCGCTGCAGCAGCAACTCGTCGACAGGGACCTGCCCCGGCTGGCCGCGGCGCTCGAGCCGCTGCTCGGCAGGGAACTGCACTACGCGATCCTCAAAGGCCGACGCAACTACGTCTGCCTCAACCGGATGTCGGTGGGAGCGCCGGACGACCCCGAGGAGGGGCTGTTCGACACCTCCCAGGTCTCGGCGCTCGGACGCCAGGTGCAGCGGTTGCACGAATGGGCGGAACGCACCGAGACGGGTGACCGGGACGAGCTGGTGCCCGGCGTCTCCGAACAGGCCTGGCGGCAGGTGTCGGTCTCGGCCAAGGAATGCCTGGGCGGGCAGCGCTGCCCGCAGGCCCAGTCCTGCTTCTCTGAGCTGGCCAGGGCCCAGGCCGCGGAGGCCGACCTGGTGGTGACCAACCACGCGATGCTGGCCATCGACGCGCTCGAGGACTTCCAGGTGCTGCCCGAGCACGACGCCGTCGTCATCGACGAGGCCCACGACCTCGTCGACCGGGTCACCTCGGTGGCCTCGTCGGAGCTGTCGGCGGGTGCGGTGGAGACGGCGGCGAGACGCGCGGGCAAGCTCGTCTCAGACCGGAGCGCCGACCGGCTCAAGGAACTCGGCGAGGATCTGCGGGTCGCGCTGGATGAGCAGAACGCCGCCCGGCTGGACATGCTGCCGTCGCACCTGGGCAACACCCTCCTGGCGCTCCGGGACACCGCCCAGGAGTGCCTGCGGGCGCTCGGGCCCGAGCCGAAGGAGGCCGACCCCGCCGTCTCCGCCGGGCGCAGGGCCGCCAAGACCGCGCTGGAGGACCTGCGCACCACGGCGGAGCGCATGCTCAAGTCGTTCGAGGCGCCGATCCCCGAGCGCTGGGACGTCGTCTGGCTCTCCAAGTCCTTCGACGGCAAGTGGCCGCCCGCGCTGCACGTCGCGCCCATTGCCGTCGGCGGGCTGCTGAGCGAGTCCCTGTTCCGGACCCGCACCACGATCCTCACCTCGGCCACCCTCACCCTGGGCGGTTCGTTCGAGCCGCTCGCCCGCCAGTGGGGGCTGCCCCCCCTCGGCGGGGCCGAGCCGCAGATCCCCGCGGCCGAGGACGAGAGCGCCTCCGCCGACGACGAGAAACCCCTGGTCTGGTCGGGCCTGGACGTCGGCTCCCCGTTCGACTACCCGCGCAGCGGCATCCTCTACCTCGCCAGGCACCTGCCGATTCCCGGCCGTGACGGCCTGCCCAAGGAGTACCTGGAGGAGCTCGCCGACCTCATCCGGGCCGCCGGGGGACGCACCCTCGGCCTGTTCTCCTCGATGCGCGCGGCCAAGCAGGCCGCCGAGGAGATCGAGGTCGACCTCCCCGTCCTCTGCCAGGGCGAGGACTCCACGTCCCAGCTGGTCAAGCAGTTCGCCGAGTCCCCCGAGACCTGCCTCTTCGGCACCCTGTCCCTCTGGCAGGGCGTCGACGTCCCGGGCCCCTCCCTGTCCCTGGTCGTCATGGACCGCATCCCCTTCCCCCGCCCCGACGACCCGGTCGCCTCGGCCCGCCAGCGCGCCATAGATGCCCGAGGCGGCAACGGTTTCATGCAGGTGGCCGCCTCCCAAGCCGCCCTCCTCCTGGCCCAGGGCGCCGGCCGCCTGCTGCGCAGCACCTCCGACAAGGGCGTCGTCGCCGTCCTCGACCCCCGCCTGTCCACCAAGGCCTACGGCTCCTTCCTCCTGTCCTCGCTGCCTCCTTTCTGGACCACCACCGACCCGGCCGTCGTCCGCTCCGCCCTCACCCGTCTCACCGCCACCTGACCCCGCGGGCGTCCCGTCCGCGGGGTCAGCGCAGGGAGTCACGGTAGGCGGTCCAGTGGGCTTCGCAGCTGGACCAGCGGGCGCCGTTGCCGTCGATGACGGTGTACTTCATCTCTCCGGTGCAGGGGTCGTCGGGGCCGTTGCCGCCCCAGGTGCAGCGGAGGCGGCTGATGCGGCCGGGAGCGTAGTTCTCCGGGTCCCAGGGCAGAACTTCCACGATCTTCTCCTCGCGAGGCGCGCCGGAAGGGCAGGACGGATGTTCCGCCCGTTCCTCTACCTGTTCGTCGCAGGGGACTCGGGTGTTTCAGGCGACTGCGGGGGCGACGGGGGTGCCCCCGCACGGGGCGGGGGCACCAGAGGGTCAGGGGGTCAGGGTGAGGGTGTGGCGCGACTCCTTCTCGATGCGGGCGGAGGTGAAGCGCCAGGGGATCGTCTTGCCTTCGGACCACAGGGAGGTCTGGTCCCAGTAGTGGTCGGAGAACGCGTGGCCGTCGGCGCCGGTGAGGTTGATGTAGCGGGAGGCGTCGAAGTCGGACAGGTCGGCCACCAGGCGCATGGAGGGGACCCAGTCGACGGCGTAGCCTTCCTGGGCGTCCCAGCCGGTGGCGTTGACGATGGACTGGCCTCCGGGAAGGTGCAGGGGGCCGCGGTTGAAGAGGCGCTCGATGACGCCGATGCCCGAGGTGCCGAAGGTCTGGTTGGTCACGGTGAGGGTGTGCAGGTCGCCCCAGCGCCACCCGGACGGGTCGCTGCCGAGCAGGTCGGTCAGCTCGTCGGCGGCGTCCCGGAGAGCGGACTTGAGGATGGTGTCGCGGTCCTCCTTCTCCGGGGTGGAGATGTCGTCCCAGTAAGGGTCGTCCGGGGCCTCCAGGAGGGCGCGGACCACCTCGAACCAGCGGTCGCCGCCGTCGGGGCGGGCTCCTTCGGGGAGATCGTCGTTGAAAGCGCGCAGGAGCAGGTGGCGCCAGGCGGCGTTGTAGAAGGCGGCGGCCGCCGAGTCGACGGGCTGGGTGAAGTCCCAGTCCTTCAGCAGCTCGACGCCCTTGAGGCCGGAGCCGGTCCGCTGCAGGTGGGGGACCAGGGTCGGGGCGAAGCCGTTGCGGGAGTCCAACTGGATTTTCGCCATGCCGGCCACGTCGATCTTGGCGGAGGCTTCGAGCAGCTCGTCTATGCGGGCCGCGCGGTATCCGTAGGCCCAGTCCCTGGTGAGCAGGTGATCGTAGGCGGAGTCGACGACCGCGTTGTTGGCGGTGACGATGTAGCCCTTCTCCGGGTTCTGGATCGAGGGCAGCTCCTCGAACGGAAGGAAGCCCTTCCACTCGTGCTCGCCGTCCCAGCCGGGGACGGGCCGGGTACCGTCGCCCTTGCTCCGGACCGGGATGCGTCCGGGGGACTGGTAGCCGATGTTGCCGTCGACGTCCGCGTAGACGAGGTTCTGCGAAGGCACTTCGAAGGCGGCGGCCGCCTCGCGGAAGGACTTCCAGTCCGTCGAGCGGTTCATCTTGAAGACGGCGTCGGCGGTGCGGCCGGGGTCCAGGGCCGTCCAGCGCATCGCGATCGCCTCGGCCGGGCCGGAGACCAGTTTGCCCGGGTCCTCCAGCACGTCGGAGATGATCGGTCCGTGCCGGGTGGCGCGGACGGTGAGCCGGACGTCCTCGCCGCCGGCGACCTCGATGGTCTCCTCCCGGATCTGCAGGGGCTCCTTGCGGCCCTCGTACTCGGAGCTCTGTCCGTCGAGCCGTTCGATGTACAGGTCGGTCACGTCGGGGCCGAGGTTGGTGAAGCCCCAGGCGACGCGCTGGTTGTGCCCGATGACGACACCGGGCAGCCCGGCGAAGGTGAACCCGGTGACGTCATAGGGGCATTCCTCGGTGACCTTCAGGCAGTGCAGTCCGGCCTGGTACCAGACCGACGGCATCTGCGGGGCCAGGTGCGGGTCGTTGGCCAGCAGCGGCTTGCCGGTGGCCGTGCGCGAACCGGAGACGACCCAGGAGTTGGAACCGATCTCCGAGGCGCCGTTGCCGAGCAGTTCGGGCATGGCGTGGATAGTCTCCAGCACGCCGCTCAGCGCTCTGGCGGGTGCCCGCTCCGTCGTGCCGGCCGGCTTCTCACCGGACTTCTCCCCGCTCGCGACGATGACCGGCATCCGCTCGTCGTCGTACTCGGGGTAGAGCTGGTCGACCCGTTCCCGAGGAAGCCTGGTCCCGGCGAGGGCGCGGCCGAGCTCGTCGTCCATGTTGGAGCGCAGGTCCCAGGCCATCGCCTTGAGCCAGGCCACCGAGTCCGCCGGAGTCCAGCGTTCGGGCCGGTAGCCGCTGCGCTGAAGGCCGAGTACCGAGTACTCGAGAGACTGGTCCGCGGTGTCGGGGTGATGCTTCAGCCAGGCGTTCACGCCGTCGGCGTACGCCTGGAGCAGCCGGACGGTCTCCGGATGCAGCAGGGCGAGCTCCTGTTCGGCGATCCGCCGCCAGCCGAGTGTCCGCACGACCTTGTCGGTCTCGACGGTCGCCTCGCCGAACAGCTCCGACAGCCGGCCGGACGTCACATGGCGCCGGAAGTCCATCTCCCAGAACCTGTCCTGCGCCGTCACGTATCCCTGGGCCTTGAAGAGGTCCTCGGGTGATGAGGCGTAGATCTGCGGCACCCCGTAGGCGTCCCGGTGCACGGTGACCGAGGCGTTGAGCCCCGTCAGCCGGACCTTCCCTTCAAGGTCGGGGAAGGACCGGCGGACGGTCCACACCACCCAGAGGGCGGCCACGAGGGCGAGGACCAGCACAAGAGCAAGGATCCGGGCGCTCCAGCGGAGCGGCCAGGGCCATCGACGCATGAAATTCACGTCGTGCACTCTATGACCCAGATCACTCAAAAGGCACGTAAGCCCCCTCGTCTCCTGGTTTTTCCTCCTTTTCTCTCGCGGCCGGGCGCTCCCGCAGCTCCGGCGGATCCTCATAGGCCTCGGCGAGGTCCTCGGGAGCCAGCCCGATCACCGCCGCGGACGGGTGCATCCCGGACGCGATGGCCTGGCGCAGAAGCAGGGCCATGGAGTAGCCGGGATCGGCCTCCAACGCCAGGTCGAGCGCGAGGTTGGCGAGCCCTCCGTCGCCCGAGACGAAGGCGCAGTAGGCGAACAGCGAGGCGGGAGCCGCCCGGTATGAGGGCGCGGTACGTCGCAGCACATGGCGCCAGAACTCCAGATGCGGGGGAAGCGAACAGGGGTCGATCCGGACCCAGGCCTCGTCCCGCACCCGGATCTCGGACAGCGCCACGGTGAGCCGGGCGATCCGCGGCATCGACGGCGGCGGCTGCCCCCGCTCCAGCCGTCCCGCCAGCTCGCGTACCAGGGCGAGCCCCTCGGACACCGCGACCTCGCCGCCGACCAGCTCCGTCTCCCGCAGGGCCCGGGCCCGCACGGGGTCGGGGAGCGGGGCGATGGTCGCCGCGAGGCTGTCGCGGTCCGGCAGGGCGACCAGCCCATCGAGGACGGCCTGCGCCGCCAGGGCCGTGGTGGCGAGCTCCTGACCCCGGCCATCGCAGGAGTCGGACCAGAAGCGACCCTCGTGGACGCGTACCGTCTCGTGCACCCTGATTCCGGTGGCCGACAGCGCCCGGACGGCCAGCGCGATCGCCGGGTCCACCCGTTCCCTCGGCCCGTAACCGGCGAGCATCGCCGTTTCGAAACCGTGGAAGGTGAGCACCTCGGCCAGGTGCAGGGCCGCCGCGGGAGGAAGAGTTAAGTCGTACCGCAGCGCGCAGGAGCCCCGCGGGCCGCCGCAGCCGATCACCACCAGGCTGTCGGACGGATGGAATCCCAGCATGTAGGGGACCGCCGAGACGAGGTCGCCGGGGTCGCGGATGACCAGCGGGGAGGCGCCCCGCCGCGGATCGCTGAGCCGTGGATCGTTCATGCCCAGACGTTCCCACGGATCCGGCCGCCTCGCGGGAACCCTGTGGACAACCGGCTCAGAGGGATCCTCGCTGGTTTTTGTGGCGTTCGTTCCATTCACGCATTCGTTGGGGATATCCGGTTATCTGCACGTCATAGACGGGCAATCTCAGGTCCCGTGCCACCTTGGCGATGACCGCGGGCGCGCCCACCCGCCGCCTGGTCCACTCACCGTCGTGGGCGACCGCGACGGCGGTGGTGTCGGTGGCGAAGGTCTCGGGTTCGACGTAGAACTCCACACCCCGCCGCTCCTTGGCGAAGGCGATGAGCGCCTTGATGTCGGAATCCGTCGCTTCCCGGTCGAATCGCTGGATCGCTCCGCCGCGGTGACGGCGGAGTCCGAAACGGTCCCAGAACTTCATCCCTATTCCGACCGTCCTGTTGGGGAAAAGTGGAGGGAAAACGATAACGAAGATATCCGGCATCTGGTTCCCCGAGGTGTATGCCCGGGCATGTCCATATCGTTTCCGGTGATCGGGGGGAGCGATGAGGCGGATCGTGCTGATGGCCGGGCTCATCGGGACTCTGGCGGCCTGTGGGGGTTCCACGGGGAAGGTGACGCCGATGAGCGCGGGCCGGGCCGTGCCGGCGCCCCCACCCGTGTCGCTCCGGGAGCCGGACCCGGACGTCCGCCGCGGCCTGCGCCCGGAGTACACCAAGGTGAACTGCGCGGTGGCCAAGTGCGTCGCGCTCACCTTCGACGACGGTCCGGTGGGAGGAACCGACAGGCTGCTTCAGATCCTCGCCCAGCACCGGGTGAAAGCCACCTTCTTCGTGGTGGGCCGGATGGTCGAGGAGTATCCGGGGATCCTCCGCAGGGAGATGGCCGACGGCCATGAGATCGCCAACCACACCTGGAGCCACGCCGACCTCACCACCCTCTCCTCGGAAGGCGTCCGCGAGGAGCTCGAGAAGACCGAGGCCGCCATCGGGAAGAACATCGGCCACGGCACGACTCTGATGCGTCCCCCCTATGGCGCGACCAACGCGCGTGTCGCCTCCGCGGCCAAGAGGCTCGGCCTGGCCCAGGTCATGTGGGCGGTGGATCCGCTCGACTGGCGGAACCGCGACACTGCCCTGGTCGAACGCCGGGTGCTCTCCCAGACCAGGGCCGGCGACATCGTCCTGCTGCACGACGTCCACGCGAGCAGCGTGAACGCGGTGCCGAAGATCCTCACGACGCTGGCCGAACGTGGCTACAAATTCGTGACGGTCAGCGAGCTCCTGGCCGGAGTCTCCGTCGAGCCGGGCCGCCAGTACCGGGAGCGTGCCGCCACCTGAGCGTCCTGAGCAGGGCCGCCATCCGCGCCATGCCCATAAGGGAATGGACTGTGTCCATTAATTATGGCTGGCGAGATACGTCAAATGGGCGTAGATCTTTTACGGGACGAGAGGTTTATCTTCATAAGCGGATGTGAAGATCGAAGGAGGAGGCGCCTCATGCTCGCAGTCGGATCCTCACATGACGCCGCGGTGGCAGCACTGCGTGCGTCCTACGCCGCCATTCCACCGGGATCCCCGGTGCGGCTGGCCAAGAAGACATCGAACCTGTTCCGGTTCCGGGACGCGCCCGCCGCACCGGGCCTGGACGTGAGCGGGTTCGACCGGGTGCTGGAGGTGGAGGGCGACACGGCGGTCGTCCAGGGCATGACCACCTACGAGGACCTGGTGGCGGAGACGTTGCGCCACGGCATGATGCCGACGGTCGTCCCGCAGTTGAAGACCATCACCCTGGGCGGCGCCGTCACGGGCCTGGGCATCGAGTCGACGTCGTTCCGGCGGGGCCTGCCGCACGAGGCCGTCCGGGAGATGGACATCCTCACCGGGGACGGCCAGATCGTCACGGCGCGCCGCGACAACGAGCACGCCGACCTCTTCTACGGGTTCCCCAACTCCTACGGGACGCTCGGGTACGCGCTGAAGCTCACGATCGACCTCATCCCGGTGAAGCCGTTCGTGAAACTCCGGCACCTGCGTTTCACCGACGCCGCCGAGGCGGCACGGGCGATCCTCGAGATCCAGGACGCCGACTTCCTGGACGGCACGGTGTTCGGCCCGGACGAGGTCTACCTGACGGTGGGCACGTTCACCGACACCGCGCCCTACCGCTCCGACTACACCGGCCAGAAGATCTATTTCCGCTCCGTCCAGGAGCGTTCGGTCGACTTCCTGACCGTTCACGACTACCTGTGGCGCTGGGACACCGACTGGTTCTGGTGCTCGGGGGCCTTCGGCCTGCAGCGGCCGTGGGTGCGCCGGCTGTGGCCGGACTCCAGGAAGCGCTCGGACGTCTACCGCAGGCTCGTCGCACTGGACAAGCGCACCCACCTCACCGCGCGGGCCGACCGCTGGACGGGCAGGCCGCCGCGTGAGGACGTCATCCAGGACATCGAGGTCCCCACCGAGCGGCTGCCGGAGTTCCTCGAGTTCTTCCACGAGGAGATCGGCATGAGCCCGATCTGGCTCTGCCCGCTCAAGGCCGGGGAGAAGTGGCCGCTCTACCCGCTGGAACCCGGCCGTAGCTACGTCAACGTCGGATTCTGGGGGACGATCCCCCAGCAGCCCGGCAAGCTGCCCGATCACCACAACCGCCGGATCGAGCGGGTGGTGGACTCACTGGACGGGCACAAGTCGCTCTATTCCACCTCCTTCTATTCACGCGACGAATTCTGGCGCCACTACGACGGCGCAACCTATCAGGCGCTCAAGGACAAATACGACTCCGGGCGTCGCCTGTATGACCTCTATGACAAATGTGTGAGGGGTACATGACCCTGGCCAAGGTATTTGAGAAAGTGACCAACGGGGAGGCCGTGCCGGTCGAGTTCGCGGCCTACGACGGCAGCCGCGCCGGCATCCCGAACGCGGACGTCCGGGTCGAGATCCGATCTCCCTACGCGGTCTCCTACCTCGTCCGCTCGCCCGGCCTGCTCGGGCTCGCCCGCGCCTACGTGGCCGGGCACATCGAGGTGCACGGAGACATGCACACCACCCTCAGCAGGCTCTCCCACGCGCTGAGGGGACTCAGCGTCGCCGACCGGCTGAAGGTGTTCGCGAGCGTCATCGACGACCCGTTGCTGCGGGCCGCCGCCGCCACGAGGGTGGATCCGCCCTCCGCCGAGGTGCGCAGGACGGGATGGCTGCGCCGCCACACCAAGAAGCGCGACGCCCAGGCCATCAGCCACCACTACGACGTCTCCAACACCTTCTACGAGTGGGTGCTGGGCCCCTCCATGGCCTACACGTGCGCCCTCTACCCGACGAAGGACGCCACTTTGGAGGAGGCGCAGTTCGCCAAGTTCGACCTGGTGGCGCGCAAGCTCGGCCTGCGGCCGGGCATGCGCCTGCTGGACGTCGGGTGCGGCTGGGGCGGCATGGTCATGCACGCGGCCCGCGAGTACGGGGTGAAGGCGCTGGGCGTCACCCTGTCCAAACAGCAGGCCGAGTGGGCCCAGAAGTCCATCGCCGAGCAGGGGCTGGGCGCGCTGGCCGAGGTACGGCACATGGACTACCGGGACGTTCCCGAGGCGGGGTTCGACGCGGTCAGCTCGATCGGCCTCACCGAGCACATCGGCCAGGCCAACGTCCCGGACTACTTCCGGTTCCTGCACCGCAAGCTCAGGCCGGGCGGGCGGCTGCTCAACCACTGCATCACCCGGCCCGACAACACCCAGGCCTCCATCCGCCCGGACGGGTTCATCAACCGCTACGTGTTCCCCGACGGCGAGCTGGAGGGCCCCGGGTTCCTCCTCACCCAGATGAACGACCAGGGGTTCGAGATCCGGCATGAGGAGAACCTCCGCGAGCACTACGCGATGACCCTGCGGGACTGGTGCCGCAACCTGGACGAGCACTGGGACGAGGCGGTCGCCGAGGTCGGCTCGGAGACGGCCAGGGTCTGGCGGCTCTACATGGCCGGCTGCCGGCTCGGCTTCGAGCAGAACATGGTGCAGCTGCACCAGATCCTCGGCGTGAAGCTCCCCGCCTCCAAGGAGTCGGACATGCCGCTGCGCGCCGCCTGGGGCATCTGACCGGGGGCGGCTCCGCGACGGGCGGCGGCCTCGAGGCCGCCGCCCGCCTCTGTCCGGGCCGTCCCCGCGAGGGTGGGGAGAACGGGCGGGGAATGTCGGTGACCGGATCTAGCTTGCCGGTATGACGAAGACACTGATCCTCCCGGTGCCCGAGGTGGTCCACGCCGTGTATCTGGTGGCGGCTCCGTTGTGGATCCCGCCGGAGCCGAGGACGGGGACGTTAGCGCTGGTCGACGTGGTCGACGGGCGGGAGCCGCCGCTGCCCTGGCTGGTCGAGGCCGGAGAGTGCCCCGACTGCGCGCGGTGCGGCCTGGAGTACGACGGTTTCACGGTCAGGCGGCTGCGCGCCGCCGAACGGCATCTGCGGATCACCGTGGCGGGGACGGCGGCCTGGCCGCCCGACCATCTCACGGTCGCCGCGTCCGCGGGCTACGACCTGGCAGAGCGGACCGGCGGGATCCTCGTCGACGGCGTCACCGCCGACCTCGAGCCCTGGGCCAGGCCTCCCGATCCGTTCGACGACCCGTGGAACTTCGCGGCCGCCGAGTGGCTCGCGGTGGCGGCGCTGCCGGATCCGGGCTCACACCGTTCCTGGACGTTGCGCACCAGAGGTCTGCGGATCTTCGGGGTCCCCGAGCTCAGGGTCCGCCGCGTCCCCGCCCGGCTGCGCCACGGCTGGACGGAGGTCCTGCTCGGCCTGGCCCAGAGACTGCTGCGGGACCACTGGTCGGCTCTGGCCCGCGTTCCGTCCCGCGCCTTCCGGGAGTTCCCCGCCCGGGTCCCCGTGACCGCCGCGGACCTGGGCTCCGCCCTCGCCCGCTGCCCGCACGGCTCAGCCCGCACCCATCTGACCCTCCGCCTCGACCCCGGCCCCCCGGACCGCCCCACCTACCTCACCGTCACCGCCCCCGACACCCCGCGTGACTCCGCCCACTGGCGCGAGAGGGTCCTCACCGACCTGGGCCTGTAACGACGCCCGCCGCCGATCGGGGATCGGCGGCGGGCGCGGGTGTCGGGTCCGGGGCGTGGGCGCCGGGTCAGCCGAGGGTGTAGGGGAGGTGCTTGATGCCGTTGATGAAGTTGGAGAAGAGCCGGTCCGGGGTGCCGGCCTTGATGTCGGGGAACTCGGTGAAGAGGCGGCGGAACATGACGCTGACCTCCTGGCGGGCCAGGTGGGCGCCCATGCAGAAGTGGGGGCCGGGGCCTCCGAAGCCGACGTGCGGGTTCGGAGAGCGGGTGATGTCGAACTTGTCGGGGTCGGTGAAGACCTTCTCGTCGCGGTTCGCCGAGTTGTAGTAGAGGACGAGCTTGTCGCCTTCCTTGATCTCGTGCTCGTTCAGCGTGGTGTCGCGGGTGGCGGTGCGGCGCATCCAGATCACCGGGGAGACGAACCGCACGATCTCCTCGATCGCGGTGGAGATGTACTTGTCGTAGTCGCTCAGCAGGATGGCGCGCTGCTCGGGGAAGGCGGTGAACAGGTGCAGCCCGTGCGCGATGGCGTTGCGGGTGGTCTCGTTGCCCGCGACGGCCAGCAGGATGAAGAAGGAACCCATCTCCTGGTCGGTCAGCGACTCGCCGTCGATGTTGGCGTTGACCAGCAGGGAGACCAGGTCGTCCCCGTCGCCGCCCCGGCGCTCGCGGGCCAGCTCCTGCACCAGGTTCTGCAGGGCCTCGCCGGCCTCCATGAGCTTGCCGAGCATGCCCATGGCGTCGCCGGTCGGCAGGTACTCGGGGTCGTTGCCGGCCAGGATGACGTTGGAGGCCTCGAAGACGGTCTGGTAGGCCGACTCCGGGATCTCCATCATGTCGCAGATGATCTTCAGCGGGAGCCGGGCGGCGACGTCCAGGACGAAGTCGCCGGTGCCCTTGCCGGCCTTGAGGTCGTCGATGATCTGCCCGGAGACGGTCTCGATCTGGTCCTCGAACCGCTGGATCATGCGCGGGGAGAAGGCGCGGGAGACGATGCGCCGGATCTTGGCGTGCCGCGGGTCGTCCATGACGATCATCGAGCCGAAGTACTCGTGCACGTCGCCCGGCATGTCCGGGATGCTGATCGAGCCCTTGCCGGAGCAGAAGTCCTGCGGGCGGCGCGAGGCCTCGACGACGTCCGCGTGGGTGACCAGGGCCTTGTAGCCCGGCCCCTGCGGCATGATCTCCATGTCCGGCTCTTCGAACTCGACCAGCTCGGGGTACTCGCGCAGCCGTTTGAACGCCTCGTTCCGCTCGGCGAACGGTCGTCTCCAGAACGACCAGTCGGTCAGGTTGATCTCCTCGACTTCGAGCATGTCTCGACCCTCACTAGAACGGTATTCGGTAACCACATCATGCCAAAGATCTGACGTACGCTGTATGTTACCTGGATCACAACCATCCCAGTACTGACTTGTTGACCGTCCCGGGCTGCTCTACCTGCAGAAAGTGTCCCGCATCCGCGACGAGTTCCGTCCTCGAGCCCGGCGGCAGCCGGTCGAGCAGCCCGCCGTCCAGGCCGATCACGTCCGCGCCCAGGCACCCGTCGTCGGCCCCGTGCAGATACAGCAGGGGGACGGTGCCGACCTTGTCGGCGGCCTCCTGCTCGGCGGCATAGCGCGGCAGGTGGAGTGACGGGTCGAGCATGGCCCGGTAGTAGCCGATCGCCGCCGCCCTGCTCTCGGGCGTGCCCAGCGCGGCCAGGACGGGGGAGAGGTCTTCGTCGTGTCCGGGCGACCAGTCCCGCCACAGCCTCACGATGAATCCCTCGTCGAGCGCCATCTCGGCCAGCGGGGTCTGGAAGAGGAAGATGTAGAACGACCGCTTGAGCTGCTCGTAGGAGAAGAAGCCGTCGAGCAGCGCGCTCACCGGGGGCAGGGCCATCGTCACCGCCCGCCGCCAGCGTCCGGGCGCCGAGGCCAGGGCACTGTAGACGGCTGCGGCGCCCCAGTCGTGTCCGATGAGGACCGCCGACTCGTCTCCGCCCAGCGCCTCGTGCAGGGCGTTGGCGTCCGAGGCCAGCGCGCCGGTCTGGTAGGCCCCGTCCGGGGCCGGGGGCGTCGGGGCGTATCCCCGCATGTAAGGGGCGACGACCCGGTAGCCCGCCTCGGCCAGGTCCGCGCTCAGATGCCGCCAGCTGTGCGGGGTGTCGGGGAACCCGTGCAGCAGCAGGGCCAGTGGACCGTCGGAGGGGCCCGCCGACAGGCAGCCGAACTCCAACCCGTTCGCCCGGATCGTGGTGATCTCGCTCATGCCCGTGACGCTATCCCGCGGGCGTGGCCAGGAGCGCCCGATGAAGGTCTCGCTTCCCTGGTGAGCTTCGGATATCGTTGACTGAAAGTGTATTTCTGCATGATTCAGTTCTCTGAGTTGAGTGAAGCCACGAAATAAGTTGTTCGCAGCGTACGAGGAAGAAGCGATGACCGACCCTCAAACAGCAGCCCGGGACCATCTGTGGCTGCACTTCACCCGTCACTCGACCTACGAGAACGGCGGCGAGGTGCCGATGATCGTCCGAGGTGACGGCGCCTACATCTACGACGACAAGGGCAGGAAGTACCTCGACGGACTCGCCGGGCTGTTCGTGGTCCAGGCGGGGCACGGCCGCGCGGAGCTCGCCAGGGCCGCCGCCGAGCAGGCCTCCGAGCTGGCCTTCTTCCCGCTGTGGTCCTACGCCCACCCCAAGGCCGTCGAACTGGCCGAGCGGCTGGCCCTCGCCGCGCCCGGAGACCTGAACCGGGTCTTCTTCACCTCCGGCGGAGGTGAGGCCGTCGAGTCGGCGTGGAAACTGGCCAAGCACTACTTCAAGCTCACCGGAAAGCCCGGCAAGCACAAGGTGCTGAGCCGGGCCACCGCCTACCACGGCACCACCCAGGGCGCGCTGTCGATCACCGGTGTGCCGGCGTTCAAGGCCCCCTACGAGCCGCTGGTGCCCTCCACCTTCCGGGTGCCCAACACCAACTTCTACCGGGCCTCCGCCCACTCCGACGACGAAGAGGCCTTCGGCCGCTGGGCCGCCGACCGGATCGAGGAGGCCATCCTCTTCGAGGGCCCCGAGACCGTCGCGGCGTTCTTCGTCGAGCCGGTCCAGAACGCCGGCGGCTGCTTCCCGCCCCCGCCCGGCTACTTCCAGCGGGTCCGCGAGATCTGCGACAAGTACGACGTGCTGCTGGTCTCCGACGAGGTCATCTGCGCCTACGGGCGGCTGGGCACCATGTTCGGCGCCCAGAAGTACGGCTACCAGCCCGACATCATCACCAGCGCCAAGGGCCTGACCTCCGGCTACTCGCCGCTCGGCGCGATGCTCGTCAGCGACCGGCTGTTCGAGCCCTTCAAGACGGGCGAGACGATGTTCGCCCACGGCTACACCTTCGGCGGGCACCCGGTCTCGGCCGCGGTCGCCATGGCCAACCTCGACCTGTTCGAACGCGAGGACCTGCTCGGCAACGTACGGCGCAACGAGAGCGTCTTCCGCGCCACCCTGGAGAAGCTGCTCGACCTGCCCATCGTCGGCGACGTGCGGGGCGACGGCTACTTCTACGGCATCGAACTCGTCAAGGACAAGACCACCAAGGAGACCTTCGACGGGGAGGAGTCCGAGCGGCTGCTGCGCGGCTTCCTGTCCAAGGCTCTCTACGACTCGGGCCTGTACTGCCGCGCCGACGACCGCGGCGACCCGGTCATCCAGCTCAGCCCCCCGCTGATCTGCGGGCCCGAGCACTTCGAGGAGATCGAGCAGAAGCTGCGCTCCGTCCTCACCGAGGCCTGGACGAAGCTCTGATCCCGCGGCCCGTTCCGCCGCGCGCGACGGGACGGGCGCCGCGACGTCCGAATGCTGGACAGTGCCTCCGATGAGGGTGGATAGTCCCGGGAAGACCCTCACCAGGCCCCCCGGAGGAGCACTGTGCACTACGACTACGTGATCGTCGGAGCCGGTTCGGCAGGCTGCGTCCTGGCCGCGAGGCTGTCGGAGGACCCCGGCGTCACCGTAGCCCTGATCGAGGCGGGAGGGCAGGACGCCAAGAAGGAGTTCCGCATCCCGGCGGGCTTCCCGAGCCTCTTCAAGACCGAGGCGGACTGGGACTTCTCCACCACCGAGCAGGAGGCGCTGGCGGGCCGGGAGCTGTACTGGCCGCGCGGACGGGTCCTTGGCGGCTCCTCCAGCCTCAACGCGATGATGTGGGTGCGCGGCACCAAGGAGGACTACGACGACTGGGAGGTCCCCGGCTGGTCGTACGACGAGGTCCTTCCGTACTTCCAGAGGGCCGAGCGCCGTGTCGGCTCCAACGCGGGCGGCGTCTACGGCTCCGAAGGCCCCCTGAACATCGAAGAGCAGCGCGACCCGAACGTCACCACCAGGGCGTTCCTGAAGGCCTGCGACGAACTGGGCTACCGCAGGCTGGACGAGCTGAACGGCCCGTCGAACGAGGGCTACGCGCTGACCCCCGTCACGCAGAAGAAGGGGCGTCGTTGGAGCACGTATGACGCCTTCCTCAAGCCCGTCCTGGGCCGGCCGAACCTCACCGTCATCACCGACGTCCTGGTCTCCAGGGTGCTGATCGAGGACGGTCGCGCCGTCGGCGTCGTCCACGGCGGGCAGGAGGTCCGCGCGGCCAGGGAGGTCGTCCTGTGCGCCGGGGCGGTCGGCTCCCCGCACCTGCTGATGCTCTCGGGCATCGGCGACCCCGAGCACCTGGCCGAGCACGGCATCGACGTGGTCCGCCCGCTTCCGGCGGTCGGCCGCAACCTCCAGGACCACCTGTCGATCGGCGTCTTCCGCAGGTGCCCGAGGAAGGTCACCCTCGCCGGAGCCGAGACCGTCGGCAACCTCCTCAAGTACCTTTCGTTGCGCAAGGGCCCGTTCACCTCGAACGTCGGCGAGGCGGTGGCCTTCCTGCGCAGTGACGAGGCGCTGCCCGCTCCCGACCTGGAGCTGATCTTCGCACCGGTCCCGTTCATCAGGCACGGCCTGGAGAAGGAGGCGGCGAAGGAGGAAGGCATCACCATCGGCGTCATCCTGCTGCAGCCCGACAGCGTCGGCTCTCTCACCCTGGCCTCCGCAGATCCGGCCGACCCGCCGAGGATCGACGCCGCCTACCTGACCGGGGAGAGCGATCTCAAGCGGCTGGTCTTCGGCATCCGCGAGGCCGAGAAGCTGATGAACGCACGGGCGCTGGAGGAGTACGCCGGGGAGAACTACCCGCCCTACCCCGGCTCGGAGAGCGACGAACTGCTGGAGAAGCACGTTCGGGAGAACAGCGAGACCCTCTACCATCCGGTCGGCACCTGCCACATGGGCGTCGAGGAGACCTCGGTGGTCGACCCGGAGCTGCGGGTGCGCGGGGTGCGGGGCCTGCGGGTCGCCGACGTCTCGATCATGCCGAGGGTCAACCGCGGCCACACCCACGCCCCCGCCGTCATGATCGGGGAGAAGGCCGCCGACCTGATCAGGGGCTGAGACCGCGGGGACGGTGAAGGCGGCTCGCGAACGCGAGCCGCCTTCACCCGATCATGGCCGGAGGACCGGTCCTCAGCGCAGCTCGCGCTTGAGGATCTTGCCGCTGGCGGTCATCGGCAGCTCGTCGCGGAACTCGACGATCCGCGGGTACTTGTAGTTGGCGAACTGCTCCTTGCCCCAGTCGACCAGCTCGGCCTCGGTGACCTCGGCGCCGGGCTTGCGGATGATGTACGCCTTGATCTCCTCGCCGTGGCTGTCGTGCGGGACGCCCACGACCGCGGCCAGCGAGACGGCCGGGTGGGTCATGAGGACCTCCTCGATCTCCCGCGGGTAGACGTTGTAGCCGCCGCGGATGATCATGTCCTTGGACCGGTCGACGATGAAGTAGTAGCCCTCCTCGTCGCGGCGGGCCAGGTCGCCGGTGCGGAACCAGCCGTCCTTGATCGCCTCGGCGGTCGCCTCGGGCCGCTTGTAGTAGCCCTTCATGACGTTGTGGCCGCGGATCGCGATCTCGCCGGGACCCTCGCCCTCGACGGTGTTCCACTCGTCGTCGATCAGCTTCATCTCGACGCCCCAGATCGGCAGGCCGATGGAGCCGGGCTTGGTGGGACGGTCGGGGCGGTTGAACGACGCGACCGGGGAGGTCTCCGACAGGCCGTAGCCCTCCAGGATGTCCACCCCGAACTTGTTCTTGACGCCCTTCAGGATCTCCAGGGGCAGGGCCGCGCCGCCGGAGACGGCCACCCGCAGGTTCGCGGTGATCTCCTTGACGTCGTCCTCGGAGGTGTCGTCCATGAGCAGCGCCCACCACATGGTCGGCACGCCGGCGAACATGTTGACCTTCTCCTTGACCATCAGCTCGACGGCCGCCTTGACCTCGAAGCGCGGCACGAGCGCCAGCGTGGCCCGGCGGTAGATGCCCACGTTCATCACGCAGGTCTGGCCGAAGATGTGGAACAGCGGCAGCGTCACCATGAAGGTGTCGTGCAGGGTCCTGGCGAAGAGGCCGTCGGAGACCATCGCGTTCATCATCATGCTGCCGTGCGACAGCTCGGCGCCCTTGGGCTGGCCGGTGGTGCCGGAGGTGTAGAGGACGACGGCGGTGTCGGTCGGCTCGGTGCCCACCGACTCGAAGGTGCCCGGCTGCCCGTTCAGCGCGGCCCAGAACAGCTCGGCGCCCTCGATCGCGGGCTCGGTGGCGGCCGGGTTCGCGGGCAGCAGGACGAAGTGCTCGCAGTCGTCGGCCTGCTGGAAGCCGGCGTGGCCGGCCTCGCCGATCGGCAGCTCGGGGGTGCCCTCGAAGCAGAAGTAGGCCTTGGCGTCGGAGTCGCCGAGGTGGTAGGCGACCTCGCGCGGCTTGAGCAGCACGTTCAGCGGGACGACGACCGCACCGGCCTTGAGGATGCCGAAGTAGACCATCGGGAAGTAGGGCAGGTTCGGGGAAGAGAGGGCGACCTTGTCCCCGGGCCGGATGCCCCAGGAGACCAGCAGGTTGGCGACCTGGTTGGCGACCGTGTTGACGAACGAGTAGGACAGCCGCATGTCCCCGAAGACGAGGGCGTCCCGGTCGGGCGTCTCGCGGGCGGCGTCTTCGATCAGCACGGACAGGTTGAGCATGGTATTGGTCTCCTCACCAGCGGATTCGGCCTGAACTTTACGTGCGGGTAACCATCCAACCGGGAACGACGGGAGACGTCTAGAGGGAATGAGGCGTACGTCTCAGCGAACCTTGCCTGGCTTGCCCTTGCGCTATTCTTAAGGTATGCGATCGAGGCTGCTTCTCAGCCAGCCGCACTGACTCAAGCACCAGCATGTGCGAGCAGTGCGGCCGCCCCTCCCTGAGCGAGGGGCTTCTTCATTTGTGTCAGAGGCAGCGAACCGGAAGAGGAAACCCAGTGAGCGACGAAGAGCAGCAGTACGACCCCCGCGCCGTCCAGGAGAAATGGCAGGCCCGCTGGGCGGAGCTCGACACCTTCGCCGCCAGTGACGATCCGGCGGACCCGCGCGAGCGGCGCTACATGCTGGACATGTTCCCCTACCCGTCCGGCGACCTGCACATGGGCCACGGCGAGGTCTTCGCCATCGGCGACGTGGTGGCGCGGTACTGGCTGCACCAGGGCTACAACGTCCTGCACCCGATCGGCTGGGACTCCTTCGGCCTGCCCGCGGAGAACGCCGCGATCAAGCGCGACGCCCACCCCGCGGAGTGGACGTACGCCAACATCGAGACGCAGGCCAACTCCTTCCGGCGTTACGGGATCTCCTTCGACTGGTCCCGGCGGCTGCACACCAGCGATCCCGAGTACTACAAGTGGAACCAGTGGCTGTTCACCCGGTTCTTCGAGCGAGGCCTGGCCTACCGCAAGGGCGGGCTGGTCAACTGGTGCCCCAACGACCAGACGGTGCTGGCCAACGAGCAGGTCGTCTCGGGCAAGTGCGAGCGCTGCGGCGCCGACGTCGTGCGGCGCGAGCTGACCCAGTGGTACTTCAAGATCACTGACTACGCGGACCGGCTGCTGGATGACATGGCCCAACTGGAGGGCGGCTGGCCCGAGCGTGTGCTGACCATGCAGCGCAACTGGATCGGCCGCTCCGAGGGCGCCGACGTCACCTTCGAGATCGAGGGCCACGGCCCGGTCACCGTCTACACGACCCGCCCCGACACCCTGTACGGCGCGACGTTCTTCGTGGTCGCCGCCGATGCCGCGCTGGCCTCCCAGATCGTCAGCGACGAGCAGCGCCCGGCTCTGGAGGCCTACCAGTCCGAGGTCGCCAAGCTGACCGACATCGACCGCCTGTCCACCGAGAAGGAGAAGACCGGCGTCTTCCTGGGCGTTCACGCGATCAACCCGGTGAACGGCGAGCGGCTGCCGGTCTGGGCCGCCGACTACGTCCTGGCCGACTACGGGCACGGCGCGATCATGGCGGTTCCCGCCCACGACCAGCGCGACCTGGACTTCGCCAAGGCCTTCGGCCTGCCGGTCAAGGTCGTCCTGGAGACCGGCGCCGAGGACCCGGCCGTCACCGGCACGGCCACCCCCGGCGAGGGCAGGCTGATCAACTCCGGGCCGCTGGACGGGCTGAGCAAGGCCGAGGCCATCTCCACGATCATCGGGATCCTGGAGGAGAAGGGCCTGGGCCACGGCACGGTCAACTTCCGGCTGCGCGACTGGCTGCTGTCCCGCCAGCGGTTCTGGGGCACCCCGATCCCGATCATCCACTGCCCGTCCTGCGGCGAGGTGCCCGTCCCCGACGAGGACCTGCCGGTGCGGCTGCCCGACGACCTGCGCGGCGCCGACCTGGCGCCCAAGGGCGTCTCCCCGCTGGCCGGCGCCGCCGAGTGGGTCAACGTCAAGTGCCCGTCCTGCGGCGGCGAGGCCAAGCGCGACACCGACACCATGGACACCTTCGTGGACTCGTCCTGGTACTTCCTGCGCTACTGCTCGCCGGGCTACAACGACGGCCCCTTCGACGTGGAGAAGGTGCGGCGGTGGATGCCCGCCGACCAGTACGTCGGCGGCGTCGAGCACGCGGTCATGCACCTGCTGTACGCGCGGTTCTTCACCAAGGTCCTGCACGACCTGGGCATGGTCGACTTCACCGAGCCGTTCACCCGGCTGCTGAACCAGGGCCAGGTGATCAACCAGGGCAAGGCGATGTCCAAGTCCCTGGGCAACGGCGTGGACCTGGGCCAGCAGATCGACGCCTACGGCGTGGACGCGGTCCGGCTGACCATGGTCTTCGCCGGCCCGCCGGAGGAGGACATCGACTGGGCGGACGTCTCCCCGGCCGCCTCGCAGAAGTTCCTGGCCCGCGCCTACCGGGTCATGTCGGAGGTCTCCAGCGAGCCCGGCGTGGACTTCTCCACCGGAGACGTCGACCTGCGTCGCGTCACCCACCACACGATCGACGAGGTCACCCGCCTGGTCGAGGCGCACCGCTTCAACGTGGCGGTCGCCCGCATGATGGAGCTGACCTCGGCGGCCCGCAAGGCCATCGACTCCGGGCCCGGCGCGGCCGACCCGGCGGTCCGCGAGGCCGCCGAGACCCTGGCGGTCCTGCTGTCGATCACCGCCCCGTACATCACCGAGGAAGGCTGGGAGAAGCTGGGCCACAGCGGCTCCATCGCCCGGGTGCCGTGGCCGGTCGCCGACCCGGCTCTGCTGGTCCAGGAGTCGGTGACCTGCGTGGTCCAGGTCTCGGGCAAGGTCCGCGACCGTCTGGAGGTCTCTCCGGGCATCGCCGCCGACGAGCTGGAGAAGCTGGCGCTGGACTCGGAGAAGGTCCGGGCCGCGATCGGCGACGGCACCGTCCGCAAGGTCATCGTCCGCGCACCGAAGATCGTCAACATCGTCGTCTGACCCTGCCGAAGGGCCGTCCCGCCGGGGCGGCCCTTCCTTCGGACCCATTGACAAAATCAGTTTTTACATAAAAACTGATTTTGCGATGAGAGACGTCCTGTACCTGGAGCAGATCGAACAGGCCGAGATCCTGTTCAAGCCGCAGCGCATCGAGGTGCTGCGGCTGCTGGCCGAACCCCGCACCTGCGGAGAGGTCGCCCAGCGGCTCGGCCAGTCCAAGCAGCGCGTGTACTACCACGTGAAGCTGCTGGAGGAGGCCGGGCTGGTCACGCGGGTGGCCGAACGGAAGGTCCGCGCCGTCCACGAGGGGGTTTACCAGGCGACCGCGAGGTCGTACTGGATGTCCCCGCGGCTGGTCGGCCGGCTCGGCGGACTGCGCGGGGCGCAGGACGCGATGAGTCTCGGCTACCTGCTCGACCTGATGGAAGAGGTCCAGGCCGATGTCGCGAGGCTCGACCCCGCGGCCTCCGAACTGCCCTCGCTCGGCGTCTCCGGCGAGATCCGGATGGCCCCCGAGCGGCGGCAGGAGTTCCTGGACGAACTGCGGCACACGCTGCAGGACCTGTTCACGCGCTACGGCGGAGCCGAGGGCGACGCCTTCAAGCTCGTGGTGGCGTGCTACCCCAAGGAGCAAGAGGATGACTGAACCGATGAAGATCGTCGCCCGGACCTCCGCGCCGATCAAGGAGGTGCGCCAGGCGCTCACCGACCCCGCGCTCATACGCGAGTGGCTGGCCGAGCACGCGCGGGTGGAACTGCCCGGGCGCTACGAGTTCTGGGGGCGCTACACCCCCGAGGGGGACGCGCCGCACCAGCGGCTCCTGCACGTCGACGACGACACGCTCCGCTACGCCTGGACGCTCGGGGGAGTCGAGACGACCACGGAGTTCTCGCTGGCCGAGGAGGACGGCGGCACGCTGATCACGGTCGTGCAGACCGGCGTCGACCCCGAGGCGGCGCGGCGGGGCGAGGGCATCCAGAACGTCCTGTTCACCTTCTGGTACCTGGCGGTGGCCAACCTCGTGGACCGGGTGGAGGGCCGTCCCGTCACCGGCTGGTGCGACTTCGCCGGAGGCGAGCTGAGGAGCGAGGTGCTGATCGCCGCGGCGAGGGACGAGGTCTTCGACGCGCTCACCGACGGGAAGAAGGCCACCGAGTGGTTCGGCTACCCGATCGAGATCGAGCCGTTCGTGGGCGGCCGCTACGCCATGGGGGGCTTCGAGAACGACCCCGTGGGCGCCAAGATCGTGGAACTGGAGCCGGGGCGGAAGGCGAGCGTCGACTGGGGGGTCCCGGGCATCACCACCTGGGAGCTGGCCGACTCCGACGGCGGTACCAGGCTGACGTTCGTCCAGAGCGGCTTCGACCGGGAGAACCCGCCTTTCGCCGCCTGGTGCGGTTCGCTCTCGGGGGTGGCGCAACTGCGCCGGTACCTGGAATTCCCCGACCGGCGGCCCATCTGGGCGGAGGCTTGATCCTTTTCTCGGATAGGTCTGAACCAAACGTAACAAAGCGTCAGGTTCAGGTCATTCAGGTGTAACGTCCGTCCGGCACGCTGGAGCCGTTCCGAAAGAGGAGGTTCCACCGTGACTCAGGTGCGGCAGGCGGTGATCCTGGCCGGCGGCAACGCCACCCGGCTCAGGCCCTACACCGACCGGGTGCCCAAGGCGCTCGTCGACGTCGGAGGCAAGCCGATCCTCGAGCACCAGCTCGAGTGGCTGGCCGCCGAGGGCGTCGAGCACGTGGTCGTCTCCTGCGGCCACCTGGCCGAGATGCTGCGGCGGCACGTCCTGGGCCGCGCCTTCCCGCTCCGGGTGAGCGTGGCGGTGGAGGAACGCCCGCTCGGCCGGGGCGGCGGGCTGAAGTACGCCTCCCGCGCCCTGCCCTTCCCCGACGAGCCCTGGCTGGGGCTCAACGGGGACATCCTCACCCGCTTCCCGCTGGAGGACCTGGAGCGCCACCACGCCGACTCCGGAGCGCTGGCGACCCTGGGCGTGACCGCGCTGAAGTCGCCCTACGGGATCGTCGACATCGCCGAGGACGGGCGCATCACGGGCTTCAAGGAGGCCCCGGTGCTGCCGCACTGGGTCAACGCCGGGGTGTACCTCTTCGAGCCGGGCATGCGGGACCTGCTGCCCGACCTCGGCGACCACGAGACCGCGACCTTCCCCCGGCTCGCCGGGGAGGGGCGGCTCGGCGCGTACGAGATCGACGGGTACTGGCGCGGCATCGACACCGCCAAGGACCTCAAGGAGGCCAACCGGGACCTGCGCGTCCTCGGCTGGGCCGCCTGAACGACGAGAACGCCGCCCTCCTGCGCGAGGGCGGCGTTCTCGTCGTGCCGGAGCTCAGATCTTGCGCAGGACCGCGACGACCTTGCCCAGGACGCTGGAGGCGTCGCCGGGGATCGGGTCGTAGGCGGAGTTCTGCGGCAGCAGCCAGACATGCCCGTCCTGGCGCTTGAACGTCTTCACCGTCGCCTCGCCGTCGATCATCGCCGCCACGATGTCGCCGTTGTCGGCGTCGGGCTGCCGGCGCACCACCACCCAGTCGCCGTCGGTGATGGCGGCCTCGATCATCGAGTCGCCCTGCACCTTCAGGAGGTAGTGCTCGCCCTCGCCGATGAGCTGCTTGGGGAGGGTGAAGACGTCCTCGATGGACTCCTCGGCCAGGATCGGCCCGCCGGCCGCGATCCGGCCCACCAGCGGCACGTACGCCGGGGCAGGGCCCTCCTCGTAGGCCTCCGACGGCTCGGCGGCCCGCACGGGGCGTCCGCCGGGCATGCGCACCTCGACCGCGCGGGGGCGGTTGGGGTCACGGCGCAGGAAGCCCTTGCGCTGCAGGGTGCGCAGCTGATGCGACACACTGGAGGTGCTGGTCAGCCCGACCGCCTCGCCGATCTCGCGCATCGACGGCGGATAGCCGCGCCGCTGGACCGAATCCCGGATCACTTCGAGCACCATGCGCTGGCGCTGGGTGAGGCCGGTCTCGTCCAGGGGTTCCTCAGGCGTCTGAGAGACCTTGCCCATGGCGCCTTCGCCTCCTGTCTCGTGTGCTCTCGTCGTGGTGGCTCGCGCCACAGAACGTTAGCGTGTTCCCGGACAATGATCAAACAATTGTTCGAGATTGGCACGGCCGATCCGGTGGACCCGCTCGGAATATCGTACATCCGTTCTATCGAAAACCGATTCGAGGAATGCGTCAAGAAATGGGTGTTTCCGGGTCGCCCGCCCGTCGGCGGCGGCTCGGGACGCGCCGAAGCCGGTCCTCCGTCGCGCGACACGCCGCCGGGGCCCGTGTGACCAGGCTCTACCGCGGAGGCCGCCGTTCCAGCTTGCGAAGGGAGTGTCGGGGGCCTAGGTTTGGACCACAACATCTAGTAGTTACACGGATGTAACTCGCCACAAGTTGTGGTCTCCTGGTGAATAGTCGACCCCGGTCCATGGGAAGGAGCAGGGACGTGCACTGTCCATTCTGCCGTCACCCCGACAGCCGGGTGATCGACAGCCGGTCCACCGAGGACGGCGCCGCCATCCGGCGCCGTCGTTCCTGCCCCGAGTGCGGCAAGCGGTTCACCACCCAGGAGACCGTGCTCCAGATGGTGGCCAAGCGCAGCGGGGTGACCGAGCCCTTCATGCGGGAGAAGATCATCGCCGGGGTGCGCAGGGCCTGCCAGGGCCGCCCGGTCGACGAGGACGCGCTCGCCCTGCTGGGGCAGAAGGTCGAGGAGGCCATCCGGGCGACCGGGGCCGCCGAGATCCAGTCCCACGAGATCGGACTGGCGATCCTGGGCCCCCTGCGGGAGCTGGACGAGGTCGCCTACCTGCGTTTCGCCTCGGTCTACCGGGGCTTCGAGTCGATCGACGACTTCGAGAAAGAGATCAACGCTCTGCGTGGCACGGGCTCGCCGGAATGAGGAAGCCGGCGAACTCGCTGTACTGACCGCGAGCGCACAGTCAAAAATCACACCCTTCCCCCGGCGAGCCGGGAGAGGGGTGTGGTCAGTCATGTGTGAGCAAGGGCCCTGACGAAGGGGGCCCAGTGAGGGGGAGACATGACCGAGACGGTCAGCGGACCGGCTCGTCGTGGCAAGGCCGCGGTGCGCAAGGGCCTGAAGATGCGGCGCATCTTCACCAAGCCCGGAGTGCACCCCTACGACGAGATCGAATGGGAGCGCCGCGACGTCGTCATGACGAACTGGCGTGACGGTTCGATCAACTTCGAGCAGCGCGGCGTGGAGTTCCCCGCCTTCTGGTCGGTCAACGCGGCCAACATCGTCACCACGAAGTACTTCCGCGGCGCGGTCGGCACCCCGCAGCGCGAGTGGAGCCTCAAGCAGCTCGTCGACCGGGTCGTGCGGGTCTACGCCGACACCGGCCGCGAGCACGGCTACTTCGCGTCCGACGAGGACGCCGAGATCTTCGAGCACGAGCTCAAGTACGCCCTGGTCCACCAGGTCTTCAGCTTCAACTCGCCGGTCTGGTTCAACGTCGGCACCAAGTCCCCGCAGCAGGTCAGCGCCTGCTTCATCCTCTCCGTGGACGACCAGATGGAGTCGATCCTGGAGTGGTACAAGGAAGAGGGGGTCATCTTCAAGGGCGGCTCCGGCTCCGGCGTCAACCTCTCCCGCATCCGCTCCTCCAAGGAGCTGCTCTCCTCCGGCGGCACCGCCAGCGGCCCGGTCTCCTTCATGCGCGGCGCCGACGCCTCGGCCGGCACCATCAAGTCCGGCGGCGCCACCCGCCGCGCCGCCAAGATGGTCGTCCTGGACGTGGACCACCCTGACGTCGCCGAGTTCATCCAGACCAAGGCCCGTGAAGAGGACAAGATCCGGGCCCTGCGCGACGCCGGGTTCGACATGGACCTCGGCGGCAAGGACATCGTCTCCGTCCAGTACCAGAACGCCAATAACAGCGTCCGCGTCTCCGACGAGTTCATGCGCGCCGTGGAGACCGACGGCGAGTTCGGGCTGCGTGCCCGGCTGAACGGCGAGGTCATCGAGACCGTCCGCGCCAAGGACCTCTTCCGCCTCATGGCCCAGGCCGCCTGGGAGTGCGCCGACCCGGGCATCCAGTACGACGACACCATCAACGACTGGCACACCTCGCCCGAGTCCGGCCGCATCACCGCGTCCAACCCCTGCTCGGAGTACCTGCACCTGGACAACTCCTCGTGCAACTTGGCCAGCATCAACCTGCTGAAGTTCCTGCGCGCCGACAACACCTTCGACGTCGAGCCCTTCGTCAAGCTGGTCGAGCTGATCATCACCGCGATGGACATCTCCATCACCTTCGCGGACTTCCCGACCGAGAAGATCACCGAGACCACCCGGGCGTTCCGCCAGCTGGGCATCGGCTACGCCAACCTCGGCGCGCTGCTCATGGCGACCGGCCACGCCTACGACTCCGAGGGCGGCCGCTCCATCGCCGCGGCCATCACCTCGCTGATGACGGGCACCGCCTACCGGCGTTCGGCCGAGCTCGCCTCCGCGGTCGGCCCGTACGAGGGCTACGCCCGCAACGCCGAGGCGCACAAGCGCGTCATGCGCAAGCACGCCGCGGCCAACGACACCATCCGGACCCTCGACGAGATGGACAAGTCGCTCCACATCGAGGCCACCCGCGAGTGGGCGGAGTGCCTCAAGCTCGGCGAGCGCAACGGCTACCGCAACGCCCAGGCGTCGCTGCTCGCGCCGACCGGCACCATCGGCCTGATGATGGACTGCGACACCACCGGCATCGAGCCCGACCTGGCGCTGAAGAAGTACAAGAAGCTGGTCGGCGGCGGCTCCATGGAGATCGTCAACCACACCGTGCCGCGCGCCCTCAGGAAGCTCGGCTACCAGGCCGAGCAGGTCGAGGCGATCGTGGAGTACATCGCCGAGCACGGCCACGTCGTGGACGCCCCGGGCCTCAAGCGCGAGCACTACGAGGTGTTCGACTGCGCGATGGGCGAGCGCTCCATCAGCCCGATGGGCCACGTCCGGATGATGGCGGCCGTCCAGCCGTTCCTGTCCGGCGCGATCTCCAAGACCGTCAACATGCCCGAGAGCGCGACCGTCGAGGACATCGAGAAGGTCTACTTCGAGGGCTGGAAGATGGGCCTGAAGGCGCTGGCCATCTACCGCGACAACTGCAAGGTCGGCCAGCCGCTGTCGATCGCCAAGAACAAGAAGGCGGAGGAGCCCAAGGCGGCTCCGGCCGTCGCCGCTCCCGCCCCCGCCGGGCCGGTGCCCCCGGTCCGCCGCCGGCTGCCGAAGAAGCGTCCGGCCACCGTCACCCGCTTCTCCGTCGCGGGCGCCGAGGGCTACATGACGGCGTCGTCCTACCCGGACAACGGCCTGGGCGAGGTGTTCCTCAAGCTCGGCAAGCAGGGCTCCACCCTGGCCGGGGTGATGGACGCGTTCTCGATGGCCATCTCCATCAGCCTCCAGTACGGCGTGCCGCTGGAGACGTGGGTCGAGAAGTTCACCAACATGCGCTTCGAGCCCGCCGGGATGACCGACGACCCCGACATCCGCATGGCGACGTCCTTCATGGACTACATCTTCCGCCGCCTGGCGCTGGACCACCTGCCGTACGAGTCCCGCGCCGCCCTCGGCATCTTCTCCGCCGAGGAGCGCGCCCTCCAGGCCGCCGGCGAGGACCCCGCCTCCCTGCACGGTGAGGACGTCGAGGGCCTGGCCCAGTCCGCGGAGATCCAGCTCCCGGCTCCGGCGCTCCCGGTCGTCCAGCCCGCTCCGGCCCGCGTCGACGCGACCGAGAGTCACGGACGCCGCACCGCCGACGCCCCGATGTGCATGACCTGCGGCACCAGCATGCGCCCTGCGGGCAGCTGCTACGTCTGTGAAGGCTGCGGTTCCACCAGCGGCTGCAGCTGACGACGCGCGCCGTCGGGCGCGCAGCAGTGGATGAGGAGCGGGGAGCCGGCC
>NZ_JBDPLZ010000002.1:0-983779 GCF_039871655.1 Actinocorallia sp. B10E7
CGTCCCGGCGGGGATGCACCTCTTTGCGGCCGTCCCAGTGCTCGGGAGGCAGCAGGGGCTCGATCAACGCCCACTGCTCATCGGTCAGATCCGACGGATAGGTGGGAGTACGCACCAACCACCCATACCCACCCCAACTGCTCCATCACGATCACCTGTCAAACACGCACTCAGCGAATCCCGTCACCTGGAGGCGACCCATGCGAACCGAGCATCTCCCCACCCCGACCCCGGCCACCCCACCGAACTCCCGGCCCGCCGACCCCCACCCCTCCGAGCAGGACTTCGTCCTCCACCTACGCGCCTACGAGAACAGCTCCGTCATAGCCCGCCGCCTCACCCGCCTGGCCCTGGACGTCTGGAACTGGCAGGGCGACCCCGACGCCCCTCTCACCGTGATGGCCGAACTCTTCGCCAACGCCTGCCAGGTAGCCCCCGGCCATCCCACCCGCCTCCGCATCGCCTGGACCCCGACCGGCATCCGCCTCGAATGCCACGACCCCAGCCCCCACCACCCGCCCGCCCCGTCTCTCCCCGACGACCTCAGCGAAACCGGCCGAGGCCTCTACCTCATATCCGCCCTCTCAACCCGCCACGGCACAACCCCCTCCCCGCCCCCCGCCTCCGGCAAAACCCTCTGGGCCGTTCTCCCCCACCCGACCGGAGCCTGACATGGCCGCTCTCCTCCTCACCGTCTTCACCGTCCTCCCCTCCTTCTCCGCGGTCCTCTTCCTGACCACCGAGACCACCTCCCTTCCACGAACCTCCAAGACCACCGGCCCCGGCTCTCGGGAGGTCATGGCTGGAGCTGGTCGAGGAAGGCCTTGAGTTTGCCGGTGGTGTAGTCGATTTTCTGCTCGACCGTCACGGGGTCCCTGTAGGGGTCGTCGGGTGAGGGTTTGCGGTGGGTACGGATGTGCAGGGAGCAGGCGAGGTCGGTGCAGAAGTAGCCGCCGACCGAGTCGCCGTCCGTGCCGGGGCGGCGTGCGGTCATCAGGGCCACGCCGTCGCCGGTGTGGGTGGTCAGGCACAGGGAGCACATGCTGCGGCGCATGCCGCGATGCGTCGCGGTCAGGCGCAGGGCCACGCCGACGAGACGGCCGCCGTGCTCGGCGACGAGGTAGGCGCGTTCGGGGGCGTCGAGGTCGCGCCAGCCGAGGAAGTCCAGGTCGTCCCAGGGGCGCTCGGCGAGGCCGCGGGGAACGGGTAGCCGCCGGGCCTCGCCCTTGGTGCAGTTGATGAAGGACGCGCGGATCTCACCCTCGGTCAAGGCTCTCATGGTCCCGGAACCTATCCGTCCTCGGAATCCGGGCAAGTGATTATTCCGCCAGGCCAGAGCGTGGAGGCGCGGACGGCTCAGGGGAAGGGGCCGACGGCCGCGGCCCGTCCCGGAGGGTGGACGGGCCGTGGCCGGATGAGGTCAGATTCGGTCGAGGGCCTGGGCGATGTCCTGCCAGAGGTCGTCGGGGTGCTCGATGCCGACGGCGAGGCGGACGGTGCCCTCGCTGAAGCCCGCGGCCTCCAGGGCCTCGGCGGAGTACATGCGGTGGGAGGTGCTGGCGGGGTGGATGGCCAGGGTCTTGGCCTCGCCGAGGGATGCGGTCAGGGCGATGAGCTTCGTGGACTCGATGAAGCGGCGGCCGGCGTCGCGGCCTCCGTGCAGGTCGAAGGAGAGCACGCCGCCGCCTCCGGCGAGGAGGCGCTGGGCCGTCTCGTGGTCGGGGTGGTCGGGCAGGGACGGGTAGGCGACGCGCGCGACCTTCGGGTGGGACGCCAGTTCCTTGGCCAGGTGGAGGGCGTTGTCGCAGTGGCGGGGCACGCGCAGGCCCAGGGTGGCCAGGCCGCGCAGGAGCAGGAACGCGGCGAACGGGTCGAGGGTCATGCCGAGCTCGACCGCCTCTCCCCAGACGGCGCGGTGGTCGTCCTCGGACGCGAAGACCGCGACGCCCGCGACCGCGTCGCCGTGGCCGCAGATGTACTTGGTGGCGGAGTGCACGACCACGTCGGCGCCGTGCTCCAGGGGGCGGCACAGCAGCGGGGTGGCGAAGGTGTTGTCCACGACCTTCTTCACGTCCGGGCCTGCGGCGGCGATCAGCTCGGGGAGGTCGGCCACCCGGGTGGTGGGGTTGGCGATCGTCTCCAGGTACAGGAGCCGGGTGTTCGGGCGGAGGGCGGCGGTGACCTCGGCGGGGTCCTGGCCCGAGACGTAGGTCACCTCGACGCCCCACTTGGAGGCCAGGGTCTGGAAGGAGCCGTAGGTGCCGCCGTAAAGGCAGCTCTGGGCGATGACGTGGTCGCCGGTCTTCAGCAGGCCGTGCAGGACGGCGTTGATGGCGCCCATGCCGGAGGCGGTGGCCAGGGCGCCCGTGCCGCCTTCGAGGTCGGCCATGGCGGTTTCGAACGACTTCACGGTGGGGTTGCCGAGGCGGCTGTAGAACGGCGCCCGTCCCGGCCCGTCGAAGGCCTCGGCCATGCCCTGGGCGCTGTCGAAGGAGAACAGGTGGCCCTGGTAGATGGGCATGCCCAGGGGGTGGCTGCCGTCGGGCTCGATGATGGGGATGTGGACGGCGCGGGTCTCCGGGCGAAGGTCGGTCATGCTTCCAGTCTGCGCCGCACTGACCTGGACAAACAGGTCCAATTCGTATGAATTGGCCTATTCTTCCGGCTTGTTCGCTTCCCGTTGCGCCTTCCGGGCCGCGCGCTCGGCCTGCTCGGCCGCGTCCAGGGCCGCCGCCTGCTCGGGGGTGGGGGCGGTGCCGCCGAGGTGGGCGGGCTGCCACCACTGGCCGGTGCCGTCGACGGGGTACTCGCGCTGGGCGCGGTCGACGAGCTCCTGGATGCGGTCGCGCAGCTCCTTGGCGACCTGCTCGTAGTCGTCGGCGCGGGTCGGGTGCATCGGCTCGCCGACCAGGATGAGGACCGGGGTGCCGCGCTGCCAGAGCTTGCGCTTGCGGCCCTTGGTCCACAGGCGCTGGGTGCCCCAGACCGCCATCGGGACCAGCGGGACCTTCGCGGCCACGGCCATGCGCACGGCGCCGCTCTTGATCTCCTTCACGGTGAAGGACTGGCTGATCGTGGCCTCGGGGAAGACGCCGACGGCCTCGCCGGCCTTGAGGGCCTTCAGCGCGGCGATGTAGGAGGACGCGCCGTTGTCCCGGTCGACGGGGATGTGGTGCATGCCGCGCATGAGCGGACCGGAGACCCCGTGGTCGAAGACCTCTTTCTTCGCCATGAAGCGCACCAGCCGCTTGGCCGGGTGGGCGCCCAGACCGGTGAAGATGAAGTCGAGGTAGCCGATGTGGTTGCAGGCGAGCACGGCCCCGCCGGTGGCGGGGATGTTCTCGTGGCCCTCGATCTTGATCTTCAGCCCGAGCACCCGGAACATGGTCTTGGCCGCGGCGATCACAGGGGGATACACGAACTCGCTCATGCCTGAGAACCTAACCTACGAACTCGTGACCCCCGAAATGAGCTCCCGCTACAAGTGAGTCGCCGACTTTTTGGGGGAATCTCACCTTGAAGCGTGTTCGGGCTGCCACGGCCGGTCGACGGGCGGTCTCGTGCGGTTGGTCAGGATCCGGGAGAGCGCGGCGGGGCGGAACAACGAGGTGGGCGACTTGGCGAGGGCCAGGACGTCCAGCATGTCGGCGCAGCCGTCGGGGTCGGTGTTCGCGGCCCGCACGGCGAGATCGACGTAGGCGTTGATGACGCGCGTGTGCGGGAGGACGGGCGGGCCCTGCGTCTCGGCGTAGCGGCGGTCCTCCCCGGTGGAGATCAGCCAGGCGCCCGCGCCGGCCCGCTTCGCCCGCTTCTGGAACCAGCGGGTGGTGCGGTCCTCCCGCAGCATGCGGTCGAGTTCCAGGGCGCTGATCGCGGCGACGGTGATGCCCTGCCCGTAGATCGGGTTGAAGGCGCAGACGGAGTCGCCGATCGCGGCGAAGCCCGCGGGCCAGGAGCGGATCCGGTCGTAGTGCCGGCGGTGGTTGGCGGTGCGGCGGAAGGACACGACGGGCGTCAGCGGCTCGGCGTCCTTGATGGCCTCGTACAGGACGGGGTCGCGCAGCCCCCGCGCGTACTCCAGGTAGCCCTCGTCGTCGGTCGGGGGGTAGTCGCCGCCGGCTCCGCTCAGGCTGCAGATCCACCGGCCGCCCTCCTGCGGGAACAGCCCGCCGGTGCGCTTGCCCCGCGGCGGGCCGGCCTGGATGTACAGCGCCTTCCAGCCGGGGTCGAAGCCGGGCGGGATGGCGTAGTAGCGGCTGGCGTACCCCAGCAGCGGATCGATCTTCGTCTCGCGGGGCAGCGGGCGGCCGAGTTCGGTCAGCCATTCCGGCGCGTGCGAGCCCCGGCCGGTCGCGTCCACCACCAGGTCGGCCGGCATGCGCTCCTCGGTCCGCGCCGCGTCGCCGCGTTCCCGGTACCGCACCCCGGTGACCGCCTCGTCGCCGGTGAGCCCGGTGACCTCGATGCCGGTGCGGACGGCGAGCCGCGGCTCGGCGAACAGCCGGCGGCGGACCGCCCAGTCGAGGAGCCCGCGGGTGAAGGTGAGCATCCGGGTGGTGTCGAAGCGCCGCCGCCAGCCGCCGGAGGTCAGCCACAGGAAGTCGGCGGGCAGTCGCAGGTCGGGTGCGCCCTGGGCGAGCAGGTCGGCCTCGACGCCGGGGAGCAGCCCGTCGATCAGGCCGCGCCCGTGCTCCCACAGCACGTGCAGGTGCCTGCCCTGGGGGACGCCGGAGCGGGGTACCGGGTCGTCGGGGAAGCCGTCTCGTTCCAGCAGGGTCACCTGTTCGAAGTGGTCGAGGAGCACTCGCGCGGAGAGCAGGCCGGCGAGGCTCCCTCCGACGACCACCGCGTGCTTGCGCCGGGGCAAGGAGGATTCCTCCAAGTTTCTTGATGTTGAGCGCTATAAGGGCCGAAAGTAGCGGAAGTTGCAATTGTCAGCATGGTCAGAAAGTTTCACCAGGGGAGTATATGTCCTATTTGTAAATTACGGACCGGCCGTAACCGGGTAAGGCAAGACAAGCATTTACATCAATGGCCTAGGGGCCGATAGTTGGCACCACTTCTCACGGAGGGAGATCCTGCGAAGTGACCACCGCAACGGAACGCTCCAGGCCACCGTCCAGGACCCAGCACCACCGCACCGTCAAACGCGAACTCTCCGAGACCCCGCATCCCGCGTGGGTCGAGGACATGCTCGGCGAGCTGAAGCCGCAGTGGGACGCGGTGACCGCCAGCTCCGTCTTCGCCAGGACCGCCGCCGACGGCGTCGACGACGAGATCTGGCGGCGGATCGTCCTCGAGTTCTTCTGCGTCGTCGAGGCCTTCCCCAAGTACATGGGCGTCTACCTGGGCCGCACCACCTACGGCAAGGCCCCGGGCGACCTGCTCGCCCGCGACTGGCTCATCGGCAACATCCGCACCGAGGCCCTGCACGCCCAGTGGTTCATCGACTGGGGCGTCGGGCTGGGCCTCACCGAGGATCAGATCATCGACCACCGGCCCAGCCCCGAGGTCGCCTCCCTGTACGAGTTCCTGTGGTCGGTCTCCTACCGGGGCTCGGTGGCCGAGGCGTTCGGCGCCGTCAACTACGCCATCGAGGGCACGACCGGGGACTGGACCCGGCTCGTCATGCCCGCCTTCCGCGAGCGCTTCGGCGAGGACAAGTACTCGCTGATGTGGCTCGCCGAGCACGTCGAGTACGACGACGCGCACCCCCGCGAGGCACTCGAGCTGATCAAGCTCACCGTCCGCGACGCGGACGACCGCGCCGCCGTCAAGGAGGCGGTGAAGCGGTCGCTGGAGCTGTTCAGGCGGGGCTTCGACGCCTGCCTCGGCTGAAGGCCGGCACCGCGAGCCGAGACCGCGTCCTCCGACCGGAGAGGACGCGGTCTCGCGTTTGAGTCCATGCTTCCGAGGAAACCTCGGTTAAGTCATTGTTATTAATCGTTGACCTCTGTTGACGGCCGTACCTTCACGGCATAGCTGTAGGGGTGGGACGCAGGGCTACCAAGAGCGAACGGGACGTGAACCGATGGGCCAATTGACCGCGGTGGACACCAATTTCCTCGACATCGAGTCGCGGCGCACCCTCTCGCACATCGGGGGGCTCGCCATTCTCGACACCACGCTGTGCACCGACGGCAGGCTCACCCGGGGTGACATGGTGGACCTCATCCGGGAACGCGCCCATCTGGCCAAGCCGCTGCGGCGCAGGCTCGTGGACGTGCCGTTCCGGCTCGACCGCCCCTACTGGGAGGACGATCCGCGCTTCGACCCCGACCGGCACGTCCACGAGGTGGCGCTGCCCTCGCCGGGGGACGACCTGCAGCTCGGCGCCGAGGTGGCGCGCATCCACGAACGCCCCCTGGACCGGCGGCGCCCGCTGTGGGAGCTCTTCCTCATCCAGGGGCTGGCGGGGGGCCGCGCCGCGATCTACGCCAAGGTCCACCACGCGTGCGTCGACGGGGTGCTCGCCGCCGAACTGCTCGCGGCCCTGCTCGACCTGCAGCCGGAGGCGGCCTCGCCGCCCGTGCCCGCGCAGGAGAGGGAGACGCGGCCCGAACTGCTGCCGATGCTCACCAGGAGCGTCACCCGCTTCGCCCTCCATCCCGTCCGCTCCACCGAGGCGCTCGTGCGGACCGCGGGCCACCTCGACCAGCTGCCCGTCGTCGGAGGGCTGCCCGGCGTCCGCGAGGTGTCCAGGGCGGTGCGGTCGGTGCTGGGGCACCGGCAGCCGGACCCCTCCCAGCCGCAGAGCCTGCCGCCGCGCACGCCGTTCAACGCGCCCATCTCCCAGCACCGCGCCTTCGCGTTCGGCTCCCTGCCGCTGGAGGACGTGAAGAAGGTCCGCCGCGCCCTGGGCGTCAGCGTCAACGACGTGGTGATGGCGATGTGCACGGGGGCGCTGCGCCAATGGCTGATCGACCACGACGCGCTGCCCGACCGGCCGCTCATCGCCTGCGTCCCGGTCTCGATGCGGCGCCGCGCCGAGTGCGGCGACGGGAACGCGCTGTCGGCGATGTTCGCGCCGCTGCCCGTCCACATCGCCGACCCCGCCGAGCGCTTCCTGGCGGTGCGGGACGCGATGGTGAACGTCAAGCGCCGGTTCGCGGTCTCGCGCGGCAGCTGGTTCGAGGAGGTCAGCGCGCTGATGCCGCCGGCCCTCGCGGGGCTGGCCACCCGGCTGGCCATGCAGGTCGCGCCGGCCCTCAACCCGGTGAACCTGCTGGTCTCCAACGTGCCGGGCCCGCAGCAGCCGCTGTACGCGAGGGGCGCCCGGGTGCTGGCCTACTACCCGGCCTCGGTCATCAGCGACGCCACCGGCGGGGTCAACATCACCGTCTTCTCCTACGACGGCAACCTGGACGTCGGCGTCATCGCCTGCCCCGACCTGGTGCCCGACACCTGGAACCTGGTCGACTACCTGCGCGAGTCCCTCACCGAGCTGCTGAAGATGGTCGACGCCCAGGAGGCCCCGGCCCCGGTCTGAGGACTCAGGGCAGCTTCCAGTCCACCGGCTGCGCGCCCTGCTGCTCCAGGTGGGCGTTGGCCCGGCTGAAGGGGCGGGAGCCGAAGAAGCCGCGGTCGGCGGACATGGGGCTGGGGTGGGCGGAGGTGATGCACGGGTAGCCGCCGAGCATCGGCTGCAGCGTCTGGGCGTCCCGGCCCCACAGGATCGCCACCAGCGGCGTTCCGCGGGCGGCCAGCGCCCGGATCGCCTGCTCGGTGACCTTCTCCCAGCCCTTGCCCCGGTGGGAGGCGGGCTTGCGCGGCGCGACGGTGAGGCACCTGTTGAGCAGCAGCACCCCGTTCTCGCTCCAGCGGGTCAGGTCCCCGTTGGCGGGGCCGGGAAGCCCCAGGTCCTGCATGTACTCGGTGTAGATGTTGATCAGGCTGGGCGGCAGCGGCCACACGTCCGGCGCCACGGAGAAGCTCAGCCCGACCGCGTGGCCCGGCGTCGGGTAGGGGTCCTGCCCGACGATCAGCACCCGCACCTGGTCGAACGGCTGCTGGAACGCCCGCAGGACGTTCTGCCCGGCGGGCAGGTAGCGGCGCCCCGCCGCGAGCTCGGACCTCAGGAAGTCCCCCATGGCGGCGATGTCCCCGGCGACGGGCTCCAGCGCCCTTGCCCAGCCTGCCTCGACGATCTCGTTCAGCGGTCGTGCCATGGCGTCAGAGCCTAATGGCGAGGTGGGACAGAAGTGCCTGAAACGTCAGGACCGCAGCACCCTGCCCCGGCGTTCCCCGGTGAAGTCGCCCTCGTCGACGACCACGTGGCCTTCCAGAAGGACGTAGGGGATGCCGGTGGGCCTCAGGTCGGGGGAGGTGTAGGAGCCGGGGTGGCCGACCGTGGCCGGGTCGAAGCAGGTGATGTCGGCGTACGCGCCGGCGGTGAGGACGCCCCGCCCGTGGAGGGAGAAGGGCACGGCGTTCGCGGAGGTCATCTTGCGGACCGCCTCGGGGAGGTCGACGATGCCCGCGTCCCGGACGTAGGCGCCCAGGAAGTGGGGGAAGCAGCCCCAGGTGCGGGGGTGTTCCAGGCCCACGGGCATGCCGTTGTCGGAACCGACGCCGATGAGAGGGTCGGCCATGATGGCGCGGACGTCGGGCTCGGCCATCATCGTGATGACCATGTAGGCGGCGGGGTCGGCCGCGATGAGGGCGCAGGCGGTCTCGAAGGGGTCGCCGGGGAACTCGGTGAGCCTGCGGCCGACGGCGGACGGGTCGGTGTGGGTGACGACGAGGACGCCCTCGGGGGTGGTGTCGCGCCACATGCCGGTGCCGGTGAGGGGCGCCGGGTCCTCGGCTGCGGCGCGCAGGGCCGCGACGCGCGCGGGGTCGGAAAGCCTGGCGCGCAGGGCCTCGGGGCCGCCCTCCAGCGCGGCAGGGGGGAGCAGCGCCGACAGGGTGGTGGCGCCGGCGAGATAGGGGTACTGGTCGCCGCGCACGTCGATGCCCTCCTCGCGGGCCGCGCGGAGCCTGTCCAGCAGCATGGAGGCGCGGCCGTGGTTGCGCGGCCCGGCCGTCTTGCAGTGGGAGACCTGGAGCCGGACCCTGGCGCGGCGGGCGATCTCGACGGCCTCGTCCAGGGCCTGGGCAAGGCCGGCGCCCTCGTCGCGCAGGTGCGTGGTGTACGGGCGGCCGTACCGGTGGGCGACCTTGGCCAGGGCGACGAGTTCGTCGGTGCCGGCGAAGGACCCCGGCGGGTAGACCAGGCCGCTGGACAGCCCGCAGGCTCCGGCCTCGAACGACTCGGCGGCCAGACGGCACATCTCGTCCAGGCCGCCGGGCGGGAGCTCGGCGTCCCAGCTGGCCGCGGCGAGGCGGAGGGTGGAGTGGCCGACGAGCGTGGCCATGTGGTTGGTGGGCCCGGCCTTCTCCATGTCGGCCAGATGCTCGGCGAAGGACCCTGCGGAGACGGGCGCTCCGGCGTAGGCCGACATGATCTCGACGTGTTCGGCGGTGACCGGCCCGAACGAGAAGCCGCAGTTGCCGTTGACCTCGGTGGTGACGCCCTGGAGCAGTTTGAACGGTTGCGGCTCCGGCAGCGCCGGCACCAGGTCGGAGTGGCAGTGCGGGTCGACGAACCCGGGCGCGACGGCGAGGCCGCTCACGTCCAGGACGCGCCGGGCCGGGCCGAGTCCGTGCCCGACGGCGGTGATCCTGCCGCCGTCGACCGCCACGTCGGCGGTGACCGCCGGGGACCCCAGACCGTCGTGGATCTCGCCGCCGCGCAGCACCAGTTCATGCATGGCCGTTCACTCTAAGTGAGACCGCACTGATCATCCATCCCGTAAACCTGACAAAACAGAATGAAAGCATTGTGGATTCTCCCGATGAGGGGACTCCGCCCGTCCCGTTAGGGTTCCTAAGCCGCTCGGAGAGGAGTTCTGGTGAACTGGGGTGCACGGCTCGGCGAACTCGCCGCGGCGCACGGGGTTCCGGGCGCGTCGCTGGCGTTCTGGCATGACGGCGCGCTCACGGAGCACGCCACGGGCGTGCTGAACCTGGCGACGGGGGTGGAGGCCACGCCGGACTCCCTGTTCCAGATCGGCTCGGTCACCAAGATCTGGACCGCCACCCAGATCATGCTGCTCGCGGAGCGGGGCGGGCTCACCCTGGACGCCCCGGTGCGCGAACTGCTGCCGGAGTTCGCGGTGGCCGACCCGGACGTGACGCGCTCGGTGACGGTCCGGCACCTGCTCACCCACACCTCGGGCATCGACGGCGACCTCTTCCTCGACACCGGGCGCGGCGACGACTGCCTGGAGAAGTACGTCGCGGCCTGCGCCGACCTCGTCCAGCTCCACCCGCCCGGCGCGACGCAGTCCTACGTCAACGCCGGCTACTCGGTGCTCGGGCGGGTCGTCGAAAGGCTCACCGGCGAGGTCTGGGACGCGGCCCTCCGCGAGATGATCGTGGAGCCGCTCGGCCTCACGCACACCGTGACGCTGCCGGAGGAGGCCCTCCTGCACCGCGCGGCCGTGGGGCACCTGGGCGCGGGCGAGGAGATCCGGCCGACGCCCACCTGGGGGCTGATGCGCCCCATCGGCCCGGCGGGCCTGATCTGCGCGTCCGCCGCCGACGTCGTCCGCTTCGGGCTGGCGCACCTGGACGCGTCCCTGCTGACGGACGCATCCCGGGCGGCCATGCGCACCCCGCAGGTGGAGGTGCCCAACAAGCACGGCCTCGGCGAGGCCTGGGGCCTGGGCTGGATCCTCGACACCTGGGACGGCACCTCGGTGCTGTGGCACTCGGGCAGCACCATCGGCCAGCAGGCCGCCCTGTGGGTGGTGCCCGACCGCGGGATCGTGGCGGCGCTGCTGACCAACGGCGGCCACGACAGCGCGCTGCGCAACGACCTCTCCCGCGAGTTGTTCGCCGGGCTCGCGAGCCTCACCGTGCGTTCCGTGCCGGAGCCGGCCTCCGGGCCCGTCGCCGTCGACACCGCCCGCTACGCGGGCCTGTACGAGCGCAAGCACGTACGGACGACCATCAGCGAGAAGGACGGAGGGCTGCACGCGCGGGTGGAGGTGACCACGCCGGGCCTGGCCGAACTCGGCCCGCCGCTGGAGCTGGAACTGCTGCCGGTGGATGAGACGACGTTCGTCGGCGTCGCCGGTGACAACCCGGCGAAGGTTCCGTTCGTGTTCTATGAGTTGCCGGACGGCACACCGCATGTCCACTTCAGTGCGAGGACCAACCCGCGTGTCTCCTGACCGTTTCGACCGGGCTGCGATGACGGCCGACCTGGAAGCCCTGGTGTCCGCCGAATCGCCCAGCGGGGTGCCCGGCGCGCTGGCCCGCTGCCGTGCGGAGGTCGCCGCGCTGGGGGAGCGGCTGCTGGGCCGCGCCCCCGTCGAACACGGGGAACATCTGCGCTGGGGTCCGGAACGCCCGGACGTCCTGCTGCTGGGCCACTACGACACGGTCTGGCCGGTGGGGACGCTGGCCCGCAGGCCGTTCACGGTCAGCGGGCACCGGGCTACCGGCCCCGGCTGCTTCGACATGAAGGCCGGGCTGGTGCAGGCCTTCCACGCGCTGTCCCTGGTCGCGCGGACCGGGGGCCTGGAGGGGGTCGGCCTGCTGGTCACCTCCGACGAGGAGACCGGTTCGGCCACGTCCCGCGAGCTGATCGAGGAGACCGCGCGGTCGGCGACCGCGGTCCTGGTCGCCGAGCCCAGCGCGGACGGAGCGCTCAAGACCTCCCGCAAGGGCCTGGCCCGCTACGAGCTGGAGATCACGGGCCGGGCCGCGCACACCGGCCTCGACCCGCAGATGGGCGTCAACGCCGCCATCGAGCTGGCGCACCAGGTCCTGGCGGTCTCCGCGCTGGCCGCCCCGGAGCGCGGCACCACGGTGACCCCCTCGGTGGCCTCGGCGGGCACGACCGTCAACACCGTCCCGGACACGGCCCGGCTCGCGGTGGACGTCCGGGCCTTCGACCGGGCCGAGCTCGACCGCGTCGACCACTGGATGCGCACCCGCCGCCCGGTCCTGCCGGGCGCGAGCCTGACCGTGCGGGAGGGGCCTCGGCGTGGACCGCTCCAACGTTCGGCCTCGTTCGGCCTGTACCAGCGGGCCGTCACTATCGCCGCCGAGCTGGGCCTGCCGCCGCTGCGCGAGGCGGCGGTCGGCGGCGGCTCGGACGGCAACCTCACCGCCGCGCTGGGCGTCCCCACCCTGGACGGTCTGGGCGCGGTCGGTGGCGGCGCGCACAGCGAGGACGAGTGGGTGGACCTGCGCCGCCTGCCGGAGCGCGCGGCGCTGCTGGCGGAGCTGCTGACCAGGCTGCGCTGAGCCGTCCACTGGCCGATCACACGAAACCCGCGCCCCGGTTGGGGAACTCTGACGATGAGTGCCGGGGGCCGCCGTGGGCAGGCTGATCCCTGTGAGCGAGCGCAGCGGAGACGACCAGATCGAAGTCGTGGAAGTGGACGATTCCCCCGGAGCGGCGGCGCATCACCAGGTGTCCGCGCTGTTCGAACGGATCTGGGGTGAGCCTCTGATGGAGGCGGGCCTGCTCCGGGCCCTGGCGCATTCGGGCAACTACGTGGCCGCGGCCTACCGGGGCGGGGAGATGGTGGGGGCCTCCGCGGGCTTCCTCACCGCCAAGGGAGAACTGCACTCCCACGTCACCGGAGTGGCCCCCGGGACGCGCGGGGCCGGGGTGGGCCGGATGCTGAAGTTCCACCAAAGGGACTGGTCGCTGGAACGGGGCATCGGCACCGTGGTGTGGACGTTCGACCCGCTCATCCGCCGCAACGCGTACTTCAACATGCATGTGCTCGGCGCGACGCCCACCCGGTACCTGCCCGACTTCTACGGGATGATGAAGGACGAGCTGAACGACGCCTCGCCCTCGGACCGGCTGTACGTGGTCTGGGACCTCCGCGCACCCGTGACGCCGCCGCCGGGGACGTCGGGGGAACTGGTCGAGGAGGGCGCGGTCGTCCTGCTGGCGCCGGGGGAGGAGCACCCCGCCGGCCCCGCCTCGGCCGGGAGGCTGCTGGTGTCCGTCCCGCGGGACGTGGAGGGGCTCAGGGCCAGGCATCCGGAGACGACCGCGCGGTTGCGCTTCGCCGTCCGCGAGGCGCTCGCCCCGGCGATGGACGCGGGAATGCGCGTCACCGGGATCACCACCGACGGCTACTACGTGCTCGAAAGGCCAGAAGGAGGCACTCTTTGAGGATCGAAGGCGTGGAACTGCGGTGGGTGGGGCTGCCGCTGGTCTCCCCGTTCCGCACGTCCTTCGGCACCGAGACCGACCGGGAGATCCTGCTCGTGCGGGTGCTCACCTCCGAGGGCGAGGGCTGGGGCGAGTGCGTGGCGATGCGCGAGCCCGTCTACTCCTCGGAGTACGTGAACGGCGCCGCCCAGGTGATCAAGGACTTCCTGCTGCCGCTGGCCCACCCCGACCCCTGGCTGACCGAGCAGGCGTTCCGCCCGGTCCACGGGCACCCGATGGCCAAGGCCGCGCTGGAGGCGGCGATCCTGGACGCCTGGTTGAGGGCCAGGGGGATGTCGTTCGGCGAGTTCCTCGGCGCGGTGCGCCCCGCGGTCCCCGCCGGGGTGTCCGTCGGCATCATGGACTCCCTTCCCCGGCTGCTGGACGCCGTGGAGGGTTATGTCGCCGAGGGCTACCTGCGGATCAAGCTGAAGATCGAGCCGGGCTGGGACGTCGAGCCGGTGCGCGCCGTCCGCGAACGTTTCCCCGACGTCCTGCTGCAGGTCGACGCCAACACCGCCTACACCCTGCGGGACGCCTCCCGGCTGGCCCGGCTCGACCCGTTCGAGCTGCTGCTGATCGAGCAGCCGCTGCCCGAGGACGACCTGGCCGGGCACGCCGAACTCGCCCGCCGCATCCGCACCCCGGTCTGCCTGGACGAGTCCATCACCTCCGCGCGGATCGCGGTCGACGCCGTCACCCGGGGCGCGGCGTCCATCGTGAACGTCAAGCCGGGGCGGGTCGGCGGCTTCCTGGAGGCCCGTCGCGTCCATGACGTGTGCGCGGCGCACGGCGTCCCGGTGTGGTGCGGCGGGATGCTGGAGACGGGCGTCGGCCGGGCCGCGAACGTGGCGCTGGCGGCGCTGCCGAACTTCACCCTGCCGGGCGACACCTCGGCCTCGGGCCGCTACTACCGCGAGGACGTCACCGAGCCCTTCGTGCTGGAGGACGGGCATCTGCGGGTGCCGGAGGGGCCGGGGCTGGGGGTGGTCCCGGACGCGGGCCGGCTGCGGGAGTTCACCCTGAGAAAGGAATACATACCGACTCATATCCCCGCGTAATACGAGAAAGGTCGAGAGTCGTACGGTGGCCTCATGGCGACCGGGTTGAAGCGTGTTCTGGAGGATCTGGGCTCCACCGTCCTGGGCGCCGCCGCCCTCCCGGACGAGGGGGACACCGAGGTCACAGGGGTGCACATCTACGACCCCCTCGACGAGCTCCTGGTCGCGCCCGGAGGGCTGCTGCTGGGCGTCGGCGTCGAGGGCGAGGAGCGCATCGGCCGGCTGCTCGGCGAGCTCGGCGAGCGGGGCGCCGCGGGGCTGGTGGTCAAGGCGCTGGGCACCCCGGGCCCCGCGCTGCGCGCACGGGTCCGCCAGAGCGGGGTGGCGCTGCTGGGCCTCACCCGCGCCGCGTCCTGGGCGCAGCTCGCCGCGCTGCTGCGCTCGCTGCTGTCGGAGGGCGAGATCGGCGACACCGAGAGCGAGGCCGACCTGTTCGCCGTCGCCAACGCCGTCTGCGCGCTGCTCGACGCCCCCGTCACCATCGAGGACCGCTCGTCCAGGGTGCTGGCCTACTCGGTGCGCCAGGAGGAGGCCGACGAGTTCCGGGTCGAGACCATTCTCGGCCGGCAGGTCCCGGAGCGGTTCGTCAGGCTGTACGAGGAGATGGGGTTCTTCCGGCGGCTCTACCAGAGCCGTGAGCCCCTCTACCTGGACGTGGAGGGCATGCTGCCCCGGGTGGCGATCGCGGTCCGGGCCGGCGACGAGATCCTCGGCTCGCTGTGGGCGACGGTCCGCGAACCGCTCGGCGAGCAGCGCAAGGCGGCCTTCGCCGACGCCGCGAAGATCGTCGCCCTGCACCTGCTGCGCCAGCGGGCCGGAGCCGACGCCCAGCGCAGGCTGCGCACCGAACTGCTCGCCACCGTCCTGGCCGGGGGCGAGCAGGCGGCCGAGGCCGCGGCCCGGCTCGACCTGGCCACCAACCGGGTGTGCGTGCTGGCCGCCCGGCTCAGCGGCCCCGCCGAAGGCCAGAACGCGCGGGTGGAGAGCGAACGGCAGCGGTTCTGCGACGCGCTCGCCCTGCACATCGGGGCGATCCACCCCCGCGCGGCGGCGGCCCTGGTCGGCGGGGTCGCCTACGCGGTGCTGCCGCTGACCGGCAGCCGCTCCCGCGCCCGGCAGGTCGCCGAGGACTTCCTGGCCCGCGTCGGCGGCCGGCACTCGGCCAACATCGGCATCGGCAGGCTGGCCGGATCGATCACCGAGATCGCCCGCTCCCGCGCCGACGCGGACCGCGCGCTGCGGGTGCTCCAGGCCAGGGGCGCCAGCGGGACCGCGGTCGACTTCCGCGACGTGCACTTCGAGTCGCTGCTGCTGCAGCTGGGCGACCTGGTGGCCCGCCAGGACCAGCCGCCGTCCGGGCCCTACGAGCGGCTCGCCGACCACGACCGCGACCACGGCTCCGACCTGCTGCCCACCCTCGCCGCCTACCTGGAGGCCTTCGGCAACATCAACGAGGCCGCGGCGGCGGTCCAGGTGCACCCCAACACCTTCCGGTACCGGCTGCGGCGGCTGTGCGAGATCGCCGGACTGGACCTGGGCGACCACGACGCGCGGCTGGCGATGATGCTCCAGCTCAAGTTGTACGGCTCGACAGTCGAACGTCCCCGGCTTGGAGGATTCGACGATGACCAGCCGCGCCGGCGTTCGCGAATGTAAAGGATCTCCTCCGGCCCCCGGGAGCCCCCTTCATGAAGAAGACTCTGGCAGCGGCCCTGGCGGTCGCGCTCACCGCGACCGCCTGCGGCTCCGACGAGCAGGACGACACCCCCGAATTCGCGGAGAACGGCACGTTCACCTACGCGATCCCCGCCGACCCCGGCGAACTCGATCCGGCCGACGCCGTGCTCGGCGCGACCAACACGGTGCTCGCCTTCTCCTACGACACCCTGGTGCACTCCGACGCCGACGGAAAGATCATCTCCGGTCTCGCCGAGAAGTGGGAGGCGCAGGCCGACAAGGTCACCTTCACCCTCCGCAAGGGCGTGACCTGCGCGGACGAATCCCCCGTGACGCCGCGGACCGTCGCGGACTCGATGAACTACCTGTCCGACCCGAAGAACAAGGCGGCGCTGCTCGGCGTGCTCATCCCCGCCGGGATGACCGCCACCGCCGACGAGGCGGCCGGCACCGTCACCCTCGCCACCAAGGAGCCCAACCCGTTCCTGCTGGAGTCGATGACCGCGGTGTACGTCGTCTGCGGCGAGGGGCTGAAGGACCGCTCGGTCCTGAAGACCAGGACCTCCGGCTCGGGCCCGTACCCCCTGTTCTCCTCGGTGGCGGGCGACCACTACGCCTTCAAGGTCAGGGAGAAGTACGCATGGGGGCCGGGCGGCGCGAAGTACGAGCGGGGCATGCCCGCCGCCGTCGAGCTCAAGGTGGTCAAGGACGAGTCCACCGCCGCCAACATGTTGACCACCGGTGAACTGCACGGGGCCCAGTTCACCGGTGCCGACCGCAAGCGGGTCGAGGCCATCCCCGGCATCCGCAAGGGTTCGGCGCCCGACGGCATCGGCGAGTTCTTCTTCCACCAGGGAGACGGACGCGCCGCCGCCGAACACAAGGTGCGCAGGGCGCTCGTCCAGGCCCTCGACCTGAACGAGTTGCGCACCATCGTCTCCGGCGGCGCCGGGGAACCCGCCACCCACCTCACCTCGCTCGCGCCCGACCCCTGCCGGGGTGACAGCGTCACCACCAACCTGCTTGCGACCGACCCGGCGGCCGCCGCGACGCTGCTCGACGAGACCGGCTGGAAGGCGGGGCCGGACGGCGTCCGCGCCAAGGGCGGCGAGAAGCTCAAGCTGCGGGTGGCCTACCAGACCTCGGCCGGGCCGGGCGTCCAGGCGGGCATGGAGTACATCGCGCAGAAGTGGAAGGCGCTGGGAGTCGAGACCGAGCTGGCCGGCTCGGCGGACGCCAAGTACTCCGACTCGCTGTTCAAGAACGGCGACTGGGACATGGCCTGGGTGCCGCTCGGGCTGAGCCTGCCGACCCAGCTCGTCGGCTACCTCTCCGGGCCCGGCCCGGACGAGCAGGGCTCGAACTTCGCGCACATCAACAACTCCGCGTACCAGGACCTCGTCCCCGAGGCCGCGAAGAAGGTCGGCGCGTCCGGTTGCGACCAGTGGACGAACGCCGAGGCCGCCCTGGTCAAGAACGTGGACGTCGTCCCCGTCGTGCGGCCCACCCAGCTCGTCGCGTCCAAGAAGGCGATGCTGGAGGTCATCGGCGGCGTCGTGCGGCCGACCTCCGTCCGGCTGCTGAAGAACTGACCGATGTTCCTGCTGCGGCGCGCGATCCGGTTCGCCCTGTCACTGGTGCTGGTGGTGCTGGCGTCCTTCGCCATGCTCCACCTCATCCCGGGCGACCCGGTGCGCGCCGCGCTCGGCCCGACCGCGCCGCGTGAGGCGGTCGAGCAGCGCCGGGCCGAGCTGGGCCTGGACCGGCCCTGGCCCGAGCAGCTGAAGACCTACCTGGGGAAGGTCGCCACGGGGGACTTCGGGGAGTCCTTCCTGTCCCGGCAGCCCGCCGGGCAGGTCATCGCCGACCGCCTTCCCGCCACCGTCCAGCTCGTCGCCGTCACCATGGCGCTGGCCCTGCTGGTCGCGGTGCCGCTCGGCATGGCGATGGCGGCCCGCACCCATGGCGGCCGGGGCCGGCGGACGGAGCTGGCCTTCACCTCGGTGACCGGCGGGCTGTCCGTCGTCCCCGAGTTCCTGCTGGCCGTCGGGATGATCGCGCTGTTCGGGGTGACGCTGCGCTGGCTGCCCGTGGCGGGCAAGGACGGCGCGGCCTCGTTCGTCATGCCGGTGCTCGCGCTGGCGGCCGGGCCCGCGGCGCTGCTGGCCCGGCTCGTGCGGGTGGAGACGCTGCGGGAGTTGTCGTCGGACTATGTTCGCCTGGCCCGCGCCAAACGCGTCCCGGCCGTCCGGCTGTACCTGCGGCACCTGCTGCCCAACACCCTCACCGCCGCCCTCACCACGGGAGGGCTGCTGCTGTCGTCGCTGCTGGGCGGCTCGGTGGTGGTCGAGTACGTCTTCCAGTGGCCCGGTCTGGGCGGCACGACGGTCGAGGCGATCGCGGGCAAGGACTACGCCCTGGCCCAGGCCGCGATCCTGGTCTACGGGGCGATCTCGCTGACCGTCGTGTTCGCGGTGGACGTCGCGCTGGGCCTGCTGGACCCGCGGTCGCGGCCCCGGATGCTGGGATAGGGGACGAATGAGGCGGATGAGGTCGCCGTCGGCCCTGGCTGGCCTGGTCCTGGTGCTGGCCACCCTGGTCCTCGCGGTGGTCGGGCCCTGGCTGTGGGGAGAGGAGGCGGCGAGGTTCGACCCGCTGCACATCCTCGAAGGGCACAGCGCCGACCATCCCCTGGGCACCGACGACGGCGGCAGGGACCTGCTCGCCCGGACCCTGGCGGCGACCCGGCAGAGCGTGTGGCTGGCGCTCCTGGCCACCTGCGTCACCACCGCCGTGGGAATCCCGCTGGGCGCCCTGCCCTCGGTGCTGGGTCCGAGGGCGGCCCGGCTCGTCTCCGGGCTCATCGACTCGCTGGTGGCCTTCCCGGTGCTGCTGCTGGCCATGTTCGCGGCGCTCATCGCGGGGGCGGGCGCGCGCGGCGCGGTGGTCGGCATCGGCGTCGCCGCGGTGCCGGGACTGGCCCGGCTCACCCGGACGCTCGCCGACACCGTCGCCTCCAGCGACTACGTGGCGGCGGCCCGGATGCTGGGCGCCGGGCGCACCGCCGTCCTGCTGCGGCACGTGCTGCCCAACATCGCCGAACCCCTGATCCTGACGGTCACCGCGAACCTCGGCTACAGCCTGCTGGGCCTGGCGACGCTGTCCCTGCTGGGCCTGGGCGTCCAGCCTCCGGACTACGACTGGGGGCGGCTGCTGCACGACACCCTGCCCAGGGTCTACGTGGACCCCGAGGCGGTGGCCGGGCCCGCGCTGGCCGTCGCCGCCGCCGGGATCGGCTTCGCCCTGCTCGGCGAGTCGCTGGCCCGCGCCGCCGCCCGTACGCCCGACGCCGTGCCCCGAGGCGAGTCCCGCACCGTACTTCCCCCCGGGTGCGGGCCTCTCCCCGGGGCACCGGAGCCGGTGCTGGAGGTGCGGGACCTGAGCGTCTCGTTCGGCGGGACGACGCCCGTGCGGGGAGTCTCCTTCTCGGTCGCGCCCGGCGAGCTCGTCGGGCTCGTGGGGGAGTCGGGCAGCGGCAAGAGCCTCACCGCGCTGGCCGTCGGCGGCCTCGTGCCCTACCCGGGGACGGTGTCGGGGCGGGTCCTGCTGGGCGGCAGGCCGCTGGAGGAGCTGTCGCGGCGCGAACTGGGGACCCGGCTGGCGATGGTCTTCCAGGACCCGATGGCCGCGCTGAACCCGGCCCTGCGCGTCGGGTCCCAGCTCGCCGAGGTGGCGACCGTGCACCTGGGAGCCTCGCGCAAGGAGGCGTGGCGGCGGGCGGTGGACCGGCTCGGCCGGGTGAGGATCCCCGACCCCGAGGCGAACGCCCGCCGGTACCCGCACGAGTTCAGCGGCGGCATGCGGCAGCGGGCCGTCATCGCGATGGGACTGATGGGCGAGCCCGAGCTGATCGTCGCGGACGAGCCGACGACGGCCCTGGACGTCACCGTGCAGAAACGCGTCCTGGAACTGCTCGCGGAGGTGAACGAGACGACGGGCGCGGCCGGGCTGCTGATCTCGCACGACCTGGCGGTGGTCTCCCTGTACTGCCGGCGGGTCCTGGTGATGTACGCGGGCCGGATCGTGGAGGAGCTGCCGTCCTCTCAGCTGCGCAGGGCCCGCCACCCCTACACGCGGGCGCTGGTGGCCTCATCTCCGGACCTGTCGACCGACCGATCGCTGCCGCTGGCCACGATCCCGGGACGCCAGCCCGAGCCCGCCGAGGTCCCCGGCGGCTGCGCGTTCGCGCCCCGCTGCGCCCGGGCACTGGAACGCTGCCGCGCCGACCGCCCGGAGCTGGAAGACGGAGTCGCCTGCTGGAATCCGGAGGACGCATGACCGAGCGGCTGCTGGAGGTCCGGGGCCTGGACGTGCGTTACGGGCGCCTGCACGCCGTCCGCGACGTCTCCTTCGAGGTCGCCGAGGGGGAGATCCTCGGGTTGGTGGGGGAGTCCGGCTCGGGCAAGTCGAGCGTGGCCCGCGCCCTGACCGGCCTGGCGCCCCGCACCGGGACGGTCGCCGGGCTGGGGCCGCGCGAGGCCCAGCTCGTCTTCCAGGACCCCTACGCCTCGCTCGACCCGAGGATGACGATCGCCCGGTCGGTGGCCGAGGGGCTGCCCCGCGGCCTGGGACGCGCGGCCCGCCGGGAGGAGGTGGCGCGGCTGCTGGACCTCGTCCGGCTCGGGTCCGAGACGGCCGGACGGTATCCGAGGGAGCTGTCGGGCGGGCAGCGGCAGCGGGTGGCGATCGCCCGGGCGCTGGGGGCCCGGCCCCGGCTGCTCATCGCCGACGAGGTCACCTCGGCGCTGGACGTGTCGGTGCAGGGGGCGATCCTCAACCTGATCCGGGAGCTGCGCGCGGGACTCGGCCTGTCGGTGCTCTTCGTCTCGCACGACCTCGCGGTCGTCCGGTACGTCTGCGACCGGATCGCGGTGATGCGCGAGGGGCGGATCGTGGAGTGCGGGACGGTGGGACAGGTGATCGAACATCCGTCCCATGAGTACACGAAAGCCCTGCTAGAGGCCGTACCGCGCCTGCAATAATCGAACATTTGTGCTAAAATTTAGGCATGGACACGCTGACTCTCCCCGGTACGGAGACCACGACCCTGTCCGCCGCGGAACTCGCCGCACTCGCGCTCTCCCTGGCCCACCTGGGCTCCGGCCCGCAGGCCGTCACCGCCCGCCGCGCCCTGGCCCACCTGGGCTCGCCGGACGGCCGGCAGGCCCGCTCCTTCGCCACCCTGCTCGATCCCCTCGACCCCGACACCGCCCGCCGGGCCCGCCTCCTCGCCCAGGCGATCACCGAACGCCGGGTCGTCCGCGTCCTGTACGCAGACGAGCGCGGCCGCCTCTCCCGCCGCGAGGTGGAGCCGGTCACCACCCTCGTCCACGGCGACCACTGGTACCTGGTCGGCTGGTGCCGCCTGCGCCGCGGCATCCGCGCCTTCCGCCTCGACCGCCTCCAGGCCGTCGAGCCCACCGAGATCCGCTCCCGCGACCACCGTGCCGACGGTTTCCTGCCCTTCCAGGGGCGGCGCGCGGCCGCCTGAGACCGCTCGTACGGCAAGATGGGGGCATGATTCTGGCGGACGGCGTGCGGGCGGTCTTCACCGACCGCATCGGCGGATTCAGCACAGGTCCCCATGACAGCCGCAACCTCGGGCTCAACGTGGGGGACGAGCCCGAGACCGTGCTGCGCAACCGGGCCAGGACCGAGGCGGAGCTGGGGGTCGAGGGCGCGGTCTACATGCGCCAGATCCACAGCTCGAACGTCGCCAGGGTCGGCGGTGAGACCTCCGACGTGCCGGACGTGGACGCGATCGTCACCGACCGGCCGAACCTGGCCCTGGCCGCCCTGGGCGCCGACTGCCCCGCCGTGCTCGTCGCCGACGCCGGCGCCGGGCTGGTCGGCGCCGCCCACGCCGGCCGGGTGGGCACCCTGCTGGGCGTGGTGCCCGCGCTGGTCGCCGAGCTGCGGGACATGGGCGCCCGCGAGCTGGTGGCCGCGGTCGGCCCGGCCGCGTGCGGGCGCTGCTACGAGGTGCCCGAGAGCATGCGGGACGAGGCGCCCGAGGTGATGCGCTCCACCACGAGCTGGGGCACGCCCGCGCTGGACCTGCGGGCCGCGATCGCGGCGCAGCTGGACGAGTTGGGCGTGAAGGCGCTGCACGACGACCGCTGCACGATCGAGACCCCGGAGCTGTACTCCTACCGGAGGGACGGGGTCACTGGGCGTTTTGCGGGCTATGTCTGGCTGTCCCGATAACGATCACTGGCTACCCTTGGTGCCATGAGACGCGGGGAAAAGCCGTTTCCCGGTCGTTATCCCATCGCACAGGGCGAAGCGGAACTGCTGCGCGACGCCGACCGGGACAACGGCTGGGTGATCAACATCCGGGGGGTGCCCCAGTCCTACCTCGACCTGGACGACCCCACCCACCTGGACTTCGAGTACATGCGGCTGCTCGGCGACGTCGTGGACCGGCTGAAGGAAGGCCCTCTCGACGCCGTCCACATCGGTGGAGCCGGCTGCACGCTGGCCCGGTACGTCGCCGCGACCCGGCCGGGCTCCCGCCAGATCGTCTACGAACTCGACGAGCCCCTGGTCCAGCTCGTCCGCGAGCACTTCCCGCTCAAGCCCTTCCGCGGCCTGAAGGTCCGCGTCGGCGACGGCAGGGCGGGCCTGGCCTCCCTGCCGGACGACTCCGACGACCTGGTCGTCGTGGACGCCTTCTCCGGCGCCGAGATGCCGGTAGCGCTCGCCTCGGTGGAGTTCACCGAACAGGTCGCCCGGGTGCTGCACGGCGACGGCGTCTACCTCGTCAACGTCGCCGACGGAGGCGGCCTCGGCTTCGCCCGCAGGCTCGCCGCGACGATCGCCGAGGTCTTCCCGCACCTCCTGCTGCTGGGCGAGCCGGGCGTCCTGCGCGGCCGCCGCTTCGGCAACCTGGTCCTGGCCGCCTCCCGAGCCCCGCTGCCCGTCGCTGAACTCACCCGCGTCAGCGCCGGCAAGCCACTGCCCGCCCGCTGCATGGACACCGCCGAGCTGGCCCGGTTCACCGCCGGCCACCGCCCGATCCGCGACGGCGACGACATCGCCGTGCCCGTCCCGCCCCCGGCCGTCTTCGGACGGAACTGAATGGGCCGACCCACCTGGCGGGAGCGCTGGCGGTACTGGTTCGACAACACCATGGCGCGGGGGACGCCCGCGCTGATCGGCTGGCTGGGACTGGCCTCGGCGGTCCTGGTCCTGTTCGTGGCGAGTCTCGCCGCGCTGCTCGCGCCCCGGGACGCCGACGAGAACGGAGACTGGCCGGGGCTGGTCTGGCGCAGCCTGCTGCGCACCCTCGACCCGGGCACGATGGGCGACGACACCGGAACCGCGCCCTTCCTCGGCCTGATGCTCACCTCGACGATCGGCGGGATCTTCATCGTCAGCGCCCTCATCGGCGTGCTGACCACCGGCCTGGAGAACAAGATCGAGGAGCTGCGCAAGGGCCGCTCGCGCGTCATCGAGCAGGACCACACCGTGATCCTGGGCTGGTCGGAGCAGGTGTTCACGGTGCTGTCGGAGCTGGCCGAGGCCAACCAGAGCCGCAGGCGCTCCTGCGTGGTGATCCTCGCAGACCTGGACAAGGTGGAGATGGAGGACGCGATCCGGGCCAGGGTCGGCGACCTCGGCCGCACCCGGGTGGTGTGCCGGCACGGAAACCCGCTCAAGGTCGTCGATCTGGAGCTGGCCAGCCTGGACACCGCCCGCTCCGTCATGGTGCTGGCGCCGCCGGACGAGGACCCCGACATCTACGTGATCAAGGTGCTGCTGTCGCTGGGCAACCGGACCTGGGAGCGGCCCGGCCACCGCCCGCACATCGTCGCGGCCGTCCAGGACCCCTCGAACCTGCCCACCGCACGGCTGGCGGCCGGGCCCTCCTCCCGGGTGGTCGACGCCGACGACCTCGCGATCCGCCTGGTGGTGCAGGCCCACCGCCAGTCCGGCCTGTCCACCGTCTACACCGACCTGCTGGACTTCAAGGGCCACGAGTTCTACCTGCGGCCCGAACCTGACCTGGCCGGAATGACCTTCGGCGAGGCGCTGTGCGCCTACGAGCTGGGCGTCCCGGTGGGGGTCCGGCACACTGACGGCTTCGTCCTGCTCAACCCGCCGATGGACACCGAGCTGACCGGACGGGAGGAGATCGTCGTGCTGGCCGAGGACGACATCCTCATCAAGCTGGCCAAGGACCGGCCGCCGATCCACCACGAGGCCGTCGCCGCGCCGCCCCCGCCGCACCCGGCCCCGCCGCCCGAGCGCACCCTCGTCCTCGGCTGGAACGGGCGCGGCGCCCAGATCGTCACCATGCTCGACGACTTCGTGCGGCACGGCTCCGTCGCCGACCTCGCGACCCGCTGCGACGACCCGCGCGGCGGGCTGGGCGCGCTGGAGAACCTCACCGTCGGCTACACCCGCTGCGACCCCACCGACCGGGACCAACTGGAGGCGCTGGACACCGGCTCCTACCAGAAGATCATCGTGCTGGCCGACGCGGACGCCGACCCCGACCACGCCGACGCCCGCACCCTGGTCACCCTGCTGCACCTGCGGGACATGGCGGACAAGCAGAGCGCCGGCTACTCCATCGTCAGCGAGATCCACGACGACGCCAACCGGGAGATCGCCCAGGTCACCCGGGCCGACGACTTCGTGGTCAGCGAACGGCTGATCAGCCTGCTGCTCACCCAGCTCAGCGAGAACCGCCACATCTACGACGTGTTCCACGACCTGCTGGACCACCGCGGCTCGGAGATCTACCTCAAGCCGGCGGTCGACTACCTGCGTCCCGGGCTGCCCGCGAACTTCGCCACTCTCCTGGAGGCCGGCCGCGCCCGAGGCGAGACCGTGATCGGCTACCGGCTCCAGGCGGACTTCCACCGCGCACCCCACTACGGGGTGTTCCTCAACCCCGACAAGACCGCCCCGCTCATCCTCGGCGATGACGACCTGGTGATCGTCATCGCCGACGCGGGCGGCGGCCCCAAACCGGAGCCGAACGCTCAGGCCTGAACGTCCCACAGGTGGTGGACCGGTTCGTGGCCGAAGTAGCGGGAGAAGGTGTCGACGGTGAAGGAAGCGCCGTCGCTGCGCCGCCCCTTCCGCCGCCACTGCTCTCCTTCGACGGAGGCGAAGGCGGCGGCCAGCTCCTGCAGCGCGGCGAGGAGCTCGTCGGCGACGACGGCAGGATCCTGCTCGCCATAACGTCCGGTGACGGCCGCTGCGTCCTGGTCCCAGTCGAGGAAGACCGGATCGTCCTGCTCCAGCATCAGCCTGAGCCGGTAGAGGCAGGTCCGGGAGGAGTCGCGCACGTGCGCGGCGTATTCGAGGGGAGACCACCTGCCGGAATGAGGGCGGGCGGCATGGTCACCGGGGGAACGCAGAAGGGAGTGCCACCGCGCTGCGCTTTCGAGCAACAGCCCGCTCACGTCCTCGCGAGCGACGGCCGAGGCGTCGTAACGGCACTCGGGGCACTCCCTTTCCAGGACCCAGGTCCAGTCTTTGGCGTCAGGGGTGATCGTCACCCGGGAAGCCAACCAGACCGGGCGTCATGTGATCAAGATCCGATCTCGCCGTCGTCCTCACGGAGGTCGGCCTGGACGTCCCACCAGTGGTGGACGGGGTCGTGCAGGAAGTACCGGGCGAAGGTCTCGACGGTGAAGGACGCGCCGTCGCTGCGCCGGCCCGTCCGCCGCCACTGCTCGTCCTTCACATGGGCGAACTCGGCGGCCAGCTCCTGGGCGCAGGCCAGGAGCTCGTCCGCGACGTCGGCGGGGTCCTGCTCGCCGTAGCGCTCCTCGATCGCCGTGGCGTCCTGGTCCCAGTTGGGGAAGAGCGGGTCGTCCTGCTCCAGCATCAGCCGGAGCCGGTAGAGGTAGATCCGGCAGGCGTCCCGCACGTGCGCCGCGTACTCCAGCGGCGACCACTTGCCGGGGAAGGGGCGGGCGGCGTGGTCACCCGGGGAACGCAACAGGGAGTGCCACCGGGCGGCGTTCTCCAGCAGCAGCCCGCTCACCTTCTCGAGGGGAACGGCCGACGCCTCGAACCCGCATTCGGGGCACTCCCTGTCCAGAACCCAGGTCCAGTCCTTGGTGTCAGGGGTGATGCTCACCCCGGCAGCCTAGCCGGATCCGGGTGAGGGCCATCAAGACCCGATCTTGCCTCCGTCGTCCTTGGTGATCACCACGGTGGCGGAGCGGGGGCGGCCCGCCGGGTCGAAGTCCGGCCAGTTGGAGACCACGCGCGGGTTCTCCGGGGTCGGGGTGCCCCACGCCTTGGTGTCCTCGCCCGGGTGCTGGATGTTGACGAACAGCGAGCGGCCGTCGGCGGCGAACGTCAGGCCGGTGACCTCGGCGCCGCGCGGGCCGACCAGGAAGCGCCTGATCTCCTTGGTCTTCGGGTCGCAGGCCAGCAGCATGTTGTTGCCGATGTTGTCGTAGCCCTTGGACGCGAGGTTCTGCGAGGAGTTGGAGATGTCCGTCTGGATCCACAGACGGCCGTCCTCGTCGAAGCCGATGCCGTCGGGGGAGCCGTGGAGGGAGTCCGCGTCGAGCTTGACGGTCTTGTCGTAGGCCGGGTCGCCCGAGAGGACGAACACCTCCCAGGCGAAGGACAGCGAGGTGTTGTCGCCGTTCTTCTCGCTCCAGCGCAGGATGTGGCCGTAGGGGTTGGGCTTGCGGGGGCCGACGGCGCCGCCGTTGCCCGAGCCGTTGGTCAGGGTGAGGAAGACGTCCTTGTTCTTGGGGTGGACCGCGACCCACTCCGGGCGGTCCAGCTTGGTGGCGCCGACGGCGTCCGCGGCGGTCCGGGTGCGCAGCAGGACGTCCGCCTGGTCCTTCCAGCCGCCTGCGGCGGTCAGTGGGCCCTCGCCGAACTTCAGCGGCAGCCACACGCCGGAGCCGTCGTCGCTGAACTTCGCGACGTACAGGGTGCCGTGGTCCAGCGGGCTCTGACCGTGCCGGATCCGGTCGCGCCAGCGGCCGTCGCCGACGAACTTGTAGACGTACTCGCCGTCCTGGTCGTCACCGGAGTAGACGACGACGCGACCCTTGGACTCGGTGACGGTCGCGCCCTCGTGCTTGAAGCGGCCCAGGGTGGTGCGCTTGACCGGCTTGGAGTTCGGAGCGAACGGGTCGATCTCGACGACCCAGCCGAAGCGGTTGGCCTCCTTGGGGTTCTTGGCGATGTCGAACCGCTCGTCGGCCTGGTGCCACTTGTAGCCGAAGCCCGAGGCGGTCACGCCGTAGCGCTTCTGCTCGGCGTCGGCCTTCCAGGAGGCGTCCTCGGTGCCGAAGTAGCCGTTCCAGTTCTCCTCGCAGGTGAGGTAGGTGCCCCACGGGGTGTAGCCGCTGGAGCAGTTGTTCAGGGTGCCCTGCGGGGAGTTGTTGGAGCGCAGCTCGGCGTGGTCGGCCGTGACGGGGCCGGAGAACTTCACCGGGGTGGTGCCGGTGACGCGGCGGTTGAAGCGGGAGTCGGCCTGCTTCCACTTGCCGCTCCTGCGGTCGCGCTGGACCTTCACGACGCTGATGCCGTGCGCGGCGAGGGCCTTGCTCACCTTCTCCTTGGTGATGACCGCGTCGCCGTCGGGGTACAGGCCCATGGTGTCGACGTACTCGTGGTTCACCGCGAGCAGACCGGAGTCCTTGCTGAGCGGGAACAGGTGCATGCCGTCGTGGTGCGCGCCGATCTGGCGCTCCTGCTCGGCGGCGGTGTTGGAGGCGTCCTTCTTGAACGCCGGGCCGCCGGACAGGAGCGGGGTGCCCCAGGGGATGAGCACCTGGGCGGAGTAGCCCTCGGGGACGACGATGGCGTCGTCCTTGCCGGCGGGCACGGCCTTGAAGCCGAGCAGCTTCCTGCCCTGGCCGGGCCTGCCGGGCTTGTGGTCACGAGGCCCGGCGACGGCGGCCTCGGCCAGACCGGCGGTCATGAACCCCGCGGCGGCGACCACGGTGCCGCCCTTGATGATCGAACGCCGGGACAGGACGTCCTGGATGTGCCGGTTGCCGGAGGTGTTGGAAGAGATGTCGTCCGGGTCGACGTCGACATTGACGCGGGTCATGGCTGCAACCTCGTATTTCACAGTGCCTTGATGAGCACTTGTGAGCTTGGAGGGGTGAAATGTCGGATCAGGAAAGGTCGGGTGAACGACGGGAGAAGTGCCGCGTCACCCTTGCCACGAACGTTCCGAAGGCCACTCCCGCCACCAGCGAGGCGATCAGCGCCAGCACCGGCGAGTACCCGTCGAACAGCGGATAGACCTGCCAGTGCGTCAGGTAGATGTACATCGTGGCGCCCGCGAGAGTGCCCGCCAGCCGGTTGAGCGCGGCGGGGCCGGGCAGGCTCGGCACCCAGACCAGCAGGACCGTCCCGGCGATGATGATCACCTCCCGCACCCATTCGCCGGTGCCGAAGTAGCCGGGGACGGTGAGCAGCGCCGCGCCCGTCACCAGCAGCCGCTGCCGGTCGTCGCGGGCCTTGGCGGCGGCCCAGCCCAGCGGGAACATCCAGAAGGCGACGATCGCGTCCGGCAGGGCGCGCGCCCCCAGCACGTCGTAGCGCAGGGCCAGCCCCGCGGCGAGCAGCGCAAGGGGGAACGCGAAGGGGGCCCTGCGCTCGGCCCGGTCCAGCGCCGGGACGCTCAGCAGCGCGGTCAGGGCCAGCAGGATGTAGACGAGGACCTCGACGAACCAGTAGTTGCTGTTCCGGCCGGTCAGGCTGGGCAGCAGCGTGGCCTGGAACAGGTCGTACCCGTCGGTGAACAGCGCCGCCAGCGTGATCCAGGCGACGCTCGGCACCAGGATCCGCAGCGTGCTGTCCAGCAGGTGGCGGCGGCGCTCACCCCAGGGGGCCCCGGTGAGATGGAACCTGGCGAAGTTGAAGCCCGCGACGGCCAGCAGCAGGTGCGCCCCGCCCCGGACGGTGAAGACGTGGATGTGCGAGCCGACGATGAGGACGATCGAGACGGCGCGCAGGACGACCCCGGTCTCGATCCGGTGCCACCTTCGCCGCCGCCCCGTCCGGGGCGCGCCCAGCTCACGGATCGGCAGCAGGTGCCAGTTCCGGGGGAGGCGGCCCAGCGCGGCCTCCAGCTGGAGGGACATCTCCACATAGGAGAGGGAGTCGCCGCCGAGGCCGACGAAACTGTTGTCCTCGGTGACGTCCGGCCGGCCCAGGACCCGGGAGTACAGGGCGCACAGGTCCGCCGACGGCTCCGGCCCGCCGTGCGCGCGTCCCAGCGCGCGCACGGCCTGGTAGTCGGGTTTGCCGGTGGCCAGGCGAGGAAGATCCGGCAGGACGTGCACCTGGACGCTCCGGGCGGGCAGCCCGCACCCTTCGGCCACCAGCAGCCGGACGCGCCCGGCGTCGGCCCCGGGGCCGTCGGCCACCGCGACGATGAGGACGCCGTCGTCCTCGTCGCCCGCGCAGCAGGAGGCCAGGCCGTGCCCGGCGAGCAGCTCCTCGACGCGCCGCGGGTCGATCCGCAGGCCGTAGATCTTCAGGAACCGGCCGCGCCGCCCCACCACCTCGTACAGCCCGTCGGGGGCGAGCCGCGCCAGGTCGCCGGTGCGCAGTTCCGTCACCGTCCGTCCCAGGGCCAGGTCGGCGGGGCCCTCGGCGTAGCCGAGCATCACGTTGGGGCCGGAGTAGACCAGCTCCCCGATCTCCCCGATCTCCCCGTCCTCCCCGGAGCCGGGGTCCGGCTCCAGCCGGAAGGATCCGCCGGGGATGGGGACGCCGATCGCCTGCGGCCGGGAGGCGGCCAGGTCCGGGGGCAGGTAGGCCATCCGGGCGGTGGCCTCGGTCTGGCCGTACATGACGAAGAGGTCCCAGCCCTGCCTGCGGCCGAGTTCGGCGTAGCGGGCCACCTGCTCGGGGGGCATCCGGCCGCCCGCCTGGGTGAGGTAGCGCAGGCTCGGCGGGCACAGGTCGGCGAAGCCCACCCGGTCCAGCAGGTCGAAGGTGTAGGGGACCCCGGCCAGCGAGGTGCCCTCCGCGGCGCGGAACAGCTCCCAGAACCGGGGGTCGCTCACCGACAGGCCGGTGAGGATGAGCCCGGCGCCGCGCAGCAGGTGGCTGTTGATCACCGACAGGCCGTAGCAGTAGTACATCGGCAGCGTCGTGGCGGCCCGGTCGTCCTCGCGGATCCCGAGGTAGTCGGCTATGGCCTCGGCGTTCGACTGGAGGTTCTCGCGGGAGAGCCGGACGACTTTCGGCGAGCCGGTCGAGCCCGACGTGCTGAGCAGCAGGGCGAGATCGGGGTGCAGGTCGTGCGCGGACAGGAGGCGCCGCTCCCGCAGGGTGCCGTCGGGCAGCGCGATGACGTCCGGGTCGTAGGCGGCGACGAGCGACCGCAGGGAGGCGGCGGGCTCCTGCGGGACGAGCAGGAGGGGGTGGCCCGCGCGCAGCGCGGCGAGGTAGACGACGAGGGAGTCCAGCGTGTCGGCGCCCGCGAGCAGCACGAGCCGCCGTTCGGTGCCCAGGCGCAGGGCCGTCTCCGTCACGCGTTCGTTGAGCTCGCGGTAGGAAAGGGCGCCGTTCGGAAGGACGACGGCCGTCCGGTCCGCGTGAATCGGCAGCGAGTCAACGAACTGTGGCGCCTTCGTGCCTGGGAGGGGTGGGTGCACACCCCTATCATAGGTAAGGCTAACCTTCACCTTGAAAGAGCTTAAGAAGATCTTTAAAGCTTCCGTCCCGCAGGAGGGCAAGTCCATGCGTCACCCCCTGGCCCGCTGCCTGTCGGCACTCGCCGCGGCAGTGCTCCTCCTTCCCGTCTCGGCCTGCGGCCTGGGGGAGGAGGCCGGCCTCGTCATCTACTCCGGCCGCAACGAAGGCCTCATCAAGCCGCTGATCGAGGACCTCGAGGACGCCGTCGGCACCAAGGTGGAGGTCCGGTACGGCGGCAGCGCCGAGCTGGCCGCGCAGCTGCTGGAGGAGGGCGACAAGACCGAGGCCGGCCTGTTCCTCTCCCAGGACGCCGGAGCCCTCGGCGCGCTGTCCAAGGAGGGCCGCCTCGACAAGCTGCCCCAGACCGCCCTGGACAAGGTCGCCCCGCAATACCGGTCGAGCGCCTCGGACTGGGTCGGGCTGTCGGGACGGGTCCGGGTGCTGGGCTACAACCCGGGCAAGGTCTCCGACGTGCCCGACAGCGTCTTCGAGCTGGTGAAGCCCGAATGGAAGGGCCAGGTCGGGTACGCGCCGACCAACGCCTCCTTCCAGGCGTTCGTCACCGGCATGCGGGTCCTGAAGGGCGAGGACGCCACCCGCCAGTGGCTGCAGGGCCTCAAGGCCAACGACGCCAAGCCCTACGACAACAACGTCAACCTGCTGAACGCCGTCGACTCCGGCGAGGTCTCCATCGGCCTGCTCAACCACTACTACTGGTACGAGAAGGTCGACGAGGTCGGCGCCGACAAGGTCACCGCCAAGCTGCACTTCCTGCCCGGCGGAGACCCCGGCGCGCTGGTCAACGTCGCGGGCGCGGGCATGCTGAAGGGCACCGACCAGAAGGCCGCGGCCCTCAAGGCCGTCGACTTCCTGCTCTCGGAGAAGGCCCAGAAGTACTTCGCCGACGAGACCAAGGAGTACCCGCTGGCCTCCGGCGTCACCAGCACCGTTCCGGACCTGCCGCCGCTGGACTCCCTCAAGGTCCCCGAGATCGACCTGGGCAGGCTGGAGTCCCTGGAGGAGACCCTGAAGATGCTGCGCGAAGCCGGAATGGTCTGATCGGGATGGCCGGTACGCAGGGAATGACCGCGGCCCGAGCGCCCTGGGCCCTGCTCGGGCCGGCCTGCCTGGCAGGAGCCGTCGCGCTGCTGCCGCTGGGCTACCTGGCCGTCCGCTCCCTGGAACGGGGCCTGGGCTACGCCTGGGACGTCGTCACCACCGAGGGCACCGCCCTGCTGCTGGCCCGCAGCCTGGGGCTGGCCGCCACGGTGGTGGCGGCGTGCCTGCTGATGGGCGTCTCGCTGGCCTGGCTGACCGTGCGCACCGCCCTGCCCGGCGTCCGGGCCTGGGCGGTGCTGGCGACCCTTCCGCTGGCGGTGCCCAGCTACGTGGCCGCCTTCACCTGGCTGTCGGCGGCGCCGGGGCTGGCGGGCTTCACGGGGTCGGCGATCGCGCTGACCCTGGTCAGCTTCCCCTACGTCTACCTGCCGGTCGCCGCCGCCCTGAGAGGGGCCGACCCCGCCCAGGAGGAGGTGTCGCGCTCCCTGGGGATCGGGCCGTTCCGGACGTTCCTGAGGGTCACGCTCCCGCAGCTGCGCCCGGCGGCCGCGGGCGGCGGGCTGCTGGTGGCGCTGTACGTCCTGTCGGACTTCGGCGCGGTGTCGCTGATGCGCTACGACACCTTCACCCGCGGCATCTACACCTCCTACCAGGCCAGCTTCGACCGCACCCCGGCCGCCGCGCTCAGCGTCGTCCTGGTGGTGCTGACCGTGGCGCTGGTCGCGCTGGAGACCCGGACCAGGGGCAGGGCCGGGCACGCCAGGACGGGCGCGGGCACCGCCCGGCCCGCCGCGCCCGCCGCGCTGGGCCGGTGGACGGCCCCCGCCCTGGCCTGGTGCGGCGCGGTCGCCGCCGTCGCCGTGCTCTTCCCGCTGGGCACCCTCGCCTACTGGCTGTCCGCGGGGAGCTCCGCCACCTGGGACCCCGCGGAACTGCTGGACACCGCGGGCGTCACCTTCGGCGTCGCCGCGGCGGGGGCCGCGCTCACCACCGCGCTGGCCCTGCCCGTCGGGGTCGTCGCCGCCCGCTACCGGGGCAGGGCCGTGCACCTGCTGGAGCAGGCCGCCTACGCCGGGCACGCCCTGCCCGGCATCACCGTCGCGCTGGCGCTGGTGTTCTTCGCGGTGCGCTACGCCAACCCGCTCTACCAGGAGCTTCCGCTGCTGGTCTGCGCCTACGCGGTGCTGTTCCTGCCGGTCGCGGTGGCGGCCACCCGCGCCGCCGTCCTGCAGTCCCCGCCCGTCCTGGAGGACATGGCCCGCTCACTGGGCCGCAGCCCGCTGCGGGTCCTGCGCGAGGTGACGGTCCCGCTGGCCGCGCCCGGCGTCGCGGCCGGAGCCGCGCTCACCTTCGTGGTGTGCATGAAGGAACTGCCCGCCACGCTGCTGCTGCGCCCCACCGGGCTGGACACCCTGGCCACCCGGCTGTGGACGGAGACCGGCGTCGGCTCCTACGCCGCCGCCGCGCCCTATGCCGCCGCGCTGATCCTGCTCGCGGCCATCCCCTCGTACCTTCTCGGGAGGCACCGCCCATGACCGAACTGCGGATCGAGGGCCTGACCAAGGCGTACGGGCCGGGCTCCGCCGTCCTGCACGGGCTCGACCTCACCGTCCCCGAAGGCTCGCTGGCCGCCGTCCTCGGCCCGTCGGGCTGCGGCAAGACGACCCTGCTGCGGATCATCGCGGGCTTCCTGCGCGCCGACTCCGGGACGGTCTCCGTCGGAGGGCGCGTGCTCACCGGGCCGGGAACCCACCTTCCCCCCGAACACCGCCGTATCGGCATCGTCCCCCAGGAAGGGGCGCTCTTCCCGCATCTGAGCGTGGCCCGCAACGTCGCCTTCGGGCTGGCGGGAGACCGGGCAGCGCGCCGCCGCCGCGTCGAGGAGATGCTGGAACTGGTCGGTCTGTCCGGGTACGGGGACCGGATGCCGCACGAGCTGTCCGGCGGCCAGCAGCAGCGCGTCGCCCTGGCCCGCGCGCTGGCACCCGAACCCGCGCTGGTCCTGCTCGACGAGCCGTTCAACGCGCTCGACAGCGCGCTGCGCACGGGGGTGCGCGCCGACGTCCGGGCGGCCCTGCGCGCCACCGGGGCCACCGCCCTGCTGGTCACCCACGACCAGCAGGAGGCCCTGTCCACCGCGGACCTGGTGGCCGTCGTCCGTGAGGGCCGGATCGCGCAGTGCGGCACGCCCGAGGAGGTCTACCGGGCCCCCGCCGATCCGTGGGTCGCCGGTTTCGTCGGCGACGCCGTGCTCCTGCCCGGCACCGCGGTGAACGGCACCGCGGCCACCGCCCTGGGAGAGATCCCGCTCCTGGCCCCCGCGGGCGCGGCGGCGGACGCCCCCTGCTCGGGGACCGTCCTCCTGCGCCCCGAGCAGCTCCTGCTCACCGGCGTGGACGACGCGGGGGAGGGCGCGGTGAAGGCGACCGTCCAGGACGTCTGCTACTACGGCCACGACGCGATGGTCACCGTCGCGGTCGACGGGCTCGACACCCCCGTCGAGGTCCGGGTGGCGGGCCCCTTGTCCTTCCGCCCCGGCGACGAGGCCGCGGTCCGCGTCACCGGCACAGGCACCCTGCATTCCTGAGGGAAGGCCGGTGCAACGCGGCGGCCGGGAACGCCCGTCTGTAGGACATGAAGATCTTGCGATGGGCGGCCGTGCTGCTGGCCGTGTCGGCGTGCGGAGCGAGTGTGGAGGCGGCCGAGGTCCGGGGGCGGGTACTGGACGTGCCGGCGGCGGAGGCCGGGCCCGTCGTGGCCGCCGACCTGAGGTTCGGGCTGCGGGTCCTCGACGCCTGGTGCGCACGGGACCCGAAGGCCAACCTGGTGTTCTCGCCGTCGAGCCTGGCCGGGGGCCTGGGCATGGCGGCGCTGGGCGCGAAGGGGGAGACCGCGGCCGAGATGACCGGGGTGCTGGGCTGGCCGAAGGACCCGCTGGGAGCGCTGAAGGCCCGCTCCGAGGCGCTGCGCGGCCTGCCCGGGGTGCGGGCCGTCGACCAGGTGTGGGCGGACGAGGGGCTGAAGACCGATCAGGGCTACCTCGACCGGGTGGCGACGGGTTACGGCGCGGGCGTGAAGCTCCTGCCGCTGCGCAGCGATCCCGAGGGCTCCCGGGAGGCGATCAACGACTCCGTCAGCGAGGACACCGAAGAGCTGATCAAGGACTTGATCCCCGAGGGCGCGCTGAAGGACGTCGGGTGGGTGCTCACCGACACCGTCCACCTCAAGGCCGACTGGGAGCAGGAGTTCGAGAAGGAGCAGACGTCGGCCGGCGAGTTCTCCACGGCCGGGGGCGAGCGGGCCCGAGCGGAGTTCATGAACCGGACCGGCGACTTCGGCCACGCCCGCCACGACGGCTGGACCGGGGTGCGCATGGCCTACGAGGGCGGCCGGCTCGGCATGCTCGCGCTGCTGCCCGACGGTGACGGCCGGGAGTGCCCGAAGATCGGGGCCGAGACCGTCGAGGCCTTCGGGACCCGGAAGAACGGCACCCGCCTGTCCGTCTCCCTGCCGAAGGCGGACCTGTCCGCCAAGGACGAGATGAGCACCCTCCTCAAGGGGCTCGGAATGGCCACCGCCTTCTCCGACAAGGCCGACTTCACCGGGATCTCCCCGGACGCCGGAAGCCTCTCGGCGGTCCGGCACGCCGCCTCGCTCCGGGTGGACGAGAAGGGCACCGAGGCCGCCGCGGCCACCTCGGTCGAGGTCGGGGTCACCTCGGCTCCGGCGGAGGAGCCCCTCAAGGTCGTCTTCGACAGGCCGTACCTCCTGCTCCTCCAGGACCTGACGACCGGCGAGCCGCTCTTCCTGGCGCGGGTCGCGGACCCCTCGCGGAGCTGAGCGAATCCGATCAACGTGATTGAAAGGAACGATCAGTACCGGAACAATGCGGCGGAACCACTCGCCTCCCCGTACCGGACGGTGCACGCGTGCCCTTCACGCTGAGCCACATCGCGGCGGTCCTGCCGCTGCGCTCGCGCTTCCTCCTGCCCTCGGGCCTGGTCCTCGGCGCGACCGTCCCGGACATCCCGCTGTTCGTCCCGTTGAGCGACCGGCCCACCACCCACAGTGCGCTCGGTCTGGTCACGTGGGACCTGGGAATGGGCCTGGTACTGCTGGCCGTCTTCCACCTGCTGCTGAAGCGGCCGCTGCTGGCCCTGTGCCCCCGGTGGCTCCGCGACCGGCTGGCGCCGGTGGTGGACGGGCCGGCCCTGCGCCGGGTGCTGTGGGCGGCGGTGCCGTCGCTGCTGCTGGGCGCGGTCACCCATCTGGCGTGGGACGCGTTCACCCATCTCAGCGGGCCGGGAGTCCAGGCGTTCCCCGAACTGGCCGCCCAGGCGGGGCGATACCCGGTCTACCGCTGGGCGCAGTACGCGTCGGGCGTGTTCGGCGGCCTCGCGGTGGCCGTCTGGGTGCTGCGCTGGCTGTGGCGGGCCCCCGCCGTCCCGTCCGAAGGGCTCTCGAACCGGGCGCGGGCGGCGGTGCTGTCCGTCGCGGGCCTGGCCGTGGCGGCGGGAGTCGCGGTGACGGTGTTCGTGCGGGTCCCGCCGACCCCGTACTCCTACCTGAGGTACTCGGTGACGGACTCGATGGTCATGGTCGGCGGCTGGGCGGCCCTGTACTCGCTGCTCTACTGGGCGGCGTCGGTGACCCGGCGTTCCGCCGCCTCCCGGTAAACGGATGGACCGCCTTTTCCCTGAACTGGGAGAATGCAGGCCATGAGTGATGAACAGCGGCGGGTGCAGTTCGACGCGGAGGTCCGGTTCGCGAACGGGGGAGACCTGAGGGTCAGGGAGTTCCGGCTGGACATCCCGGGAGAGGACATCTCCGACGGCGAGCTGGCCGAGCTCCTCGTCCGCCATCTGGGGCTGCTGATGGTCGGCGAGGTGGAGATCTCCGGCAAGACCTTGATCCGTGAGGCGCACAAGGGTTCGCGGGGCGCGGAGTCCGGGCCGCGCGCCCGGCGGCTGGTCGAGCTCTCCCACACCCTGGAGGACGGCATGGTCACCGTGCCGGGCCTGCCCGCCCCCCGGATCGGCCCCCACGAGACGCACGCCCAGTCCCGCTCCCGGTACGCGCCGGGCACCGAGTTCCACTTCGCGAGCATCTCGATGGTCGGCAACACCGGCACCTACGTGGACGCCCCGCTGCACCGGTACGAGGGCGGGACGGACCTGGCGGGGCTGCCGCTGGAGTCGCTGGCCGACCTGGAGGGCGTCCTCGTCCGGGCCGAAGGCCTCCCGGTGATCACCCGCGAGCTGCTGCTCCCCCTGGACGTGCGGGGGCGGGCGGTGCTGGTGCACACCGGCTGGTCCCGGCACTGGGGCACAGAGGAGTACCTGTCGGGCCACCCTCATCTCACCGCGGGGGCGGCGGAGTTCCTGGTCGAGCAGGGCGCCGCCATGCTGGGCGTCGACTCCCAGAACGTCGACGGCACCCGGGGCGGGGAGCGCCCGGTGCACTCGCTGCTGCTGGCGGCCGGGATCCCGGTCGTCGAGCACATGACCGGCCTGGACCTGCTGCCGCCCCGGGGGTTCCGCCTGCACGCCGCGCCGCCGCGGATCGCCGGGGTGGGGACCTTCCCGGTCCGGGCGTACGCGATCGTTACCGAAGAGTAGCCTTGGGGGATGAGCACCGATGACCCCGGCAACCTGTTCCGCGTAGTCCCGGGGCCGCCCCGGCTGGCCCTGCCCGGACTGGTGCCGGTCTACGACCTGTACGTCCGCGCCGGAGCCGAACTGCTCACCCAGCCGGACGCCCTGAGCGCGGAACTGTGGCTGTCGGCCCAGCTCGGCGAGCTGGGCTCGGCCGCCCCCGACCAGGCCGGGCTGGACAAGGCGCTCGGCGACCTGGTCAAGGTGCTGCGCCGGGCCGGGACGCCCGGGGCGCACGCCTTCCTGGCGGCGATGGCCGCGGTCGGCCCCGAGGACCACCGGGCCGCCGCCGCCAAGGCCGCGTCCGACCTGCGCGGCCCGCTGCTGCCCGAACCTCCGGCCTGGCTGGGGGAGCTGGGCGCGGCGTTCGCCGTCGACGCCTGCAGCATCCAGGACGGCACCCTGGACCGCACCCAGTACCTGGTCGAGTACCGCTACCCGGACGGCGGCGGGCACCACGGCCTGTCGGTCACCCTGTCGGCCGGGCTCCCCGTCCAACTGGTGGCGGTCGGCGACATGCTCGGCATGCGCTCGGAGCTTCGGCGCGTCCTGGAGGAGGGCGAGGTCGTGGTGGCGGCGCTGCCGCTGGGCCTGGCCTCCGAGACCCTCCACCGGGCCTTCTCGGAGCTGGCGGAGGTGCCCAGGGCGGAGCTGACCTCCCCCTTCCACGCGCTTCTGCTCTTCGCCCGGCACCGCCTGTCGCTGCTGCCCTGAATATGAAAATCTGAGCTGGTGATCGACGTCGCAGAGGTCTCCGCCATCGTCCGCCGGGTCGCCGAACGCGAAGTGCTGCCCCGGTTCGGGGCGCTGGCCGCGGCCGACATCAAGGAGAAGAGCCCCGGTGATCTGGTGACCGTCGCCGACCGGGCGGCGGAGGACGCCCTGGCCGAGCGGCTCGCCGCGCTGCTGCCCGGCTCGGTCGTGGTGGGCGAGGAGGCGGTCGCCGCCGATCCGGGCCTGCTGTCCCTGCTGGACGGGCCGGATCCGGTGTGGATCATCGACCCCATCGACGGGACCAGGAACTTCGTCGACGGCAGCCCCCGGTTCACCATGCTGGTCGCGCTGGCGCGGGGCGGGGAGTTGCTGGCCTCCTGGACCCACGCGCCGGCCCTGGACGTGCACGCCACCGCGACGAAGGGCGGCGGGGCCCACGTGGACGGACGCAGGGTGCGGGTGCGGCCTCGCGAGGGCGGCCTGCAGGCGCTGGACATCGTCACCTCGCAGCCACACTGGTGGACCCCCGAGGCGCGGGCCCAGACCCACGCGCTGGCCGGGCGCCGGGTCTCGCTGGCCTACTTCGACACCTCCGGCCTGGAGTACGTGGAGCTGGCGGCGGGCCGCAGGTCGGCGATGATCCTCGGCTGGGAGTTCCCCTGGGACCACGCCGCCGGGATCCTGCTGCACGCCGAGGCCGGGGGAGTCTCCCTCACCGCCGACGGCACGCCCTTCCGGCTCTCGGGGGGCAACCGCCTCCCCTTCGTGAGCGCCCCCGACGAGGCCACCGCGCGGGCGGTCCACGAGGCCATGCGGGGCGGGCCGGAGCGGGTCTTTCCGGTCGGGGTGTGAGGCGGCGCCACTCGACCCATGACAACCCCTGACTAAAGTCATGGAATAGTCAGGAGGCGGCCACGGTTGAACAGGGAGTCACCATCGAACGGCCGTCGGTGCTTTACCCGCGGCCCTGAGGAGGTCCCCGCCATGGAAACCGCCATCCACATGGTCTGCCTGGAGTGCAGTGCGCCGCTGGCCTTCACCGAGACCTGGGTGGACGGTGAGCTGGGCGCCCTGCTCTACGAGCACCCCCTGCGGCCCACGGGCGGCTGGGACCACGATCCGCTGCCCGCCCTGGCCGACCCGGCGGACCACGCCTGGAAGCGGTGCGACTGCTGCGGCATCGCCGCTCCCCGCCCCGAGGGCTTCGTCAACACCTGGACCGTCGATCGGGATCGTCCGGTCGAGGTCAGGGTCGGCGACCGGATCTTCGACTACTCCTCGCCCTGGTCGGTCTGCGCCGCCTGCTCGGCCGCGATCGCCGAGGACGACCTGAGGCTGCTCCTGCTGCGCAACGCGCAGCACAGCCGGCTGCCCGACACCTGCACCGAGGAGCAGCGCGAGGCCGGCGCGGCCCTGGCCCGCGAACTCCTACTGGCATTCCTGGCCGCCCGTCCCCGCATCAAAGACGCTTTCTAAACCTTTTGTAAGTAATGGGTTACCTGCCTGTGAAGTAGGTCACCCCACCCGCTTGTAAATCCTTATGGCGCAGGCGTTTACGCTTCCGCAGGGGTGCCCCCCGGTAGGCCGGCCGACAAGCACACGGCAGACTGGAAGGCCCTGCAGGACGGGTCCGACCAGACGGACACCGACGGATTATGGGAGAGCGGGAGAACAATGGCCGATTTCGGGCTTGACCACAAAGGCGGGCGGCTGCCCCTCGAGGTGACCGAGGCCACCGAAGGCCCCGGCGGCCTGGGCATCAGCAAACTCCTGAGCGAGACCGGGTACGTCACCCTCGACCCCGGTTTCGTGAACACCGCCTCCTGCGCTTCCGCGATCACCTATATCGACGGTGACGCGGGCATCCTGCGCTACCGCGGCTACCCGATCGAGGAGCTCGCCGAGAAGTCCTCCTTCCTCGAGGTCTCCTACCTCCTGATCAACGGCGAGCTGCCGACGCCGGAGCAGCTGTCGGCCTTCTCCGAGCAGATCCAGAACCGGACCCTGCTGCACGAGCGCTTCAAGTCGTTCTTCTCGGGCTTCCCCAGCTCCGCGCACCCGATGGCGGTCGTGTCCTCGGCGGTCAGCGCGCTGGCCACCTACTACCCCGACAGCCTCGACCCGTTCGACCCCGAGCAGGTCGAGATCTCCACCGTCCGGCTCATGGCCAAGCTGCCGACCATCGCGGCCTACGCCTACAAGTCGTCCATCGGCCAGCCGCTGCTGTACCCGGACAACTCGCTGGGCTACGTCGAGAACTTCATGCGGATGACCTTCGGGCTGCCCACCGAGCGCTACGAGGTGGACCCCGAGGTCGTGAAGATCCTCGACATGCTGTTCATCCTGCACGCCGACCACGAGCAGAACTGCTCCACCTCGACCGTGCGGCTCGTCGGCTCCTCCAACGCCAACCTGTTCTCCTCCGTCTCCGCGGGCGTCAACGCCCTGTGGGGCCCGCTGCACGGCGGCGCCAACCAGGCCGTCCTGGAGATGCTGCAGCAGATCCACGACGACGGCGGCGACGTCGCGTCCTTCGTGAACAAGGTCAAGAACAAGGAAGACGGCGTGAAGCTCATGGGCTTCGGGCACCGCGTCTACCGCAACTACGACCCGCGCGCCGCGGTCGTGAAGAAGGCGACCCGCAAGGTGCTCGACACCCTGGGCGTCTCCGACCCGCTGCTCGACCTCGCCATGCAGCTCGAAGAGGTCGCGCTCGCCGACGACTACTTCGTGCAGCGCAGGCTCTACCCGAACGTCGACTTCTACACCGGCGTGATCTACAAGGCGCTGGGCTTCCCGGTGAACGCCTTCACCGTGCTGTTCGCCCTCGGCCGGCTCCCCGGCTGGATCGCCCAGTGGCGTGAGATGATCACCGACCCGGCGACCAAGATCGGCCGCCCGCGCCAGGTCTACGTCGGCTCGCCGGAGCGCCACTACCCGGCGTAAGGCCGCGGCGGTGTGAATCACGACGAAGAAGACCCGTCTCCTCCAGGGGGGCGGGTCTTCTTCGTCTTCACGGGGTCAGGCCTTGGCCGCCCTGCCCGCCGGGCGGGGACGCAGCAGGCCGGCGAGCCCGCGCAGGCTCGCGACCAGCAGCGTGGTCCAGTCGAAGTAGTCGCGCCACAAGGCGATCTTCCCGTCGCGCACCCGGAAGGTGCCGCACACCCAGAACTCCGCGCGCCACCGGCCGCTCTCCAGGGCGTCCGTCCGCACGGTCAGCACGGTGTCGCCGTCGGCGGAGATCTCATGGATCCGCGCCTCGAAGCCGGTGCCGTAACGCAGCATCAGTCTCAACGTCTTCAGGGTCGCCGCCTTGCCGCGGGCCGACGGCAGCGGGACGTTCTGGTACAGGACGCCGGGGGCGAGCAGCTCCCCCGCGGCGTCCAGGTCGAGGTTCTCCAGCGCGGCCAGGAAGTCCCTGACCACCTTCACGTTCTCGTCCGTCATCGGGCTCCCTCCGGGGACACATGTGGCGACCATCCTAAAAACCAACCGATCGGACATGGATCATCGGCCGGGGCGCAGGCCCCGAGAGCGGACTGTGGTCTATACCAAACGGCGTTCCCGGCAGGACAGCGGGGATGGAACGTTTCCGAGTTAACACCGGGTTTACACATGGGCAATGGACGCGAAATCGCGACTCTGCAAAATCTCTTCTGCAGGCAAACCCGGGCTTCACATCCCTCGCACACCACGCAAGGACACCCATGAGCTTCAAGGCTGAGTACATCTGGATCGACGGCACCGAGCCCACCGCCCAGCTGCGGTCGAAGACTCGCATCCTTGCCGATGGCGCGGACCTGCCGGTCTGGGGCTTCGACGGCTCCAGCACCAACCAGGCCAAGGGCACCTCGTCGGACTGCCAGCTCAAGCCCGTCTTCTCCTGCCCGGACCCGCTGCGCGACCCCGCCAAGGACGTCCTGGTCCTGTGCGAGGTCCTCAACGTGGACGGCACCCCCCACGAGAGCAACACCCGCGCGCTGCTCACCCCGATCGCCGAGCAGTTCGCCGACCAGGAGTCCTGGTTCGGCATCGAGCAGGAGTACACCCTGTTCCAGGACGGCCGCCCGCTCGGCTTCCCGGCGCTGGGCTACCCCGCCCCGCAGGGCCCGTACTACTGCGCCGCCGGCGCCGACTACGTCTTCGGCCGCCCGATCGTCGAGGAGCACCTGGACGCCTGCCTCATCGCCGGCCTGAAGGTCTCCGGCATCAACGCCGAGGTCATGCCCGGCCAGTGGGAGTTCCAGATCGGCCCGGCCGGCCCCGTGGAGGCCTCCGACCACATCTGGATGGCCCGCTACCTGATGCTGCGCATCGCCGAGAAGCACGGCGTGCACTTCTCCATCGACCCCAAGCCGGTCAAGGGCGACTGGAACGGCGCGGGCGCGCACACCAACTTCTCCACCAAGGCGATGCGCGAGGGCTACGACCCCATCATCACCGCCTGCGAGGCCCTGGGCGAGAAGTTCCTCGAGCACGTCCGGGCCTACGGCGAGGGCGTCGAGGAGCGCCTCACCGGCGCCCACGAGACCGCCCCGTGGAGCGAGTTCTCCTACGGCGTCTCCAACCGCGCCGCCTCCATCCGCCTGCCCTGGCAGGTCGAGGTCGAGCGCTGCGGCTACCTGGAGGACCGCCGCCCGAACGCCAACATGGACCCGTACGTCGTCACCCGCATGATCACCAACACCTGCTGCACCGCCCTGGAGAAGGTCGGCCAGGTCTGATCCACCAGGTCTGATCCACCGGGCTCTGAGCCCGCCGCGGCGTCGCCGGAGACCCCCTGTCCCCCCGGGCAGGGGGTCTCCGCGTTCCCGGAGGAGATCCTCCGGGAGCAGTGGGGTCAGCGGGCGGGGCGTGCGTGCGGGACGTCGGGCGCGGGACGCAGGACCCGGTCCATCTGCGAGGTGAGCTCCTCGGCCCCCCGGCGGCGCCGGTCGAGTTCGGAGTCGTCGCAGGTCCAGGCGTCCCTGGCGGTCGGTACCGTGTTCAGCAGGTCGGACAGCAACGACGCGAGCACCGCGGCGCGCTGCCGGTCACTCCAGTCACTGGGGTCGCTCACAGTGAGCAGTCTCTCACGCAGAAGCACGACGTGCGAGTGATCGGAGATTATTGAAGCCTGAAGGAGATCGGCGAAGCCGGGGAGCTCAGGCGCAGGAGCCCCAGGGGGCGGTCACGCTGCCCGCGGGGCCGCCGCCCGCGAACTTCACACAGGTGCCCTTCGCGGCCAGGTAGACCGGGCCCGCGTAGTACTGGTACATGCCCCGGTCGGCGTTGCTCTTGCGGTCGGACCGGCGGGTGATCCGGGCGAAGACGCTGGTCTTGCGGTCCAGGTCCGCGGTCTTCAGGGTGACGACGCAGTTGACGCCGGACCCGTTGTAGAGCTGGACGGTCCTGCCACCGGGGAAGGCACGGGAACGCTGGACGTAGAACTCGCCGCGGCCGCCGCCGTTGCAGACCTGGACGGCGCCGTAGGGGTTGCGTTCGGCGTTCGGCGCCGTGGTCGGCGTGGGGGTCTGCGGGGGCGCCGTGACGGTGACGGTCGGCTGCGGCGTCGTGCCGTCCGACGGCCCGGCCGAGGGTGCGGGCTTCTTCTCGTCGGACGCGCTGGGGCCGACGGTGACGGTGACGGTCGTCTGCGGCTTGGCGCCCTTGTCGGTGGGGCGGGGAGAGGCGCCCGAGGCCGAGGACTCCCGGGCGGGGTCCTCGGACCCGGTGACCGGGACGTTCTGCGGGGCGAGACCGACGACCTCGTCGTCGGTCTTCTTGTCGTCGTCCCTGGTCACGGCCCAGCCCGTGACGCCGATGGCCAGCAGCAGGACGATGAAGGCGATGACGGCGATGGCGGGCCCCCGCCCGGCCAGCGCGTCGCTCTCGCCCGGCGGCGGGCCGATCTCGAAGGGGTAGGGCTCGCGCTGCTCGGGCTGCGGGTGCGTCGCGACGGGCGCGGTGACCGGGTGGTGCACCGGCGGGGCCGGCGGCAGCACGATCGGCGGCTGCGGCTGCGGGACCGGCTGCGCGCCGGTGCCCCCCATCAGCGTCGCCTGTGCCTGCGCGGCGGTCGGCCGGGCCGCCGGGTCCTTGGCCAGGCAGGCCTGGACGACCTCGCGCAGCGGCTCGGGCAGCGCGCTGGTGTCGGCCTCGGCGTGCACGATCCGGTAGAGCACCGCGCCGATCTCGTCGTTGCCGAACGGCGGGACGCCGGTCGCGGCGAAGACCATGCAGGCGGCCCAGGAGAACAGGTCGGACGCCGGGGTGAGCTGCTGTCCGTTCAGCTGCTCGGGGGACATGTAGGCGGGGGTGCCGACGCTGTGGCTGTGGGAGGTGGTGTTCAGCGCCCGTGCGATGCCGAAGTCGATGACGCGCGGCCCATCCGGGCCGATGAGCACGTTGTGCGGCTTGAAGTCGCGGTGGATGATCCCGGCCTGGTGGATGGCGGTGAGCGCGGTCAGGGTGCTGATCGCCAGCCGCTCCAGCGCGCCGTCCGTCCTGGGGCCCTCGGCCAGCACCTGCTCCTGCAGGGAGATGCCGGGGACGAACTCGCTGACGATGTAGGGCCGGTCGCCCTCCACGTCGGCGTCGAGGACCTGCGCGGTGCAGAACCGGGCCACCTGCTTGGCGACCTCCAGTTCGCGGACGAACCGGCCCCTGGCCTCGTCGTCCTCGGCGAACCTGGCGTGCAGCAGCTTGACCGCCACCCGCGTCCCGTCCCGTTCGCCCAGGTACACCGTGCCCTGGCCGCCTTCGCCGAGCACACCCGCCAGCGTGTACGACCCGATCGACGCGGGGTCGCCCGCGCGAAGCGGCCGGGCCTCCACCATGGTTCACTCCCGTCACAGCACTTCACAAAAGCAGTGGGGCTACTTTAATGGAGTCGAGGCCGATAAACCCGTCTGCTTTGATGAGCCCATGACCGAGATCACGAGTGCCGCCGAACTCCGCGAGATTCTCGGGGAGCCGATGCCCCGGGCCGTCACCAAGGAACGCGTCGAACTGCACCGGCGGGACCGGGAATGGATCGCCGCCGCGCCCTTTCTGGTGCTGGCCACCGGTGATGCCAGGGGAAACTGCGACGCCTCTCCCAAGGGCGATCCCGCCGGGAATTTCGTCCATGTCATCGACGAGCGCACGCTGGCGATTCCCGAACGCCCGGGCAACCGGCGCGCGGACGGTTACCTCAACATTCTGGAGAATCCCCACGTGGGTCTCCTGTTCCTCATTCCGGGACGGAGCGAGACCCTGCGCGTGAACGGCCGGGCGCGGCTGCTGCGCGACGCCCCCTACTTCGACCGGATGGTGGTGAAGGGGCACCGGCCGGTCCTGGCCATCGAGGTCGAGGTCGAACAGATCTTCTTCCACTGCGCCAAGGCCATGATGCGTTCGAGCATCTGGCGTCCCGAGACCTGGAACCCCGACGTCCTGCCCGCCCACGCCGCCCTGGTCAAGGAGGTGCAGAAGACGTCCGAGACGCTGGAGGAACTGGAGGCCTACTACGCCCCCGAGAACTACGAGGCCAAGCTCTACGGGAGCTGACCGGCGGAGGGCTCGTCCCGCCCCTCCAGGCCGAAGAAGCGCAGGCAGGGCTCCAGACCCTCGATCACGACGTCGGTCTTGCGGTGCCTCAGCCAGTCCTCCCGGTCGAGGACGAACCGCAGCTCCTCGACCGGGCGGCCCAGGAGCGCCGAGCGGGTCACCCCGTTCGGCCGGTAGCCGAGCTTGCGGGTGACGCCCAAGGACGCGGCGTTGTCGAGGTGCGCGCCGGTCGTCGCGAACCTCGCGTCCAGGCCGGTGAAGGCCAGCTCCAGGACCGCCGCGCGCATCTCCGTGCCGAGCCCCCGTCCCTGGTACCGCAGCCCCATCCACGAGCCGGAGGAGACCTCCCGGACGACGGCGAAGTCACGGCCGTGCAGCTCCTGGACGCCGATCGCCCGCCCCTCGTGGACGACGGCCAGGGGGAGGTGCCAGTTCCCGGGCGTCCATTCGGCCAGCATCTTCCACTGCCATTGGAGCAACCGGCCGCCGAGTTCCTCCCGGGGAGCGTGCGTCCAGGGAGTGGCGAAGGGCATCTCGTCGGGCGGGTGTACGCCGTCCAGCGCGGTGTCGGCGAGCTCGTCCAGTTCCTTGGGGCCCGGCAACCGCAGCTCCAGGCGGGGAGTGCGCAGTCTCAGCCCGAACAAAGGCCAGTGCTTCATACCGGACCATCCTGAGCCGGGGAGGCGGCGGCTGTCATCCGGTTTTCCTCCGGACAGAGCGAACCGGCCGGGCGTCCCGCGTGGAGGGACGCCCGGCCGGTTCGGAGGCGGACGGTCAGCCCACCTTGATCTCGTACTTCTTCGCGTTCTCCGAGGCCGAGGGCTCCCGAATGGTCTTCAGACCGCCGAGGGAGTCCTTGTCGGGCTGGAGGATGTGGGTGTCCCGGGACGGGGGCTGGTTCACCTGGGTGAAGTCCAGCTTGCTGCCGAAACCGCCGTCCCAGGCGGACTGGGAGCGGTGCGCCGCGATGATGCCGTCGCGGCTGAGGTCCTTCTTCTCGCAGGCCAGCTTGAGGGCGTCACCGGTGATCGCGGCGGTGGTGTAGCCGGCCATCACGCCGTTGTCCAGGCCGTCGTTGGGGTACTTGGCCTTGTAGTCGGCGGCCAGTTTCTTCATCGCCGGCAGGTCGGCGCTCAGCGGGCTGGAGGCCTGCATCACCACGAGGTTCTTGAGCAGCGCCGGGCCCACGGGGGTGGCCAGCAGCTGCGGGGCGTAGGAGGAGTTGCTGCCGATGAACGGCACGTTCAGGCCCTGCGCGGCGGCCACGCCGACCGCGGAGGCGGTCTGCTTGGGGCTGACGGACAACACGATGACCTTGACGCCCGCGGACTTCATCGCCGCGATCTGCGAGGTCATGTCGGCGTCGGTCGCCTTGACCTTCTGCTCGACGACCGTCATGCCGTGCTGCTGCGCGGCGTAGGTCGATCCGGCCAGCGAGTCGTCGCCGTAGTCGCCCTCGAGGTAGATGTGGCCGATCTTGTCGCCGGACTTCAGGCCGTGCTTCTCCACCATGTAGTCGACGCCGTTGATGACGTCGATCGCGTAGGTGGTGCCGGTCATCTGGAGCTGCTCGGCGCCCAGCATCTGCGGGGACCAGGCGAGCACCATGGTCAGCGGGCCGTCCTTGGAGATGCGGTCCTTGACGGCGCCGACCGTCGCCGAGCCGATGAAGTGGCCGAACGCCGCGACCTTGGGCTCCAGCTCGGTGTAGGCGGCCACGCTCTTCTGCACGTCGTAGGACATGTCGCGGACCAGCGACTCGACCTGGCGTCCGCAGATGCCGCCCGCCTGGTTGACCTGCTCGAAGTAGAGCTGCCCGCCCTGCGTGATGCCCTTGGCGAGCGCGGCGTAGGGGCCGGTCAGGTCGGTGATCATGCCGACGCCGATGGTCTTGTCGGTCACGCCGGGGCCGTGCTTGACGCCGTCGGCGCCGGTCGTGTCGCCGCCGTCCGTGCCCTTGCCGCTGCAGGCGGTGGCGGTCATCGCCAGCAGAGCCGCCAGGCCGATGGCGCCGGCGTGCAGTCGGAACCTGTTCATGGAGCACTCCTTGTCTTACGGGGGTGGGGGAGTCTTCCGGCCAGAGACCGGCGGATCCGGGAGCCGAGCCCGAGCAGCCCGCCCGGCAGGAACAGGACCACGGCGACGACCGCGGCGCCGTAGAGCATCCGGGACGCCTCCGCGGGGGAGAAGCCGCCCGTGCCCGTCTGGGCCACCAGCGGCAGCGAGTCGCTGTAGCGGGTGAGCAGCTGGGGCAGCAGGGAGACGAAGACGGCGCCGACGACGGCTCCGCCGACCGATCCCAGGCCGCCGATCACGATCATGGCCAGGTAGTCGAGGGACAGCAGCATGCCGAAGTAGTCCGGCACGGTCCGCTGGAAGGTCAGGGCCAGCATCACGCCGGCCAGGCCTCCGTACATGGAGGACAGGACGAACACGCCGGCCCGGTAGCGCGTGACGGGGACGCCCATGACGCCGGCGGCCGTCTCGTGGTCGCGGATGGTGTTCATGGCCCGTCCGGGCCGGTCGAGCAGGATGCCCCGGGCGAACCAGGCGGAGACCGCCAGCAGTGCGGCCGCCAGGTACCACAGCCTTTCGACCGCGCCGAACGGCACGCCGAGCACGGTGAGTTCGGGGTCGTCGGCGAAGGCGAAGCCGAACAGCTCCAGCGGGGGCACCGCGCGGCCGTTGTAGCCGCCGGTGACCGGCTCGGAGTTGAACAGCACGTGCTGGCCGAGGAAGATCAGCGCGAGGGTGGCGATGCCCAGGTAGGCGCCCTTGAGCCGGCCGGCGATGGGGCTGAACAGCCCGCCCGCGACCCCGGCCAGCGCGATCGCCAGCACGGCCGCCACCGGGGTGGGCAGCCCCAGCCCGCCGAGGTCGTCCTCGGGGTGGGAGGAGAAGTAGACGTAGCCGTACGCGCCGACCGCCAGGAAGAACGCGTGGCCCATGGACAGCTGGCCGGTCGCGCCGGTCAGCAGGTTGATGCCGATCGCGCCGACCGCCGCGGACATCGCGAACAGCCCTGCCGTCAGCCAGAAGGCGTCGAGGTAGAAGGGGACCAGGACCGCCGCGACGGCGACCGCCCCCCAGACGAGCGGCTTAGACACGGGTCAGCTCCCTGGTTCCGAACAATCCGGCGGGGCGCACGAGCAGGACGATGAGCATGACCAGGAAGGGCGCGACGTCCCCGATGCCCCGGCCCAGGAAGGTCAGGTCGTTCTGGTAGCCGCTCATCAGCGACTCGGTGACACCGATGGCCAACCCGCCGACGAGCGCTCCGGTGGTGGAGTCAAGGCCGCCGAGGATCGCGGCGGGGAAGGCCTTGAGCGCCACCATCCCGGTCGTGCGGTCCAGACCGGGGGTGGGGAAGACGGCGAGGAACAGCGCGGCGACGGCGGCGAGCGCTCCGGCGACGGCCCAGGCGCTCAGCGAGACGCGGCCCAGCCGGATGCCCATGAGCGCGGCGGCCTCGCCGTCCTCGGCGCTGGCCCGCATCGCCACGCCCCAGCCGGTGTGCTTGAACGCCAGCAGGAAGGCGGTGATGAGCAGGGCGGCGACGAGCAGGGCGGCGACGCGGGTCTGCGCGATGGACACCGGGCCCAGGTGCACGACCTTGTCGCCCCAGGGGTCGCCCATCGCCAGCACGCTGGTGCCGATCTGCCGGGTGAGCTCGGTGGCCAGGACGATGTCGACGCCGATGGTGACGATCGCCAGCACGCTGTGCGAGGGGTTCTTGGAGCGGCGGATGATCAGGAACTCCACCAGGCAGCCCACCAGGGCGGCTCCGGCGACGCCCGCGGCCAGCGCGGCCCAGAACCCGATCGGGTCGTGCAGCTTGGCGATGATGAAGCCGCCGACCAGCAGCAGCGAGGCGTGCGAGAAGTTCACCACTTCGCTGGCCTTGAAGATGATGACGAACCCGAGGGCGATGAGCGAGTACACCGCCCCCAGTGAGATGCCGTTCAGCAGGAGTTCGGCGAAGGTGGTCACACTTGCTCCTCGTCGGGTGCGGGGGGCTGTGCGGCGGGCTCCGCCGCCGCGCCCAGGTAGGCCCGGATGACCTCGGGGTCGCGCTGCACCTCGGCGGGGACGCCGTCGGCGATGCGCCTTCCGAAGTCCAGGACGGTGACCGCGTCGGCGAGCCGCATCACCATGCCCATGTCGTGCTCGACCAGCAGCAGCGAGATGCCCAGGTCCTCGCGGATGGCGGAGATGAGCGCGGCCATCTCCCTGCGCTCGCCGCCGTTCATGCCGGCGACGGGCTCGTCGAGCAGCAGCAGCCTCGGCTCCATGCACAGGGCGCGGGCGAGCTCCACCCGCTTCTGCACGCCGTAGGACAGCAGCCCGACCGGGACGGGGAGCTGCTCGGTCAGCCCGACGAAGGCGGCGATCTCGGCGACCCGCGCGGAGTGCGCGGCGGCCTCGCGGCGGGCCCGCGGCAGCCGCAGCCCGGCGGACAGGAAGCCGGTGCGGGTCAGCCGGTGCCGGCCCAGCATGAGGTTGTCGGCTACCGACAGGTGGGAGGACAGCGCGATGTTCTGGAAGGTGCGGGCCACGCCGAGGGCCGCGATCCGGTGCGTGGGCAGCCCGGTGAGCTCGGCGTCGCCGAACCGCACGCTGCCCGAGGTCGCCCGGTAGACGCCCGACAGGACGTTGAAGCAGGTCGACTTGCCGGCGCCGTTGGGGCCGATGACGGCGTGGATCGAGCCGGGCGCGACGGTGAAGCCCACCGAGTCCAGGGCGACCAGCCCGGCGAACCGCACGGTCACGTCGCGGACCTCCAGCGGGGGAGGGGCGTCGTTCACGCCGACCACCTCGTCAGGACGAGCCGCGCCGGCGCCTCGCCGTCCCCGGCGTCTTCGGCGGTGAGCTCCTCGTCGCTCTCGCCGAGGTAGCGGCGGCGCACCTCGTCGCTGGCGGCGAGTTCGCCGGCCGGGCCGGACATGACGACCTCGCCGACCTCCAGCACGTAGGCGTGGGAGGCCAGGGACAGGGCCATCGCGGCGTTCTGCTCGACCAGCAGCACCGTGGTGCCCTCGGAGTTGATCTTCCGGACGGTGTCGGCGATGCGTTCGGCCATGAGCGGCGCGAGGCCGAGGGTGGGCTCGTCCAGCAGCAGCACCTGCGGCCCGGCCATGAGCGCCCGCCCGATCGCGAGCATCTGCTGCTCGCCGCCCGACAGCAGCCCGGCGCGCTGCCCGGCGCGTTCGGCCAGCACCGGGAAGAGCTCCAGGACGTGCTCGCGCGCGGCGGCGGCGGCCTTGCGGCCGCGGACGCCCAGCGTTCCGGCGCGGAGGTTCTCGGCCACGGTCATGCGGCCGAAGACCCGCCGCCCCTCCGGCACCTGGGTGACGCCGCGCGCCACCACGGCGGAGGCGTCCAGCCCCGACAGGGGGCCGTCGGCGTACTCCACCCCGCCCGAGGTGATGGATCCGCGGTGGAAGCGCAGGGTGCCGGAGATCGCGCGCAGCAGCGTCGACTTGCCGGCCCCGTTGGAGCCGAGCACGGCCACGACAGAGCCCCGGGGCACCTCGAGCGACACCCCGCGCAGGGCCTGGACCGGTCCGTAGGAGACCCGAAGATCCCGCACGCTCAGCCCGCCGCCTCCGGCAGCGGTCTTCCGGAGAACCGGACGATCAGGGGGAAGGGGGTCGTCGGCGGCCATGGTGCTCCTCGTACTCCAGGGGTGTGATGGAAAACACAAGGCCCCCGGGCGGACGGCCGTCCAGACCTCGGGGGCAACTGGAGACGGATGCACAATCGAGGCCTCTGAGGTGCTGGAAGACCTCTGTGCAAATGCACAGGCTTTGGATAACGTTCGTTACTGGACGAAGACCGCTCGGGGCGGGGCGGGGGTGGGAAGTGGGCGCTGCGCAAGGTCCGGTGACGTCGGGCGAGGAGACCGCCGCGGTCATGCGGAGGGTGGCCTCGAGGCTGCTGGAGCGGGTCCCGGAACTGGCAGGCAGGCTCCTGGCCGAGCTGCGCTCCACCGAGGACGCCTACCGGCGGGTCCCCGAGCACGAACACCGGCGCGATCTCGAACGAGGCTTCCGCACGGGCATCAGTGCGATGCTGCAGCCCTGGTCGGAACGGCGCGACCTGGCCGTCGCCACCGAGACCGCCGCCAAGCGCGCCGAGCAGGGCGTCCCGCTGGACTCGCTGCTGCGCGGCTACCGGCTGGCCACCCAGATCACCTGGGAGGCGATGGTCGACGTCCTGATGGCCGACCACCCGGGTGAGGCGACGGCCCTGCTGCGCGGCGCCGAACGCATCTGGCAGGGGGTCGACCGGCAGGCGGTGGTCGCCGCGGACTCCTACCGGCGGCGCGAGAACGAGCTGCGCAGCCGGAACACGGAACGGGCGCAGGCGCTGCTGGACGCGCTGCTGGAAGGCCGGGCCGACACCACCGTCGTGCGTGACGCCGCGGCGGCGCTGGAGGTCCCCCAGTTCGGCAGGTACCTCGTCGTCGCCATCCGTCCCGAGCCGTCGCGTCCCAAGGAGGCGGACCGTCCCGCGGAGGCGGGAGGGCTGCGCCTGCTGTGGCGCGCCCGCCCGGACTGCGACCTGGTGGTGGTCTGGCTCGCCGACCGCGACCCGGAGGAGGCGCTGCGGGCGGTGGAGCCGCTGCTCGCCGGCGGGGCGGGGGTGAGCCCGGTGGCCGAGGGCCTGCCGGAGCTGTGCGAGGCCCGCCGCCACGCGATGGTCGCCCTGCGCACCTGCCGCGGCGCCGAGACGGTCCACCTGGACGACCGTCTGCCCGCCGCCCTCGCCGCCAGCCAGCCCGACCTGGCCGAACGCCTGGTGGAGGTGGTGCTCCGCCCCATCCTCGACCTCGACCCGCCGGAGCGGGAGACCCTGCTGATCACCCTCACCCGCTGGCTGGACTGCGACGGCTCGGTCGCCCGTACCGCGGCGGCGCTCTACTGCCACCGCAACACGGTCTTCAACCGGATCCGCCGCATCGAGACCCTCACCGGCCGTTCCCCGGACCGGCCGCGTGAGGTGCTGGAGCTCGCCCTCGCCCTGGACGCGTACCGCATCACGGGCGCGGGCTGACCCCGGGTTCCGCGCTGTCCTGATCCGGACGACCGGGTCGCGCGACGCCCGATGGAAGTCCCGGGTAAAGAGGACAACATGATCGACGAATCCGTCGCCGGACGTTTCACCCTGCTGGAGGTGCTCGGCCAGGGCGGGATGGGGACCGTCTGGCGGGCGGAGGACGAGCTGACGGGACACCGGGTCGCGGTGAAGCAGGTGCTCGTCCCGTCCGAACTGCCCGCCGGCGTCGTCGCCGAAGGGCTGGCCCGCATGGCGCGGGAGTGGCGGGCGCTGACCCGGCTGGACCACCCCAACGCGGTGAGGATCATCGACGTGGTCGAGGACGACGACGGCCTCTACGTCGTCATGGAGCTGGTCGAGGCCGTCTCGCTGGAGGACCTCGTCGGGAACGGCGGGCCGCTGCCGCCCGGCAGGGCGGCCCGGATCGGGCTGCAGCTGCTGGACGTGCTGACGGCCGCGCACGGCGCGGGGGTCGTCCACTGCGAGGTCAAGCCGAGGAACGTGCTGGTGCTGCCCGGCGACTGTGTGAAGCTCGGCGACTTCGGCGTCTCGGGCCTGCAGTGGGAGGCGCGGCTGACGGGAACGGGCGCGTTCCTCGGTTCACCCGCCTACCTGGCGCCCGAGCAGACCCGCGGCGGGTCCTCCGCTCCGGCGTCCGACCTGTGGTCGCTGGGCGCGACGCTCTACTTCGCGGTGGAGGGCAGGGCCGCCTTCGAGGCCCCGACGTTCTCCGGGGTCCTCGCCAGGATCCTCGGCGGGGTGCCGGCCCGGCCGGCGCACGCGGGTCCGCTGGAGCCGTTGCTGGCCGCGCTGCTGAGCAAGGACCCTGAGGCCCGGCCCGGCCCGGAGGAGATCCGGCGGGCGCTCATCGCGGGCGCCGAGGCCCCGCCCGTCGTACCTCCCGTCACGTCCCCGGAGCAGGAGGCCGCCCTGGCCGCCCTGGCCGCCGTGCCGTACGCGGACCCGGACGCGCCCGTCACGACGCTCCCCGGTGCTCCGGAGCACTTCGAGGCGCCGGTGAAGGCGTTCGGCCTGGTCACCGAGACGGCCTCCCGGGTGGTGTGGACGCTGGTGATGTGCGCGGGCGCCTTCGCCTTCCTGTCCTCCGTCTTCGGCGGGCTCGGCCCGCTGGGGCTGGTGCCGTTCCTCGTGGTCGTCGGCGCCGCGGGACTGGGCCGAAGCGCGTACCTGGTCGCCGACGGCGTGACCGGCGTCCTGCGCCGCAACCTCCTGGAGGTCGGCCCCCGCGGCATCGCCCTCCGCCGGGGGCGCCACTCCGCGGGCTACACCTGGGAGGACCTCGAGGCCGTCACCGTCGCCCGCCGCGGCCTCTTCCACCGCCGCGTCCTCCTGGTCCGCCCCGTCGAAGACGCCCCTGCCGGCCACCTCCCTCTGCTGCCCGTGCGCCTCACCGGCGCCACCGGCCGCTCCCCCTGGCTCGAGCGCCGCACCGGCCGCGTCGCCCTCTGCCGCCTGGACGAACTCCGGACCGACCCGGAGACCGTCGAGCAGGCGGTCCGCACATTCGCCGGACCGCGCTGGCAGACCTCCTGATCCGCTCCCGTCAGCGGGGCAGGACGGGCGGGCGGCCGTCGCGCTTGAAGGCCTTGCGGGCCTGCGGGGAGTACTTGACGAACTCCGGCAGGACGGACCAAAGGCCGTCGAGGGAGCGGACGATCTCTGCGAACTTCCGGTAGCGGCGCTCGTCGGCGCGGCTCCACCGCAGGCCGAGGATGTCGCGGGCCTCGGGGGGCATGCCGCCGACGGTGAGGAAGCGGGCCACGGCGTTGACCGGGACGCCGAGGACCTTCCAGACCTGCTCGGGGATCTGCGGGGGGCGGGGGAGGCCCTTCTTGGCGTAGCCGACGCTGTAGGCGGCCGTCTTGTTGTCGTCCAGCCGCTCGTTGAGCATGTGCTTCCAGTACTCCTGGAAGGCCGGCCAGTCCTCGGGCATGGCGCGGTCGCTGACCCCGTACATCGCGTACCAGACCTTGGACTCCTCGTAGATCTGGTGCTTCTCCTCCTCGGTGAGGGGGCGGATGAACGTCTCGACGCCGTAGATCATGTGGTCGAGGAACGTCGCGTGCGCCCAGAAGTACGTCTCGGGGTCGAGGGCGTGGTAACGCTCGCCGTCGGGCATCGCGCCCTTGATGTTCACGTGGTAGTCGCGGACCTTCGCACCGGTCTCGGCGGCCTTGGAACCGCCGTAGACGGTGTTGAGGATGGGGCCGGCCGACCTCTTGAGACGTCCGAAGGTGTCGTTGAAGAAGACCGAGTGCTCCAGGACGCCCCGCCCGAGCTCGGGCAGCATGAGCTGCAGGATCCCGGCGCGCGGGCCGGTGAGGACCGTCCGGTTGTCGCCGAAGAAGCGCCAGGTCAACGAGTCGGGGCCGAGGGGCTGCACGGTGCTCCTAAAGTTGGTGGCGGGTGCCACCAATATCGGGTTCACAGATCCGGAGCGTCAAGATGGACACGATGGGATCTACGACACGTCCGTACAAGGGACGCACCGCCGAGGAGCGCCGGGCCGAGCGGCGCGGGCGGCTCCTGACGGCGGGACTGGAGCTGTGGGGCGACCACGGCTGGGCCGCCGTCACCATGCGCGGCGTGTGCGCCCACGCGGGACTGAACGACCGGTACTTCTACGAGAGCTTCACCGACGTCGAGGCGCTGCTGCTGGCCGTCTACGACCAGGCGCTCAGCGACCTGCTGCGGTACGTCGAGCGGGTGATCGCCGCCCAGTCGTCACCCGAGGAGCGGATCCGGGCGGGGATGTCGGTGTTCGTGAACGCGATGGCGTCCGACTCGCGGCGGGCCCGGATCGGGCTGGCCGAACCGGCGGGCAGCCCGGCGCTGGAGCAGCGGCGCCGGGACACCTACCACCTCTTCGCGCGGTTCGCCCGCGACTCGCTGCGGCCCTCCGACAAGGAGGCGTTCACCGTCGCGATGCTCTTCGCCCTCGGCGGCGCCGGCGAACTGATCATCAACTGGCTCGGCGGCTCGCTCGCCCTCACCCCGGACGAACTCGCGGAGAGGGCGAGCGCGCTGGTGCTGAACGTCATCTCGCCATGTCTGTGACCAGGACGACCTTGCCGCGCGAGGCGCGGGTCTCTATCGCGGTGTGGGCCTTCGCGGCGTCCGCCAGGGGATATTCGTCCACGAGGGGGCGCACGCGCCCCTGGGCGACGGCCTCCAGGGAGCGGGTCTCCAGGTCGCGCAGGGCATTGATGGGCGCTCCCAGAACACTGCCCACGGTGATCGAACGCTCCACGATGTCCTCCGTCGCCACCTGGACGGGGGCGCCGGACGCCCACCCGAAGATGAGGTGACGGCCTCCTCGCGCGAGGGACTCCAGCGCCGTGCGGGCGACGTCTCCGCCCACGCCGTCCAGGACGACCGACGGGGAGCCGTCCTTCAGCTCGTGCTTCATCCGCTCGGCCCAGTCCTGCTCGGAGGTGTCGAGCGGGATCAGGCCGTCGGTCCGCAAAGCGGTGACGGCCGCGCGCTTGGCCTCACCGCCGTAGAGGGCGACGACGCGGGCTCCCAGGGAGAGCGCCAGCTGCATGAGCTGGTTGCCCAGGCCGCCGGACGCGCCCGTCACGACGACGACGTCGTCCGGGGTGAGGCGGGCCGCGTCGAGCACCAGCTGCGCGGTGCGTCCCGTGCCGATGGCCGCGACGGCCTCAGGGAAGCCCACCCGGTCGGGGAGGGCGTGGAGGGAGGCGGCCGGAGCGAGCGCGTATTCGGCGTATCCGCCGCTCAGGAAGCCGACGTGGGCGACGACCCGCTTCCCGGCCCAGGAGCCCTCGACGTCCGGGCCGACCGCCTCGACCGTCCCGGCGACCTCGCGTCCCGGGGTCATGGGCAGCTGAGGCTTGGGCAGAGTCGGAGGGCCGCCCCCCTGCCGGATGTCGGTGTCGACGGCGTGGACGCCCGCCGCCGCGACCTTCACCAGCACCTGGCCGGGCCGGGCTCCGGACGGTCGGCGTCTTCGAGGACGAGCACGTCGGCGGGGCCGAACTCGCGTTGGACGATGGCTTTCATGCGGGCACCTCTTCGTATTCCGTGGGGGTTGTGAGTGGTCTTTCGTTCTTCGCGGCGACCCGGCGGGCCAGGAGCGCCGCCACCAGAGCGATGGCCGCGGCGAAGGCGAACACTCCGGCGAAGGAGCCCTCGCTCGTGGAAGGAGCCGGGAGCGCGGTGAAGATGAGGCCGGTGAGCGCCAGGGACAGCGCCGCGCCGAGCGAGTCGGCGATCGCGAGCGCCGAGGAGTTGAAACCCCGGTTCGCGGGGGTCGAGAGGGAGAGCGTCAGGGTGCTCAACCGCGGATACATGAAGCCCATGCCCGCGCCTCCCGCCACCCAGCCGACGATCGGCACGGCCGGGTGCAGGCCGAGAGCGGCGGTAGCCAGGGCCGGCAGGACCGCGAGGAAGAGGAGGGCGGTCCCGATCCGGACGGCCACGGCGTGGGGCAGCCGCTCGCCCAGCCGTCCCTGAAGCGCGGACGCCGCCGACCAGGCGAGCCCCCCGAACGTCAGGGTGAGTCCGGCGAGCGTGGGGGAGAAGTCGTACCTGTCGGTGAAGAGGTAGGGCAGGTAGACGTCGGCGCCGAAGAACGCGGCGGCGATGAGCCCGCGCATCAGGACGACGCTGGGCAGCCCGCGCCGGGAGACGAGGGTCCCGGCCGGCAGCAGCGGACGCACCGCGACGAGCGCGACGGCGACCGAGGCGAGCGCCAGCGCCCCGCCCACCCGGGGGACCTCGCTCACCAGGTTGAGGGCGAGCACCGCGAGCGCGGCGAGCACGGCCCAGGCGAGCAGCGCCGGTCTCCTGCCGGAGTCCTCCCCGGTGCCCTCGTCGTCCTCGGCCTTCTCGGGGCCGAGCCCGCCGAGCGCCGGGACCACCATGAGCATCGCCAGGACGACCAGCACGACCACGCCGAGGAACACCCAGCGCCAGCTCAGCAGGTCGGTGACGGCCCCGGCGGCGACCGGGCCGACGAGCGAGGGCACGATCCAGGCGGCGGCGAACCAGGCGAAGATCTTCGGATGGAGCTCCTCCGGGTACACCCGGGCGACCACCACGTAGAGGGCCACCGTCACGGCTCCGCCCCCGAGCCCCTGGACGAGCCGTCCGGCGACGAGGACCTCCATGGACGAGGCCAGCCCGCACAGCAGCAGTCCGGCGGAGAACAACGCGACGGACGTGTACAGCGGTTCGACCGGCCCCCGCCGGTCGGCCCACATCCCGCACGCCACCATGCCGATGACCCCGGTCGCGAAAGGGCCCGCGAAAGCGACCGCGTACAGCCCGGCCCCGTCCAGCGCCCTGCTGACGGTCGGCATCACGGCGGTCACCGCGACGCTCTCGAAAGCGGCGAGGAAGACGAGTGCGCACGAGCCGATCGTGACCCAGAGGAATGTTCTGCCCAGCACCCCTGAACTGGATTTTTCCGGTGCCTCGGATGGTTGTGACGAGATCATGAGATGACCGTAAAACCTCAACCAATCTTGAGGTCAAGTTCTTTCGACGGAGGATTCCGATGCCCGGCTCACCCGGCGCCCCCGCCTCTCTGCTCTCCGTGGGAGAGGTGTCCGAACGCAGCGGCGTCAGCGTCTCCACGCTGCACTTCTACGAGCGCGAGAACCTCATCGAGGCGGAGCGGACGGCGGGCAACCAGCGGCGTTACCGCCGCGACGTCCTGCGCCGCCTGTCGTTCATCCGCGTCTCCCAGCGCGTGGGAGTGCCGCTCAAGGACATCCGCTCGGCGCTGGAGTCCCTTCCGTCCGGGCGCACGCCGACCAGACGCGACTGGGCGCGCCTGTCCGAACGCTGGCGCGACGAGCTCGAAAGCCGCATCAAGGCGCTGGAACGGCTGCGCGACGACCTCACCGACTGCATCGGATGCGGATGCCTGAGCCTCGACAGCTGCTCGCTGCACAACCCGTCCGACACGCTGAGGGAGAAGGGGACGGGCCCCCTCCGCTGGAGGGAGCGGTGACCGTGCGTGAACGAGCGCTCCCCGGATCTGCGAAGATCGGGGTATGCGTATCGTCATCGTGGGCGGGCACGGTCAGATCGCACTCCGGCTGCTGCGGACGCTGCCGGACGGGAGTGCGGTCGGAGTGGTCCGCGACCGGGACCAGATTCCCGACCTGGAGGCCACCGGCCAGGAAGGGGTGCTCTTCGACCTCGAGGAGGACCCCATGGCGGAGCTGGCGATCCTGCTCCAGGGGGCCGACGCCGTCGTGTTCGCGGCCGGGGCGGGGCCGGGCAGCGGAGCCGCCAGGAAGGCGACGGTCGACCAGAACGGGGCGATCCTGTGCGCCGAGGCCGCCCAGGAGGCCGGGGTCCGGCGGTTCGTCCAGATCTCGTCGACCGGGGTGGACCAGCCGGTCCCGCCGGGGCTCGACGAGTCCTGGACGGCCTACGTCACCGCCAAGCGGGTGGCGGAAGAAGACCTCCGGGAACGGGACCTGGACTGGACGATCCTGCGTCCGGGACGCCTGACGAACGGCCCGGGGACGGGGCTGGTGCGGCTCACCGACCCGCCGGCCGAACGGGGGGACATCCCCCGCGACGACGTCGCGGCGGTCATCGTCGAACTGCTCAGAACCGGAGCGGGCGTGCACAGGACACTGGAGCTCCACGGAGGCGACGTGCCCATAGCGGAGGCCGTCGCGGCACTGTGAAAGGAGCCGCCGTCAGTCGAAATCGCGGCTGATGGCGGCCGTCTCGTCCTCCATGAACACCGCCACCGACACCGCTCCGGGCTCGACGATGAGGGACACCCGGGAGGAGTCCGGCACCCGCGCCAGCAGGTCGCTCTTGCGGTAGTCGCCGTGGGACGCCGAGCGGATCTCGTTGCCCTCGGGGCGGTTCGCTTCCTGGTAGAGCCAGTGGGCCACGCTCCCGTCCTCGCCGGTGACGGTGAACGCCCGGTGCAGCTCCTCGGGATTGCCGACCGGGGGGAACACCATCTCCCCGGCCACCTCCACCTGCCTGCCCGCGGGAACCAGGAAGGTGAGCGCGGGATCGGGGTTCTGCCCGTCCCGCACCAGCACGTGGTAGTCGCACCTGTTCTCGACAGCCCGGAGATGGACGGTTCCCATGGAAGATCCCTGCGTCGTACGGCCGCTCGACTCGAGCGGGGATACCCGAACGCCCGGAGCGGGGAACCGGAACACGGCCGACCTTTACCGCGGCCCGGCCGGGGGTTGACGACGTCCTTAGGGTCGGATTCGTGGACGAGTTCGTGAGCGCCCCCATGCCGGGCACCGTGGTGAGCGTCAAGGCGTCGGCGGGCCAGGAGGTCCGGGCGGGGACGGCCCTGGTGGTGCTCGAGGCGATGAAGATGGAGCACATCGTCCGGGCCGAGCACGACGGGATCGTCGAGGAGGTCCTGGTCGAGGCGGGCCGGACGGTGCCGCGGGACGCCCCGCTCGTCAGGGTGAAGGCCGCGGAGGTGACGGCCGCCGCCCGCCAGGAGGACGTCTCGATCGACCTGGACGAGATCCGGCCCGACCTGGCGGCCGTCCGCGCCCGCCACGAGACCGGCCTGGACTCCGGCCGTCCGGAGGTCGTCCGGCGCCGCCACGAACAGGGCCGCCGCACCGCCCGCGAGAACATCGCCGACCTGTGCGACGACGGCACGTTCGTCGAGTACGGGGCGCTGGCCATCGCCGCCCAGCGACGGCGCCGCCCGGTGGAGGAGCTCATCGAGCGCACCCCCGCCGACGGCCTCGTCTGCGGCGTCGGCGAGATCGGCGGGCGGTCGGCCGCCGTCATGTCGTACGACTACACGGTCCTCGCGGGCACCCAGGGATACCTCAACCACCGCAAGACCGACCGGATGTTGGAGCTGGCGGCCGAACGGGGACTGCCGCTGGTGCTGTTCGCCGAGGGCGGCGGCGGCCGTCCCGGGGACACCGACACCACGACGGTCTCCGGCCTGGACGTCACGAGCTTCTGGGCGATGGGCCGCCTGAGCGGCAGGGTCCCCCTCGTCGGCATCGCCTCGGGCCGCTGCTTCGCCGGCAACGCGGCCCTGCTGGGCTGCTGCGACGTCATCATCGCCACCCCCGACGCCAACATCGGCATGGGCGGCCCCGCCATGATCGAAGGCGGCGGCCTGGGCGTCTTCCGCCCCGAGGAGATCGGCCCGATCGACGTCCAGTCGAAGAACGGCGTCGTGGACGTCGTCGCCGAGGACGAGGCCGAAGCGGTGGCCGTGGCCCGGCGCTACCTGTCCTACTTCTCAGGCGCCGCCGAGGACTGGACGTCCCCCGACCAGCGTCTCCTGCGTCATCTCATCCCGGAGAACCGCAAGACCCCCTACGACGTCGCCCAGGTCGTCGAGACCCTCGCCGACACGGGCTCGGTGCTGGAGCTGCGCCGCGGCTTCGCCCCCGGTATCCGCACCGCCCTGATCCGCGTCGAGGGCGTCCCCATGGGCCTCATCGCCAACGACCCCACCCACCTGGGCGGCGCCATCGACCGGGACGGCGCCGACAAGGCGGCCCGCTTCCTCCAGCTCTGCGACGCCCACGGCCTCCCCGTCGTCTCCCTCTGCGACACTCCCGGTTTCATGGTCGGCCCCGAGGCCGAGACCACCGCCACCGTCCGCCACTTCAGCCGCCTGTTCGTCACCGGCGCCAACCTCACCGTCCCCCTGGTGACGATCGTCCTCCGCAAGGGTTACGGCCTGGGCGCCCAGGCCATGGCGGGCGGCAGCTTCCGCGCCCCCGTGGCCACGCTCGCCTGGCCCACCGGCGAGATCGGCGGCATGGGCCTGGAGGGCGCCGTCCGCCTGGGATTCCGCAAGGAACTGGAGGCCGCCGAGGACCCCGAGGCCCTCTTCGAGGAGATGGTCGCCCTCGCCTACGACCACAGCAAGGCCCTCAACGCCGCCTCGGCCTTCGAACTCGACGACGTCATCGACCCCGCCGAGACCCGCCGCTGGATCCTCGCCTCCTTCAAGGACCGCCCGCCCCGCGGGCCCCGCCACCGCTTCGTCGACACGTGGTGACCAGGGCGTATGCTTTCCCGGTGAACGAGACGCTGCCTCCCTGCCCCCAGTGCTCCAGCGAGTACGCCTACGAGATGGGCGCACTGCTGGTGTGCCCCGAGTGCGCCCACGAGTGGACGCCCGCCGCCGGGGACGCCCCGGAGTCCGGGGTCATCCGGGACTCGGTCGGCAACGTCCTGGCCGACGGCGACACCGTCACCGTGATCAAGAACCTGAAGGTCAAGGGCAGCCCCGCCGGGATCAAGGCGGGCACGAAGGTCCGCAACATCCGCCTGGTCGACGGCGTGGACGGCCACGACATCGACTGCAAGATCGACGGCTTCGGCTCGATGCAGCTCAAGTCCAGCGTCGTGAAGAAGGCCTGACCTTCGGCGGTCCGGGTGAGGGCGCTCCCGCTCCGGTCAGGCGCGCGTGAAGACCCGGCCGATGAAGACGTCGTAGCCCCGGTGCTTGAAGGACGAGAAGAACTTCAGGGTCCTGCCGGAGCAGCTGAAGGAGGACTTCACCGGGACGGCGTCCTCGACGACGCCTTCGCGCACGTTCTCGGCGATGTTCCACCTGCCCATGGACTCGTACTCGGGCCATGTCGTGGCGCCGGTCCCGGTGGCGTCGCCGCGCGCGGTCTTGGGCTTCAGAACGACGGTCCCCTTCTTGGACCCCTTCACCGTCGCCTTGACCTTGAGCTTCTTGGTGTACTTCACCCAGGACCTGAAGGTGGGCGAGCCGAGGCTGGAGCCGACGAGCGTCTCCCTCGTGGACTTGTCGAAGTCATAGGCGAGCGACGTACGGGTGATCGTCAGCCGTACCCCCTTCACCCCGTTCCCGTGGGTCTCCCCGCCCGATCCCTGGATGATCAGGCGCTGTGAGGTGCTCTTCCACTTGCCGAGCACGCAGGCCTTGGCGGCCTCGGCGGGCCCGGCCACCGACACCGAGGCGGCCACGAGGGCCCCCGCCAGAACAAACCGCGATGCAACAGACATGTCGCCTCCACTAGGGGGATCTCCCTTATTAGGGAAGATCGCCGCTTAACTATCCGGAATCATTAAAAGCCCCCTGGCGTGTTCCGGCGCTCGCCGGATCTGGCCGTTCCTGGCCCTGCGCCCGACGCGGACTCCTGGGGCCGGTCGTGCGCCGCGGCCATTTCGTCGAGGACCACATCGATCGGTGTGGGGGCGATGTTCAGGACCGACGCGGTGAACGACGCGTCGAGGATGCTGGGGCGGTCGTACAGGTACAGCATCTCCGGGAACTCCGCCATGACCGAGTCGGTCCGCCCGATCTCCTCGAGTTCGGCCACCGTCATGCGGCCCAGCTTCGGGGCGGGCGCGGAGGCGGCTGAAGCCAGGCGCTCGGCCAGTTCGCGAACCGGGGCCTGCGAGGTGGAGGGCACATGCCAGGCCCGGCCCCAGGAGTCCGCGTTGCGCGCTGCGGCGATCAGCGTGCGGGCCGCGTCTTCGGTGTAGGTCCAACTGTGCGGCGCGTCGAGATCTCCGGGATAGAAGACGGGCTCGCCGCTCAACACCTGCGCCCCCACCATGAGGGTGAACGGCGAGAGCGCGCCCGCTCCGAGGTAGTCGCAGGCCCGGACTTCGGTCACCCGTACCCGGCCGGCCTCATGGGCGGCGCGCGCGTCGTGCCACAGTCGGGCTCGTACCCGGCCCTTGACGCTGGTGGGCGCCAGGGGAAGGTCTTCGGTGACGGGTCCGTCGACGGGACCGTAGCCGTAGGTGTTGCCGAGCATGACGTAGTCCGCGCCGCTGCGCTCTGCCGTGGTGAGCAGAGCGGCGGCCAGGGGTGGGAACTCGGACGGCCAGCGGTCGTAGGGCGGCATGGCGCAGTTGAACAAGGCCGCTGCTCCGGTGGTCAGCTCGATGAGCCCGGCGGTGTCGGCCGCGTCGGCGGCCACGAGTTCGATCCGTTCGTGCGCCGGCCCGGTGCCTCGGCGGCTGATGAGCCGAACCCGCTCGCCGGCGTCGGCCAGCTGACGCGCGGTGGCCGATCCAGTGGCCCCGGATCCAACGATGACGTACAAGGACACGCGTGCACTCCCTGATCGGAAAGAGGGGACCGTCGCCCCGGCTGCCGCGGCGACGGCTCTACCTTTCACCCCGGCCGGTCCGTAAGGTAGTGGCCCGAATGCCAAACATCCGGAGGTTCGGGCCATGCATCGGGTCGCGGTCATCGCCGTCCCCCCTGCCACCACGTTCGACCTGTCCATCCCCGAGCTGGTACTCGGGGAGACGACCATCGACGGACACGCCGCCTACCAGGTACGCGTCTGCACGGCCCGTCCCGGGCCGGTCGCCACCAGTGGCAGCCTGGAGATCACCATCCCCCACGGGCTGGAGGTCGTCGACGACGCCGACACCGTCATCGTCACCGGAACCGGTGCTCGCGAAGACGTCGACCCACGCGTCCTTTCAGCCCTGCGCCGCGCGTCAGCCGCAGGCAGACGTGTCGCCTCGATCTGTACGGGAGCCTTCGTCCTCGCCCAGGCCGGCCTGCTCGACGGACGCAGCGCCACCACCTACTGGGCCAAGTCCGAGGAGTTCTCCACCCGCTTCCCCGCCGTCAAGCTGCGCCCGGACGTGCTGTACGTCCAGGACGGCGACGTCCTGACCTCCGCCGGACTCTCCGCCGGCATCGACCTGTGCCTGCACCTGGTACGCACCGATTACGGCGCCGCGACGGCCAATGCCGTCGCCCGCCTGGTCGTGGCGGCACCCGTACGACCCGGTGGGCAGGCCCAGTTCATCGACACGCCCCTGCCACCCGAGACCGGAACCTCCCTCACCGAGACCCGCGCCTGGGCACTCGACCGCCTGCACGAACCGCTCACCCGGGCCGACTTCGCCGCCCACGCCCGCACCAGCGTCCGCACCCTTACCCGCAGGTTCCACGCGGAGACCGGCCTCACCCCGCTCCAATGGCTCCTCCACCAGCGAGTGCTCCGGGCGCAGGAACTACTTGAGACGACCGACCTGCCGATGGACCACGTCGCCCGGCTCAGCGGCCTCGCCACCACGGACTCCCTTCGCCGACACCTGTCGAGACGGACCGGACTCACCCCCAGCGCCTACCGCGCCGCGTTCACCCGGCACCCGAGCCCGGCAGGAGGAGTCGTGGCGGCGCCGGTGTAGTGGCGGGCCGTTGGGCTGCATCGCCCGCGGCATGGGTGCGCGGCTCCAGCATGCGCGCCGGTTCCTGCCGCAGACCGGCGGGTTGAAGAGTCCTGCGCGGCGGAAGGCTTCCCGGACCCGGTGGCCAATTGATACCGAATGTGGTTCGGTAATGCGGGGTCCTGGAGGCGAACCACCTGAGGGAGGCGGTCATGGCACGGGTGATGATCGAGGGCTATCCGCACCGGCTCGGCGGGCACTGCGGGTCGGCGTCGTTGCGGGACCTGATCGGCTGGGCCGGGCTGGGCTGGGACGGGCCGCCCGGCGAGGCGCTGGTCTTCGGGCTCGCCGGAGGCCTGAGCTTCCACTGGATGTCGATTCCCGAGGTGAGCCCCCTGCTCTACTTGGGAGGCCGCGGCGGAGACATGGAGCTCGACCTGTGCGGCCGGCTGGGCGTCGCCGTCGAGCGCCGCCAGACCGAAGACCCCGCCGAGGGCTGGGCCTGGGTCACCCGGGAACTGGACGCCGGCCGCCCCGTCATGGTGTGGGCCGAGATCCTCCAGCTGCCCTACCTGCGCGTACGGCTGAGCAACACCCGGCACGCCCTGGTGATCGTCGGCTACGACACCGAGGCGGGCGTCGCCTACGTCGCGGACAACGACCGGGAGGAGATCCAGGAGGTCCCCTTGGACGCCCTGGCCAAGGCCCGCGATTCCGACGGCTTCCCCGGACGCAACCGCCACGCCACCTACCCCATGCGCTTCCCGGACAGCCTTCCCGAACTCCTCCCCGCGGCCCGCGAGGCGGCCGCGGGCTCCGCCGCCCGCCTGCGGGGCGACGACGACCTGAGCGGCCTGCTCCCCGAGAACATCAGCGACGCCCACGGCCTGGAAGGCATCTCCCGGTTCACCACCGGACTCGCCGATTGGCCCCGAGATCTCGCCCCCGACGACCTGTCCCGCCTCTACCGCTCCCTGGCCGTCTACATCGAGAAGGCCGGCACCGGCGGCGCCCTCTTCCGCCGCCTCCAGTCCGGTTTCTGCCGCGACGTCGCCGCCCTCACCGGCGACCCGTCCTTCGGCGAAGCGGCGCACGCCTACGCCGCCTGCGCCGAGACCTGGAGCGCCCTGGCCTCCGCCGTCACCGCCCCGAACCCCGACCACGCGACGATCGCCAGAACGGCGGCGGCTCTCCCCGCCCTGGAGGAACAGGCCCTCGAAACCCTGGCCGCAGCCGGCGGACAACCCTGACCCGCCCCGGCACAGCGCTTCCGCGCCGACTGACCAGAAAGAGACTTTGACGTGCTCGAACTGCGCCATGGCCGACGGCCTATGCGCTGCCGAGGGCGGGACGACGAGCATGGTGAACAGCCTGTTCGTAAGGTGCCGTCTCTGAAGCGGACGGCTGCACAGCGCTGCCACCGGCAAAAGGGCCCTCGCGAGGGGCCCTTTGGGCTGCTGCGCACCCTAAGGGATTCGAACCCCTGACCTTCCGGTCCGCAGGTCTCCCTTACCGGGCAGAATCACCCGTTCTCGCGGGAGGGTGGGAACGCCTGCTCGCCGACCTGCACGGGACGGATGGCAGGTGATGCCCGGTTGTGTACACGCATATGTGTACACTGGCCTCATGGCCGAGAACTCAGTGACCCTGCGGGAAGCCCGTGCACACCTCTCAGACCACATCAACCAGGCCGAGCAGGGCACTCCAACAGTGATCACTCGCAACGGCGTGCCTGTCGCAGCCATAGTGCCGGTTGCGGATCTGGAGGCACTCGAAGAGGCGGCCGACGTGATGCTGGCCCGGGAAGCGGAGGCGGTCCTGGCCGAAGGCGGCCCCACGGTGACGATGGCCGAGCTGCTCGCCGACCTGTTCTCCGAGCGGGACGAAAACGTCGCATGAAGTACGCGTTCCGGTTCACCGCGGCGGCGCAACGGCAGCTTCGGGCCATCAGCCGACCCGACGCCATGCGCATCCTCACCGCACTGACCGCGCTCGGCGACGACCCGTACTGTGAAGGCGCCGACGTCAAGAAGCTCACTGGCCTTTCAGGGCTCTACCGGCTCCGGGTAGGCAACTACCGGCTTGCCTACCAGATCAACGACGGGGAACTGCTCATTCTCGTGGTGAAGGTCGGCGACCGGCGCGACGTCTACCGCAACCTCTAAGACCTGTTTCAAAGTCGAAACAGGCCGGTGCCCGGTGGCGTCTGCCCGGTGAGACCCGTGGAGGGTTCCGGTCCGGGGTCGGCGCCGTCGGCGTTCCGGAATCGGCCGAGCAGAGGCCTTCCTGTGGGGGCGGCTGCCGCCTCGCCTCCCGCCGCTGCCTGTGCGGGCGGGGCGGGTGCTGGCGGCGGTTGACTCGGCCAGGGCTCCTTGCAGCCCGGGCCCGAACACGCCCAGGGCGTGCCGGGAAGAAGAGAAGTCGATGGCACCGAGATCGACGTCGACCTGGGACCGACGCCTCCCCTGATCCAGTTCGACGTCTGGCGTGTCCGCATGTTCGCCGAGTCGATCGGCGAAGCATCCGTGACCGACCAAGAGCTCTCCCAGGCCTTGCAGGAGCTGGCCGATCAAGGTCTGATCAGCCGTATCCCTTCTCCCCACGCCTGGTACACCATCACCAGCCAGGAAGGCGATGACCGGAGAACTTGAAGCCGCACAGCAGAAACCCTCCGCGATTGACCTGATCGCTGGGCCTTTCGGGCACGTTCAGTCGATCATGTCGCCCAGCTCAGCGTTCCCGTGATCGATGGAGGTACTCGGTCGCTTCAGAACTTCCGGAGCGCCATGATCTCGTGGACAACCAGGTCTTCCCCGTCCAGGGATACCGGTTTCAAGACGAGATCGTCCTCATGGAAGCGAGTGTGACAGCTGAAGCATGCCGGGCCGCCCCTGTAGCCGACCGCCCGTTCCTGCAGCCACCGGAGGAGTTGTGTCAACAGGGGGAGGTCATCACTGTGGAAGACCTGGCGGGAGGACAAAGCCCAGCCACTGCCCGCTGGCTCCTCGCGACGTATGAGTTCGGAGAAGACCACTCCGCCGATCCTCGGGTCTGCTGGGCCGCGCTCTGCCAGCAGAGGATATGCATCGATCTCCCACTCGTCCTTTGGCAACGGTTCGCCATCTTCATCAGTGGTCACGAGGGGAAGGCAGTCAGCCACGATGTTGAACTCCGTTGGTTTCGCGCCAAGCCCGAGATGCCAACGAAGTTCCGCGATCTCAGTCTCCGGAAGGTCGGCCGGAAGCTCGGCGGTGATGAGCACCTCATGCAGATCTGCCATGTCGAGCCATGCTAGCCAAGGCCGAACACGTACCGAACTGTTCCATTCGTTGTTCGGCCGCCCCGGCGACCGTGAAGCGGACGTCCTTGAAAGGGAGTGTTCAGGCGAAGGGTGTGACTCAGAGGATCTGAGGAGGCATCTTGGGTGCGGAATCCTCCGAAAGAGTGGAGACCAGTCTGCCCGGTTCGCAGCAGAAGCAGATGCAGGAGGAGCAGCGGGTCCTGGTGGGTCGGCTGGTGGAGGCGGCGAAGACCGACGGGCGTGAGCTGGTCGGCAGGGACGGAATGCCGGCCGGGCTGGTCGAGCTCGTGCTGGAGACCGCTCTGCAGGCCGAGATGGACGCCCATCTCGGCCGTGGGCATGGCGAGACCTTCGTTCACCTGGCAGAGGTCTATGGAGCCGACGTGTCGAAGGCGACGATCACCGCGATCACCGACCGGGTCCTGGAAGGCATGACCGAGTGACAGAACCGGCCCCTCGACCCGGAGACCAGCGGACGCGGCGAACGACCGTACCGGCTTCTTTCCGCTACAGGTCGAGCGCACCGGCCTTGGCGGCGGACAGGACCTTGGAGAGTTGCTCGCGGCTGAACGTCAGGTGCCCCGAGGTGACGTGCTTGGAGTCACGGATGCCGATGCCGGTAGGAAGGGCGGCGAGTTCCACGCACTGGTCTGAGGTGCCATCGACGCTTCGTGTGCTCTTGCGCCAGACAGGGTGAACCGTCATGACATCTCCTTCATCACGCGTTCGATCACTTTTTGCGAGGAGTCTATGGGGGTGGCATACATGCCGATACGGTCGAATTTATTTCGTAGTTCGGTGACTTCAGCAGCGACGGTGATGAGGCGCCCTTCCAAAGTCGCGTCGGTGAATCCCACGTCGCCTTCGCTGACGGTGATGACTTTGAAGGGACCGTCCAGGCCTTCGGTCGCACCTGCGCGGTTCTCGACGACCCGTAGGTGGACGTGGGGCATTCGGGAGGCCTTCAGGAGGAGGGCGAGTTGGTCCCGCATGGCCGCCGCGCCTCCGATACGGGGCAGGAGCGCGGTTTCGGAGAGCAGCACCCAGACTTCCGGAGGGTCGGTGCGATGGAGGAGTTCCTGGCGGGCAACGCGTTCGGCCACCGCCTTGTCGGGGTCCTTGGATCGGCCGGCGACCATCAGGGCCCTCGCGTATTCCGGGCTCTGAAAGAGGGCGGGGATGCGCTGGCCGTCGTACAGCCGGAGGACCGACGCCCGTCTCTCGAAGCTGAAGTAGCTCTTGGCCCAGTCGGGGTTGTGGCCGAGGCGGGCGTACCAGAGCAGGTTGGTGAACAGGCCGCCGGTGTTCCACTTCTCGTCGAGGAGGGCGGCCTCTCGGTCCTTGAGTTGGGACTCGCCGCTCTCCAGTCTGGAAACCGAGGAGCGGGAGCATCGCAGCCAGCGAGCCACCGTGTCGCCTGACTGACCGTGCCGGGTGCGAAGGAAGCGCACGTAGAAGGCCATCATGGCCCAGAGGCTGAGCCGGGGGTCGGGGGGTTCCTTGGTGTTGTACATGACACGCTCCGTCGCGTTCAGTTTCCAGACTTTCCCAGGAACGGGGCAAGGCTAGGGACGTCTCGGCAGACTCGCCATCGATAGCGCGGAATCGGTGGGGGAGGAGAGCCGTGGGGGTGCGGGTCGGGATGAGCGGGGACGGCGGGGAGCTGAACCGGTGGTGCGAGGTGTTCGCCGTCGACGGGTCGGCGGCGCGGAAGGCTCGGTGGGCGGTCGTCGCCGCGTTGCGGGAGTGGGGGCTGGAGCGGCTCGTGGAGGACGGCCGGGTGGTGGTGTCCGAGCTGGTCACGAACGTGTTCGCGCACGCGGGGACGGAGACGGTGGAGGTCGGCGTCGTCGAGACGCTCGGTGACGTCCGCATCGAGGTGTGGGACGGCTCGGGCCGGATGCCGGTGGCGAGGGCCGCCGGTGAGCTGGACGAGGCCGGGCGGGGGTGGGGGATCGTCGCGGCGCTCTCGGCCGCGTGCGGGGTCGAGCCGGACGGGGAGCGGGGCGGGAAGGCGGCGTGGGCGCGGCTTTCGAAGTTCCCGTCGTCGGTGATCCCGGTGGAGCCGGGTGTCGGGCTGCTGGCGGAGTCGGTGCGGGAGGCGCTCGACGCGCACGGGGTCCTCCGGCGGACCCGGGAGCTGCTCGTCGCCGACGTGGTGGGCCGGCTGGGCGAACGGATCGCCCGGCTCGCCGAGGAGCACCAAGGCCACAACAGCGACGACGTCCCCTTCCGCGCCTCCGCGGAGGTCTGCGCCGTCCGCGCCGACGGCCAGAGCCCTGGCCGCGGCGGGCGGGAAGGCTGACGTCGGAGTCCGGGCGGGCTCAGCCCGAGCCGAGGTCGGAGCTCACCCAGCGCCGCGGACGCATGCGGATCACCACCTGGGGCCCGTGGTCCCCCCAGGCGAAGTCGACGTACGGGGCGACCTTCTCGGCGGGGAGGTAGCGGGAGGCCAGCTCGGTCAGCCGTTCCCGGGTCGCCGGGACGGTCTCCTCCACCGTCCCCTCGACGGAGACGTACCGGATGGTCGGCTCGATCCGGTCGACCAGCAGCGAGAACCGCCCCGCCTTCGCGATCAGCCGCGCCTTCCGCGAGTCCCGCCCGGTCATGATCCACACATCGCCGCCGGGCGTGTAGTGGTACCAGACCGGCACGACGAGCGGCCCCCGCCCTCCGTCCTCGCCCGCGTCCACTCCCAGCGCCGCCACATGCGGCTCGGCCAGGAACTCTTCCCGCTCTTCCTGCGACAAAGCCATGAAACCCCCTTTTCTTCGGGTGGTCGGGCCGCCCCCGGGCTTTCCGTCGACCAGATCGGACCGTACCCGTCGCCGACGACAAAAAGCACCGCTCGTTCCGGCCCGGCCGCTGGTCGGCATGCTCTCAAGAACGCGCCGCGCGTCGCCGAGCGGTTCATCCGGAGGTCGCCGCCCCAGGTGGACTCCACCTTGGTGCTCCGCCCCGCATGGGACGGCACCCGCTCCCATGAAGCGATGCGGATATGCGGGCACGTACGCGGAGTGGTTGTCTTCGCCGGAGGGCCGTCAGGCGGCGGCCTCGACGGGCTGAGGGGTCGGCTCTTCGGGTTCGGAGGCGGTGGCGGGACGGCTCGACGGGAGGGCCGTGATGATCAGGGCGGCGACGAACGCGACTCCGCAGGCGATCAGCATGGTGGTGCGGAAGCCGTTCTCGGACGGCAGGGTGTATCCGCCCATCCGGACGGTCATCTGGGACAGGACGAGTCCGACGATGGCGGCCGACACGGTGGTGCCGATGGAGCGCATCAGGGTGTTGAAGCCGTTGGCGGCGGCGGTCTCCGAGAGGGGGACCGCGCCCATGATGAGGGCGGGCATCGCCCCGTAGGCCAGGCCGACGCCGGAGTTGATGACGCAGACGACGGTCAGCAGCCCCCACGTGGAGCCCAGCAGGACCGTCGAGGAGCCGTATCCGGCGGCGATGACCAGGCAGCCGGCGAGCAGGGTGGTCTTGGGGCCGCGGGCGGCCGACAGCTGGGCGCCCAGGGGTGAGACCGCCATCATCATCAGGCCGCCGGGGGCCATCCACAGTCCGGCGGCGAGCATCGACTGGCCCAGCCCGTACCCGGTGGCCTCGGGGAGCTGCAGCAGCTGCATCACGACCAGGGACTGCGCGTACATCGCGAACCCGACGAGGAGTGAGGCCATATTGGTCAGCAGCACCTGCCGCCGCGCGGTGACGCGCAGGTCGACCAGCGGGTCGCCGGTCCTCAGCTCCCACCAGCCCCACACGAGCAGGACGACGACCGCGGACGTGAGCAGCCCGATGATGGTGCCGCTGGTCCAGCCCCAGTCGGCGCCCTTGGAGACGCCCAGCAGCAGGCACACCAGCCCGGTCCCCAGCCCGACCGCGCCGACGAGGTCGACGCGTCCGGAGGCCTGGACGGGAGTGGGCGGCACCAGCCGCCAGATCAGCACGGTGACCAGGACGTTCAGCACGCTGACACCCCAGAACAGCACCCGCCAGCTGGTCTGTTCGGCGACGGCCGCGGCGATCGGAAGGCCGAGCGCCCCGCCGACGCCCATGGAGGCGCTCATCAGCGCGATGGCCGAGCCCAGCTTCCGCGGCGGCAGCAGGTCGCGCAGCGCGCTGATGCCCAGCGGGATCATGCCCATGCCGAGGCCCTGCAGCCCCCGGCCGACGATCATGGGGACCACGGAGTCGGCCAGGGCGCAGATCACGGAGCCCGCGATGAGCGGCAGCGAGGAGAGCAGCAGCATGCGGCGTTTGCCGTAGAGGTCGCCGAGCCGTCCGGTGACGGGGATGAAGACCGCGCCGACCAGCAGCGTGATGGTGACGACCCAGGACGCGTTGGACGCGGTGGTGCCGAGCAGGTGCGGCATCTCGCCGATGAACGGCACCACCAGGGTCTGCACCAGTGCGGCGACGATGCCCGCCACGGCGAGTACGCCGACGATTCCGCCGGAGCGGACGGCGGGTGCGGGTTCTTGCACGTGGGGTCTCCGTCAAGATCGGTGCCAGGGGGATTTGTGTACCGTACATAAGATGTGATCGACGCACAAAGTATGTATGGTGCACATCCCTGTGACGTGCACGACACGGCGCCCAGGAGGGGAAGACCTGCCGGACCGGCACACCTCCTGCGACCCGCCCCTTTCGGCCCGTCGGCGGTTGTACGGTCGTGGGCATGGACGAAGGAGTCGTACTGAGGACCGAGCGCCTGCTGGTGCGGCGGTGGCGGGAGGAGGACCGGGGGCCGTTCGCGGAGTTGAACGCCGACCCCGAGGTCATGGAGCATTTCCCGGCGGCGCTGACGCGGGCGGAGAGCGACGCGACGGTCGACCGGCTCGAGAGCCGGATCCAGGAGGACGGCTTCGGGTTCTGGGCGCTGGAGGTCGCAGGGAGCGGCGAGTTCGTCGGATTCACCGGGATGGCGCGGACGAGGTTCGACTCCCACTTCACGCCCTCGGTGGAGATCGGGTGGCGGCTGAGCCGCGGGAGTTGGGGTCTGGGGTACGCCAGTGAGGCGGCGCGGGCCGTGCTGGAGTACGGGTTCACCGAAGTCGGCCTGGACGAGATCGTCTCGTTCACCGCCGTTGCGAACCTCCGCTCCCAGGCGGTGATGCGGCGGATCGGCATGGTCCGCGATGAGGACGGGGACTTCGAGCACCCCCTCGTCCCGGAGGGCCATCCTCTGCGCCTCCACGTGCTCTACCGGCTGACCGCCGGGCGGTGGAAGGCGCAGCGGACCACGCGAAGCGGTGCATGACCCGCCTCGGCGCGGTGAACTCGAAGAGGAGCGCCGGGGCGGGGGAGGGGCGCCGCCCTTCCCCCGCCCGAGCGGGGGTCAGCTGCCGGCGGGTGAGGTCCAGCCGACGGGGACGCGGGCGACGCGGACGCGCTGGGGGTGGTCGCCGACCGGGACGGAGACGACCTTCTGGCCGGTGGCGAAGTCGATCGCGGTGACCTGGTCGGCGTCGCTCTCGGAGATGACGCAGGCCTTGCCGTCGCCGCTGACCGTGGCCCAGTAGGGCTTGGCGGCGGGCACCAGCGGGCCCTCGGTGAGGGAGGCGCGGTCGACGATGGTGGCGTAGTCGTCCATGGTGCCGGCGATGCACAGCTTGGAGCCGTCGGGGCTCATGGACATGCCGTGGTGGCGGGAGTCGTTGACGTAGGTCTTGCGGTCGTCGCTGGTGTCCGGGTTCTTCGGCAGCGTCTTCACCCGGGTGATCTTGTCGGTGGCCACGTCGTACTCGACGAAGCCGTTGAAGAACGACACCTGGAAGTACAGCTTGGACTCGTCGGGGGTGAAGGCGACCGGGCGGACCGAGTCCGACAGGTCCTTGCGGTCGAAGGCGTCCAGGCGCTGGCGCATGTCGATGGTCTTGACGACCTTGTACGTCGCGGTGTCCACGACGGTGATCTTGCGGTCGCCCTTGAGGAAGTCCTGCCACGGCGCGTCGGAGTCGTTGTTGACCTCGCCGATGGACATGTTCCACAGGTACTTGCCGCCGTCGGTGTAGACGTTCTCGTGCGGCTTGTCACCGGTCTTGAACGAGCCGACCTGGTGCCCGGTGTTGATGTCCAGGACGTGCACCGTGTTGGAGGTGGACGCCGACACCGCCACCTTGGTGCCGTCGGGGGAGACGGCCATGTGGTCGGCGCGGAACCCGGAGACGGGGAAACGCCACTTGACCTTCCCGGTGGCGACGTCGATGGAGACGACGTCGGCGAAGCTGGGCCGGGAGGCGACCAGCGCGCTGCCGTCGGGCGTGGAGTACATGTCGTCGACGTACTGGTCGTGGCCTTCGCCCACGGTCTCCCGGATGCCCAGGAAGAAGACGAGCCTGATGGGGTTGAGGTAGATCTCGCGGAGCCGTTCGTCCTTGTCGGGAACGACGTTGATCCGGCCGATCTTGGCGAAGTCGCCGCTGGACCGGATGACGTCGGCGGTGCCTTCCCAGTTGTTGCCGACGAACATCACCTCCTGCAGCGAGGGGGCGGCCTGCGGCGCCGCGCCGGCGGGGGCGGTGGCTCCGGCCAGGGCGGCAGCGGTCAGGGCGGCGCCGGCCAGCAGCGATCTGCGGGACCGTGAAGCCGAAACACGCATGTTCTTCCTCCTGGGGGGTGGGGAGGAACGCGGGCGGATCCCGCGTCCGGATCTTCCGGAATCTGGATACTTCAGGGTTCAAGACCGGTTACCGGACGGTAGAACAGTGTGGCGGCCGCCACAAGGGTCCGGGGGATGAAGATCCACTCCGTGAATGCTCAAAAAGGCGCAATATTCCCTCGGGGATTTTGCGAAACCGGGACGTTGCCCTCCACGCCTGAAGGGGTGATGGGGAGGGGCTGAACGTACCGGTCCGTCGCGGCGGGAATAGCGGTGACATGGACGACTACCCACTGCTCGAGTTCTTCTGGACGATGCTGGTGTTCTTCACCTGGATCCTCTGGCTGGTTCTGCTCTTCAAGATCATCAATGACATCTTCCGGAGCCACGACCTGAGCGGCTGGGGCAAGACCGGCTGGCTCATCCTCATCCTCGTGCTGCCGTTCCTCGGCGTGTTCATCTACCTGATCGCCCGCGGCACGGACATGAGCAGGCGCGAGATGGAACGGCTCCAGCAGCAGGAGCAGGAGTTCAGGGCCTACGTGCGTGAGACGGCGGGGCCCGGTGGGGGCACGAGCCACGCCGACGAACTGTCCAAGCTCGTCGATCTCAAGAACCGCGGGGCGATCACCGAGGAGGAGTACCAGCGGGCGAAGGAGAAGGTCCTCGGCTGAGCTCCCCGCCCGGGCCCGCGATCCTCGCCAGGTGCTCCTTCAACGCGGCGGCCGCCGGGAGCGCGGCCGTCGGCAGGGCCAGGTGGACGGTGCGGGACAGGGTGTCCAGAGGGCGCAGGCGAAGGTTCCCGGGGACGGCCCGGACGGCCAGGGACGGGACGAGGGTGACGCCCAGCCCGGCCTGGACGTAGCCGAACTTGCCGGTCCACTCCGCTATGCGGATGATCTTCCGCGGGGTGAACCCGGCGCGGGAGCAGGCGTCGGTGAGCAGGGTGGGGCGGTCGGGCGGGCCGTGCTGGATCCAGGTCTCCGCGCGCAGGTCCCACAACTCCAGGTCCGGTTCGCCGGCCAGGGGATGGGCCGGTGGAAGGGCCACGTGGAGGGTGTCCTCCAGCAGCGGGGTGAGCGTCACGCCGTCCAGAGGGGCGAGGCCGGAGGGGTAGTCGCTGACGATCGCCAGGTCCAGTGAGCCGTCCGCCACGAGGCGCATGAGGTGGCGTGACGGTCCTTCCACGGGAGTGACCTCCACGCCGGGGTGCGTCTCGTGGAAGTGGCGCAGGGCGGTGGGGAGCAGGTGGACGTTCGCCGTGGCGAAAGCGCCCACGCGGAGGGTCGCGCCGTAGCCGCCGTGGAGGGCCGCGAGGTCGGCTTCGGCCCTGGCCAGGCGGTCGAGGACGGCCTTCGCGTGGCGGTGCAGGGTCCGGCCCGCCGGGGTGAGGCGCACGCCCCGGGGGAGGCGTTCCAGGAGGGGGCCGCCGGCTTCGCGTTCCAGGGTGGCGATGCGGCGGGAGACGGCGGACTGGGTGTAGTTCAGTTCGGCCGCCGCCGCGGTGAAGGAGCCGGTACGGGCGACGGTGACGAGCAGCAGCAGGGCGTCGGTGTCGAACACATTCCCTCCTCGCATGGGTTCTATGAAATATAGTCGCTGGTGGAATGCCTTCTCACTCCCTAACGTCGTGGACGTGATCGCATTCATGGGACTGGGGCGCATGGGCGTCCCGATGGTGGAACGGCTCGTCGCCGCGGGCCGCGAGATGACCGTGTGGAACCGGACGCCCCGTGGCGTGGCGGGGGCCGTCACGGCGGCAGGCCCGGCCGAGGCCGTGGCCGGAGCCGAGGTCGTCGTGACGACGCGGCGGGAGAGGCGCGTCGAGGCGCTCAACCCGGCGACCGTCCCCGCGACCAACGGCTTCTACTCGCACGCCACGCGCGCGGGGGGCCTGCTGTTCGTCTCCGGCCAGGTCGCTCTGGACGACGACGGCGAACTCGTCGGTCCGGACGACATGGCCGCGCAGTCCGAACGAGTGATGGTCCTCCTCGGACGCATCCTCGCCGACCAGGGATGCACCTTCGAGGACGTCACCCACGTGCGCACCTTCGTCACGGATCTCTCCCGCCTCCGCGAGTACGGCGTCGTCCGCAACCGCTACTTTCCCAAGGATCCGCCCGCCAGCACCACGGTCGAGGTGTCCCGTCTCTTCATCCCCGGCGCCCTGCTGGAGGTGGAGGCGACCGCCTCGCTGCCCTCCTGATCGGCCCGGCCGGACCCGTGACCAAGAAGTAGAACGTGTTCTATTCTGCGCCCATGCGCTTTCACGACAGAGTGGTCATTGTGGCGGGCGGCGGCAGCGGGATCGGCGAGGCGACCGCCAGGCGGCTGGCCGCCGAGGGCGCGCGGGTCGTCGTCGGAGACCTGGCGTTCGACAACGCCGAGAAGGTCGCCGGGGAGATCGGCGGCCTGGCCGTCCGGTACGACCAGGCGGACGAGGCGTCGATCGCCGCGCTGGTGGACAGGGCCGTCCGGGAGTACGGGCGCCTGGACGGCCTGCACGCCAACGCCGCCGACATGTCCGTGCTCGCACGCGACACCGACGCCGTCGACATCGACCTGGAGGTCTTCGACCGCACCCTGGAGGTCGGCCTCAAGGGCTATCTCCTGCTGACCCGCCACGCCATCCCGCACCTCCTCGAAACCGGCGGCGCGATCGTCTACACGTCCTCGGGCGCGGCCTACGCGGGTGAACGCGAGCGGGTCGGCTACGGCGTCGCCAAGTCGGGCGTCAACGCCCTGATGCGCCACGTGGCGTCCCGCTGGGGCAGGAAGGGCGTCCGCGCCAACGCCGTCGCCCCCGGCCTCGTCCTGACCGAGCAGGTGAGGGAGTCCCTGCCCGAGGACTTCCGGGCCTCGGTCCTGCGCGGCCAGCGCAGCCCCCGGCTCGGCGACCCCTCGGACATCGCGGCCGCCGTCGCCTTCCTCCTCTCCGACGACGCCGCCTGGGTCCTCGGCCAGGTCCTCAGCGTCGACGGCGGCGCCACCATGCGCTGACCATAGGTTTCAGGCGCCTGCCGCCGGAGCCTCCGTACCGGGGCTCCGGCGGCGTCAGCCGTGGTGGATGGGGCCTTCGGCGCCGGTGAGAGCGGCGCCGGTGCCCGACCAGCGGGCGGCGATGATCTCGGCGGCGATGCTGACGGCGGTCTCCTCCGGGGTGCGGGCGCCCAGATCGAGGCCGATGGGAGAGCGGAGACGGGCCAGCTCGGCGGGGCCCAGCCCGGCTTCGCGCAGGCGTGACAGCCGGTCCTCGTGGGTGCGGCGGGAGCCCATCGCGCCGACGTACGCGACGGGGAGGCGCAGGGCCGTCTCCAGGACGGGAACGTCGAACTTCGGGTCGTGGGTCAGGACGCACAACACGGTGCGCCCGTCCACACGGCCCGCGTCGGCCTCGGCCTTCAGGTAGCGGTGGGGCCAGTCGACGACGACCTCGTCGGCGTCCGGGAAACGGCGCCGGGTGGCGAAGACGGGACGCGCGTCGCACACCGTCACGTGGAAGCCCAGAAAAGAACCGGTGCGGGCCAGAGCCGCCGCGAAATCGATGGCGCCGAAGACGACCATGCGGGGTTTGGGCGCGTACGAGGCCACGGCCAGTGTCAGCTCGTCGCCCCGGCGTTCGCCGTCACGGCCGTAGCGGAGGGTGCCGGTGGTGCCGGAGGCGAGCATTCCCCGGACGTCGTCGGTGACGGCCTCGTCCAGCCGCTCCGAGCCGAAGGAACCGGACGTGCGGTCGCCGAAGACGACCATGCGGCGGCCGAACCTCTCGGTGTCCGCCGGATCCACGCATGTCACGACGGCCACCGGTACTCCCGTGCGGATCGCCTCGGCGACCTCCCCGAGTTCCGGGAACGTCTCGGGAGTCACCCGCTCGACGTAGACGTGGATCGTCCCTCCGCAGGTCAGCCCGACCGCGAACGCGTCATCGTCACTGACTCCGTACCGCTCCAGCGTGGGGATGAAGGAGGCGTCGGAAGCGGCCTCTACGGCCAGTTCGTAAACGGCGCCTTCGACGCACCCGCCGGACACGCTCCCCAACGCCTCGCCCGAAGACGAGACGAGCATGGACGCCCCCGCCGGGCGGGGAGCCGACCTCCATGTCTCCACCACGGTCGCCAGCCCCACGGCACGTCCCCGCGACCACTGCTCGAACAGTTCGTCCAGCACGTCACGCATCGGGCACGTCCAGGTCCCGCCCGTCCGCAACGTCCTCGCACGCCACCAGTTCGGGCTTCCGGGACCTGAGGTAAGGACGCGCCCCCACGTCCCCTACGGCGAGTTCGGCGACTCCGTCCCAGTGGGCCCGTCCGAGCAGCACCGGATGCCCTCGCTCCCCGTGGTACGTGGCCACCCGCAGTGAGGAGGCGTCCGCCCCCGCGCTCATCCGCCGTACCGCCTCGGCCGTCACCCCGGGCGTGTCCACCAGCAGCACCACCACCGCGTCTCCTTCCGCTTCCGCGAGCCCCGTCCGCAGCGACGACCCCATCCCGCTCGCCCACTCCGGGTTGACCACCACCCGCGTCCCCGGCAGCTCCGGCACGCTCTGCGCTCCGGCCCCCAGCACGACCACGACGGGCGAGCAGCCGCCTTCCCGCAACGTCCGCACGCCGTGCTCCACGAGCAGTTCCCCGGGATTTCCGGGCGTCGGCACGAGCGCCTTGGGCATCCCGTACCGTCGGCCGCCTCCAGCGGCCAGCAGCAGCCCGCAGACGCCGGGGGAGCCGGTCACGAGGACTCTTGGAGGCTCGTCCAGCGGTCGGCCAGAGTCGCGCGGGCCTTGGGCTTCAGGGAGCCGTAGAGGCGGAAGCGGGCCATCCCGCCGTCCGGATAGATGTCCAGGCGGACGGCCTTGACGGGCTTGTCGGCGGTGACGCGGAAACGGTGCCGGGTGTCGGGCCTCAGAGGGGTCGGGGGAAGGAGTTCCCGCCCGTCGGAGGCGGTGACGCGGGCCCGGCCGGGGCAGTTGCCCTTGAAATGGGAGGTGTCCAGCTCGACGATCTGGGGGAGCCCGGGGGCCGCGAGTCCGATCTCGACCCAGTCGTTGCCGGAGTCGCGGCGCCGCCGCGTCTCCCAGCCCTCGCCCATGGTGGTGGCCAGGCCGGGGAGGAGGAGGTTGGCGGGGGAGCCGTAGAAGCGGTCGCTGCAGTCGGTGACGGTGCCGCCGAGCTCGGCGGCGGCCAGGTCGAAGACGCCGGGCAGGAGCCCGGGATCGACGACGGGCTCACCGTGGACGCGCAGGCGGGCCACCCCGCCGTCCGGATAGATGGACAGACGGACGTGCGTCACGAGACGGCGCGCGGCGGCCTCGAAGAAGTTCCGGGTGTCGCCTTGCAGCGCCGAACGGGGGACCAAGGAGAACCACTCGGCCTTCTCCAACTCGTCCACCGAGGGGTAGCCGGGCAGGAAACAGCCCTCCACGGAGCCTTCGGGCGGGTAGTTGCCCTTGAAGTACGCGGTGTCTATGACCACCCCGTGCACCAGGCCGGAGGCACCCAGCCGGACGAGGGCGTGGTCGTGGCCGGGTTCACGGCGTCGGCGGGTCTCCCAGCCGTCGTAGACCTGCCCCTTGTTGCCGAACGTGGCGGCGCTGTAGGTGGGCTCATGAGGGTTGATCAGGTTCTCGCGTTCGGCGAAGAACTCGTCATTGGCGTACATGACGGTGCCGCCGAGGGAACGGGAGGCCAGGTCGAACAGGTCGGTGAACATCACTTCGCCTCCCGGCGGAGCAGTCGGCCGGTGGGCGTGACGCCGTCCACCGGCTCGCCGCGCAGCCACGTCTGGTGGACGACGCCTTGCAGGGTCCGTCCGTGGTAAGGGGTGACCGGGTTGCGGTGGTGCAGACGGGACGCGTCCACGGTGAACGTCTCGTCGGGGGCGAAGACGACGAGGTCGGCGTCCGCTCCCACCTCGATCCTGCCCTTGTGCGGCAGCCCTACGAGGTCGGCGGGCGCCTTGCTCATCCAGTGGACGACGTCCTCCAGCGGGATGCCGCGGCGGTGCGCCTCCGTCCAGACGGCCGGCAGCCCGAGCTGGACGGACGCGATACCGCCCCAGGCGGTGGCGAAGTCACCCGCCTTGAGGTCCGCGGTGCAGGGCGAGTGGTCGGACACGACGCAGGTGATGACGCCGTCCGCCAACGCCTGCCACAAGGCGTCCTGGTGCTGCCCTCCACGGATCGGAGGGCAGCACTTGTACTCGGTGGCCAGCGAAGGGACGTCCTCGGCCCGCAGCGTCAGGTAGTGAGGGCAGGTCTCGGCCGTGATCCGCACCCCGTCACGCTGTGCCGCGGCCAGCGAAGGCAGCGCGTCGGCCGCCGCCAGATGCAGGATGTGCGCCCGAGCGCCGGTCCTGCGCGCCAGTTCGATGACGGTCTCCACGGCCCGCGCCTCCGCCTCGGGCGGCCGTGACGCCACGAAGTCGGGATACAGGGGAGAGGACTCCGCGACCAGGGCGGGGTCTTCGGCGTGCACGATGAACAGCGCGTCCACCGTACGCATGGCCGCATCGAGCCCGGCCGCGTCCAACGGCGGGAACTCCGGAACCCCGGAGTCGATCAGGAAGCTCTTGAACCCGAACACCCCGGCCTCGTGCAGCCCGGGTAGGCAAGAGGCGTTCCCCGGGACGGCACCGCCCCAGAAACCCACGTCCACATGGCACTGCCCGGCGGCGGCCTTCCGCTTGGCCTCCAGCGCCGCGACGTCGACGGTCGGCGGGATGGAGTTCAACGGCATGTCGACGAGCGTCGTCACACCCCCGGAGGCGGCCGCGCGGGTGGCGCTGGCGAACCCCTCCCATTCGGTCCGGCCGGGCTCGTTCACGTGCACATGGCTGTCCACGAGCCCCGGCAGGAGGGCCAGAGCCCCCAGGTCCACGCCGTCCGTCTCGTACGGCAGGACCGCCGTGATCCGCCCGTCGTGGAACTCCACCGCTGCCGGGCGCACCTCGTCGGGCAGGAACACCCGACGTGACCGCAGTACCGTCACAACCCCTCCAGCCGGGAGACGTCCAAACCGAGCGAAGACTCCTCCAACGCTCCGCACTCCAGCCCGCGCCGCAGGAACCCGGCCAGCGCGCGGGCCGTCGCGGGCTCGTCCAGGAACCCGCTGTCCGTCCGGTCCAGGTACGCCCGCAGCCGCGTCGCCGCCAGGGACGCGCCCTCCCGGTAGAAGGCGTACGTGGCGGCGAACCGGGTCGGCAACTGCGCCGGATGCAAGTCCCATCCCTGGTAGAAACCCCGCTCTAGCGACCGCCGGACGAGCCGTAGGTGCAGCGCCCAGGCCTCGTGCACGTGGTCGCCGACGGGCAGGACGTTGGTCGAGCCGTCACTCAGCCGCACGCCCGTCCCCGCCGCCGCGACCTGCATGACGGCCTTCGCGTGGTCGGCCACCGGGTGGTCCATCGCCTGGTGGGCGGCGGCGATCCCGCATGAGGCCGAGTAATCGTACGTCCCGTAGTGCAGCCCGGCGCACCGCCCGTCCGAGGCATGGATCATCCGTGCGACCAGCGCCGTCCCGTCCGGTCCGAGCACCGACTGCGGCGTCTCGATCTGGATCTCGAAACGCAGCGCCCTTCCGGAGGGCTCCAGAGCCTCGCAGAGCGCGACCATCGCCTCCACCTGCGCCACGGCGGTGACCTTCGGCAACGTGACGACGAAGTTCTCCGGCACGTACCCGAGTTCGTCGAGCAGCACGTCCAAAGTGCGCACACCACGCCGGCGCGCATCACGTTCCATGCATTTGATGCGCACGCCCGTGAAAGGCGTGGAACCAGCGGCGATCAGCTTCGCCGCCGCCCGCGCGTGGGCGTCCTCGGTGGCGTCGTCACGCCGTCCGTAACCGTCCTCGAAGTCGATCCGCAGGTCCTCGATCGGCTCGTCACGCAGCTTGGCCCGCACCCGCGCGTCCAGTTCCGGCGCGTAAGGCGCCCCGTGGGCGTCCAAGGCGGCGAGCGCCTCGGCCCCCCACCGTGCGGGAAGGTCCTGCGAGAGGCGGTCCGCCGGGACGTACACCGTGTGCACCGGCTGCCGTCCCGGACGTTCCCCGGGGTAGCGCACCGCCAGTTCGGCGTCGGCCGAAGCCAGCCTCCGGTCCAGTTCGTCGTAGAAGGACGGCCTCAGCACACGGCCTCCGTGATGTGCTCCGGCCGCACCGGAACACGGGTGAGCGCCGCACCCGTGGCCGCCCGGATCGCCGCCACGACCGCCGGAGTGGAGGAGATGTTCGGCGGCTCCCCGATCCCGCGCAGCCCGTAGGGCGCGTGCGGGTCGGCCAGTTCGAGGATGTCGAGCCTCATCGGCGGCATGTCCATGATCGTCGGAAGCAGGTAGTCGGTGAAGGACGGGTTGCGCACCTTCCCGTCCCTGACCTGGATCTCCTCCATCAGGGCCAGCCCCAGCCCCTGGGCGGTACCGCCGTGGATCTGCCCCTCGACGGCGTCGGGGTTGATCGCCTTGCCGACGTCCTGGGCCGTGACGATCTCCACCACCCGCACCAGGCCCAGTTCGAGGTCCACGTCGACGGTCGCCCGGTGCGCCGCGAACGCGTACTGGACGTGCGCGTTCCCCTGCCCCGTCTCGGGGTCGAGCGGGGACGTGGGACGGTGCCGCCACTCGACGGTCTCCTCGACCGCCTCGTCGCCGAGCAGCTCGCCCAGGCTCGTGACGAGGCGGCCGCCGGAGTCCAGCACCTGCCCGTCGGACAGGCGCAGCCCCGGAGCGTCCAGCCGCGCGAACAGCCGTTCCCGGACGGCCTCGCACGCCGCCTTCGTCGCCCCGCCCGTCATGTACGTCTGCCTCGACGCCGACGTGGAACCGGCGCTCCCGACGTTCGTGTCCGCGGGCGCGATCGTCACCTGCGAGACGCCCAGCTCGGTCCGCGCGATCTGCGCGAGCACCGTCACGAGCCCCTGCCCGACCTCGGCCGCCGCCGTGTGGATGAGCACCGCGGGCCGACCGCCGACCAGCTCCAGGCGGACCCGGGCCGTCGAATAGTCGTCGAACCCCTCGGAGAAGGCGACGTTCTTGATCCCGATCCCGTAGCCGACGCCCCGCACGACCCCTTCGCCACGGGTGGTGTTGGCCGTCCCCCCGGGCAGGAAATCCGACTTCGCCGGCGCCGGGGGCTTCTCCTCCACCAGCCGCATGAGCTCGGCCACCGGAGCGGGCCCCTCGACGACCTGACCGGTGGGCATCAGATCCCCGGTCTTCATCGCGTTGCGCACCCGGATCTCCACCGGGCCGACCCCGACGGCCTCGGCGAGCCTGTCCATCTGCGACTCGTAGCCGAAGCACGCCTGCACCGCCCCGAAACCGCGCATGGCCCCGCACGGAGGGTTGTTCGTGTAGACGACCTCGCCGTCCATGACGACGTTCGGCACGTCATAGGGCCCGATCCCGAGTGTCGCGGCGTTGGCGACGACCGCCCCGGAGCTGGACGCGTACGCGCCGCCGTCCAGCAGGATCCGAGCCTTCACGTAGACGAGGCGCCCGTCCCTGTCGGCCCCGTGCTCGTACCACATGCGCGCCGGGTGCCGGTGGACGTGACCGAAGAACGACTCCTCACGCCCGTAGACCATCTTCACCGGACGCCCCGTACGCAGCGCCAGCAGGCAGGCGTGGATCTGCATCGAGAGGTCCTCCCGCCCGCCGAACGCGCCGCCGACCCCGGCCAGGGTGAAGCGCACCTTCTCCGGCGGCAGCCCCAGCGACGAGGCGACCTGCGACCGGTCGACGTGAAGCCACTGCGTGGCCACATACAGATCGACCCCGCCGTCCTCGGCAGGGATCGCCAACCCGGACTCCGGCCCCAGGAACGCCTGGTCCTGCATCCCCACGTCGTAGACGCCGCTGACCACGACCTCGGCCGTCACGTCCGGGTCGCCTTTGCGGATCGGGACGTGGCGCAGCAGGTTGGGACGCCCCTCGTGCACCCGGGGTGAATCGGCGAGCACGGCCGTCTCCGGATCGACGACGGGAGGCAGGACCTCGTACTCCACCTCGATCAGCGAAGCCGCCCGCGCCGCCACCTCCGGATGGTCGGCCGCCACGACCGCGACCGGCTCCCCCTGGTAGCGGACCTCGTCGAAGGCCAGCACCGGCTGGTCGGCGTGCTCCAGCCCGTACCGCTTGCTCCCCGGCACGTCCTCGTGGGTCAGCGCCGCGAGCACTCCGGGCACCGCCAGCGCGGGCCCCACGTTCACCGAGACGATCCGCGCCCGCGGGTGCGGGCTGCGCAGTGTCGCGCCCCACACCATGTCGTCGGCCCACAGGTCGGAGGAGAACGCGAACTCCCCGGTCACCTTCAGCCGCCCGTCGGGCCTCGGCGGGCTGGCCCCGATCCCGTCCACGGCCGTCGCCGCCAGCCCCAGGTGCGTCGTGGTACTCATCCCAGCCTCCCGATCACGCGGGCCGCTCGCGCAGCCTGCCGCTCACCCTCGTCAGCTCCCGGGCCAGCGCGGTCTCGTCGGCGGTGAGCAGGCGCCCTTCCCGGACCACCGGGTTCCCGCCGACGAGCAGCGCCTCCAGCGGCGCGGGCGGCCCGAACACCAGAGCGGCGACGGGGTCGGCGATGCCGGCGTGCCCGATCCCGTCGAGCCGCCACAGCGCGACGTCGCCGAGCTTGCCGGGCTCCAGGGAGCCGAGCTCGTCCTGGCGGCCCAGGCAGCGGGCGCCTCCGGCGGTGCCCAGCTCCAGAGCCTGCCGGGCCGTCATCGCGGCGGGGCCGCCGCGCAGCCGGGCGAAGTACAGTGCCTGCCGCAGCTCCGGCGCGAGCTGGCCGGTCTCCTGGGAGGCCGCGCCGTCGACGCCCAGCCCCACCGGCGCCCCCGCGTCCAGCAGGTCCCGGACGGGCGCGATGCCCGCGCCGAGCCTGGCGTTGGAGCTGGGGCAGTGCGCCACCCCGGTGCCGGTCGCGCCGAGCGCCGCCACGGACTCGCCGTCCAGGTGGACGGTGTGCGCGAACCACACGTCCGGCCCCAGCCAGCCGAGCCGCTCGGCGTACTCGACGGGCGTGCAGGCGAACCGCTCGCGGCAGAACTCCTCCTCCTCGACGGTCTCGGCGAGGTGGGTGTGCAGGCGGACGCCGTAATGGCGGGCCAGGACCGCGGCCTCGCGCATCAGGTCCTCGGTGACGGAGAACGGCGAGCAGGGCGCGACGGCGACCCGCAGCATCGAGCCGAAGGACGGGTCGTGGAAGAGCTCGATCGCCTCGGCCGTCGCGGTCAGCGCGCCCTCGGTGGTCTCGACGATGTTGTCCGGCGGCAGCCCGCCCTGGGACACCCCCAGGTCCATCGACCCCCGGCACGGATGGAAGCGCAGCCCGATCGCCCGGGCCGCGTCCACCTGCGCCCCGAAGACGTCCCCGCCGTCGCGGGGGAAGACGTAGTGGTGGTCGGTGCTCGTCGTGCACCCCGACAGGGCCAGGGCCGCCAGGCCCGCCCCGGTCGTGGCGTGGACGAGGTCCGCGTCGAGCCGCCCCCACGTCGGGTACAGCTCCACCAGCCAGCCGAACAGGTGCTGCTGCTGGGCGTGGCCCCGGGTGGCGTGCTGGTACAGGTGGTGGTGGGTGTTCACCAGGCCGGGCGTGGCCAGGCAGCCCGTCCCGTCGATGACGTTCTCCGGCCGCCGGGGGGCGGGCCCCGGCCCCACCGAGGTGATCAGCCCGTCCTCGACGAGCACGTGCCCCGAGGCGTACTCGCTGCCCGAGGCGTCGACGGTGGCGACGGCGCAGCCTTCGACGAGGACGTTCACCGCTCCTCCCGCGAGGCCGAGGCGAGCCGTACCGCGTCCATGATCTTCTCGTAGCCGGTGCAGCGGCACAGGTTGCCGGCGAGGGCCTCCCGGATCTCCGGGTCCGACGGCGCCGGACTGCGCTCCAGCAGGTCGTGCACCGAGACGACCAGCCCCGGCGTGCAGAACCCGCACTGCACGGCGCCCGCCCGCAGGAACGCCTCCTGGACGGGATCGAGCCCGTCCTCGCCGCCCAGCCCCTCGACCGTCACGACCTCCCGTCCGGCGGCCTGCCCGGCGGCCACCAGGCAGGAGCAGACGGGCGTCCCGTCCAGATAGACCGTGCAGGAGCCGCATTCGCCCTGTTCGCAGGCGTTCTTGCTGCCCGGCAGGCCCAGCCGCTCCCGCAGCAGGTACAGCAGGCTCTCGCCCGCCCAGACGTCGTCGGCGGTCCGGTCCACTCCGTTGATCTTGCAGGTCACCCGCATAGGTCGCTCCAGGCCCAGGTCAGTGTGCGCCGCGCCATGACGGCGAGGGTGTGACGCCGGTAGGACGCGCTGCCGCGGACGTCGTCGATCGGCGAGGCCGCCGCGGCGACCAGCTCCCCGAACCGGCGCGCCACCTCGGGGTCCAGCGCGGCCCGGCTCTCCCACGGCAGCTGTGAGGCCGCGAACTCCTCGGCCTCCGGCGCCCGCAGCGGCGTCGGACCGGCCGAGCCGATCCCCGTCCCCACGGCCTGCCGCGACGGGTGCAGCGCCAGCGCGAACGAGCTGACCGCGATCACCATCGCGTTCCGCGTCCCGATCTTGGAGAACTGCTGGGGGCCCTCGGCGGGCGCGACGCGCACCGCCGCGATCAACTCGTCCTCGGCGAGGACGCTGCGTTTGGGGCCGGTGAAGAACTCCGCCACCGGGACCGTGCGCGTCCCCCGCACGGACGCGAGTTCGACCTCGGCGCCGCAGGCCAGCAGGGGCGGGTGCCCGTCCCCGGCGGGGGAGGCCGAGCCGAGGTTCCCGCCGAGCGTCCCCCGGTTGCGGATCTGCGGCGACCCGACCGTCCGGGCCGCCATCGCCAACCCCGGCAGCCGCCCGCCCAGTTCGTCCATGATCCGGGAGTACGGCAGCCCCGCCCCGATCCGGATCCGCCCGTCCCGCTCCGACCAGGAGGCCGGTTCGGGGATCCGGGTGAGGTCCAGCAGCACCGAAGGCCGGCGCTTGCGGAAGTTCAGCTCCACCATGACGTCCGTGCCGCCCGCGATCGGCGTCGCGTCAGGCCGGTCCGCCTTGACGGCCAGGGCCTCGGCCCAGGTGGCCGGACTCAGGAACTCCATGCCGGGCCCCCCTCCGGGGCGCCGTCCCGGGTCACGGTCCCCTCGATCAGCCCGTAGGGGCGGTCGGCGGCGAAGAACACCTCGTTCGGGTTGTCCAACCCGAACGGCGACAGGTCGACGAGAAAGTGGTGCTTATTGGGCAGCGCCAGCCTGACCTCCGCGACCTCCGGCGCCTTCTCCAGGACCCGCGAGCCCATCGCGAAGAGCGTCTGCTGGAGGGAAAGGCTGTACGTCTCGACGAAACCGCCGATCAACGCGTCGCGGATCACGGCGTACGCGGCGTTCCAGGAGACGTCCAGCGTGGAGAAGCGCCACTTCGCGTCCACGGCCGTCGCGAGGATGCGGTCGTCCGTCTCCGGCAGCGTCGTGTAGGGGTCACGGGGGAAGCCGTGGAATTCCGAACCGGTCGTGTTCATCACGGTCAGGCCGGTGAGGCCGCCCGTCACCCACGCGTCGTCCGGAGTGACCGTCACCTCCGCCGTGCGCACCTCGTCCCCGGCGCGGGAGAAGGAGTGGTCGCCCAGCCTGTTCCAGCCGTACTGCTCGATCCGGATGTTCGCCTTGTGGATGGCGTCCTGTGAGGACACGAAATGCCCGCCCAGCCGCAGCGCGAACTCCTCGATGGAGGGGATCCCGAACTCCCGCGCGAAGGCGTAGACGGTGTTCTTCTGGGAGTCCGTCGGCAGTACGGAGGAGTTGTCGCCCGTCAGGTGGGTGTCCTCCAGATCCCCCGAAAGGGACGTGCTGACGTTGAGGTCGGTCATCTCGTGCCGGTCGCCGTCGCGCACGACCCGGACCAGGCGGCACTCCGCCTTCCCGTAGCGGTTCGGGCCAAGGCTGAACTTCATCAGGACCCCCGATAGGTGGTGTAGCCGTAGTTGCTGAGCAGCAAGGGGATGTGGAAGTGCTCTTCCTCGTCGGCGACGTCGAAGACGATCGTGACCTCGGGGAAGAACGCCGCCGGCACGTCGAACCGCAACCGGTGGCGTCCGGGCCGCGTGGGCCATCCGGAGATCCGCCCGTCGGGGTCCGTCTGCCCGGACGCGGTCGCCTCCCAGCCGTCTTCACCGAGGAACTCCAGCGTCACCGGCACCCCCGGCGAGGGGTGCCCCAGCGTGGTGTCCAGGACGTGTGTGGAAAGACTCACGACTCCACCAGCTTCCGCAGCCTGATCCGTACGATCTTGTCCAGTTCCGTCCGGACGACGGCCCGCTCGGTCTCCTCGTCGTGCTCCAGCCGTGCCCGGGCGGCGGCGAGCATCTCCGCCCCGGACAGGCCGGTCGCGCAGATCAGGAAGACATGTCCGAAGCGCTCCTCGTATGCGAGGTTGGCGGCGGTCAGGGCGTCCCGGTCGGCGTCTTGCGCGCCCGCCTGCTCCTGGCGGGACCAGGCCGCCTCCCGCGAGTCGCCCCCGGCCCGCTCTCCGATCCGCGGATGCGCGGAGAGAGCGGTCAGGACCGCGTCCCAGGAGAGTCCCGCCAGCGCCCGAGAACCCGTCTCCAACAGGGCGGCGGAGTCCGGATAGGGGCGCCCGTACGCCACCTTCCGCGCCCATTCCGGGACGGCGCAGCAGGTCAGCAGCTCCTCCTCGGCCTCGGGGCCGGGCAGCGCGTCGAACCGGGCCATCTCCATGAAGAGAGTCAATCTCCTGAGGTAGCACCACCGAAACGTGCGAAGCACCGAAGTTGAAACACGGCCTGACTACGTTGTTTGGAGGCCACTACAAGCGGCGGGGGAGGGGCGATGAGGCTCAGGGACGTTCTGGAGCATCCCGGAGGGCGGCTTCCCGTCCTGACCGGCGCGAACGCGCTCGACCGCCCGCTGCAGACGACCTTCACCACCGACCTGCTCGACCCGGGCAGGTACCTGTCGGGCGGGGAACTGGTGCTCACCGGCCTGGTGTGGCGGCGAGGCCCCGCCGACTCGGAGGTCTTCGTGGAATGCCTGGCCAAGGCGGGCGTCGCCGCCCTGGGCGCGGGCGAGGGCCTGCTGGGCGGAGTCCCGGACGACCTGGTCGACGCCTGCGAGCGGTACGCGGTCCCGCTGTTCGCGGTGCCCGCCGACACCTCCTTCCGGGAGATCACCGACCGGATCACCTCGGTGCTGTGGACCGAGCGGGAGGCCGGCGCGCTGGCCGCCCGCAGCCGCAGGCGCGGCATGGTCGCGGCGCTGACGGCGGGCGCGAGCCTGGCCTCGATCTGGCCCGCGGGTCGGGCCTGGGTGATCGGCTCCACCGGCGGGGTGCTGGCGGGCGGGCCGCTGCCGGAGGCGCGGAGGCTGGCCGCCGCGTTCCTGGCCGCGGACGGCCCGCCCGGACCGGTCCGCGCGGGCGGGAGGGTGTTCCACCTGGAGGCGCTGCCGGGCGTGCCCCGGCTGGGCGGCAGGTTCGTGGCCGCCGCCACCGCGGAGGCGGCCGACGAGCTGGCCTCCCTGGCCTCCCTCGACCTGGCCAGGCTGGAGAGCGCCCGGCAGGTGGAGCGGCGGCTGGCCGCCCAGCTCGCCGGAGTCCTGGCCGCCGAGGAGCCCCCGCTTCCGGCGATGCGCGCCTGCGGCCTCGACCCGAGGGCCCGGCACGTGGTGCTGGCCGCCTCGCTGCCGTCGGGCTCGGCGGTGCCGCTGCTGGAGGAACTGCTCGGCCGGGCCGCGGCGGAACGGGACGGCTGCGCGGTCGCCGTGGTGCCCGACCGCCCCGACCTGCTGAGCGGCCTGCGCGAGGCCGCGCACCGCCTCGCCGCCGTCACCCGCCTGACCGCCGGGGTCAGCCGGGCCGTCGAGGCGCCGGGGCTGTCCACCGCGTTCACCGAGGCGGGGCACGCGCACGCCTACGCCTTGGACCGACCCGGCCGCTCCCGGGTGGTCGGCTGCGACGAGCTGGCCTCCCACGACCTGCTGCTGGCCGGGGTCCCGGCCGCGGCGCGCCGGGCGTTCGCCGACCGGCTCCTGGAGCCCCTGTCCGCCTACGACGCACGCCACAACTCCGAGCTGCTGCGCACCCTGGAGGCCTTCCTGGCCTGCGACGGCTCCTGGACGCGCTGCGCCGGCGTCATGCACGTCCACGTCAACACGCTGCGCTACCGCGTCAAGCGCATCTCGGAGCTGACCGGCCGGGACCTGGACCGCTTCGAGGACCGCGTCGACTTCCACCTGGCCCTGCGCCTGCGCCGCTGAACCGTCCCGTGAACGCCAGGACGCCCCCGGCGGGACCGGAGGCGTCCTGGTGGAGCCCTTGGGGGGGAAAGCGCTCCCGAATCAGTGTGACGGTCAGCGGCGGACCAGCTTGAAGCGGATGTCCACGATCTCGGTGAAGGTGTCCCACTTGCGCACATCGACGAGACGCAGCGTCTTCTTCTTGGGGTTGCAGACGAACTTGGCGTTCTTGACCACCGGGGTGTCGAAGTGGCCGATCTTGGCGTGCGCGGCGACCTTCCAGCCGCCCCAGGAGGCCTGCTTGGGCTTGACGGTCATCCCGGTGCCGGTCGCGGGGCCGGAGGCCCGCTTGTTGTAGGTGGCGATCCGCCCCTTCACGCCTTTTTTGTCACTGGTGACCTTGGAAGGCAGATACAGGACGCCCGTGAGCTGCTCCCAGGCCTCCATCGGCTTGCCGTCCGCGCCGATCCCCTTGATGGTCTCGCGCTTGGAGCCGGTGAAGTCGTAGACGATGCGCTGGGGCGAGATCTTGAGTTTGATCCCGGCCATGCCCTTGTAGTCGACGTCCTGGAAGTTCCCTCCCTGCGTCTTGCCGGAGATGTTCGCCTTCAGGCCCGTGGTCTTCCACAGGCCGATGTGGCACTTGGCCTTCGGCTTGGCCTCCGCGGGAGCGGCCACCGCCGCCGACACGCCGGCCGCCAGCAACGCGGTCAGGGCCACTCTCACTGTCTTCTGGAACACCTATTACTCCCCGTGGGTCACGTCAGATGCTTCTGCAACTTTGACGGACCCTACTAAGAAGAACGGTCGAATGCGTCGACACCTACCAAAAGAGAACAGGATCCGAAGTTCAGCCGTCGAAGAGCCAGTCCTCGTCCTCGTGCTCCCGGGCCGCGGGCACCGTCACCGGCCGCCTGGCCCGGCGCACCAGGGCGAGCAGCACCATGACCAGGCAGAGCGCCCCCACCACCGCGGTCCCGCCCAGCGGCGACCACACCCGCAGGACGAGCATCGTCTGCGCGGTCAGCAGGAAGAGGCACAGCGACCCGGCCACCCCCACCATGGCGCGGCCCAGCGGGTCGAGCCCCGGCAGCAGCCAGGCGATGCACAGCGCGGGCACCGCGAACATCAGGGGTATCAGCAGCGCGTTCACATCCCACGTCCGATCTTGCTCAGGTTCCGCATGACGAATGACGCCGGGATCCCCGCCACGACCGCCAGCGCCAGCAGTGCCCGGGCGTCCAGGGGGCGGGCGCGCATCGTCCGGCCGATCCAGCGCAGCGCCTGGCCGCGCCTGCCCCGGACGGCCTCGGCGAAGGCGACCTTGCCCGCCCAGTGCGCGTAGCCGCTGCGCGGGAAGTCGTACCGGCCGAGCAGCCACCGCACCGCCTCGGAGATGAGCTGCGCGTTCTCCAGCACCGAGAAGTACGACTCGCGGTGCCAGCGCAGCCCCAGCCCGGGCAGCGGGATCTGCCGGATCGGCGCCCGTGCCGCCGCGCGCAGCAGGAACTCGTAGTCCTCCCCGTAGCTGCCGGGGACCTCCTCGTCGAACAACAGCCCCGCCGAGCGCCGCAGCAGCAGCGCGGACGGGTGCAGCTGGGGCTTGTGACCGCGCAGCAGCTCCTCGCGCGTCACCAGGGGCCGCGGCACGCGCCGGTCGATCTCGTCGATGCCAGGCCCGAAAAGGCGCAGCCCGCAGCAGACGACCTCCGTCTCCGGTTCGGCCTCCAGCACCGCGACCTGCGCGGAGACCTTGCCCTCCAGGAACAGGTCGGTGTCGTCGCAGAAGCCGACCAGCTCGGTGGAGGCGGCCAGCAGCCCGGTGTTGCGGGCCCCGGCCGCGCCGGGTGTGCGCTCGTTGCGCAGCACCTCCACCGGGCGCAGCGGGTCGTGGGAGACCAGGGAGGGGTCCGGCTCGCTGCGGTCGAACACCACGATGCAGCGCAGTTCGCCCGGATAGTCCTGCTCATGGATGGAGGCCAGAGTCTCGCGCAGTAGTTCGGGTCGGTCTCGGGTGGGGATCACTACGCTCACCGAAGGTCGGTCGCTCAAGGGGTCAGTCCTTTGAGGGTGAGGAAACGTTCGACCACGATGGCCACGAAGCCGAGGAACAGCGGCACCGCGACCACCGTGTACGGCCGGAGGCGTCCGTACTGGTCGGGGGAGAGTCTGATGCGTCGCAGTTCCCTGGCGGTCAGGACGCCGACGAGCACAGGGAGGTAGATCAGCCCTGCGGGCGTCCAGTTGCTCACTCCGATGGTCAGCTGGGCCGGCGGGGGGTCGGGCTCGGGTCGCGGACCCGGCTTCGCCAGTTTGTAGACCGAGGCGTCGCCGTCACCGAAGACCTTGACGAACTCCGGAGAGGCGTCGATCTGGCGGATGAGCCGCTCTCCCCAGTCGGGGGCCAGCCCGAAGTTCAGCGTCTGATAGGTGTCGTTGGTGCGCGACTGGTACAGGTAGGTGCCGGGCTGGCTCCTCATCTGCGCCAGCACCTCCTCGACGGTGGGCCTGCGGCTGCGCTGCTGCTCGGCGGTGAGCGGGACGGGCGGCTTCTTGCTCAGATTGCTCGCCCAGGGCTCCTGGGCGAACTCGACCCGCAACCAGTGGAACCGCTCGAAGTACCGGTAGCCCCAGGGCCCCTGCGGGGTCTGGCTGGCCGCCTCGGGCACCGTGACGATCTCGCCGCTCACCCAGACCAGGGTGATGGGGTCGCCCTTGGAGTCGGAGATCATGGCGTCGAAGGCCTTGAGCTCGCCCGGCCTCACCTGCTCGAACGCCTCGTTGCCGTACCTGACGGTCAGGAACCCGCCCATGAGCAGCAGCGCGAACGAACCGGCCACCAGGGCCGGGAGCCGGTGCCGGAACCGCTGCATCCGCGGCACCGACCTGACCACCGGCACCGGCTTGGGGTCGGGGTAGAAGGCGTAGGCGGCGAGGAACACCGCGCCGGGCAGCATGAACAGGTAGGTGCGCAGCGCGATCTCGCCGCCGTAGGACTGCAGCCCGAACGAGCTGAGCGGGACGACCAGCAGGACGAACGCGACCCGGTCGTCGATGCCGCGCAGGCGCCGGCGCAGCAGCCCGACCATGGTCAGCGCCATGAGGACCAGCACCAGCAGGATCCGCGCGGTCTGGATCCGGCCGAGCTGCTCGCTGGGCGAGATCCGGCCGGTGGTGCTCTCCAGGAACGTCTGCAGCGGGTTGCCGCCCCCGGCGAACAGGGTGCCGGCCGGGTCGGGCCCCCAGTAGCCGTAGGCCATGAAGGAGATCCAGCCGAGGTAGACGACCCCGCCGATGACGGGCAGCGCGCGCAGCTCGCTGCGGCCGACCAGCGCCAGCGCCGCGGCCGAGGCGATGAGCAGGTACGGGGTGAGCTGGTGGCTGGCGGTGCCCACGACCAGCAGGGCCACCAGCAGCACGACCAGGAAGGAGCGCTCCCTGGTGCCGACCGTGCGGACCGGCTCCTCGCCCGGGGTCTTGGGGCCGAACAGGAAGCGGTACACCGGCCCGGACTCCTCGCCCGTCCCGCGCTTCCCGGCCCGCCGCGTGCGCAGCACCTCAGGCCGGAACCAGGTGAGCAGGACCGCCAGGAAGAAGAGGTAGACGAGGTAGCCGAACGCCTGCGGCGACAGGTAGTCCTGGCCGACCCAGTTGGCCACCGGGAACAGCCACACCGCGAACCACTTGGCCCGCCAGTTGGCCTTCATCACCCGGACGATCATCGCCATCGGCAGCAGGTACAGCAGCTGGATCGTCACCGGCGCCCACTTGAGCACCGGCCCGAGGGAGTCCATGCCGACGGCCTCGGTCAGGAAGCCGATCATCCCGAAGAACGCGGCCCAGCTGAACCGCGCGTCCAGGCTGATGCCGACGGTGCCGGTCCGGGTGATGTACTCGATGAACCCGGCGTGCTGCCAGACCGTCGGGAAGCGGGCGACCGGCTCCAGGACCTGGGCGAGCGTGTGCAGCGCCACCACGGTCACCACGATCTGGGCGCCGAGCAGCACCGGGACGGGGCGGCGCAGCGACAGGGTGGCGATGAAGGTCAGGGCCAGCACGCCCGCGCCGAGCATGGTCGGCACCGGCAGCACGCTGATCAGCCCGTAGCCGTCGGCGGAGTCCGGGTCCGCTCCGCGCAGCGGCACCCAGAAGAGCACCGCGCCGAGCGCCACGCACAGCCCGAGGACGACGGCGGGCAGCTTGGCGATCGGATCCTCCGGGGCCGCCTGGGCGCTCGGCGTCCGGCTCAGTGTCACGCTCACCGCTCACCTTCCTCGCCGCCGCGCGCCGGGGCGGGCACCGCCGGGGCGGGCCGGATGATCCGGCGCAGCGCGGGCAGGACCGTCAGCGCCACCGCGCTCTGCACGGCCAGGACCGACCAGCCGACCGCCTCCAGGTTCGCGTCGCTCACCCAGACCGCCACCCCGACCAGCACGCCGGCGAAGCGCACCACCTGGATCAGCGCCACCAGCCGGGTGCGGGAGCGCACCCGCAGCACCCCGACGTACAGCTCGATCAGCGCCTTGGGCAGGGTGGACAGCGCCAGCAGCGTGAGCACCGGCCCGGCGTGGTGCAGGAAGCCCGGCCCGAACAGGAAGGGCAGCCCCAGCACGTAGGGGGCGACCAGGGCCATCAGCAGCGAGACCGGCACCAGCAGCATGAGGGTGCGGCGCAGCGCGTCACGGCAGGTCCGCGCCAGGTTCTCGGTGTCGAAGGAGCCCTCGACGGTCAGGGACATCGCCATGTTCAGCGCCAGCAGGTCCAGCATCAGCCCGAAGATCCAGGCCATCGCGAAGTAGCCGTTGGTCGCCTCGGTCACCTTCGCGGCCACCAGCAGCGGGATGAAGTTGATGGCGGAGTGGGAGGCGACGGTGCCCACGAAGTCGCCCTGCAGGTACCGGCCGATCTCGCGCGGGGTCGGGGTGCGGTGCAGGCGCCGGGTGAGCGCGACGTGCTCGGGCAGCAGCCGCCGGAAGACGACCACGTCCACCGGGACGACCAGCAGCAGCACCGGCAGCATCGTGGCCAGCAGGATGCCGTCGGAGGGCGCGAAGGTCCAGGCGAGGACCGCGAGGAAGCCGAATTTCACCAGCCCGTAGACGGTGTTCTTGACCGGCACCCAGGGCGCGTGGCGCAGCCCCGTCAGCGAGGAGTCCTGCTGGGTGAAGATGTTCCAGGCGACGATGAAGACCAGGAACAGGACGGCGTTCCCGGGTCGCGTGAGGTGGTCGAAGTTGGGGCTGTCCCACCAGGCGAGCGAGGCCAGGAAGAACACCCCGGCCAGCGCCGCCAGCACCGCGCCGAACAGGTAGGTGGCGACGATCAGCCGCCCGGAGGAGCGGCCCGCCTGCGGCAGGAACCGCATGAGCACATAGCTCAGGGTGGTGAGGCCGCCGATGTACATGATCGCCTGGATGACGGCGGCGTTGCGGCCGAAGTCGTCATGGCTGTGGAAGTGCCGGGCGGCGATCCAGAAGCCCAGCCCCAGCAGGCCGGTGAGCCCGCCGTTGAGCATCAGCGCGTAGGCGTTGCGGAACAGCGGGTTGCCGAGCTCGCCGCGGACGCGCTCCAGCCTGCTCACGCGCTCGCCCGGCGATCCGGAGACGTCCCGCGGGCCCGTCCCCAGCACTTCGGGATCAGTCACGGCGCATCGCCTGCCGGTACAGGTATCTGGACCGGCGCACGACCGCGTACCCCTTGGTGAGGGCCTTCTCCCGGTGGAACCGGTGGGTGCCCTCGGCGATCCGCTCGAAGGACGCCAGAGAGGTGGAGCGCTGGATGGTCAGGCGGGGGACGGCGTAGCCCGAACGGTGGGAGGAGACCTCGTTGGCCACCACGTACGCGGTGTCGTAGCCGGCGCGCGCCACGGCCCGGCGCACGCGCGCGCTGGAGTAGCCGTACGGGTAGGCCATGGTGGTGACGGGACGCTGGAGCCTGTCCTCCAGCAGCAGGCGGCTGCGGGTCAGCTCGTCGCGCAGCGGCCCGTCGCCGAGCTGGTCGAGCTGCGGGTGGCTGTGGCTGTGCGCGCCGATCTCGACGCCCTCGTCGGCGGCCTCCCGGACGTGCCCCCAGCGCAGCATCGCGTCCAGGGGGCGTCCGGCGGCGTCCGGCCCGGCGTCGTCCAGCCAGCCCGTGGTGACGAACACCGTGGCGGGGTAGCCGAAGGAGGTGAGGACGGGCAGCGCCTCGGAGTGGAAGTCGGCGTACCCGTCGTCGAACGTGATGCAGATCGGTTTGGGCACGTCCTCCGCCGGCTCCGACAGGCGGACGGGGGTGAACCCCTTCTCCTTCAGCAGGGCCATCTGGTCGGCGAACGCCCCGGGCCTGACCGACAGCGCGGCGGTGTCCGGAGGCGGGTCGTCGCGGACGGAGTGGTACATGAGGATCGGTACCGTCGGCATCAGTGCTCCTTCCGCCGGGCACCGCGGCCCACGAGGTAGCCGGCCGCGGTGTACCCGAGGCCCGCGGTGATCGCCGAAGCGCGGCCGAGACCTCCCACGTCCCCCCGGAAGGTCTCGGCCAGTCCCCGGAACACGCCCTTGGGGAGGGTCTTGAACGCGTGCGCCCGCTCGTTGGACAGGCCGTCCCTGCTCCCTACGCTCCGCGCGACCAGCGCCTTGGACAGGCCCTCGGCGTAGCAGCGTTCGCGGTAGTAGCGGAAGCGGGCGCGGTCGGCCGGGACCCGGTGCCAGATCACCGCCTCGGGCTCGAAGAGCTGGACGGTGCCGGGCAGGCGCTGCCCGAGCCGGATGCAGAACTCCGTCTCCTCGCAGCCCAGCGGCCGGTCGACGGCATGGGTGCGGCCGATGCCGCTGGAGAAGCCGCCCGCCGCGGCGAACGCCTCCCGCCGGAAGGAGGCGTTGCCGCCCAGGACGTTGCGCACGGGACCCGGGACCATGCCCCGGTAGGTACCCCCCACCGTCCATTCGAACTCTTCGGGGAACCATCGGGGACGCACGCCCGTTGGGACGGTGAAGGCTTCTGCGGAATCTGGGCGAGGATGGGGGTCAACGTCCTGGATCCGCAGAAGCCTTCCTTCGCGCAGGACCTCCAGCAGCTCGGCAGAGTCCGGCGAGCCCGGCCACAACGAGACCGTCCTCCCGCCGACCCCCATGACCCGCTTGTCGGCGTAGGCGGCGGCGAAGGCGGCGAGCCAGCCGGGCGCGGCGACGGCGTCGTCGTCCAGGAAGGCCACCACGTCGCCGGAGGAGTGGGACACCCCGGTGTTCTTGCCGCCGGACAGGCCGCGGTCCTCGGCGTTCTCGACCACCCGGACGTCGGGCATCGAGTCCTTCAGCCGGGCGTGCAGTCCGGGGTTGTGGTCGACCGAGAGGATGATCTCGTGCGGCGCGTGGGTCTGCCGCCGCACCGACTCCACCGCGGCGTGGACGTCGTCCCAGCGCCGCTCGGTGAACGCGCAGATCACCACGGAGACGGAGGTGGCGCTCATGACGTCCTCCCGCGCGCTTTGGCGTATCCCTTGAGGGTCCGGTCGGCCAGGGAGTAGAGCCGGGGGCTGTCCAGCGCGGCGTCGCGCATCCGGTTCAGCGGCACGTGCCGCAGCCAGTGCCAGGCGGCGCCGGGCGTCGCGCGGGCGACCCTGCCCTCGGCGATCGGCACCTCCCGGCTCTTGAGCCACTCCTTGAACTCCTTGCCCCCGCGGCCCATCCAGATCTCGGTGAGGCCCTCTTCGGCGCAGCCCCTGGCCAGTTCGAGATGGCCGATCATGCCGGGGGAGTAGCGGGAGAATTCGGTGTCGTAGGCGGGGAACCAGCCGGCCATCGCCGTCCCGCCGCGCAGCCCCAGATGGAGGGAGACGGTGCGGTCCCCGGCCCGCAGCACGCTGAGCACGCCGAAGCCCGTCTCGTGGAAGTGCCGCAGCAGCCCCGTGATCCACGGCCGGGTGAAGCGGTCGGTGCGGCCGGTGCGCCGGTACTGCGCGGACTTCCAGCGCATCAGCCGGGTGAGCTCGCCGGGGTCGGAGCTGGCGAACTCGTAGGACAGTTCACCGACCTCGCGGCCGAGCTTGCGCTCCTTGTAGCGGATGGTCTTGTGCGTCTTGGGCGCCAGCGACCGGGCGGCGGCCTCCCAGGCGGTGAACCCCGCGCTCAGGTCGATGATCGGCTCGGCCCGGACGACCTGGTGGTGGGGGGCGAACATGCGCTGGCCGGCGATGAGGTGGTCGAAGTCCCAGACGCCCAGCCGGCAGGCGCGCAGGAGTTCCCGGGCGGGCAGGTCGAGGCCGGGGTCGGCCACGATGCCCTGCAGGTCGGTCAGCCCGAAGCCCACGGGGTGGCCCACCCCGCCCGGACGCCGTTCGTGGGGGAAGAACGCGGCGATCCCCGAGCCGTCCTCGACGACGCCCACCCGCACGTCCCGGCGGAAGCGGGCCACGCCGAGGGTGAACTCGGGGGCCAGGAAGGGATTGCTCAGCGCGGGGTCGGCCTCCTGGAGCTTGCGCCAGCGCTGGATCTCCGTTTCGCCCAATTCTTCCGGACGAACGACGTGCGTTCTCATTTGATCCTCGCCGCCGCCAGATGTCCGACCGATACGGGTTCGAAGGGCTGCTGTGGTTGAAGTTGTGAATCGTCGAGTTTTCCGGCGAAACGAAGCCGAATCATGGTCTTGAGCACCCGCCAGCCGTCACGGAAGGTGTTGAGGTTGGACTCGCCGAAACGGCGGTGGGATTCGTGGCTGGCCACCTCGGCCACCTTGAGTCCGGCCCGCACCGCGTTGACGCAGATCTCGGTCTCGATCTCGAAGCCGGTGGACTTCAGCTGCAGTTTCTCCACGACATTTCGCCGCATGGCTACATATCCGTAGCAGAGGTCTGTCCATTTCTGGCCATACAGCAGGTTGGCCGTCCGGGTCAGCCAGAGGTTGCCCTTGTCGCGCAGCCAGGTCAGGTCGTCCGAGCCGCCCCCGCAGCTGTAGCGCGAGCCCTTGACGAACTCGAAGCCCCGGCACAGCAGGGACAGGAAGCTGTCGAACTCGGCGGGGTCCATGGACCCGTCCGCGTCGAGCATGACGATGACCTCGCTGGTCGCCGCGGCCATGCCGGTCCGCATCGCGGTCCCCTTCCCCGTAGGGGGCTCCACGATGATGACCGCGTCCGGCCGCAGCAGTCTGACCACCTCGACGGTGCCGTCGGTCGACTCGCCGTCGACGATGACGACCTCGTCGACCGAGGCCAGGCGTGGCAGGAGCCATCGGAGGTTGTCGGCTTCGTTGAGGGTCGGGATCACGGCCGTCACCGTCGGCCATTGGGTACGCCGCCTGGACAGATCCAGCCGGCTGCGGCGCGGCGTCTGCGAGAGCGTCGCCGGCCCGAGGGAGTGCTGGGTGTTCATCAGGGCCCCCGTGGGATGTGGGTGTCTGCCTTCTTTGATGTAGGCCACCCGCATGATGTTCAGACATCCCTGGGAATCCTCTCCTTAGGGACCGTGGATATTCTACGGCCATGGTGAGGATTCGATCAGCCAGGTAATGATCACGGTGTGACGTAATGGACATGAGGGATATATGAGCTGATCGGGTGTGGCGTTGTTAGGCTTTCCCGCAAGATCGGCGACTTATTCCTGCTCGGGGGAAGGAGGGATGGTGAACCAGAAAAATCCATGGCCGGAAAGGGTCAGAAGGTAAGGCAACTGTCCTATTGCCGGAAATCTCACACCGCCGGTGCATTCGATGGGAGTCAGCCCTTCGAATCGGCGAAGGTCGAGTTCGACCGGTTGCGGGAACCGGGAGAGATTGTTGACGCACAGGACCCGGTCGTCCCCGTATTCGCGCAGGAACGCCAGCACCGCCGGGTTGGACGCCGGCAGCTCGGTGTAGGAGCCGCGGCCGAACACCGGATGCCGCTTCCGGATGCCGATCATGTGCCTGGTCCACTGCAGCAGCGACCCGGCGTCGCGCTGCTGGGCCTCGACGTTCAGCGCCTGGTAGCCGTAGATCGGATCCATGATGACCGGCAGGTAGAGCCGGGCCGGGTCGCACCGGGAGAAGCCCGCGTTGCGGTCGGGCGTCCACTGCATCGGCGTGCGGACGCCGTCGCGGTCGCCCAGGTAGATGTTGTCGCCCATGCCGATCTCGTCCCCGTAGTAGAGGACGGGACTGCCCGGCAGGGACAGCAGCAGCGCGGTGAACAGCTCCATCTGGTCGCGGTCGTTGTCCAGCAGCGGCGCCAGCCGCCGCCGGATCCCCACGTTGGCCTTCATCAGGGGATCGCGCGCGTACTCGGCGTACATGTAGTCGCGCTCCTCGTCGGTGACCATCTCCAGGGTCAGCTCGTCGTGGTTGCGCAGGAAGACGCCCCACTGGCAGTTCTCGGGGATCTTGGGGGTCTGCGCCATGATCTCGGAGATGGGGTACCGCGACTCCCGCCGCACCGCCATGAAGATGCGCGGCATCACCGGGAAGTGGAAGGCCATGTGGCACTCGTCGCCGCCCGTCGCCGGATCGCCGAAGTACTCCACCACGTCGGCCGGCCACTGGTTGGCCTCGGCCAGCAGCACCCGGTCGGGGTAGAGCCGGTCGACCTCGGCGCGCACCCGCTTGAGGTAGGCGTGGGTCTCCGGCAGGTTCTCGCAGTTGGTGCCCTCCCGCGCGTACAGGTACGGGACGGCGTCGAGCCGGAACCCGTCGATGCCCAGGTCCAGCCAGAAGCGCAGGATCTCCAGCATCGCTTCCTGCACGGCGGGGTTGTCGTAGTTGAGGTCGGGCTGGTGGGAGAAGAAGCGGTGCCAGTAGTACTGGCCGCGCACCGGGTCGTACGTCCAGTTGGACGTCTCGGTGTCGACGAAGATGATGCGTGCGTCGGGGTAGCCCTCGTCGGTGTCGGCCCACACGTAGAAGTCGCCGTAGGGGCCGTCGGGGTCGCGGCGGGACTCGGAGAACCAGGCGTGCTGGTCGCTGGTGTGGTTGATGACCAGGTCGGCGATGACCCTGATGCCGCGCGCGTGCGCCTCGTCGACGAGCTCCACGAAGTCGCCGAGCACCCCGAACTCCGGCAGGATCCGGGTGTACTCCTTGATGTCGTATCCGCCGTCCCGCAGCGGCGACTCGTAGATGGGCAGCAGCCACAGGCAGTCGATGCCCAGCCAGCTCAGGTAGTCGAGCTTGTGTATCAGCCCCTTGATGTCTCCTGTGCCGTCCCCGTTGGAGTCGTGGAAGCCCCGGACCAGCACCTCGTAGAAGACCGCGGTCTTGTACCAGTGGGGGTCGCGGGGTTCCTGCGCGTCGAAGGTGTCCGGAACGGGAGGGGTCAACCGTCACTCCTTCACGGATCTGCACGGCTGGGGGTCGACTTCACACTAACCGCCCGTGACCCCTACGGAACGGTATGAATTCCCTCACCCCTCGATGTTCACCTTGAGGCACCCCAGATCGGTCTCCGGGCGGGAGAGGTGCACTTCGGGACGGAGCATGGTGATGCCCTGGCAGGCCCTGCGGATCTTGCGGTCGAGGTTGCGCTCCTCGCGGGGCAGGCAGTCCTCGAAACCCAGACGCAGCGGCTCGCCGGCCTCCTGGGGATAGCGGAGACGGGGAGCGCAGACCGTGCCGTCCGAACGGAGGCGGTAGAAGATCTCGTCGCGGAGCCCGGTGAGACTGCGCTGCTCCGTCCAGGTCTCCGGAAGGTCGGCGTAGGCGCCGACGATGCCGTCCTCCCCCTCGAAGACCAGGGAGGTGGGGCCGTACGGCACGAAGCCGCCCCCCGCTCCCACGTGGAAGCCCTCGCGCGGGAACAACCGCACCAGGAAACGGGAACCCTCGGGCACGGCCGCGCGGTAACGCGCGACCGTGCCCCTGTTCGCACGACGGGCGGAGCCGGGGGCGTTGTCCCTGCGGCCGAGGTCGATGCGCAACATCCGGCCGGGGACCATGCCGGCACCCTTGAGCGTCTCCTCCACCCGCACGCTCATCACCACGGACCGGGGCCTGCCCGTCAGCCGGAACCCGCGGACCGTGCCCAGCAGCAGGATCCGCGACTGGCCCGCCGCGAGCAGCGCCCGCTCCTGCTGGGGCGCCTTGAACCTGGCGAACAACCCGTTGCCCACCGCGTTGCGGAAGACCGACACGTCCAACCGCCCCGGAGCCCCGGGGGACCGCTCGGACGCGTCGCCCACACCGCACGCGCTCAACGCGAGAACCATCAGCGGAACGAAGAACCTGCGCAGCATCCAACGGCCTTTGTCCAGGGTGGGAGATCCGGACAACCTAGCAGCCGAAGGTCAAGAAGGAGTGGGAGAAGGCGTCGGCACGGCGGGAGCCGGATCCGGTGAGGTAGGCGAAGGCGTCGGCTGCGCGGGAGAGGTCGCGGTCGGATCGGGAGCAGGCGAGGCTGTACGGACCCGGAAGCACCGCTTCATCTCGTGGTCGAACCGACGGAGGTCCGTGGGCTTCACCTTTTCCGGCTCTTCCACCACGACGAGAGCGCAGGTGTACTCGATGCGCTTACTGAGTTCCAGCAGTTCGTCGAAGGTCTTCACCTTCTGCCAGATGCCGGGTTGAAGACCCTTGGTGTAGGAGCCTCCGACCAGGGTTCCGTCGGCGTCCTCCAAGACGGCACTACGGACGTAACGGACCTGTTTCGGGCCGGAGGGCGCGAAACCCGCACCCGGCCTCCATTCGTAGAGCAGGACCCGGGTGCCCGCCGGGACCGCCCGGTTGAGCTCGGCGATCGGATAGGAGGCCGGGTCGGTGGCACCCACGGTGAAAGCCGTTGCCTCCTCCTTGTGCAGGCCCAGCTCATCGAGTCCGGTCGAGCTGTTGATCAGGGAATCGGGACGGACCTTCATGAGGATGCCGTGTTCTTTCACTCCGTCTTTGGGGGGTTCTGTCGCCAGTTCGAAGCCCTCGACCGTTCCGACGAGCGCCTGCAGACGAAGGTCGGTCACCGAGACGAGCCCGTTCTCGATCGTCTGAATCCATCGACCGGCAGTCCACAGGTCAAGGGAATCGACGACTTCCACGTTTCCGATGCCGCTGGTGAGTATCAACGGAATCTCGTTCTTCTTCAGCAGCGACAGGTCGACGTCGGGGCGGGCCGCAGGGGTGGTGGGCGAGGAGCTGGCCGCGACCGACGCCATCCGGTCGGGCCCGTCGGACTGGCGCAGAGACGGGACGACGGTGATGCCGACGGCGACGAGGGCGGCGGCGGCCACCGCGCCCGCGGTCTGACGGCGGCGGCGGATGCGGCGGCCGCGTTCCTGCGCGGCGGCGGCGAGGTCGCCGGTGGGGGGGAGGTCGGAGCTGTTGTCTTCGAGCATGGCCCGCAGGTCCCTTTCGGTGAAAGGCAAGGTCAGGCCCCCTGTTCTTGGAAGACGTCCCGGGCCGGGAGACAGTCGCGGAGCGTCGGGTCGACGCGGAGCTTGGCCAGCGCCCGGCTGATCTGGCTGCGGACCGTGACCGGCGAGCAGCCGAGGATCCGGGCGATCGCGGCATGTTCCAGGTCGCAGAAATACCGGAGCACGATCGCGGCGCGCTCGCGCCGCCCGAGCCCGCCGAGGGCCTTCCACAGCACGTCCCTGTCCTCGACCCCTCGGCCTTCGGGAAGAGGGAGGTCGGGCAGGTCCCCGGTGGGGACCTCGCCCCGCCAGCGCCGCCGCCACCAGGAGTGGTGGGTGTTGACGAGGATCCGGTACACGTACGGGTCCGGGTCGTCGCCCACCCTCGGCCAGGCCAGCCACGCCTTCGTCAGCGCGGTCTGCACCAGGTCCTCGGCGGTGCCCCAGTCACGGCACAGCAGGAACGCGGTGCGCAGCAGTCGCGGTGACCGCTCCGCCGCGTACGTCCCGAACTCCGGGCGGTCGGACCCGACCGCCGGATCAGGCGGCTTCGCCATCGGCTGGTTCTCCCTCGTTCCGAGCCCGGCTCCGGGGGATGCGGCCGGGCTCCGCCGACGACTACCCGCCGGGCCCCGCAGGACGTTGCGCGCGGACGGGAACTCATTCCGGCGGGACTGCTCCGCCTCTCTCCGCCAGGGCTTCGTAGGCTGGTTCCAGCACGTCCGTCAGGGCACGGCGCCTGATCTTGACGGCGGGCGGGTCGAGCAGCCGCAGCAGCAGTCCGGGCGGCGCGGGCGGATGCCCGGACCGGTCCTTCAACGCGGCGAGCCCGGCGGGGGGAGTCCAGAACCCCTCGGCGTCCAGCGGAGTCTCCGCGACCGGGGGCGGCCCGCTCTCGACGGGACGGCGGCGCAGCGCGGTGAGCAGCTGCTCGCGGGTGCGGCCGTTCCAGGCCAGCACGAGGAACGGGTCGTCGTCGAACGCGCGCGCCAGGAAGTGCAGCGCGGCGGCGGCGTGCACACACGGGTCGATCCAGTCGGCGCAGCCGCACATCAGGTGCAGCTCCTCGGCGGCCTCGGGGAACAATCCCACCCCGCAGTCGCCGAAGACGCCCTCCAGGTCGTGGGGGATCTCCCCGGCCAGCATCCGGGCCCGGAACACGGCGCGGCGGGCGAGCTCGCCCTCGATCTCGTCCCAGCCCTCGATCGCGGTGAGCCCGAGCGTCACCTCGTGCGGCTCGTCGGCGGCCTCGCCGACGAACGCCGTCACCTCGTAGGGCCGGACGTCCAGCCGCAGCACCCGGCCGCGCTCGGCGTACGCGCGGCCCCGGCGCAGCCGCTCGGCGTCGAGGAAGGACTCCAGCGAGCCGAGGAAGCGGCGCGACCACCAGCCCGGAGGCTCCCGCAGCAGGGCGGAGCCCGGCCCGCCCCGCACCCGGATCGGCTTGACCGTCTGGAAGTAGCCGTCGGAGCCGTCGTGAGACGTCATGAGCTCACCGCGTCCGGGGACAGCCGCAGCACGTCGCGCAGCTCGGCCACCGACAGGCCGGTCAGCCACTCCTCGCCGGTCCCGACGATCGACTCCGCGAGGGCCTTCTTGCGTTCGATCATCTCGTCCACCCGCTCCTCCATGGTGCCGACGCAGACGAACTTGCGGACCTGCACGTCGCGGGTCTGCCCGATGCGGAACGCCCGGTCGGTGGCCTGGTCCTCGACGGCGGGGTTCCACCAGCGGTCGAAGTGCACGACGTGGTTGGCGGCGGTCAGCGTCAGGCCGGTGCCCGCGGCCTTCAGCGACAGCAGGAAGACCGACGGCGCCTCCTCGCCCTGGAAGCGGGCCACCAGCTCGTCCCGCTGCTCCTTGGTGGTGCCGCCGTGCAGCCACAGGACGGGCCGGTCGAGCCGGGCCGCCAGATACGGCTGGAGCATCGAGCCGAACTCGGCGTACTGGGTGAAGACCAGGACCTTCTCGCCCGCTTCGAGGATCTCGGCGCACAGGCGTTCCAGCTCCTCCAGCTTCCCCGAGCGCCCCTGCAGCCGTGAGCCGTCCTTCAGCAGCAGCGCCGGATGGTCGCAGACCTGCTTCAGCTTCGCCATGGTCGCCAGGACGAGCCCGCGCCGCTGCTTGGCGTCGGCCTCGGCGATCTGCTCCAGCATGTCCTCGACCGTCGCCTGGTACAGGGACGCCTGCTCCACGGTGAGGTTGCAGTAGACCTTCATCTCCTGCTTCTCGGGCAGGTCCGTGATGATGCTCCGGTCGGTCTTCAACCGGCGCAGGACGAACGGCTGGGTGGCGCGCTTGAGCGCGGCGGCGGCACGCTCGTCGCCCTCCGCCTCGATCGGGACGGCGAACCGCTCGCGGAAGGACTGTCTTGGCCCCAGCAGCCCCGGATTGGCGAACTCCATGATCGACCACAGCTCGGTGAGGTGGTTCTCCACCGGGGTGCCCGTCATCGCGATCCGGCCGCGCGCGGGGATGGAGCGCACCGCCCTGGCCTGCCGCGTGCCGCTGTTCTTCAGCGCCTGGGCCTCGTCGCAGACCACCCGCGCCCACGCGACCTTCGCCAGCTGTTCGGCGTCTCGGGTGGCCGTCCCGTAGGTGGTGAGGACGAGGTCGGCGGCGTTCGCCGCGCGGACGAGCTCGTCGTCTTTGTGCCGCTTCACTCCGTGGTGCACGTACAGCCGCAGCTTCGGCGCGAACCTGGCCGCCTCCCGCTGCCAGTTCCCGACCAGCGACATCGGCACCACGGCCAGCGTCGGCCCGCCCGCGCCGTTCGCGCCGTCCGCGCCCGCCCGGACGAGATGGGCCAGCACCGTCAGCGTCTTTCCCAGCCCCATGTCGTCGGCGAGCAGCGCGCCCAGCCCGAGCCCCTCCATGAAGCCCAGCCAGGCCAGGCCGCGCTCCTGGTAGGGGCGCAGGGTCGCCTCGATGCCGTCGGGGGTGGCGACGGGGGTGATGCGGCGGTCGGCCTCGCCGGACAGGAGGTCGCCCAGCGCGCCGTGCGCCTCGACCGCGACCAGCGGCAGCGTCCGCTCTCCCGCGTGGATGACGGCCCGGACCACCTGGCCCGCGGTCATCGTTCCGGAGCCTCCCGAGCGCAGGAACTCCAGGGCGGTCTCCAGCTGCTCCTCGTCGAGCTCCACCCACTGGCCGCGCAGCCGCACCAGCGGGGCCTTGAGGCGGGCGAGCTCCGCGAGGTCGTCCTCCTGGAGGGACTCCTGCCCGACGGCCAGCTCCCAGCGGAACTCCACCAGGTCGCCCAGGCCGAACCCCGAACCCGTCGCCGCGCCCTGCTCGTCGCCCTCCGGTTCGGCGGTCCTGAGCTTCAGGCCGAGGCGGGAGCGGCCCGCCCAGGAGGGCAGCAGCACCCCGAAGTCCGCGGCGGCCAGCAGCGGCGCGGCGGACCGCAGGAAGCGGAACGCGCCCGCGGTGTCCAGGGCCAGCTCGGCCGGGGTGGCGACGTCCAGGGCGCGGCCCAGCTCGGGGAAGAGCCGCAGCGCGCGGCCGAGACCGGCCAGAAGGGTCTCCTCCGCGCCCTCCAGCAGGACGTCCCCGCTCCAGATCTGCGCGGCCGGCACCAGCAGGCTCGGGTCGTCGGTGCCCTGGAGCAGGAACTCCACCCGCCAGGGCTGCTCGGAGAGCGGGACCCGCGGGGCCTGCGGGACCTGCGGGAAACCGGTCTCGCCGGGCTCCGGTTCGGGGAGCCTCGGCTCGACCAGCCGGAAGGTCAGCCGCAGCGGCCCGTGGGCGGGGCGGGCCGCCCGGTGCCAGGCGTCGAGTTCGGCGCGCAGTTCGGCCGGGTCGTCGCCGGGCTCGCGCGCGACCAGGGGGTTCGGGCCGGTGAGCGCCTCCAGCCAGCGTTCGGCCAACGGGACGCGCTCGGGCGCCTTCCCGGTGCGCGGCGGCAGCAGCGGATGCGGCACCACGCCCCGCACCGCGGTGTCGGCCAGCCCGTCCAGGGCCTCGGCGAGCACCTCGGCGGCGGGCCGTCCCGGGACCACGGCCCGGCATGCGGGCGGCATCGCCTCGGCGAGGCGGGCGAACCGGGTGGGGTCGAGCACCGGACGCCAGCAGGCCAGGAGGTCGCCGTCCTCCTCGCGCAGCGCGGGCAGCACCCGTCCGGCGGAGGCCAGCGCGGCGGCGTCGGCGGCGACCACGCCGAGGAAACGCAGATCCGTGCCCGGCACCACGTCGGCCCGCTCCTCGGCCGTCCGCAGCAGCTCCATCGCCCGGAACGGCTCCAGCACCAGGGCGGGGACCTTCCACGGCGAGAGCACCGGCGTGCCGTCGAACGGCTCGGGCCCCAGCTCCCCCGAGGGCAGCGGACGCTCCCCGGTGCCGGGCAGCAGAAGCTCCAGGGTGATCCGGGCGGCGCCGCGCAGCAGCGGTTCGTAGGACGTGCCGGCGAAGTCCCGGGTGGCGAACGGGTGGACGCCCGGCCCGGCCGAACGCGGCCCGTCGTGTTCGGCCCACAGGCACAGCGCTCCTCCGTGCCAGGTGGCGTGCGCGACGAGCATGGAGATTCCGCTTTCCCCGGGACCGGATCGGGTCTTCGAAGCTACCAGCCGCCGCCGACACTCCCCGGACGTCTCTAAGGTGCAGGGCCATGTGGCGCAACGCAGTGGTGACAGGAGCCTCCAGCGGGATCGGCGAGAGTTTCGCGCGCTCCCTGGCCGAGCAGGGGACCGACCTCGTACTGGTCGCCCGGCGCAAGGACCTGCTGGAACGGCTCGCCGGAGAACTGTCCGGCCGGTTCGGGATACGCGCGGAGGCGCTGGACGCGGACCTGACCGAACCGGCCGATCTGGAACGGGTGGCCGAGCGGGCCGCCGGCGTGGACCTGCTGGTCAACAACGCCGGTTACGGGGCCTTCGGAGCCTTCCACGAGCTCTCTCTGGCCGACCAGTCCAAGGAGGTCGGCCTCAACGTGACGGCGCTGATGCGGCTGACGCACGCCGCGGCGCCGTCCATGGCGGGGCGGGGGAGGGGCGGGATCCTGAACGTCGCGTCCGTGGCCGCCTACGCGCCCTCGCCGGGAAGCGCCGTCTACGGGGCGACCAAGGCGTTCGTGCTGTCCTTCACCGAGAGCCTGCACGCCGAGCTGAAGCCCGCGGGCGTCCACGTGACGGCGTTGTGCCCGGGGTTCACCCGAACCGAGGACGACCAGCCGACCGGCCTGATGTGGATGAGCCGCGACGCCGTGGCGCGGGCGGGCCTGGAGGCCGTCCGCGGTGGCCGCGCCATGTGTGTCCCCGGCGCGCAGTACAAGGTGCTGCTGCCCGCGATGAGGCTGGCTCCCCGGGGGTTGCTGCGCACCGTCTCGAGCGCGGTCTGGAGCCGGGCGGTTCAGACGCATGTGCGGCCGGATGCATAGAAGAAGCCCTGCTTCTTGTGAGCTCTCCCCAAACCATGCTCGGATCACTTGTAGCACTTGCGCATATCCAGGGCTTGGCTCCGGCCCCTAGCATGAGGAACGGCGTCGCATGGGACACGCCGTGGTGTCCCCGCATGAAGTGCTCTCTGAACGCGCCGATCCCGTGAATCCGGAAAGGTCTTGGTATGCCGGAAGCTATTGACATTCAGGTGCTACACGAACTCGACCAGGTGGCCGAGAAGGAACTCAACCGGCATCTGTCGATAGCCAAGGAGTGGTTCCCGCACGAGTACGTGCCGTGGGGCCAGGGCCGGGACTTCGCCTTCCTGGGCGGCGAGGACTGGGTCCCCGAGGACTCCAAGGTCTCGCCGGAGTCCCGCGAGGCGCTGCTGGTCAACCTCCTGACCGAGGACAACCTGCCCGGCTACCACGCCGCCATCGCCCGCATCATGGGCACCGAGGGCGCCTGGGGCCAGTGGGTGCACCGCTGGACCGCCGAGGAGAACCGGCACGGCATCGTCATCCGCGACTTCCTGACCGTCACCCGGGCCATCGACCCGGTGCTGCTGGAGCGGGCCCGGATGCAGCACATGGAGATCGGCTACGCGCCCGACCACGGCGACAAGGTCCTGCACGGCCTGGCCTACGTCTCCTTCCAGGAGCTGGCGACCCGGGTGTCGCACCGCAACACCGGCAAGGCCTCCGGCGACGAGCTGTGCGAGCAGATGATGCAGCGCGTGGCGGCCGACGAGAACCTGCACATGATCTTCTACCGGAACCTCATCGGCGCGGCTTTCGAGGCCTTCCCGAACGAGGCCGTGAAGGCGATCACCGACGTGGTCAAGGGCTTCCAGATGCCCGGCTACACGATCGACGGCTTCCTGCGCAAGTCCGTGGCCATCGCCAACGCCGGCATCTACGACCTGCGCCTGCACCACGACGACGTGCTCATGCCGGTGCTGCGCAAGTGGGGCGTCTTCGAACTCGAGGGCCTGAGCGACGAGGGTGAGAAGGCCCGGCTCGAGCTGGCGGAGTTCCTGGAGAACCTGGACGCCGCCGCGACCAAGTTCGAGGAGCGCCGCGAGGCCCGCCGCGCCCGGATCGCCGCCCGCGCCTGAGGCCGGCAGGGAATCTCATTCCCGGCAAATCCGGATAATTTCCGCCAGAACGAAACCAATGGCCCCGGTTCCCGCGTCTTAACGGCGACAGGACCGGGGCCGTGGTCTTGCCACGCCCCCCACACGGTTCGGGGGTAGGGTTGGCGGCGACGAAATATCAGGATTGGGGTAGCGCCACGTCCGGGGAGAGCATTGGCCCGTACCGGCTCGCCGAGGTGCTCGGCGAGGGCGGCATGGGCGTCGTGCGCCGCGGCATCGACCCGACGGGCCGGGCGGTCGCGGTCAAACTGCTGCGCGGCGGGACGGGCGACGCCACCGCCCTGCGGAGGCTGGCCCGCGAGGTCGACACCATGCGCCGGGTTCGCAGCCCCTTCGTCGCCCAGATCGTCGACGCCGACGTCACCGCCGACCCGCCCTACATCGTCACCCAGTACGTTCCCGGGCCCACCCTGGAGAAGCTGGTCACCGACGGGGGCCCGCTGGGCGGCACCGCGCTCAAGCGGCTGGCCGAGGGCCTGGCCGAGGCGCTCGCGGCGATCCACGCGGCCGGCATCGTGCACCGCGACCTCAAGCCGGGCAACGTCATGTTCGGCGAGAACGGCGACCCCGTCCTCATCGACTTCGGCATCGCCCAGTCGGTGGACGCCACCCGGCTGACCTCGGCCGGCATGGTCATCGGCACCCCCGGCTACCTGTCGCCGGAGATCCTCAACGGCGACGACTACCGCGCCCCCGCCGACGTCCACGCCTGGGCGGGCACGCTCATCTACGCGGCCACCGGACGGCCCCCGTTCGGGGGCGGCACCTTCGAGCAGATCTTCTCCAAGATCCTCCAGGGCCAGCCGGACCTGACCGGGGTGCCCGCGCCGCTGCTGCCCGTCCTGCGGGCGGCGATGGCGCAGCATCCGGTGGAGAGGCCCACCGCCAAGGACCTCGCCCACCTGTGCGGGCGGCTCGATTTCGAGATGACGATGATCGACCACGGCACGCTCGCCGACGAGCCGGCGCCGCACCGCTCCTTCCAGCCCGCGCCGCCCCGCGACGTGCGGGAGATGCCGAGGGCGCAGGGGGGATCGGGCCAGGCGCCGCGGCCCTCGACGCCCGGCGTGTCCCGGCCGCTGCCGCAACCGAGCGACTTCATGGGGATGCTCCCCCCGGTGGCCCCGCCTCCGGATCCGTACCAGGAGCTGTACCAGCCGAGGCAGGGCACCCAGCCGCACTCGACGGTGAACGATCCGCCCTACGCGCCCGACCGCCACTCGCCCTACGGGCCGTCGCGGAGCGGAGCCCTGTACGCGGGCGCGCCTTCCGACGCACCGACGGCGCACGATGACCGGCGGCCGGCGGCCGGACCGCTGCCCTGGTCTCAGCCGCACCGGCCGCAGGACGTCCAGCGGGGGCCGCAGGGCGAGGAGGCCACGCGTCCCGACCGGGAGGAGCAGCGCAAGCCCTACGGCCTGTACAAGGTGCTCAGCCTGCTGCTGCTGGCCGCCGCGCTCGGGCTCACCTGGGCGGCCCCGGTCACCGGGCTGTGCGTCGTGATCATCACGGTGCTCGTGCTGCGGGCGGGGGACAAGGCGGCCCGGGGCCTGGAGTCCCGCCGGACCCGGCGGGGCGAGCGGCCGAGCGATCTGGCGGCGACGCTGCTGCGCTCTCCGCTGCAGCTGCCGGGCGCGCTGATGACCACCGCGATGGTCACCCCGATCGGCCTGGGCGCGGGCCTGGTGCTGGCGCTCGCACTGGTCGCCGGCGGCCGTCCCGCCGCCGAGTCGCTGACGTTCGGCGCGCTGCTGGCCGTCGTCCTCCAGCTCTTCGGGCCGGGGGGCACCGCGCCCCGGCGGCAGGCGGCCCGGATCTGGAGCGCCCTGCTGCCGCGTCAGGAGGCCGCGATGATCGCGGTACTGTGCCTGGGCGCGGGTGTCGCGGTTCTTCTGCTCCTCGTGCTCGACCAGCAGCCCGACCTCAGGCCGCTGGACGGGTTCGCGGGCTGGCTCGACGACGCGCGCAGTACGGTCAAGGGGTGGATCAACCGCTTCGCGGGGTGATCCGCGTCACGCCGGGTATCGAAACAGCCTGTCTGCGAGCACCCGTGGTTTAAGACTGTGCTACTGATGAGTAACATTCAGGTACGGCTTGACCCGGACCCGGATCGGAACACCATTCGGGTGTTTGGCAGGCTATAGCCAGCATCAGCCCGAGAGATGAATGCAGGGAGGTCGGCCAGCGGCCATGAACATCGTCGTATGCGTGAAGCAGGTTCCCGACACGGAGAGCCCGCGTAAGTTGAAGTCCGATGACAACACCCTCGACCGCGCTGCGGCGGACGGCGTCATCAACGAGCTCGACGAGTACGCCATCGAAGAGGCGCTGCTCATCAAGGAGGCGCACGGCGGTGAGGTGACCGTCCTGACCATGGGTCCGGACAAGGCCACCGAGTCGATCCGCAAGGCCCTGGCCATGGGCGCGGACAAGGCCGTCCACCTGGTCGACGACGCCCTCGTCGGCTCGGACGCGCTGCAGACCTCCTACGCGCTGCAGCAGCTCATCACCCGCGCCGGCGCCGACCTGGTGATCCTCGGCTCGGAGTCCACCGACGCCCGCACCGGCGTGCTCGCCGCGATGCTGTCGGAGCGCCTGGGCTGGCCGCAGGTCACCCTGGCCAACAAGGTCGAGATCGACGGCACCGCGATCACCGCGCAGCGCCAGACCGACACCGGCTTCGACAAGGTCGAGGCCTCGCTGCCGGCCGTCGTCTCCGTGGTCGAGAAGATCAACGAGCCGCGTTACCCGTCCTTCAAGGGCATCATGGCGGCCAAGAAGAAGCCGGTCGAGTCCCTGTCCATCGCGGACGCCGGGATCGAGGCCGACAAGGTCGGCGGCGCCAACGCCTACTCGGCCGTGGTCGACCACGCCGACGCCCCGGCGCGCGCCAAGGGCCAGATCGTCACCGACGAGGGTGACGGCGGCGTGAAGATCGCCGACTTCCTCGCCAGCAAGAAGTTCGTGTAAGGGGGATAGGGACATGGCAGAGATTCTCGTCCTCATCGACCACGCCGAAGGCGAGGTCAAGAAGGTCTCGTTCGAGCTGCTGACCCTGGCGCGGAGCCTCGGCGAGGCCGCCGCCGTCTGGATCGGCCCGGGCTACGAGGCCGCCGCCGACAAGATCGCCGAGTACGGTCCGGCCAAGGTCTACGTGGCCGCCGACTCCGAGCTCACCGACTACGTGGTGGCTCCCAAGGTCGAGGTGCTCCAGCAGCTCGCCGCCGGCGCCGGCGCCGTCCTGGTCGCCGCCACCGGCGAGGGCAAGGAGATCGCGGGCCGCCTGGCGGTGCGCCTGGACTCCGGCGTGCTGACCGACGTCGTGGGCGTGACCCCCGAGCTGGTCGCCAAGCACTCCGTCTTCGGCGGCTCGGTCATCGCGCACGCCAAGGTCGTCAAGGGCACCCCGGTCATCGCGGTCCGCCCGAACGCGATCGCGCTGGAGGCCGCTCCCGGCTCTCCGGCCGTCGAGCAGGTCTCGGTGGCGCTGTCCGACGCCGCCAAGGCCGCGAAGATCACCGACCGCGTGGTGCAGGAGAAGGGCGAGCGCCCCGACCTCACCGAGGCCTCGATCGTCGTCTCCGGCGGCCGCGGTGTCGGCGGAGCGGAGAACTTCAAGGTCATCGAGGGCCTGGCCGACACCCTGGGTGCGGCCGTCGGCGCCTCCCGCGCCGCGACCGACGCCGGCTGGTACCCGCACCAGTTCCAGGTCGGCCAGACCGGTAAGACGGTCTCCCCGCAGCTGTACGTCGCCGCCGGCATCTCCGGCGCGATCCAGCACCGGGCCGGCATGCAGACCTCGAAGACCATCGTGGCCATCAACAAGGACCCCGAGGCCCCGATCTTCGAGCTCGTCGACTTCGGCGTCGTGGGCGACCTCTTCCAGGTCGTCCCGCAGCTGACCGAGGAGATCACCAAGCGCAAGTGACGCTTGCCGATCCGTCCGGACGCCCCCGAGCCTCTGTGCTCGGGGGCGTCCGCCGTCGCGGGGTCAGGCGGCGACAGGCTCGTGCTCGGCGGAGCGCCGCGGGACGGCGGCGAGGTCGGTGGTCTCACGGAGGGGGAGGAACCGGACGGAGATCGCGATGGCGGCGGACAGGACGACCACCAGCGACAGGCCGACGCGGATCGTGGAGGCCTCGGCCGCGGCGCTGATGAGGACCGGGCCGAGCAGCAGCCCGCCGTAACCCATCGCGCCGACCTGGGCGACGGAAGCGGCCGAACGGCCCGGAGCCGCGGTGCCGGCCAGCGAGAGCAGCGTCGGGACGATCGTGCAGACCGCCAGGCCGGTGAGGAAGAAGCCGGCCAGCGCCACCGGGAGGCCGGGGGCCAGCAGCACCACCGCCATGCCCGCGGCGGTGCCCGCGCCCGCCCAGGTGAGGAGCGCGCGGGTGCCCAGCAGGACGCGCAGGCGGTCGCCGAAGATCCGGCCGCAGAGCATCGCGGCCTCGAACAAGGGGTAGCCCAGGGCGGCGAGGGCCTCGACGGCGCCCAGATCGTCGTGCAGGAACAGGCCGCTCCAGTCGGCGATCGAACCCTCGATCATGAACGCCAGGAACGTCAGGGCGCCCAGCAGGTGGACGAGGAGCGGCAGGCGCGTCCTGCGGGCCTCGGGGGCCGCGCGGAGGACCGGGGGGTCGGGCAGGTAGGCGCGGCCCAGCAGCACCGTCAGCGGCAGCGCGACCAGGCCCGCGGCCAGCACCGAGGAGGTGAAGGACCAGCCGAGGGCGGCGGTTCCCGACCCCAGCAGCCCGCCGGCCATCGCGCCCACGCACCAGCCCGCGTGCATCCCGCTCATCAGCGGTCTGCGGTGGGCCAGCTCGACCACCGAGGCCTGGGCGTTCATCGCGACGTCCGTCACGCCGAAGGCCATGCCGAACAGGGCGACGCCCGCCAGCAGGAGCGCGTGGGACGGGGCGAGGGCGACCAGCACGACCGAGACCGCGGTCAGCGGGGCGGCGACCCGCAGGGCGGCGCGGCTCCCGAACCGGGAGATGACCCCGCGCAGGCCCTGCATGGCGACGACCGCCGCGATGCCCCACACCAGCAGGACGACGCCGACGCCGCCCGCGTCCAGGGCGAACCGCTCCTTCAGCGCGGGCATCCGCACGACCCACACCCCGGACATCAGACCGGCCACGGCGAAGGTCAGGAACGTGCCCAGACGGGCGCGGAACAGCATGGTGGATCACTCCTTGCGCAAGGGGGAGAACGCCTGGACAGGCGAGTCCGCCGGTGGTGAGAGAGGGGAGGGAAGAGGGGGAAGAGGTCAACCGAGGAGGTCGAGCAGCCGTCGCCGCAGCGCGGTGTACTGCTCGGGCGAGAAGCGCCCGGAGCCGTGGGCGACGACCTCCCACAGGCCTTCGGCGGCCAGGCGGACGACCGTCGCGGTCACCGGATCGGCGTCCTCGGCCTCGTCCCGGTGGTGCCAGCGGTCCATCGCCTCGCGCAGCGGGGCGGCCAGCTCGGGCGTGGTGGTCGCGGCGGTGATCGCCGCCCAGCGACGCCCGGTGCGCTCGCCCTCGGGAGCGGCGACGATCGCGAAGGTGGCCTCGACGAAGGCACGGGTGAACGAACCCTCGTCGTACTGCTCGACGAGGGCGTCGAACTCGGCGATCACCCGCGAGACCAGAGCTGTGACCAGGGCTTCCTTGGTGGGGAAGTGGTACAGCAGCCCGCCCTTGCTGACCCCGGCGCGCTCGGCCACGGCGGTCAGCGTCAACGCCTGGGTGCCGTGCTCCAGCAGCACGGCCTCGGCGGCGTCGAGAAGGGCTTCACGTTTCATGGTCCTCTTTACTGTACCGTCCAGCCGGTACAGTGACAAACGGGCCTCTGGGACAGCGAGTAGAATGGATCGACTCTGGAGGAGGGAGCGCCGTGCCGTATCTCGACCATGCGGCGACGACGCCGATGCTCCCTGAGGCGATCGCCGCGATGACCGAGCAACTCGGACGGGTCGGCAACGCCTCGTCGCTGCACGCCCCCGGCCGCCACGCCCGCCGGGTGGTCGAGGAGTCCCGCGAGATCATCGCCGCGGCGTTCGGAGCCCGCCCGTCCGAGGTGATCTTCACCAGCGGCGGCACCGAGGCCGACAACCTCGCCGTCAAGGGCCTGTACTGGCGGGGCAGGGACGCGGGCCGCAACCGCGTCGTCGCCGGCGCCGTCGAACACCACGCCGTGCTGGACGCCGTGCACTGGCTGGCCGAGCACGAGGGCGCCGACGTGGTGCTGCTGCCGCCCGACCGGCACGGACGCATCTCGCCCGAGGCCCTCGCCGAGGCGGTCACCGACGACACCGCCCTGGTCACCGTGATGTGGGCCAACAACGAGGTCGGCACGATCCAGCCGGTCGCGGAACTCGCCGAGGTCGCCCGCTCCCGCGGCGTCCCCTTCCACTCGGACGCGGTGCAGGCCGCGGGCGTCCTGGACGTGCGCCTCGACGGCGACCCCGCCCCCGACGCCCTGACGATCAGCGCCCACAAGCTGGGCGGCCCCCTGGGCGTGGGAGCCCTCCTGCTGGCCAGGGGTGTCGACCCCACCCCCGTCCTGCACGGCGGCGGTCAGGAGCGCGACGTGCGCTCCGGCACCCTCGACACCCCCGCCATCGCCGGATTCGCCGCCGCCGTGGAGACGGCCTCGGCGCGCCGCGAGGAGACCGCCCGCCGCCTGACGGCCCTGCGCGACGACCTGATCGCCCGCGTCCGCGCCGCCGTCCCCGACGCCGTCCTCAACGGCGACCCGGCCGACCGCCTCCCCGGCAACGCCCACTTCTCCTTCCCCGGCTGCGAGGGCGACGCCCTCCTCATGCTCCTCGACGCCCAGGGCATAGCCTGCTCGACCGGCTCGGCCTGCTCCGCGGGCGTGGCCCAGCCCAGCCACGTCCTCCTGGCCATGGGCCTGACCTCCGAGCAGGCCCGCGGCAGCCTCCGCTTCTCCCTGGGCCACACCTCCACCCCCGAGGACCTCACCCCCCTCATCCAGGCCCTCCCCCCGGCCGTGGAACGCGCCCGCCGCGCCGGCCTCACCTAAAACAATTCACCTCACTTTCGCGATTGACGCATGTTTTCGCCGAGCTTACAATCGGCTGACAGCGTCGAGTCATCCATGGTATTAGGCGTGCCCGCGGCGGGGGTTTTGGATGGCGCTATATAAGGAGAGCGGATGGTCTCCACGTACGATCTCATAGTGATCGGCGGGGGTATTATTGGATGCTCTATAGCTGAGTCGTTGCGCGGAGAACTATCTAGGATAAAACTGCTGGATCCGCACGTCGGCCTCGAGCTGGGCGCATCATCGGCCGCTCTTGGGGGCATCAACCCGCAACTCGGCAATGACTGCCTGGGGCCGCTCGGAAATATGGCTCAGCGAAGTCGAGACATATTCCCCGACTGGATCCGAGGTCTTGCGGACAAGGCCGGCCAAGAAATAACCATCCTTTCCAGCGGGCTCATTCAGGTAGCGGCTGACGAAGCGGAAATGGCACGCCTGGTCAAGGAGGTGCTGCCCGTGCTGCGCGACCGGGAGATAGAGGCGCACGTCCTGGACGGACCCCGGGCCCGCGCACACGAACCCCTGCTGGGCCCGGAGGTCGCCGGGGGACTGCTGATCCCGCAGGATCTGGCGGTGGAGCCCCGACGGATCATGTCCGCCCTGCACCGGGTGCTGGACCGGGACCCGCACGTTGAACTGCAGGCCGCCACCGCCGTCGAGGTCGCCTCGACGGCGACGGGCGCCACGGTGACCCTCGACGACGGCAGCGTGCTGCGGACGGAGCGGATCGTGGTGGCGGCGGGACACCTCAGCCACACCCTGCTCGACCTGCCGGAAGGCGCCCTGTTCCCGGTGAAGGGCCAGGCCATGGAGTTCGCCCCGGGGGTCTTCGGCCGAGGGCTGTCGGTCACCTGCGACGCGCTCATTCAGACTCCCGACGGTCCCGAGGTCGCCTTCGCGCTGCCCCGTCCGGACGGCCGGATCGCCATCGGCTCCACCTTCGAGGAACGGGTCGGGGACACCGAGCCGACCAAGGAGGGAAAGTCGTCGCTGCTGCGGTGGCTCGCCCGGATCTTCCCGGGGATCGACCGCCTGCCCGTGCGGCGGCACTGGGCGGGGATCCGCCCCGGCAGCGGGGACGGAGCCCCCGTGCTCGGCCACGTGGACGAGCACGAGCGGATCCTCGCGGCCACCGGCCACTACGGCGGCGGCATCACGCTGGCCCCGTACACCGCGAGACTGGCCGCCAAACTGCTCACCGGCGCCTCTCCCGGAGCGGAGGAGTCTCTCGACCTCAAGCTCTGTGACCCGGGGCGGTTCCGTCACGCTCGCTTCGGGAGTCGATCTCCCGGGCCGCAGCCCACAGCACATTGAAGTTGCGGATCCGCTCCCTGATCTGCTCCTCCTGGAGCACCAGGCGAGTGTGGACGATGGTCGGCTGCTCGTCCTCGGAGAGCCGGGAGGCGGGCGTCATCTCGTAGCTGATCTCCCCGTCGAAGACGATGAAGTCGAGCATGGCGCTGCGCCGGATGCCCGCGACCACGGCGGCGGCGGGCTCGAGCATCTTGACCTGGATGCCGGCCTCTTTCTGCAACCGGTACATCTCCAGGAAATGAGGGTCCTCGGCCAGTTCGGTGCGGTCGATGATGAACACCCGCCGGATCCGGATCCCCCGGTCCACGCACTCCTTCTGGAGGTCCAGGTAGCGCTGGCCCGGATCGGTCCGCCAGAAGCCCCCGTCGAAGCCGGTGGCGCCGGCGTCGACCGTGCTCAGGCTGGTGGCGTCCAGGGTGTGCTGCACGTTCTGGGTCAGGGTCAGCAGCCAGTCCTGGTCCTCGCCCGGATAGGACACGGTGTCCCCGTCGCGGAGCCCCTTGAGGAACCCCGACATGCGGTTGATCTCGCCTTCGGCGAACTTGTGGATGATCGGGGAGGAGGTCCGCCTGATCTCGGCGGCGTACCGGACGAACTGGAGGATCAGTTCGGAGCGCAGCGCGGACGCCTCCACCAGGCTGAACAGTTCGGTGGCCTCGTTGACCTGGGAGAACTTCCGCTGCACCAGGGCGTCCAGATGGCCGTGGTGCTCGACCTGGCGGGCGTCCATGGCCCTGACCTGTTCGTCGAACTCCATGATGAACTGCACGACCAGCACGACGCCGCCGATGAAGATCGCGATGATCAGCTCCCAGAGGAGCCCGTCCTCCTGATCCTTGGAGGTGGCCAGCGCGGTGAACAGAAAAGCGATCCCACCGCTGAACACGGCGACCAGAATTTTAAGGAGAATCCGCGGGAGCTCGAAACGGTGCTGATCGCGGGAGGGGTGACTCATGCTTTTCAGTCCCGTTTTCCAGGGAACCCAACATGGTCAGTAGTGTTCCCAAGGCCAGTTGGTCGCGTATCCGATTTACAGACATTTCCCACTGTTGCTTGAATCCGAGACGCTTGTCAAGGCTGTCCCAGAATGGCATAAATTCCTCGGGAACCCGGGCCCCCGGCCACCAGAGATGAAGGAGGTGGTCGACGGTGGGACGGATCCGGTTCGTCACACGGGTCCAGTCGTCCTGGCCGAAACCGGCCCGGTCGATCAGGGTGAGCAGGGTGCTGAGCAGCCAGTCGTGGAGCGCGAGGTCCTCGCAGAAATCCAGGACGGTGCCGAGCGAGGCCGTGTTCGCGGCCAACCTCAGCGTACGCAGTTCATCGTTCACGATGACGAATGTGAGACGGCCGGATTCGGCCGCTCCCTCGGAAGGAGGCGTTTCAAAAGCCCAGTGCAGCGTGGTCCGGGGAGCGGCGAACGGACGTTTTCCATCGAGTAGCCGAGAGGCCTGAACCAGGTCCATCGCCCGATCGGCGATGATTGTGGTTTCGATCCCCCGGAATCCTCGATCATCCGCGGTGAATCCGTCGGCGATATCTTGGAAATTGGGCTTTCCGATGGCCTCGACCACTCCGGGACGCGCCAGGTAATGGGACCAGGGCTGCCGGTAGGAGCGTTCGGCCCGCACGACGGTCGTGTGCGCGGAGGACTGCAGGATCCGGCCCCCGGTGATCGTCGCCCGGGAGGCCAGCGTCCCGACGCCTCGAACACGCGAGCCGTTGCGCGACGGAAGAGGGCAGTCGACCCCCGTCAGCAGTTCCGGAGAGACCGCATAAGCCCGGGGACGTGCCGACCACGCCACGTGTTCACTGGGAACCAGCCTCAGCAGCCGGATCGCGAGCTCCCGGGAGACGGCCGAGGAATGCCGCAGCAGCCCGGTCCGGACGGTGCCGACGGTCAGCCGCGGGGGCTCAGAGTGCGTCCGAGAAGACATGAGAGATCCTCGTCACGAGTTCGGGGGGCAACTCGATCTTCTCCTCCCGGGCACGGCGCTCGGTGAGCTCGCGTACCGCCGGATCGAGCGAGATCTGGCTGAGGATCACCCGGACCGCGGCCTCGGTCGGTAGGAAGCGCGTGTCCAGGAAGGTGTAGGTGCGGAAGGCACAGAACGGTTGTGCCCGCGGATTGACCTTGACCACGGGGGGAAGGTCGGACCAATCACGAGGGTAGGGCCTGCCCTCGTCCCACGGTTCGGGAGTCACCAGCGGGCTGCCCTGGTCGCGCAGCACCCCCAGCCGCAGCAGCTGCCAGACGGCGGCCAGATAGGCGCAGGACCAGACCCGTTTCCCCGTGTGCTCGTGCCACAGCTCGACGTCCACATAGATGGAGTGCATCCTGGCGCCGTTCTCCCGGGGAGGACTCCAGGGCCGCAGTCCGGTCATCGCCTCGTTGATGTCGCTGTGGTGCTCCCGCTCCCCGTTGGACAGCCAGCCGGTCTCCAGGGTCGGCGGCCGGGAGCCGTCGGTGCCGGGCGGCGGGTCGCTCACCAGCCGTCCGAGCGCGATCTCGGCGGGGGAGATCGCACCGGTGTGCGCGCAGCCGGACTCCCGGGCGACGTAGTCGACGGTGACGCCCGCCTCGGCCGCGGCCGCGAGCAGTTCGGGGATCAGCTCGGCGGGCTCGCGCAACTGGCTGAAGTAGTCGTCGATCAGGAAGCAGGTGCTGATCCTCGGCCGGCCGCCCCACCGGGCCGAGGCCCGTTCCCGGAGCTCCTCGAAGAGCGGCCGGACGCGTCCGAAGTGCTCGGTGAGCACCCCGGGCCCCCGGCCGAAGTCCTCCATGTACAGATGGCCGAGTTCCACCGACAGGTGGGACAGCGGGACCGAGGCGATCCGGGGCCGGGCGGTGACCACCTCGAAGTCGGTATCGGGAACCTTCACAGTCTGGCCCACGCCTTCTCGCCGAGGACCGCTTCGGCCAGTTCCTCGAAGGCGTCGACCGTCTGCTGGTTGGCGATGCCGTTCCAGACGTCCTCGTCGGAGATCAGCTGCTCCCGCCACTGCAGGACCGGATCGAGAGGCACCGTCGCGATCGCCATGCTGCGGCCGAGGCCGGCCAGCCTGGCCCGCTCCTTGAGGTCCTCGTTGATCCGGCGCAGCCAGGTCTCCTGGGTGGAGCGCAGCGCCGCGACACCGGGCCCGGACGGGTCGACGAACGCGGTGCGCACGAAACGGATCCGGTCCAGGAGTTCGTCGCGGTCGTGCCCGCGCTCGGCTCCGGCCGCCAGTAGCCCGCGCCTGCCGTAGACCAGGCTCGCGGCCGAGCTGACATGCTGGCGCGTCCAGCGGTGGTAGACCAGCCAGCGCACCCCCATCTCCTTGATCTGGGGCAGGGCGGTGGCGGTGAGCACCATCTCGGCCGCGTGGGACCGGCCCGCGCTGAGGTCCATCAGCACCAGGTCGAACTCCTCCTGCAGCCGGATGAGCAGCTTCACGCAGCGCTCGACCACCTCGGCGTTCATGGAGAACTCGCCGCCGCTCAGGTCGCCGGGCAGCAGGACCAGCCGGCCGGCTCCGGGCGGGCGCGACAACTGCCCGGACCTCTCTGACTCGGTCCAGACGTCCACCCGGTGCGGTTCGGCCCGCACTCCCTGGAGGTAGGAGTGCAGCCCCCCGTCCGCGGTGCCGTGCGTGACGTTCTCCACGTTGAAGATCGCGCCTGAGGTGGGGGAGCCGAAGTCGAAGTCCAGGTAGCAGACGTCACTGCCGCGCAGCGCCCGCCGGTAGGCCACGTTGCAGGTGGTGACGGAACGGCCGGTGCCGCCCTTGTCGGAGGTGGCGATGATCAGCACGTCAGACGACCCCCCGGTCGGCGACGGTGTGCCGGTCCGCGTCCTTGCGCGCGAGTTCCTGCTGGTCCAGGAAGCGCAGCACCTCCATGGCGATCGACACGGAGGTGCCAGGACGGTCGGAGAGCACCTCGCGGGCCCGGATCAGGCTCCTGCGCGCCCTCTCCAGCTCCGACCGGAGCCCCCCGCCCTCCGCGGCGAGCCCTTTGAGCACCTCGTAGTCGTACAGGCGGTCGGCCTCGTTGAGCAGGTCGCGGGCGTGCTCGAACAGCCGCGGACTCTGCAGGGTCGAAGAGGAGACCAGCTCGGTCGCCACCACCATGCACTCGATGACGCGCTCGGTGAGGTACCAGGACGGCAGATGGCCGTTCTCGTCGGGCTCCAGCTGGGGATAGACGTTCCTGGGCTGGTCCCACAGTCCCTGGCTCGGACCGGAGTTGATCTGCCGGAGCATCAGGTGGTCCCACACCTGGTCGCTGAGCGAGATGAGCTTGTCCTGCAGACTGACGTTGCGGGCGAGGTCGGCCAGCCGGAGGGCACGCTTGAGCAGCAGGGCGGAGTAGTCGTAGACCTGCCAGAGCAGCGGGGGGCCGCCGGCCTCGTCGGCGCCGATCAGGCCGATCCTGGTGCCGGGGGAGTGGAAGCGCACCCCCCAGTCGCCGGAGGTGGCGCGGCGGGTGATCCGGCCGCGCTGGGCGAGCTCCTCCAGGACGGCGCTGAGCCGCCGGATCCGGTCGTCAGGGGCCTGGGAGCTCTCCAGCTCCTGGACGACCATCGAGGTGATCAGGAGGCTGTAGTAGTCCGACTCCTTGCTGTCGGTGGTCCTCCAGGGGATGTCCTCCAGCGGCCAGCGGCGGTCGCCGAAGGTCGCGATGGCGGACCAGTAGTTCTGGGTGAGCTGCCAGCGCAGGCGCAGCGCCTGCGCGAGCCGTTGCTGCTCCTCGTCCAGCAGGCGCAGCACGACGGTGCGGGGCGAGAAGAGGTCGGCGATGCCGTCCAGGGCGTTCACCGTGAAGTACAGGAAGGGCGCGTCCTGGGCGTACCCCTCGGGCTGGCGGCCGACGTCCGCCGGGGTGTCGATCGGCGGGGCGTCCTTCACCACCCCCCAGCTCCAGCCCACCTCGAAGAGCAGCCGGGTGTTCTCCAGCTTTCCGGTCTGCCCCGAGCCGATGGTGAAGTCCCGGACGGAGGCGCGGACCTCGCGCAGGGCGTACTGGAGGTCGTCGGTCACCTGCGTCACGGAGCCGCCCGCCTGGTTGACGCTGCGCAGCAGGTTCCGGCCCTGCGGAGAGTCCGGAGGGAACGCGTTGACCGTGAAGCTGCGCAGCAGGCCCACCATCGCCGCGGTGAGCCGTTTGCTGGCCTGCTGCTCCAGCGATTCCAGCCGGACGATCCGGCCGGGGTCGCGGACCACGCCGCGGAAGGTCCGCAGGAAGCCGATGGTGTAGAGCATCAGCGAGACGGACATGGAGAAGGAGTCCACCACGTCGAGCGTCAGCTGGGCCGAGGTGGGGTCCTTGCCCTCCTCCGCGCTGTGGAAGTAGCTGCCGCCGCCGAACAGCGGTGTCCCGTCCTCGGTGGTGTAGGTCTCCAGGTACTCGGCGACGAGGTCGACGATCATCTGGGGGATGACCTCGCTGCCCAGCCCGGCCAGGGAGAGCGCCACGTCCTCGGAGGTCTCGTCCGGCAGGTCGACCTTGAAGTAGGGCAGGACCGAGGCCGGATACATGATGCAGAGCAGTTGTTCGGCGTCGCTGATGGAGTTGGGCTGCACCCTGCCGCCCCACGACCACTTCCCGTCCTGCATCGCCGACCGTACGAGTGCTGTCCAGATGTCGATGATCTGCTGGCGCGGCTGAATCTTCATTCGTCAGGTCTCTGTTTCGGTGTCGTCCTGTCGTTTCCGGCCACAGGCCAGGATCATTCCGGTGTATCCGTGACGCAGGGGGTGGGCCCCGACGCTCTCGAAGGCGAACCGGAGATCGTCCTCGACGAGGCCTTTCAGACAGTCCCGAATGTCGTTGTCGGTGATGGCGACCGCGGGGAAGAGGCGCCCGTCGACCTTGTACCCCTGGGAGTTCTCCATGAAGCCGGCCGCGAACGGAGCTCCTGGAACGAGGCTGCCGATGAAACGGCGCAGTCCCTCGCGGAACTCCTCCACATCTGCGGAGATGGATTCCGCGACGAAGAACATCGTGCCTATTTCCCATTTGTTACGGGGAAGGTCGAAGATACTGCCCGGCTCGACCACCGCCCGCTCGGCGAGGGCGCCCACCGGATCGCCCACCTCGGGATAGCGCTCTTTCACGGCCAGTTCCCGCCAGAAGGGCTCCCAGACCGGGGTGTAGCCGCGGATCTCCCGCTCCAGCCACCTCCGGTTGGCCTCGGAGCGCTCGATGAGCGTGATCTCCCGGCAGAAGGGGAGCATGGCCAGCGCGGGATAGAGATTGGTGCCGGAGCCCACGTCGACGCCCCGGAGCGCGTTCCGTCCGCCCAGTTGTTCGAGAAAGAAATCGCCGATGGTCGAAACGAAACGGATATCGTCTTTCCTGGCCTCGGCATAATTGTGCTTGAGGTAGGATTCCGGGTTGAACTCGTCCCAGTCGAAGTTCGAGTTCCTGCCCAGGCCGGGTTGTGTCATGGACGGATCGTAACCCATCACGAGGAGCCGTGCGGCGTTATCGGACGCGTCCAAAAAGGCGGTTTCGGGTGTCTCAAGTCCATATCGACATCGACCTGGCTTCTCTTGGCGTGGGCACCGTTCCCGTATCGGTCATTCTCACATAACTTAGACGCAACGGAAAGTGCGCCGGATGCCTCGGGTTCGGCTCTCCGCGGCGGTACGCCGCTCGCCGCGGCTCCGGGAAGCGGTCATGCAATCCTGTGCCACTCCGAAATTCGGGAGTTCGGCGACAGGTGATGTGTTAACTCGACAAATAAGGCGTTTTTCCCCCGAAAAACCAAGGAAACGTCAGTGTCGGTAGGGGGCCAGGGCCTGCCAGGCGGGGTCGGGGCGGGAGTCGACCTTGGCGCGGCCCTCGGGCCAGGAGGCGGCGAACTGGTCGAGTTCGGAGATGACGCCCGAGTCGGGGTCGGCGTAGAGGTGGAAGACGCGGCGGCCGTCGCCGGTCTCGCGGAGGGCGAGGACGGCGCCGGGGAGGGACGCCAGGTGCTGCTCGGCCCGGCGGAGGGCCGAGGCGGAGGAGCCGACCGGCAGGAGGTCGGGGTTGCTGTGGGCGTAGGGGAGGGTGACGGCCACGTGGACCTCGCACAGCGGGTGGTCCTGGCGGTGCAGCGGGAAGCGGACCGCGATCTGGGCGGGGTGGCCTCGGGGGGTGCGGCCCTCGCCCGTGAGCCACGCCCCCTCCTTAAAAGGTTCGGCTATCTGCTCCACGACCGAGGCGAGCAGCGCGGGGGGCAGGGAGTCGATGGGCGGCTCGACCGCGATGGAGACCTTGCCGATCCAGCGGGCCACGTCGTCCTCGCCCAGGGCCCAGTCCAGCACCCGGAAGGCGACCTGGAGCCGGGTCTCCTCGTCCACGAAGAGGAAGTCGGGGTGGTAGGCCGAGATGTCCACGCGGGCACGGGCCTGGTCGACCCGCATGCCGAGCTTGACGTAGGAGAGGTCGAACTCGTGGTCGCCGAGCGCGAGCGTGCCGGTGAGGCGCTCGGGGTCGGCCTGGCGGGCGGCGTGGAACGTCCACGGGTCGCGCTTGGGGCGCTTCTTGCGCCAGCGCTCGGCCACGCCGCGCGGCTCGGCCAGGCCGCCGCCGGTGAGCGTGAGGCGGCGCCGCTGCGCGTCGAGCTCCCACGTCAGCTCCGGGTGAATGGCCCGGACCAGCTCGTCGAGCCGGTCGCGCGCCTCGGCGGGGACCGCCTCGCCGGCGTTCCCCTCGATGTCGTCGCGCAGCCGGGGCCACTGCTCCCAGAACACGCCGATGGCCGCGGACGCAGACGCGCCACCGCGCGATCGCTTGAAGATGCCCATATCGCCGACCATGCTACGGCCTTCACGCGGCCCCGGGGGGAGACGTCGCCGGATATCCTGGCGAGACCATGACTCTTCGCGTGCTTGCCGCCATGTCGGGCGGCGTCGACTCGGCGGTGGCCGCCGCCCGGGTGGCCGAGGCGGGCCACGACGTCACCGGGGTGCACATGGCCCTGTCCAGCAACCCGCAGTCCTACCGGACGGGCGCGCGGGGCTGCTGCACCGTCGAGGACTCCCGGGACGCGCGCCGGGCCGCCGATGTGATCGGCATCCCCTTCTACGTGTGGGACATGGCCGAGAGGTTCGACCACGACGTGGTGGCCGACTTCGTGGCCGAGTACGCGGCGGGTCGCACGCCCAACCCGTGCCTGCGCTGCAACGAGAAGATCAAGTTCGCCGCGCTGCTGGACCGGGCGCTGGCGCTGGGCTTCGACGCGGTCTGCACCGGCCACTACGCCCGGGTCTCCGACGGGGTGCTGCGGCGCGGCGTGGACGAGGGCAAGGACCAGTCGTACGTGCTGGCGGTGTGCACCCGCGAGCAGCTGCGGCACGCGATCTTCCCGCTGGGAGACACCACCAAGGCCGACATCCGGCGGGAGGCCGAGCGGCGCGGCCTCCAGGTCGCCGACAAGCCCGACAGCCACGACATCTGCTTCATCGCCGACGGCGACACCCGGGCGTTCCTGGCGGGGCGGCTCGGCGCGGAGAAGGGCCCGATCGTCGACGAGAACGGCGAGGTCGTCGGGGAGCACGAGGGCGCGTACGGGTTCACCGTGGGCCAGCGCAAGGGGCTGCGGATCGGCACTCCCGCCCCGGACGGCAAGCCGCGGTACGTGCTGGACATCTCCCCGGTCACCAACACCGTGCGGGTCGGGCCGCGCGAGGCGCTGAACGTCGACGAGATCGTCGCGGAGGGTCTGATCGGCCTGGACGGCGGGCTGCCGGGGCGCTGCCAGGTGCAGTTGCGGGCCCACGGGGCCGTCCACGACTGCGAGCCGGTGATCGAGGACGGCAGGCTGCGGCTGCGGCTGCTGACCCCCGCCCAGGGCGTGGCCCCGGGCCAGGCGGCGGTGCTCTACGACGGCGAGACCGTCCTGGGGTCGGCGACGATCTCCTCCGCGGCCCTGGTGGGCTGAGCCCGCAGGGCGGCCGGGCCGGCGCCCGGCGCGGACTGCGCCTTGAACGCGGCGATGGCCAGCAGGGCCAGCAGGGTGAGGGCGTTCGCCACGGTGATCGCCGCGTCGTGCCGTACCAGGCCGTAGGCGAGCCACATGCCCACGCCGCACATCAGCAGGCCCAGATAGACCCAGGAGAAGTCGTCCGTGGACCGGGTCCGCCAGGTCCGCAGCAACTGCGGCAGCCAGCAGCCGGTGGTGAGCGCGCCCGCGACCAGACCGAGGATGGTCATCACTCCCGTGGAACCCCTTCATGCCTTGGCGGGACCGTTCCACGAGAGTAACCCGCGTCACACTCTCTTGTCTGGAGAAAACTCGATATCACCAGGAAAACACTAAGAAGCCGGGCGATCTCCGGGGCCGGTGGGAGGACCGCTCCAGGGCGAGGGCGTGACGATGGCGTCCTCCCCCTGCGCCAAGGCGGCCTCCAGCACGGGCAGCAGCCGGTCCGGCAGCCCCTCCCGGGACAGCTCCCCGGCGGACTGGACTCCCACGGTGACGAGCAGGTGCTTGGAGACGGCCAGCATGGTGGCCGTGGAGGGATCGAAGAGGGCTCCTTCGCCCACTCCGATGAGAAGCGACCTCTCGCCCTCGGCGACCCCGTGGACCTGCCACATGTCCAGGCCCGTCTTCGGGTCGTACCGGCGCTGGTAGGACACGACGAGCGCCACGGGCTTCTTCTTCGCGAGGCCCTGGAAGCGCGCGCCGTATGTGTCCTTCTGCACGTCGATGGCGCACCTGGAAGGAGAGGCGCCCAGCGCCTTCTCGACGACCTCCACAGGGATCTTCCGGCACACGTCGGGCCGGGGCAGCTCACGAAGGGAAAGAGAACCTGGAGGGGAGTACCCGCCGCAGGCCGCCGTCAGGACGAGGCAGGCCGCGATCACCGGGCGTGCGCGCATGGCGCGCAGAATAGGGCACCGTCGGAGCCCGGCAGAATGGGGTTGTGAGTTTTCCCTGGCCTGAGGCGAGCGCGACGGGTGTGGGGTCGTATCCGGGAACGGATACGGCCGAGATCGCCGAGATCGTGCTCGGAGAACTGCCCCTGCCCCATCTACCCGAACTGCCCGGCCGAGGGCCGGGCGCCGACATGGTCGGCCGCGGCGCGGCGTTCCTGGTGGAACTGCCGGTGCACCTGCAGCCGTCCGGCTGGCGCTTCGCCGACCGGCCCGGCGTGGACCTGCGGCGCGCCCACGACTATCTGAAGTGGGACCTGGACCTGCTGGAGGAGAGGGCCCCCGAGGGGCCGGTCAAGCTCCAGGTCTGCGGCCCCTGGACGCTGGCCGCCTCGATCGAGCTGCCGGCGGGAGAGCGGGCGCTGCGCGACGCCGGGGCCGTCCGCGACCTCATCGAGTCGCTGGCGGAGGGCGTCCGAGGGCATGTGGCCGAGGTGCGGCGGAGGCTGCCGCAGGCGGAGATCCTGCTGCAGCTGGACGAGCCCTCGCTGCCGGCCGTCCTGGCGGGGCGGGTTCCGACGGCCAGCGGATTCCGCACCCTGCGCTCGGTGGCCGCGCCGGTCGTCCAGGAGGGGCTGCGCAAGGTCCTGGAGGCCGCGGACGCCTTCCCGATCGTGCACTGCTGCGCCCGGGACGTCCCGTTCCAGGTGCTCCTGGGGGCGGGGGCGCGGGGCCTGTCGGTGGAGCCGTCGGCGATCGGTGCCAAGGGCGACGAGGTCATCGGCGAGGCCATCGAGGACGGCGTGGCGTTCTTCTTCGGGGTCGTCCCCGGGACGGACTCCCCGCTGCCGGAGCCCGCGCGGTCCGTCCGGCCGGTCCGGGAGCTGTGGCGGCGGCTGGGCATCCGCCCTGACTCCCTGGCGCGGCAGGTCGTGGTCACCCCCGCCTGCGGGCTGGCGGGGGCTTCGCCACGGTATGTCCGGCAGGCTCTCGCGCACTGCGTCAAGGCCGCCGGAACGCTGGCCGACACCCCTGAGTGAGGGCCTCAAAGTGTCAGTGCCGGGCGGGAAGATGGAGGGAACAGCCGACCGCGGCTAAGCGAGGATCGGGTGTTCCCCTCTGCGGGGGTCCGGGGGCCGCCCCCCGGACGAGCGGGGTCGGGTCGGAACGAGCCAGGAGGTCGGAAGAGTTGAGCAGCGCGGAACGCCACGCCGAGCTGGTGCGTGAGCTGCGGGACGCCAACTACCGCTACTACGTCCTGGACCAGCCGGTGCTCAGCGACATCGAGTACGACCTGAAGCTGCGCGAGCTGCAGGAGCTGGAGGACGCCTACCCCGAGCTGGCGACCCCGGACTCGCCGACGCAGGTGGTCGGCAGCGAGATCATCACGGACTTCGCGACGGTGGAGCATCTGGAGCGGATGCAGAGCCTGGACAACGCGATGGACTTCGACGAGCTCACCGTCTGGGCCGAGCGCCTGGAGGTCGGGCTGGGCGGCACGCCGACCGACGGCTACCTGTGCGAGCTGAAGATCGACGGCCTGGCGATCGCGCTGACCTACGAGAAGGGCCTGCTGGTGCGCGGGGTGACCCGCGGCGACGGCGTCCAGGGCGAGGACGTCACCAACAACATCAGGACGATCGCCTCGATCCCCACCAGGCTCGCCGGCGAGGACGTGCCGGACCTGGTGGAGATCCGCGGCGAGGTCTTCATGACGGTCGAGACCTTCGACAAGCTCAACGAGAAGCGGGCGGCCGAGGGCGAGGAGCCCTTCCGCAACCCGCGCAACACCGCCGCCGGCTCGCTGCGCCAGAAGGACCCCAAGATCACCCGGCAGCGCCCGCTGGACATGATCGTCCACGGCTACGGCGCCTGGGAGGGCGGCCCGCCGGTCCCGCGGAGCCAGAGCGAGACCTACGAGCTGTTCGGCCGGTGGGGGCTGCCGGTCAGCGGCCTGTACCGGGTGGTGCCCGACCTGGAGGGCGTCAAGGAGTACATCGCCTACTACGGCGAGCACCGGCACGACCCCGCGTACGAGATCGACGGCGTGGTGGTGAAGGTCAACGACCGCGCGATCCAGCGGCGCCTGGGGTCCACCAGCCGGGCCCCGCGCTGGGCGATCGCCTTCAAGTACCCGCCGGAGGAGGTGCGCACGAAGCTGCTCGACATCAAGGTCGGTGTCGGGCGCACCGGCCGGGTCACCCCGTGGGGCGTGATGGAGCCGATCTCGGTGGCCGGGTCGACGGTCGAGCGGGCCACTCTGCACAACGCCTTCGAGGTGGTGCGCAAGGGCGTGCGCATCGGCGACACCGTGGTGCTGCGCAAGGCCGGCGACGTGATCCCCGAGATCGTCGGGCCGGTCGTGGAACTGCGGGACGGCACCGAGCGCGAGTTCACGATGCCCGAGCGCTGCCCGGAGTGCCACACGGTGCTGGCCTACGCCAAGGAGGGCGACAAGGACATCCGCTGCCCGAACACGCGGTTCTGTCCGGGCCAGCTGCGGGAGCGCATCTACTTCCTGGCCAGCCGCAGGGTGCTGGACATCGAGGCGCTCGGCTACGTCGCGGCCACCGCGCTCACCCAGCCGCTGGAACCGGTGGACGCCCCGGTCAAGGACGAGGGCGACCTCTTCCACCTGACCGAGGAGCAGCTGCTGCCGATCCGCAACCTGGTCCTGGACGCCGCGTCGGGCACCCCGAAGATCGACCCGAAGACCGGCGAGGAGAAGGTGGTCACCTTCTTCGCCAACACCAACGGCACTCCGAAGAAGGTCGTGCACACCCTGCTGGCCGAGCTGGAGAAGGCCAAGACCAAGCCGCTGTGGCGGTGGCTGGTGGCGCTGTCCGTCCGGCATGTGGGGCCGCGCGCGGCCCAGGACCTCGCCCGGGAGATGCGCTCCCTCGACCGGATCTTCAGCGCCACCGAGGAGGAGCTGACCGCGGTCGACGGCATCGGCCCGACGATCGCCCAGTCGATCATCGAGTGGTGGAAGGTCGACTGGCACCGCGAGATCGTGCGCAAGTGGAAGGACGCCGGGGTCCTGCTGGAGGACGCCGAGGCCGAGGAGAGTCCCCGTCCGCTGGCGGGCCTGAGCGTCGTGGTGACCGGCTCGCTGGAGGGCTTCAGCCGCGACTCGGCCAAGGAGGCGATCCAGCACCTCGGGGGCCGCGCCGCCGGATCGGTGTCGAAGAAGACCTCGTTCGTGGTGGTGGGCGAGAACGCCGGATCGAAGTACGACAAGGCCGTTGAGCTGGGCGTTCCCATCCTCGACGAGGCGGGTTTCCGGGTGCTGCTGGAGCAGGGGCCGGATGTGGCCAGGGGTGTAACGCTGAACCCGGAGTGATGAGCAGCACTCTGCGAAGTGTAGGAAGCGGCAGCGATATCCCGCTTTGTATGGATATCGCTGGCCGCCCATCTGTAACAGAACGTACGCATCCGGTTTCGTAAAGCAGAGGGAAAGCCTTACCCTCCTCATGAGCACCTGTTTGAAGCCTCAATCCGGTGTGCCACTGAGGAAGCTGAATGAAGGACCCGAACAACACCCGGGACACCCGGCCCCGGACCGGTTCGCCGCTGTGGATCTACCTGATCGCGATCACCGCGGTCGGTGCCGTCGTGCTGGCCGCGGCGCTCTCCGGGCTGACCTCCTGTGATCTCGAAGCGGGCCTGGCCAACCCGGTGTTCTGGCTGCTGGCGGCCTTCATCGTCTTCGGTGAGCTCAAACCGATCATCACCCCCGGCTCCACCGAGGCCAACAGCGCCACCACCTCGACCACCTTCACCTTCGCCGCCCTGCTGTACGCGGGGCTGCCGCTGGCGATCGCGCTGCACTCCGTCGCGCTGGTGATCCGCGGGGTCTTCCGCCGCCAGTCCGCGCACCGCACCGCCTTCAACGTGGCCCAGTTCGCGCTGGCGCAGGCGGCGGCGGGCGCGGTCCTGTGGGGCTTCGGCATCTCCGCCGACCCCGACCACGTCTGGGTGCCCGCCGGAGCCGACCTGGCCCCGGTGATGCTGGCCGGCATGGTGTACTTCGTCGCCAACGACGTCCTGGTCGGCGGCGCGGTGGCGCTGCACGAGCGGGTGTCCCTGCTGCGGGTGCTGCGCTGGGACCTGGGCTACCAGCTGCTGGCCCATCTCGCCCTGCTCGGGCTGGCGCCGATCGTGGTGGTGGCGATGGACCGCTCCCCGGCCTTCGTCCCGCTGATCGTGCTGCCCTTCACCGCCGTCTACCTCACCGCCTCCGCCTCGGTCCGCCGGGAGTACCAGGCGCTGCACGACGGGCTCACCGGACTGCCCAACCGCAAGCTGCTCATCGCCCGCTCCCAGGAGGCGCTCACCGCCGCCCGGCAGCGGCGCGACCGGGGGGACCACACCCGCGGGGTGGGGCTCTTCCTCATCGACCTCGACCGCTTCAAGGAGGTCAACGACACCCTGGGCCACGCCACCGGCGACCGGCTGCTGCAGATCATCGCCCACCGGCTGACGCACAGCGTCCGCCCCGGAGACCTGGTGGCCAGGCTCGGCGGCGACGAGTTCGCGGTGCTGCTGCCGTCGGTCCGGGACGTTCACGCCGCCCGCGAGGTCGCGGTGCGGCTGCGCGCCGCGCTGAGCGAGCCGGTGCGCCTGGACGGCATGACCTTCGACCTGGAGGGCAGCGTCGGCATCGCGTTGTGCCCCGACCACGCCCCCGACTTCGAACTGCTGCTGCAGCGCGCCGACGTCGCCATGTACGTGGCCAAGGAGAGCCGTTCGGGCGTGGAGATCTACAGTCCGGCCAGCGACCGCAACTCCCCGGCCCGCCTCGGCCTGCTCGGCGACCTGCGCAGGGGCATCGACCGCCGGGAGCTGGAACTGCACTACCAGCCCAAGATCAGGCTGCGCGACGGGGAACTGGCCGGGATGGAGGGGCTGCTGCGCTGGCGGCACCCCGAACGCGGGCTGATCGGGCCCGAGGAGTTCCTGCCGCTGGCCGAACAGACCTACCTCATGAAGTCCATCACCCACTACGTGGTGCGCGAGGCGCTGGCCCAGTCGCACCAGTGGTGGGGGGCGGGGCTGCGCGCTCCGGTGACCGTCAACGTCTCCGGGCGCGACCTGCTGGACGGGCAGCTCGCCGAGACGATCACCGCCGAACTGCTGGAGCGCGACCTGCCGCCCGACGCCTTCGGGCTGGAGATCACCGAGCGGATCCTCATGAACGAGTCCGCCTATGCCTCCGAGACCGTCCGCACCCTGGCCGACCTGGGCATCCCGCTCAGCCTCGACGACTTCGGCACCGGCTACTCCTCGCTGGTGCGGCTCAAGCGCCTGCCGGTCAAGGAGGTCAAGATCGACGCCTCCTTCATCCGGAGGCTGACCTCCTCGGCGGAGGACGCGGTGATCGTCCGTTCGATCGTGGAGCTGGTGCGCACCCTGGGGCTGCGCTCGGTGGCCGAGGGCGTGGAGGACACCGAGATCGCCGGGAGCCTGCGGGAGATGGGCTGCGACATGGGGCAGGGCTGGTACTTCGGCCGCCCCATGGAGAGCGCCGCCGCCACCGAGTGGCTGCGCGGCAGGCTGCGCCGCGCCCCCGAGCCCGTGACCTGAAACACCTGCTCGCGGCGTCCGCGCCGGGAGGCGGGACGGCCGAAGACGGGTCGGGTGGAAGACGGGTTGGCCATAGGATGGAGGCGAATCCCAGTCGATCACTCCGAAACGGCTATCCCTATGTCCATCACCCGTGACGAGGTCGCGCACCTCGCTCGGCTGTCCCGGCTGGCCCTAGGCGAGGAAGAGCTCGAGCACTTCGCCGTCCAGCTGGACGCGATCGTCTCCGCGGTCGCGCGGGTGCAGGAGGTGGCGGCCGAGGACATTCCGCCGACCACCCACGCCCTGCCGATCACCAATGTCTTCCGGCCCGACGAGGTACAGCAGACGCTGAGCAACGCCGAGGCGCTCTCGGGGGCCCCGGCCGCCGAGGAAGAGCGTTTCCGGGTGCCGCGGATCCTGGAGGAGGAAGACTGATGATCTTCAAGACCGCAGCCGAGCTGGGCGAACTCATCGCCTCCGGCGAGACCACCGCAGTCGAGGTCGCCCAGGCGCACCTGGAGCGCATCGAGCAGGTCGAGGGCAAGGTCAACGCCTTCCTGCACGTGTCCGCCGAGCGCGCGCTGGAGCAGGCCGCCGCCGTCGACGCCCGGCGCGCCGCGGGCGAGGAGCTCGGGCCGCTGGCCGGCGTGCCGATCGCGCACAAGGACGTGTTCACCACCAAGGACATGCCCACCACCTGCGCCTCCAAGATCCTCGAGGGCTGGGTGCCGCCGTACGACGCGACGGTCACCACCCGGCTGCGCGAGGCGGGCCTGGTGATCCTGGGCAAGACCAACATGGACGAGTTCGCGATGGGCTCCTCCACGGAGAACAGCGCCTACGGCCCGACCAGCAACCCGTGGGACCTCTCCCGCATCCCCGGAGGCTCCTCCGGCGGCTCCTCGGCGGCCGTGGCCGCCTACGAGGCGCCCCTGGCCACCGGCACCGACACCGGAGGCTCGATCCGCCAGCCCGCGGCGGTCACCGGCCTGGTCGGCATGAAGCCGACCTACGGCGGCTCGTCCCGCTTCGGCCTGGTCGCGTTCGCCTCCTCGCTGGACACCCCCGGCCCGTTCGCCCGCAACGTCCTGGACGCGGCGCTGCTGCACGAGGCGTTCTCCGGCCACGACCCGCGCGACTCCACCTCGATCTCCGAGCCGGTCCCGCCGGTCGTCGAGGCGGCCCGTCAGGCCGACGTGGCCGGGCTGCGGATCGGCGTCGTCAAGGAGTTCTCCGGTGAGGGCTACCAGGCGGGTGTGCTCAACCGCTTCAACGAGACGGTCGAGCTGCTGGAGTCGCTCGGCGCCAAGGTCGTCGAGGTCTCCTGCCCGTCGTTCGACTACGCCCTGTCGTCCTACTACCTCATCGCCCCGTCCGAGGCCTCCTCCAACCTGGCCCGGTTCGACGCGATGCGCTACGGCCTGCGGGTCGGCGACGACGGCACCCGCTCGGCCGAGGAGGTCATGGCCCTCACCCGCGCCGCCGGGTTCGGCCCCGAGGTCAAGCGCCGCATCATCCTGGGCACCTACGCCCTGTCGTCGGGCTACTACGACGCCTACTACGGCAAGGCCCAGCAGGTGCGCACCCTGATCGCCCGGGACTTCGAGGCGGCCTTCGGCCAGGTCGACGTGCTCATCTCGCCGACCACCCCGACGACGGCCTTCCCGATCGGGGAGCGCGCCGACGACCCGATGGCCATGTACCTGGCCGACCTGTGCACCATCCCGTCGAACATGGCGGGCAACGCGGCCATCTCGGTCCCGTGCGGACTGGCCGACGAGGACGGCCTGCCGGTCGGCCTGCAGATCATGGCCCCCGTCCTGGCCGACGACCGCTGCTACCGGGTGGGCGCCGCGGTCGAGAAGGCACTGGAGGACCGCTGGGGCGGCCCGCTGCTTCGAAAGGCTCCCGCGCTGTGACGACGCTTGTTCCCTTTGACGAGGCCCTGGCCAAGTACTCGCCGGTGCTGGGCATCGAGACCCACATCGAGCTGGGCACGGCCTCCAAGATGTTCTGCGGCTGCCCCACGGAGTTCGGCGGGGCGCCCAACACCCACGTGTGCCCGGTGTGCCTGGGCCTGCCCGGCTCGCTGCCGGTGGTGAACGAGAAGGCCATCGAGTACGCGATCCGGATCGGCCTGGCGCTGAACTGCTCGATCGCCGAGTGGTGCCGCTTCGCCCGGAAGAACTACTTCTATCCGGACATGCCGAAGGACTTCCAGATCTCGCAGTACGACGAGCCGATCTGCTTCGACGGCTACCTGGACGTCGAGGTCGAGGGCGAGACGTACCGGATCGGCATCGAGCGCGCCCACCTGGAGGAGGACACCGGCAAGTCCACCCACGTCGGCGGCGCGACCGGCCGCATCCACGGCGCGGTGCACTCGCTGGTCGACTACAACCGGGCCGGCATCCCGCTGATCGAGATCGTCACCAAGCCGATCGAGGCCACCGAGGAGAAGGCCCCGCTGGTCGCCAAGGCCTACGCCACCGAGCTGCGCGAGCTCGTGCGGGCGCTGGGCGCCTCGGACGTGCGCATGGAGGAGGGCTCCATGCGCTGCGACGTCAACGTCTCGCTCATGCTCAAGGGCGCCTCGCAGTGGGGAACCCGCACCGAGACCAAGAACGTCAACTCGCTGCGCAGCGTGGAGCGCTCGGTCCGCCACGAGATCGAGCGGCAGGCCGCGGTCCTCGACGCCGGCGGGAAGATCGTCCAGGAGACCCGGCACTTCCACGAGAACACCGGCACCACCAGCCCCGGCCGGTCCAAGGAGGAGGCGCAGGACTACCGCTACTTCCCCGAGCCCGACCTCGTCCCGGTCGCCCCGGCCCGCGAGTGGGTCGAGGAGATCCGGGCGGGCCTGCCGGAGCTGCCGGCCGCGCGCCGGGTCCGGGTGAAGGAGGCCTGGTCCCTGTCGGACGAGGAGCTGCGCGACGTGATCAACGCGGGCGCCCTCGACCTCATCGAGGAGACCGTCGCGGCCGGGGCCTCGCCCGCCGCCGCCCGCAAGTGGTGGATGAACGAGCTGTCGCGCACCGCCACCGCCCAGGGCGTCGAGTTGTCCGCGCTGCCGGTCACCGCGGAGCAGGTCGCCCGCATCCAGGCGCTCGTCGACGCCGGCGAGCTCAACGACAAGCTCGCCCGCAAGGTCTTCGAGGGCGTGCTGGCCGGGGAGGGCACCCCGGACGAGGTCGTCGCGGCCCGCGGCCTCAAGGTCGTCTCCGACGAGGGCGAGCTGGTCGCCATCGTCGAGAAGGTGATCGCCGACAACGCCGACGCCGCGCAGAAGGTCCGCGACGGCAAGGTCGCCGCGGCCGGCGCCCTGGTCGGCGCGGTGATGAAGGCCAGCCGGGGCCAGGCCGACGCGGCCCGCGCCCGGGAGATCATCCTGGAGCGCCTGGGCCAGGCCTGAGCCCGCGGTCGCCGGCAGCCCACCCTGCGGGGAGGGGGGCCGTCGCCGACAGTGATCGGGTGCTGTCCCTCCGGCTGCACTCCTCTGTCTGTCCGATCACAGATCGGTAATCTCTCGTACGCCCTGCCCAGCGGTGATTACGGGCCGTGAGATTTTGTCGCCGGATGGGCACTGACCCTCAATCGCTCCGTGACCTACGGAACGTACATTGAGGGGCACGATGAGATCCCCGACCTCACTGCGCCAGGACGTGGACGCAGGCAGTTTTTGAGCCCACCGGTAAGGCCGGGAACGAGCCCTCGCCGAGGAGGCTCCGCGAACCAGGAGCACGAGCGACGATGACAGGCGAGAAGGAGCGGCACCGGATCCCGGTGTGGGCCCTGCCGCTGAGCGCCGTGTCCCTGCTGACCGGTCTCTCCCTGCTGGGTCTGCTGCTCGGCTGGACCGGCGACTGGTTCGCGGCGGGAGCCGGCGTCGCCGCCTGCGCGAGCCTGGTGTACGCCTCCCGGCAGCGGCCGGGCATGGAGTCCTGGCGCTGGTTCGCCGCCGCCGCGGCCTGCTGGGGCGTGGGCGCGGCGACCAGCGCGCTCTCCCGCATCGTCCTGGACGTCACGACGGTGACGCTGTCCCTGGGCGACCTGTTCTATCTCGCGGCGCTCCTGCCCCTGGCGATGGGCTTCGTGGCGCCGACACGGCTGCCGCGCACCCCCCGGAAGTGGCTCACGTACGCGGCCGACACCTATGTGTGCGGGGCCGCGCTCTTCGTGCTCGGCTGGGACGCGATCTTCGGGCGGCTGTTCCGGGAGGGCGGCGAGTCCCCGGCCCACTTCCTCCTCGAACTGCGCTACCCGCTGCTGGACATCGGGCTGGTCTGCGCGCTGCTGCCGTTCGTGCTGGGCGCCGCGCGCAGGCAGCGGCCCACCGCCGTCACCGGCTACCTGGCCCTGCTCGCGCTGACCGCGGGCGACGTGATCACCACCGCGGTGCGGCTGGGCGACGGCGGCACGGGCGGCGTGAGCGGCCTGGGAGAGGCCTTCCGCTTCGGCGGGCTGCTGCTGCTCGGCGCGGCCCCCTGGCTGGGGGGCGGCGTCCGCAGGGGCGAGCAGAGGGGGCGCCTGGTCGGCCCCGGCATCGCGCCGGCGCTGCTGGCAGGGGCCTCGGCGATGTTCGTGGCGGGTCACACCCTCACCGGCGGCGACCCGGTCGAGCCGGTCGTGCTCATCGTCACCGGGACGGCGCTGCTCGTCCTCATCGCCCGCCTCACCGACCTGCTGCGCGAGAACGACCGGCTGCGCGGCGAGGTCCGCTCCGCCGAGGAGCACTTCCGGGCGCTGGCCGAGAGCGTCGACGACCTCGTCCTGATCTGTGATGAGACCGGCGCCGTGCACTACATGAGCGCGGGCGAACAGTGGAGCTCCTCACACGCCCTGGACGACCTGCTGGGCCGCCCCCTCCAGGACTTCCTGCACCCCGAGGACGGTCCCGCCGTCGAGGCGGCACTGGGCGAGTGCTTCGACGGCCGCGGGGAGCCGCTGCGGTTGCACTGCCGGCTGCGCACCACCGACGGCACCTGGCTGCCGACGGAGTCGACGTTCTCCCGCTACGCCCCCAGCAGGCTGCTGGTCACCACCCGCGACCTGTCGGAGGAGGCGGCGCTCAAGCGCCAGGTCACCCATCTGACCTTCCACGACGGCCTGACCGGCCTGCCCAACCGCGCCTACCTGGAGGAGCGGACCCGGCAGGTGCTGAGCCGCCGCAACCCCTTCACCGCCGTGATCTTCGTGGATCTGGACGGCTTCACCGCGGTGAACGACTCGGCCGGGCACGCCGCGGGCGACCAGGTCCTGGCCCAGGCCGCGCGGCGGCTGCGGGCCTGCGTGCCGGCCGACGACACGGTGGCGCGCTGGGGCGGCGACGAGTTCGCGGTCCTGGTGGAGACGTCCGCCGACGCCCAGACCGTGGTGGACCTGGCCGAGCGGCTGCTGCGGATGCTCTCGGACGAGCCCTACCGGGTGGGGGACCGCGGCATCGTGCTCAGCGCCAGCGTCGGCGTGGCCTTCACCGACGAGGGGCCGGTCCCGGACGAGACGGACTCGGCCTCCCTGATCCGCAACGGCGACCTGGCCATGACCCGCGCCAAGGAGCTGGGCGGCGGCAGGGTCGAGGTGTTCGCCACCCAGATGCACGCGGCCGTCGTGCGGCGCCTGGAGCTCGGCAGCGACCTGCAGCGGGCGCTGGCCGAGCGGGAGTTCACCGTCGAGTTCCAGCCGGTGGTGGAGCTGGACGGCGGCCGGGTGACCGGGGTGGAGGCCCTGCTGCGCTGGCGGCGCGAGGACGTCGCGGTGCCCCCGGAGGAGTTCATCGGCGCGGCCGAGGAGTCCGGGCTGATCGTGCCGCTGGGCGCCTGGATGCTGGGCGAGGCCTGCCGCGAGGTGGCCCGCTGGCGGGCCGGGGGCTGGCAGGTCGGCCTGTCGGTGAACCTCACCGCCCGGCAGATCGCCGCGCCCAAGTTCGCCGAGACGGTGGCCGAGGCGCTGGCCGAGAGCGGGCTGCCGCCGCACGCCCTGACCCTCGAGGTCAAGGAGGAGGTGCTGGTCGAGCACTTCCAGGGCGACGAGCAGCACCTGGCGCGGCTGTCGGCGCTGCGCGACCTCGGGGTCCGGCTGGCCATCGACGACTTCGGCACCGGGTACGCCTCGCTGGCCTACCTGGGCCAGCTCCCGGTGGACGTGCTGAAGATCGACCCCTCGTTCGTGTCCGGGGTGGGACGTGACGAGACCCTCACCCTGCTCACCCGGACGATCGTGCGGCTCGGCTCGGACCTGGGGCTGATCGTGGTGGCCGAGGGCATCGAGTGCCCCGAGCAGCTGGACCGGCTCCGGGAGATGGGCTGCGCCAGGGGTCAGGGCTTCCTGGTGGCCCGGCCCATGCCGGCCGACCGGATCGACGCCGAGATCAGGCCGGAGAGCGTGCCCTTCCAGGTGCAGGCCGGTTGAGCCGGACATATCTCAGCCTGTGAGATCTCGGCAACACCGATTTGACCTGAGGGTGTGTCATCGGCAAAAGTAGGTACGTGCAGAACGGCAACCTTCTCCTCGTAGTACTCGGCAGGCGCGCGGCCTGACACGAGCTACTGAGGCTTGCGCGCTCCCCTCGACCGCCCATTGGTGGCGCGAGGGGTTTTTTGTTGGCCTCAGCACGGTGAGCTCAGGCGAGAGCCACCGGCGACCCTCTCCCTCCCTTCCTAAGGAAGTAGCAGCAAGATGACCGAGCAGATGACCGGGGCCCAGGCGCTGGTCCGGGCCCTGGAGAACGTCGGCGTCGACACGGTGTTCGGGATTCCGGGCGGGGCGATCCTTCCGGCCTACGACCCCCTGTACGACTCGCAGAGGCTGCGCCACATCCTGGTGCGCCACGAGCAGGGCGCAGGGCACGCCGCGCAGGGCTACGCCCAGGCCACGGGCCGGGTGGGGGTCTGCATGGCGACCTCCGGGCCGGGCGCCACCAACCTCGTGACGCCGATCGCGGACGCCTACATGGACTCCGTTCCGATGGTCGCGGTCACCGGCCAGGTGCCGTCCGGCGCGATCGGGACCGACGCGTTCCAGGAGGCCGACATCTCCGGGATCACGCTGCCGATCACCAAGCACAACTTCCTGGTGACCGACCCCCGCGACATCGGCCGCACCATCCTCGAGGCCTTCCACATCGCGGGCACCGGCCGTCCGGGCCCGGTCCTGGTCGACGTCGCCAAGGACGCGCTGCAGGCCACCTTCGACTTCGTCTGGCCCGAGGAGATGCGCCTGCCGGGCTACCGCCCCGTCACCCGTCCGCACTCCAAGCAGGTCCGCGAGGCGGCCCGCATGATCGTCGCCGCCAAGCGGCCGGTCCTGTACGTCGGCGGCGGCGTCATCAAGGCCCGCGCGGCCGCCGAGCTGCGGGTGCTGGCCGAGCTGACCGGCGCGCCGGTCGTCACCACGCTGATGGCCCGCGGCGCCTTCCCCGACAGCCACCCCCAGCACATGGGCATGCCGGGCATGCACGGCACCGTCGGCGCGGTCGGCGCGCTGCAGAAGTCCGACCTCATCGTCGCGCTGGGCGCGCGGTTCGACGACCGGGTGACCGGGCGGCTGAGCTCCTTCGCGCCGAACGCGGCGATCGTCCACGCCGACATCGACCCGGCGGAGATCTCCAAGAACCGGCAGGCGGACGTCCCGATCGTCGGCGACGCCCGCGAGGTGATCGCGGACCTGATCGTCGCGGTCCAGGCCGAGCACGCGGCCGGCCGGGTCGGCGACTACGCTGCCTGGTGGCAGCAGCTCAACGCCTGGAAGAGCACCTACGCGCTCGGCTACGAGACGCCGGAGAACGGCGAGCTGGCCCCGCAGTACGTCATCGAGCGGCTGGGCAAGATCGTCGGTCCGGACGCGCTGTACTGCGCGGGCGTCGGCCAGCACCAGATGTGGGCCGCGCAGTTCGTCTCCTACGAGAACCCGGGGACGTTCATCAACTCCGGCGGCGCGGGCACCATGGGCTACGCGGTCCCGGCGGCGATGGGCGCCAAGGTCGGCGCGCCGGACAAGACGGTCTGGGCGATCGACGGCGACGGCTGCTTCCAGATGACCAACCAGGAGCTGGTCACCTGCGCGGTCGAGGGCATCCCGATCAAGGTCGCCCTGATCAACAACGGCAACCTCGGCATGGTCCGCCAGTGGCAGACCCTGTTCTACGAGGGCCGGTACTCCAACACCAAGCTGCACTCCAAGCGCATCCCCGACTTCGTCAAGCTGGCCGACGCCTACGGGTGCGAGGGCCTGCGGGTGGAGTCGGCGGCCGAGGTCGACGCGGCGATCGAGAAGGCGATGGAGATCAACGACCGCCCCGTCGTGATCGACTTCGTCGTCCACGACGACGCGATGGTCTGGCCGATGGTCGCCGCCGGAGCCAGCAACGACGACATCAAGTACGCCCGCGACCTCGCGCCGAACTGGGAGCATGAAGACTGATGAGCCGCCACACCCTCTCCGTTCTCGTCGAGAACAAGCCGGGGGTCCTGGTCCGCATAGCGGGCCTGTTCTCCCGGCGCGGGTTCAACATCGACTCGCTGGCGGTCGGCCCGACCGAGCACCCGGAGATCTCCCGGATGACGATCGTCGTGGACGTCCAGGAGCTCCCCCTGGAGCAGGTCACCAAGCAGCTCAACAAGCTGATCAACGTGCTCAAGATCGTCGAGCTGGATCCGAACTCCTCGGTGCAGCGGGAACTGGTCCTGATCAAGGTGGCGGCCGGCCCGGACGTGCGCTCGCAGGTCCTGGAGACCGTGCAGCTGTTCCGGGCCAAGGTCGTCGACGTGGCGCCCGACGCGGTGACGATCGAGGCCACCGGTAACCGCGACAAGCTCGACGCGCTGTACCGTTGCCTGGAGCCGTACGGCATCAAGGAACTGGTCCAGTCGGGTGCGATCGCGGTCGGCCGCGGCGCCCGCTCGATCACCGACCGTTCGCTGCGCGCGCTCGAATCGCGCAGCGCGTAACCACCAGAAAGGCAGACAGCCCCACCATGGCTGAGATGTTCTATGACAACGACGCCGACCTGAGCATCATCCAGGGTCGCAGCGTCGCCGTGATCGGCTACGGCTCCCAGGGTCACGCGCACGCGCTGTCCCTGCGCGACTCGGGTGTCGACGTCCGGGTCGGGCTCCCCGAGGGCTCCAAGTCCCGTGCCAAGGCCGAGGCCGACGGCCTGCGCGTGGTCACTCCGCGTGAGGCCGCCGCCGAGGCCAACCTGATCATGATCCTGGCGCCGGACCACCTGCAGCGCGGCATCTACGAGAACGACATCAAGCCCGAGCTCGCCGAGGGCGACGCGCTGTTCTTCGGCCACGGCCTGAACATCCGCTTCGGCCTGATCGAGCCCCCGGCCGGCGTCGACGTGGCCATGGTCGCCCCCAAGGGCCCCGGCCACCTGGTGCGCCGCCAGTTCGAGGCCGGCCGCGGCGTGCCGGTGATCGTGGCGGTGGAGAAGGACGAGTCCGGCAGCGCCTGGGCGCTGGCCCTGTCCTACGCCAAGGGCATCGGCGGCCTCCGCGCGGGTGGCATCAAGACCACCTTCAAGGAGGAGACCGAGACCGACCTGTTCGGTGAGCAGGCCGTGCTGTGCGGCGGCACCGCCGAGCTGATCAAGACGGGCTTCGAGGTGCTGGTCGAGGCCGGCTACCAGCCCGAGGTCGCCTACTTCGAGTGCCTGCACGAGCTCAAGCTGATCGTCGACCTCATCTACGAGGGCGGCATCCAGAAGATGTACTGGTCGGTGTCCGACACCGCCGAGTTCGGCGGCTACACCCGCGGCCCGCGCGTCATCACCGCCGACACCAAGGCCGAGATGAAGAAGATCCTGGCCGAGATCCAGTCCGGCCAGTTCGTCAAGGAACTGGTCGAGGAGTTCGACGCGGGCCAGCCCAACCACCTCAAGTACCGCGAGGACCTGGGCGCCCACCCGATCGAGCAGGTCGGATCCAAGCTCCGCCCGATGTTCGCCTGGCTGAACGACTGACCGTCGCGGCCTCTCGACCGCCCGTTCACCCCCGGTGGGTGCGCGGGCGGTCGTCTTTCAGGTTCCTTCGGTCTTCGACGTCCGCCCGGCGCGGGCGGGCGAGGGTGAGGACGGCCATGAGCATGGTCGCCAGCAGGGACACGGCCACGCCGCCGCCGAGCAGCGGCAGCCACGGGACGTCGAAGGCGATGACGTACTCCTCGCCCGGGATCGGGTTCAGCCGGGGCAGCAGGGAGGCGACCACCAGGCCCAGGGGGATTCCGGCCAGGAGGCTCAGGCCGCAGCCCAGCAGGGCGATGAAGCCCGCCTGGGGTGCCGCCGTCCGCCGCCGGACGCGGGGTCCGGCTCCGGCCGCCGCCCGCCAGGCCGCGATCAGGGCGGCGACCAGCACCAGCACCGATGTGACGGCTCCGGGCACCCGGAGCGACAGGGCGTCGGAGTCGTCGAAGCCGGGCTCGGTGTAGGCGCGGACCTCGCTGTCGGTGATCTCGGCGACCGCCCGGTCCAGCCGTTCGAACTGCTCCTCGCTGAAGGGGGTGTCGGTCAGCAACAGCCCGGGTTCGATCTTCAGCCCGGTACCGACCACGACCTGCCGGGGGAAGATGACGTCGGGGACGCGGTCGATGGACGAGGTCGCGTACACGGCGGGGAACGAGAAGGTCCGCTCGACCACCGGCTGCGGTTCCGCCGCGGAGAAACGGCTGGACTCGAAGCGGGCCGTACCGTCGTTGTGAACGACGTCCGGGAGGTAGGTGACGACCTTGCCCGCGGCCAGGGCGGAGACGACCTCCGGCTGGTTCCCGACCAGGAACCGGACCGTCTCCGGATCGGCGACCACGAAATCGATGCTCTCCCACGGACTGCTGTCGCACGAGTCGTCGTCGCACCGGCCGCCGGTCCCGACGTAGTCGAACCAGCGGCCGTCCTGCTCCTGCTCCTGCTGCCGTTCGTGGAACTCGTCGATCTGCGTCATCGGAACGCCCGGAAACTCCCGCTCGACCGCGGCCAGGACCTCGGGGGCCGTCTCGGCGCTCATTCCGTAGACCATCGTGTTCCCCACGGGAAGCCACTGGTCGTAGGTGAGCCTTTCGCTCTCCAGGTAGCTGGTCGCGGCCGTCGCGACGGTGGCGAAGACCGCGGCGACGAGAAAGGCCGCGCTGACGCCGGAGGCGGTGCGGCCCCGGTGACGGGCGGCGTCCTGGACGGCCTGGCGCAGCGGCTGCGGCAGCCGTCCCGCGAACCTTCCGGCCAGCGCCACGGTTGCGGGGACGAGTAGGGCGAACCCGATGAGAAACGACCACATGCCCGTCGTCGCGGTGAGGACGGCCGAATCGGCGTCGGGCAGCAGCAGGAAGCAGAGGGAGAGCGCCAGCGCCCCGCCGCCGACGAGGAGCCCGCCGAGCGTGAGCCGGACCCGGTACCGCCGCCCGCCGCGCCCCGCGGCCAGGCGCGCGGCGGCCGAGCCGCTGATCACGGCCAGCGCGATCGCGAGCCCGGGAACGTCCCAGGACAGGACCGCGGTGAGCGGGGCTCCGGAGAGGAGGGCGAGGCCGAAGCCGGCGAGCGTGCCGAGCAGTCCGGCGACCGCGCCGAGCAGCGGGCCGGAGGCCAGGACGACGGTCCGCGGCCGGAGGGCCTCCTCGCCGGTCTCGGCGATGAGCGTCCTCAGCCGGCGCAGCCGCGGGGCGTCGAGGGCGAAGGCGGGCGCGGCGAGCAGGGACACCAGCAGCACGAGCAGTGAGTCGGTCGGCAGCAGGAACCCGGCCTCCAGGAGGCTCCCGGGGACCCCCCACCAAAAGCGGCCGTCGGAGCCCGTCTCCGGAAGGCCGATCGCCACGAACGCCGCGACCGGCAGCCCGATCAGGGTCAGGGCGAGGGCGGTCCCGGCTCTGGCCGCCAGGGCCGCCTTCCACACGACGCGCACCGCGGTGCGACAGCCGTTCATACCCATGCGCATCCTCAGGTCCGGGGAGCGGATCGTGTAAGGGGATACGGCGGCGGGTCATGAGATCATGCCAGGAGAATCCTGTTCGCGCACGGAACCGCCCGTGCGTCCTACGGTGCACGGGCGGTCCTGTAAGGGCCGAAGGTCAGGTGGCGGCCCGTTCGGGCAGGATCTGCCCGCCGCGCACCGAGAGGGCGGTGACCGCGGACGCCAGCAGCGGGACGCCCAGCAGCACGGTCAGCAGGAGCAGCCAGGGCACGTCGATGATCACCCCGTGCGGGGTGGTGCCCTCTTCGAGGGTGTCGGTCAGTGGGCGGGTCACCGCGAGCCCCGGGATCACTCCCGCGAGCAGGCCCAGCGCGCAGCCGAGCAGCGCGATGTAGCCCGTCTGCGCCAGGAGCAGCAGCCTGCGGGTGACGGGGCGCGCGCCGACGGCGGTGAGGGTCGCCAGGTCCGGACGGGAGTCGGCGGCGGCCAGTCCGGTGGCGATCAGCGCCCCGGCCAGCACCAGTACGGAGGCCGCCGCGCCCAGCACCAGCAAAGGCAGGGGGAACGGCTCGTTGAAGCCGCGTTCGGTGTACACCTCCAGGCTGGTGCCGATCCGCTCGATCTCCGCCTTGAGCAGGCGCTCCTTCTCCTCTTCGAGCGGAGAGTCGATCACCAGGGCGAAGGGCCGCGTCTGTACCTTGAGGTCCCGCAGGGCCTTCGGCGGTATCAGCACACCCGGGGTGTCCGGGGAAGGCCGGGCCTGCACGGCGGGCATGCGCACGGTGCGTTCCCGGACCTGGGCGCGGGTGTGCTCGTCGACGGTGAACTCGACTTGGCCGTCTTTCACCGCGTTCGGGACGAAGACGACGGCCTTGCCATCATCCAGAGCAGCGGTGATGGAAGGATCGTCGTGCTTCAGGAGGAGCCGCGCGCCCGCCGAATCAGTGATCACCTGGTTGTCCCCCTGGGGGCCCCTGGCGGTTCTGGAGAGGTCGCAGGACTCCTCCCCGCACCGCATCCACAGGAACGCCCCTTCTCCGTACTCCTCGGCCGTGCCACTCCTCTCCTGGAAATCGGGGGGGTCATAGGGCACGTACTCGACGCGGGCGGTCTGGTGGCCGGGCAGCATCCGCCGCACGGCGGCCTCCACCCACTGCGCGTGCTCCTCCGAATCCAGGGGCTGGACGGAGGTCTGGCCCGCCTGCAGCTGCGGCGCGTACTCCACCCTGCGCTGTTCGAAGTCGCTGGCGGCGCCGATCGCCAGGGCGGTCAGCGCGGCGGTGACCGCCATGATCGCGGCGACGGCGGGCGCGGTCCGCACCCGGTTGCGGTCGGCGTCGCGCACTGCCAGGCGCAGCGGCAGCGGCAGCCGCTCGGCGAACCGGGCGGTCAGCGCGATGACGGCGGGGGTGACCAGGACGAAGCCGATGATGATCAGGGTCGCGCCCAGCGCCGCGCTGAACTCGCGCAGCGAGTCCAGGCTCAGCGGGATCACCGCGACACCCGCGATGATCAGGATCACGCCCAGGATCGGCAAGCCGCGCCGGGGAGGCGGCACGCTCCTGCGTCCGGCCAGGATCTCGGCGGTGTCGGTGCGGGCCGCCTGGCGTGCCGGGGCGTAGGCGGCGGCCAGGCCGCTCAGCACGGCTGTGAGGATGATGGCGGCGATCCAGAGCCAAGGCGTCTCCCAAGGCGGCAGTTCCCGCCCCTTGGGCCGGTACTCGGTCAGCACGAGCCGTCCCGCCCAGGCGAGGAGGAAGCCCGAGGCCGCACCGGCCAGTCCGGCGATGCCTCCGAGCAGCAGGCCCGAGCAGAGCACCACGGCGCGCAGTTGGCCGGGGGAGCCGCCGGTCGCCGAGACCAGCGCCAGCAGTCGGCGTTGGCGGCGCAGCCCGACGGCGAAGGCAGGGCCGGCCAGCAGTACCGTCTCCAGCACCACCATCGCGATGATCAGGGCGTTCACCGCGGTCTCCGCCGGGCCCGTCCCAGCGGCGGAGGCGGTGCCCAGGATCAGGGGAAGGGCGGTGAACGCGGTCACGGGCAGGGCGATCATCGCGATGATCAGGGCGGAGCGGGGGCGGGAGTTCAGGGCGTCGCGCCAGGCCAGGCGCAGGGCCGCGCGCAGGCCGCTCATCGGTGCTCCAGGAGGATCTCGGGGCCGCGGGCGGGCTCGGTGGAGTCGACGGCCAGGCCGTCGCGCAGGAAGACCACCCGGTCGGCCCAGGCGGCGTGCCGGGACTCGTGGGTGACCATCAGGCAGGCCGCGCCCGCGTCGCAGCGGGTCCGCAGCACCCGCATGATCTCCTCGCCGCCCTGGGAGTCCAGGGCGCCGGCGGGCTCGTCGGCCAGGATCAGCCGCCGTTCCCCGACCAGGGCGCGGGCGATGGCGACGCGCTGGCGCTGTCCGCCGGACAGGTCCTCGGGGAATCTGCCCGCCGCGTCCGCCATGCCCGTCTCGGCGAGCGCGGCCAGGGCCTCGGCGCGGGCCTTGCGGGTGCGGACGCCGTCGAGCTCGCGGGGGAGCATGACGTTCTCGGCGGCGGTGAGCGACGGGATCAGGTTCAGCTCCTGGAAGACGTAGCCGACGGCCCGGCGGCGCAGCGCGGCCCGTCCGGCGACGCCGAGGCCCGCCAGATCGGTCCCCGCGACGACGACCCGGCCCCGGGTGGGTGTGATCAGCCCGCCCGCCGCGTTGAGCAGGGTGGACTTGCCGGAGCCGGACGGGCCCATGACGGCGACGAACTCGCCGGGCAGGACGGTCAGGGACAGCCCGCGCAGGGCGTGGACCAGGCCGGCCCCCTGGCCGTGCTCGCGGTGGACGTCATCGAGTTCGAGCGCGGTCATCGGACTCCTCTTCTACGGGGGGCGCGGCGGCGGGTGCCGGGGCGGGCGGGACGACGTGCAGCAGGGTGGCCTCGCAGTGGTCGAGCCAGCGGATCTCGGCCTCGGCCTGGAAGATCATCGATTCCAGCACCAGCGGCCAGGCCGGGCCCTCGGCCGAGGTCTTGAGCCGGGTCAGGTCGCGCATGGCGCGCAGGGTCGCGGCGCGCTGGGCCTGCACGACGGCGTGGACGTCGACGCCGGGGCTGGTGAGGGCGAGCGCCAGCTTGACGGCCAGTTCGTCGCGGGGCCTCTCGGCGCGGGTGATGGGAGTGGCGAACCACCGGCGGACCTCTTCGGCGCCCGGTTCGGTGATCGAGTAGACCGAGCGGCCCTCCTCGTCCTGGCCCCCGCGCAGGACGAGGCCGTCGCGCTCCAGACGGCCGAGAGTGCTGTAGACCTGCCCGATGTTGAGCGGCCAGGTGCTGCCGGTCGCCGTCTCGAACTCGGTTCGCAGTTGATAGCCGTAACGCGGCCCCCGGGAGAGCAGGGCCAGCAGGCTGTGTCTGATGGACATGCATACTGAGTATGCATACCAAGTATGCATCGGGCAAGGGCTGTGCCTTCCATCCCGTGTCGCTCCGGCCTCGAAGGCGCCGACCGGACTACGGTTCAGGCATTCGGCAAGTCCCCGGGGAGCCCGCAGCAGTGACCACACCCACCCTCACACCCGTGCTCAGCCTCACGCGAGAGATCCTGGGCGTGTACGACCAGCGCTTCCTCCAGATGGAGCCGCCCGTCCGCAGACGGGTGGTGACGGCGACCAAGGACATGCTCGACGGGCTGCTCACCCCCGACGTCCGCCAGGAGCTCCCCGAACGCGCCAGGCTGCGCGCCTTCTGCATCGAGAACGAGCTCTTCGAGGAGCTGGAGAGGCTGATCGCCGACGAGGCGGCCGGGCACAGGGAGGGCGCGGTCGTCGTCGGCGGCCGGGTCTACGCCGTCTACCCCTACCTGCGCGGGGTGCCCCGCCAGGACGTCGACATCACCGCCGAGGTCGGAGTCGAGCATTCCCTGGAGTCGCTGGGCTGGTCCAAGGGGCTGCTGAGGATCCGGGGATGGGCGAGAATCGCCCGGGTCCAGGCCAAGAATCCGGAGATCTGCCTCCTGCTGCGCAGCGGCCGGGAGGAGATCCGGATCGAGACCTCGCCCCTCGGGAACGCTCCCACGGGAGAGGATTTCGAGGCCCTGCTGGAGGTTCCGGAGAGCGGGTCGTGGACGGTCCACGTCGAGGTCCGCACGCTGGGACTGCGCAGGTCGGAGCCGTTCGGCGGGCGCCGCCCCGAGGGTTTCAAGGCCCCCGGCGAGCGCGAGGAGATCCTCCTCGACCTGTCCGGCGGGCTGCGGATCGAACGGGTGGCGCTGGAGCTCCCGCGGCCCCGCCGTTCGTGGCGGTTCTGGCGTGGGCGTCAGGCATGAGTCCCGGGCAGGGATAGACTCGGACGTGGGCGCGACACGAGGGCGTGGCGGCCTCCAACCTGCAGAGATCTCTCACCCCAAGGAATCCCACGTTGAGTAAGCCAGTCGTCCTCGTCGCCGAAGAACTGTCGCCGGCCGGTATCGCCGTCCTGGAGAACGACTTCGAGGTCAGGTACGTGGACGGCGCCGATCGTGACGCCCTCCTCCCGGCGGTCGCCGACGTCGACGCCCTGATCATCCGTTCCGCCACCAAGGCCAACGCCGAGGTGTTCGACCACGCCAAGAAGCTGCGGGTCGTGGCCCGCGCCGGCGTCGGCCTCGACAACGTGGACGTCGAGGCGGCCACCAAGGCGGGCGTCATGGTCGTCAACGCGCCGACCTCCAACATCGTCACCGCCGCCGAGCACGCGATCGCGCTGCTGCTGGCCACCGCGCGGAACGTTCCGCAGGGCCACGCCGCGCTCAAGCAGGGCGAGTGGAAGCGCTCCAAGTACACCGGCGTCGAGCTGCAGGGCAAGACCGTCGGCGTGCTGGGCCTGGGCCGCATCGGCGTCCTGGTGGCGCAGCGGCTGGCCGGGTTCGACATGGAGGTCATCGCCTACGACCCCTACATCCAGGCCGCCCGCGCCGCCCAGCTCGGCGTGAAGCTGGTCTCCCTGGACGAGCTGCTGCAGCAGTCGGACTTCATCACCGTCCACCTGCCCAAGACCAAGGAGACCCTCGGCCTCATCGGCGACCGCGAGCTGCACCTGGTCAAGCCCGAGGTGCGGATCGTCAACGCCGCCCGCGGCGGCATCGTGGACGAAGCCGCGCTCGACAGGGCCCTGACCGAGGGCCGCGTCGCCGGCGCCGGCCTGGACGTCTTCTCCACCGAGCCGTGCACCGACAGCCCGCTGTTCAAGCACGACAACGTGGTGGCCACCCCGCACCTGGGCGCCTCCACCCACGAGGCCCAGGAGAAGGCCGGCACCCAGGTCGCCAAGTCGGTGAAGCTGGCCCTGTCGGGCGAGTTCGTGCCGGACGCCGTCAACGTCCAGGGCGGCGCCGTCGCCGAGGACGTCAAGCCGGGCCTGCCGCTGACCGAGAAGCTCGGCCGGATCTTCACCTCGCTGGCCCAGGGCGTCCCGGTGCGCCTGGACGTGATCGTCCGCGGCGAGATCACCGCGCACGACGTCAAGGTGCTGGAGCTGGCCGCGCTCAAGGGCGTCTTCAGCGGGGTCGTCGAGGAGTCGGTGACGTTCGTCAACGCGCCGCTGCTCGCCGGCGAGCGCGGCGTCGAGGTCTCGCTGACCACCAGCGAGGAGTCCCCGGCCTGGCGCAACCTCATCACCCTCAAGGGCACCATGGCCGACGGCGAGGTCATCTCGGTCTCCGGCACCCTGTCGGGCCCGCGCCACCTGGAGCGCATCGTCGAGATCAACGGTTTCGACCTGGAACTCTCGCCCGCCCCGCACATGGCGGTTCTGGGCTACGTCGACAAGCCCGGCGTCATCGGCGTCATCGGCAAGCTGCTGGGTGACCGGGGCATCAACATCGCGGGCATGCAGGTCGGCCGCGACGTCAAGGGCGGCAAGGCGCTGACCGTGCTGACCGTCGACTCGGCGATCGCCCAGGACGACCTGGAGACCATCGGCACCGAGATCGGCGCCGGCCTGGTCCGCCAGATCGAGCTCGCCGACTGAGGCACCCGCTCCGCGGGTACGCTGGAGGAAGCCAGTACACGAACGCCCTCCCGGCTCTGCCGGGAGGGCGTTCTCGTGTTCCCGGGGGCTTGACGGTCCGCGAGTACTCCGAGGGGTCTTCCGGCATATAAGTTCCACATGTTGGATTTGTGACATAAGGGGGTTTTGGTCGGAGAATTGCCGGGATTCTTGCGTGGGGGGAAGGAAGGGTTGCCCTCTGCGGAAATGAGATTGTTCCCTGTGTCGGATGAGGCGTCTGGTTTCCGGACGCACGCCTATGCGGAACAGATCGGGCAGTTCGCGATTTCCTCCGGAATCGGGCAGTGGCACCTCGATGGGGGCGCTGACCTGGTCAAAAGCCGGGAGAAGGGCTGATCTAAGAGCGGGCCAAGAGGCTCATCGATGATCGGAGAACGGGGGGCGCAGACCCTAGGCTCGAAATCCGAACCGCCGGCGCGGGACGGGCGTCAGAAGATCCGAAGCCTCGGAGCCGGAGCAGGGCATTGGCCCGAAGAGACAGCGGAGAGTTGAGGGCTGGTCGTGACGCGGTGGGGAATCTACGCTCCTGGTGTGGGAACGACTTGGTCTTTCGCCGGCCGGGAGGCCGAGACGGCAGCCATCCGGGACGCGCTCTTCGACCGCTCCGGGCCCGGAGCGCTGGTGAGCGGGGCCCCCGGCTCCGGCAAGAGCCGGCTGCTCGCCGAGGTCGTCCTCGGCTGCGTCCCCGACCTGCCGGTCGTCGAGGCCCGCGCCGGGCAGGCCCCGGCCGTGCCGTTCGGCGCCTTCGCCCATCTGCTGCCGGTGCGCGCCCCGGTGCGCGAGGTGGCGTCGGCCGTGGAGACCATCCTGGCCAAGGCGGGCTCGGGCACCTTCCTCCTGGTGGCGGACGACGTCCACGAGCTCGACGAGAGGTCGGCCCGGCTGCTGCGCGCCCTGACCGGGACCGGCAGAGCACGGCTGCTGGCGGCGGGGGAGCGCCTGCCCGAGCCGCTGGCCGCGCTCACCCCCGTCCCGGTGGTGCTGGCCCCGCTCACCGACATCGCCCTCTTCGAGTCGGTCGACGAGCCGACCGCCGCCTACCTGGCCGAGGCCACCCAGGGCGACCTGCGCCTGTTGCACGAATTGGTGCGGATCGGCCGGGCCACCGGGGTGCTGCGCGAAGGCCACTGGCAGGATCCGCCCGCGCGTACCGGGCAGAAGGCCGCGTCCCTGGAGGAGGCGCTGGCCCAGGCGTCGATGCTGGCCGCGCTGGGCCGCCCCGAGGAGGCTGAGGAACTGCTGGCCACGGCCCCGCGCCGGCCCGAGGACAGGGCCAGGACGGCCTTCGCCCGGGCCAGGGCCGCCAACCTCGCCTACGGCCTGGGGCGGGCCGAGGAGGCCGAACGGGTGCTGGGCATCGCGCTGGAGACCGTCTCCCAGCCCGCCGAGCGCCGCCGGATCCTGGCGCAGCGCGCCGAGTTCGCCCTGCACCGGGCGGCCTGCCGGGAGGCGCTGGACCTGGCCGACGACGCGGCCTCGGGCCCCGGCGCACACCCGGTGGCCGACGCGCGGATCACCGCGGTCCAGGCCGTCACCGCCGCGTTGACCGGCCAGGCCGCCGCCGCGCTCGACAAGGTGCGCGCCGGTCTGGAGGAGCTGGACGTGTGGTTCCCGCCGGCGTCCGAGTGCGCCCCGCTGCTGGAGTTCGCCCGCGCCGAGGTGTGGCTGTCGGTCGGGGACCTCGACGCCGCGGTGCAGGAGGGAGCCCCCTCCGCCGACCCGGTCGCGCACGCCGCGACCCAGGCCCGGGTGCTGCGGGCCCGCGGCCAGATCCACGCGGCGCTGCGCGAGGGCTGGGACGGCGCCAGGCTGCTGAGCCGGGGCCACTCCCTGTTCGCCGGGCCGTGCCTGGGCGAGCTGGCGCACGCCGCCGCGCTCGCCGGGGACCTGGCCACCGCCCGCGACGCGCTGGCCGAGGCCGACCGGCGGGCGCTGCCGACGATGCGGGCGTTGTGGTTCCCGGTGGCGCTGGCCCGGCCGTGGCTGCTGGTCGCCCAGGGCGCCGTCGGCGCCGCGGTGCACGGGCTGCTCGACGCCGCGGCCGCCGCCGAGGCGCTGGAGCTGCGCCCCTACGCGGTGGCGGCGCTGCACGACGTGGTCAGGCTGGGCGCGGCCGGGGTGGTCGCCGACCGGCTGGCGCGGCTCGCCGAGGACGCCGAGGGAGACCTGGCGGCCCTGTGCGCCAGGCACGCCGAGGCCGCGGCGGCGGGCGACTGGTCGGGGCTGATCGGGGTGTCCTTCGAGTTCGAGGGGCTGGGCATGACCCTGCACGCGGCCGAGGCCGCCGCCCAGGCCGCCGAGGTGCACTGGGACAAGCAGCAGGCCGCCGCGGCGGGCACCCGGGCCTGGGTCATGGTCCAGCGCTGCGACCAGGTGCGCACCCCGGCGCTGCGCACCGCCGCGGTGCCCGACCTCACCCGGATCCAGTACGAGATCGCCGAGCTGGTCGCCGGGGGAGCTTCCGAGGCGGAGATCTCCGAGCTGATGTCGCTGCCGATCCGCACGGTCGCCGACCAGCTGGTGGAGATCTGCGCCAAGCTCGGGGTCTCCGGGCCCGAGCGGCTGGCGGTCCTGCTGGCGCCCGAGGTGTGAGCCCGCGGCTTCCGTCCTGATATGTGAGATGGATGCCCGGTGTGTGAGACGGATGCACTACGATGCCACCATGGCTTCCCGCAACATCCGACTCGCAGTCGTCGCAGGTGACGGCATCGGCCCCGAGGTCGTGGCCGAGGGTCTCAAAGTCCTTGACGTCATCGCCGGTCAGTACGACCTGTCGATCGAGAAGACCTCCTACGACCTGGGCGCCGCGCGCTGGCACCGCACCGGCGAGGTGCTGCCCGAGTCCGTGCTGGAGGAGATCCGCGGGCAGGAGGCCATCCTGCTGGGCGCGGTCGGCGACCCGACCGTCCCGTCCGGGACGCTGGAGCGGGGGCTGCTGCTGCGGCTGCGCTTCGAGCTCGACCACTACGTCAACCTGCGGCCGGTCAAGCTCTTCCCGGGCGTCAGGACCCCGCTGGCCGACGTGACCCCCGACGACATCGACATGGTCGTCGTCCGGGAGGGCACCGAGGGGCCCTACACCGGGGTCGGCGGCGTGCTGCGGTACGGCACCCCGCACGAGGTCGCCACCCAGGAGAGCGTCAACACCGCCTTCGGCGTCGAGCGGGTTGTCCGCTACGCCTTCCAGCTGGCCGCGGCCCGCCCGCGCAAGAAGCTCACGCTCGTCCACAAGGACAACGTGCTGACCTTCGCCGGCGACCTGTGGCAGCGCACCCTGAAGAAGGTCGCCGCCGAGTTCCCCGACGTGGCCACCGACTACTGCCACGTCGACGCCGCGACGATGTTCTTCGTGAACAACCCGCAGCGCTTCGACGTCGTCGTCACCGACAACCTGTTCGGCGACATCATCACCGACATCGGCGCCGCGATCGCCGGCGGCATCGGCCTGGCCGCCTCCGGCAACGTCAACCCCGACCGCACCGCGCCGTCGATGTTCGAGCCGGTCCACGGCAGCGCCCCCGACATCGCCGGGCAGTTCAAGGCCGACCCGACGGCCACCATCCTGTCGGTCGCCATGCTGCTGGACCACCTCGGCCTGCCCGAGGCCGCCCGCAAGATCGAGAAGGCGGTCGGTGAGGACCTCACCGAGCGCACCGGTGCGCGCCCGACCCAGCAGGTCGGCGACGACATCGCCAAGCGAGTAGCCGGGTAGGCGGCAGCCACCCGGTGGAATGACGGGCGCGCCGCGTATGGATGCGGCGCGCCCGTTTTGTGTGTGCGCCGCGTAGCCCCCGCGTGAGATAGAGCACACAATGGAGAGAAGCCGGTAGGGTCTTTACCGGTGATCCGGGAGAGGTACAGACATGATCGAATTCGAGATCCAGCTCGTTGAGCAGCGCAAGACCGCCCAGGAGCGGGAGGCCGTGCTGGCCGACCCCGGCTTCGGGCAGTACTTCACCGAGCACATGATCACGATCGAGTGGGACAAGGAGCGGGGCTGGCACGACGCGAGGCTGCGGCCCTACGGGCCGCTGTCCCTCGACCCGGCGACCAAGGTCTTCCACTACGGCCAGGAGCTCTTCGAGGGGCTCAAGGCCTACCGCCAGCCGGACGGCACGATCGTCAGCTTCCGGCCCCAGGCCAACGCGGCCCGCTTCAACACCTCCTGCGACCGGATGGCCATGCCCCGGCTGCCCGAGGAGACCTTCGTGAAGTCCCTGGAGCTGCTGGTCGACGCCGACCGCGACTGGGTCCCGACGCGCGAGGGCCACAGCCTCTACCTGCGGCCGTTCATCATCGCCACCGAGACGGGCATGGGCGTCAACTACCCCTCGGCCAGGTACCTGTTCTGCGTGATCGCCTCGCCGTCGGCCTCCTACTTCTCCGGGGCGGTCAAGCCGGTCTCGGTCTGGCTGTCGCGGGACTACACCCGGGCCGCCCCCGGCGGCACCGGCTTCGCCAAGTGCGGCGGCAACTACGCCGCGGCGTTCCTCGCCCAGCAGGAGGCCGTCGCCAAGGGCTGCGACCAGGTGGTCTGGCTGGACGCCGCCGAGCACCGCTGGGTGGAGGAGATGGGCGGCATGAACCTCTTCTTCGTCTACGGCTCCGGCCCCGACGCGCGCCTGGTCACCCCGCCGACGGCCGGCACCATCCTGCCGGGCATCACCCGCGACTCGCTGCTCAAGCTCGCCCCCGAGCTCGGTGTCCCGGTCGCCGAGGAGATGATCAGCGTCGAGCAGTGGCGCGACGACGTGGCCTCCGGCGCGCTCACCGAGGTCTTCGCCTGCGGCACCGCCGCGGTGATCACCCCGGTCGGCCGGGTCAAGGGCGAGGAGGGCGAGTTCACCATCCCCGAGCAGGGCGGCCCCGTCACCATGCGCCTGCGCGAGGAACTGGTCGGCATCCAGTACGGCGGGCGCCCCGACCCGTACGGCTGGATCACCCCGCTCGCCTGAACCGCCCGCGCGACCGAGGCCCCTGCCCGTCACCTCCGAGCCCCCGCATCGCGGTGACGGGAGGGGCCCGCCGTTCCCGTCCGCCACTTCCGTGTCGCAGATCACGTGACAGGAGTGTGACGGGCGGGTTAAGGGTGTGGCAGACTGAGCCTGTTATGAGCACCGGCCTGATCATTATCAGACGGCGCGTCGGCTAAAGGGCATCGCCGGCGCGCAGACCTCTCACGTCCGTGGGGGGTCTTTTTGTTTCGCCGGGCTCTTCGCAAAGGGGTTCTCCATGAGCGACGGTTTCCACGTCTACGACACCACCCTGCGGGACGGATCCCAGCAGGAGGGCCTGAATCTCAGCGTTCAGGACAAGCTGGTCATCGCCCGGCACCTGGACTCGCTGGGCGTGAGCTTCATCGAAGGCGGATGGCCCGGCGCCAACCCCAAGGACACCGAGTTCTTCCGGCTCGCCCGCACCGAGCTGGACCTCAAGCACGCGCAGCTGGCCGCGTTCGGCGCGACCCGCCGAGCCGGTCTGAAGGCCGCCGACGACCCTCAGGTGGCCGCCCTGCGCGATTCCCGTGCCCCGGTCGTCACCCTGGTGGCCAAAAGCCACGACCGGCACGTGGAACTGGCCCTCCGCACGACGTTGGAAGAGAACCTCGCGATGATCCGCGACACCGTCTCCCACCTTCGCGCGGAGGGCCAACGAGTCTTCGTGGACGCCGAGCACTTCTTCGACGGGTTCAAGGCCAACCCCGCCTACGCGCTGGAGGTCGTCCGGACCGCCGCCGAGGCCGGAGCCGACGTCGTGGCGCTGTGCGACACCAACGGCGGGATGCTGCCGGACGAGCTCGCCGACGTCGTCCACGACGTCGTCGACCTCGGAGCCCGGGTCGGCATCCACTGCCATGACGACTCCGGCTGCGCGGTCGCCAACTCCCTGGCCGCGGTGCGGGCGGGCGCCACGCACGTCCAGGGCTGCGCCAACGGGTACGGGGAGCGGTCGGGCAACGCGAACCTGTTCACCGTCATCGGCAACCTCCAGCTCAAGCGCGGCATGGACCTCGTCGCCGCCGAGCAGCTCGCCGAGATGACGCGGATCGCGCACGCCGTCTCCGAGGTCACCAACGTGACGCTCAGCTCGCAGGCACCCTACGTCGGCCACTCGGCGTTCGCCCACAAGGCCGGCCTGCACGCCTCCGCCGTCAAGGTCGACCCGGACCTCTACCAGCACATCGACCCGATGGTCGTCGGCAACGACATGCGCATGCTGGTGTCGTCGATGTCGGGCCGGGCCTCGGTCGAGCTCAAGGGCAAGGAGCTGGGCTACGACCTGTCCGGACAGAAGGCCGCCGAGGTCGTCTCCCGGGTCAAGGACCTGGAGTCCCGGGGCTACACCTTCGAGGCCGCCGACGCCTCCTTCGAGCTGCTGCTGCGCGAGGAGCTCGCGGGCTCCCGCACCTCCTACTTCACCGTCGAGTCCTGGCGGGTCATCGCCGAGCAGCGCCCCGACGGGGTGCAGATCAGCGAGGCCACCGTCAAGGTGCACGCCAAGGGCGAGCGGATCATCGCGACCGGCGAGGGCAACGGCCCGGTCAACGCGCTGGACACCGCGTTGCGGTTCGCGCTGGAGCGGCTCTACCCCGAGCTGGCCAACCTGGAGCTGGTGGACTTCAAGGTGCGCATCCTGGAGGGCTCGCACGGCACCGACGCGATCACCCGGGTGCTCATCGACTCCTCGGACGGCAAGGCCGAGTGGGGCACCGTCGGGGTGGGCGAGAACATCATCGCCGCGTCCTGGCAGGCGCTCGAGGAAGCCGTCACCTACTGCCTGCTGCGGGCCGGATACGACCCGTCCTGACCGGGTAGACCGAGGGTGATGCCTCGAGTCGCCGACAACAGCGCAGCCTTCCGGTACGAGATCTTCACCGACGAGGGCGACCTGGCGGGTTTCTCCACCTACACCCGCCGGGGCGACCGGGTCGTCTTCTGGCGGACCGAGATCGCCGACGAGTTCGAGGGCCACGGGCTGGGCGGCGCGCTGGTCCGGGGCGCGATGGAGGACATCCGCGCCCGAGGGCTCAAGGTGGTGCCCCGCTGCCCGTATGTGCTGGAGTACCTGGAACGCCACCTCGAATACGACGGCCTGCGCGCCTGAGCCAGGCCCGCGTCCCCACCCGGGGCGCGGGCCTTCGCGCTTTCCGGCCGCCTACTTGGGCTCGACCCGCTGGACGACCTCGAAGCCCCACAGCTCCGCGTTGGACGCCGCAGGCCCGCCGTGCCCGTGCCCGTGGCCGTGGCCCTTCTGGGCGTCCTCGGACGCCTGGGCGTGCCCCTGGGCGAACGCCTGGCTCTTGGTCCAGGCCTGGAAGGCCTCCTCGCTGCTCCAGCGGGTGTAGACGAGGTACCGGTCGGTGCCGTCCACGGGGCGCAGCAGCTCGAAGCCCTCGAACCCCTCGGAGCCCTCGACCAGGCCGGCCCTGGCCGCGAACCGCTTCTCCAGCTCGGCCCCCATGCCCTCCGGGACCGTCAGGGCGTTGATCTTGACCACGCTCATGCGCTGCTCCTTCGTCGAAACTGTCGATCTCCACGCTAGCGGGGCGGGATGCGGGGGAGAGGAGGGGCTGTGGAGGAAGGCGTGCGCGAGGTGAACCAGCGGTGGGCTCCGGGCGTCCGAAACCGAGAGACCAGTCCGCGCCGGTGGAAGGGAACGTCTTGGACGCCGAGGAAGAGCAGCCGATCCGGCCGGAGCCGTCGGGGGACGAGGAGCTGTGGGCGACCGCGCCGCTCGTCCTGTCGCCCCGGCCGCTGCCCGACGTGGTGTTCGGTTCCGCGCCCTCCAGGCCGCAGGAGCCTCCCGTCATGACGCCGGTGGCGGGCCCCGGGGAGATCACCGGGCCGCAGCCGGTGGTGGGGGCGCTGCCCGAGGGCGGGCGGCACAGGCGGCGGATGGCATTGCTAGTGGCGGTCGCGATGGCGGGGGCGCTGGCCGTCGCGCTGGTGGCGGCGGTGCTGTGGCCGTCGGACTCAGGGGACGGGCCGCGCCAGGCCGCGCCCGCCACCAGCGCTCCGGGGACGGGGAGCCCGCCGGGGGCCGTGCCGCAGAGCGGTGTGACGGAGTCCGGGCAGGGGCCGGAGGAGGGTCCGTCGGCCGGCCGTCCGTCCCCGGCGATGACGGCGGCCGCCGAGGACCCCGGGCCGGGAGACGGCCCCGCGGCGGGGGAGACGCCTCTGCAGCCTCCGGTCTCAGGGAGCACGGCTCAGGGAATCGGGGTGACTTACCGCACGGTCGAGGTCTCGGCAGGGTACTTCGAGGGCGAGGTGACGCTCACCAACGAGACCGGCGCGGAACTACGTGACTGGACGCTCTCCTTCACCTATCCGGGAGCCTCGATCAGGAACGTCTGGAACGGGCACCTCTGGACGGGAGACGACGGGACGGTGACCGTCACGGGGGACGAGAACACCGCCTCGGTGCCGGCCGGGGCGTCGGTGACGATCCGGTTCGGCGGGTCGGGTGCGCCGTCCCGGCCGCGGGGCTGTGCCGTGAACGGGAGCGCCTGCGGTTTCTGAGCGGGCGGCGCCGGTGTGAGAGGCTTGGAACGTGCGTATCGCAAGGTTTTCCGCAGGTGAGGAAGTGGCCTTCGGGGTCGTCGAAGGCGAGGAGATCGCGGAGGTCTCGGGCCATCCGTTCCTGGGTGAGATCCGCTTCACCGGGGCGAGGTACCCGTTGGCGGACGTCCGGCTGCTGGCGCCCATCCTGCCCAGCAAGGTGATCGCGATCGGCAGGAACTACGCCGAGCACGCTCGCGAGATGGGCTCCGAGGCACCCGAGGAACCGCTGTTCTTCATGAAGCCGTCCACCTCCGTCATCGGCCCCCACGAGGCGGTCCAGTACCCGGAGAAGCTCTCTCAGCGCGTCGACTACGAGGGCGAGCTCGCCGTCGTCATCGGCAGGCTGTGCCGCGAGGTGCCGGTCTCCCGCGCCCAGGAGGTGATCTTCGGCTACACGTGCGCCAACGACGTGACCGCCCGCGATCTCCAGAGCCGGGACGGCCAGTGGACCAGGGCCAAGGGCTTCGACACCTTCTGCCCGCTGGGCCCCTGGATCGAGACCGTGCTGGATCCGTCCGACCTGGGTATCGAGACCCTGGTCAACGGGGAGGTGCGCCAGGTCTCCCGCACCTCCGCGATGATCCATGACATCCCCCGCCTCATCGCCCACGTCAGCCAGGTGATGACCCTCCTGCCCGGGGACGTCATCCTCACCGGCACCCCCGAGGGCGTCGGCCCGCTGGAGATCGGCGACACGGTGAGCGTGCAGATCGAGGGCATCGGCGAGCTGCGCAACCGGGTCGTCGCCCGCGACTGAAAACCCCGGTGGCAGGGGTCTCGGGCGCTTCGGGCAATCGTTTTGGCTAGTGCCCCGGAAGTCCTGTAAGCTTTCCGAGGTCGCCAGGGAACAGCCCGAAAGGGACGGACCCGAAGCGCGATGGGGTATGGTGTAATCGGCAACACGACTGATTCTGGTTCAGTTATTCTAGGTTCGAGTCCTGGTACCCCAGCTTGAAGTTTTGACTTGTGGCGGGAGTCTCATTGAGACCCCGCCTTCGTCGTCTCCGGACAATGTTCGCCGAACATATCGGGCCGGGTTCTCGATGAAAGGCCGCCGGCTCCGGCGCGGAAACGGACCCTCGCCGTGCACGGGCCGACAGGGCCTCCGCCGGATCTCCGTACGGGATGAACCGCGGGAAGAGCGGCGTTGGAGGATTCAGGAGCCTTCACCGATGGGGGGACCGTGCCTGCTCAGGGGGCTGTCGAAGAGGAACGCGAGCGGCTCGTCGAGGTGGCGGGCAGGCTTTTCGTGCAGCTGGGATACGACGCCACCACGATGCAGATGATCGCGGGTGCCGCGGGGACGAGCGTGCATCAAGCCGGCCTTCTGGTGGGGAGCAAGCAGCAGCTCTATCTGGAGGTGATGAACCGGTTCACCAGGGCCGAGGCCGAGCACATGCGGGCCGCGGCCGAGCTGGCCACCCCCGACGTGGTGGGGTTGCGCATGCTCGCGGACAGCTACCTGGACTTCTCGGTGGAGCATCCGGAACTCCGGGCGCTGTGGGTGCACCGCTGGCTGATGGACGCGGCCGACGTGGAGAACGTGGAGGATCTGTACAAACCCCTCGTCGACTCCGTGGTGGAGATGTTCAAGGACAAGCTCCGTGAGGACTACGACCTCCAGCTCGGCGTCTGGAACATCATCTGGATCGTCAACGGTTTCATTCACGTCGGCATCGTCGACGAGAAGGGCCGTCGGCGCTTCGCCGACCACCCGCCGACCCTCCGCCGTTTCCGCGCGTACATGCACGACGTGATCGAACGTATGGCCGTTTGAGCCGTGGTCCGCGGGGGCCGGCGGGCGGCGGGAGGGGAAGTCGTTTTGCGTTGTCGCCGATAGCCGGTATCGTTTACCTCGCTGGAGCGCCCCCCTGAGTCCATCTGGGAAGCACTCTTCCTGCCTCCGTCGTCTAGTGGCCCAGGACGCCGCCCTCTCAAGGCGGTAGCGGCGGTTCGAATCCGCTCGGAGGTACTGGTTCCTTCTTAATTTCATAGCTTGCCTCCGTCGTCTAGTGGCCCAGGACGCCGCCCTCTCAAGGCGGTAGCGGCGGTTCGAATCCGCTCGGAGGTACGTACGCGTAAACCCTCTCCCTTCATGGGAGGGGGTTTTCGCCTTTTCCCGGGAGCCTTCATAAGGTCCCTCTCATGTAGCGAGAATCCTGCTCTTGTCGTTTTTGGCATCGAGTGCCACCATGGCTCGTGCCAATCGATGTGGAGGTAGGACCATGGGGCGTCTGACGGGCAAGGTGGCGTTCATCACCGGTGCCGCGCGAGGTCAGGGCAGGGCTGAGGCCGTACGGCTCGCCGCCGAGGGCGCGGACGTCATCGCGGTCGACCTCGTCGGGCCGGCCAGTGACTACGTCAGGTACGAGCCCGCCACGCAGGACGAACTGGACGAGACCGTCAAGCTCGTGGAGGAGCAGGGGCGGCGGATCCTGGCCCGGAAGGCCGACGTGCGCGATCTGGCCGCGCTGGAGGCCGTGGTGCAGGAGGGCGTCTCCCTGTTCGGACGGCTGGACGTGGTGGTGGCCAACGCGGGGATCGTGAACTACGGCCGCACCTGGGAGCTGACCGAGGAACAGTGGCAGGACATCATCGACGTCAACCTCACCGGGGTGTGGAAGACGGTCAAGGCCACCGTCCCGACGCTCATCGAGCAGGGGCAGGGCGGTTCCGTCATCCTCATCAGCTCGGTGGCGGGCCTGAAGGGGCTGCCGTTCCTCGCCCACTACGCGAGCTCCAAGCACGGCGTCGTGGGCCTGGCCAAGGTCCTGGCCAACGAGCTGGGCGAGCACGACATCAGGGTCAACACGATCCACCCGCACGGCGTCAGGACGGGCATGACCGACACGTCGATGACGGACTACCTGGAGCAGTCCCCCATGCTCGGGACCATCTTCATGCCGACGCTGCCCTACCAGATGGTCGAGCCGGAGGACATCGCCAACATGGTCGCCTTCCTGGCCTCCGACGAGGGCAAGTACATCACCGGCGCCCAGCTGCCGGTGGACCTCGGCGCACTCAACCGCTGACGTCCGCGCGGGACTCCTCCAACGCCCGGGCGAGGGTCCGGGCGTCGAAGGGGCCGGTGTGGCGGCGGTCGCCGATGAAGAAGGTCGGGGTGCCGCGGGCGCCGCTGGCCTCCGCGCTGGCGATGTCGGCGCGGACCCGGCCGGCGGTGCGCTCCTCGTCCAGGTCCCGCAGGAACCGCTCGACGTCCAGGCCGAGCTCGGCGGCGTAACCGGTGAGGTCCTCGAACTCGAGTTCGTCCTGGTGGGCGAAGAGCAGGTCGTGCATCTCCCAGAAGCGGTCCTGGAAACCGGCGGAGACGGCGGCGCGGGCGGCCAGCTCGGCGTGCGGGTGCACGTCGGCGAGGGGCAGGTGCCGGAAGACGTAGCGCAGCTCGGGTCCGAAGTGCTCCCGCAGCTCGCGTGCGGCTCCCGTGGCCTTGGCGCAGAAGGGGCACTCGAAGTCGCCGTACTCCACCAGGGTGAGGGGCGCGTCGAGGGGACCTCTGACGTGGTCGACGCCGGGGTCCACGGGCCGGTCGAGGAACCGGGGCAGGTCGGCGTCACCCTCGCCCAGGAACCGGGCGGAGATCTGGAACAGCAGCCATCCGAGGGCCGTCGCGGCCGCCGCGGCGATGAGGATGCCGACGACGACCTCGTCCCGCATGACCTGGTCGTCGAAGGCGAGCCCGGCGATGAGCAGGGAGACGGTGAACCCGATACCGGAAAGGGCCGCGCCGCTCAGGACATGGCCCTTTCCGACGCCCTGGGGCAGTCGTCCGAGGCCGAGCCGGGAGGCGGCGAGGGCGGTCCCGCCCACGCCCGCCAGCTTGCCCAGGACCAGGGCGCAGACCACGCCCCAGGTGAGCGGGGAGGCGAGCGCCTCGCCGAGGACGCCGCCGCGCAGGTCGACCCCGGCGTTGGCCAGCGCGAACAGGGGGACGACGACGTAACCGGCCCACGGGTGCAGCGCCAGCTGCAGCCGCTCGTTGATCGACACCGCCCGCTGCACCCCCTGGCGGGCATGGAACCCCACCTCGACGTGGGGTGACTGCCGGAAGGCGCGGAAGTACCCGGCGGCTCTCTCCACGGCGTCGCGGGCCGGCTCGTGGGAGGCGACGAGCAGCCCGCCGAGCATTCCGGCGATGGAGCCGTGCAGGCCCGACTCGTAGGCGGCCAGCCACAATCCCAGCCCGGCCAGGACGTACGGGGCGGCGCGCCAGACCCCCAGGCGGCTCAGCAGCCAGATCGTCCCGCACATGACGGCCATGGCGATCAGCGCGGGCGGGTGGAGTTCGCCGGAGTAGACCAGGCCGATCACGCCCACCGCGACGATGTCGTCGATGACGGTGAAGACCAGCAGGAAGATCCGCAGCTGGGTGGAGAACCTGGGGCCGACCAGGGCCAGCGCGCCGAGCATGAACGCGGTGTCGGTGCCGATGACCACGCCCCAGCCCTGCGCGGCGGGCGCCGACGGGTTGAACGCCAGGTAGATCGCCGCGGGGACGAGGACGCCGCCGATCGCCGCGGCCATGGGGACGGCGGCGCGGCGCGGCTCGGTCAGCTCGCCCACGGAGAACTCGTGCCGCACCTCCAGGCCGACGACGAAGAAGAACACCGCCATCAGGCCGTCGTTCACCCAGTGCTCGAGGTCCATCGACAACGTGGCGTCCCCGAAGGAGACGGACGCCTTCAGCCGCCACAGGGACTCGTACAGGTGGGACCAGGGGGAGTTCGCCCAGGCCAGGGCCAGCACGGCGGCGGCGAGCAGCAGCCCGGCGCTGCCCGCCTCGGTGGTCAGGAAACGCCTGAGGGGGGCGGACAGCTGCTCCAGCAGCGCGCCCCCGCCTGCACGGGTCTCGTCGTTCGTCGCCATGGCATCGAAAGAGCTACCCGGACGGGCGGAGAAGATCCCCGGTCCGGGCCGCGCGTGATGAGTATTACAAAAGTGGTATTCGCCCCTGGTGGCAGGCTCCTCCGGGCCGTCTCCGTGTGAAAAGCCCAGGTCCGGGGAACCTGACCAGTTCATTTGGAGTTGTACGAGTGATTCGTCTGACCAGAGAGACCCATGGACCACGATCTATCCGTCTCCCCCGTCCGTGACCGGGGGAGGGTGCGCCGGTGACCACCGTGCTCTCCCTGCTGCTGGGTGTGGTGGTCGTGCTCGCGATCACCGCGCTGACCGGCTACTTCGTCGCCCAGGAATTCGCCTACATGGCGGTGGACCGCTCCCGGCTGAACGCCCGGGCCGGCTCCGGGGACGGCGCCGCCGCCCGCGCGCTGAAGGTGACGCGGCGCACCTCGTTCATGCTGTCGGGAGCCCAGCTGGGCATCACCGTGACGGGACTGCTCGTCGGCTACGTCGCCGAACCGATGATCGGCGAGTCCCTCGGGGACGCGCTCGGCGGGGTGGGCGTGCCCCACGGCACCGGAGTGGCCGTCGGAACGGTGCTGGCGCTGGCGTTCTCCACGCTGGTGCAGATGCTGTTCGGCGAGCTGTTCCCCAAGAACCTCGCGATCGCGCGGCCCGAACCGGTGGCCCGGTGGCTGTCGGCCTCCACGCTGGTCTACCTGAAGCTGTTCGGCTGGGTGATCTGGGTGTTCGACCAGTCGTCCAACGTCCTGCTGCGCCTGCTGCGCATCGAGCCCGTCCACGACGTGGAGCACTCGGCCACCGAACGGGACCTGGCGCACATCGTGGCCGAGTCGCGCCGCAGCGGCGACCTGCCGCCGGACCTGTCGATCCTGCTCGACCGGATCCTGGACTTCCCACAGCGGGACGTCGAGCACGCCATGATCCCCCGGACCCGGGTCGGCACGGTCGACCAGGAGGATCCCATCGCCGAGGTGCGGCGCGAGATGAGCACCGGGCATTCCCGGTACCCCGTGCTGGACGCCGAGGAGCGCATCGTCGGAGTGGTCGACCTGGACGACGTCCTGACCGCCTCCGACCCGTCCCGACCGGTGGCGGAGATCATGAGGCCCGCCCTGGTGGTGCCGACGCTGATGACCCTGCCGGTGGTGCTGGACGAGCTGATCGAGCACAGGTCCCAGCTCGCCTGCGTCGTCGATGAGTTCGGGAGCTTCGCCGGGATCATCACCCTGGAGGACCTGTCCGAGGAACTCGTCGGCGAGATCACCGACGAGCACGACGTCGAGGAAGAGGAGCCCACGGCCAACGACGCCGGGGATGCCTGGATCCTCCCCGGCACCTTCCACATCGACGAGATCGAGCGCACCATCGACCACCGGCTGCCCGAGGGAGACTACGAGACCATCGCCGGGCTGGTGATCGCCGCCCACGGGTCGCTGCCCGAGCCCGGGACGAGGCTCGAGATCGAACTCCCCGTCGACCCCGCGGACCTGGCCCGCATCGAGGAGCCGCCGCGCCGGGTCGTCAGCGTCGAGGTCCTGGAGGTCGACAACCACGTGCCCTCGTCCGTCCGGCTGGAGATCGGGCGGGACGCCGAAGCCGCGGCGCAAGAGGGAGAGCACTGATGGAGAACCCGTGGGTCGTCCTCGCGGCGACCGTCCTGATCATCGTGCTGAGCGCGTTCTTCGTCGCGGTCGAGTTCGCCCTGATCGCCGCCAGGCGCCACCGGCTGGAGGACGCCGCGCACACCAGCAGGTCCGCGCGGGCCGCGCTGCGCAGCGCCTCGGAGCTCACCGTGCTCCTGGCCGGCTCGCAGCTGGGCATCACCGTCTGCACGCTGGCGCTGGGCGCCATCACCAAGCCGGCGGTGCACCACTGGCTCACCCCGGTCCTCTCCTCCTGGGGGCTGGCCCCGTGGACGGCCGACGCCGCCGGCTTCGTGCTCGCCCTGGTCATCGTGACGTTCCTGCACCTGGTCGTCGGGGAGATGGCGCCCAAGTCGTGGGCCATCGCCCATCCGGAGAAGTCCGCGACGATGCTGGCGCTGCCGATGCGCGGGTTCATGTGGCTGACCCGGCCGCTGCTGCGCGGGCTGAACGAGGCGGCGAACCGGTGCCTGCGCAAGGTCGGGGTGGAGGCCGCCGACCAGGTCGCGGCGGGCCAGGACCCGGAGGCCCTGCGGCACCTGGTGGAGCACTCGGCCAACGTCGGGGCGCTCGACAGCAGGTACTCCCAGCAGCTCTCCGGAGCCCTGGACCTGCAGGAGCTGCGGCTCGGCGACCTGGTGAAGCGGGACGCCGCGCCCACGTGCGTGCCCGAGGGCGCCACGGTGGCCGACGTCCAGGCGGCGGGCCGGGCATCGAAGCATCTGCGCATCCTGGTGCGGAGGCCGGGCACCGACTGGGGCGTCGTCCACGTGCGGGACACGCTGACCGACCCGGAGACGTCCGGCATCGAGCACCTGACCCGCCCGGCCTACCGGATGGAGGCCGAGACGCCCGTCTACACGGCCCTCGCCCGGATGCGGGAGACCAGCAACCAGCTCGCCCTCGTCACCGAGGGAGGGAAGGTCGCCGGAGTCATCACGATCACCGACATCCTCCGCCACCTCTTCCCCCGGTCCGAGAGCGGTCAGGCGGCTCCCGCCGGACGGTGAACGTCACCTTCTTCGGACGGTCCCGCGTCTCCTCGCCGCGCCGAGGAGGGCCGACACCGGCCGGAGCGCCCGGCGCCGGGGAACGGGGCGGGGCGTGACGGCGGGGACGTCGACCAGGATCTCGCCGCCGAGTTCGAAGCCGTCGGCGAGGGTGAGGGAGTCGCCGCTCCAGAAACGGCCCGGGTCGTACCAGTTGGGGCGCCTCCGCTTGGGGAGGAGGCCCATCGCGCCGTAGGTGAGGGCGACGACCTCGGCGCAGTAGGCGCTCTCCAGGGCCTGTTGTTCCTTGGGGAAGGGGAGGCGGCCCTTGAACCAGCGGGTGGTGAGACGGGCGGTCGAGGGGAAGGGCGTGCCGTCCAGGCGGGCGATCATTTTGAGGGCGGCGTCCTCCATCTCGCGGGTGACGGGCCGGTCGAGCTGGCGGAGCCAGGCGCGCTGGCCGTAGCGGGCGGCCCAGTGGCAGACGGCGTCGTGCATGTCGTGGAGCTGGACGCCGCGGTGCCTGGCGCCCGACCACAGGTCGGGCAGGGAGCGGCCCAGCTCGGCGTGCCACATCAGCGGCGGAAGGTCGTCGATGACCAGGGACATGCCGACGTGGTTGACGGGGCTGTTGGTCAGCGTCTGGATGGCCCGGTCGGCGGGTGAACGCCCGCGGAAGATCCAGATGTCTCCCGTCCGGGTGAGTTCGAGTGCTCTCTCCAGGCTGATGGCCGTCATGTCTCGTAGCCTAGGCGGGTGATGAAGCGTATGAACTGGTGGAAGCTGCTCGGCTTGGCCGGTCTGGCGGGGGTCGCGGCGACCGGCGCCGTCATCGTCCGCTCCGAACGCCGCCGCCGCGCCTACACCCCGGAGGAGATCCGGCAGCGCCTCCACGAACGCCTCGACGAGGTCCGGCCGGAAGACGACCCTGAGACGTGACCAGGGGAGACGGCGTCGGGCTCAGGGGCGTCTCAGGGACACCGCAGGGAGAACCCTGATGGCGTGAGAGGGAGGGTCGGCGGAGGCTGCAGGGGTGAACCCTTCTCGGATGTCTCGCCGCCCGGTGCTGATCCCGGCCGCCACGGCCCCGGTCCTGCTGCTGCTCTACGGAATCCTCCGGCTGGTGGACGGCCTCGACGGCGACCGCGGGCCAGGCCTCGCCTGGAATCTCGGCCACACGTTCTTCCTGGCCGCGTTCGTCCTGTTCGGTGTTCTGATCGTCGGTCTGCGGCGGCTGGTCCGCGAGGCGGCGGGGTCGCGGATCGTGGCGGACCCGGCGACGGCGGCGGGTCTGATCGGCGTCGCCGGATTTCTCTGGGTGATCCTGTGCGATCTGTTCGAGCGGCTGGAGGACGCCGCTCCGCTGCCCGATCCGCTGTACGCGGCGGGTCCGCTGCTGTTCCAGCTCGGGCTGCTGACGCTGATGGTCCAGCTGACGGCCGCGAGGCCGCGCCTGCTTCCGGCGTGGAGCCCGGTCCTGGTGTTCCTCGGCTTCCTTCTGATCGCGGTGAACCTCGACCTGCTCCCCCTCGGGGCGGTCTTCATCGCGGGCGGCCTGTTCCCGCTGGTCCCGCGTCCGGCCCTGCTGCCGGACAGGACCGGACGGACGGGCGCGAGTGGTTGAACGGACCAGGGTCCGACCTTGCTCCGAGGAGAGGATTCCCTGGCTGTGGAGAACCCCGGGACGCGTTTTTGATCTTGTTAGCTTGGGGGCGTCCGGTAATGGGGCTCGGGAGGGGCGATGGGCGAGATCAGCCGGCGCGGTGTGCTGAGGTGGGCGGCGGGCGGTGCGGTGCTCGCGGGGGCGTGGGGTCCGTCCGGGACGGGAGGGGCCGCCGTCGAGGCGGTCCGGGCCGAGGTCCGGGCGCTTCCGGCGGAGCGGTGGGAGAGGTACGTGCGGGCGGTCCGGGCGCTGAACCGCAGGAGCGGCGGGGCGAGCGAGTACGACGGGATCGTGCGGGTCCACGTCGACCACGCGCACACGGCCCAGGGCACCCCGGCGTTCCTGCCGTGGAACCGGGTGTTCCTGCGGCGGTTCGAACTCGCCCTGCAGCGGATCGACCCGTCGGTGCGGGTGCCCTACTGGGACTGGACGCCGGACGCGAGGGCGCCCGCGGCGTCCGTGGTGCTCGGCGGCGCGTACTTCGGAGGGAACGGCTCCGGCGAAGGGCGCGAGGTACGGGACGGGTCCTTCGCCGACTGGACGGTCGCGCATCCCTCTCCGCACCGGCTGCGGCGCTGGTACGACGAAGGGAGCGGGCTCAGCGCCTTCCCCGGCGCGGAGGACGTCGAGAAGATCCTGGCGGAAGGCTCCGGATACGACGTGTTCCGCGCCGCAGTCGAGTCCGTGCTCGCCGCCCCGGTGCAGGAGAAGCTCGGCGGGGACCTGAGCGCGCTGTCCGCGCCGAACGATCCTCTCTTCTGGTCGCACCGCGCCTTCCTCGACTTGCTGTGGGCCGAACGGCAGGCGCGGGATCCCACGCGGGCGCGCGATTACGACGGGACGTCGCAGGGCCGACAGGCCGGTCTCGGGGACCTCCTGGAACCCTTCGGCGTCACCGTCGCCGCCACCCTCGACCTCCGGGCCGAGGCGTTCGGTTACGCCTACCCGCGCTGGGGCGCCGCGGCGGAACGCGCGAGGAGGAAACCGGCGTAGCAGGCGGGGAGGCCGCTGCCCTTCGGGGCGGGTGCGGGCCGCTTCTATCCGCGTTGAGGGAGGGGGGAGGCCCGTGTGTAGCGGGCGATGAGGAAGTCGGCGTAGTCGGCCAGGAGGGCGAGGCGGGCGTCCTCGACCTCCGGCTCGGGGACGACGGTGCGGGAGATGGCCTCGCCGTCGAAGAGGTTGCGGACGGAGGAGACGAGCAGATGGAGCGCCTCGTCGGGAAGCGCGGCCAGGACGGGGACCTCGCGGGCGACTCCGGTGACCTGTGCGAAGAAGCGGGCGGCCACGGGGGTGAGGCGGACGCGGAGGTCATCGTCGGTGCGCGCGGCGACCATCAGCTCGAACCAGACGACGTTGGTCTCGTCGCGGTGGCGTTCCCGCATGAGGGTCAGGGCCGCGCGCAGGTCGCCGGGGGGAGCGTCGGCGAGGCGGCGGCGCACCAGCGTCAGATGGCGGCGGGCCACCTCCTCGGCGGCGGTGACGACGAGGTCGAGGCGGGAGTCGAAATGCCGGAACAGGCCGCCTCGGGAGACGCCGGAGCGTTTGCAGACCTCGCCCACGGAGGTGCCGGCGTAACCGGCCTGGGAGATGGAGGCGATCGTCGCGTCGACCAGGCGGGCGACGGTCGCCTCCTTGCGTTCGCGCTGGGTCCGTCGTTTCGAGGGCGGCTGCTGCGTGCTCACTCGGGCGAGGGTAGCGCCGGGGCTTCAGAGTGTGCGCGGGTCCACGGTGCCGCGGGCCTCGCCGACCCGGAGGAAACGGCCGGTGCGGCGGTGGCCGAGGTCGGGGGAGTACTCGCCTTCGCCGAAGACCCGGCTGCCCGCGACGAAGGTGGCGACCACGGTGGCGTCGTTGCGGTTGACCATGCGCCGCATGCCGCCGAACGCCTCGGCCGGAGCCTCGTGGATCTCGTCGAGGGCGGAGTCGAGGTGCTCGGGGTCGACGATGACGAGGTCGGCGCGGTCGCCTTCGCGCAGGTGGCCCGCGTCGATGCCGTACCAGGAGGCCAGTTCGCCGGTGAGGCGGTGGACGGCGCGCTCGATCGTCATGAAGCCCTCCTGGTGCGCGCGGCGCAGCAGGCGCAGGGGGAAGTTGTAGAAGGCCATGTTGCGCAGGTGGGCTCCGGCGTCGGAGAAGCCCATCTGGACCTCCGGCAGGGAGCTGAGCTTGTTCAGCGCCTTCGGCCGGTGGTTGGAGATCGTGGTGTGCCAGCGGACCTTCGTGCCGTGTTCGACGACGAGGTCGAGGAAGGCGTCGACGGGGTGGATGCCGCGCTCGTCGCCGACCTGCCCGAACGTCTTGCCGATGACGGAGTCGTCGGGGCAGTCGACGATGTGGGCGTCGTAGAAGTCGCGGTGCCAGACCCGGGGGGAGAACTTGTTCTCGTACTCGCGGCGGAACCAGCGGCGGTACTCCTCGTCCTGGAGCAGCGTGTTCCGCTCGACCTGGTCCTTCAGGTGCAGGGCGGCGGCGCCCGCCCCGAACTCCTCGAAGACCACGAGGTCGATGCCGTCGGCGTACACCTGGAACGGGACGGGCAGGTGCTGCCAGCGGAAGTCCGCGCCGAGCCGGTTCACCAGCCGGGCGACGGGGCCCATGATGTGCATGATCAGCGGGTTGGCCTTGACGTCCGCGGCGGTGAGGTAGCTGGTGCGCAGCGGCTTGTTCCCGCCCCAGCCGATCGCCGACCACAGCGCGGGAATCAGCGCGACGGGGAAGGAGAGGTTCGGCACGGACTGCAGGACGCGGCCCGAGCTGCGCAGGATGCGCTGCAGCCGGCGGCGTTCGGCCCGGCCGGCGTAGGTCGAGGGCAGGGTGCGGGAGCGGTACCGGTCGCCGTCGAGCTTGTCCCAGGGGTTGCGCATCTCCGACAGTCCGAGCATCCCGGAGCGGAGGGCGTCCACCAGGAGCAGTTCCATCTTCCGGATCTCGCCGTCGGTCGGCTTGACCTCCTTGTCGGTGGAGCGCCCCAGCCCCATCACCGCGGCCCGCAGGTCGGAGTGCCCGAGGAACATCGCGACGTTCGGCCCGAGCGGCAGCTCTTCGAGCGCCGAGATGTACTCGGAGGCGCTGGACCAGGTCTTCTTCTCCTCCAGTGTCGCCAGGACGTGCTCGCGCGGCACGGCCTCGACGCGGCTGAAGAGGTCGGCGGCGTCCAGCGGGTCCACGTGCACGGTGCTGAGCGAGCAGGATCCGAAGACCACCGTCGTCACCCCGTGCCGCACCGACTCCCCGAGCCCCGGCGCGGACAGGACCTCCGCGTCGTAGTGGGTGTGGATGTCGACGAATCCCGGCATCACCCACTTGTCGGCGGCGTCGACGACCTGCGCCCCGTCCGCGTCGAGCTCCGTCTCCGAGACGGCGGCCACCCGCCCGTCCTTGAGTCCCAGATGCCGGACGGCCGAAGGCGCGCCCGTCCCGTCGAACCAGCGCCCGCCGCGAATGATGACGTCGTATCCCATGCCCCAGATAGAAACCAATCGGTCTCTATGTGTCAAGACCCGGTTTCACCCCGCGGCGCGCTCCGCGAGAGGGCGCCTCCGCCTCGCCGCGTCCTTCAGGTCCGGCGGGAGCCAGGCGCCGTCGGGCCGGTAGAGGTCGGTCCCGGGGGGCACGATCTCGTCGATCCGGTCCAGGACCGCGTCGTCGAGAGTGAGCGACGCGCCCTTCAGCAGGTCCTCCAACTGGTCCATGGTGCGCGGCCCGATGATCACGGAGGTGACGGCGGGGTGCGCCGCGGGAAAGGCGACGGCCAACTGGGGGAGCGAGCAGCCGATGCTCTCCGCGAGCGCGACGAGTTCCTCCACGGCGTCGAGCTTGCCGGCGTTCACGGGGAGCGAGGGGTCGAAGCGCGCCGGATTGAGCGAGGGGCGACCGGTGGACAGGTCGATGGGCCGGCCTTTGCGGTACCTTCCGGTCAGGAAGCCCGAGGCGAGCGGGCCCCACGTCAGCACCCCCATCCCGAGCCGCCGGCAGGCCGGGAGCAGGGATGCCTCGATCCCCCGGGCGAGGAGGGAGTAGGGCGGCTGTTCCGTCCTGAAGCGACGCAGGCCGCGGCGCTCGGCCACGTGGTGCGCCTCGACGATCTCGTCCGCAGGGAAGGTCGAGCAGCCGAAGGCGCGGATCTTTCCCTGCTGTACGAGGTCGCCCAGAGCCGAGAGCGTCTCCTCGATGTCGGTCCTGTGATCGGGGCGGTGGATCTGGTAGAGGTCGATCCAGTCGGTCCGCAGGCGCCTCAGGCTCTCCTCGACCTCTTTGACGATCCAACGCCTGGAGTTGCCGCTCCGGTTGAGTCCCTCGCCCATCTGGAAGTGCACCTTGGTGGCGAGCACGACGTCATCACGCCGGCCCTGGAGGGCCTTTCCCACGATCTCCTCGGACTCGCCCGCGGAGTACATGTCCGCGGTGTCGACGAAGTTGATCCCCTGGTCGAGGGCGGCGTGGACGACGCGGACGCAGTCGTCGTGGTCGGGGTTGCCGACGGCGCCGAACATCATGGTGCCCAGGCAGTAGGTGCTCACTTCGATGCCGGTGCCGCCGAGGACGCGGTAGCGCATGTTCCTGCTCCTTCGAACGATCGTTTGTGCGCCGCACCTTAGGACCTAGAGTCGGCTCTAGATCAAGTCCTGCTTGGGAGGGATATGCCCGACATCGCGCCAAGCCTGAGCATCGGGCAGGTGGCCGAACGCACGGGTCTGAGCGTTCATACCCTGCGCTTCTACGAAAGCGAAGGCGTCATGGTCAACCCCGTGCGCCGTGACGCCGGAGGACGCCGCGTCTACGACGAGGACGACGTGGGATGGCTGACCCTCTGCACCATCCTCCGCGCCTCCGGCATGCCGCTGCCCGCGCTCCGCGAGTACACCGAGCTCGTCAGGCGGGGGGAGGGAAACGAGGAGGAGCGCCTCGCGCTGCTGCGACGGCACCGGGAGGACGTGGTCGCCCAGATCCGCAGGCTCAACGAGTGCCTGGACCTGATCGTCTACAAGGTCGGGGTGTACGAGGACATCCTCGACCGGCCCGCCTCCGACCACCGGTGCACCCCGTAGCCGGTCCGCGGATCGGCTACGGGCGGTTCGTCTCGTCACGGGGCCGTCCGCCGACGGCGCCGCCATACGGTCAGGAGTCGGTGTAGTCCGCCGGGCGGCGTTGCAGGAAGGAGGTGATCTGTTCGGTCATGTCGCGGGTGTGGGAGGTGAGGATCTGGGTGCGGTTCTCCAGGTCGATGCCGGCTTGGAGGCTGGAGACCTCCAGTTGGCTCCAGGCGACTTCTTTGGTCATCCACACGCCCATGGGGCTGTTGGCGCAGATGAGGGCGGCGGTCTCCAGGGCGGCTTCGAGGGTTTTGCCGTCGTCGACGACGCGGTTGACCAGGCCGAGGCGCAGGGCTTCGTCGGCGTGGACGAATCGGCCGGTGAGGAGGAGTTCGTGGGAGGGGCCGGCGCCGATGAGGCGGGGCAGGAGCCAGCTGACGCCGATGTCGCAGCCGGACAGGCCGATGCGGACGAACGCGGCGTTGAATTTGGCGGTGGTGGAGGCGATGCGGATGTCGCTGGCCAGGGCGAGGGCGAGGCCGCCGCCGGAGGCGGGGCCGTTGACGGCGGAGATGACGGGTTGGCGCAGGTTGCGGAGTTTGGGGACGAGGGAGGCGATGGCCTGCTGGACGTGCATGGCGGCTTGGGGGCTCTTGCGCCGGGCGGCTTCTTCTTCGGAGGCCGGCTCGGAGGTGTGGCGGCGCGGCGGGTCGTGCAGGTCCAGGCCGGCGCAGAACGCGCGTCCGGCACCGGTGAGGATGACGACGCGGCAGGTGTCGTCCAGGGCGATGGCGTCGAGGGCGTGGTGCAGGTCCTTGATGAGTTCGCCGGACATGGCGTTGAGCCGTTCGGGCCGGTCGAGGGTGAGCAGCCGGACGCCGGGTGCGGGCTCCTCCACGCGCACCGTCTTGCCCGAGGCGGGGGTGTCGCGCAGGTAGGCGTCGCCGTTGATCAGCATGGGGATTCCTTCGTTCCGGTGCGGAGCCCGGTGGCGGTAACAGGTCGTGGGGTCGAGCACGGCGCAGGCCGTCGCCGCGCGGCCCGCTGCCGGGAACGGGACCGCTGTCGGCGAGAGACGAGTCCCGGCGGTCAGCGGGCGACGAGGCCGCCGTCGGCGTGGAGGGTCTGGCCGGTGACGAAGCTGGAGGCGTCGGAGGCCAGGAACAGGGCCGGGCCGACCATCTCGTCGGGGTGGGCCAGGCGGGCCTGCAGGCTGGCGCCGGCCATGTGGTCCTGGATCTCCTGCGGGTTGTTGCGGACCATGTCGGTGTCGACGGCGCCGGGTGCCAAGGCGTTGACGCGGATGCCGCGCGGTGCGAATTCGGCGGCCATCGAGCGGGTGTAGGCGACCATGGCGGCCTTGCCCGCGGCGTACATCGCCACGTAGGGGGAGAACATGAACGCGCCTGCGGAGACGACGTTGATGACCGAGGCGTGCGGGCTGGCGGTGAGGTGCTCCAGCGACCGCTGCACCAGGAAGACCGGGCCGCGGACGTTGACGTCCTGGGACTTGGCGAACGCCTCGGGGGTGAGGGAGCCCAGCGGCAGCGCGAGGGCGTTGGCGGCGTTGTTGACGAGGATGTCGAGCCCGCCGAAGGTCTCGGTGGTGCGCGTCACGAGGGCGTCCAGGGAGTCGAGGTCGCCCAGGTGGGTGGGGACGCCGAGGGCGGATCCGCCCATCGCCTTGAGGTGCGCTTCGGTCTCGGCGCAGGCCTCGGGCTTGCGGCTGGCCACCACGACGCTCGCTCCGGCGGCGGCGAAGCCCTCGGCGATCGCACGTCCGATGCCCCGCGTGCCGCCGGTGACGACGGCGACCCGCCCCGTCAGATCGAACAGCGACCGCAGCTTCTCAGCGTCCATGCGCCCTCCTCGACAAGCGGCCGGCGGAGCACGGCCTGATACGTACTTGGGACCTTGTAGCAATTGAGGCTGAGCGTCAATATCTCGGGAAGGCCGATCCTTTCGCGAGCGGAGGAAGCGGCGCGCATTCATGACGGCCGCGCGGGCGGACGACTCCTGCGAACGCGTCGGGCTTTCGTCCTGGTCCGCTCCCTCGTCGGGACTTGTGCCCGGAACGTCGGGGCGATGTCCTGGCGGACGGGATGCTCCGTACCTGGTGAGGGGGACACGAACGCTGGGAGCGTGGCGGCGGCGTGAGGAACGCCGCACACGAGAGGGGACAGCCATGAACGCCGTCGACGTGACCCGGGAGAGCGGAAGCAGAACCGGGAAAGGATCCCTGTGGGCCTGGGCAGGGGCGGCCACCGGGCTCGCCGGGGTGGTCGCCGTCCAGGCGAGCAACGGCATCACCGCGGCCTACGACGAGAAGACCGCCGGTGACGCACTCAAGGTCACCGAGGCGTTCATCGGGCAGGCGGATTCGCTGCTGGTGCTGCACCTGGCGTTGATGACGGCGACGGTGCTGCTGCCGGTGTTCGCGGCGGGCCTGTGGCGGCGGCTGCGCCCCGCGCTGCCCCAGGGCAGCCTGCTCCCGGCGGTCGCCGCACTGGGCCTGGTCCTGACGGCGACGGCCACCCTGCTCGGCAGCGGCCTGGACACCGAGCTGTACTTCGCCCTCACCGGCGAGCGCGACATGCTCGCCCCCGAACTCGCCCTGATCGGCGCCCACTGGATCGGCACGATCCCGTGGCTGTGGGTCGGCACGGGCCTGACCGGCGTGGCGGTCGCCGCCGCGTCCCTCCGCCACCGCGCGGTCCCGCTGTGGCTCGGCTGGGTGAGCGCCTTCTTCGGCGGCCTCACCCTCATCATCGGCGTCTCCCCTCTGCAGTACGCCGCCGGCTTCATCGGCCCGGTCTGGGTCCTGATCGCAGGCGTCGGCCTTGCCTTCTCCCGTCCCGCCGTTCCCGTCGCCGTCCCGGTTCCCCACGGAAGGTGACACGGAGCGGGGACCGCTGAAGAGGACTCGGATACGCCGACGCTCCCCGACCGGTCCGTCTCACGGCCTCGGGCCCTTCGCTAACGGGCGCCACCACGGATGGCTTCTTGTCCGCTCTCCGAAGCGACGGCCCGCGGACGCCCGCCGCCGCGGTTCAGGCGGGTGAGGAGGGCGGCCAGGAGGACGGCGGCGGTGGTGAGGAGGGCCCAGGCCGTTCCCGTCGCGGGGCCGGAGAGGGCCAGGAGGCCGCCGAGGAGGGCCACTCCGAGGGTGGCGCCCATCTGGCGGACGGCGTTGAACAGGCCGCCGGTCAGGCCGCCGGTGCCCTCGGGGGCGGCGTCGATGACCTGGGTGGTCAGGGGGACCAGGGTCAGGGGGGTGCCCAGGCCCATCAGGACGAGGGCCGCGCACAGGGCCGGATAGGGGGCGCTGGCGAGGATCGCGGCGGCGGCCAGGAGGTCGCCGAGCACGCCGACGGCCAGACCGCAGCTCAGGACGCGGGCGCCGCCGAAGCGGACGGCCAGATGTCCGGCAGGGGAGGCCAGGAGCGACGGGCCCAGGACCAGGGGGAGGAACGCCAGGCCGCTGAGGGTCGTGGAGTAGTGGCGGTGCTCGGAGAAGTACAGGGCGAGGACGAACATCGAGCCGGCGAGCTGGAACTGGGCGACGACGCCGGTGAACAGGAGCCGCCGGAGTTCCCGGACCTTCAGGAGCCGCGGCGGGAAGGCGGGGGCGTGGCTGCGGCGTTCGGCGGCCAGCAGGACCGGGACCGACAGGAGCGCCGGGACGGCGAGGAGCAGCGCGCGGTAGGGGGCTTCGGCGCCTTCGATCAGGGCGGCGCTCACCAGGGCCAGAGTGGTGGCGGTGGCCAGCTGGCTGCGCCAGTCCAGGGCGCGGCTCGTGGCGGGGGAGGGCGCCAGGCGGCGGCCCACGAGGAGCAGGGCCGCGAGGACGAACGGAAGGTTGATCAGGAAGACCGCGCGCCAGCCGCCCGCGCCGACCAGGAGCCCGCCGAGGAGGGGGCCTGCGGCGAGGCCCAGGGTGCTGGTGCCCGCCCAGGTCCCCACCGCTCGGGCGCGTTCCGCGGGGACCCGGTAGAGCTCTCCCAGCAGGGAGAGGGAACTGGCGGGGATCGCGGCGGCCGCCGCGCCCTGCGCCGCGCGGAACAGGATCAGGAGTTCGAGGGTGGGGGCGAGGGCGCACAGCAGGGACGTGAGCGCGAACGCGACGAGGCCGAAGCGGAAGACGCGGGCAGCGCCGAAGCGGTCGGCGATGGCGCCGCTGGACAGCAGGAGGGCCGCGAAGGCGATGGTGTAGGAGGCGATCGTCCACTGCTGGCCCGCGACCGTGCCGCCCAGGGAGCGCCGCAGGTCGGAGAGCGCGACGTTGAGGATGGTGCTGTCGAGCAGGACCACGAAGTAGCCGAGGGAGATGCCCAGGAGACGGAGCGAGAACATGGTGGTAGATGCTGCGCGCCGGCCGGTTTCTTCTCGACCGGAAGATCCGCAGGGCGCGTTCGGTTCTTCCGAACGTGGATTATCGACAGTTGCGGACGTTCCTGGCCGTGGTGCGGGAGCGCACCGTCACCGAGGCGGCCAACACCCTCGGCCTGGCCCCGTCTTCGGTTTCCCAGCAGATCCGGGTGCTGGAGGACGGCCTCGGGGTGTCCCTGTTCGATCGCTCGCCGACGGGGATGACGCTGACCGAGGCGGGAAACCGGCTGCTCGACTGGGCGCCGAGGCTGCTGGACGACCTGGACCGGGCCCGCAGGGAGGTCGCGGGCGTCCGGCGTCCGCTGCGGTTCGGGTCGCTGGAGACGCTCATCGCGACCCGGTTGCCTCCGGTGCTCACGCGGATGGAGGAGCGGTGCCCCAAGATCCGGCTGGACATCGTTCCGTTCCCCACCCGCGGAGAGGTGCTCACCGGCCTGCTCGGCGCCGACCTGGACGCCGCGCTGGTACTGGATCTGAAGGGGGTGCGGGAGCCGGATCTGCCGGCGACCGGCGGAAGGCTGGACTTCGTCGACCTGGAGCCCGTGACGCTGGTCCCGGTCGTGCGGCCGACGCATCCGCTGGCGGGGCGCCGGACGGTGACCCGGGCGGACCTGCGGGAGCACAAGGTGCTGCTGGGGCCGACCAGCTGCCTGCTCCATCTGGCGGCCGACCTCTTCTTCGGCTCGTACGGGCAGAGAGTGGAGCTGCCGAGCCTGTTCGTCGCGGTGAACTGGGCGCTCCAGGGCCTGGGGATCGTCCTGACCCCGGAGTTCATCGTGGACGGGGCGCTGGCGTCGGGGGAGCTGGTGCGGATCGAACTGGAGGAGGCCCCGCCCGAGGCGTGGCTGCGGCTGGTGTGGCGCTCGGACAGGGAGCCTGAGCCGGAGCTGCGGACGCTGCTGTACACCGCGAGCGAACTGACCCGCGCGGAGCACTGAGGGCCTCCTTCCCGGGGAGCCGACTACCCGGCTCGTCCTTCATGCGAGTCCGGCTCTCGGTCTTCGAGGGCGTCGATGTCGCCGTGCAGTGACGCGATCTGGTTGAGGATCGCGACATGCCGGGTGAAAGCCGCCCTGCCGTCGGGGGTCGACGCCAGCCAGGTGGTGGTGCGTCTTCCGGCCTGTGCTTTGCGGATGGTGACGTAACCGGCCTTCTCCAGGGTGGTGAGGTGCTGGGACAGAGCCGAGTCGCTGATCTGGACCGTGTCGCGGACGAACCGGAACTCCGCCCGTTCCACCGCCGCGAGCAGCGCCATGATGGAGAAACGGGCCGGGGTGTGGATGACCGCGTCCAGTTGGTGCCGGGGATGGGTCATGACCGGCGGGCCGTCCACGCGGCGGCGAAGAACGGCAGCGCCATGACCGTCGCCGCGGCGATCCACGCGGGCAGCGAGGTCTCCAGCTTCCACCGGACCAGCGGCCCGATCACCAGCAGGTACAACGTGAACCAGACGGCCGTGGAGATGATGAGCCGCCGGGAGGCCCCCGAGGGGAAGACTCCGTGCCGTTCGGCCCGCCAGGAGGCCAGCAGGAACAGCGCCGCCCCTCCGCCGGCCGTGTAGCCGCGGGCGCCCCCGTCAGGCCACACCGCCTCCAGCAGCGTGATCCACACGATCGCCGCCGCACCGAGCCCCGCGAGGAACCCGCTGAACCACCGCCCTGACAGCCGTGCCTGCTCGCGTACCCGTTCCGCCTCGGCCAGCGCCTTCCGAGCGGCCCTACCCTCGTTTTCGTCGTGCATACGTTCTTCTCCTCTGCTCAACTACTTTAGTAACACTAAAGTAGTTGAGGATCGCCGGCAAGGCGGTGGAACGAGCGAGGCGCGCGCCTGCGGTGCTTCGCGTAGTGATCTCACGATGCGGAAAGGGGGAGGGGCTCCCGTTCATCCGGTGAGCCGGATGAACGGGAGCCCCTCTGGGTGCGGTCTTGGTGCTGTTTCTCGGTCAGGCCGCCAGCAGGGTGTCCATCTGGCCGACCGCCTCGCGGAGGCCTTCCATCATGCCCATGTCGACGAGCTGCTCCATCTGCTCGCGGGAGTCGAAGGTCGAGCGCATCTCCATGCGGGTGCGGCCGGCGTGTTCGGTGAGGCGCATCCGCATGGTGGTCTTGGGCATGTCCTCGGCGGGCTTGCCTTCGGTGTCGGCGAAGCCGTCGACGAACTCCAGGGACGTCGGCGGGTCGACGGACAGGACGCGCCACCAGCCGTGGTGCTGGTCGCCCTCGGGGCCGGTCATGAAGTAGGTGACGTCGCCGCCGGGGGTGAGGTCGTGCTCCTTGAAGGTCGCCGGGTAGGTAGGCGGACCCCACCAGCGCTCCAGGCGGCGCGGGTCGGCCCACAGCTGCCACACCTGCTCGACGGGGGCGTCGAAGTCGGCGATCAGCGTGAAGGTCAGGTTGTCGACGTCCTTGTCGACGCTGGTGACGCTCATGTGCCTTGTCCTCTCGTCGTGTCGTTCTCTTGCGGTCCGCGGTCCTCGGCCAGGAGGTCGGACATGCGGTCCACCCGTCCGCGCCAGGCCGCCTCGAGCAGGTCGAGGGCCTGCCGGGCGCGGCGCAGGGCCTCGGGATCGGTGCGCACGAGCTGCTCCCGTCCGCGGCGCTCCTTGGTGATCAGCCCTGCCCGTTCCAGCACCGCGACATGCTTCTGCACCGCTGCGAAGCTCATCGGGTAGGCCTCGGCCAGCTGCGACACCGACAGCTCGCCCCGCACGGAGCGGCGCAGGATGTCGCGGCGCGTGGCGTCGGCCAGCGCGTGGAACAGCCGGTCCACGGTCTCTTCGTCCAACTCACGTACAACCATTTAGTTGTACGTTATCGCGGGGCTCCCCGCCTGTAAAGCGACTCACGGGGACGCGTGGGATCCGCTGACCGATCCGGGCCGCCGGAGGCCGTTGACGGCAGGGCGACGCGACCGCACGATGACGGGGACCGCTCGAACCGTGCGGACGGGGGTGGCTGGATGGCCGCCGGGGGAAGGGCACACGCGTCAGCCGTCTGCCTGGGTCTGGCGTGCTCCGTCCTGCCCTTCGGGGTGGCCGGATCCGTTCTCCTGGTGCTACTGGTGGAATGGCGGGCGCCCGACGTCATCCCCTTCGAGTGGGGCACGTTCTGGACGGTGCAGGAGCGGCCCTGGCCCGCGTTCCTCGGCTCACTCGGGCTGGTCTGGCCGGTGCTGGCGTTCGGATTCCTGCGGTCGGTGCTGGGAATCCCCGCGGCCCGGCGGATGCGGTGGCAGCTGGACCGGCTTCCGCCGGGCAGCGTCGTGGAGACGCTCAGCCCCGCGGCGGTGGTGTTCAGGAGCACCCTGGAAGAGGTCCTCGACCGGTGGCTGATCTTCTACGCCGCGATCGCGGGCGCGACCTTCGCGGACTTCCTCCTGCTCGGCTTCGCAGACCTGCACCCCGTCCGCTGGTTCTTCGAGGACCTGCTGATCCCCGCGGCGGACTTCGCCACCTGGCACCGGCTGCGGGAGCTGCTGACGGACCACTCCTGGACGGTCGGTGCCGGGATCCTCGCCAGCAACGCCAGATTCCGCAACAGCCACGGCTACCAGGGGCTCGTCGGCTTCATCTGGTCGTGGTACCTGGGCATGTTCCTGTTCCTGGTCGTGTTCGAGTACGGGCTGCCGCTCGCCATCGCCGTCCACATCGCCTACAACCTCGTGATCGTGGCCCTGCACCGGGCGACGGTCGGCGACTTCCCCCACATCGTCTACCTGCCCGGCGAACCCTCGGGCCCGGAGGACATCTCGATTCGCTGAACGCCCCGTCCCGCGCGGTACCGTTGCGTCTGGGCGCCTCGCCCCGTCCCGTCCCGCCGTTTCGGGCTTCGCCGTCCGATCGGCTCCCGGAAGGTGAGGCACGACGTGGGGATCACCGAGGCGGACCTTCCGGAGCTGCTTCGGCGGGCCGTCGTCCGTGGCGGCGCCGACGGCGACCCCTACGAGAAATCGTGCGCGCTGGCGCGGCTCGCGGTCGCGGTGGCGGCCGTCGATCGCGACCGGAGTCGAGCCCTCTACGAGCGGGGCAGGGATCTCGCACGGTCCTTCTCCGGAGCCGGGCAGCGGGGCGATCTCCTGGAGGCCGCGCTGGCCGCCGGAGGCCTGGACCTGGCCGAGGAGCTGGCGCTGTCCGCACCCGAAGAGAATTCGCGGGTCGCTGGACTCCTGAAACTGATGAGGCTGACGCCGCCGGAGGACGCCCCCCGGCTGGCGGGCGAGATCGAGGCGCTGATCCTGGACCTCGCGGAGCCGGGCGAGGCGGCGTCGAACGCGGTGTCCTTGGCGGCCAGGGTGGCGGGCGAGGACCCGGAACGGGCCAGGGCGCTCATCGAGTACGCCGAAGGGCTGTTCCCGTCCCCTCTCCCGTCGGCTCCCGGGCAGGAGCGGGCGCGGGTGGCGGCGATGCTCGGAGATCCCGAGCGCGCGGTGTGGACGGCCGCGGAGCTGGCGAAAGTGGCGGCGGTCCTCGGGGACCGGGAACGGGTCCGGATCTTCACGGGGCGGGCCGAAGCCCTCGTCTCCGCTTGCCCGGAGAACCGGGCGGCGGTCCTGACGGAACTGATGGAGGCGGCCGCTCTGCTCGGCGAGGAGAGCCGGGTCCAAGCCCTCCTCGCGGAAGTGCGGGTCCTCATCTCCGCCGTCGCGGACCCCTACGAGCGCGTCGGGGAACTGCTGGGCCTGGTGCTGACCCTGCACGAGATCGGTGACGAGAACCGGGCTTCGGCCGCCGCCGACGAGACCGAACTCCTCATCCCCGAGGTCCCCGACCCGCTCCTGCGCGCACTGTCCTGGACGGCGCTGGCGGCAGAGGTGCTCCTCTGGGATCCGGCCCGCGCCCGTCTCCTCGCCTCGCGCGCCCGGGTTCCGCCGCCGTCTTCCTCCCTCTTCCTCTGGTCCATGTACCTGACCGGGCTGGACGCCGCGATCGCCTCGGAACCGGCCCGCGACCTCTTGGACCGCGTCCACGAGACCGGTTCCTGGCCGGTCTGCCTGACCGCCGGCCTCGCGGCCTTCCCGGACCCGTCCGCGCGGACCCTGCGGACGACCGCCGACGTCCTCCTCGGGCTCCCCGGGTGACGGCGACGCTCCAGGCCGGTCACCAGGCCAGGCGCTCTTCGCGCTGCGACCTCATCGGTTCGGGAAGGGCGAGTTCCTTGAAGAAGGACGGCCAGCCGGACGGGAGGTAGCCCGCGCCCAGGTCGGCATGGTGCAGTTCGAGCTCGACGAGCCGCCTCAGCAGGACCTCCTCGGCGGGGAGGTCCGGGATGCCCGGGACGCGCAACGTGAATTCCCACGAGTCCTCGGGCATGGCGGCGACCTCGGAACGGAACGCCTCGGCCGAGCCGGCGATGTCCTTGACGTGTTCCGCGGCGGGCCGTCCGGACCCGGCTTCGATCGCCTCGTCCCGCGCCTCCCGGCTCGCATAGGCCTGGGTCTCGACCCCGGTGCGCGCCCACACCAGAAGGTTGCGCAGGGCGTCACCACCCCGTGCGACATGGGTGAGCACATGGCCGCGAGTCCAGCCCGGCAGAAGCGAAGGCCGCCGCACCTCCTCGTCGGTGAGTCGCCCCGCCGTGGCGAGAAGCCTCCCGGTCGCGTCATCGATCTGCTGTATCAGAGCGGCTCTGTCCACGAACGCCACCCTACGGGGTGGCGGAGCGAAACGATCGACGGGCGGACGTCGCGGAGAAGCGGAGAGAAAGAAGAAGACGCGCCTTCGTGGCGGACGACGTTGGTGAGGACTTCGGGCAGCAGGAGGGCGACGACGGCCTCGACGGCTGAGGGGCCGGGGACGAGGTCCGAATTTTCTACGTTCGGCTTAGTGGCTCGGGAAGGCCTTGGCCTGGGCCGTGGTGTAGAGGTGGGTCGGGTCTGTGCGTAGCTCGGAGGCCAGGGCGCCGGGCAGGTGCGGGAGCGGGCCGATGAAGGCGTGCAGTGCGGTGAAGACCTCGGTCGCGTCGGCGGGACGGTCCTGAGGGTCCTCGAAGAGCAGGGCGTCGACCAGGGAGGTCAAGGGGGCGGGGACGTCATACCGGTCCTCGCCCAGGAGTTCCTCCAGGAGGCGGCCGACCGCGTACAGGTCGGAGGCGGGGCCGGCGGAGGCGCCCTCGTAGAGTTCGGGGGCGATGTAGCGGGCGGTGCCGGGGATCTGGCCGGCCTGGGTGATCTGGGAGAACTGGGGGAGGCCGGGGGCGGCGGCGACGCCGAAGTCGATGACCTTGACAGCGCCGTGCCGGGTGAGCAGCAGGTTGCTCGGCTTGATGTCGCGGTGGACGAGTCCGCCGGCGTGGGCGGCGGCCAGCACCGAGCAGGCCTGGGCGGCCAGGTACGCCGCCCAGGGGGCGGGCAGCGGGGACTCCTCGGCGATCAGGTCGGAGACGGTCTGGCCCTCGATGTATTCCATCGCGACGAAAAGTTCGTCGTCGGCGCTGCCGAAGTCGTAGACGGCGGGCACGCCGGGGTGGCTCATCCGGGCGGTGACGCGGGCCTCGCGATGGAAGCGGCGGACCGCTTCCTGCGTGTCCGCCAGATCCGCCTTGTGGATGAGCTTCACCGCGACCCGGCGGTTGAGGCGCAGGTCGGAGCCCTCCCAGACCTGGCCCATGCCGCCGCGGCCGAGAGGGCTGACCAGCCGGTACCGATCGGCGATCGTTCTCACGGGAGTCACGGCAGGAAGCGGCTCTGCTCGCCGTGCCAGGTGATGCGCACGGTGTCGCGGGCCCGGGTGACGGCGACGAACAGCAGCGAGCGGGCCTGCTTCTCCTCGCGGCGGTAGCGCAGCGGGTCGGTGTCGGCGTACTGCTCGATGCGCGACGAGGGGACGAGCCCCTCGGCCACCCCGGCGATGATCATCCGTTGGTACTCCAGGCCCTTGAACCGGTGCATCGTCCCCACGTGGACGGCCTCGTGGACCTTCGGCCCGTCGGGTCCGATCGAGGCGGCCTTGATCCCGGCCCGGCCGAGCCGGTTCTCCACCTCGGCGACCATGCGTCGCTCCGGCACGCACACCGCGATCGCGGCGGGGGCGATGTCGTCCCATGCGCGGATCTGCTCGACGATCCCGTCGAGTTCGGCGTCCCAGGTCGCATACCCCTGCAGTACGGGGCGGGTGCCGTGCAGGACGGAGCGGTAGCCGGTCAGGTCGTCGCGGCCGTCGTCGAGGTCGTCCCACTCGCCGTCGCCGAGCACGCCCCGGGCGGCGCGCAGGATCTCCCGGGTGGTGCGGTAGCTGAGCGTCAGTTTGTGGGAGCGGCCCCGGATGTTGATGCCGAGGCTGCCGAGCGACACCTGGTTGCCGTAGATCCGCTGGTGACTGTCGCCTGCGATGAACAGGTCGTCGGGGCCTTCCGGCACCATCGCGCGGAGCATCTTCCAGTGCGCGGCGCTGAGGTCCTGCGCCTCGTCGACGACGATGTGCTTGTAGCGGGGCCGGTGCCAGATGCCGGACTCGCGGTGCAGCTTCTCGGAGCCGGCCTGCCCGGCTTCGAACGCCTCCCGCGCCAGCTTGCGCTCCAGCTCCAGCCTGGCGGCGCGTTCGGCGACCTGCCGGTAGGTCCACAGCCCCATCGTGTCGAGCCGCTTGACGTACCGCTCGACGAGCTGCCAGATCGCGGCCCGGTCGGCGCGGCTGATGTTGCGGCCCCGGCCCGCGCGGCGGGCGCGGAAGTAGTCGGCGCGGGTGGCGATGGCCATGCCCAGGACGACGTGGGACCACTCGGCGTGCAGGAACTCCGCGTCCCAGCGCCTTTCGTTCAGTTCGTCCAGCATGGTCTGCCACTCTTGGAGGGCGCGGTTGTCATCGATCCAGCGGCGTCGGTCGCCGTCCGCGGCCTGGGCGACGATCTGGGTGGCGAGCTTGTCGATGTTGACGATCTCGACGCGTTTGACGACGTCGGGCCCGGCCAGGTCGAGCAGCCGCTGGCGCAGGTCGGCGGCGAGGTTCTTGTTGAACGTGGTGAGCAGGACGTCCTTGCTCTCACCCGGCCGGAGCTGCCGCACCAGGTGCCGGACGCGGTGCAGCGCGACGATGGTCTTGCCGGTGCCGGGACCTCCGGTCACCCGGGCGGGCCCCGAGTAGGGGCGGTGCTCGGCGATCTTCAGCTGGGTGGGGTGCAGGAAGATCTTCCAGCGCCAGAAGTCGTCCTCGAGGACCTCGCGCAGGTCGGTGTCCTCGGTGGTGACCTGGGTGGCGGGACGGGTCAGCGCGGTGGCGTAGTCGGTGGTGTCGACCTCGTCCTCGGCGGCGACCGGGGCGGTGATCTGGTCGAGCACCTCCTCGACGCTCTTGCCGTCGTGGAGGGCGAGCAGGACGTCGCCGGTGAGCTGGGGGGCGTGGTCGGCGAGGACGAGCAGCTCCTCCTCGGTGGTGATCTTCCAGATCAGGCCGAGCAGCGCCTCGCTGACGCCGAGCCCCAGCAACTGCTCGCGGGTGAACGCGGCGAACAGGCCGGACTCGGGCTCGGCGGGGACGGGCTCGGGTCCGACTTCGAGTTCGGCGGGCTTCTCGGCCTTCGTCGCCTCGATGTTCTCCTCGAAGCTCACCAGGTCGATGAACTCGATGCCGCCGGAGACCGGGTTGATCTGGTACTTGATCCGGTCGAGGTTCTCGTAGACGTCCTTGCGGTCCTTGACCGCGACCAGGATGTACTCCGAGCCGCCGGCGTGCAGCAGCAGCGCGCGGTAGTCCTTGTGGACGCGCGCGGAGTGGAGCTGCGGGTGGCCCTTCAGCTGCTTGAAGTGCAGCGCCGGGGAGTACGGGTCCTTGCGGAACTTGTGCTGGAACTCGTAGATCGCCCCCTTGACCTCCCGGGGCAGCTTGAGGATCTCCTTGTCGGCCTTGTCCAGCAGCCGCAGTGTCGCCCCGCCCTGCACGTTCACGCTCCTCCGATCCGGTCGGCCAGCTCCTCGGCCGACCAGCCCTGCACCTCGCGCACGGACCATCCCGCCGCCTGGTAAGCGGCGTTCCGCTTCTTCTCCTCGTCGCCGTCCCCGGACAGCACGATCGCGACCTTCGCCGCGGGCCAGGCGATCTCCGCCTGCCAGGCCTGCTCGCCCAGCTCGTAGCCGACCTCCTCGGGGGCGGGCGCGGGCACGCCCATCGCGGCGAGCCTCCTCGCGAAGTCGGCGAGGAACGGCTCGTCGGGGTCGAGCAGGTCGAGGACGTCCGCCCAGCCGGGGTCGGCGCCGCCCTCGGGGGGTTCGGGCAGCACCTGCGGCACCGAGGCCGGAGCGGGGGCCGGAACGGACGCCGTGACGCTCGGCAGGGCCGGGGCCCGGTCGTCGACCAGGTCGGCGTCCAGAGGGACGAGGCCGAGCGTGGTCTGCACTCCGGCGCCGTCCGCCGCGGTGAGCAGCCCCGGGTCGAACTCGTCCAGCCGGGTCAGGGCGAGCTGCACGCCGTCGCCGGAACCGTGGCCGAGGAACTGCAGCAGGTTCCCCCAGTACAGCCAGGCCGCCCAGCGTCTCCGGTGGGTGTCCTCGTCGGCGGCGACGGTCTCGGACCGGTCGTCGATCAGCGTGAACGCCGAGAAGGAGAGGCCGGAACGCTGGTCGACCAGGATGACCAGCGGACATCCGGACGGGTCGTGCGCCCGGGTGAGCTGGATCTTCCCCTGGGCGGACGGCGGCAGCGGGTTCCCGCGCAGAGCGGCCATGACGGCCCCGCCCACACCCGAGGAGTAGAGCGCCTTCTCTCCGATCGGAACGAGACCGGAGACGACGGCCTCGGCACGACGCAGCCAGAGCGTCAGATCGGGTTCGCGGAGGAAGGCCAGCAGGGAATCAAGGGGGTTGGTCCACATGGTGCGGACGAGGTCGTCGGGGTCCCTGCCGGGCGCCTGCCGCTGGTAGACCTGGCGGGCGATCCTCTGGGGGTTGCCGCCGTAAGGCAGGCGTTTGGGGTCGCCGGAGACGTCGGGCGCGTGGCCGCGTCTCTCCCAGTCCTCCAGGTCCTCCCAGGTGAGCTGGTAGACGACCCGCCCGTGGGCGCGTAGTCGGGTGCGTTTGTCGGCGTCGTCGGCGAGCCGGTTGACGGCGGGGGAGGCGTGGTAGGAGTACCCGTCCAGGTAGACGGCGACCTCCAGCGGCGGCCCGTCGAGCCTGCGGAAGAGCACGTCGGGCCGGGTCTTGCGGATGGTGTTCTGCAGGGTGACCTGCCAGTGCACGATCGAGCCGTCGGCGGCCTCGATCCGCAGGTCCGCGGTGCGTCGTCCGGCGACGACCTCGCCGCGGGCGAGCGTGCCGGGGGTGTCGGCGCGGCGGGCCCAGGCCTCCAGGCCGCCGAGGAACCGGGCTTCCAGCTCGCTTTCGATCAGGTCCCACAGGGAGATGGCGTGGGTGGTGGAGACCTCCTCGGTCGCCCAGCCCTCCAGCAACTCCTCGAACATGCCGAGCGCCTCGGCCCGGCTGACCTGGTCGTAGAGCGGGCCCGGTACATGGGAGAGCAGGCAGCGGTGGCAGGCCTGCTTGTTGGGGTCGGCCGCGCAGGAGCAGTCCCGCATCAGCGCATACGCGGCGAACAGGACCTCGCGGAACTCGTCGGGGTCGGCGAGCCGGTGCAGGTAGCCGGTGCCGCCGGGCAGCGCGTCGTGCAGGACGAGGAAGCGGCGGCGGCGCCCGGTCTCGCCGTCCGGCATGGTCGCGGTGACGACCCGCAGGTGGGCGGGGTCGCCGCCGTAGCTCGCGGCGATCCCGGCCATCAGCGCTGCCTGGAACGAGACGGTCCGCTCCTCGATCATGAGCGTCGCGACCGGCAGCAGGATCCGCAGCGCCTCGGTCGGCAGCTCGTGCGCGAGGATCAGCTCCAGGTGTTCGACGTCATCGGCCGAGCGGCGGTAGCGGCACCAGTTGCGGTGGTGCTGGCGTTCCTTGTCGGCTTGTGAAGGTGCGGCGAGCGCGCCGGGGACGGCCGCGGGGGCGCGTTCCAGGGAGGTGCCGCCGCAGACCGGGCAGGTGCGGAACGGGTTGAGGCGGACGTCGGAGCCGGCGAACCTGTCGGCCGCCGGATGGTCCTGCCTGGCGGGGCCGAGGTTGAAGGTGCGGACGACGGCCCTGCGGGCGAAGTCCACGCCGAAGGTGTGGGAACTGTGCCGCCAGGACCCGGGCGCGAAGTCGGCCGGGTCGATGTCCACGGCGACCGCGCCTTCGTAGTACGCGCGTTTGCGGTCGTCGCGGTCGTCCCGGATCTTGGCGTCGTCGCGCCGGTCGTGGGAGGTGACGCGGGCGGGTCGCAGCACCTGGTGCAGGTGCTGGACGCCGCCGATGGCGCGGTCGGAGCAGCGAGGGCACGGCGAGGTGTCGGTCTCGGCGAGATGGGTGCGGACATGCCCGCAGGACGGGCAGATCCGCCACTTCTCGACCTGGCGGGCGTCGGTGCCGACGTCCAGGCCGGTGATCTGGTGCTCGTAGCCGAGCATGTAGAAGGAGTTGCCGGGGGCGAGCTCGGTGAGCGCGACGGACGCCGAACGCTGGTACTCGCGCACCTCGCTGCGGTAGAGCGGCCGGTTCTCGTCGTCGGGGTCGGGCTCCTCCCAGGTGAGGGTGGCCTCCAGCGCGGTGGTCGAGTCGATCAGCGAGTAGTTCGGCAGCAAGCCCAGCTCGACCAGCGCGTTCTGGGCGTTCTGCCGGCCGATCTCGCCGATGCGCCGGGAGACGGCACGGGCCTCGGCCTCCAGGCTCTTCTTGACGGCCCGCTGCCCGGGGTCGGACTCGATGAGCTCCTCGACGGCCTCCTCGATCCGGCGACGGCGTTCGCGCAGCTCGATGAGCCGCCCGTCCCAGACCCGCTGGATCTCGTCGACCTTCGTCTTCAGCCCGGAGGCGGCGAAGCCCCGCAGTTCGGCGGCGGCAGAGGCGGAGACGTGCTCGCCGAACAGGGCGAGGAAGTCCTCGACGAGCGCGTCGGCTCCGGCGAGGGCCGGGGTGGTGAAGACGGCGAGCCAGCCGGTGTCGCCGAACAGGGCCGAGGCCACGCGCGGCAGCGCCGGAACCTCACCGGGGCCGCCGAGCAGGCCGCGGGCGGCCTTGTCGATGAGGTGGGCGACGTACTGGCGGCGCAGGATCTCCACGGCCGACAGGTAGCTGCCGGGCGGGACGATCTCTCCGGCGATCATGTCGCGGGGCTCGTCCAGGAAGTACAGGTCGCGGGGGGAGCGGCCGACCATCGTCACGAGGAAGGCGTTGCCGGTGCGGCGCCCGGCCCGGCCGACCCGCTGCACGTAGTTGGCGGGTCCCGGCGGCAGGGAGGCCAGCACCACGGCCGACAGTTCGCCGATGTCGATGCCCAGTTCCAGGGTCGGGGTGCAGGACAGGACGTTGGGGTCGCTGTAGCGGTCGCCTTCTCGGAAGCGTTCTTCGACGGTCTCGCGCTGCTTGCGGGTGAGCGCGCCGGTGTGCTCGGCGGTGACGACCTGGAAGACGTCGTCCCGCTCGGTGTAGAGGCGGCGGTAGAAGTCGTTGCGCCAGCCGCGTCCGGTGCGCGGGGTGAGCCGTCCGGAGCAGCGGTAGCGGGGGCAGGGCTGCCCGTCCCATTCGTGGACGAGGGACGGGTGCACGGTCTGAGCCCAGGCGCACGCGTCGCACCCGACCCCGGCCCGTTCGGCCTCGTCGGGTTCGAGCCGCCGGATCTGGATGTGGCCGGGCTGCAGCCCGTAGATGCGGGTCGCTCCGTCGCTCGCGGTCCGGGCGGAGACGACGCCTTCGCCGGCCAGGTGGGAGAGCATTTTGGCGAGGTAGTTCCCGGCCGCGCCGCGTGGCAGGCCGAGGCAGCGGGTCGCCCAGTCCTGCGTCCACGACCGGGGGGAGTCGATCCGGTCGAACTCCGAGCGGTTCTTGGCCCGGTCGAGCAGGAACGTGGGAGCTCCGAGGCCCTTGGGGAAGGCGGGCATGCCTTCGGGGCGCTTGCCCCAGATCGCCAGGTAGCGCCGGGTGCCGGCGTTGGCGAGCCACGGGTCCAGCCACAGGTGCTTGATCGCGCCCCGGGTGCGCAGGCGTTCCAGCAGCCCGCGCAGGAAGACGAGGTAGCGGGCGTCGGAGGCGAGTTCGACCAGGCCGGGCACGCGCTGGTGCTCGTCGCGGGCGAGCGCGACGAGCTTCTCCGGGTCGGGCAGCACGACCTCGGCGGAGGCGGTGCGGGTCAGCTCCAGGGTGCGGCCCTGCCGTGACCGCAGCCCCAGCTCCATGATGGTGGCGAAGGCGAGGCGCTCCCCGATCAGCTTCCACGCCTTCGGGCTGCCGGTGGCGGTCCCGGCGAGGATCGCGTCGATCTCGCTGATCTCGTGCAGGTCCGGGGGGACGACGGCGGGCAGCACGGCCGGGTCGGAGGCCGCGGCGACCACGTCGGCGATCAGCTCGTTGAGCCGGGTCGGCCTGTCGGACTCCAGCCGGGAGGCCAGCAGCCGCCGCAGCGAGAACTGGTAGGAGCGGTTGGCGACGAACCCGGCCCGGTGCGCGGCGTCCTGCACCGAGTCGTTGAACATGAGGGTCTTGCGCTGCCCGTCCTCGAGCTGGTCGCCCGCGAAGAGCTGGGTGATCGCGACGGAGGCGAGGGAGGCGAGCCCGGCACCGAGGAACCGGATGCCCTGGTCCATGTCGCAGGCCGGGCACCGGTCGGCCTGGGCCGCGTTGTTCCCGGCGTCCTCGTTGTTCACGTCGGCCAGGACGAAGACGACGTCGCCTTCGCCGTACTCGTCGAGGGCGGGATCGACGGGCCGGAGCCGGTCGCCCTCGAAGGCGACCAGGTTGCGTGCCCGCTCGGCGAACTCGGCCTCGGTCGCGAGGATCAGCGGCCGGACCCGCTTCTTCTCGCCGACCGACGCCCGGTAGATCCGCTCGGGCTGGGTGACGAGCTCGGAGGGGTTGCGGTCCGGCGAGTAGGCGGCCCAGCCGGACCTGCCGCAGTGCCGGCAGTAGACGGCCGGGAGCATGTTCCGCCCGATCACGTTGAGCGTGGATTCGGGGCCCAGCACGGGCAGCTCGCCGACCCAGCTGAACGCCGGGACGTGGTGGGCCAGCCGCAGCAGCCGGGAGACGGCCCGCACCCACACGTGCGTCTCGACCAGCAGGAACGGACGGTCGGGGGCCTCGGGGCCGCGCGCGTGTGAGATCAGCGCGATGAACCGGGCGAGCGCCGCCGAGGCCGTCTCCGGCGACTGCTTGATGACCGCGCCCCAGCCGTAGGCGCCGCGCCGGGGCAGCAGCTCCAGGAGCTCGTCCGGGGTCTTGGGCCCGTCGCTGAGGAGTTCCAGGACGGCCTGGGTGAGGATGTGCTGCTTCAGCACCGCGCCGAGCTCGGACGGGGTGAGCCCGGACCGCCCGGTGACCTTCTCGGCGAGGGCGTCGAGGGCGGCCGGGTCCTTGAGCGGGTCGCCGCACGCCATCAGGTCACGCGGTGAGGGGATCGGGAGCGAGTCGTCGAGGTCGACGAACTCCTCGGGGGAGAGCCGGTCCTCTCCGATGACGGAGTCGGCGGGGAAGGGGACCCCGAAGACCTGCTCGGCGATCTCCCGGATGGACCGGCCGCAGCCTTCCCCGCCGTCCGGGCCGCCCCCTTCGCCGAGGGTGGCGCTGGTCGCGACCGGGCAGATGCGGCCCATCGGGTCGCCGGGCCGGGAACTGCCGGTGGCGGAGGCGAGCCTGCGGAGCAGCATCGCCACGTCGGTGCCCTGCGCCCCGTCGTAGGTGTGGAACTCGTCGATGACGATGTACCGCAGGTCGGCGTCCTTCCACAGCGGAAGGTCGTCGCCGCGCTGCAGGAGAAGGTCGAGCATCTTGTAGTTGGTGATGAGGATGTCCGGCGGGTTCCGCCGGATCTCGGCCCGCTGCGTCATCACCCGCGCGTACCCGGTCGCCGGGGTGTCGCCGATGTAGAGGGCGGCCGTGACCTCCCGCAGCGGTTCCTGCTCGAGGTGGTCGTTGAGCCGCCCGGCCTGGTCGGTGGCGAGCGCGTTCATCGGGTAGAGAAGGACGGCCTTCACCCCGCGCCTGCCGGCCGCTTTCTCGCGGCGGCAGTGGTCGAGCACGGGGACGAGGAAGGACTCGGTCTTCCCGGAGCCGGTGCCCGTGGTGATCAGCGTGGGTTCGGGGGCCTTGCCGAGGCTGCTGAGCCTGCGCAGCGCCTCGCCCTGGTGCCGGTAGGGCCTCCAGCCGTCGGGCGCCCACTGCAGGCAGTCGTCCCATCCGGCCTCGGCTGGGCGGAACGGCGTGCGGATCCGCAGGTAGGGCCCGCGGAAGATGCCCTGCTCGTCGTGGAGGAGGAACCGTTCCAGGGCTTCTCGCACGGACGGCTCGGCCAGCGCAAAAGTCGTGCTGAGGTACTCCGTCAGACTCTTGCGCAGTTCCTCGGCCGCCAGCGTGGGCTTCACGATGTGTCTCCTGGAACCGGTACTTCAGTGGCAGACCCAGACCCTAGTGGGTCGGACGGGGCAAGTACACCTGGCCTGACCGTTTACGTGCTGATCTCTGGTGAACTGGAATCACGAGATGACGGTTCCCCGATGTGCCCCTTGCCCCATGCGATCACCGTAGTCGGACATCTCCCTGGGCGACGGAGAAGGGAGAAATCCGAAACGGGGATATCGCCGCTATCTCCTGAGCACGGTCTTGCTGCACCTGGGCGGCTTCGGCCGACGGCCCATGAGAGGTGCGGTCCGATGAGGGACAGGAGCTCTGAGGAGTCGTCGAGGGCGTGAGGAAGGGGGCGGAGCTCCTCGTCGGCGAGGTCGGGCGAGCGGGAACACCAGAATAAGAGGCGTAGGTGCTGCCGCCGACGATGGCGATCCCGCCGAGGACGCTCGCGACGTACAGCCCGACGCGCGGCGAGTGTGAATTAATTACACGTCTATCACGCCTGCTGTTCGCGTCCGGGCGGTTTGCCTTGCGGTCGCTTTCGGCTGTGATCTCGCTGCTCTCGTAACGCAAACCGGCCACATCCAACACGGTCCGTATGCTCCAATGGTTCCCCTCCAGCTGAGGAAGTGGGAAAGGAGGCTTCGGTGGGCGGGTCCGGCGTCGTGGCGTTGCGGAGCTCTGATGGCTACTTTGGCAGCATGACGACTGCTCTTGAGATGCGCATCCGCTCCGGAGCCGAGCGGGTCGAGCTGGCTCGGCTGGAGGAGAGCCTGGAGCAGCTGCGTCTGGCACTGAGCGAGATCGATCGCGCCTACCACCTGCGGGGCAGCCGTCCCAAGTGGGTCATCGCCGACCTCGCGAGCCGCGGCGCCGACATCGAAGTCCGCATCACCGCCGACCGGCCGCGGAACAGGGATGCGCGCTCGGTCCTGGCCCCGATCGACGCTCTGGTGGCAGGGGTGGACCGTCTTCAGCGTGAGCCGGAGGTCCCCGAGTACTACACGGAACGCACAGTGGAGAGGATCCTCGCTTTGGGGGAGCCCGGTCGAGGCGTCCAAGAAGTATCGCTCGCGACGGTCAACGGAAGTCCCGGGCGGTTCTTTCCGGTGTCAGAGCCCGTTCGTGCCCACGCTCAGCAGGCGGTACAGGGCGCATACACCTCTCTGGGGTCGGTGACCGGCTGGCTGGACACGATGAGCGCTCGCCGGATGCACAAGGGACTGCTCGTCGTGGGGCTTTATGACCCCGAGACCCGTAGGGCCGTCACAGGCTATCTGTCCGCCGACATGGCAGAAGAAGCACATGACCTCTACTGGCGCAAACGAGTCATCGCCAAAGGCGAGATAACACGCAACGGGCGCGGTCAGGCGGTACGCATAAAAATCGAGGAGCTGGAGGAGCTCGAAGAGCGAGGCAGGGCGTCCGTCGACGATCTCCTCGGGATCGCTCCCGACTGGCTCGGCGGCCAGGACGTGGACGAGTACACAGAGGAGGCCAGACGTGCCTGATCCTGTGCATGCTCCCGTCATCTACGTGGACTCCTGCGTCTACTTCTCTCGTGGTTTGAATCACAGCACACGCTTTGGATCGAAATAGACAGATTCCTGGTGCGCGACGCCGTTCGTATAAAGAAGGAGCACGGAAAGAACCGTACGGGAGAGAAATCCTTCAAATCGGCGGACGCGTTGCACCTGGCGGCGGCACGACGGGCCGGGTGTGAGTACTTCGTGACACACGATGAGGGCTTCCCGATAGGAGGCGCGATCGACGGCCTTCAGATCATCAGGCCCTCTGTGGTCTGGCAGGAAACACTGCTGTGAGAGCGACGCGGCGAAGAACGGCAGGACCTACTCCTGCTGAGCTCCCTCCGCGCGGAACAGGACCGGTTGCGCCCTTACTTCGATCTCGCGGTGACGCGCTTCTCGGGCCTGCTGCGGACCGGTGGTCTCTCGGCCGTATCCGGTCAGTAAAAAACCTTCCGAACGGCTGGCGCGTCGAAGGTGAGCGTTGTCTCCATAGGGGTGGTGATGGCTCTGACGAGGGGTGGCCGTTCTGTCTCGCCCAGATCTGCGTGCGTTGTTCCGGACGAACAACCGGGCTCTTGCTCCAACTGACGTGTTCGCCAACCGGGCCGAGGAGTGGGCCGCCGTTCAGCGGGGCCTTGCCGAGGTGGTGGCCTGCCGCCGCAGCCCGGAGTTCGACGTGGAGGACGTCCAGCTTCCCCGGCGGAACGTCCTGGTCTTCTCCGGGGTGGGAGGGATCGGGAAGTCCACTCTCTCCCGGAGGATCGCGGAGCGGCTGGCCGGTCCGGAGACTGGACCGGAGCACTGGCCGCCGGTCGAGGACGGACTCGGCCGGGTGCTACCCGTCCGGGTCGACCTGTCGCGGCAGACGGGTGCGAGCTTCGAGTCGGTGATGCTGGCCGTCAGGTTGGGTCTGGCGGAGCTTGGAAAGCCGCTGACGGCATTCGACCTGGCGCTCTGCCGTTACTGGGAACACCGGCATCCAGGGGAGCCGATAGAGGAGCACCTGCGGGGCAACACGTTCTTGCGCCGATACGACGGCGGCAGGAACTTCCGGAACCAACTGGAATCGTCGGCGGGTGAGCTGGCTCAGCTCGTCGGCATCCCTGGAGCCGTCCTGGCCGGACGCACCCTGCAGACAGCCGTACGCATCCTGAGGGAGCGGCGCCGCAACGCCCGGGCGCTGGCGGGATGCCGCCGGTTGCCCGACCTGCTGGAAGCCGAGCCGGACGAGGAGACCCTGGCGTTCTCCGCGCATCTGCTGGCATGGGACCTGGCACAGCTTCCGGAGGAAGAGTCCGTGACCCCCGTGGTGCTGCTCGACACGTTCGAGGACGTCGGCGACAGGACGCACCGGGACTTCGAGCGGCTCATCCAGCGGATGGTGTGGCTGATGCCGAACGCACTGTTCGTGATCACCGGCCGGAACCGCCTGCAGTGGGACGATCCCGGCCTGGAAGGTCAGTTGGACTGGGCGGGCCCCGAATGCTGGCCCCAGCTCATCCCCGGAGCCTCCGCCGACCCGAGGCAGTACCGCGTCGGCTACCTGTCAGCTTCGGACGGCGAGGACTACCTGCGCAGGCGTCTCGTCGCCGACGGTCGGCCGCTCATGGACGAGACGACGCGGCGGGTCCTGGTCTCCCGCTCCGGAGGGCTGCCGCTCTATCTCGACCTCGCGGCGATGCGCTTCCTGGACCTGCACGAACGCACCGGGCATGCTCCTTCCGTGGACGAGTTCGATCACGAGTTCCCCGCCCTGGTCACCAGGATCTTCCGGGATCTGCCATCCGAGGAGCGCGATGTGCTGCGCGCGGCCAGTCTGTTCGACTCCTTCTCCGTCGAGCTGGCCACCGCGGCGGCGGGACTCGACCGGGACTCGGCGGTGCTGCGTCTGACGGACCGCCCGTTCGTCGACGTCACGCCGGGCTCCCGGTGGCCCTACCACCTGCACGAACTCGTCCGGACGGCCGTCAGGAGCACCGACACCGTCAGCGACGACCGCTGGAGCCCCGACGACTGGCGGCGGGCGGCGCAGCGCGCGTTCGACGCGCTCGGCGAGGAGTTCACCCGGCACGGCGGCGAACCGAGCCGGACGGCCCTGCTCGGCTGCCTGCGCCAGGGCCTGCGGCTGGCCCGCGACTACGACCTCGACCTCGGCTGGCTGGCCGAGGCCGCATACGCCTATGTGCGGGACTTCGTCTGGGAGCCCATCGAGATCGAGTCGGACGGAGCCGTGGACAGCCCGGCCGTGGCGCTCGCCGACACGCTCACGGTGATCGCCCGACGGCAGAGGCAGCATCGGAGCATCACCGCGACCCGGCTGAGGACGATCCTGGAGTCAGGAGCGCTTCCGTCTGACCTCCGCGAACTCCCGATGTACTTCCTCGCCGAGTGCGAACGCGACCTCGGTAACCTCCCCGTCTCGCTGGAGGGCATGCGCTCCGTCGCGGCGAATGGGGGCCGTCTGGCCCCGGACGCGTCCCGCGGCATCTTGCACCTGACCCGCAGGCTCGGTCACTTCCCCGACGCGATCACCGCCGCCGAGGGGCTGGGCGCGGACGGCAAGAAGGAGCGCACGGTCGGCGAGATCCTCTGGACGCAGGGCTCGATCGGCCACGCCTGCAGCGCGTTCGCCCAGGCCCGCGACCTTGCATGGGAGAGAGGGCAGCACGGAGAAGCCGCCCTCTGCCAGGCGTACTTGGCGTTCGCCGCGTCCTTCGCCGACCGCGCCCGTGCCGTCGAGCAGATCGACCGCGCCGATCACATGCTGCGCGGAGCTCAGGCCCGTTTCGCCGAACTCCAGGTCAGGAACGCCCGACTCCTAGCGGACTCCGGGTATGCGGATGACCTGCTGGACCAGGCCACGGAGGTCGCGACGCTGGCGGCGGACAACGGCCTGTCGTCATGCGCCGCGTACGCGAAGTTCGCCCTCTGCTTCCACGCCGCCATCACGGGCTCCCAGAACCTCCTTGCGACCGGACGCGCCTGGCTGGGGGAGTCCCTGCGAGGCGCGGAATTCGCCTACCTGCTGGAACTCACCTATTTCATGACCGGCGAGCAGCCCCCTCCGGAGCTGCCGCGCGCCCGCTGGATCGACGGCCTCGACGAGACCCGCTCCCGCTGGGCATGGCTCGTGCAGGACCGTCGGCGTGAGCTCCGCGACTTCAGAGGAGAATGAGGAGGTGGCCACCTACACGACCGTCGCCGATCTGGATCTCGCCCTCATCACCGAGGCCTACGGCCTGAGCGGCCTGGTGCTCGAGCCCTTGGGCGGGGGAGCCGCCAACTCCAGCTTCAAGGCGGGCGCGGACCAGGGTGATTTCGTGCTGACCGTCCTGGACAACCACGACCGCACCAGCGCGTTCAGGCTGGCCGCTCACACCGAAGCGCTGTTCGCGCTGGGCATGCCCACGGCCGAGGTCGTCCGCAACGCGGAGGGCGACGCGGTTTCGTCGCTCGACGGTCGGCTCTTCCTGCTCAAACGCTGGATCGACGGGGACGTGCTCGACAGCCTGCCCGCGGAGCTTCTTCCCGAGGCGGGCGCTCTTCTGGCCAGGCTCCACAAGCTGCCTCCGAGCGGTGTCCCGGAGCTTCCGGCCGGCACGCGGCGCCTGTCAGCGGGGCACCTGAAAGCCATCGACGACTTCCAGGACCGGAAGTTCGCGGACTGGCTGAGCGGACGCCTGGCGGCCGTCGAGGAGCAGGAGGCCGGGCTGCCCGAGCGGGTCCGGGTCATCAGCCACGGTGACGTCTTCACGGACAACCTCGTGGTGCTGAGGTCCGGCGGCCTGGCCGTCCTCGACTGGGAGACGGTCTCGCTGGACAGCGCCCTCCTGGATCTGGGCATGACCCTGCTCGGCCTCGCCAACGTCGGCGGCCGGCTCGACCGCGACCGGGCCGCACTGGTCGTCGACGGGTACACGCGGGTCCGGCCGCTCGGGCAGGAGGAGCTCGATGCTCTTCCCGGCCAGGTCGAACACGCGGCTCTGATCATCGCCTTCCACCGGTACCACCGGCACAACGTCCGGTTCCCCGATCCCGCTAAAAGCGACATCCACACCGAGATGATCGGCTTCATCGACTCACTCCGCTGAGCGGCCGCCCGACCCGCTCGTCCCGGTGCGAGGATCTGGACGACCGCCATGGGGTGCGCCACCCCCGATGGTCGTCCGGTCACTCGATGACGATGTCCGGGAGGTCGGTGATTCCTGGATCCGGCGCGAGCGTCGTCCCCGGTGTCACCGTTTGAACGGCCGGCGCGGGTACGGCGGGCGTGTGTACGGTGGGCTTTTCCCGCGACTCCTCCGGGCCGGAGCCGACAGAGCCCAGGATCAGGATCACAGCGACGACCAGGAGCACGACCGCACCCCCGCCCGCTGCCGCCCCGGAATTCCTTCTCACCCAGTGACCGCTGCGGTAGAACCGGTGACCGTTCTTGCTGGTCGCCATGTGGCCTCGACGGTAGTACTCGCCTGACATGCTCCACTCCGTTCGAGCCCACGAGGGGGGAGACACACCAAGGGCTCCGGGCAAGTAGAACACCCGAGTCTGACAAGCTCTTGATGGTTGTCGGAACCCTCGTTTCGCCGAGTCAAGTCCCATGGAAGCGGAGGGATCGCGGCATGGGATCTTTCGATCGCTTGCCCGCTCGGAACCTGCCTCTGGCCACCATCTCGTCCAGTGTGGGGCCCGGTCGTTCTCGGCGTTCACTCAGCTTTTCTCGTCGGGTTCCTCGTCGTCCGCGCGCCGACGGGCCGCTCGCTCGGCGATCCTGCTGGAGAGCTTGGCCGTCACCGATCTGGCCCGGTCGAAGGTCTCGTTGCCGAGCTGTATGGCGGTGTCGACGCCCTCTGCTCCCGTCTCGAGGACCTTGTCCCTCGCCTCCGCGGCCGCGTCCACCCATCGTCGCGTCTTCCATGAGCGGCGGCCGGAGTCGATCCCGAGCAGCCCGTGGAGATCGTGGACGCCGGTCGCGACGTTGTTGCGCGAGTTCATCACGGCCGGGGACGCGGTCGGGTGCCACAGGAGTCTCGTGTTGGCCCTGTGGGCGGCCGCCTCCATGCGGGCCGTCAGCTGCTCGGTGGCCTGTGAGATGGCGTCCAGCCGCTTCTGCCGGGCAGCCCTCAGACCGAGGCGGTGCCCGTCCAGATCGTCCGGAGACGTGTCCAGCACGCGGTCCAACCGGAGCACGTCGAACGCGTCCTGCAGGGAGAAGCAACGAGCCAGGACGAAGAGCCATACCTGAACCTCGGACTCCACCTCCCTGGCCGCCTTGGCGAGATCTCCGATCTTGCTCTTGCGCTCGACCTTCTTCGCGAGGTCGTCGAGTTGACGCAACGCGTACGCCTGGGTGTCCCCGATCCTCCCCGGCGCGTCCTGCACCGTCGACCACGTGACCTCGTCCACCCGGCCCGTCTGGTGGTCTCGGACGGTCATGGCGTCCTCGAGCATGAGGTCCGCCCCGTCCAGGCGCGCCAACACCTGGTCCCTCTGGACGCGGAGCACGTCGTCGATCTTCTTGTCGATCCTGGCGAGGTAGGCGGTGATCTCGGCCATGGACTGTTGCTTCGAGGCCTGCTGCATGAGCCCCGCGACACTGGAAAGCGCCGTCGGATTCAGAAGCGTTCCGGGCCCCTTGACGAATTCGACGAATCCTCCGATCTGGCCCCAGTCCCCCTTCAGCACACCGGTGCTGAGACCTGTCGTCGAACTCGTCCTCAGCCCGTACTCCCGGACACGCTGCGCGGACTCCTCGGTCAGCTTCAGCCAGCGGCCCGAGCCGGCGGCGATCTCGGAACCCGCCTGCGCCATCAAGGCCCCTGTGCCGAGGAGGGACTTGAGCCGCTGTCCGAGGTCCTTCGACGACGACCACAGCCCCTCCGAGGTGAGGAACTCTTCGACGGTCGTCGGATCCCCGATGACCGCCAGTCCGTCGTCGTCGCTGATCAACTGGATCTCACCGGCCATCATCGGCTCCCAAGTGGCTCTTCGCAGGTGAAGGTGGAGGGACCGCCCCTTGCCTCCAGGCTGTGATTTTCCTGGACGGACACCCGCTGGCAGGTCCTTTTCGTCGATGCAACGATATATCAGGACACTCGGAAAGCACGCGTGAATCGGTTACACGTATGTCACTCTCGGCTCCTCTGTGGCGATCGGGTCCGCTACCGGTCGTCTTCGGCGGGCGGCGTTCGGCCCGTTGGGGAAAAGCTTCGATTCTTTGTTCGAGTGACGTAGGGTTCGAGGTGTGGAGAGCGGCGGTGGACTCGCGAATGCTTCGACCGGTGAACTGGTCGAAGCGGCCGAAAGCGCGCTGCTGGAGTTGTTGTCGCGTGAGGTCCCCGGGTCGGGGACCGCGGCGTTGGAGCTGGCCGAGCGGGTGGGGCGGGTCCTGGATCTGGGGCAGGCGCTGCTCGCGGTGCTGACCGCGCGGGTGGACGCCGTCGGGGCGCACCGGCAGTTGGGCCGCCAGTCGGCTTCGGCGTGGTTGCGCACCAGGCTGGGGATGCGCAAGGGCAGGGCGAGCGAGATCGTCACCGTCGGCCGCCAGTTGATCCGCCTGGAGGAGACGGCCGGGCGTCTGTTGTCGGGGCGTCTCCCGTGGGGGCAGGCGGCCACGATCGCCCAGTCCCTGGAGCGGTTGCCTTCGGGGGAGGACGTCGAGACGGGCGAGCGGATCCTGCTCGATCTCGTGGACGCGGGTGCCGTCCCGGACGAGACGGCGAAGATGGGCCGGGTCATCAAGGACCGCGTCGACGAGCGGCTGGAGCGGGCTCCCGACGACGTCAAGCGGGGATACGAGCGTTCCTGGATCCGCATGTCCGCCTCCCCGGACGGGGGAGCCCACCTCTACGGCTGGCTCAGGCCCGAGGACGCCGCCGCCGTCGCAGGGACCATGGCCCCGCTGCTGAGATCCAGGACGAAAGAGGACGACCGGGACCACGCCCAGCGCACCGCCGACGCCCTCGTCTCCTGCGCCACCCGAGGCCACCGCAACGCGGGAATCACCCTGGTCGTCGACCTGGCGGCATACCAGGCGAAGACCGGCTCCTCCTACCCCTTCGACCAACGGCCCTCCGCCGCCTCCCGTCCTCCCTCGGACGCCACGAGCCACCCGGTGACGGTCCTCGGCCGAGGGGCGGTGCGTGGACGGTCCGCCGCGCGGCTGCTGGACGGCACTGAGCTCTCGGTGGAAGACGCACGCCGTGTCGCGGTCTTCGCCGGCATCAGCACCCTTGTCGTCGGACGTTCCGGCGTTCCCCTCTACCTGGGCCGCAGTGAACGCCTGGCTTCCGAGGGGCAGCGCCGCGCCCTGGAAGCCCTGTACGAGACCTGCTGCGTCAAAGGATGCACCGTCCCCGCCCACCTGGCCGAGATCCACCACCTCGGCCGCGGCTGGAGCCGGGGAACTCCCACCGACATCGACCATCTGGCTCCTGCCTGCCGGTGGCACAACGTCTGGATCGCCGCCAACCCAACGAGGTATCACGAATATCGCGATGATCGGGGCAAGGCGGTCATCGAGGTCAGGGCACCCTGGGAAACGGCCCCGGCCTCACGCCATCCCGAAGCGGCTTGAAACACGCCGTATCCCTCGACCGAGGTGCTTCCCCCTCGAACGGCGGTAGCCCCTGGTGGGCTTGCAGCTCCATTCACCCGGTGAATCAGGCGCTGTTCCCGCCGCTCTTCGCTACGGTTCGTCCCATGTGCGTCTCAATGGGGCCTGCCGAGTTCTCGGGCACGATCCTGTACTGCGGTCGGCGGCTGCATCCCGAGCACGGCTGGATCGAGGTGTTCGGGTATCAGAACACCGCGGTGAACCTCGCTTCCGGCCCGAACGCCATGCTGCTGCATCTGCCGGCGCGGTCGGTCGGCTCGCGCCAGTTCCTCCCGGCGGGCCGCGCCGAGTCGGTGCTCCAGGACATGGTGGACGCTGTGTCTGCGGTCCCGGCGGGGCGGGCCATGAGTTGGATGGGCGCAGGCGAGCCGGGCGGTGTGGAGGTCTTCCATCACGACATCTACACCGTTGTCCTCGCCGAGAACGCCTCCCGCGTCGCTGCCGCGCTGGATCGGGTCGAGCCGTCCCGGCGCCCCACGCTCAACCAGGCGCTCTTCGACTTCTACACCGAGGCCTTCCCCGAGCACGCCGTCGCGCTGTGCTGCTTCGACAACGCCGAGGCCGCCGCCGCCAAACCGCTGCTTCTCTGGTATCAGCCGCTTGCCGACGATCGGCTCGTGCTGCCCGCGATCGACTGCCACACCGGCGACGTCCCGGATCTGGACGCGGTCGTGCCCACCGACCACTGGGTGCTCTTCGCTTCCGACGAGGCGGACGAGGAATGGGGAGAGCCGGTCACCTACCGAGGCAGGATCCGCCGCGAACTCCGCGCTTTCCTGCCGCCGCGCGTCATGGGACGGTATTTCCACGAGCCGTTGCCGAACGGCGACTTCGCCATCGGCCACGAGGACCTTCTCCGCGGCGACCTGGACCGGATCGAACGGCTCAGTCCGGAGCCGAGACGGTAGAACCCCGGGAACACGGGATGAGCGTGGACGACATCGGGCCGGCTCTGGGCGTCCTCGGCATGCTCGTCGGGCTGGTCCTCTTCGTGACGACCCTGCGCCGGGGGCCGTTCCTGCCGCCGTACGTGCCGGAGCAGTTGTGCGCCGACTGCGGCCATCCCAGGGCCGAACACTCCAGCGGAGTCGGCCGCTGCTTCTACGAGCTCGGCGACCCGCACGACGGCAACAGCCCGAGACCAGAATCGCAGCGAAGAGCAGGCCCAGGCCCACGCCTCCGCCGACGGCCACAGGGCTCGGCTACCGTGCCCTTGCGCGCGGCTGGTTTCTCGGGGTAGCCGACTCTGCACGAAGATGGTCTGAGGGGAGGAGCGAGCCTGCTCCCGAAGTGCGGCCGCTGAACGTCCAGTGGTCGTCGAACCAGTACCCGTCGAGGCCGGGTTTTCCGCCGGGGTCGATTCGGCTGAAGCTCCAGACGGACGGCAGGTCACCGTCGGCAAGGACGTAGAGGTTCGTCACGCCGTCTCCGCGTTCGACGCAGCGGACCTCGAAGAGGCCCGCCTTCACGACCGGCGCCTTCTCGAGATCGACGTCCATGCAGTCCGGTGCGACGGCGGCTTCCGAGCCGGCCGCCCGCTCCAGCGCGTCCTTGGAGAGGAAGACCCTCAGATCGAACGGGACTCCCTGATCGGCCACCATGTAGACGGCCACCGCCACCAGCAGGGAGGCCGCAGACCGGATCGCGAACCTCCTGTCCAGGGTCCGGTTCACCGCCTTTCCCAGCCCGTGGCCGAGCCGGCCCACGAAGAGCAGCAGGAACGCGAAGAGCACCGACCCCTCTATCCAGTACGGAAGACCGGCCAAGGTGCCGGAGCTGATCAGGACCAGCGAGAGACAGACCGACAGCAGAACAATGGATTTCATTTCTACCCACGCTTCGCGGAGAGATCGGGGGACGGGGATCGGTCAGCGGATGTCCCCCTCGGGGACGGGCAGGCAGTCGTGGACGGTGCAGGCCCAGCCTTCGGGCTGGGCGAAGAAGGCCCGGGTGAGGAGGATGTCTCCCGCTCGCTGGGCTCGGATCATGATTCCGAGTTCGTCCGAGGCGGCGTCGCCTTCCACGGAGACCGTCCGGGGCACCCCTCGTCGGGTCATGTGGTCGAAGAACTCGTCGAGGAGTTCAGAGGGTGCGCGTCCGACCAACCGCATCCCGTCCAGGAAGACCTGCGGGCCGCACAGGGCGTCGACGGCGACGCAGGTCAAACCTTCCGAGTCCCGGTAGTAGAGCGTGACGGCGACCGAGAACCTCGGGGCCGTGCCATCGCGGAACTCGGCTTTCCGGGTGAGGGCTCCGTGCTCGGGTCGCAGCGGGGACAGCGATCCCGTGAATCCCCGTGCCTCCAGCACGGCCCTGGCCTCTTGCGGGCTCATGCCGAACCGCAGCGGGCCCACACTCGCCATGGGGACGTAGTCCCACTGTTGGCGATCACTCTCGTCGATCACTGACCACATGCCGAAGATTCTCGCGTCGTGGGTCGGCGCTGGACTTGAACTCGGCGACGTGGTCGGACCCTTTATCGGAGTCGTGAGAAATAGCCCGCACGGCCACGGTGGCGACCGGAGCCACCCAGGATGACCGTGACCGGGTCCGATCGATGAAGAACTCCTCAAACGGCTGACGCGTCGAAGGTCGCGCCGTCTCCATAGGAGAGTGGTGGATGGCTCTGGCGAGAGGTGGCCGACCTGTCTCGCCCTGATCCTCGTGCGTTGTTCCGGACGAACAACCAGGCTCTGGCGCCGGTCGATGTGTTCGCCAACCGGGCTGAGGAGTGGGACGCGACCCGACGGAGCCTGGCCGGTGTGGTCGCGCTGCGACACAGCCCGGGATTCGATGTGGAGGACGTTCAGTCCGCTCGCCGGAACGTTCTGGTGTTCTACGGGTGGGCGGGATCGGGAAGTCGACCCCGTCACGGCGGATCGCGGAGAGGTTGGCCGATCCGGAGGCGGGACCGGAGCATTGGCCGCCGGTCGATGAGGGGCTCGGCCGGGTGCTGCCCGTCCGGATCGATCTGTCGAGGCAGGCGGGTGCGGGGCCGCGACGCTCGTGCGCCGGCCGGTTGCCGCCGCCGGTTCTGACGTTCCGCGGGAAGTCTTTCCCAGAAAGACACGCTTGGCTTTTGGCGGCCTATGATCTGCTGCCATGGCGCTCGATGATGACCAGATTCGTGATCTTGTCCGGCGGTTCGTGGCGATTGAGATGGGCGAGTGGGATGACGCGGCGTTCGGGCGGGCGCTGGAGGTGCTCGGGTGGCGGGCCGCGGAGTATTCCGACAAGGAGCTGGAGTGGCGGCGTCGGTGGCCGAGTGAGCTGGAGGAGTACGAGACCGGGCTCGGGACGGGTCGGGGGACGTTCGCGCGGCATGGGGCCGGTGACGAGCGATCGCATATCTCGGTTCGGGCGGGGGAGGGGGAGGAGCTGTTCCGCCGGCTGAGGTCGGCGATCGAGGACGAGCTCGGAGTGCCGTCGATCATGCGGGGCCCGGGGCCGTTGCTGCGGTGGCGAGGGAACGGCCGGCTGCTGGAGCTCAAGTACGGCAGAGTCGAGGTGTGCTTGGAACTCCGTCCCCTCGATGTCGTCGAGAACAAGGAGTACCAGGCGGCGAAGTGGGGCGATGCCGAGTACGGGCTCGCTTATCTCGGTTACTGGCAGGTGATCAACTGGAGGGAGGGTGGAGCGGATCTGTTCGCCCCGGGCGGGTACCTCGCCGACGGGTGGGCGGAGTTCGAGGAGATGCTGGCGCGGACGCTGGCGTCCGTCGTTCAGGATTTCGCGCTTCTGGGCGATCTCGGGGATTTCATCGTGACCGTCCATACTCCAGAAGACCGGCGGTTCGTGCAGTGGTACGCGTCGGGGCCGATGCTGCGGATCGAGGCGGGCCTCCCGGACGAGTCCGACCCGGAGTGGTCGGCGGCGATGGCCGAGGCGGGTTGGCTGCCGTCGGACTCGGAGGGCTTCGAGAATCTTCTCGTGATCCGCGAGTTTCCGGTGCTGGGGGATGAGGAGGCGGCGACGGCGGCACGCATGCTGGTCGGGACGCTGCAGTCGTACGGTGTCGCGTTCGAGGACCTCTGGTGCAAGGTGATCTCGCCGGACATCCACCTGATCGGGCTCGGGGTGCCCAGGAGGTAGGGAAATGTTCCCCTGGCAGAATGTCCGGCCATGGTCTCCTCGATCTCTGACTACGGCTGGTGGAGGGATTTCTCGGGGGGCGCCCTGGAGGCGCACTGCGTCACTCTGGCGCGGGGCCTGACTCCGCGGGAGTTCCTCGGGCGGCTGGGAGCCGTTCCCCAAGGGGACCTCGCCGGGTTCGGCGCTTTCATGAGCCTGCACTGGAAGGTCCTGGAGCGCCTGAACCACGGTTGGGGGGACTTCTTCCTCGTCGGGGCCGTCGAGGTGTCCGGCGGCGGCGGCCCCTGGACCCTGGCGCTGGAGCTCAACGGGATCGTCGGAGTCGAGCCGTCCCTGATGAGCGCGGCCACGGCGGGCACCACGGCGGTGTCCCACTTCATGAACGTCAACGGGCTCGGACGGTTCTGCGCCTGGCGGGACGGCGTCCTGACCACCGGGTTCGAATGGCCGTCCCTCCGCTCGGGCAGCGACCCCGACGCCCTCGACGCGGCCGTCGCCCGCATCGGCGGCATCGAGCCCGGCAGGCACAAGGCGGACCGGTACCTCGTGCTCGGCGAGGAACTCACCGGAGTGAAGATCACCTCCGAGCTGCTCACCCGGGCCGTCTACACCGCCGGGGTCGTCGCGGTGAGCCCGCGGGCCAGGGCCGACGGTTGGAGTTGGGAGCCCACCCCGCGGGAAGCGGCTCGTGAAGCCGACATCCGCGCCTGGCTCCACGCTCAGGGGGTCAAGGTGCCCCCCGGCCCGCTCCGCAGCATCATGATCGAGATGTACGAGGCCGCGCACGGCTGAACGGTCTCGGGCGGTCGGCGCGTTCGAACCCCGGGAACCGGATGCGGCGGCCGAACGGCGGCTCGGTGATCCCTGCCGGAAGACGGCACTCGACCCGGCTCCGCGGATCCTCCTCCGGCCCTGTGAGCCGGTTCGCCATCCGGCCGGACGTCGAGACGCGGACGGCCGCTCGCGTGGTGGCCGGATGGACGTCCGGGGGTGGTCTGGGGGCGGACGAGCTCCCAGGCCCGAGGTGCGGAGCGGCTCAGGTCTGGGAAGAGGAGCCGCTCCGTCAGGGCATGGCATCACTTCCCTGTCGGTGGGGACGGGTCCGAGGTCGGTCACCGGCGCCGTGTCCGGCGGCCTCCCGGAACGCACGTTCGGCGGCCACGTCGAGCCCCCGATCTGGGGTGGGCGGGTATTGCTGCGTTCGTCTTGCGGGTGGTCGGAGAGGCCCCGGTCCTGACCGGGCCGGGCCGCTCAGGTGTAGGGCGGGAAGAGGAATTGCCGGGCGGTGAGCACGGTGATCGCGAGGAGGGTGACGGCGTACCACCAGGGGCGGAGGAACCTGGCCCGCACGAAGGGGAACGTGAGCAGCAGGACCAGGAGCCCCCAGAAGATGCCGGCGTAGGACAGGTCTCTGAACTCCGAAGCCGCGTCGAGCTCGTGGGGGCCTCCCCGGGGCATGGCTTGGACCAGGGCGAGAAAGGCCAGAGGCACCTGCAGCACGATCAGCAGGACCGCTCCCGCGATCATGCCGACACGGGAGAAGCGCCGAAGACGCTCGGGGCGGATGCCGGTCATTGTCCGAGTGTCCCCTTCGCCTCGTCCGGTTTCTTGTCGAAGCCTCGGCCGTAGGCCTGAGCGTCCTCGGACTCCCGGTAGGGGCCGCCGTTGTCCTCTCGGGGTCAAGCCGGTTCAGGGGCCGAGGCGAACTCCTCGATCTTCTCTGCGACTCCGAAGCTTTCGGGCGGAGATTAACATGATCTTGCTGGATATCACCGAGACGGTTCGCTGGACAGCGCCCTTCTGGACCTGGGCATGACCCTGCCCGGTCTCGCCGAGATGATCGGCTTCGTGGAGTCCCTCTGACAGGACGGTGGGAAGGGCCGCTTCCCGCAGCTCATCCGGACGACGTACTGACGTGGGAAACCGGCTGCCGGGTCGCGCCGACGCCCTCACGAGCCTCGGCCGCGCGACGGCATCGCCAGAGGACACGGGGACGCCGCGGCTCGGGGGCGGGTGGTCCAGGCGGTGTGGAGGGGGCGGGGGACGCGGGCGGCGGTGTCGTGGGTGCCGAGGTGGCGCCAGGGGGAGGGGCCGGTTCTGCGCCAGAGGCGGGGGCGGTCGTCGAGCGGGGTTCCGTCCTGGGCGGTGAGGCGGGCGAGGAGGTGGTAGGTGTCGGTGGCGGCGGTGCGGCCGAAGACCTTGCCGTAGCGGACGGAGGTGAGGCGGACGTTCGGCGGGGCGTCGGCTTCGGGGCTTTCGCGGTAGGCCTCCAGGACGCGGGCCCGGGTGGTGTCGCTGACGGTGAGAACGAGTGCCCGGCCGGGCAGGTCCCGGCCCAGGTCGCCTTCGAAGTACCAGGGTTCGTGCTCGGCGGTGGAGACGAGCGGTGCCCGGGCCGGGTGGAAGGAGAGGAGAGCCGAGCAGGTGAAAGCCGGGGCGAGGACGGACGCGCACAGGCCGGCGCCCAGGAGGCTGGTGTTCATGTGAGGCGGGTGCTTTCGGGAAGGGGCCGGTCGTCGGGCGGGGCGTCCCTCCGGCGGGCGCGGGCGTCGGCGCCCGCGGGATGGAGGAGGCGGCCCGCGACGGTCCGGGCGTCGGACGTCGGGCGTGGTGGAGGCGGCGGGAGCGGTTCGTACGGCCGGTCGGAGGGGCCGGTCAGGGGAGCGGGCGGGGACCGGAGGGTTGGAGGGCCAGGGTGAACCAGACGGTGAGGCGTCCGTCGGTGAGGCGGTGGTAGCTCCAGTCGAGGGAGAGCTGGTCGAGGAGGGGGAGGCCGCGGCCGGACTCGCCGGGGGAGGCGGGTGCTCCACGCTTCGCAGGAGACCGACGGGCGGGCCGTCCGGGTCGCAGGCGGGGTGGTCGCGATGCGGGTGAGGCCCTCGGCCCGGTGCAGGAGGACGCGACCGGCATGTGCTTCTGGACGGGGTCGGCCGCTCGTGTCGTGGCCGGACGGGCGTCCGGGAGTGGTCTGGGGGCGGACGAGCCCCCAGACCCGAGGTGCGGAGCGGCTCAGGTCTGGGAAGAGGAGCCGCTCCGTCAGGGCATGGCATCACCTCCCTGTCGGTGGGGACGGGTCTCAGGGCCAGGTCCCGGGTGCCCGGGCTCTGAGGGGTCTGGTGCCGGGGTGGCGGCCAGGGTGAACCAGCGGGCCTTGCCCGGCCGGTCGGGGCGGGTGAGCCAGCCGCATTCGTGCGCGGTCAGTTCGACGATGCCGTTTCCGCGGCCGTCTTCGGGCATCTCGTCGATCGGCAGATCGGCCAATTCCGACAGATCGATGGAGGCCGGCATCTCGGGTGAGACGTCCCAGCATTCGAACCGGAAAATCCCCAGCGAAAATCGCAGATCAACCCGGATCGGTTCGTTCGGGCTCGCCGCGACCGCATTGCCGGCGACCTCGGAGGCGAGCAGCACCGCGAGGTCGGTCACCGACGCCGCAAGACCCCAGTTCTCGCAGCTCATCCGGGTGACGCGCCGGACGATACGGACATTCTCCAGCTTCCCATTGAATATCAGAGAAGATTCCGCATAATCGATGTATTCGACACTTCCGACCGGGTGTGTCATCGGCATCACGATTTCGCCTCCGCTTCGGATTTCACGGATTCCCGCCCTCTCTCCGTCCTAATCTGCTGACAGGTTGCGGCCCGCGACGCGGGCTGTCCACGGTTGCTCGTGATTCCGCGCGACATTGGCAACCGCCTGTCAACTTCGGAGGTGTCGAATGGCCGAGGAACGGTACCCGGATCCCCGACTGTCCCTGAAGTCGCTCATCGCCGCCGAGCTGCGGCTCCTCCGCCGAGAACTCGGCCTCACCGGCACCCAGCTCGGCCAGATCATGAAGGTCGACAAGACCCTGGTTTCCAGGATCGAGAGCGGCCGCCGCCCCCTACAGCTCGAACACGCCCGCCTCCTGGACGCCCACGCCGCCGACCTGCGGAAGCAGCGCCTCGGCGAGAACGGCAACCCGGACGACCACCACCCCCGCTTCGAGTCCCTGGTCCTCCTGGCGGCCCGCCAGCCATCGGACGACTGGAACCAGGAGCACGTCAGACAGGAGCAGCGAGCGCACACGCTCAAGCTGTGGGAGCCGCTGTTCGTCCCAGGACTGCTCCAGACCGAGAGCTACGCGAGAGAGGTCTATTCGTCTACAGACGTCCCCATGGACGTCGAGCGGCTCGTCGAACGGCGTATGAAACGCCAGGAATTGCTCACACGCCCTGACCCGCCCAGAGTGTGGGTGCTACTCGAAGAAGGCGTACTCGACCGGCCCGCAGGCGGACGTGAGGTGATGCGAGAGCAGCTCGCTCACCTGGTAGAGCTGGGGGAACTGCCGAACATCGTCATTCGGGTGGTGCGCAAGGGGAAGTGCCTTCACCAAGGCCTTGAGGGACCGTTCAAAATCATGCTGTTCTCGGGTGAGCTACCGATGGCGTACACCGAGGCCGCAGTCGGTTGGCGACTCGTTTCCAACCCGGCGGACGTAGACTCGTTCGTGCTACGTCATGAGAACCTCGGGAGCATCGCGCTCCCTCGAGAGGAATCTCGAGCGTTGATCCGCGAATACATGGAGAAGATGACATGACGTCCCTGGTCTGGCGGAAGTCCAGCTACAGCAACGCTTCGAGTGGTGACTGCGTAGAGACCGCCCGTCTCGGCCACGAACTGGTCGGGCTCCGTGACTCGAAGCACACCGAGGCGGGCCACCTGACGGTGCCCGCTTCCCAGTTCGCCGCACTCCTCCGGGCGATCAAGGCCGGAGAAGGCGCGTAACCATCCGGTCGCTCTAGGACTCCTCGATCGCCGGAGCCTTCACCCGGTTGCCATAGGCCGTGCTGGCTCGGAACTCCAAGAACCCGGACGGGCATGTCCTCGGGTTCGGCCCAGGAGAGTGGCGGGCGTTCGTGTCCTCGGTGAAGGCGGGACGACACGACCTGCACTGAACGTGATGACGATCAGCTGCTCATCGCCACTCGAGGAACTGCCCTTCCCAGACGCTCGGTTGAAGGGACGGCACGTCACGGACGCCTTCAACGGCATCGGCCACGTCGTGAAGCATCGCGGCGAGTGACGGCCAGAGGTTCAGCCGGGCCGAGTCGTCATGAACGAAATGCCCTACGGACCCGTGATCAGTGCCGCCTCGCTGATCGATGAACAGTCCGTCAGCTGTTGAGGCATCGGCGATCGGAAGCCAGCCTGGATGCCACCAGTTGCCGAGTGCCCACTCCTCGAACTCTTCCTCGTCCTCCATGAGCCCCTGCATGATCTCGACCCTCATCGCGTGGATACCTGCGATGCGCTCTGCGGGAAGCAGCGCCGTGAACTCGGGAAGAAAGCCTGCTCCGTGATGGTACTTCCCTGACTGGTCATGTTCGTTGGTGCCGTTGCGCAGCAACAGAATCCGCCTCAGATCCTCAGGAAACTCGCGTCCGAGCGCTTCCTCGGCTGCAGCGATCACAGCTGGCTCAGCCGGCGGGTTGAGCCGTGCGAAGTTCCCCGGCGCATTCGCTTCGAGCCAGCATTCAAGGCGAGTCCAAGACTCTTCAACAGAGGCAAGCGTCATGCACTGGACTATGCCACGTGGAGCGATCATGAGAGGTAGCGGTGCCGTGGATGGGACCACTTCACAGGTGAGACGGCACACCATGAGGATAATGGAGGTCCAGACGATACTTCGCCTCGGCTGCCAGCGTCAGCTTCACGACTCATCCCCCGGCACTGGCCACCCCGCCGCCCGCATCCGCTCCGCGAACGTTGCGTAGGCCTGCCGGTACTCGTTCTCCCGATCCGCCTTGTAGAACGGAGCGGTATAGCCCTCAGGTGCTGGACCATTGATCTCAGGATCAAAGTGGGCCATCAACTGTTCAAAGTGCTCCTTCGTCTGCCCATACCCGAACGTATTGTGGTTTCTCGCGATCTTTCGTCCGTTCGCATCAAACCAGATTTCGTCCTCGCGTTCTGCAAGGACAGGAAAACGAGAGCGATATATAGCGACCAACTGACCGGCTGTCATGCCAAGCCAAAGTGCAACCAAGGAATCCAGTTCGACGAGAGCGGAGCGGCGTTCTTGATCGGTACGGAACGGAGTTTTATATGTCCAGTTGGAAGAGACAGCCGACGGGTCTCCAAGATGGGTGAGATATGGCCAATTTACGGTCCACTTCTCGTTTCTCCAAGACGGTTCATACAGCTCCGCCCATAGATCTGTATAAGCGCTGGTCAAGCAATTAAGGCGGAGGGTTCGTAGCAATAGCGCTGGAGCTAGCGGATGATCTGGCTGGCCGGTTGGAATGTTTGGCGCATCGCCAATTTGTAGGTCAGCCCGCCCCGTGATTCGAAGCAGGTAGTCCAGTGGCAGTGATGACCAAAAGCCAGCAGCCAAAACAGTGGATAGATTACTCTGGAGTGCCATAGTGTGCACTGCGTTAACGTGTGCTGGCCCAGGAGGAATCAGAGCGGCAAATAGTGATCGCTCGCTATTGAATGGTATCATCCGCCGCCAGGCTAGCCGATAAAATTCTGTACATTGACGAGTTATCTTATCGGATTTAGTCCATTTGTCCTGAGCGGATTCATAGGTCGTACGATCGCAGGCCCTGAGATAATTTGTTGCGGGAATGGCATCCCTGGGAAGAGTTGTCAGGTTCCACGGAAGCCAGTCATTATTGCTTTTGCATGGATTCTTTGGATGCTTGGCTATTGGGGTAGCGATCGAAAAATGAGGCCCCTGGAGGATGACTTCATCGAGTGACTCCGGATTCCCTGTCTGCCACCGGATCAGCCCGTCCTTCTTGGCGTTGGCTTCATCATAACCTCTGCTAATGCTTGGGTGGTCAGCGGCAATGCGTTTCCGATACTTTGCAAGTGCCTCGATGGCACCTGCTTCGGAAATGGTAACAGGATAAAGTAGCGGGGTTTGATCTATTGGGTTATCTCCTGCTTCGGAGAAGCGCTGCCATATTTCTAGCTGAGATTCATCTACTTGGATCAGTCTTTTGCGGTGTGGTCGAAGGTCCCATTTTCCTTCGTGTTTGATTCCGGGAAGTGGTCCCGTGCCGTTGTGTTCGATAGAATCGAGCACTACTGAAGAATCGTATAGCCAGTTGATCGAAGAAAAGCTGATTGATTTTTGGGCGCCATAGATGTGGACGCCAAATGATGTGGTGTCGCTGACTGGTCGGGGAAATGCCCAGTTTCCGCCATTCATGAAATGGGCATGGAATCTCAGGTGTTGATATGCAGAGCTTCGCAGATTTCCTTCTTTTGCTCCGCCGAAGTGGGTGTCGGGATGTATTAGTCCAGCAGTTCCCTTTTCGGTAAGATTATCCCAAGTGCGGCACATGAAAGCTCGGTAAAGGTCTGGCTGGGTTTGGGCTAGTAGTGGATATGTCGTCTCTGAGCTGAGGAAATCTACTGCTCCCGAATTGAGTGTCATTTCGCTGAGGAAGTACTGGAATTTATGTGGAGTAGAGAGTTCTGTTGACTTTCTCTCCCGCTTTAGGCTGGCTGCGGGTTTATCTGCCAGCTTGAACCACGGATCCAACTCGGCTAGGACGACATCTTCCTGCCAGCGTGGGCGCACCCATGGCGGGTTCCCTGTCTGGAGGTCGAAACCGCCCCGGGTGAAGATCTGGGCGAATTGGAGTTCCCAGTGGAAGAAGCCGTTTTGCTTGGCGATCTCTTCGGCGCGGTCGAGCCAAGGGAAGAGGCCAGGGAGGCGGTGGTCGGGGACCATGCCCATGAATTCGGGGAGGACGTCCTCGTGTGTTTCGAGTTCGGCGAGAGTGTCGAACTGCTTGACGAGGGTGTCGCCCTGAGCGGGGAGCTTGCCGAGGAGAGCTTCGGCGAAGTCGAGCCAGTCGTCTAGAGAAGCCAGGGGGATCGTGGAACGGGACGACGCTTGGATCCTGGGCTTCGACGGGGCCTGGTTGCGGGGCTTGGGGGCCTGGGTCTTGGCCTCAATGGCCCATTCGGCAAGGTCGCCCTGCTCACCGAATTCCGAAATCAGGGACTCGGTGACGTAGACCTGCCCGAAACCGATGCTCTCCTGGGTCGATGAAGGTGCAGGGAGGGACGGCTGCTCGGTGACGGAGATGACCGGAGCGGCTTGGGCGTAGCGCTCGTCGGTGCCATCCAGCAGGGAGACGCTGTCCAAGGGCCAGAACCAGAGGGCGCTCCAGGCGTCCATCACGGTCTTGAGCCGCCAGTAGGGGGTGCCGGTGGCGATGAGGTCGCCGTAGACCTTCTCTTTCGGGATGGCCTTCTCGGGGTGCTCGAGCCAGTCGGCGCCCCAGACGTCGATCTCGCGGCTGATCTCCTTCTCCGACAGGGTGAGCCGCTGAACGACCAGGCTCCACAAGTACTCGGCGTTCTCTGAGAGAGCTTGAAGGCGCTGAAGCTGGGAGCGCTTCCGCCCGCCGGACTTCTTGTCGCTGACCTTGGCGGTGAGTTTTTTGCGCCAGGCGGCGAGGGCCTTGGCCTGGTCGGGGGCGAGTTCCCTGGCCTCCTTGGCGGCGGCGACGGCACCCCAGCCGGCAGCCGGGAGAAGGAACTGGAAGACCTTCCCGGACGGGAGGCCCTCACCTGAGAGCGGCGTGTTCTCGGGAGTCTCCTTCAGCCAGGTGCCCTTGGTGAGCTGCCCAGCCTCGTAAACACCACGAGTCGCACCGATCAGCGAGTTACCGCGCCGCAGGTGCAGCCCGAACCAGGGAGCCTGCAAACCGGGGTGCATGACGTTCAGCCACAACGACACCTCGGCGAGTTCGATCGCGGTCTCGTTGAGGTCGACGCCGTAGGAGTTGTGCAGAGCGATGTAAGCCTTGGCCTTCTGCAGCTCGGCCTCGTACAGCTCCGGGTCGATCTCACGTCCGAGTTCCTTGGCACGCCGCCGCAGGTACTCGGCAGCCACCTGGTTGATCGCCTCGTTGAGAAACGCCCCGGAACCCAAAGCAGGCTCGCAGATCTTCCAGTCAAGGATCTCGCGCGCCGTCGTAGTGGTCCCGTCCTGGTCAAGCCGGTGCCGCAACGTCAGCTCGACCGTCACCTTCGTCAGCGACTCCGGCGTGTAGTACGAAGCACTCGTCTCCCGATCCCGCCCGGCCAGCCGGTACACGAAGGACCCCTTCGGGTAACTCGCGTACTTCTCCGTCTTGTGCCCGTCCTCGCCGACGACCCGGACGAAGACCTCCTCCGGATACTCCTCGACCTTCGAGGCCGGGATCATCCACGACCCGTCCTTCGGATCCCCGCCCTTGGCGACCTCGTACAGCTCCTCGGTGGCGATGAACCCCGTGTACGACATCAGCCCCTCGTACACCGCCCCGAGCTGGTTGATGCCGAGCTGCGCGTACGAGATGAACCCGCCGCGCTCCCGACGACGCCCCTTGGTGAGCATCAGCAGCCGCAGCACCTTGTACAGCGTCTCGTTACGCAGCCGCGTGTCGAGCACGACCCCGTCCGGGTCGTCCTCGTCCAGCATGATCGAGCCGATGAGGGTGATGGACTCCGGCTCGAACAGGTCCGACCGCAGCGCCTCGAACCGCAACCCCTCACCGCTGGTCGCCTCCGTACCCGCAGCCGGATAGCCCTCGTTGACCATGCGGAACAGCAGCGCCAGCGACTCGTACAGGTGAAGACCGTGCCGTGACTCCTCCCCGTGCAGGTCACGCACGACCAGGTCGCCGAGGCGGGCAAGGCTGTAGCCCTGCACGTAGTCATCGTCCTTGGTCGGCAGGATGCCCAGCTCAGGACGTGCCTCGGCGTACAGCAGGAACAGCACCCGGTACAGGTAGCGCAACGATTCCCGGGTCAGTTTCCGAGCCAGCGCGGCCGGCTCCATGATCTGCGCGGGGTCGGCGCCCTGTTCTCGGATCCGGGCGAGGACCTCGTTGGCGATCAGCTCGACCGAGTGGCGCAGGCCCTCGCGCAGCTCCGTGGAGACGCCCACGGCGTGCTGGCGGGAGCCGTTCAGCAGCGAGGTGAGCAGTTCCGAGCCGCCCTCGGCGGGCGGAAGCAGCGAGTCCGCGCCGAACAGGGCGGCGATGAGCTCGATCTCGGAAGAGTTGTTGCGGCCCAGCGCGGTGTCCAGGCTCACCCCCAGATACCGGCCTTCGCCCCAGGTGGCGCGGTCGGCGAGGACCACCACGCCGCCCGCCAGGAGCAGCACGTAGCGCGGCGGGGCGTCGGAGGTGAACAGCCAGGTGGCGAGCTTCACCCCCGACGTGATGCGTTCGCGGGTGTCGAGCTGGACGGGGAAGAGCAGGTCCGCGCCGACGGCGGCGTCCACCGTCGTCGTCCAGCCGCACTCGACGGCGACGAGATGCTCGTCGGCGTAGGCGACCTGGACGGGGTGCTCGTGGTCGGCGCGGCGGACCGTCAGCTCGCGCGGGGCGGCGTCGAACGCCAGGGCGCGCAGGACGTCGCCGTGCAGCTCCGACAGTTCCTTGCGCCAGGCGGCGAGCTCGTCCGGCGACGGGCGCAGGGCGTCCTCGTCGCGCAGCCGCGCGTCGAACTCGGCGAAGGACGCGCGGGCGTCGAAGTAGCGTTTGCCGAGACGGGTCAGGCCGCGGCGCGGGGTGAGGCGGTCGTCGTTCTTCTCCTCCTCGGCCCAGCGGGGCAGCAGGCCGCCGTCCTTCTTCTTCAGGTCCTTCGGGAGGACCTCGGCGAGGTAGTGGGCGGAGAAGTAGTCGCCGCGGTTGACGATCGAGTCGAAGCTCATGCGTTCTCCCCCACGAGGACGGCGAGGACTCGCAGCAGCGGCTCGCCGGTGGTCTCCATCTGGTCGATCAGACGCCGCTGCTCTTCGGCGGTGTCCTTGGCTTCCTTGGTCTGCGTCTGGGTGCGGGCGCCGTCGAGAGTGCGCTGCTCCCAGATCTCGACGCCGGAGCGGAACGGCTCCAGCAGCTCGCTGATCTCGGCGTCGTAGCCGACCCGGCGGCCCTCCAGGTGCGCGCGGGCCGCGGTGACGGCCGGGACGAGCCGTCGCTGCAACGGCTCCACATCCAGCGGCAGGGCCTTGTTGAGCATGCCGGGGCCGACCTTCGCGGCCTTCAGGACCTCCAGCATGGAGGCGTCCTGGACGGCCGGCGGGTCACCGCTGACGGCCATCCACTCCACGACCGTGGGACGGCCCAGTTTGTTGGAGTAGACGCCCTGGATCAGGAAGACCGGCTCGGACACGTTCTCCGCGACGATGACGGGAGCCTTCTGGCGGCCGAGGCGGACCAGCACCTTGTCCGTCAGCCACTCCACCATCGGGTGCAGATCCGACAGGTAGGCGATGTCCGGCCACATCGTCTTGGTGCGGCGGGCCTCGGCGAGCTTCTTCCCGGCGAGCTCGGTGTCGAAGGTGACGCGCATGCGCTCGTCCAGCTTGTGGGCGCGCAGATACGCCTTCGGCAGCACCGAGAGGCGGTGGACGAGGTCCGGGGGCGGGGTGAACGACAACATCTCGCCGTCGTCCTCCAGATCCGGGAGCAGCCGCAGGGAGCGCACGGCCTCGTCGACGAACGCGCGGGTGTCGGCGAACAGGGCGGGCACGTCGGCCAGGAGCGGGTCCGGCTGGGCCGGGTCCGCGCCCACGCTGCCGAAGAGGTCGGCGAGGAAGTCGGGAGCGGAATCCTCGAGGGACTCCTCCACACTCTTGCCGTCCAGGAGGTCCTGGATGAGGCGGCGCTCCTCCTGGACGGGGGTGTACTCGCCGGTGACGGCCTCGGCCGTGCCGAACGCGCGGTGCGCGGTCTCCTCCTTCTCCAGGAGCTTCAACGCGACGGTCCGGTCGTCCTTGGCGCCCTCGACGTCCGAAGTGAGGATGAGGGCCTTGAACTGCGGCGCGTGCTTCTGCCCGTACCGGTCGATGCGGCCGTTGCGCTGCTCGATGCGGATCAGGCTCCACGGGACGTCGTAGTGGATCAGGTCGTGGCATTCGCGGTGCAGGTTGACGCCCTCGGAGGCGACGTCGCCGGTGAACAGCAGGCGGACCTTGCTGTCGGCGAGGGAGAACTCCTCGACGATGCGCTGCTGCTCGGTGTCGGAGAAGCCGCCGTGCATGATCGCCACCGCGTCGTCGGGCAGGCCGAGGCGGGCCGGCACCACCTCCTTCAGCCACTTCAGCGTGGGGACGCTCTCGGAGAAGACCACGACGCGGGTCTGGCTCCGGGCGGCGACGCCGAGCCGCCTGAGCTGGGTGACGAGGGCGTCGAGCTTCGCCGAGTCGTCGTCGGTCATCTTGGCCGTGAGGGTCTTCAGGGACTCCAGGGCCTCGATCTCCCGCGGTTCGGTCGCGTTCTTCAGACGGTTGCCGACCGTGGCGGCCAGAGCCTTGTGCGAGGAGAGGAATGATTTGAGCAGCGTGTACGGGAACAGGCGGTTCCTGGCGTCCACGACGGGGCCGCCCTCACGCCGCTCGCCCGCCAGCCAGACCTCGGTGAGCTCCTCGAAGATCCGCTCCTCGGCGGGGGTGGCCTCGCAGGGCACGGGAACGGACGGGCCGCGGTCGGGCCACCTGGTGCCCATCTGGTCGCGGACCTCGGGGCTGACCTTGGTGCGGCGGATGTAGAGGTGCTCGATCTCCTTGGCCGAATAGTGCGTCTTGTCGACGATCGCGGCGGGGTCGAGCATCCGGATCAGCTCCGCGAACGACTCGGCCTTGCCGTTGTGCGGGGTGGCGCTGGCCAGCAGCAGGGCGTCCGCCTTGCGGGCCAGGCGCTTGGCCAGGCGGTTGCGCAGGCTGGCCTCGCCGATCAGGTTGTGGGACTCGTCGATGACGACGGCGTCCCAGTCCATCTCGTCTAGGTGCTGGCCGTAACGGCCCTCGTTCTTGAGGGTGTCGACCGAGATGATGATGCGCTTGTAGTACAGGAACGGATTGCGGCCCGCGGGGATGTCCTGCTGGATGCGCTCCAGGCCGATGGAGTCCAGCCGGATCAGCGGGATCGAGAAACGCGTCCACAGCTCGTGCTGGAACTGCTCCAGGACCTGCTGGGGCGTGACGACCAGGATGCGTTCGCCCCGGCCCCGGCGGATCAGCTCGGCCAGGATCAGGCCGATCTCCAGGGTCTTGCCCAGGCCCACCACGTCGGCCAGCAGGATGCGCGGACGCAGGCCCTTGAGCGCCAGCTCGGCGGGGCGCAGCTGGTAGGGCAGGGAGTCCAGCAGGAAGCGGCCGGGCAGGGCCAGGCCCTTCTCGGTCTGGGGGAGCGGGGTGCGGCGCAGCACCGCCTCCAGGTAGAGGCGGCTCGTGGCGAAACCGGGGGAGCGGTCCGACTCCAGCTCGGTGTCCTCGGGGCGGAGCAGCTCGACCGGCTCGATACCGGTGAAGAAGACCGACGTCTCGTCCCGGACGAACTCCGACGCGCCCACCGCGGTGACCTTGTAACCGCCCTGGACCGGAGCGCACTGGGAGACGATCCACTCGGCGGCCCTGGCATAGACCCGGGCGCCGGGCGGATAGGGCGTCGGCGTCTCGGTCACGGTTCTCCTCGGGGGTCATGCGTGCGGTGCGGGGGAAGATCAGAAAGCGGCGTCGGCGGCGTAGGCGTCGCGCAGGCTCGCGGCGAGCGCCGCCACCGCCGGATGGGCGGCCGGTCCGGGCACGCGCTCACGTCTCGGCCGGGGCGGCGGCGTGATCTCCGGCGGGTCGTCGGGCCGCTCCCGGTAGGTCGCCAGAGCCAGGCGGCGCAACACGACCGGCAGAGGATCGCCGTCCGCGGTGGCCAGCCCGACCAGGGCCGCCCTGGCCTCCGCGACCGCGGGGCGGTCCGCCTGAGCGTGGGCGAGCAGCGCGGCCAGCAGGGGGACGAACTCCGGCGGGGCGCCGTCCAGGTTCGGCGGCAGATCCGGGTTCATGACACGGCCGGCGAGGATCGGCAGGCTCGTCCCGGTGTAGGGGTAGTGGCCGGTGAGCGCGAACAGCAGAGTCGCGCCGAGGGCGTACACGTCGGCGGCGGCCGTGACGGACCTGGAGTCGGCGAGCTGCTCCGGAGGCATGCAGGCCGGGGTTCCCATCACCGCGCCGCTCGCCGTCAACTCCGACGGGGCGTCGGCGTAGGTGACCAGGCCCAGGTCGATCACCTTGGGGCCGGTCGCGCCGAGCAGGACGTTGCCGGGTTTGAGGTCGCGGTGCAGCAGACCCGCGTCGTGGACGGCCGTCAGCGCCTCGGCGAGCACCACGCCGAGAGCGGCGCCCCGACGCCGGTCCAGGAGCCTCCCCTCCTGCTCGACCGACTCGCGCAGGGTCAGGCCCCGGACGTACTCGATCGCGATCCAGGGAAAGGCGGGACCGGCGTCGGCGTCGACGAGACCGGCGACGGCCGGGCTCTGGACGCTGCGCAGCGCGTCGATCTCCCGCTGGAAACGCAGCAGGATCTCCCGCCGGCCGAAGAAGTCCTCACGGATGACCTTGACGGCGACCGGCTCGTACTCGGGCGTCGCGCCGAAGAAGACACGGCCCATCCCGCCGGCGCCCAGCCGGCCGTGGAGCACGATCTCCCCGACCTGTCGGGGATCGTTCTCGTGCAGCGGCTCCACACCCACCTGCCTCGTCGACGTCCCCGCGACCCGATGCTGACCAGGCAAGGATAGGACCATCGATCCGGACGCCACGTCAGAAACTCTCATTTCCGCCATGGTCGGTTCGCCTGCCCGGGTGAATGATCGATGGTGACTCGGTATAGGGAATCAGTGATTGTGAACTGAGTCAAGAGGGTTCAGGGGCAGTCGGGGATCTCGCGGCCGTCGTCGTCCCTGGCCTCGTCGTCGCCCCAGTCGCGCAGGTAGTAGGCGGAGAAGTAGGAGGCGGTGCCGTCGGGCTCACGGGTGCGCAACCACCAGTGGTTGTAGGCGCCGTCCACACGGACCTCGGGGCCGAGGACCTTGCAGTGGACCGGGTGGCGGCCCGCCCGCAGGAGGCGGAGGGGCCGGGACGACGGGTCGGGGGAGGCGAAGACGCCTGCGGTGCCGAACGTGCGGACCTGGAACTCCTCGGCGGGGGACGGCGGAGTCGAAGGCGGGGGTTTCCGGGTGGCGTCCGCCTTGCGGATGAGGTTGAGGATGCGCGGCGCCATCAGGTCCTTGATATCCGTGTAGGGGACGTCCACGGTCTTGCGGAGGTTCTCGCCGCCCTCGGCCCCGTCGGTGCTGTGCCAGCCGATGCGGAGGCGGTCGGCGGTGAGGGACAGTTCGATGCCGGGGTCGCGGAGCGGGCGCTGGGACAGGCCCTCGGCGCTGAGGGGACGCCAGAGGAAGTGGCCTGTGAACACATCCGCCTCGGGGCCGTTGGGCGGGGGCGGGACCCTCCGGGACAGCTCCTCCAGGGCGTCCTCGCGGAAGAACGTCTCCTGCGGGACCTGCTCGCCGGTGCGGGCATCGACGGTCACCGCGCGGTAGATCTCGGTGGACAGGCCGCCGAGGCCCAGGGAGAAGGGCATGGTGATCTCGTAGAGCACCGAGACCAGGCCGGGGCCGCGCAGCCCGACGGCGGGTTTCAGCTCCAACCGGTAGAGGTCCCGTGCCGGCGCTTGGGCATGCTCCCGCCAGGCCTCCCGCCAGATGCGGACCGCTTCGTCCAGCGGGGCGCGCAGCACCTGGTTGATCTTCTTCTCGACGGCAGGGTCGCGGTGGCCGGAGACCTGCACGATCTCGGCGCCCTCGGTGGTGTACCGGAGCTCCGGATAGGTGGCGGTCTGGGCGACGAAGGCCACTTCCAGCGGAGGCGGAGTCGGCGGGACGGGATCCGGACGGGTCACGGCGAAGATGCCGACGCCCGCGACCGAGAGGGACGCCGCGGCCAGCGCTCCGAGCTTGGCCGCCCCGAGTTCGATCACGAACCAGGTCTTGGCCACCGACGACACCGCCACTGAGGTGGCGCCGCCCGTGAGGGCGGTGAATCCCGCTCCGGTCGACAGCGCGCCGGCCAGCGCCGCGAGACCACGGGCGCCGCGTTTCTCCCACTTCCGTCCGTAACCGCGGCGGGCGACGGCATCGAGGCTCCGCAGGAAGGCGGCGGCGTTCGCGGGACGGGCCGGGGGATCCTTCGCCAGCCCCGCCTCGACCAGTTCACGGACCTGTTCGGGTACCTCCGCCAGCGGGATCTCCCCGTGGACGTGGCCGTGCTCGTCCCCTTCGAACGGGGTGCGCCCGGTGAGGCATTCGAAGAACACGCAGGTCGCCGCGTAGACGTCCGTCCAAGGACCGACGGGTTCACGCAGCCACTGCTCGGGAGACATGTACCCGGGGGATCCCGTCCGGCCCCGGCCGCCCGTCCGCGCGGCGACCCCGAAGTCGACGAGCGTGCTCGTCCCGTCGGGGCGGACCAGCACGTTCGCGGGTTTGTAGTCCCGGTGGACGACCCCGACGGCGTGCGCGGCCCCCAGCCCCAGAAGCGAGCCCTTCAGCACCAGCAGCGCCTCCTCGGCGGTGAGCCGCCGACCGGCCTCCTTCAGCACCCTGTGGAGCGTGGCGCCCTCGACGTACTCCATCACGATCGCCGAGCGCTCGCCGTCCTCCACGAGATCCAGCAGCCGTGTCACATGCGGATCGGTGACCCGGGCGAGCAGCGCCGCCTCATCCCGGAACCTGGCGCGGCTCACCTCGTCGGCGGCGGTCAGATACTTGACGGCGACGACCGCTCCGTCACGTTCACGCCGGGCGAGGACCACCCGTCCCTGTGCTCCCCGGCCCAGTTCCGCCAGTTCCACGAGCCCCGGAACAGCCCACTCCTCCATGGAAATAGAGGACACCGGCTCCCGGCCGACTACCAGAAATCTCGCCAGAACCGTTTGAATCGTTATGCGTCTCCGCGGCCGCGCGCCGGAGACCGGGAGGGGAAACTGTAACGCCCGGCCGGGAACCTCCGATGTACCGAGGTCGTTGACCATCTGCATATGGGTGCAGGCATACGTTTCCGCTGGGAGTTTACCACAAATGCCATCCAAGGCGGTCTCGGAAGAACAGGAAAAGGTCACCTGGCTGTACGGGCTGCTGGACGCGGCGCGGGCACGGGCCGAGAGGTCCGGGCGGATCGAGGCGGGTGGAGGCGGGGGGTTCCAGCAGCGGGTGGACCGGGAGACGGCCGTCCACGAGCGGGAGAAGAGACTGGCCCAGTACGCGGCGGTCGAGCACGGGTTGTGCTTCGGGCGGATCGACCGGAAGGACGACACGCTCTACATCGGGCGGATCGGGTTGCGGGACGAAGAGGGCGACCCGGCGCTGATCGACTGGCGGGCGCCCGCCGCGCGTCCCTTCTACACCGCGACCGCCTCGGATCCGGGGGAGCTGGTGCGGCGGCGGCATCTGCACACGCGGGGGCGGAAGGTCGTCGACCTGGACGACGAGGTCTTCGACCTGGAGGCGATGCGGCCGGGGGACCGGGCGTCGCTGGTGGGGGAGGCCGCACTGCTCGCGAGCCTGCGGCGGGGGCGCACGGGGCGGATGAACGACGTCGTCGCGACGATCCAGGCCGAGCAGGACGAGGTCGTCCGGGCCGACTTCCAGGGGGTGCTGGTCGTCCAGGGCGGGCCGGGGACGGGCAAGACCGTCGCGGCGCTGCACCGGGCCGCCTACCTGCTCTACACCTACCGGGAGACGTTGAGCAGGCGCGGAGTCCTCATCGTGGGGCCCAACCCGACGTTCCTGCGCTACATCGAACGGGTCCTGCCCGGCCTCGGCGAGACGGACGTCGCGTTGTGCCCGCTCGGGATGCTGTATCCAGGGGTGTACGCCACCGCGATGGAGACGCCGGAGGTCGAGGCCGTCAAAGGCGACGGGCGGATGGCCGAACGGCTCCACGAAGCGCTGAAGGCCAGGCAGCGCGTCCCGGACGAGGACGTGACGGTCGAAGCCGACGGGATGCCCGCCACGCTCACGAGGAAAGCCGCCCTGAGGGCACGCGAGCATGCCCGCGACGTCCGGGCTCCGCACAACGTCCAGCGGCGCGTGTTCGTCCACGACGTCCTCGCGGCACTCGCCGAGGACCAGCTCGAAAGCATGGAGAAGGCGACCGACGAGCCGCTGCTGAAGCTGCTCGAAGAAGGCGGCCTGGGCCGGGAGCTGAAGGAACTCCTCGAAGAGCCCTCCCGGCTGCGCGAGGACCACGACCTGGAGCTGGCCAAGGAGGCCCTCTGGGACGACCCCGAGGTTCGCGGCCTCATCGACTCCCTGTGGCCGGAGCTCACCCCGGAACGCTTCCTCACCGAGCTGTACGCCGACCCTGAGGCCCTGGAGGAGATCGGCTGCCCCGAGCTGTACCGGGAGCCGGGTTCCCCTTGGACGGTCGCGGACGTCCCGCTGCTGGACGAGGCCGCCGAACTGCTCGGCGTGGACGACAGCGCGGACAAGGCCGCCGCCCGCCGGGAGGAGCAGCGGCGTCGTGAGGAGGAACGCTACGCCAGGGGCGTTCTGCAGATCTCCGGCATCACCGAGGTGGACGCCGCGATGCTCGCCGAACGCCAGCGGGAGGAGCGCGGCCCCGTCACGGCCGCCGAAAGGCTCGCAGACCGGGAGTGGGCGTACGGGCACGTGATCGTGGACGAGGCGCAGGAACTCTCCTCCATGGCCTGGCGTGCGGTGATGCGCCGGGTGCCCGCCAAGTCGATGACGATCGTCGGTGACCTCGCGCAGACGGGCAGTGCGGCGGGCGCCCGCGACTGGGGGAAGATGCTGGAGCCGTTCGTGGAGGACCGCTGGCGGGAGCTGCGGCTGCTGGTCAACTACCGGACGCCCGGCGAGATCATGACGGTGGCCGAGGACGTGCTGGCGAGCGTGGACCCGGACGCCGAGGCCCCCCGCTCGGTCCGGGAGGAGGGCGACCCGCCCGAGGCCGTCCGGATGGACGCGCTGGACGGCCTCCCCGCGCTGGTCGAGTCCGAACTGGAGCGGATCGGCGAGGGTCGTCTGGCCGTCATCACCTCCCGGGCCGGCAGAGAAGAGGTGGTCGCGGCCCTCCCCGAGGCTCCTGCGGAGGCGACCCCCGAGGCACTGGATCAGTCTGCCGTGATCCTGACGGCCGGCGAGTCCAAGGGCCTGGAGTTCGACGCCGTCGTCCTCGTCGACCCCGGCGGCATGCTCAAGGAGTCCCCGAACGGAGGCCACGACCTGTACGTCGCCATCACCCGCGCGACGAGACGTCTCACCGTCGTGCACTCCGGAGATCTCCCGGAGGAGCTGCGGAGGCTGGAAGGCTAGCGGCGTCCGATGGTCCTGGCCGCGCCCGCGGCGATGGTGGTGGCCAGGATCCAGCCCGCCGCCACCAGCAGGTAGGAGAACCACTGGTACAGGTCCACCGGGTTGAAGGCCTTCTCCTGCCCGAGGTCGACGATCGGCAGGAGGAGGTCCACGGTGTACATGACGGGGTTGAAGTCCGGGTGCTCGTCGGCCTTGATCGGCTTGGGCTCGGAGACGGAGAACACCACCGAGCCGACCACGACGAGAAGGGCGAGCCAGATCGCCGCCCGCATCGGCTGGTAGCCGTAGCCGACCGTGATGTCCTGCAGCCGCCCCCAGACCCGGCCGGTCCAGGAGGCGGTGAGGCCCTGGCGGCGCTCCCTGGACAGCAGGACGGTCTGGGCGTGGCGCTGCTGGCCCAGGGCGGTGTAGTGGGCGGCGAGCTGCTCGTAGGGCTGCGGCTGGAAGCCGCGCGGGTCGCGGCTCAGCCAGTCCAGCCGGGCCTGCGGGTCGAGCCGGGGCTCCAGCGCCTCGTAGGTCAGGCCGTCGAGCTCTATCGCCTCCGGCCAGTTCTCCGGTTCGTCCTCCAGGATTCCCAGCCGGGCGTGGCTGAGCTGGACGACCCCGTCCGACCGGGTGCGCTCGAACAAGAGACGGCCCGCCTGCAGCCCCTTGGCCGCCAGGGCATGCTCGCCGGGCTGCTTCAGGACGGTGTCGCGGAGCTGGAGGGTCCGGCCGATCCGGGCCTCGGCGACGCGCAGCGTCCCCTCGAAGCGGGTCCGTTCCAGGAAGACGTCCCCGACGACCTCGGCGAGCGACAGCCGCAGGGCCACTCCGCCGGGGTTGACGAACTCGGTGTCGAGGGCGGTGAACAGGTCGGAGATCCGGGCGCCGCGTAGATTGACCTCCCCTTCGACCCTGGCGCCGCGCAGCCGCAGGGTGCGGGTGTTCAGGCCGTCGGCGACGATCGCGTACTCCCCGTCCCCGGTCAGCCGGGCCCCGTCCAGGTAGGTCTGGCCGGTCACCTGGGTTCCGCGCAGGACGATCCGCCCGTCGGCGGTGAGCCCGTTCAGCAGCAGCCCGCCCGCGGTCATCCAGCTGGCCAGCAGAGCCGGGTCCGTCCCGGCCGCGGTGAGATGGGCGTCGGCGAGCTCGACGACCCCCGACAGCTGGGAGCCGCGCAGCGACACCTTCCCCTCGGCCCGCAGCCGCGCCATGCGGGCGTTGACCGCGCGGAGCCCCTCGGCGCTGAACGCCCTGCCCTCCGGGTCGCCGACGAAGACGGCGTCCTGGGCGGACAGGTCGGCGGTGATCTGCGCGCCGCGCAGCGCGATCCGGCCCCGCGCGTGCAGGTGGTCGAGCAGCACCTGCCCCGCGCCCAGACCGTTGCACAGCAGCGCCAGCCCGTCGAGGTCGCAGGCGATCCGCGCCCCGATCAGCCGGAAGTCCCCGGCCACCTGCGCGCCGCGCAGCGAGATCCTGCCCTCGAACCGGGCCTCGTCGGCGATCAGATGCACCGCGTTCAGCCCGGCCGCGGACACGGCACGCCCCGAGGGGTCGGAGCCGATCCGCGCCCCGACGAGCAGCACGTCTCCTGAGACCTGGATTCCGAGCAGCGATATCCGCCCCTCCGCCACCAGCCCGCCGGCGGAGATCCCCCCGGCGGCCAGCCCGTCGGCGGACAGGGACAGCCCCTCGCCGTCCCTGCCCAGCTTCGCCTCTTCCAGTTCCAGGCCCCGCGTGAGCTGCGCGTCGTCGAAGACGAGCAGGCCCCCCGCGTCCAGGCCCCGGGCGCGGACGCCGCCCGCGGTCAGCCCGGCGGCGTCCAGGGAGCGGTCCTCGGCTTCCAGACGGGAGTCGCTCAGATCGAGGTCGCCGGCGACGCGGGCGTTGGCCAGGGAGAGCCGGCCGGTGGCGTGGAGCCGGGGGAGGAGGACGTTGACGGCCTCCAGGTTGTCGGCGTCCAGGCACCGGCCGTCGGCGGCGGGGACCAGGCGGCAGTCGCCCATCCGGACGTCGCCGGTGAAGGCGGCGCCGCTCAGCAGGACGAGGCCCTCGGCTTGCAGGGAGTCGGCGGACAGGCCGCCGGAGCGGATGCGGTCGCCGCGCAGGGCGTATCCGTCGGAGCCCGCCTTCAGCCGGGCGTGGGAGAGGTGGATCTCGCCGATGCCGGTGTTGCGGAGGGAGACGCGGCCCTCGGCGGTGAGGCCGTCGAGGCGGGCCGTCGCCGCGGTCATGCCGTCGGCGGCCAGGGCCGCGCTGTTCGGCGTGGCGGTCAGTCGGGCGCCGAAGAGTTCCAGGTCGCCGGTGAGGCGGGCGTTGACGAGCCGGACCTGTCCGCCTTCGACGACGAGGCCGCGGGCGTGCAGGCCGGAGAGGGACGCGGCCTCCAGGTTGAGGGAGGCGTCTTGGAGCCGCGCGCCTGCGAGGGTGAGCGGGGCGCGGAGCGTGGCGCCGATGAACCTCACCTCGCCGACGGCGCTGAATCCGTGGTTGAGCCACAGCGCGCCGTCCGCCCGCAGGCCGCCCGCCGCGATCGCGACCCCGCCCGGGTTGGCGACGGTGGCCGAGCGCAGCGTGAAGGACCCCCCGATGTGGGCGTTGTCGAGGTACAGCGCGCCCCACTGGCCTGCCCCGGTGATGCGCGCGTCGGAGAAGCGCAGCGCGCTGCCGAACCGGGCGTGCGGCAGGCGCACCGCCCCCGTCGCGGTGAACCCGTCGTCGAAGTTCGCCAGGCCGGTGACCAGGAGGCTCTCGCCGAGCAGGGCCTTGCCCGCCGGATCGTCGCCCAGGGTCGCGCCGGACAGGTGGAGTTCGCCGTCGATCTGGGCGTGGTCCAGGTTCACCTGGCCGGTGACCACGGATCCCTTGAGGGACAACGCCCCGTCCAGCCTCAGTCGTGCCAGGCCGAGGCCGGGCATCCGGCAGCGGACGAACCGCAGCGTCCGGGTGATCGACTCCATGAACTGCGGCGGCTCGTCGAACTCGCACTCGGTGAAGACGAGGGGGTGGTCGATGACGGTGCCGCGCAGGCGCAGCCTGCCGGTGACGCGCGCTCCGCGCAGCCGCAGGCCGGGCACCCCGTCGGGCGGGGGCGGGTCGTGCAGCAGGAGGGTGAGGGCCGAGGCGCGGACCGTCCGGTCCGCGGCCTCGGTGAGGTCGACCGGGCTCCCGTCCGCCACCGCGGTGTAGAGCCGGAGTTCGGTCTCGGTGAGATCATCCGGCCCCATACGCCCTATCTTGCAGAAGATCGAGAAGAACGTCCATTGATGTGAGCGGGCACGGGACGGGGCGGGTCGAGCCTGGGATCCGGTTCCGGGGCGCCGAAAACGGTGCGGACGGGCTGGACTCCGGCCCAGACGGGCAGGGCGTAGTCCTCTTCGTCGTCGTTCGGGGGGCCAGTGCGGATCTTGACGGAGGCCTCGGTCAGCGGCAGGGCCAGGACGGCGGTCGCGGCGATCTCCTTGCGGTTCGGCGACCGCACGGTGTCCCATTGGCCGGGGGCGAGCTGCTCGGTGATGGCCCGGAGCGCGGCCAGGTGCTCGTCCGGGTCGGTGACGGGACGGGGCGTGCCGTAGACCATCGCGGAGCGGTAGTTCATCGAGTGGTGCATGGCCGAGCGGGCCAGGACGATGCCGTCCAGGTGGGTGACGGTCACGCAGACCTCGCCGTCCGCGCGCAGCGAGCGGGCGCCGGTGGAGCCGTGCAGGTAGAGGGTGTCGCCGATGCGGCCGTAACCGGTGGGGATCACCCGGGGGGCACCGTCCACGACGACGCCGAGGTGGCAGACCAGTCCGGCGTCGAGCACGTCGTACAGGTCTTCCCGGTCGATCCTGGCACGTTCCCTGATCCGGCGGAGGCGGGTGCGTTCGGTGGTGGAGAGCATGCTCCTACAGTGGAGGGAAAGTGGACCTTTCACCATGGCCACTTCACCCCCGAAACGGAAGACCACTTTGCCTAGCCGGCTCACCGACCTGCCCCTCCGCGTCGACCGCTCCTCACCCGAACCGCTGAACGTCCAGGTGTCACGGGGACTGCGCGAACTGATGCGCACCGGAGTGCTCACGCCGGGGGAACGGCTGCCCTCCAGTCGGGCGCTCGCCGCCGGACTGGGACTCAGCCGGACCGTCGTCACCGAGGCCTACCAGCAGCTCTACGCCGAGGGCTGGCTGGAGGGCAGGCACGGATCCGGCACGTTCGTCGTGGACGTGGAGCATCCGGAGCCCGTGCCGGAGAACGCGCCGGACGGACGGGCCACCACCGCCGGGCGGCCGGAACCGGGGTTCGTCTCGCGGACCGAGGTGCGGGCGGCCGGACTGCTGGACCTGCGGCCCGGAGCCCCCTGGGTGCGCGGCCGCGACTTCGCGGCGTGGAAGCGCGCCTGGCGGCGGGCCGCGGAGCATCCGCCGGACGACGACCCCGATCCGCGCGGCCTGCCGTGGCTGCGGGAACTGCTGGCCGGCCATCTGCGCCGGGCGAGGGGCATCGCGGTGAGGCCGGAGAACCTCGTGATCACCCGGGGCACCGGCAACGGGCTCGACCTGGTGGCCGCGCTGCTGGCGGCGGGCGGCCGGGCCGGGGTGGAGGATCCCGGTTACGGCCGGGCGCGCTCCATCCTGCGGGCGCGGGGAGCCGAGGTGGTGCCCTGCCCGGTCGACCGGGAGGGCGTCGTCGTCGAGGGACTCCCGGACGGGCTGCGGCTGCTCTACACGACTCCGGCGCACCAGTTCCCGCTGGGCGGACGCCTGTCCATCGCCCGGCGGGAGCAGCTGCTGGCCTGGGCGCGCGCCACCGGGGCGTGGATCGTGGAGGACGACTACGACGCGGAGTTCCGCTACGACGTCGCCCCGCTGCCCGCCCTGTACGGGCTGGACCCGGGCCGGGTGATCCTCCTGGGGACGCTGGCCAAGACGTTGACGCCGGACCTGGGCATCGGCTGGATCGTCGCGTCCCCGGAGCTGGCCACCCGGCTGGCGGCGCTGCGGCGGGTCCTGGTCGACCGCACCAGTGGGCCCGTGCAGTACGCGACGGCCGTCCTGCTGGAGAACGGCGACCTGGACCGCCATCTGCGCCGGATGCGGCTGGAGTACGCGCGCCGCCGGGCGACGGTCGTGGAGTACCTGGGGGAGTGGGTCATGGGCGACACCGCGGGTCTGCACGTCATGATCCCGCTGGACGCCGCCCGCACGGCCGAGATCAGGGCGAAGGCCGAGGCCAGGGGCGTCCTGCTGGAGGATCTCGGACGCTACACCGAGGTGGAGTCGTCAGTCCACGGGCTGATGCTGGGCTACGGTTCGGCGCCGGCGTCCGAAGTGCGCCGCGGCTGCGAGATTCTCGCCGAACTACTCCGTGAATAATGCCCATCATGCGTTTCGTTCCTTACATCCCTCTGCGCGCATGGTGACCGTCATGGCGCTGGCCGCGGCGCTCTTCTACGGGGTGGGCGACTTCTTCGGCGGGGCCGCCTCCCGCCGCGCCACCGCCCTGTCGGTGCTCATGGTGAGCATCCCCCTGGGTCTGGCCCTCCTGGCGGTCGCGGCCCTGGCCGGGGGCGACGCGCCCGACGCGGCGGGCGTCGGCTGGGGCCTGGCCTCGGGCCTGGCCAGCGGCGTCGGCTTCCTCGCCCTCTACCGCGCCCTGGCCATCGGGCCGATGAGCGTGGTCGCCCCCGTCTCGGCCCTGGCGGGCGCGGTCGTCCCGGTCGCCGCCGGACTGCTGGCGGGGGAGCGGTTCAGCGGCACGGTGATGTCCGGGGTCGTCCTGTGCGTCGCCGCGATCGGCCTGGTCAGCATGGAGCCCGGCAAGGAGGGGCGCTCCCCCTGGGTCCTGGGCGAGGGGCTGTCGCTGGCGCTGGTGGCGGGCACGGCGTTCGGCGTCTTCTTCGTGCTGCTCAGCCACGCGGGCGAGGGCTCGGGGCTGTGGCCGCTGGTCCTGTCCCGCGCCGGGGTGCTGACGGTCGTCCTGGGCGTCGTCGTGCTCCTGGCCTGCTCGTCCTCCAGGCCGCCGGTCTCCATGCCGCGCGGCCGGACCACCTGGGCGCTGGCCCTGGGCGCGGGCGCCCTGGACGTCGTCGCCAACGTCGCCTACTTCAAGGCGGTCAACGCCGGGATGCTCAGCATCGTGGGCGTCCTGACGTCTCTCTACCCGGCCGTCACCGTGCTGCTGGCGTGGCTCGTGCACAAGGAGAGACTGCAGGTGGCGCAGAGATTCGGGCTCGTCGTGGCCTTGACAGGAGTGGCCCTGGTCACGTCAGGATGATCCTCGCGTATCGCCCGAGGGTAAGTAGTGATTTACTACCGCTCAGGCGCACAAGGAGGAACTTCGGCATGACCCCTCAGCTGGACCTGGCCACCCTTTTCGAAGCCATCGCCGAGGCGATCCCGGAGCGGGACGCCCTCGTGTGGCGAGGCCGCCGGTGGACGTTCGCGGAGGTCTCGGGGAGAGTGCGGGCGCTCGCCCGCGTCCTGCACGACCACGGCCTGGGCCGGCACGGCGAACCGGGCGACCCGTGGGAGTCCAACCACGACCACCTCGCCCTCTACCTGCACAACAGCCAGGCGTACCTGGAGGGCCTGGTCGGCGCGCACCGGGCGCGCGTCGCCCCCTTCAACGTCAACTACCGCTACGTCGGCGACGAACTGGAGTACCTGTTCGCCGACGCCAAGCCGAAGGCGATCCTCTACCACGCGACGTACGCGCCGACCCTGGCGAAGGTCCTGCCGAACCTGGCGGTCCAGCCTCTGCTGATCCAGGTCGCCGACGACTCCGGCAACGCGCTGCTTCCGGGCGCGCTGGACTACGAGGAGGCCCTCGCGGCGGCCTCCACCGAGCCGCTGCCCGTCACCCCGAGCGGCGACGACCTGCACATCCTCTACACCGGCGGCACGACCGGGATGCCCAAGGGCGTCCTGTGGCGCATCGCCGACCTCGTCGACGGGCCGCTGGGACTGCGCCGCCGCGACGGGAGCCGGTACGACTCGGTGCAGGAGGCCGTCGAGGCCGCCGTCGCCCGCAAGACCGCCAAGGTGCTGGTGCTGCCGCCGATGATGCACGGCTCGGGCACCTGGGTCTCCCTCGGCGGCTGGCTGGGCGGCGCGACCGTCCTGCTCCCCGACGTCGTCGAGCGCCTCGACATCGAAGGCGTCGTGGACATCCTGGACAAGGAGGGCGCCAGCCGGATGCCGGTCATCGGCGACGCCTTCGCCCGCCCGCTGGTGGCCGAGCTGGAGCGCACGGGCCGCGAGCTGCCCAAGCTGCGCCAGATCGTCAACTCCGGGGCCGCGATCAACCCCGTCACCAAGGCCCGGCTGGCCGAACTGCTGCCGCACGTGCGCCTCATCGACATCGTCGGCTCGTCCGAGAGCGGCTTCCAGATCACCCGCCTCGGCGGCGCGGACGCCCCCTTCCTGCCCACCCCCGGCACCGCCGTGCTCAGCGAGGACCGCACGCGCAAGCTGGAGCCCGGCGAGGACGAACTGGGCTGGCTGGCCAAGGGCGGCTCCATCCCGCTGGGCTACCTGGGCGACCCGAAGAAGACCGCGGCCACCTTCGTGAAGATCGGCGACTACCGCTGCGTCATCCCCGGCGACCGGGCCAGACTGCGCGCCGACGGGTTCGTCGAGATGCACGGCCGCGACTCCATGACCATCAACACCGGCGGCGAGAAGGTCTTCGCCGAGGAGGTCGAGGCGGTCGTCCGCGCCATCCCGGGCGTCGCCGAGGCGCTGGTGCTGGGCCGTCCCAGCGAACGCTGGGGCAACGAGATCGTCGCGGTCGTCCGGCTCGCGCAGGAGCTGAGCGACGAGGAGCTCAAGGACGCCTGCGCCGCCCACCTGGCCCGTTACAAGATCCCCAAGAGCTTCATCCGGACCGAGGCCGGTCTGCGCCTGCCCAACGGCAAGGCCGACTACGCCGCGGCACGCGCCCTCATCCAGTAGCAGAGAACCCCTCCAACCGCAGGAGCGAGCCATGTCCTCCACCCCCAAGACCCTGGTCGAGGCGTTCCAGCAGACCGCCGCCGAGTTGTCGGACTCGGTCGCGGTGCGCACCCCCGGTGACGCCGCCGCCTACACCTGGGCGCAGTACGCCGCCGAGGTCGAACGGCTCGCCCGCGCGCTGCACAAGCTGGGAGTGCGCCCCGGCGACCGGGTCGCGATGATGCTGACCAACCGGCCCGAGTTCCACTTCGTGGACAACGCCGCCCTGCACCTGGGCGCGATCCCGTTCTCGATCTACAACACCAGCTCGCCCGAGCAGATCGCCTACATCATCGGCCACGCCGGGCCGAAGGTCGTGGTGGCCGAGCAGCAGTTCATCAGCAAGATCACCGAGGGCGGGGCCGCCTCGATCGACCACCTGATCGACGTGGCCGACCTCGGCTCGCTGGAGACCGACGACGCGTTCGACTTCGAGGCGGCCCGCCAGGCCGTCGACCCCGAGAACGTCGTCACCCTCATCTACACCTCCGGCACCACCGGCCCGCCCAAGGGCGTCGAGGTCACCCACCGGGGCGTGCTCGCCAACATCGAGGCGTTCCAGAAGGGCTACCCCGTCCGCCGGGGCGACAACGTCACCTCCTACCTGCCGGCCGCGCACGCCGTGGACCGCATGGGCAGCCACTGGATGCACATGTGGCAGGGCACGGTCGTGACCTGCGTCTCGGACATGGCCGGCATCCTCGGCGCGCTCACCGAGGTGCGCCCCGACGTGTGGGTCGCGGTCCCGCGCGTGTGGGAGAAGATCAAGAACGGCATCCAGGCGATGCTGGCCGGCGCGGAGGAGGACAAGCGCAAGGCCGTCGACGGCGCCTTCGAGGTCGGCCTGCGCAAGGTCGCCCTCGAGCAGGCCGGCGAGGAGGTGCCGCAGCAGCTCCTGGAGGAGTACAAGTTCGTCGACGAGGTCGTCTTCGCCAACATCCGCGCGCTGCTCGGCCTGGACCGGATGCGCTACGCCTTCTCCGGAGCCGCGGCCATCCCCAAGGAGACCCTGGAGTTCTTCCTGGCGATGGGCCTGAACATCGTCGAGGGCTGGGGCATGACCGAGGTGACCTCGGTGGCCACCTGCAACCCGGTCGGCAAGGCGCGGGTCGGCACCGTCGGCGTCCCGCTGGACGGCATGGAGGTCAAGCTCGGCGAGGACGGCGAGCTGCTGGTGCGCGGCCCGTGGGTCATGAAGGGCTACCGCAACGACCCGGCCAAGACCGCCGAGACCATCGACTCCGACGGCTGGCTGCACACCGGGGACATCGCCACGATCGACGACGACGGCTACGTCACCATCGTCGACCGCAAGAAGGAACTCATCATCAACGCGGCCGGCAAGAACATGTCGCCGACCAACATCGAGAACACCATCCGGGCGCACTCCCCGCTGCTCGGCGGCATCGTCGTCATCGGCGAGGCCAAGCCCTACAACGTGGCGCTGGTCTGCCTCGACCCCGACGCGGCGGCCCTGGTGGCGGCCAAGTACGGGCTGGAGGCCGACCCGGCCGTCCTGGCCAAGGACCCCCGGGTGCGCGAGGAGATCCAGGCCGGCGTCGACGCCGCCAACGCCAAGCTGTCCCGGGTCGAGCAGATCAAGAAGTTCACGATCCTGCCGACCTACTGGGAGCCGGGAGGCGACGAGCTGACCCCGACCATGAAGCTGCGGCGCCGTCCGATCGCCGAGAAGTACGCCGCGGAGATCGACGCCCTGTACGCATAGTCGACGCTTAGTGGCGCTGGCGTCACTCAGGGTGTACGAATTCCTGCATGACCTACACCCGGCGCCAGCGCTCCAGCCTGCTCTACCAGATCCAGTACGCGATCCGGAATCCCGACCGGATCCGTCCCTACGTGAGCCGGTACGCCCGCGACCTCATCCTGCGCGCGAGCGCACCGGACCACGTGGCCTACTACCGCGAGGTCATGCGGTCCGACGTCACGGAGAAGAGCCCGTACAAGGCGGTCGGCAGCCCGACGGAGGAGAGCTGGCTGCGCAACGGCCTCCTGCAGTTCGAGTACCTGCTGTCCCACGGCCTGCAGCCGCACCACCGGGTGCTGGAGATCGGCTGCGGCAACCTGCGCGCCGGCTGGCGCATCATCGAGCACCTGGACGCCGGCAACTACTACGGCCTGGACATCTCGCCCGACATCCTGCTGGCCGCCAACGACACCGTCGTGCGCTACGAACTCCAGGACAAGCTGCCCAACCTGCACCTGGTGCGGGATCTGACGTTCGGGTGGCTGCCCGACGCGCACTTCGACGTCGTCCACGCGCACAGCGTGTTCTCCCACACCCCGCTGGAGATCGTCGAGGAGTGCTTCGCGCACGTCGGCCGCATCCTGCGCCCCGAGGGGTTCTTCGACTTCACCTTCGACCGCACCGAGCTGGCCGAGCACCAGGTGCTGCGCGAGGACTTCTACTACCGGACCGAGACGCTGGTGGACCTGGCCGCCAAGCACGGCCTGACGGCCAGGTTCATGTACGACTGGGAGAAGAACCCCCACAAGCAGAGCAAGATCCGCATCACGCTCTGAGAACAGGTGACCGCAGCGAAGCGAGGATCGCCTGTTCTCTTTCGGGGGTCCGGGGGTCGCCCCCCGGATGGGTGTTTCGTCCCCCGGACGGGTGCCTCAGGCGACCTCGGCGCCGGCGTCCTCCCGCTTGCGGGGGAGGGACCGGATGAACGCGCCGATCTCCGCGATGGAGTCCAGGCCCTCGGGGCACAGGTCGGCGAAGATCTGGAAGACGTGCGGCTGCTCCTCCCAGAGCGTCAGGGTGGCGGGCACTTTGGCGGCGGCCAGGCGCTCGACCATCAGCTCGGCGTCCGCCCGCAGGATCTCGGTGGAGCCGACGTGGATCAGCACGGGCGGGAGGTCGGCCAGCGCGCCGTTGACGGGGGAGTGCAGCGGGTCGGGCACCATGTCCCGCAGCACCAGCTCGCGCAGGACCCCCAGCCTCCTGCCGGGGATGAAGGGGTCCCGCGTCAGGTTCTCGTGGGCGAGCTTGGCGGCGTCGTCCAGGTCGGTCAGCGGGGAGATCGCGACGATGCCGCCGGGGGCGGGCAGCCCCTCCCGGATCGCCTTCAGGGGGGCGGCCAGGGAGAGGAAACCCCCGGCGGAGTCGCCCGCGACGATGATCTGCTCCGGCCGGTAGCCCCGGTCCAGGAGGTGGCGGTAGGCGGTGACGCAGTCCGCCACGGTGCCGGCGAGGTTGACCTCCGGGAGCTGGCGGTAGGCCACCGACAACGCCGGTGCGCCCGCCGCGGCGGAGATCCGGGAGACCAGCCTGCGGTGGGTGTTCAGGCCCGCGACCATGAACCCGCCGCCGTGGAAGTAGAGGATGATCCGGTCGGACCCCTTCACCCCCGGCCCGCACACCAGCTCGGCCCCGAACCCGTCGAAGGCCACCTTCTGCCGCCTCGTCCCGCGCGGCGAGATGAAGAAGAACGCCAGCACGTCCACCAGGTACATGTAGCGCAGGATGCGCGGAGTGAAGGGCATGCGGTGCATCAGCGGCCGGAGGGTGAGCCGCAGGAAGAGCACGTAGAGCCGGGTCCGGAGGCGGACGCCCTTCCGCATCTCGACGACGGGTTCCACCGGGGGCCTCCAATTATCGAACGCTCATCGCATATCGCCTGAGCGGGAGCGTCCCACCTATTGGATTTGGAGTCAATGCCTTGTGCGCCACAGGCCCCGGGGTCAGGACTGCGCGCTGCGGCGCATCGCCTCGCTGACCCGCTCCGCGGCGGCGACCACGGGGGCCGCGTGCACCCGGCCGGGGGCTCGGCTGAGCCGTTCCAGCGGGCCGGAGACCGAGATGGCGGCGATGACCCGGCCGGCGTTGCCGCGCACCGGGGCCGAGACCGAGCCGACGCCCGGCTCGCGCTCGCCCACGGACTGCGCCCAGTTGCGGCGGCGTACCGAGGCGAGGGTCGCGGCGGTGAACTTGGCGCCGCGCAGCCCCCGGTGCAGCCGGTCGGGATCCTCCCAGGCCAGCAGGATCTGCGCGGCGGAGCCCGCGGTCATGGGCAGCGCGGTGCCCACCGGCACGGTGTCGCGCAGGCCGCTGGAGCGTTCCGCGGCGGCGACGCACACCCGGACGTCCCCCTGCCTGCGGTAGAGCTGGGCGGACTCGCCGGTGAGGTCGCGAAGCTGGGTGAGGACGGGCTGGGCGATGGCCAGCAGGCGGTCCTCGCCCGCCGCCACGGCCAGTTCGGCCAGGCGCGGGCCGAGGATGAACCTGCCCTGGGTGTCGCGGTGGACGATGCGGTGGTGTTCGAGGGCGACGGCCAGCCGGTGGGCGGTGGGGCGGGCCAGACCGGTGGCGGTGACGAGCTGGGCCAGCGACGCGGGGCCGGCTTCCAGGGCGTTGAGTACCAGAACTGCTTTATCCAGTACGCCGACTCCGCTAGAGTTGTCCATACCTCGATATTGCCGTCTCGATACTTGAGACGCAACTCGAGTTGACCTGGAAGGGTCGCCGGAAACTCAACGGAGAGAGGTGGGAACGATGGGCCGCACACTGGCCGAGAAGGTCTACGACGCACACGTCGTGCGTCGGGTGGAGGGCGAGCCGGACCTTCTCTACATCGACCTGCACCTGGTCCACGAGGTCACCTCGCCCCAGGCGTTCGACGGGCTGCGCATGACCGGCCGGAAGGTCCGCCGCCCGGACCTGACCATCGCCACCGAGGACCACAACGTCCCCACCCAGGACATCCACCTGCCGATCGCCGACCAGGTGTCGCGCACCCAGGTCGAGACGCTGCGCAAGAACGCCGCCGAGTTCGGCCTGCGGCTGCACCCCATGGGCGACGCCGGCCAGGGCATCGTGCACGTCATCGGCCCGCAGCTGGGCCTGACCCAGCCCGGCATGACGGTCGTGTGCGGCGACTCCCACACCTCCACCCACGGCGCGTTCGGCGCGCTGGCCCACGGCATCGGCACCTCCGAGGTCGAGCACGTGCTGGCCACCCAGACGCTGCCGCAGGTCAAGCCGAAGATGATGGCCGTCACGGTCGAGGGAGAACTGCCCTTCGGCGTCACCGCCAAGGACCTGATCCTGGCGATCATCACCGAGATCGGCACCGGTGGCGGCCAGGGCTACATCATCGAGTACCGCGGCGAGGCGATCCGCTCCCTGTCGATGGAAGGCCGCATGACGGTCTGCAACATGTCCATCGAGGCGGGCGCCCGGGCCGGCATGATCGCCCCCGACGAGACCACCTTCGCCTACCTGAAGGGCCGCCCGCACACGCCCCAGGGCGAGGACTGGGACAAGGCGGTCGAGTACTGGAAGACGCTGCGCACCGACGACGACGCGGTCTTCGACAAGGAGATCGTCATCGACGCCTCCGCCCTCACCCCGTTCGTCACCTGGGGCACCAACCCCGGCCAGGGCGCGCCGCTGGGCGCGAACGTCCCCTCGCCGGAGGACTTCGAGGACCCGATCCAGAAGCAGGCAGCCGAGCGCGCCCTGGAGTACATGGGCCTTCAGGCCGGCACCCCGCTGCGCGAGGTCGAGGTCGACACGGTCTTCGTCGGCTCCTGCACCAACGGCCGCCTGGAGGACCTGCGGGCCGTCGCCGAGGTGCTCAAGGGCCGCAAGGTGGCCGACGGCGTGCGCGCGCTGATCGTCCCCGGCTCGGTCCAGGTGAAGAAGGAGGCCGAGGCCGAGGGCCTGGACAAGATCTTCACCGAGGCGGGTGCGCAGTGGCGCGAGGCGGGCTGCTCGATGTGTTTGGCGATGAACCCCGACAAGCTGACCCCGGGCGAGCGCAGCGCGTCGACCTCCAACCGCAACTTCGAGGGCCGGCAGGGCCCCGGCGGACGCACCCACCTGGTGTCGCCCGCCGTTGCCGCCGCCACCGCCGTCAAGGGCCGTCTGGCCGCCCCCGCCGACCTGTAAGGAGGACTTCTGATGGAAAAGTTCACGGTTCACACGGGTCGCGCGGTGCCGCTGCGGCGCAGCAACGTCGACACCGACCAGATCATCCCGGCGGTGTGGCTGAAGCAGGTCTCCCGGACCGGCTTCGAGAAGGGCCTGTTCTCCGCCTGGCGCGAGGACCCGGAGTTCGTGCTGAACAACCCGGTGTACGAGGGCGCCTCGATCCTGGTCTCCGGCCCCGACTTCGGCACCGGCTCCTCCCGTGAGCACGCCGTCTGGGCGCTGCAGCAGTACGGCTTCCGGGTGGTCATCGCCTCCCGGTTCGGCGACATCTTCCGCAACAACTCCACCAAGATGGGCCTGCTGCCCGTCATCCTGGACGAGAAGGTCGTCGGCGAGCTGCAGGACGCGGTGGAGAAGGACCCGGCCACCGAGATCACCGTCGACCTGGAGAAGCGCGAGGTGCGCTCGGGCGGCCTCACCGCCTCCTTCGACCTGGACGACTACACTCGCTGGCGGTTGATGGAGGGTCTGGACGACATCGGCCTGACCCTGCGGCACGCCGAGGACATCGAGGCCTTCGAGGCCACCCGTCCGTCCTGGCTGCCCGTCACCCAGTAGACCCGGCCCGCACCAAGGCCGAGAACGGTCCCCCGCGCCACAAGCCGGCCGGGCCGGCAACAATGAGCACGCACCCTTCGGAAGCACCTTTCCGGCGGGTGCGTGTCTCGTTTCCGGGGGCGGTGCGAAGCCGATGATCGCGGGGCTGCGACAATGCCCGGATGGGTGCGAGCGAGACCTGGCAGTCGGGACCCGCGTGGGAGGACCCGGAACTGACGTTGCTGGCCGCCCGGCTGCGGGCGGCCCACGAGCGCATCTCGCCCCTTCCCCGGGGGCCCCGGCTGCGGCTGCACCGCCATCTGCTGGCGATCACCGATCTGGCCAAACGGGACCAGGAGCTGGCCGCGCGGCGGCTGGCGGTCTTCCTCGACCAGCTGGACCGGGGCCTGGAGCCGGAGTGACGGGCTCGCCGGACGAATCCCAACGAATTACAATAGAACCGGTGATTTCTCACGATGGTTTCGTCCATGACATGGGAAAACTCGCCACACGGTGATTGTGCCGGTGCTCGGATGCCCCTAGTTTCGGGGGCGCAACGGGGTAACCGGAGGAGCAAACCCTATGAACAAGCGTGAGCTGGTCGACGCGATCGCCGAACGGCTGAGCGGCAGCAAGAAGGAGGCCGCCGAAGCCGTCGACGCGATCCTCGACACGATCCAGGCGACGGTGGCCAAGGGCGAGAAGGTGGCCATCACGGGATTCGGTTCGTTCGAGAAGGCGGACCGCCCCGCCCGTACCGCGCGGAATCCCGCGACCGGCAAGACCATCGAGGTCCCGGCGACCTCGGTGCCCAAGTTCAAGGCCGGAGCCGACTTCAAGAACCTGGTCGCGGGCAAGTAACAGCCGCCCGCAGAGAGAGCGCCCGCACGTTCCGCGTGCGGGCGCTCTCTTTGGCGGACGGCCCGTGCCGCGGGGAGGTCAGGGCAGGGGCAGCGTCGAGAGGGTGAGCGCGGTGACGCGCTCGCCGTCCCAGGCGAGGTTGACCCGCTGGCCGAACCGCAGCAGCCGCAGCCCGCCCGCGTCGAAGGCGGCGCTGTCGAACGGGAGCTCGCTGCCGTCGTCCAGCAGCACGCTGCCCGTCCGGTCGGCGGGATCGAAGTCCTTCACGGTGCCCTGCATGCCCGGCAGCCTACCCGGCCGCCCTAGCGGGGACTCATGGAGAGGATCTTCTCCGCCACCGCCGCGGTGCGCGGCCCCACACCCAGCTCCAGCGCGGCCCTGAGATCGGCCAGGGTGTCGACGTCCGTCCTGACGCTCGGAACCGGCCCCGGGCGCAGCTCCGGGACGCCCAGGGCCAGATGGCGGGCGCGGGAGGGCCCGCCGAAGGCCGGGGCGAACTCCTCGCCGGCACGGGCGCTGTAGAACACCGTGCCCGTCCCCGCGCGATCAGGAAGGAAGCCGTGAGGAAGACGTTCCGCCTCGCAGAGCACCGCCTGCAGTTCCTCGGGCCGCAGCGCCGGGAGGTCGGCCTGCAGTGCGGCGAGCCCCAGGCCCCTCGGCCTGATCCACTCCGCGCCCCGTCGCAGCGCCTCGTTCAGCCCCGGCACCGGCCCGTCGGGCACGACCACCGCGCCCAGCGCGCCCAGGCTGTCAGCGGCGCGCGGATCCTCGGTCACGACCACCACGACGCCCACGGACGGGCAGCGCAGCGCCGCGCCGACGGTGTCCGTCGCGACGGCCAGGGCGAGCTCGCTCCGGTACGCCCCGGCGGCCGCGGCGAGCCGGGACTTGCCCAGCGCCAGGCGCTTCACCGGAACGATCATCGACCAGAGGTTCTTTGACATCAGAGGCGAGATTATGGTGTTGCGGTCTCCACTTGTTCGCCAGGCCGCCGGAAGGGGGTGTCATCCCTCATGACCTACCGGTACTCCCGAGGGTGGCGCCTGTTCACCATCGTGCTCCTGAGGCCCCTGCTCTTCCTGCTGCTCGGACGCGACTGGCGGGGGCGGCACCGGATCCCCGCCTCCGGCGGGGTGATCATCGCGGCCAACCACCTCTCCGAGGCCGACCCGCTGGCGCTGGCCCACTACGTCTACAAGGCCGGACGGTTCCCCGTCTTCCTCGCCAAGGACGCGCTGTTCCGGATACCGCTCGCCGGCCGGCTGCTGGCGCTGATCGGGCAGATCCCCGTCGCCCGCGCCACCGAGGACGCCTCGGCCGCCTACGAGAGAGCGCGCGAGGCGCTGGCCGCGGGCGAGTGCCTGGTCTTCTACCCGGAGGGCACCTGCACGCGCGATCCGCGGCTGTGGCCGATGGCCGCCAAGACGGGAGCCGCACGGCTGGCGCTGGAGACCGGGGCCCCGGTCATCCCGGTCGCCCACTGGGGGGCGCAGGACCTGCTGCGATACCGCAGCTCCGCACTGCGCCTGTTCCCCCGCAAGACGATGAAGGTGATCGCCGGCGAGCCCCTCGACCTGACCGCCTATACGGGGCGCCCCCTGGACGCCGATACCCTCAGAGCGGCGTCGGACGACATCATGCGGGCTATCGCGGAGCTGCTGGGTGGGTTGCGCGGGCAGCGACCGCCTTCGGAGCTGTACGTCCACCGGCGAGAAGTCCGCCCGGACCGTAGGTACGAGGGAGCGTAGACAGACGTGACACGGGTTGCGGTGATGGGCGCGGGGTCCTGGGGGACCGTCTTCGCGAAGGTCCTCGTGGACGCGGGCTGCGAGGTCGTCCTGTGGGGGCGCAGGGACGAGGTGGTCCAGGACGTCAACGAGCGGCACGAGAACACCGAGTACCTGCCGGGCGTCCGGCTGCCCGAGGGGCTGCGGGCGACCACCGACCTGGCCGGCGCGCTCGCCGGAGCCGAGTTCGTCTGCCTGGCCGTCCCCGCCCAGACCCTGCGGGAGAACCTGGCGGCCTGGGCGCCGCACATCCCGTCCGACGCGGTGCTGGTCAGCCTCATGAAGGGCATCGAGTCGGGCACCACCCGGCGCATGTCCGAGGTGATCGCCGAGGTGCTGGGCGCGGGCCCCGAGCGCATCGGCGTGGTCTGCGGGCCCAACCTCGCGATGGAGATCGCCCGCGGCGAGCCGGGCGCGGCGGTCGCCGCCTGCGCCGACGAGCGCACCGCGCAGCGGCTGCAGGCCGTCTGCATGACGCCCTACTTCCGGGTCTACACCAGCACCGACGTGATCGGCTGCGAGCTGGGCGGCGCGGTCAAGAACGTCATCGCGCTGTGCGTGGGCATCGCCACCGGCCTGGGCTTCGGCGACAGCACCAAGGCGCTGCTCATGACCCGCGGCCTGGCCGAGATCACCCGGCTGGGCGTGGCGCTCGGCGCGCAGGAGCCGACCTTCGCGGGGCTGGCGGGGCTCGGCGACCTGGTGGCCACCTGCAGCTCGCCCTACTCCCGCAACCGCACGTTCGGCGAGAACCTCGGCCGGGGCATGACCCTGGAGGAGGTCGTCGCGGTGACCAAGCAGACCGCCGAGGGCGTCAAGTCGTCCCGGCCGGTGCTGACCCTGGCCCGGCGGCACTTCGTCGAGATGCCGATCACCGAGGTGGTGGCGGCGGTCATGCACGACGGGGTGCCGATCGAGGAGGCGTATCTCAAGCTCATGACGCGCTCCCCGAAACCCGAACGGTACGGGGTATAGGGGACATGGAGGGGAACGCCCCCGTCCCGGCCCGTACCCGGGCTGACCAGCCGGTAGGGTCAGGCATCATGCCCGAGAAGATCAGAGTGGCCGTGGTGTTCGGCGGCCTCAGTTCAGAGCACGCCATCTCCTGCGTCACCGCGGGCAGCGTCATGGCCGCCATCGACCCCGAACGCTACGAGGTGCTGCCGGTCGGCATCACCCGCGACGGGCGCTGGGTGCACGCACCCGAGGGGCAGCGGCTGGCCATCGAGGACGGGACGCTGCCCGAGGTCACCGACGGGCGGCCGCTCGACCTGCAGCGCACCCTCGCCGAGGTGGACGTGGTGCTGCCGCTGCTGCACGGGCCCTACGGCGAGGACGGCACCATCCAGGGGCTGCTGGAGCTCATCGGGGTGCGGTACGTCGGCGCCGGCGTCATGGCCAGCGCCGCCGGCATGGACAAGGCCTTCATGAAGCTGATCTGGCAGGCCCAGGGACTGCCGGTCGGCCCGTACGTCATCGTCACCGACCGCGAGTGGCGGCTGGAGCGCGAGCGCAAGCTGGACGAGATCAAGCAGCTCGGCTGGCCGGTGTTCGTCAAGCCCGCCCGCGCCGGCTCCAGCATGGGCATCTCCCGAGTCACCCGGGAGGAGGACCTCATCCCGGCGATCGAGGCGGCCCGCGAGCACGACCCCAAGCTGATCATCGAGGCCGGGGTCGAGGGCGTCGAGGTCGAGTGCGGGGTGCTCCAGGGCGGGGACGACGGCCCCACCGAGGCGAGCCTGCCCGCCGAGATCGTCATGCTCGGGCAGCACGACTTCTACGACTTCGAGACCAAGTACCTGGACGGCACGTCCCGGCTGGAGATCCCGGCGAACCTCCCGCCCGAGGTGATCGAGGAGCTGCGCGCCACGGCGGTGCGGGCGTTCGACACGCTGGGCTGCGAGGGCCTGGCCCGGGTGGACTTCTTCGTCACCCCCGGGCGCGAACTGGTGCTCAACGAGATCAACACCATGCCGGGCTTCACCCCGACCTCGGCCTTCCCGCAGATGTGGGCGGCCACCGGAGTGGAGTACGGCGAACTCGTCGACCGGCTGATCCAGACCGCCCTGCGGCGTCCCCTGGGACTGCGCTGACGTCGTCCCCTCGGGGGACAGGGCGTCCCGGGTGTGCCTTCAGTGCCTCCAGGGTATCCAGGCGCGCTGGGCGAGGGTGGCGGCGTCGTTGACCTTCACGCCCTCGGAGGAGACGGTCCACAGGGTGTCGCCGATGACGAGCGAACGCCGGATGTGGCCTTGCCCCGGGTGCTTCACCGAGCCCTCGCGGGTGATGGCGTCGTCCTTGACGGTGAGGACGAGGGCCCTGCCACCGGAGTCGGGCAGGACGGTCAGGCCGGTCGGGGCCCAGTGGAGGAAGGCGTGCTGGTCGTACTCGACCTGGGTGTCGTAGACCTTCGGCAGGTGCAGCCGCGACAGCCTCCGGGGCGAGCCCGTCACGTCGAAGAGGGAGATCTGGGCGCCGCGGGCGCGGCCCTTGGCGTCGGCCTCCCGGCCCACGCCCAGCAGCCTTCCCTCGGCGGTCGGGTGCAGGTAGGCGGAGTAGCCGGTGATCTTCAGCTCGCCGAGCGACCTCGGCCTCCTCGGGTGGGAGAGGTCCAGGGCGTAGAGCGGGTCGACCTGGCGGAAGGTCACCACGTAGCCGCGCGGGCCCGCGAACCGCACCGAGTAGATGCGCTCGCCGCGGCCCAGTCCGGTCAGCGAGCCGACCTCCCGCAGCAGCGGGCCGTGGGGCTGGAGCACGTGGACGGTGCTCACCTGCTTCTCATCGTCGGTGACGGCGACGCGGAGGTTCCCCTCGTACTCCGACATCGAGTACTGGTTGAGCAGCCGTCCGCGGAGCTCCGTCGAGGCGGCGTAACGCGGACGCCCTTCGCCGATCTCGAACTTGTGGATCTGGGTGACGGGCCTGCGCCACGGAGAACCCGTCACGTACAGGCTCCGGGCGGTGCCGTAGACGGTGTCGCCGTCGGCCACCACGGAGACCGGGTCCCCGTCGCCGAAACCCCTCGCCAGGTCCACGGTGAGGACGGTGAGCATATTGATCTCGTTGCCGTCTTTGCTGTTCCGGGGATGGCTGATCCGCTCGCAGGGGACGCGGTGGGAGGTCTTCCTCCCGTCGACCGTGATGTCGTAGCCGGGCTGGAAGGCCTCCAACGGGGCCTTCCGCACGGCCCGGCGATTGAGCTCCGCCGCCCGCTTCTCCTTCTTCTCGTGGTCGGAAGGGCCGCCCCAGTCGAACCCGGGGAACCGGATGTCGGGAGAGGTGCGCAGGACGAGACGCGCCACCGAACCGACCTGCCGCGCGTCCACCAGAGAACCGCCGGCCTTGAGCGAGCCGAGGACCTTCGGCGCGGCGAGGTCCACGTGCAGGACGTTCAGCTCGTCCGCCCCCGGAGCGGGCAGCAGGCCCGCGGGCTTGGCCGTCATACGGAAGCCGCTGCTCAGCAGGAGGGCCCGGTCGCCACTGATGAGCAGGTCGGCCGGGTTCCGGAACTCCCTGGGCAGCCTCAGCCGGTGGACGACCCTCCGGGACGCGGCGTCGATGATCTGGAGCCGGCCCTCGGCGACGGTGAACACCCGGGAGCCGTCCGTCTTCACCAGGTCCGGCTCGTCCACCCCGGACTCGTGGACGTTCGTTCCGGAGTACGGGGCGGTCGCGCCCGAGGCCGGTGCCGCGCTCGCGGCGAGATTCTTCTCCGCCGCGTCCATGCCGTAGAACATCGGCCCGTCGAAGCCGTAGGGACCGACCCTGGCCGCGGCGGAGGCGCGCAGCGACTCCAGGAGGTCGCCGCAGCCGGAATAGGAGACCAGCCGCATGGGCGGGGCCTCCCCGGCCTGAGGAGAGCGCTCCGGAACGCTCTGGCAGCCCGCCAGAAGTACCGGGACACCGAACAGGGCGGTGAGAGCACGTCGCATGGGTCGCATGATCTCAGGACGTGACCGGCGCCACGCGGCGTTGCACGAGAAAAGAGCGTCTCGGACTGTGAGACGACAATTACTTCCGGGAAAAGGCCGGGAAACGGGTCCGAAACAGCCTTCGGTGCACTATCTCTCTGGCCGACTGTTCCCGTGTGAGCCGCGAAAGGAATCCTTCGTGCCTCTGTCGTACGGCGCCCAGACGGTGCCAGGACACACCCGCTGGCACCCGGAGATCCCGGCCGTCGCCGAGGTCATCTCGGGCGGCTCGGTACGGATGGAGTGCAGGGGGCCGTGGGGCGCGAGAGAGGCGCTGCTGTGCGGTCCGATCGCGGTGGTCGGCGCCGAACCCGGCGACGTGATCGTGGTGGACGTGCTGGGCGTCGGGCGCTCCGAGGGGGTGGCGGCCCCGGACGCGCACCCCGGAATCATCGGATGCGCGCCGGGGGACGAGGACCTGCCGGTCTCGGTCGACCCCGACGGGCCCCTTCTGGGGCGGGTCCGTCCGGGGCTGGCCGCCTACCAGCCGGTGGCCGCCCGCGCCGTCCGCACCGCGGCCCGGGCCGGGGACGTCGGCTCCTGCTCCGACGCGAGGCTCGGCGCGGGCTCGCGGATCGTGCTCCCGGTCCAGGTGCGCGGCGCGAAGCTCTCCGTCGGGGACCTGCACTTCGGTGACGGCTGCACCGCCCTGGACGGCTGGATCGACCTGCGCGTCAACCTCACCAAACGCGGCGTCGAACGCTTCCACGTGACGGGCCCGCTGCTGATGCCGGTCTAATACTGGCCTTCGGGCTTGGCGGGGAGCCCGCTCAGCGACGGGGTGAACTCGGTGAGGATCTCGCCGGGGGGAGTGCCCGCGGGGGCGTACTTGGGAGGGATCGTCACCTCGACGTAGGCGGCGCGGCCCACCAGCGTCCACACGCGCGGCCGCTCGGCCTCCTCGGGGAGCCAGTCGAGGCCGTCGATGGTCACGACGCGTTCGATGAGGCCGGTGTCGGGGTCGGAGGGGCGCGGCACCCCGCAGCGCAGCGCGACGGCGGGGCTGCCCCAGACCGCGACGTAGGGCGTCGAGGGGTCGGTCTCCCGGCGCTCCAGGCCGTCGACCTTCGCGGGGAGTTCCAGCTTCCGGCAGGCCTGCGCGGCGGCGGGGTCGGGGGAGGGCGCCACGACCTGGACGGGGCCGCCGGAACAGGCGGCGGTCGCCAGGATCGCGGCGAGGGCGGCGCCCGCGGCGACGCTCGGTCTCATCGGTCGTCTCACAGGTGCACGATAGGACAGGTCAGAGTCCGGGTGATTCCGGGTAGTGCCTGGATGCGGGCGACCACGAGCCTGCCCAGGTCGTCCATGTGGGGGGCCTCGGCCATGGCGATCACGTCGTAGGGGCCGGTGACGTCGTCGGACCGGACCACGCCGGGAATCGTGCGGATCGCCCCGGCGACCTCGGCCGCCCTGCCGACCTCGGTCTGGATCAAGATGTAGGCCTGCACCATCGCGGTCTTCCCGGTAGGGGTGGGAGAAAAGCCGACTGATCGTCACCGTACCTTGGAGCGTCCGGGAATTTCAGGGAGGGGCGTCATCGAGATCGGAGAGGCCGGGGAGTTCGGCCTGATCGCAAGGGTCGCCGGGCGGTTCCCGCAGGGGCCGCTGGTGGAGCTGGGGCCGGGGGACGACGCGGCGGTGGTCCGCGCGCCGGACGGGCGCGTGGTCGCGAGCATGGACCTGCTGGTGGAGGGGCGCCACTTCCGCACCGACTGGTCGAGCGCCTACGACGTGGGGCGCAAGGCCGCGGCGCAGAACCTCGCGGACATCGTGGCGATGGGCGCGAGGCCGACGGCGCTGCTGGTGGGTTTCGGGGCGCCGCCGGAGCTGGAGGTGGCCTGGGCGGAGGAGTTCAGCGACGGGCTGCGCGACGAGTGCGCGCTGGTGGGGGCGTCGGTCGTCGGAGGCGACACCGTGCGCTCGGAGGGCATCACGGTGGCCGTCACCGTGCTCGGCGATCTCGGCGGCCTGCCTCCGCTGACCCGTACGGGCGCCCGTCCCGGCGAGGTGGTGGCGGTGCGCGGCAGGCTCGGATGGGCCGCCACGGGCCTGGCGGGGCTGCTCGGGGAGGCGGAGGTGCCGGAGCGGTTCACGGCCGCGCACCGGCGTCCTGAGCCGCCCTACACGGCGGGCGAGGAGGCGCGTTCTCTCGGCGCCACGGCGCTGATGGACGTCTCGGACGGTCTCGTGCAGGACCTGGGGCACCTGGCGCGGGGAAGCGGCGTGGGGATCGCCCTGGCGTCGGCCCTGGTGCCGCTCGACGAAGGGGTGGCGCTCGCGGACGCGCTGACCGGAGGGGACGACCACGCGTTCGTCGGGACGTTCCCCGCGGGCGGTGTCCTGCCGCCGTCCTGGAGGGTGCTCGGCGAGGCGGTCGAGGGCGGCGGGGTGACCGTGGACGGCCGTCCGGTGGAGCACGGCGGGTGGGACCACTTCGGCGTTACTGAATGAACGCATCTCTGGTAATAAGAGTCTTTTAAGCGACTTGGATTACTCATCCGGTAGGCGGACTTGGGCCGGTTTTGGTATACATCCCAGGAACGAAGAGGATGGGATGGGACGACACACCACTGTGGATGAGGCGCTCCCGGTCGCCGAACCCAAGCGCATGGCCTGGCTGGGCCGCACGCCGCTGATGCCCCTCCTCGCGGGGGTCGTCGCGGTCGGCGTCATCGCGGCGGCCTTCAGCACCCGGCAGATCTCGCTGAACTTCGCCGGCGGGACGCCCGCGAACCCCGGTTCGGCGGCGTGCGCGGGCTGCGAGAGCCTCGCCGACACGCAGGACGGGGCGGAAGGCGGGCGGACCGCGGAGGACTCGGCACAGCAGCCCCTGGCGGCGCCCTCGAAGCCGTCGCTGCCCCCGCAGGCCACCCGGACGGTGTCGCAGCAGCCGCTCAGAGTCGAGATCAAGCTGGACGAGATGACCCCGGGCGGGTTCACCGCGGTGGCCGTCATCCGCAACGCCTCCAAGACGTCCAAGAACTGGAAGCTGGCCTTCCGCATCCCCAACGCCGTCGTGGTCGGCGTCCAGGGCGCCACCTTCCGGACGACCAGGGAGCACGGCGGCACCACCTGGTTCACCGGGCTCGGCCCGCTCGAAGGACGCCAGGCCGTCAAGGTGGCCTTCACCGCCGAGGGGGCCTGGTCCAAGCCCGCGGTCTGCAAGGTCAACGGACGCGACTGCTCCTGATCCCTCCGGTTCTCCGGGGCCGGTCGGATAGGGTCTGACCATGGCTGTCGCCCCTCCCCGCGTCCTGACCGTCGCCGGCTCCGACTCCGGCGGCGGCGCCGGAATCCAGGCGGACCTGAAGACCATGCTCGCCCTGGGCGCGCACGGCATGAGCGTCGTCTGCGCGGTGACCGCGCAGAACTCCCTGGGCGTCCAGGGCTACTGGGAGCTGCCGCCCGAGGCGGTCGAGGCGCAGCTGGAGTCGGTGCTGTCCGACATCGGCGCGCAGGCCGTCAAGACGGGCATGCTCGCCTCCACGGCCCTGGTCGAGACCGTCGCGGCGCGGCTGTCGGAGTACCCGGCGCCGCTGGTGGTCGACCCGGTGGGCGTCAGCAAGCACGGAGACCCCCTGCTGGCCCGGGACGCCGTCGACGCGGTGAGGCACAAGCTGCTGCCCGTCGCGACGGTCGTCACGCCGAACCTGTGGGAGGTCGAGCTCCTCACCGGGGTGAAGGTGGAGTCGGAGCGGGACCTGCTCCGCGCGGCGGAGGCGGTCAGGGAGTTCGGCTCGGAGTGGGTGCTGATCAAGGGCGGCCACCTGTCCGGACGTCCGGTGGACCTGCTCTACGACGGCACCGAGACCTACGAGTACGCCGCGCCGCGCCACGACAACCGGCACACCCACGGCACCGGCTGCACCCTGGCCTCGGCGATCGCCACGCGGCTGGCGTTCGGCGACACGATGCCCGAGGCGGTGGGCGCGGCCAAGGAGTACGTCACCGGCGCGATCGAGGCGGGTTTCCCGCTCGGCGTCGGCATCGGTCCGGTCGACCACGGCTGGCGGCTGCGCGCCCGCTGAGCATTCCGCTCGTCTCCGATTTTCTTTTCTCGCTGATATCGAAATCGCCGTATTCGCTCGTGGAATTTCACACTGAGATCTGCGAGCGGGGCCGTCTCGTGATTTGCGGCGCCTTCTTCGGCGAGGGAAAGTGAAAGGGCGCGGGCGCCGCCCGGGTTCGCGGGGCTCGGGACGGGCGAACGCCGAAGACCCGGCACGCCTCGACGGCGACCGGGTCTTCTGAAGTACCTCGAGGAGTGAGGTGTCCTAGCGGGCCAGGGGGCGCTGGATCTTGCCGGCCTTGAGGCAGGACGTGCAGACGTTCACGCGCTTGGTGGTGCCGCTGATGACCGCGCGGACACGCTGGATGTTGGGGTTCCAGCGGCGCGGGGTGCGACGGTGCGAGTGGGACACGCTCATACCGAAGCCGGGGCCCTTGCCGCACACTTCGCAGTTGGCAGCCACGGTAACTCCAAACAGTCGAGAACTGGGACGCCCGGAGCACGGGGGCTGCGGGACGTTCACACGGAAACACAAGGAAAAGGTCCCCACGCAGGGGACGCCCCAACAGGTTAGCCGACCGAGCCCCCGGAGGCGAATCGGGGCGGAGGAGCCCGGGGAACTCGCGCACCGGACGCGGCAGAGCCGCCCGAACTCGTGCGTCTCGTGACGAACGAGACGCCGATGGTCGGAATACGCTCTGAAGCGGCAGGGGAGGTGCGGTGCTCGACATTCTGGACGCGACGGCGGTACGGCGCTGGGCGCGGCTGGCCGCCGACGCGCTGGGACGGACCCGGCGGGAGATCGACACGCTGAACGTCTTCCCCGTGCCCGACGGGGACACCGGCACCAACCTGCACCTGACCGTCCTGGCGGCGGCCGAGAGCGTGGCGGAGCTGCCCGAGGAGGCGCCGCTGCCCGAGGTGTGGCGGGCCCTGAGCCGGGGCGCGCTGATGGGCGCGCGAGGCAACTCCGGGGTGATCGTCAGCCAGATCCTGCGCAGCCTCGCGGAGATCCTGGGTTCGGGGGGCAGGCCGGACGGCCCCCTGCTGGAGGAGGCGCTGGCGTACGCGACGGAGCTGGCCAGGGCGGCGGTGGCGCACCCGGTGGAGGGCACCATCCTCACCGTCCTGCGGGCCGCCTCGGAGGCGGCGGGCGGGACGACCGCGGCCGAGGTGGCCCGGTCGGCGGCGCGCGGGGCGCGAAGGGCGCTGCGGGAGACGACGGGACAGCTGGACGTGCTGGCCGAGCGGGGTGTGGTGGACGCGGGTGCGGCCGGGCTCTGCGTGCTGCTGGACGCCCTCGTCGCGGTGGTGACGGAGGAGTATCCCGAACGCTACGAGGTCCCGGCCAGGGACGAGACCAAGAGCGTCGTCATCGCGCATCCGGCGGAGAAGGACTTCGGCTACGAGGTGATCTACCTGCTGGAGACCGAGGACGAGCGCGTCCCCGAACTGCGCGCCGCCCTGGACGTCCTGGGCGACTCCCTGGTGGTGGTCGGCGGCGACGGGCTGTGGAACGTCCACGTCCACGTGGACGATGCGGGCGCCGCGATCGAGGCGGGTCTGGCCGCGGGCCGCGCCTACCGCATCAGGGTGACCCACCTGGGCACGGCGAAGGCGCCGAGGGCCCCGCACACCGGCAGAGGGGTGGTGGCCGTGACCGCGGCGGACGGCCTGGCCGCGCTGTTCGAGGAGGCGGGCGCGTCGGTGGTGCGGCGCCCGTCCGGGGGCCTGCCGCAGCTGGCCGTCCTGGTGGAGGCGATCCTGCTGGCGGGCGACGAGGTGGCGGTGCTGCCGAACGAGCCCGAGGTGCTGGCGCTGGCCGAGGCGGCGGCGGCCCGGGCCCGCGACAGCGGCGTCAAGATCGCGGTGATCCCCACGGAGGCGTCGGTGCAGGGGCTGGCCGCGCTGGCCGTCCACGATCCGCTGCGCCACTTCCACGAGGACGTGATCGAGATGGCGGGCACCGCCCGCGCCACCCGGTTCGGCGGCCTGCAGGTGGCGGCCGAGGAGGCGATGACCACCGTGGGCATCTGCCAGCCAGGTGACGTGCTGGGGCTGCTGGAGGGCGACGTGGTGATGATCGGATCCTCCGCGGGCGAGGTCACCAGGGGGCTGCTGAACCGCATGCTCTCCGGCGGCGGGGAGCTGGTGACGATGATCACCGGGGTGGGGGTGCCGCCCGGCCTCGTCGCCGAGGTGGAGGAGGAACTGCACGCCCGGCGGCCCGATGTGGAGCTGACCGTCTACGACGGCGGCCAGGTCCTCTACCCGGTGCTGCTCGGGGTGGAGTGATCCGGGGCGTCGAAAGCCCCCGGCCCCACCATCCGACCTTTGCGTGACCGGATCATTACCTGTAGTAGTGTTCGGTGTGGTGTTCGACACCCGCCTGTAGACCACGCGCCGGAAAGGAGGGCCGGGAAGTGAGGAAGTTCCGGCCGCGTCCCGGCTGGGTGGTGCAGGCCTACCGGTTCGCCCTGGACCCCAACGCGGGCCAGGAGGCGGCGTTGCGGTCGCATTGCGGTGCGGCCCGTACCGCCTACAACTGGGCGGTGGGCTGGGTGACGGCGTCCTGGCGGCAGCGCGGCGCCGAGCAGACCTACGGCCTCGGCGGTGAGGAGCTGACGGAGTGGCGGCCGTGGTCGCTGCCGGAGCTGCGCAGGGCGTTCAATGCGGCCAAGCGCACCGATCCGCGCTTCGCCGACTGGTGGCGGGAGAACTCCAAGGAGGCCTACAGCACCGGCCTGGCTGGCGCAGCCGCCGCGTTCGACAACTACGCCAAGTCCAAGCAGGGCAGGCGCAGGGGCGGGCGGGTGGGGAGGCCGCGCTACAAGGCCAAGCACAAGACCGCGCTGTCGTGCCGGTTCACCACCGGCACCATCCGCCTGGAGCCCGACCGCAGGCACGTCACCCTGCCGCGGCTGGGCACGCTCCGCACGCACGAGCCCACCGGCAAGCTTCACCGCCGTCTCGAAGCCGGGAACGCGAGGATCCTGTCGGCCACCGTTCGGCACGAGCGGGGCCGGTGGCTGGTGTCCTTCCAGGTCGAGGTGCAGCGGGACCTCCGGCGGGTGACCCGGCCCGGGAGCGCGGTCGGCATCGACCTGGGGATCAAGCACTTGGCGGTCCTGGCCGACAGCCGCGGCGAGGTCCGCCACGTCCCCAACCCCAAGCATTACGAGACGGCGCTGAAGAAGCTCAGACGGCTCTCCCGGCGCGTCTCGCGCCGCCGGGGCCCGGACCGGCGCACGGGGCGGAGTCCGTCGAACCGGTGGGTCAAGGCGAACGCCGAACGCAACCGGGTGCAGCATCGGGTGGCGAACCTGCGCGAGAACGCCCTGCACCAGCTGACCACCGCCGTTCGGGCCGAGTACGCGGTCGTGGTGGTGGAGGACTTGAACGTCGCCGGGATGCTGCGCAACCGGCGCCTGTCCCGGAAGATCGCCGATGCCGGGTTCGGGCGGCTCCGGCGTCAGCTGACGTACAAGGGGCACCGTCATGCCTGCCCCACGGTGGTGGCGGACAGGTGGTTCCCTTCGTCGAAGACCTGCTCGGGGTGCGGTGCGGTGAAAGCCAAGCTGCCGCTGCACGTCCGGGTGTTCGACTGCGAGCATTGCCCGCTCGTCCTGGACCGGGATGAGAACGCGGCCCGCAACCTCCTCGCCCTCGCGGCGAGTACAGCAGTGACAGGTACCGGAGCGGCCGGAGACCTGGGCGCGAAAGCGCCGAAGCCTCGTGGAGCCGACCGTAAGACCCGCACCACCCGCCCCGGCCACCAGGCCGGGACGGGCCGGGCAGACGGCGCGAAACCACCGCACCAGCTGCGGGGGAAGGAAACGAGGACCGTCAACGGACATCCAGCCTGCGCGGCCGTGGTGTCACCGTTACGGACCTTCCCGGCCGAAAGGCCGGGGATGCTGATCTCCGACTATGAGATCAGCAACGGATGAGACAGGTTCACCGTGCCGGGGTCCGGGTTCGGCGGGGCGCCGGTCAGTTCATGGCCGCGACGCGCGCGCCCAGCATGCGGCAGATGCCCGCGGCGGCGGCGTCGAGGTTGCTCGCGGCGGCCAGCAGGTCGCCCCAGGACCACCAGAGGGCCTGGTCCTCGAGGAACACGTGCTCGGCGGAGCCGGGGAGGCCCGGGTTGCTGACGTGGAGCGCGGGCGGACGGCCGATGGGCTGGTCCAGCCGGGCGCGCAGTCCGTGTGCGGTCAGCCGGTCGGCGAGTTCCCGCAGGCAGTCGGTAGAGGTCAGGGTGACCATGAAAGATCTCCACTTCATTGTGGGGGGGTTTCTGGGCACTTACTTAAGGATTGCCCGGTTTTACCGAAATAAGCAAGTGAAACCAGTGATCTTTACCATTGTGCCGGTTCGCATGGTGATCCGATGGCGTTATCCCTCCGAAGCCCGGCTCCCGGGGCGTGAACCGCCTCACGGCCGTGGTCCGGGACGTCGATGTCGGCGGCATCGGCTGTAATGGGCTCGTGGTGAATCTCAGCGCAGACCTGCGAAGGGCGGTCGGGGACAAGACCGCCAAGATCCTCACGGCCAAGTGGGAGATGCGCACCGTCGGCGATCTGCTGCGCCACTACCCCCGCCGGTACGTCAGGCACGGGGAGCTGACGGACCTCGCCTCCCTCGCCGAGGGCGAGGACGTGACGATCGTGGGCAGGGTGGTCCGGCGCGAGCTGCGCAAGCTCCAGCGCAAGCCGTACCAGGTGTTCGAGGTGACGGTGCAGGACGCCACCGGGAACACGCTCAACCTGAGCTTCTTCGGCACCGGCGTCTACCGCGCGGACAAGGAGCTCCAGCAGGGCACCCTGGCGATGATCGCGGGCAGGGTCGGGCACTACCGGGGGAAGGTCCAGCTCAACCACCCCGACTTCGAGGTCATCCCCGCGCTCGCCTCCGCCGAGACGGTCGAGGAGTACGCCACCAAGCCGATCCCGCTGTACCCGGCGACCAAGGAGCTCGCCTCCTGGAAGATCAAGAGCGCGATCGACCTCGTCCTCGGCCCCGGCCTGGAGGTGCCGGACCCGATGCCGCCCGAACTGCTGGCCCGGCACCGACTGATCTCGCTGACCGACGCGCTGGAGCGCATCCACCGGCCCCGCGACGACGACGAGCTGAACTCCGCCCGGCGCCGCCTGAAGTGGGACGAGGCCTTCTACGTCCAGCTCGCCCTGGCCCAGCGCCGGCACGCGGCGGCCGCGCTGCCCGCCGCGCCCCGGCCGCCGCGTCCGGGCGGGCTGCTGGAGGTGTTCGACGCGTCCCTGCCGTTCACCCTCACCGAGGGCCAGCGCGCCGTGGGCGAGGAGATCTCCGCGGACCTCGCCGGCTCCCACCCCATGCACCGGCTGCTGCAGGGCGACGTGGGCGCGGGCAAGACGATCGTGGCGCTGCGGGCGATGCTGCAGGTCGTCGACGGCGGCGGGCAGGCGGCGCTGCTCGCGCCCACCGAAGTGCTGGCCCAGCAGCACCACCGCTCGATCACCGCGCTGCTGGGCCCGCTGGCCGAGGCCGGCCGGCTGGGCGGCGCCGAGCACGCCACCCGGGTGGCGCTGCTCACCGGCTCCCAGGGGGCCAAGGCCAAACGGGCGGCGCTGCTGGAGGCGGCCTCCGGCGAGGCCGGGATCGTGGTGGGCACGCACGCGCTGATCCAGGAGCACGTGCAGTTCGCCGACCTCGGCCTCATCGTGGTGGACGAGCAGCACCGCTTCGGCGTCGAGCAGCGCGACGCGCTGCGCGAGAAGGTCGCCGGGGGGAGGCCGCACGTGCTCGTCATGACCGCCACGCCCATCCCGCGCACGGTCGCCATGACGGTGTTCGGAGACCTGGACACCTCGGTGCTGCGCCAACTGCCCGCGGGACGGTCCCCGATCGCCACCCATGTCGTCCCGGCGGAGAAGCCCGCCTACCTGAAGCGGGCCTGGGAGCGCATCCGCGAGGAGGTGGAGCAGGGCAGACAGGCCTACATCGTGTGCCCCCGCATCGGCGAGGAGGACGCCTCGCCCGCGGCGCATCCCGGGGAGGCCGCGCCGCAGGAGGGCGCGCGCCCGCCGCTGGCCGTCCTGGACCTCCTGCCGATGCTGGAGGGGGAATTGCTGGCGGGCCTGCGCATCGGGGTCCTGCACGGCCGGCTGCACCCCGACGAGAAGGACGCGGTGATGCGCCGGTTCGCCGCCGGGGAGCTGGACGTCCTGCTGGCCACCACGGTGATCGAGGTGGGGGTGGACGTGCCGAACGCCACCGTCATGATGATCATGGACGCGGACAGGTTCGGCGTCTCCCAGCTGCACCAGCTGCGCGGCCGGGTCGGCCGGGGAAGCCTGCCCGGCCTGTGCCTGCTGGTCACCGACACCCCGCCCGAGAGCGGGTCCAGGGAGCGGCTCGACGCGGTGGCCGCCACCACGGACGGCTTCGAGCTCTCCCGTCTCGACCTGGAGCAGCGCCGCGAGGGCGACATCCTGGGCGCGGCGCAGTCCGGCCGCCGCTCCACCCTCCGGCTGCTCACCCTGCTGCGTGACGAACGCCTCATCGCCCGCGCCCGCGAGGAGGCGGCCGCCCTGGTCGCCGCCGATCCCGAGCTGGCCGCCCATCCCGGCCTGGCCGAAGGGCTCGCCGAACTCCTCGACGAGGACCGCGTGGAGTACCTGGAGAAGGCCTGAGTCCCCTCAGCCTCCGCGGGACCGTGCCGGACCCGTTCGGGGGAGAATGAGGGCATGACACGGGTGATCGCCGGGGTGGCGGGGGGCAGAAGGCTGGCGACGCCGGAGGGACGGGACACCCGGCCCACCGGGGACCGGGCCAGGGAGGGGCTCTTCTCGACCGTCGGAGCCCTGCTGGGATCCCTGGAGGGGGTCCGGGTGGCGGACCTCTTCGCCGGATCGGGGGCGGTGGGGCTGGAGGCGCTGTCGCGGGGCGCGGCGCACGCGCTGCTGGTGGAGGCGAACGCCAAGGCGGCCAGGGTGATCCGGGAGAACATCCGGACGCTGGGACTGCCGGGCGCGGAACTCGTCGTCGACAAGGTCGAACGGGTCCTGAGCCGGCCGCCGGAGGAGCCCTACGACTTCGTGTTCGCCGACCCGCCCTACGCGGTGGCGGACGAGGCGGTCGTCGCGCTCCTGGAAGCGCTGCGGGACAACGGATGGCTGGCGCCGGACGCGCTGGTGGCGGTGGAGAGGGCGAGCCGGGGAAGAGCGCTGGAGTGGCCCGCGGGGTACGAGGCGGAACGTGACCGCAGATACGGGGAGGCGATCTTCTACTACGGGTCGCACGCGTGATGCCGAGGGCGCTGCGAAGGAGACGGAGCACGATTTGGTACGGTCTCGCCGTTCGAGCTGAAAGGGAATATCGCCGTGCGCCGTGTCGTCTGCCCGGGCTCCTTCGACCCGGTGACCAATGGCCATCTGGACATCATCAGCAGGGCCTCCCGCCTCTATGACGAGGTGGTGGTGATGGTGTCCATCAACCTTGCGAAGAAGAGCCTGTTCACGGTGGAGGAGCGGCTCGAACTGATCCGCGAGGTCACCAGGGACTACGGGAACGTCAAGGTGGACGCCTTCCGCGGTCTCACCGTCGACTACTGCAAGCAGCACGACATCCCCGTGATCGTGCGGGGGCTGCGGGCGGTCACCGACTACGACTACGAGCTGCAGATCGCGCAGATGAACCACCGCATGTCGGGGGTGGAGACCCTCTTCATGGCGACCAACCCGCTGTACGCCTTCCTCTCGTCGAGCCTGATGAAGGAGGTCGTCCAGTGGGGCGGCGACGTGACGGGCCTGGTGCCCCAGCTGGTGCACGACCGCCTGATCGAGCGGCTCAAGGACTCCTGAGGAGGTCCGGGGCCTCCCCGGCCGCCCGAACAGCGGTGCGCGAGTTGGGATAGCCTCCAGGCTTCGGTATCCTTGGTGGTCGGCCATGCCTGACGTGGCGATCCAACCGTGCACGATGCTCACCCGACGGTCCGTCCTCCGGCCGGCCCGAAGGTGGGACCGAAGGGGGAACCCTGTCCAGTCTTGATCCCAAGGCTCCACTCGTCCTCGACACGAGAACGCTGGGCCGCCGTCCGGGATCGATGAAGGAACAGCGGATCACCGCCCCGGCACCAGAGGGTCTCGGCGTCGAGATGGTCGGCGTTCCCAAGGACGCCGAACTCGAGCTGGACCTGCGGCTCGAATCGGTGATGGAGGGCGTGCTCGTCTCGGGCACGGCGTTCTTGCCCATCGAGGGGGAGTGCGCACGCTGCCTGGACGAGATCTCCTTCACCATGGAGGTCGAGTTCCAGGAACTGTTCGTCTACGACGACACCCGCTCAGCGGCGGGGGCCGACGAAGACGAACGTCGTCTGGAGGGAGATCTCCTCGATCTCGAGCCGGTGCTCAGGGACGCGGTGGTGCTCGCACTGCCGTTGTCCCCCCTGTGCCAGGACGATTGTCCCGGCCTCTGCGCGGAGTGCGGTGAACGGCTGGCCGATGTCGGCCCCGAGCATTCACACGACGTCGCCGACCCCCGGTGGGCGGCACTGCAGGGCCTTGTCGAAACACGAGAAGAAAGCCAGGAGGGCTGACAAGTGGCCGTCCCGAAGCGGAAGAAGTCCCGCAGCAACACCCGGCACCGCCGGTCCCAGTGGAAGGCGCCCCGCGTCGCGCTGGTCGAGTGCCCGCAGTGCCGGGACCAGAAGCTGCCCCACGTCGCGTGCGGCACCTGCGGTACCTACAACAAGCGCCAGGTCGTCGAGACGGCCTGAACCGCCTGAGAAGAGTGAATCCGGGGGTCGGCTCCGTGCGTCGCACGGTCCGCCCCCCGGTTTCGTGGAGGGCGGACCAGGAGCACCCGAGGCCGTGGTGCACGCCGGAATCCCGTGGCGGGGAACCCGTGGTGACGAACACGGGATCCGCCCGGCGCGCACCTCGTCTTCTGGTACCCGGGACACCGGTGCCGCGGGCTTCCTTCCGCGAGCCCGGCGCCCTCCTTCGTGAACCCATCACGTGAGGAGTGAGGCATGACCGTCCCGACTTCCGAGCTCGAGGCCAGAATCGGCCTGAAGCTCGACCCCGAACTGCTGGAGCGGGCGCTCACCCACCGCTCGTACGCCTACGAGAACGGCGGGCTGCCCACCAACGAGCGCCTGGAGTTCCTCGGCGACTCGGTGCTCGGCCTGGTCGTCACCGACACCCTGTACCGCAACCACCCGGACCTGCCCGAGGGCCAGCTGGCCAAGCTGCGCGCCGCCGTGGTCAACATGAAGGCGCTGGCCGGCGTCGCCCGCTCGCTGCTGGACCTGGGCGCCCACATCCGCCTCGGCCGGGGCGAGGAGGGCACCGGGGGCCGGGACAAGGCCTCCATCCTGGCCGACACGCTGGAGGCCGTGATCGGGGCGGTGTACCTGGACCGGGGCCTGGAGGAGGCCTCGGCGCTGGTGCACCGGCTCTTCGACGACCTGATCGAGCACTCGTCGAACCTGGGCGCGGGCCTGGACTGGAAGACCTCCCTGCAGGAGCTCACCGCGGACGAGGGCCTGGGCGTGCCCGAGTACCTGGTGACCGAGAGCGGCCCGGACCACCAGAAGAGCTTCCGCGCCTGCGTGCGGGTCGGCGGCCGGACCTACGGGGAGGGCGAGGGCCGCAGCAAGAAGGACGCCGAGCAGAAGGCCGCCGAGGCCGCCTGGACGGAGATCCGCGCTGATCGCGCTGATCGCGCGGAGACACAGCAGGGCAAGCGGGCAGGCCGGACCGCCGATGCCTGAGCTGCCCGAGGTCGAGGTCGTGCGGCGCGGGCTGGCGCGCTGGGCCTCGGGCCGGACGGTGGAGTCCGTGGAGGTCCTGCACCCCCGCGCGGTGCGCCGCCATCTGCCGGGGGCGGCGGACTTCGCGGCGGGGGTCGCCGGGCGCACCCTGGAGGAGCCCCGGCGGCGGGGCAAGTACCTGTGGCTGCCCTTCGGGGAGGCCGCGGTCCTGGCCCATCTGGGCATGAGCGGCCAGCTGCTGGTGGGGGAGGCGGACGCCCCGCCGCAGCGCCATCTGAGGGTGCGGTTCGCCTTCGCCGACGGCGGTCTGGACCTGCGGTTCGTCGACCAGCGCACGTTCGGGCACCTCATGGTCTGCCCTCTGGTGCCCGACCCCCGGGGCGGCGAGGGGGGCGTCCCCGACGTGATCGGGCACATCGCGGCCGACCCGTTCGAGCCGGTGTTCGACGACGAGGCGTTCTTCGGAGCCCTCAAGCGCCGGCAGACGGGGATCAAGCGGGCGTTGCTCGACCAGTCGCTGATCAGCGGGGTGGGCAACATCTACGCAGACGAGGCGCTGTGGCGGGCCGGGCTGCACGGCGAGCGGTCCGCCGCGAGGCTGACCAGGGCGCAGGCCGTCCTGCTCCTGCGGTCGGTGCGGGACGTCATGGACGAGGCCCTGCGGGCCGGGGGCACTTCCTTCGACAGCCTGTACGTGAACGTGAACGGCGAAAGCGGATACTTCGAACGTTCCCTGAACGCCTATGGGCGCCGTGACGAGCCCTGCGGAAGATGCGGGACGGCGATCCTGCGGGAGGTCTTCATGAATCGTTCCTCCTACAGTTGCCCGCGCTGCCAGCCGAGGCCGCGACTTGTCCGGTGAAAGGGGTGGCGTCCGGCTCACGGCCTGGGTGCGCGGTGAGGTCCAGGGGGTGGGTTTCCGCTGGTGGACCAGGGCCCGGGCGCTGGAGTTGGGCTTGGTGGGCTCGGCCTCGAACCTGAGGGACGGCAGGGTGGAGGTCATCGCCGAAGGGGACCGTTCCACCTGCGAAAAGCTGCTCGAACTGCTGGGTTCGGATGCCGCTCCCGGCCGTGTGACGGGTGTGACCGAACAGTGGGGTGTGGCCCGTGGGAGCAATGTCGGTTTCGTTGAGAGATGACCGGGTGGGTATTCCGTCCGCGACCTGCTAAACTCTATAGGACAAGGTTGTTACTGGTCTGTGATGTCCAGCTTGACCGGCACACCGGCCGGAGCAACTTACTTGAATTGATATGCACCGCCCTCACTCCGAGGGTGTGGTGTGATCTCTGCTGGTTACTCAGCGTGGAGGACCCTCAATCATGGCGAAGGCTCTACTAGGCCACGTCGGCGGTCCCGACCCCCGGATGGTCGCGGAGATGCGACGTCTCCAGCGGCGCGTCCGGGATCTGGAAGCCGAGCTTGTCAGGCTCCAGGAAGAGAACGAAGCGCTCTCCTCGTCCGAGGCTGTGCACTCCGTGAAGGACCGCGAACCCGCGCTCACCTGAGGCGCCGGTTCACACCCGCGAGAAGGCGGGTGCTGACAGGACAGGGACGTCGATCACGGCGTCCCTTTTGTCATTTCTCCCGGAAAGCCTCGATCCGTGGAAAGACCGGCGGCGCCGGCCGGACGGCGGCGTGCACAGGCGCGCCCGTGAGCGCGTTCTCGGCGCTAAGCTGCCGCTGAGCCGCATGGCCGCCTCCGGCCGCCACGCCGGAGCCGTCACCGAAGACCGGGAGGGGGACCCGCCGGGCGTGTACCTGAAGAGCCTCACCCTGCGCGGGTTCAAGTCCTTCGCCTCCTCGACGACGCTGCGCTTCGAGCCGGGGATCACCTGTGTGGTCGGCCCCAACGGCTCGGGCAAGTCCAACGTCGTCGACGCCCTCGCCTGGGTCATGGGCGAGCAGGGCGCCAAGTCCCTGCGCGGCGGCAAGATGGAGGACGTCATCTTCGCCGGCACCGCCAACCGGGCCCCGCTCGGCCGGGCCGAGGTGATCCTCACCATCGACAACTCCGACGGCGCCCTGCCGATCGACTACTCCGAGGTGACGATCAGCCGGCTGATGTTCCGGTCCGGCTCCAGCGAGTACTCCATCAACGGCGACGCCTGCCGCCTCCTGGACGTCCAGGAGCTGCTGTCGGACTCGGGCATCGGCCGCGAGATGCACGTGATCATCGGCCAGGGCCAGCTCGACCAGGTGCTGAACGCCGGGCCCGAGGGCCGCCGCGCCATCGTCGAGGAGGCCGCGGGCGTCCTCAAGCACCGCAAGCGCAAGGAGAAGGCGCTGCGCAAGCTCAGCGCCATGGAGGCCAACCTCACCCGGGTCTCCGACCTCACCACCGAGCTGCGCCGCCAGCTCAAGCCGCTGGGCAAGCAGGCCGAGATCGCCCGCAGGGCCGCGGTGATCCAGGCCGAGCTGCGCGACGCCAGGCTGCGGCTGCTCGCCGACGACCTGGTCACCCTGCGCGGGAAGCTGGAACAGGAGGCCGCCGACGAGGAGGCGGTCCGCCGCCGCCGCGCCGAGGTGGAAGGGGCGCTGGCCGCCGCGCAGGCGCGCGAGGAGGAGCTGGACGCCGAGTCCGCCGCCGCCGCGCCGGTCCTGGCCGCCGCCCAGGAGACGTGGTTCCGCCTGTCGTCGCTGAAGGAGCGGCTGCGCGGCGTCGCCGACCTGGCCGCCGAGCGGCACCGCAACGCGGCGGAGTTCCAGCAGGACGAGAGGTTCGGGCGCGATCCGCAGGAGCTGGAGCGCGAGGCCGAGGAGGTCCGCGCCCAGGAGGAGGTCCTGGAGGAGCGGCTGGAGGACGCCCGCGAACGCCTGGAGGAGGCGGTCGCCGAACGGGCCTCGGGAGAATCGGCGCTGGCGTCCGAGGACCGCAGGCTCCAGGCGCTGGCCAGGGCCGCCGCCGAACGGCGGGACGCGCTGGCCGCCGAGCGCGCGCGGCTGGAGTCGCTGCGCAGCCGCCTGCAGGCGGCCGAAGCCGAGATCGGTCGGCTCACCGAGGCCCGGCTGTCCGCCGAGGACCGGGCCGAGGCGGCGCTGGCCGAGGCCGAGTCCTTCCAGGCCCAGGCCGCCGTGGATCCCGCGCTGACCCGGGACCTGGAGCTGGCCGAGGAGGCGCTGGAGGAGGCCAAGGAGGGCGCGGGCGAGGCCCGCGCCGCGGTCGAGGAGCCGCAGCGAGCCCTGCGGGCCGCCCGCGACCAGGTGGCCTCCGTCCGCGCCGCCGACCAGCGCGCCCAGAAGGAGCTCACCGCGCTGCAGGCCAGGATCGAGGCGCTGGAACTCAGCCTCGGCTCGGCCGCCGACGGCGGAGAGGTCCTGCTGAACTCCGGCCTGGACGGGGTGCTCGGCACCCTGGCCGCCGAACTCGTGGTCAGGCCGGGCGCCGAGACGGCGATCGCCGCGGCCCTCGGCGCGCTCACCGAGGCCGTCTCGGTCGCCTCGCTCGACACCGCGGCGCGGGCCCTGGCCTTCCTCGCCGAGCACGAGGCCGCGGCCGGGCTGGTCATCGGCTCCGATCTCCAGGACGCCGGGCCGGGAGCGAGGCCCGCCCGCACGGACGGGAGCGTCTGGGCGGCGGAGCTGGTGACGGTCCCCGAGCGGCTGAGGCCCGCGATCACCGCCCTGCTCGACGGCGTCGTCGTGGTGGACGACCTCGGCCGGGCCGCCGAACTCGTCCGGTCGGAGCCGGAACTGCGCGCGGTGACCAGGGCCGGAGAGGTGCTGGGGGCGCACTGGGCACGCGGCGGGAGCGCCGGAGGCCAGGGGCTGCTGCGGATGCGCGCCACGCTCGACGAGGCGCGCGAGGCGCTGGTGCGGGCGGGAGAGGCCGCGGAGCTGGCCGCGGCCTCCCTGGAGGAGGCCGCCGAGGCCGAGAGCCGGGCGCAGAGCCTGCTGGAGGCCGCGCAGAGCCGCGTCAACCAGGCGCAGGCCGGGGTCAACCAGGCGCAGTCCGAACTGGACCGCGTCAGGGCGAGGCTGCGCGAGGCCGACGCGGCGGCGGCGCAGGAGGCCAAGCAGGAGGCGCGGCTCCAGGCCGCCGCGCAGGCCGCCCGCCAGGAAGCCGAACGGCTCGCCCAGAACGTCGCGAACGCCGAGCGGAACCGGGACCGGGACGCCGAGGCCCTGGCCGCGCTGGAAGAGGGATTCGAGGCCGAGGCGGCGCGCGAGCCGGAGGAGGAGCCGGACACCGAGATCCGCGACGAACTGGCCGACCGGGTCCAGGAGCTGCGCGGTCTGGAGATGGAGGCGCGGCTGGCGGTGCGCACGGCCGAAGAGCGGGTCGGCGCGCTCGCGGGCCGGGCCGACGCGCTGGAGCGGCAGGCCGAGGCCGAGCGCAGTGAGCGCGCCCAGGCGGTGGAGCGGCGGCGGAGGCGGGAGCGGCAGGCCCGGGTGGCGCAGGCCGTCCGGGAGGGCGCGGCGGTCGCGCTGGAGCGGATCGAGCGCTCCCTGGCCGTCGCGGTGGCCGAACGCGAGGAGGCCGAGCGGCGGCGGGCCGAGCGCGAGGAGGAGCTGAAGGTCGTCCGCGGGCGGGTCCGCGAGTACGGCACCCAGCTGGAGCGCCTGGTCAACGTGGTGCACGGCAGCGAGGTCGCCCGTGCCGAGCAGCGCCTGCGGCTGGAGCAGCTGGAGACCAGGGCGCTGGAGGAGTACGGCATGGAGGTGGAGGGGCTGATCTCCGAGTACGGCCCCGACCAGCCCGTGCCCCCGCAGGACCCGGAGGGCTCGCCCGAGCCCTTCGACCGCGCCGTCCAGGAGAAGCGGGCCAGGGCCGCCGAGCGCCAGATGACGCAGCTGGGCAAGGTCAACCCGCTGGCGCTGGAGGAGTTCGCGGCGCTGGAGGAGCGCCACGCCTTCCTCACCGCGCAGCTGGAGGACCTGAAGAAGACCCGCAAGGACCTCTTCGACATCGTCAAGGACGTCGACCGCAGGGTGCAGGAGGTCTTCGCCGCCGCCTACGCCGACACCGCCGAGCACTTCTCGGGGATCTTCGGCAGGCTGTTCCCCGGCGGCGAGGGCTCGCTGTCCCTCACCGACCCCGAGGACATGCTCGCCACCGGCATCGAGGTCGCCGCCCGCCCGCCGGGCAAGAAGGTCAAGCGCCTGTCCCTGCTGTCCGGCGGCGAGCGCTCCCTGGTGGCCGTCGCCTTCCTGGTCGCGGTGTTCAAGGCCAGGCCCAGCCCGTTCTATGTGCTGGACGAGGTCGAGGCGGCGCTGGACGACACCAACACCCAGCGGCTGATCAAGGTGTTCGAGGAGCTCAGGGAGTCCTCGCAGCTGATCATCATCACCCACCAGAAGCGCACCATGGAGGGCGCCGACGCACTGTACGGAGTGAGCATGCGCGGCGACGGCGTGAGCCAGGTGATCAGCCAGCGGCTGCGCGAGCACGAACCCGCCTGACTTTTCCGTTCACGGGCGGTGGAGCCGTTCCGGGAAGGGGATCAATCAGCGGTCGGGTTGAGTCTGCGAGACTGGACGGGCTATGGAATATCTGATTCTCGGTATCGCGCTTTTCGTCATCTTGGCCGTGGGCGGGATGGTCGCCCTGCTGAGGTCCCGGTCGGGCCCGGGAACGCTGGAGGCACCGCCTGAAGCTCCGACGATCACCAGACCGGCGCCGCCGGCCGAGGAAGAGACGGCGGTCGTCACCCGGCCCGCCGAACGCCCGCCGCTGGCCGAACCGGTGGTGGTGCCCGAGATCGAGCTGCCGCCCCCGTCCGCGGGCCGGTTGCAGCGGCTGCGCGCCCGGCTGGCCCGCTCGCAGAGCACCCTCGGCCAGGGCCTGCTGAACCTGCTGTCCCGCGAGTCGCTCACCGACGACGACTGGGACGAGATCGAGGACCTCCTGATCAGCGCCGACGTCGGCGTCGCGCCGTCCCGGATGATCGTGGACGAGCTGCGCACCCGGGTGAAGGTGACGGGGCAGCTCACGCCCGACCAGGTCCGCGCGCTGCTGCGGGAGCAGCTCGTCGCCCAGATCGGCCTCGACCTGCCGAGGGCGCTGCATGTGGACGCGCACGGCGGGCATCCGGCCGTGGTGATGGTCGTCGGCGTCAACGGCACCGGCAAGACCACCACCACCGGCAAGCTGTCGCGGGTGCTGATCGGCGACGGCAAGCAGGTGCTGCTGGGAGCCGCCGACACCTTCCGCGCGGCGGCGGCCGAGCAGCTGACGACCTGGGGCGAGCGGGTCGGCGCGCGGGTGGTCCGGGGCCCGGAGGGCTCCGACCCGGCCAGCGTCGCCTTCGAGGCGGTCAAGCAGGGCATCCAGGACGGCGTGGACACCGTCATCGTCGACACCGCCGGCCGCCTGCACACCAAGACCGGCCTGATGGACGAGCTGGGCAAGGTCAAGCGGGTCATCGAGAAGCAGGCCACGGTCGACGAGGTGCTGCTGGTGCTGGACGCCACCACCGGACAGAACGGGCTCACCCAGGCCCGGGTGTTCGCCGAGGTCGTGAACGTCACCGGCATCGCGCTGACCAAGCTCGACGGCACCGCCAAGGGCGGCATCGTCATCTCCGTCCAGCGCGAGCTGGGGGTGCCGGTCAAGCTGGTCGGGCTGGGCGAGGGCCCGGACGACCTCGCCCCGTTCGACCCCGAGGCCTTCGTGGACGCCATTTTGGGATAGCGGGACCCTTCCGTGGCCTCCGGCCGGTCGATCTGTGATTCCGTGAAAGGAAAGGCGGCCGTCCGCGGTGCCGGCGGCCGCCCACGGCTGTCAGTAGGTGCCAGGGATTCGGGGGTTTGATCTGCATGGCCATACGCACCAGGAGACCGCATGGCGCCACGGCCGAGGGAACGTCGGTCGGGATGGGCGCGATGCCACAGCTCAGCGCGGCGGAACGAACCTCTGAAGTGGCGTCCAGAGGCGCCGCCGTCGCCGCGGGAGTGCTGATCATCGGCACGCTGCTCCCCTGGGTGAGCGTCACCTTCTTCAGCGCGGCGACGCTCAACGGCGTCCGGATCTGGGAGGGCAGGCTCGCCATGGTCCTGGCGGTCGCGGCGGGGGCCCTCGCCCTGGCCTCCCTCCTCCTGGAGGAGGTGGACCGCCGTGCCCTGCTGCTGGCCTCGGGGCTCTGCGGGGCACTCGCCTTCATCGCCACGGCCGTCTTCGGGTTCCGTTTCCGCGACGCCCTGAACGTCCCCTCCGTCCTGGGCGACACCCAGGCGGGGGTCCTGGCCAGGGCCGGAGCCGGCCTCGACGCCGGCTGGTACCTGTCCATGGCCTCCGGCATCGTGCTGACCGCCCTGGCCGTCTGGGGTTACATGAGCATGCGCGGGAACCGGCCGTCCGAGGCGGTCCCCGGTATGGAATGGGTGGAACCGGGCACCCACCAGGGGTCCTCGCCGGGCGCCGGCACCACATCTCAGAGCACCGGGCAGAGCACCGGACGGCAGGGCCCGTCCCCGGGCGACCGGGGCTGAGCCGGGACCGTACCCGATCGCCGCCCTCCGAGGCCTCCGGAGCCTCAGGAGGGCGGCGGTTCCGTGCTCAGGGCCACCGGAACGCCTTCGCGGAAGGCTTTCGGAACGGTGCGAGAACGGAAACACTTAAGAAACATCGATGAGGCATGTTTCACACGTCGGAAACATCGGTGCCCCCCGGGCGAAACCGCCAGGGAAGAGTCTTCTCGGCGAACGGAAAACCCGCACAGGAGGGCGCTCTCCGAGATGGAAATCGACAGCGGCAATACAGCCTGGATTTTGACGAGCGCAGCGCTCGTCCTTCTGATGACGCCAGGACTCGCCTTTTTCTACGGCGGCATGAGCCGGGCCAAGTCAGTGCTCAACATGATGATGATGAGCTTCGTCAGCATGAGCATCGTCAGCATGGTCTGGGTGCTCTGGGGCTACTCGGTGGCCTTCGGCAGCGAGGGAGGCGTCCCCGCCTTCTTCGGCGGCCTGGACGTCTGGGGCCTGGTCGGCCTCGAGGCCACCGGCGAGGGCTACCCCGACCTGGCCTTCGTCGCCTTCCAGGCGACCTTCGCCATCATCACCGTCGCGCTGATCAGCGGCGCCATAGCGGACCGTACCAAGTTCATGACCTGGTGCGTGTTCGTCCCGATCTGGATCACCCTGGTCTACCTGCCGATCGCCCACTGGGTCTGGTTCAGCGAGGGCTGGATCTTCAAGCTCGGCGCGCTGGACTTCGCCGGCGGCACGGTCGTCCACATCAACGCCGGTTGCGCCGCGCTGGCGCTGGCCCTGGTCCTGGGCAAGCGCAAGGGCTGGCCGAAGGAGCCGATGCGTCCGCACAACCTGCCGTTCGTCCTGCTCGGCGCCGGTCTGCTGTGGTTCGGTTGGTTCGGCTTCAACGCCGGCTCGGCCCTGGCCGCCAACGAGACCGCCTCCCTGGCGTTCGTCAACACCATCGTCGCCACCGGTGCGGCGGGGTTCACGTGGATCATGGTCGAGAAGCTGCGTGACGGCGCCGCCACCACGCTGGGCATCGCCTCGGGCATCGTCGCCGGCCTGGTCGCCATCACCCCGGCCGCCGCCACGATGACCCCGCTGGGCGCCCTGGTCCTGGGCCTGGTCGCCGGCGCCGTCTGCGCCGTCGCGGTCGGCCTGAAGTACAAGCTCGGCTACGACGACTCGCTCGACGTGGTCGGCGTCCACCTGGTCGGCGGCATCATCGGCGCCCTGGCCATCGGCGTGTGGGGCTCCGCCGCCCTCGGCGCGGACAGCCTCCTGTCGGACGGCAGCGCCACGCTGCTGGGCAAGCAGGCGATGGCGGTCGGCGCGACGATGGCCTACTCCTTCGTGGTGACCTTCATCCTCGGCAAGGTGCTCGACCTGACCATGGGCTTCCGGGTCGACGAAGAGGCCGAGGTCACGGGCATCGACATCGTCGAGCACGCGGAGAGCGCCTATGATCTGAACACCTCCAGCACCAGCGGCCTGGGCGGTTCCACCGCCGCCCCGATCGCCGGGGACATCAAGAAGGTCGAGGCCGACGCATGAAGCTCATCACGGCGATCATCAAGCCCTTCAAGCTCGACGACGTGAAGGCAGCCCTGGAGACCTTCGGGGTCAAGGGGATGACGGTCAGCGAGGCCAGCGGCTTCGGCCGGCAGAAGGGCCACACCGAGGTCTACCGCGGCGCCGAGTACAAGGTCGACGTCGTACCGAAGATCCGCCTGGAGATCCTCGTCGAGGACGAGGACGCCGAAGAAGTCATCGACGTGGTCGTGAAGGCCGCGCAGACCGGCAAGATCGGCGACGGCAAGGTCTGGTCGACCCCGGTCGAGACGGTCGTCCGCGTGCGGACCGGAGAGACCGGAGCCGAGGCCCTCTAAGCGGGGCAGCGGGTTCGGGGGAGAGCGCAGGGGCGTTCCGGAGCAGATCCGGGACGCCCCTAACTCTGTCGGGAGGAGAAAGGGAATTGCGGAGTTTCGCGGACGAGCGCGCGGCACGGGTCGCCGAACTGGACGCCTGGCTGGCCGGCCTGGTGGGAGACGAGCCGGGGGTGGCGCTGCTGGCCGTCGGCAGCTTCGGCAGGGGCGACCTGACCCCCGGAGGCGACCTCGACCTGGTGCTGCTGCACGAGGACCGGCGGGACATCGGGGAGTTCGCCGAGAAGCTCTGGTACCCGGTCTGGGACCGGGGCCTGGAGCTCGACCACTCCGTCCGCACCGTCCGCCAGGCCCGTGACGTCGCGGCCGAGGACATCAAGGCGGTGATGGGGCTGCTGCGCACCCGGCTGATCGCGGGGGATCCGAAGCTGGCCGACGAGGTGCGCGGCGCCGTCCTGGCCGATTGGAGGGCCGCCGCGAAGACCCGGCTGCCGGAGCTGGCGCGGATGACCCGGGAACGCTGGGAGCGGCTGGGGGAGCTGGCCTTCCTGCTGGAGGGGGATCTGAAGGACGCCCACGGGGGGCTGCGGGACGTCCACGTGATGGAGGCGGTCGTGGCGACCTGGGTGGTGCCGCCGCCGGGCCCCCGGGTCAAGGCCGCCTACGGGAGGCTGCTGGAGATACGCCATGCGCTGCACGCGGTCACCGGGCGTTCGGCTGACAGGCTCCTGTTGCAGGAGCAGGATCCCGTCGCCGAGCACCTGGGGTTGAAGGACGCCTACGAGCTGCTGGAGACGGTGGCCGAATGCGCCAGGACGATCACCTACGCCGGTGAGCAGGTCTGGCGCCACGTCGAACGGCACGGCACGTCGCAGAGCAGGAGCGAACGCCGTCCGCTGGCCGACGGGTTCGTGGAGTTCGCGGGGGAGGCCGTCCTGGCCCGCGACGCGGACCTCTCCGATCCGTCTCTGCCGCTGCGGGCCGCCGCCGCGGCGGCGCACGCGGGGCTTCCGCTGGCGCCCGCGACCGTGGAGCAGCTCGCGAGGTCCTTCACCGGGCTGTCCGTCCCCTGGCCGGAGCGGGCGCGCACCGCGCTGGTGTCGCTGCTGGGCGCGGGCCCCGCCGCGATCGGGGCCTGGGAGGCGCTCGACCAGGCCGGCCTGGTGGTGCGGATGATCCCCGACTGGTCGCGGGTGCGCAACCGGCCGCAGCGCAACGCCGTCCACAAGTACACCGTCGACCGGCACCTGGTGGAGGCCGCGGCCCGCGCCGCGGCCCTGACCCGCGAGGTGGCACGGCCCGACCTGCTCCTGGTCGGCGCGCTGCTGCACGACATCGGCAAGGACGGCTCCGGGCGGGACCACTCCGTGGTGGGCGCGGAGTACACCCGGCCCCTCGCGGCCCGGTTCGGTTTCCCGCCCGAGGACGTGGAGATCCTGGAGCGGGTCGTCCTGCACCATCTGCTGCTGCCCGACACCGCCACCCGGCGTGATCTGGACGATCCGCTGACGATCGGGACCGTGGCGACCGCCGTGGGCTCCCCGGTGGTGCTGGAGCTGCTGCACGCGATCGCCGTCGCCGACGCCGGCGCGACCGGACCCGCGGCCTGGGGAGGCTGGAAGGCCCGGTTGATCGACGAGCTGGTGCGGCGTACCGACAAGCTGCTGCAGGGCGACGCGCCGCCGCGCACCCCCGAGCCGACCGCGGGTCAGCTGGCGCTGGCCCGGCACGACGGGGTGGCCGTGAGGGTGAGCAGCACCTCGGTGCGGGGTTCGTGGGCCAAGCACACCGGGGGGGCGCTGACCGTCACCGTCGTGGCGGCCGACCGCCAGGGGCTGCTGTGGCAGGCGGCCGGGGTTCTGGCGCTGCACCGGCTGGTGCTGCGGACGGCGCGGACGTTCTCGCACGGCGGCGGCAACGCGGTGATCGAGTTCACCGCGCAGCCGGAGTTCGGCAGTCCGCCGGATCCGGCCTCGATCGAGGCGGACCTGCGCCGGGTGCTGGCCGGGCGGCTGGACGTCGCGGACCGGCTGGAGAAGCGGGCGGCGTCCGTCCGGGGGCGCCGGGGGGTGCCGGTGGCGCCGCCGAAGGTGCGCATCGTGGAGGAGGCATCGCGGACCGCGACGGTGGTGGAGGTGCGCGCCTCCGACCGTCCGGGGCTGCTGTGGCGCATCGGCAGGGTCTTCGGCGAGCTCGGGCTGCACATCAGGGCGGCGAAGGTGGACACGCTGGGCTCCGAGGCGGTCGACGTCTTCTACGTGGTGGACGGGGAAGGAGCGCCGGTCTCGGATTCCACGACGCTCACCGAGATCCAGGAGCGGATTCTCGCGGCTCTCGGGTGATCCGATCATGTGTGGTAGTGGTAAAGCTGATATGTCGCTATTAGTCGGCTATTCATCTGGTGGAGGGCGGGAGGACATTTCCCACCTCCTTCCCGGTCGCCGGGCGGACCCAGAGTTCCTTCCCGCGGAAGAGCACCACGGGAAGGAATTCGGACATGTCATGGAGCGCCCTTTCGGTCATCGTGTCCCTGGGCGCGCTGCTGGCCCCGCTGGTCCTCACCGTCTCGCTGCGTCCGGTTCCGGACCCCTCCGCCGGCCCCGAGGACGGGTGAGGGGCGCGGTGCCCCGTACGCGCCCGGCCGAGGGCGCACGACGCGCCGCACGCGGCGGATAGGCTTGGAGAGTTCGCATCAGGCGTCGGGCTAGGACGGGCAAGTGTTCGAGAATCTCTCCGATCGGTTGACCTCGGTCTTCACCAACCTGCGCAGCAAGGGCAGGCTGTCCGAGGCCGACATCAACGCCACAGCGCGGGAGATCCGGGTCGCGCTGCTCGAGGCGGACGTGGCACTGCCGGTGGTCAAGGACTTCATCGGCCGCGTCAAGGAACGGGCACGCGGCTCCGAGGTGTCCCAGGCCCTCAACCCGGCGCAGCAGGTCGTCAAGATCGTCAACGACGAGCTGATCGAGATCCTGGGCGGCCAGACCCGGCGCATCCGCTTCGCCAAGACCCCGCCGACCGTGATCATGCTCGCCGGTCTGCAGGGCGCGGGCAAGACCACCCTCGCGGGCAAGCTGGCCCGCTGGCTCAAGGAAGAGGGCCACACCCCGCTGCTGGTCGCCTGCGACCTCCAGCGCCCGAACGCCGTCCAGCAGCTCCAGGTGATGGGCGAGCGGGCCGGGGTCGCGGTGTACGCCCCCGAGCCCGGCAACGGCGTGGGCGACCCGGTGCGCGTCGCGCAGGCCTCCATCGCCGAGGCCAAGCGCTCCCTCCACGACGTGGTGATCATCGACACCGCGGGCCGCCTGGGCATCGACTCCGAGATGATGCAGCAGGCGATCGACATCCGCCGGGCCACCGAGCCCGAAGAGGTGCTGTTCGTGGTCGACGCCATGGTCGGCCAGGACGCGGTCAACACCGCCCAGGCCTTCATGGACGGCGTCGGTTTCGACGGCGTCGTGCTCACCAAGCTGGACGGCGACGCCCGGGGCGGCGCCGCGCTGTCGGTCCGCCAGATCACCGGGCGGCCGATCATGTTCGCGTCCACCGGTGAGAAGCTCGAGGACTTCGACCTGTTCCACCCCGACCGGATGGCCGGCCGGATCCTGGACATGGGCGACATCCTCACCCTGATCGAGCAGGCCCAGCGCACGTTCGACGAGGAGCAGACGGCCCGGATGGCCGACAAGCTCGCGTCGGGCGAGGACTTCACGCTCGAGGACTTCCTCGACCAGATGATGATGATCCGCAAGATGGGCCCGATCGGGAACCTGCTCGGCATGCTGCCCGGCATGGGGCAGATGCGCCAGCAGGTGAACCAGATCGACGACCGGGACCTCGACCGGGTCGCCGCGATCATCCGGTCGATGACCCCGGGGGAGCGCAGCGACCCGAAGATCATCAACGGTTCGCGCCGGGCCCGTATCGCCAAGGGCTCCGGCGTCACCGTCGGGGAGGTCAACTCCCTGGTCACCCGGTTCTTCCAGGCCCAGAAGATGATGAAGGCCATGGCCGGGGGCATGGGCATCCCCGGGATGCCGGGCACCCGGCGCAAGGCGGCCAAGCAGGTCAAGGCCAAGAAGGGCAAGCAGCGTTCGGGCGACCCGCGCAAGCGGGCCCTGGGCCCGGGTGCCAAGGAGGAGCAGGCCCAGCCCCAGCAGGCCGGCGGCCTGCCCCCGGCGTTCGGCGGCGGCCTGCCCGGGCAGCTTCCCCCCGGCTTCCAGCTGCCCGACCTGGGTGACCTGGGTAAGAAGCGCTGAATCTTCGGGTCCTGGAGCGAGACGGCGGGCGCGGTGCCGGAGCGGCGTGACGGAGTAGTCACGGAGATCTGGCACAATGGTTCACTGGAAACCCGGTACGTGAGGCGCCCTCTCTCGCTCTGACGCCCGGAGTCCATCCGAGCAGCCCCGGTTCGTACCCCACACGGACGGAGGCTGTTCTCCTGTTACTGAAACCGGAGTTACCACACCCGTGGCAGTCAAGATCAAGCTCAAGCGTCTCGGCAAGATCCGTGGCGCGCAGTACCGCATCGTCGTCGCCGACGCCCGCACCAAGCGTGACGGCCGGGCGATCGAGGAGATCGGCAAGTACCACCCGAAGCAGGAGCCCTCGCTGATCGAGGTGGACTCCGAGCGGGTGCAGTACTGGCTCGGCGTCGGCGCGCAGCCGACCGAGTCCGTCGAGAAGCTGTTCAAGATCACCGGTGACTGGCAGAAGTTCAAGGGCCTGCCCGGTGCCGAGGGCAGCCTGAAGACGGCCGCGCCCAAGGCGGACAAGGCCGAGACCTTCGCCGCCGCCGCCAAGGAGGCCGCGAACCTCGACGGCGGCGAGGCGACCACGCCGAAGGCCAAGAAGAAGGCCGAGCCCAAGGCCGACGAGGCCGAAGCCCCGAGCGAGGCCTAAGTGCTCGAAGAAGCGCTCGAGCACTTGGTGCGCGGCATCGTCGAACACCCTGACGATGTCCGGGTTCACGCCAAGCGGATTCGCGGTGGCCGGGTCCTCGAGGTGCGTGTGCACCCTGAGGACCTGGGCAAAGTGATCGGCCGCAGCGGTCGTACCGCCAAGGCCCTCCGCACGGTCATGGGCGCCCTCTCCGGAGGCCGCTATGTCCGGGTGGACCTGCTCGACGTCAACGAGGTTCGCTGACCAGTGCAACTGGTAGTGGGCCGGATCGGCAAACCGCACGGGATCCGCGGCGACCTCACCGTCGACGTCCGTACTGACGACGCGGACACCCGGTTCGCTCCGGGTGCGACGCTCACCACGGATCCCGTGACGGCCGGTCCCCTGACGGTCGACACCGCCCGCTGGCACAGCGGTCGGCTCGTTGTCCGTTTTGTGGGGATCTCTGATCGCAACCGCGCCGAGGAGCTGCGCGGCACCTGGCTGGTGATCGACTCCTCGGAGATCCTCCCCTCGTCCGACCCGGACGAGTTCCACGACTACCAGCTCGTCGGGCTGAAGGTCGTCACCACCGCCGGCGAGGAGATCGGCACGGTCTCCGAGGTCCTGCACCACGCGCAGGAACTGCTGGTGATCGACACCGGGCAGGGGGACAAGCTGGTTCCCTTCGTGTCCGCGATCGTGCCCGAGGTGGACGTCGAGGGCGGCCGACTGGTGGTCGACCCGCCGGGCGGGCTCTTCGACTAGCCCATGCGCTTCGACATCATCACGATCTTCCCGGAGTACTTCACTCCGCTGTCCGCCTCCCTCCTGGGCAAGGCCCAGGACCGGGGGTTGCTCTCCTTCGGCGTCCACGACCTGCGGGAGTGGGCCTACGACCGGCACCGCACCGTGGACGACACCCCCTACGGGGGCGGGCCCGGCATGGTCATGAAACCCGAGCCGTGGGGCCAGGCGCTGGACGACGTCCTGACGCCGCGGGCCCGGCTGGTGGTGCCCACCCCGTCCGGGCGCCGGTTCACCCAGAAGGTCGCCGTCGAGCTGGCCGCCTCCCCCCACCTCGTCTTCGCCTGCGGCCGGTACGAGGGCATCGACTCGCGTGTCATGGCGCACTACTCCTCCGTGGTCGAGGTCGACGAGCTGAGCATCGGCGACTACGTGCTGGCCGGCGGAGAGGTCGCGGTGCTCGTCATGATCGAGGCGATCAGCAGGCTGGTGCCGGGGGTGCTGGGCAACGCCGAGTCGGTGAGCGACGACTCCTTCGCACCCGGTCGGATGGAGAACCTGGTCGAGGGCCCCGTCTACACCAAGCCGCCGGTGTGGCGGGGGCTCCAGGTGCCCCCGGTGCTGGCCTCCGGCCACCACGGGAAGATCGCGCGCTGGCGGCGCGACGAGGCGCTGCGGCGCACCGCCGCCCTGCGCCCCGACCTGCTGGCCGGCCTGGACCCGCAGGCCCTGGACAAGCACGACCGCAGGCTGCTGGAGTCGCTCGATTTGGCCGAGCACCCCGATCCTGTGGCAGACTAGAGCGTCGCGCGCTTTCGCGCGCTCTCATTCGTTCCCGGCCTGACGCCCCCATCGCCTGACCCTGGGGCCTCTCACGGCACGGGCCAGCTCAGCAGCGAGGACAGTCATGCACACCCTGATCCAGGAGATCGAGAAGGCCGCGCTGCGGTCGGACCTGCCGGACTTCCGCCCCGGAGACACCGTCAAGGTGCACGTGCGGATCACCGAGGGCAAGGTCAGCCGTATCCAGATCTTCGAAGGCGTCGTGATCCGCCGTCAGGGCGGCGGCGCCCGCGAGACCTTCACCGTCCGCAAGGTCAGCAAGGGCGGCTACGGCGTGGAGCGGACCTTCCCGCTGAACCTGCCGGCCATCGAGAAGCTCGAGGTCGTCATCCGCGGTGACGTGCGCCGCGCCAAGCTGTACTACCTGCGCAACCTGCGGGGCAAGGCCGCCCGCATCAAGGAGAAGCGCGAGTTCTGAGGGGTTTCCTCCGAAGATCTGCGAGAACGCCCGGTCCCATGGGGGCCGGGCGTTCGGCCGTTCTTGGGGATCTTCTTGGGGACTCTGGAGCCTTCCTCGATCTTCGCCTGGGGGCGGGCGGCGCTAGGCTCGTTCCTTGATGAGTGACGACGAGGGAGGGCGGTCCGGCGGCAGGGCCGACAGGCCCGCGCCCGCAGAGGATCGGAGAGAAGTGCGTTCCGAGACCGAGGGACCGGCCCCCGATGAGCAGACGGCGCCCGGCGAGGGAGGCGGGTCCGACGATCCCGCCGACGACGTGCGGGAACACGAGGAGCCCTCGGAGAAGCGGGGCTCCTTCTGGCGGGAGCTGCCACTGCTGATCGGGGTCGCGCTGGTCCTGGCCCTGGTGATCAAGTCGTTCGTCGTCCAGGCCTTCTACATCCCGTCGGCGTCGATGGAGAGCACGCTCCAGATCGGCGACCGGGTGCTGGTCAACAAACTCGTCTACCGCCTGCGGGACATCGAGCGCGGCGACATCGTGGTCTTCAGCGGGCTGGACAGCTGGGATCCGGCGGTCGAGGGGTCCGAGCCGTCCAACCCGGTGGTCAAGGGCCTGCGGGCGGTGGGGACGGCGTTCGGGATCGTCCCCGGCGAGAAGGACTACATCAAGCGGGTGATCGGCCTTCCGGGCGACCACGTGGTGTGCTGCGACAAGAAGACGGCGCGGATCACGGTGAACGGGGTCGCCCTGGACGAGGCCCCCTACCTCTACACCGACCCGGACACCGGGGAACAGAACATCCCGTCGTCGCAGAAGTTCGACGTCGTGGTGCCTCCGGGACGGCTGTGGGTGATGGGGGACCACCGTGAGGTCTCCTGGGACTCCCGCGGCCACCAGGCCGACAGCGGCAGCGGCACCATCCCGATCGAGAGCGTGGTGGGGCGGGCCTTCGTGGTGATCTGGCCGGTCTCCCACTGGCAGATGCTGGAGATTCCGGAGACCTTCCGGCAGCCGGGACTGGGCGAGGCCGCGCTGGGCTCGGCCCCGGCGGCGCTGGGCCTGGCGGCCGCGGTTCCGGTGGTGTGGGCGCGGCGCAGGCCGCGTTCCTGAACCGGGGGCGGCCGTCCACAGGGTGTTGGGCGGATGCCCGGCGGTGGGCGTATGGTTCCGGGTATGCACAGCCTTCACTACCGGTGCCTGCAGTGATCTCAGCGATCTCGGAGATCAGGCGTCCCCTGCGGTTCACCCCGCGCCGGGACGCCGGGCTGTACGGCTACGAACGGGCTCTGGCGCACGGCGGGTTCCGCCGGGTGGCGGGGGTGGACGAGGCGGGCCGCGGCGCCTGCGCGGGGCCGCTGGTGGTGGCCGCCGTGATCCTCGACGGGCTCAGGATCGAGGGGCTGGCGGACTCCAAACTGCTCACCCCGGCCAGGAGAGAGGCCCTCTACGAGGAGATCACCGCCAGGGCGGTGTGGCGGGCACTGGTCATCCCCAGCGCCGAACTCGACCGGGCGGGGCTGCACCGCAGCAACATCACCGGGATGCGCCGGGTGCTGGCGGCGCTGCCCGTCCGCCCGTCGTACGTGCTCAGCGACGGTTTCGGTGTGCCGGGACTGGAGGTCCCGAGCCTGCCGGTGATCAAGGGGGACCGTGTGGTGGCCTGTATAGCGGCGGCCTCGGTGGTCGCCAAGGTCACCCGGGACAGGATCATGGCTGAGCTCCACCTCACCCATCCCGCGTACGGATTCGACGTCCACAAGGGGTACAACACCCCGGAGCACATGGCAGCGCTCAGCCTGCACGGGCCCTGCCCGGAGCACCGTTTCTCGTTCTCGAACGTGGTCTCGAGGACCGGGGGCGGATCCCGGCCCCTCATGGGAGTGGGACGGGGCATGCCGCTGGGGAAGAATGAACAGGTGGGAGGGGACGATGAGCGCTGAGGACCTGGAGAAGTACGAGACCGAGATGGAGCTCCAGCTCTATCGCGAGTACCGGGACGTCGTCGGGCTCTTCACCTACGTGGTCGAGACGGAACGCCGCTTCTACCTCACCAATGCGGTGGACCTCCAGGTGCGCGGCCTGGACAACGGCGAGGTCTACTTCGAGGTGGTCATGCAGGACGCCTGGGTCTGGGACATGTACCGCCCCGCGCGCTTCGTTAAGAATGTCCGGGTAGTCACTTTCCATGATGTCAATGTGGAGGAATTGGCCAAGCCGGACCTTCAGCTCCCCAGCTGACCTCTCTGCATCCTCCTTGGCGAGAATTTCTCGATCTTGATTTACTCTCGTCTGCGATCTTGATTTGCAGCATTGATCTTGAGATGTGCCATTCCGGGGCCCCGGAAGAGCGGATGTGGCTCCTGGTGTGGTGACGGGGCGGTTACTCCTGCGCGGAGAGAAGTTGGAAACCTTCTCGACAAAAATGCCAGGCGTGCGAGGTCATTCCCTGGCGAGAGGCGTGGTCGAGTCAGTGTCCAAAATCACTGACATGAACTTTTCGCTCACATGGAATAACAATTCGGGTGATGCTCCCGTTTAACGGCTGTAGCTCCTTTCCCAGTGCTTAAGATCCGGTGCTATCGCATCCAAATTCTTCCGGATGTCCGTATGGCCTCGGGCAAAGGCCGGGCATCCGCTGGGGGAGGTCGACCCGTGTCGTCGATGTCAGATTGGTTCAGCTCTGCCTATGAGGCCGTCGTGCGCTCCAGCGCCAACGGCAGTTGGCGGGACATCGTCCCGCTGGGCCTCGCGGGCCTGCTGGTATGGGGGTTGTGGATCTACCGGGTGGTGCTGTCGCGCCTGGCCAGGCCGGTCGTCAACGATTACCGCACCACGGTCTCCGTGGTGATCCCCTCCTTCCGCGAGGACGCCGCGATCCTGGTGAAGTGCCTGGAGAGCTGGCTGGCCCAGGACCCGATGGAAGTGATCATCGTGGTGGACGTCGCGGACACCGAGTGCCACGAGCGGCTGAGCCAGGTGCACGATCCGCGGCTGAAGGTCCTGATCTACGAGCACGCGGGCAAGCGCTCCGCGCTCGGCGTGGGCATCCGGGAGGCCAAGGGCGAGGTCGTGGTCTTCGCGGACTCCGACACCTGGTGGGAGCCGGGGCTGCTGGAGGCCGTCCAGATGCCGTTCCAGGACCCCACGGTGGGCGGGGTCGGCACCCAGCAGAACGTCTACCAGCGCACCACCAGCGTGTGGCGGCGCATCGCCGACTGGCTGGTCAACCTCCGCTACTACGACTACGTCCCGGCCATGGGAAGCAAGGGCGGCGTCGCCTGCCTGTCCGGCCGCACCGCCGCCTACCGGCGCGAGGCGATCCTGCCGGTGGTGGAGCACCTGGAGAACGAGTTCTTCCTCGGCCGCCGCTGCATCGCCGGTGACGACGGCCGGCTCACCTGGCTGGTGCTGGCCTCCGGATACAAGACGGTGCACCAGTCGTCCGCGCGGGCGATCTCCATGTTCCCCGACTCCTTCCGGGCGTTCGTCAAGCAGCGCATCCGCTGGAGCCGCAACTCCTACCGGTGCTACCTGACGGCCCTGTGGAAGGGCTGGCTGTGGAAGACGCCGTTCGTCACCAAGGTGACCGTGCTGCAGATCCTGCTGACCCCGGTGACCATGGGCGTCACCCTGGCCTACCTGTTCTTCAGCCGACTGGAGCTGACCCCGCTGGGCCTCACGCTGACGCTGGGCTGGGTGCTGCTCGGCCGGGGCGTCCGGGGCTGGTCGCATCTCAAGCGGCACCCCAAGGAGATCCTGCTGCTGCCGCTGACCTGCCTGGTCGTCATCATGATCGCCCTTCCGATCAAGTTGTACGCGTTCTTCACCATGAACAAGCAGGGCTGGCTGACCCGCTCCGCGGACCAGGCGGGCAGCGAGGGACAGACGGCCGCCACCCTCGAGGGCGTGGCCTGAATGTCCTCGCCGACGAGACACCTCGCCGCGGGAGCGCTGGCGCTCCTGCTCCTCGCCGGCGCCGCGCCGGCCTGGGCCGAACCCCTGCCGTCCCCGACCGCGGACACCGCGACGGAGGGAGGGCCGGGGCAGCTCACCGAGAAGTCGGCCCAGCCCGGTACGGAGCAGACGGGGACCGGACAGCCGACGCAGGCGCCGACGGAAGCGACACCGGCAGGCCCGGCGCAGGCGACGCAGCCGGACACCGTCCGGCAGGACGAGACCCAGGACGCGCAGAACGCCGAGATGCAGGCGACGATGGTCGACCAGGAGGACCAGCGGATCATCCAGACCCGGGCGGCGCTCACCGCCATGCTGCAGGCGGGCGGGACCGAGGCGGCCCAGCGCAAGCAGCCCCAGGTCTTCGGCTCCGCCCACGGCGAGACCCTGGTCCTGCCGGCCCGCAATGACGAGCGGCCCTACACGATCAAGGACCTGACGGCGGTCGGGAACGGGAGCTACGTCCGGAAGCAGCCCGACGGGTCCTACCTGGTGGGCGTGCACATCTTCGTGGCGGACGGCGCCCGGCTGCTGCTGCGCGGCCCCCTGACGCTCCGGATGGGCAGCCTGCCGGGGACGTTCAGCTCCATCGTCGGATTCGGCGGGACGATCCAGATCACCGGGACGCGCAAGCACCCCGTGCGGATCACCAGCTGGAACGTCCGGACGAAGAGGCCCGACACCGAGCCCGCCGACGGGCGCCCCTACATCCGCGCGATCGGCGGCGCGTTCAAGATGCGCTACACCTCGGTCTCCCACCTGGGGTTCTGGAGCGGGCGCACCGCGGGCATCGCGCTCACCGGCACCGACCGCCCCGCCAGCGCCTACCGGCACCGGACCAAGGACCAACGACACGCCGACAAGGAAGATCGGCTGAACCGCAACAACGAAGGGCAGGGCGGGAGCAACTTCGGCGACGTGGAGACCACCCCGGTCGGGCCGGGGACCGCCTCCCACGTCCCGGCCGAGGACTTGGTCACCGGTTACGTCCGCAATAGCACGATCACCGGCAACGCCTACGGGCTGTTCGTCTCGGGCTCCAACCAGACCCAGATCCTCGACAACAAGATCAGGAACAGCCTGGTCCACGGAGTGCTCCTCCACCGGTTCACCAAGAACGCGACAGTCGCCAGAACAACGGTGACCGGCAGCGGCGGAGACGGGTTCGTCCTGTCCCGGGCCACCGAGAAGGTCCGGGTCGAGACATGCGTGGCCGAGAGCAACGGACGCAACGGCTTCACACTGAACGGACAGCAGCTGGCCGACGGGCCGTCGGCGTCGGGCGAGTCGCTGGCGGCGTACGGAGACAGCTCGGTCAACGGCAGCATCGCCCGCGACAACGGCCGGTACGGGATCGAGATCCTCGGCGGAAGCCGGCTGGCCGTCCAGACCAGCCAGGTCTACGGCGGCGACATGGGCATCGTCGTACGCGCCCACGCCCAGGGCGTCCAGATCTCCGGCAACCGGCTGGAAGGCCAGAGACGGCACGCGATCGCGCTCCGCGACGGAGTGAAGGGCGCCTACGTGGCCGGGAACACCATCGCGGGCGCTGTCACCGGCATCTACATGCGGAGCTCCAACGGCACCGTCACCGGGAACAAGGTGACCACGGCCCAGGCGCCCAAGGCCCACGGAATCACGGTGGTCGGGGACGCCGACGACACCGAGATCACCAGGAACACCCTGAAGGGGGCCGGCACCAGCGCGGTGAGCACGGCGCGTTCCAGCGGTGACGTCTACCGGAACCACAATGACACCGACGGCTGGAAGGACACCTCCGGCTTCTGGAGCAAGGCCAAGCGCTACCTCAAGCCGATGAACCTCATCTGGGCGGGCGTCATCCTCCTGGTGGTGATCACCGCCCTGCGCTCCGGCGGGAGCAGGAACCAGGGCACGAACCCGTACGGGAAGCAGACGAAGCTGGAGGAGAGGCCCGCGATCGAACTGCGGCGCAAGGGCCGTCGTCACGCGCCCGCACCGGTGCCGCCGCGGGCTCCCGCGCGGCCCTCCGTCCAGATCCCGACGACGGTCGGCGGGGGGCAGCCGTGAAGCCGGGGAACAGGCGCAAGCCCCTTCTCGTGCTCCTCGCCCTGGTGCTCATCGCCTCCGGCACCTGGGGGTACCTGACGTTCGTGTCCGGAGACACCGGAGACCTGCCCGACGTCAACGACGTTTCGGCCGCCGACGCCCAGCAGCAGTCGACGCTGGTCGACCAGGAGGACCTGCGGGTCATGCAGACGCGGGCGGCGCTCACGTCCGCGCTGGCCCGCGGCGGGCCCAACGCCGCGGCGGCCCGGCAACCGCACATCTCCAGCTCGGCGAACGGCCGGACCCTGGTGCTGCCCCAGCGTGGCGAGCCGTACCGGGTCTCGGACCTGGAGGCCCTGGGAGGCGAGGACTTCCAGAAGCAGACCGACGGCTCCTATGTACTGAACATCAACGTCTTCATCGGTCCAGGCGCCCGCCTGGTGCTGCAGAACGCCACGGGGCCGCTGGTGCTCAGGATGCGCAGCGAACCGGGCGCCTTCACCTCCATCGTGGGGTTCGGCGCCGACATCCGGATCAACGGCTCGGCCCAGAACCCCGTCCACCTCACCAGCTGGAACTCCAGGGAGCAGAAGGAGGACACCAAGGTCGCCGACGGACGGGCCTACATCAGGGTCGTCGGCGGCGCGCTGAAGATGAGCCACGCCCGGGTGGAGCACCTGGGGTTCTGGAGCGGGCGGACCGGCGGCCTGTCGATGACCGGGAGCGACCGGTCCAGCGAGGGCGCCGAACAGGTGCCCGGAACCCAGGCCCAAGGGCAGAAGCTCCTGAGCCCCGACGGCCGGTCCCGGGCGCAGCGCGGCGGGGACACCGTCGTGGAGATCATGGACGGCTCCGGCGGCAGGAAGGTGAGCTACCAGATGCCGGAGGCCAACCTGGTCACCGGGTCCATCGAGGACAGCACGATCGTCGGCAACGCCTACGGGATCTTCATCACCGGCTCCAACGAGACGAGGATCCGCGCCACCACGGTGCAGGACAGCCTCGTCAACGGGGTGCTGCTGCACCGCTTCGCGCGGAACGCCACGATCGAGAACACCACGGTCACCCGCAGCAGAGGTGACGGGTTCGTCCTGTCCCGCGCCACCCAGAACGTCAAGATCAGCGGATCGACGGCGGAGGAGAACGGCGGCAACGGCTTCACCCTGAGCGGGCTGCCGCTGGCCCAGGCGGCCTCCGCCTCCGGAGAGTCGCTTCGCAGCTTCGGCGACAGCTCGGTGACCAGCAGCGTCGCCCGGGACAACGAGCGCTACGGCATGGAGATCCAGGGCGGGGTGCGCCTGTCCGTCCAGACCAGCGAGGTCGTCGGAGGCGAGGCGGGCATCGTGGTGAGCAAGGAGGCGCGCGACGTCCAGATCTCGGGGAACCGGCTGAGCGGCCAGTCCGAACAGGGCATCTCGCTGCGCGACGGCGTCCGCTCGGCCAAGATCAGCGGGAACATCGTGCGGAACACCCGGGTGGCGATCCACCTGCGCGACTCCAGGGCGACGATCACCGGGAACACCGTCCAGTCGGTGTCCCTGCACGGGCTGACCCTCATCGGGCAGGCCGAGGGCACGCGGATCACCGGCAACACGCTCGGCGGCGCGGGACGCAGCGCGATCGACTCCGACCGGGTGCTGGGAGCGGTGACCATCGCCGGGAACAACACCGACGGCTGGCAGGAGACCGCGGGGTTCTGGACGATGGTCAAGCGGATCGCCAAACCGATGAACATCATCTGGGCGGTCGTGTTCGGCGTGGTGCTCGTGTCCGCCTTCCGGTCGCGAGGGCTGGGACCGCGGATCGGCAGAAGGGGCATCGACCCCTACTCCCTGCAGAAGGCCATGGAGGAGCGACCGGTACGCCGGCTGAAGGCCGCCGCCGACACAGAGGCCGAACCCGCCAGGGTGTCCTCGGGAACGGATCGGAGTTGACATGCTCGGCCGGATGAAGATCGATGTGAAGTTCCTCGCGGGCCTGCTGGTCGGAGTCCTCGCCACCATGCTGGTCGTCGGCCTGACGATGGGCGGCTCGTCCGACTCCGAGACCCCGCGGATCGAACCGCTCGGCCCGGCGGGCTCCGAACCGGTGCCGGGACCCGCGGACGGAGAGGACGAAGAAGTCGAAGTGGACGCAGGGGACGGCGAGGAGTTCAAGGCCGTCGAGGAACCGCCGACGACACCCGTCCCGTCCTCGGGAGAAGGACGGATCAGCTGCCCGGAACCGACCGTGACCGTCAGCAGCGCCCTGGAACTGGTCGAGGCGCTGGAAGCCGCCGGTCCCGGAACGGTGATCAAGCTGGCTCCCGGGGTCTACCAGGGCAGGTTCGTCGCGACCACCACCGGCACGAAGGAAAAGCCGATCTTCGTGTGCGGCGAGAAGGAATCGATCATCGACGGCGGCGGGGTCAAGAAGGGCTACGCCTTCCACCTCGACGACGTCAGCCACTGGCGGCTGGTCGGCTTCACCGTGCGCCACAGCCAGAAGGGCGTCATGGCCGACAAGACGAACGACACGATCATCCAGGACCTGGCCGTCCACCACATCGGCGACGAGGCCATCCACCTGCGGAACTTCAGCAGTCGCAACACGGTGCAGTACAACCTGATCTACGCGACGGGGCTGCGGCGGGAGAAGTTCGGCGAAGGCGTGTACCTGGGCAGTGCCGAGAGCAACTGGGAGCAGTTCTCCGGCGGGAAGATGGACCGCAGCGACGAGAACACCGTGCGCGGCAACGTCATCCGCGCCACCGCCGAGGCGATCGACATCAAAGAGGGCACCTCGAACGGCCGCATCATCGGCAACGTCTTCGACGGCTCGAAACTCGGCGGATCCAAGCACAACGACTCGTGGGTCGACGTCAAGGGCAACGGCTACCTGATCGAGGGCAATCAAGGCGCCGGGACCAACGCGGACGGCTTCCAGACGCACCAGATCGTCGAGGGCTGGGGGACCGGCAACGTGTTCCGCGGCAACGTCATCGACCTCGGTGATTCAGGCGGTGTCGGCATCAACGACACCGTCGGGGGGAACACGATCGCCTGCGACAACAAGGTCACCGGCGGTCCGCTCACCAAAAAAGACGGCTGCTCCTGAGTCGGAGGCTCAGCGGCTGACAACCCCGAAGGGAAAGTAATGGAAGTTTCCGAGCTTCCCAGGCTCACCGTCATCGGCACCGGATACCTTGGCGCCACCCACGCGGTCTGCATGGCCTCACTGGGCTACGAGGTACTGGGCCTGGACGTGGACGCCCGCAAGGTCGAACGGCTCGCCTCCGGCGAGGTCCCCTTCTTCGAGCCGGGGCTGCCGGAGCTGCTGGCCAAGGCGCTGGACTCCGGACGGCTGCGGTTCACCACCTCCTACCAGGAGGCCGCCGAGTTCGGCGATGTGCACTTCATCTGCGTGGGCACGCCCCAGCAGCCCGGCTCGGACGCCTGCGACCTGCGGTACGTCGACGCGTCCGTGAGCGACCTGGCCGTGCATCTCACCCGCAAGGCCCTTGTCGTCGGCAAGTCGACGGTCCCCGTCGGCACCGCGGCGCGGCTGGCCGACCTGGTGCGGGAGCTGGCCCCGGCCGGCGAGGAGGTGGAGCTGGCCTGGAACCCCGAGTTCCTGCGGGAGGGGTTCGCGGTCGACGACACCCTGCGCCCGGACCGGCTGGTGTTCGGCACCACCTCCGAGTGGGCCCGGGAGCGGCTGGCCTCGGCCTTCAAACCGATCCTCGACCACGGCACGCCTGTCGTGGACACCGACCTGGCCACCGCGGAGCTCGTCAAAGTGGCGGCGAACTCCTTCCTCGCCACGAAGATCTCCTACATCAACGCGATGGCCGAGATCTGCGAGGTCACCGGCGCCGACGTCCGTGACCTGGCGCAGGCGCTGGCCTACGACGACCGGATCGGCGGCCGTTTCCTGCAGCCCGGCCTGGGCTTCGGCGGCGGCTGCCTGCCCAAGGACATCCGCGCCTTCGCCCACCGCGCCGAGGAGATCGGCGTCGGGCAGGCCGTCTCCTTCCTCCGCGAGGTCGACGCGATCAACCGCCGCCGCCGCTCCCGCACCATCGACCTGGTCCGCGGCCTCCTGGGCGGCCGCCTGGACGGGGCCCGCATCGCCTGCCTGGGCGCCGCCTTCAAGCCCAACTCCGACGACATCCGCGACGCCCCGGCACTGGACGTCGCCCGCACCATGCACGGCCTCGGCGCACATGTCCGCGTCTACGACCCCGCAGCCCTGGACAACGCCCGCCTGGCCTACCCCGAGCTCCGCTACGGCGAGAGCGCCCTGGACGTGGCCCGCGATGCCGACGTCGTCGTCCTTCTCACCGAATGGTCTGAGTTCCGGGAGATCGACCCCGCCGCCATGGCCGAGGTGGTTCGCCACCGCCGTATCGTGGACGGCCGCCATGCCCTGGACGCCGTCCTCTGGCGCTCCGCCGGCTGGGAATACCGGGCGCTGGGCCGCCCCTGACCACCCCTGGGACCGCGCAGGAGTGACGCCCGCAGCCGTGCGTCCCGAACGGTGCTGACACACCGGCCGGCCGCTTCCGCTACCGGGCGGCGACACGGATCATGTCCGTGGCCCGCCTCGGAGGCGGCATCCCCTGACCCCGGAGAAACCACCGCCGCTTTCTTCCAGGTCTCGCCACACCCGTCCTCGGCCCGGGTGCGCGGGTGCTGCGGGGGTCAGGGGGAAGGGCGGAGGCGCCAGCCGGTGCGGGTGCGGTCGACGAAGCCGGTGGCGGCCAGGAGGGCGAGGCGGCTGCGGGCGGTGGGGAGGTCCACGGCGGCCGAGGCGGCTATGGCGTGGGTGGGGGCTCCGGAAGGGCCGGAGGGGACGGCTTCCAGGACGGAGCGGGAGTCGGGGTCCAGATGGTCCCGGGGGAGGACGGGCCTGTCGTCGGGGCGGTCGAGGCCCTCGCCGATCCGGCCTATCTCCTCGATGACGTCCTCGGCGCAGGTGACCAGGCGGGTGGCGGGAGGGGTGGCGCGCAGGAGGTCATGGCAGCCGCGGGACATGATCGAGGTGACCGGGCCGGGGAAGGCCATGAGGTGACGGCCCAGATCACGGGCGCGGTGGGCGGTGTTGAGGGCGCCGCTGCGCAGGTCGGCCTCGACGACGACGGTGCCCTTGGTGAGGGCGGCGATCACGCGGTTGCGGACGAGGAAACGGGGACGGGTCGGATGGGAGGCGGGAGGCCACTCGCTGACCAGGAGGCCGGTGCGGCTTATCTCGGCGAACAGGCCCTCATGGCGGGGAGGGTAGGGGACGTCCACCCCGTTGGCCAGCACGGCGACGGTGACGCCGTCCGCCGCCAGGGCCCCCCGGTGGGCCTCGCCGTCGATGCCCAGAGCGCCGCCGCTGACGACGGTCCAGCCCCGTTCGGCCATCTCCGCGCCGAGCTCGGCGGCCACGCGGCGGCCGTAGGGGGAGGCGGCGCGGGCACCCACCACCGCGACCGACCGCAGGCACAGCTGACGCAGGTCGCCGCGGCCCCGCAGCCACAACATGAGCGGAGCGCCCTCACCGAGCTGGTCCAGTGTGGTGGGCCACCCGGGATCCCCCGGGCACAGGATCCGCCCGCCGACCTTCTCCGCCAGGAACAGCACCCCGTCCAGATCGAACGCCTCCGCCCGCATCCGCCAACCGGCGAGCTTCTTCTCGGTGATCCCCGACCCGCCCGGTACCCGCCCGCCCCGGATGGCCTCCACCGCCCCTTCGGCTCCGAGCCGCGCCACCAGCCGCCACGCCGCCTCGTCACCCGGCTCGCACACCCCGCTGAGCCAGGCCCGAGCCACCCCCTCGGCCTCGCCCTCCGCCCTCGGCCTCATCCGTCCGTCCATCTCTTCCTCCTCGAACCTCGAAATTCTCGACTCGGCGTACTGCGCACCGACACGCTCCGGTGCGCTCCGCGATTGGGCCTGGGGCTGGGCCTGAGGGCTTGGCCCTGCGGTTGCGGCTGGGATCGGGTCTGGGCGGGGTGGCTGGACGGGGATGCCATCGGTGACGGTCAGGCACGGGGGCCTCGCCAGAGGTCCAGGGCTTCGGCGGTGTCCCAGGGGGCGGGGGCGTCGCGGCCGCCGAGATCGGCGAGGGTCCAGGCGGCGCGCAGGGCGCGGTCCATGCCCCGGGCGCTGAGGGAGCCCTCCTGGAGGGCGCGTTCCAGGGGGGCCAGGGCCTCGGGGGAGACGGGGAAACGGCGCCGGAGTTCGGGGCCGGGTATCTCGCTGTTGCTGCGCCAGGGAAGGCCGGACATGCGGGTGAGGGCGCGGTCGCGGGCGTCCTGGACGCGGGCGGCCACGGTCTGGCTGGACTCGGCGTTCTCCAGGTCGTAGCGGAGTTCGGCGCGGGTGGCGGGGCTCAGTTCCAGCTTGAGGTCCACCCGATCCAGGAGAGGGCCGGAGATCTTGGCCAGATAGCGGGCTCGGACGGAGGGGGTGCAGCGGCACTGCAGGACCTTGGCGGCGGCGCAGGGACAGGGGTTGGCCGCCAGCACCAGGGAGAACATGGCGGGGAAGCGGGTGCTGACGCCGCTGCGGTCGATGCAGACCTCGCCGGACTCCATGGGCTGGCGCAGGGAGTCGAGGATGCCGCCCGTGTACTCGGGGGCCTCGTCGAGGAACAGGATGCCGTTGTGGGCGAGACTGATCGCGCCGGGACGGACCTGGCGTCCGGATCCGCCGCCGATGATGGCGGACCGCGTGGCGCTGTGGTGCGGGGCCTGGAAGGGGGCGCGGTCGATGAGGGGACTGCCCGGAGGCAGGGCGCCCGCGATGGAGTGGATGGCCGTCACCTCCAGGGCCATCCTGCGGTCCAGTGCGGGAAGCAGGGTGGGGAGCCGTTCGGCGAGCATCGTCTTCCCGCAGCCGGGAGGACCCAGAAGGAACAGGTGGTGGCCGCCCGCGGCACTGACCTCCAGGGCGCGGCGGGCCTCCGCCTGGCCCCGCACATCGGCCAGATCCAGGGAACCGCGCCGGGAACGGGCGGATTCGCCCGGCGAGGGGCGGGACGGCTCCTCGGGCTCGTCCGGTTCGAGGGGCGGGGGCTCTTGGCGCAGATGGCACAGCAGCCCTCGCAGGCTGCTGACGGCGATGACCTTGACGTCGGGGACGAGTTCGGCCTCCACCTGGTTGGCGCGGGGCACGACCACGGTGCGGCAGCCCGCCTCCGCGGCGCCCAGCACGGCGGGCAGGACTCCGGGGACGGGGCGGATCCGGCCGTCCAGACCCAGTTCGCCGAGCATGACGAGGTCGGCGCAGTCGGCGAGGGGCAGCCCGCCGGCGGCGGCGAGGATCGCGACCGCGATCGCCACGTCGAAGCCCGCGCCCGCCTTGGGCAGGCCCGCAGGCCCCAGCGCCACGGTCGTGTGCCGAACCGGCCATTCCTCGCCCGAATGCATGATCGCCGCGCGCACCCGGTCGCGGGCCTCGCTGAGCGCCGTGTCGGGCAGGCCGACCAGGTGGAGGCCGGGGGTGCCGCTGGTGATGGCGGCCTCGACGTCGACGAGATGGCCGGACACCCCGACGAGGGCGACCGCGCGGGTCCGGGCGAGGGCCATCACGCGACCTCCTTCAGGTGGTCGACGGTGAAGCCGCCGGCCCCGCCGCCGACCAGGCCGATCAGATCGATCCGGACCGACGACGTCCGGACGCCGTGCTCCTTGGCCCAGCGCCGCGCCAGCCTGCGCAGCCGCAGCGCCTTGGAGATCGTGATCGCCTCGGCGGGGGCGCCGTAGGCGAGGCTGCGCCGCGTCTTCACCTCGCAGACCACATGCCGGTGCCCGTCGTGGGCCACGATGTCCAGTTCCCCTTCGGCGCATCTCCAGTTGCGTTCGAGTACCCGCCACCCCAGGCCCTCCAGGTAGCGCACCGCCGCGTTCTCCCCGCGGCGTCCCAGTTCGTGTCCGGCGTTCATCGCCATCACCTCCTGGCCATCACCCTGGGTCAGGAAGAGTCGCGAAAAGCTACCGAACCGCGTTCTGTGGACAACCGCCGACTTGATCCCGACGCCGTGCGCCAGAGCGAATCCGGAGGACGCGTCGGGACGCGGGCACCCGACGCCGAAGGCGAGGCTCGGGACGAGACCGAAGCCGGGCGTGCGAGCGCTCGGCGTGGGCTGCCGGGGCGTCGAACGTGCGGAGGGGGCTTTGCGAGGTCCGGTTGGGTGTGGGTGCCTGTCCGCGGGACGTGGAGCCGGCCGGGTGCGGTCTGAGGGGAAGCCTGAGGCGCCGAGCGGGCTTGCGGAGCCGGGTCGGTGCGTGAGGCGTGTGGAGCCGGACGGGCGGGCCGGGCCGTCGGCGGGCGGGGCGAGGGGCGGAGGGGAGGGTCAGGCGCGGGGGTGGGTCCGGGAGTGGACGGCCTTGAGGTGGGTGGGGGTGAGGTGGGTGTAGAGCTGGGTGGTCTGGAGGGAGGCGTGGCCCAGGAGGTCCTGGACGGTGCGGAGGTCGGCGCCGCCTTCCAGGAGGTGGGTGGCGGCGGTGTGGCGGAGGCCGTGGGGGGTGAGGTCGGGGAGGCCGGCTTCCCGGAGGGCCCGGTGGACCACGCGGCGGGCCGTGTTGGGGTGGAGGCGGGAACCCCGCGATCCCAGGAGGAGGGCCGGGCCGCTTCGGGGCGTGGTCCAGGCGGGACGGGCGGCCAGCCAGGAGCGGACGGCCCGGAGGGCGGGTCTTCCGATGGGGACGGTGCGTTCCTTGCCGCCCTTGCCCAGGACGCGGACGGTCTCGGTCTCCTCGTCCAGGTCGTCGATGTCCAGGGCGCACAGTTCGCTGACGCGGATCGCGGTGGCGTAGAGGATCTCCAGGACGGCCAGGTCGCGCAGGCGCTCGGGGGAGGGGTCCCCGGGGGCGTCCAGGAGTTCGGCGGCCTGGTCCCGGCGGAGGATGCGGGGGAGGGCGCGGGAGGCCCGCGGGACGCCCAGGAGGGGGCCCGGGTCCTGGGGCAGGCGGCCGCCGCGGTGGGCCCAGGCCGTGTAGGTGCGGACGGCCGCGGTGCGGCGGGCCAGGGTGGACTTGGCCAGCCCGGCGTCGTGCAGGCGGGCCAGCCAGTCGCGGATCAGGTCGACGTGCAGGTCGGAGGGGGCGGTCAGGCCGCGGGACAGGGCGTGGGCCTCCAAGTCGCGCAGGTCGCTCAGATAGGAGCGGACGGTGTGCGCGGACAGGCCGCGTTCCAGTCGTAGATGCCGCTCGAACTCCACCAGATCCAGGCCGCTCACTCCGGCAACGCTACCCGCGAAGCGTGCCGATGATCCGTACTTGCGGGTCTTGGGAGGGGAAGCGGCGGATCGGGGAGAGACCGGATGAAGGGGAATCGGGTGACCTTGGTCTCGGCGCGGGGGCGGGAGCGAAGCGCCGGGGGTCAGGGGCCGGTCCAGCGGGGGAGGAGGCGAATGCGCGGGAGGGCGAGGAGCGCCAGAGGGTCGAGGTAGGCGGTGTCGCGGCGGAGGCCCCAGTGGAGGCAGGTGCCGGGGAAGCAGTGGGTCCGAACCCGCTGGACGGTGCCGATGACGTCTCCGGCGGCGACCGCGGCGCCTTGGGGGACGGCGGGGACGACGGGTTCGTAGGTGGTGCGCAGGGGGCCGTGGGTGATGGTGATCACGCCGCGGCCGGCGAGGTCGCGGGCGAAGACCACGCGCCCCGCGGCGGGCGCGCGGACGGGCAGTCCCGGACGGGCGGCGAGGTCGACGCCCCGGTGTCCGGGCAGCCAGGGCGCGGCGGGCGGGGCGAAGGCGCGGACGACCCGGACGGGTGCCGGCAGGGGCCATTCCCAGGGCGGCGGAGGGACGGGAAGCGGAAGGATCATGCCGCCAGCATCGGCGTCCACGGCCCCCCGGAGCGGGCCGAACCCCGTTCTGGGGACGAGTGGTTCGCCTTCCGATTCGTGGTCGGGGGCCCGTTCCCCTAAACTGGGAACACGGCGTGGGTGGACTCTGTCCGCCTGCCCGAATTCTCAGCGTCCGCCGGCCGCCCAGGCGGGACGTGCCTCCCAGGTCCGCGACGTCCTCGTGACGGAGCGGCGGGGCTCGTCCGGACGTGACAGGCGAACCGAACACAAGAAGGAGTACGGGCCATGGCTCCCGTCGTCACCATGCGACAGCTGCTCGAGAGCGGCGTTCACTTCGGACACCAGACGCGTCGCTGGAACCCGAAGATGAAGCGCTTCATCCTCACCGAGCGCAACGGCATCTACATCATCGACCTGCAGCAGTCGCTCGCCCACATCGACCGCGCCTACGAGTTCATCAAGGCGACCGTCGCGCACGGCGGCACGATCCTGTTCGTCGGCACCAAGAAGCAGGCGCAGGAGGCGATCGCCGAGCAGGCGACCCGCGTCGGCATGCCGTACGTCAACCAGCGCTGGCTGGGCGGCATGCTCACCAACTTCTCCACCGTGCACAAGCGGCTGCAGCGCCTCAAGGAGCTCGAGCTCCTCGACTTCGACGACGTGGCCGGCTCCGGCATGACCAAGAAGGAGCTCCTGGGTCTCAAGCGCGAGAAGGACAAGCTGGAGAAGACCCTCGGCGGTATCCGCGACATGGCGAAGGTCCCCTCCGCCATCTGGATCGTGGACACCAAGAAGGAGCACATCGCGATCAACGAGGCCAAGAAGCTGGGCATCCCGGTCGTCGCGATCCTCGACACCAACTGCGACCCCGACGAGGTCGACTACCCGATCCCGGGTAACGACGACGCCATCCGCGCCGTCAGCATCCTGACCCGCGTGGTCGCCGACGCCGCCGCCGACGGCCTGCTGGCCCGCTCCGGCGGAGGCGCCGGCGCCGACAAGGCCGTCGAGGTCGCCGAGCCGCTGGCCGAGTGGGAGCGCGAGCTGCTCGAGGGCAAGAAGGACGAGGAGCCCGCCGCCGAGGCCGCCCCGGCTGAGGCTGAGGAGGCCCCGGCTGAGGAGGCCCCGGCCGCCGAGGCCGAGGAGACCCCGGCCGAAGCCGCCGCCGAGGCCCCGGCCGCCGAGTAAGTCCTCACGAGCGCGGTCCCGGACGGGGCCGCGCTCGTCCCAGAGCAGACCACGAAGAGGGATTCAAGAACCATGGCGAACTTCACCGCCGCCGACGTCAAGCGGCTCCGTGAGCTCACCGGCTCCGGCATGATGGACTGCAAGAACGCGCTCACCGAGTCCGAGGGTGACCTGGAGAAGGCCGTAGAGATCCTGCGCCTCAAGGGCGCCAAGGACGTCGGCAAGCGCGCCGAGCGCACCGCCGGCAACGGCCTGGTCGCCGAGTACTTCAACGGCGAGGGTGACGGCACCCTGCTCGAGCTCAACTGCGAGACCGACTTCGTGGCCAAGCTCGAGTCCTTCATCGCGCTCGCCGACAAGATCACCAAGTTCGCCGCCGAGTCCGGCGCCGCGGACGTCCCGGCCCTGCTGGGCGCGGAGATCGAGCCGGGCAAGACCGTCCAGGCCCTGATCGAGGAGAACTCCGCGGTCATCGGCGAGAAGCTGGAACTGCGCCGCTTCGCGCACTTCACCGGCGCCTACGTGGCCAGCTACCTGCACAAGTCCGACCCGCAGCTGCCGCCGACCACCGGCGTGCTGGTCCAGCTCGACAAGGTCGACGCCCAGGTGGCCAAGGACATCGCCCAGCAGATCGCGGCGATGGCTCCGAAGTACCTCACCTTCGAGGAGATCCCGGCCGACGTGATCGAGAAGGAGCGGGCGCTGGCCGAGACCAAGACCCGCGAGGAGGGCAAGCCCGAGGCCGCGATCGCCAAGATCGTCGAGGGCCGGGTCAACGCCTACCTGCGTGACTTCGTCCTGCTGGAGCAGGCCTTCGTCAAGGACAACAAGAAGACCATCGCCAAGCTCCTCGACGAGGCCGGCGTCAAGGTCGAGCGGTTCGTCCGCTTCAAGGTCGGCCAGGCCTGAGGCTCTCGCCCAGAGGCTGATCCGCTTTCTCCTTAGCCGGGGGAAATCTAAGGTAGAACGTGAAGCAACACCGAGGAGGCCGTCGCCGTGCCGGAAAACCATCAGAATGACATAGCGACGGCCTCCAAACATGGCTGGAAGCGGGTGCTGCTGAAGCTCTCCGGCGAGGCCTTCGCCGGCGGGCAGCCGTTGGGCATCGATCCGGCCGTCGTGCAGCACGTCGCGGAAGCGATCAAGACCGCCGTCGACGACGGCATCCAGGTCTCCGTGGTCTGCGGAGGCGGCAACATGTTCCGCGGCGCGCAGCTGTCCGAGCGCGGCATGGACCGGGCTCGCGGCGACTACATGGGCATGCTCTCCACCGTGGTCAACTGCCTCGCGCTGCAGGACTTCCTGGAGCGCCTGGGCGTCGACACCAGGGTGCAGACGGCCATCCACATGGCTCAGGTGGCCGAGGCCTACATCCCGCGCCGGGCCGTCCGCCATCTGGAGAAGGGCCGCGTCGTGATCTTCGGCGCGGGCCTGGGCCAGCCGTTCTTCTCCACCGACACCTGCGCCGCCCAGCGCGCGCTGGAGATCGGCGCGGACGCGGTCCTCAAGGGCACCCAGGTGGACGGCGTGTACGACGCCGACCCCCGGAAGAACCCGGACGCGGTGCGTTTCGACCATTTGGACTACGGTGAGGTCCTGCGACGCGGTCTGAAGGTCATGGACGCCACCGCCATCAGCCTGTGCATGGACAACGGCCTGCCCATCGTGGTCTTCGACCTCATGGGGTCGGGCAACATCGTGCGGGCGGTGCGGGGCGAGAAGATCGGCACCCTCGTCAGCCCGGCAGAGAACTAGACGGGAGCCAGTGCAGTGATCGATGAGATCCTCCTCGAAGCCGAGGAGAAGATGGAGAAGGCGGTCTCGGTCGCCAAGGAGGACTTCACCGGTATCCGCACCGGCCGGGTCACCCCCGCCATGTTCAACAAGATCATGGTGGAGTACTACGGCGCGATGACCCCGGTGAACCAGCTGGCCTCCTTCCACCTGCCCGAGCCGCGCATGGTGGTCATCCAGCCGTTCGACAAGAGCTCCCTGTCGGCCATCGAGAGGGCGATCCGCAACAGCGACCTCGGGGTGAACCCGGGCAACGACGGCGCGATCATCCGCGTGATCTTCCCCGAGCTGTCGGAGGAGCGCCGCCGGGAGTACATCAAGATCGCGGGCGGCAAGGCCGAGGACGCCAAGATCTCGATCCGCAACATCCGTCGCAAGGCCAACGACAGCCTGGACAAGCTCGTCAAGGACGGCGAAGCCGGCGAGGACGAGGTCCGGCGTGCCGAGAAGGAGCTCGACGAGGCGACGAAGAAGTACGTGGCCTCCATCGACTCGCTGCTCGAGCACAAGAAGGCAGAGCTGCTCGAAGTCTGATGGCCCAATCTACAGAGCCCGCGGCCAGACGCAATCCAGGGCGGAACGTCCCGGTGGCCGTGGGAGTGGGACTGGGACTGGCCTCGCTGGTCCTGGTCTCGCTTTATACGGTACGGCAGTCCTTCATCGTGGTCGTCCTGGTCTTCGGCGGGGTGGCCCTGCGGGAGCTGACCTCGGCCTTCGCCGGCCGGGAGATCAGGGTCCCGATGCTGCCCACGGCGCTCGGCGGGGGCGCGATGCTGCCCGTCGCCTTCTTCTACGGTCCCGGTGGCCTGGTCGTCACCCTGGCGCTGACCGTCCTGGTCCTGCTGATCTGGCGGATGAAGGACGGCGCGGAAGGGTATGTCAGGGACTCCACCGCCGGGGTCTTCACCGTCGTCTACCTGCCGTTCCTGGTGGGTTTCGCGATGCTCCTGCTGCAGCCGGAGAACGGCGCCCACCAGATCGTGACGTTCATCGGCGTCACGGTGGCCAGCGACATCGGCGGTTTCTTCGTCGGCGCCTACCTGGGCAAGCACAAGATCGCCCCGAAGATCAGCCCGAAGAAGACCTGGGAGGGCTTCGCCGGCTCGGCCCTGACCTGCATGGGGGTCGGCGCGGGGCTGATGGTCTGGCTGCTGGATTCCCCGTGGTGGCAGGGCGTGGTGCTGGGAGCCTGCGTGGTCCTGACGGCGACCCTCGGCGACCTCGTCGAATCGATGATCAAGCGGGACCTGGGCATCAAGGACCTCGGCACTCTGCTGCCGGGCCACGGCGGGGTGATGGACCGGCTGGACTCGCTGCTCATCACCGCCCCGGTGGTGTGGATCCTGCTCCAGACGTTCCACTCCTTCGGGTGAGCGAGACTGGAAGCATGTCGTCGGAAGAGATCACACCGCCTCGGCCCGGCCAGCTCGTCTTCGCCGGTCCCCGGCGGGCCAAGCCGCCCCGCCACCTGGCCGACCTGACGGTCGCCGAGCGGCGGGAGGCCGTCGCGGCGCTGGGCGAGAAGCCGTTCCGCGCCGACCAGCTGTCCCGCCACTACTTCGACCGCCTGGTCGACGACCCGGCGGACATGCCGGACCTGTCGAAGGCGCTGCGGGAGAAGCTGGTGCCGGAGCTGCTGCCGCGCCTGCTCAGCCCCGTGCGGGATCTGGCCTGCGACGGCGGGAGGACCCACAAGACGGTCTGGAAGGCCTTCGACGGCGTCCTGTTCGAGTCCGTCCTCATGCGCTACCCCGACCGGGTGACGATGTGCGTCTCCTCCCAGGCCGGATGCGGCATGAACTGCCCGTTCTGCGCCACCGGCCAGGCGGGCCTGACCCGCAACCTGTCGACCGCCGAGATCGTCGAGCAGGTGGCGGCGGGGCAGCGGGCGCTCAACCAGGGCGGGATCGCGGGCGGACCGGGCCGGATCAGCAACATCGTCTTCATGGGCATGGGCGAGCCCCTGGCCAACTACAAGGCGGTGCTGGGCGCGGTGCGGAGGATCACCGACCCGAGCCCGTCGGGGCTGGGCATCTCCCAGCGCGGGGTGACGGTCTCGACGGTGGGGCTGGTGCCGGCGATCGAGAAGCTCACCGCGGAGGACCTCTCGGTGCGTCTCGCGGTCTCCCTGCACGCCCCCGACGACGAGCTGCGCGACACCCTCGTGCCGATCAACACCCGCTGGAAGGTCCGCGAGGTGCTGGACGCGGCCTGGGGGTACGCCCGCAGGACCGGCCGCAGGGTCTCCATCGAGTACGCGCTGATCAAGGACGTCAACGACCAGGCCTGGCGGGCCGATCTGCTGGGAAGGCTCTTGAAAGGCAAGCTCGTTCACGTCAATCTGATCCCGTTGAATCCCACTCCGGGGTCGAAGTGGACGGCTTCGCGGCCTGAGGACGAGCGTGAGTTCGTCCGCAGGCTGGAGTCGCACGGGGTCGCGGTGACCGTCCGGGACACCCGGGGGAGGGAGATCGACGGCGCCTGCGGCCAGTTGGCCGCCGCCGTGCAGACCTGACGTCCAGCCCCTAGGAGGCTCCCCGGTGGCACGGTTCCCCCGCGTGCTGCGCGGCTACTTCGCGATCGAGGTCGACGCCCTGCTGCTGCGGATCGAGGCCACGCTGGGCCGGAGCGACGCGCCGGTGCCCCCGATCACCGCGGAGGAGCTGCGGGCGACGAAGCTGAGCGTCGTGCTGCGGGGGTATGACCCGCGCGCGGTGGACGGCGCCCTGCTGGAGTACGCCAGGGAGCTGGAGCAGCTGGAGCGGGGGGAGGACGATCCCTACGTCGAGACGGTCGCGGGTCAGGTCCCCTGGCTGATCAGATGGATCGAGGAGGCGGAGTTCTCGACCACCCGGCTGCGTCCGGGCTACCGGGAGAAGGACGTCGACGACTTCCTGGACCGGGTGGTCGCGGGCCTGCGCGGTCTGGCCCCCGCCGTCTTCGGCCAGGACATCCGGGAGTGCCTGTTCGGTTCGTCGTTCCTCGGGGCCGGCTACGACGAGGTCGAGGTCGACCGGTTCCTGGACGAGCTGGCAGCCGCTCTCGACCACCTCCAGCGGGCCGGGAAGGTGTCCGGTTAGGCTGGTCGACCATGGCCGACTGCGTCTTCTGCGAGATCGTCTCCGGGCGTTCCGCCGCCCATCTGGTGCTGGACGAGCCGGAGGCGGTGGCCTTCCTCGACGTCCGGCCGCTGATCAAGGGCCATGTGCTGCTGGTGCCCAGGGAGCACCACGAGACGCTGACGGATGTGCCGCCGGAGGAGCTCGGCCCGCTGTTCACGCTGGCGCAGCGGCTGGCGGGCGCGGTGCAGCGGGCCATGGAGGCCGGCGGGACGTTCGTGGCGATGAACAACAAGATCAGCCAGAGCGTGCCGCACCTGCACGTCCACGTCGTGCCGCGGGACCGGGGGGACGGACTGAAGGGCTTCTTCTGGCCCCGCCACAAGTACGACTCGGCCGAGGAGATGGCCGGGTACGCCGAGCGGATCAAAGCCGCCCTCTGAGGGCCTCAGCGCGTCCCCCACGAGTACGTCTGCTTCTTGAGCTTCAGGTAGACGAAGCTCTCGGTGCTGATGACGGTGGGGACGGACCGGATCCGGCCGAGGACTCCCAGGAGCTGCTCGTCGGTCTCGGCGACCAGCTCGACCAGCAGGTCGAAGGAGCCGGCCGTGATCACCACGTAGTCGATCTCCGGCATGGCGGCCAGTTCGTCGGCCACCTTCTCCAGGTCCCCGTGGCACTTGATCCCGATCATCGTCTGCCGGGAGAATCCCAGCATCATCGGGTCGGTGACCCCGACGATCTGCATGACCCCCGTGTCCAGCAGCCGCTGCACCCGCTGGCGCACGGCGGCCTCCGACAGTCCGACCGCCTTGCCGATCGCCGCGTAGGAGCGTCTGCCGTCCTCCTGCAGCTGCTCGATGATGCGCTTGGAGGTCTCATCCAGGTGGACGCGGCGCGCTGGCTCGTTCATGGACGAACATCTTTCCGGTTCGGCGTGGGTAGGGAAGGCCGCAGAGCGTCGCGGGCATCCCCATTGAACCGTTCCTCGCTGCGGCATCGGCTTCTGGGTCTGCCCTTTTGCAAGCGATTTCGTTGAGAAACTTGAACGTAACAACGGAATCCCTTGTTATGCGAGGTTATGCTCTGCGAAAGTCAGGTCGACAAGGACACACTGCGGAGGTCGAAGATGACCGGCAAGGCACCCCTGCGCAACTTCGTGAACGGTGAGTACGTCGAGGCCAAGGACGGCCGGGTCTCGGATGTGATCGACCCCAGCACCGGCGAGGTCTACGCGCAGGCTCCGGTGTCGGGGGCGGCGGACGTCGACGACGCCTACGCCGCGGCCGCCGCGGCCTTCGAGGGGTGGCGGGACGCCACGCCCAAGGACCGGAGCCTGGCCCTGCTGAAGTTCGCCGACGCGATCGAGGCACGGGGCGAGGAGCTCGTCGCGGCCGAGTGCAGGAACACCGGCAAGCCCGTCCAGCTCACCATGGAGGAGGAGCTCCCTCCCATGGTCGACAACATCCGCTTCTTCGCCGGGGCCGCCCGCATCCTGGAGGGCCGGGCGACCGGGGAGTACCTGGCCGATCACACCTCTTCCATCCGGCGCGAGCCGATCGGGGTCTGCGCCCAGGTCACGCCGTGGAACTACCCGATGATGATGGCCGTGTGGAAGTTCGCTCCGGCGCTGGCGGCGGGCAACACCGTGGTGCTGAAGCCGTCGGACACCACCCCGGTCACCACGCTGATGCTGGCGGAGATCGCGGCCGAGTTCCTGCCTCCGGGCGTGTTCAACGTCGTCACCGGAGACCGGGACACCGGCCGTGCGCTGGTGGAGCACCCCGTCCCGCAGATGGTCTCGATCACCGGTTCGGTACGGGCCGGCAAGGAGATCGCGGCCTCGGCGGCCCGCGACCTGAAGAAGGTGCACCTCGAGCTGGGCGGCAAGGCCCCGGTCGTGGTGTTCGACGACGCCGACATCGCCTCGGCCGCCGAGGGCATCGCGGGAGCCGGCCTGTTCAACGCCGGCCAGGACTGCACCGCGGCCACCCGGGTGCTGGTGCACGAGCGCATCGCGGAGGACTTCACCGCCGCGCTGGCGGAGGCGGCCGCCGCACTGAAGACCGCGGGCCCGGACGACCCCGACGCCTACTACGGCCCGGTCAACAACGCGAGCCAGCTCGCCAGGGTCCAGGGCTTCCTGGACCGGGTGCCCGACCACGCCACGGTCGAGACGGGCGGCTCGCGGGTGGGGGACCGGGGCTACTTCTTCGCCCCGACCGTCATCTCGGGCGTGCGCCAGGACGACGAGCACGTCCAGGAGGAGATCTTCGGCCCGGTCATGACCGTCCAGCCGTTCTCCGACGAGGACCTCGCCGTGCGCTGGGCCAACGGAGTGAAGTACGGTCTTTCGGCCTCGGTGTGGACGAAGGACCACGGCAGGGCGATGCGGATGACCAGGCGGCTGGACTTCGGAGCGGTCTGGGTCAACACCCACATACCCTTCGTGTCCGAGATGCCGCATGGCGGCTTCAAGCACTCCGGTTACGGAAAAGATCTTTCTATGTACGGTTTCGAGGACTACACCCGCATCAAGCACGTCATGCACTACCTGGGCACCTGACGCCCGCAGCTTCATCGGCCCGGCGGACGACGACCCCGACCGCCCCCGCCGGGCTCCGCACAACCCCCGAAGGATCGACTCAATGACGGAGACCCCCGCCATCGAACTCTCCGGCGTCGTGAAGGAGTTCACGTCGCACGGAGAGGTCGTCCAAGCCGTCAAGGGCATCGACCTGAGGATCGGGGAGGGAGAGTTCTTCTCGCTCCTGGGCCCCTCAGGGTGCGGCAAGACCACGACCATGCGCATGATCGCGGGATTCGACGAACCCACTTCGGGCGAGGTCCTCCTGCACGGGCAGAACGTCGTGGGCGTACCGCCGAACAGGCGGGACGTGAACATGGTGTTCCAGTCCTACGCCCTGTTCCCGCACATGAGCGTCGAGGAGAACGTCGCCTTCGGGCTCCGGCGCAGGAAGAAGGCGGACAAGAAGGAGATCACCCGCCGGGTCGGCGAGATGCTGGAGATCGTCGGCCTGACCGGGCGGGAGAAGCGCAGGCCCGCGGAGCTGTCCGGCGGCCAGCAGCAGCGGGTGGCACTGGCCCGCGCGCTGGTCAACGACCCCCGGGCCCTGCTGCTGGACGAGCCGCTGGCGGCGCTCGACCTCAAGCTCCGCCAGAGCATGCAGGTCGAGCTCAAGCGCATCCAGCGCGAGGTCGGCATCACCTTCGTGTTCGTCACGCACGACCAGGGCGAGGCCCTCACCATGTCGGACCGGATCGCCGTCATGAACGACGGGCGGGTGGAGCAGCTCGGCTCCCCGCGGGAGATCTATGAGCGGCCCGGCACCAAGTTCGTCGCGGGGTTCATCGGAACCTCCAACCTCCTGTCCGGCGAGGTCACCGGACGGTCCGGGGACAACGCGGTCATCTCCCTCGGCGACGAGGAGCGGATCGTGGTGCCGACCGGGGCCGCCGCCGGGCGGGAGGTGGAGCTGACCATCCGGCCGGAGAAGATCGACCTGGGTGTCGAGCAGCCTCCGGGGGAGGGCAGCCGGCTCCGCGGCACGGTCACCGAGGTCATCTACCTGGGGACCGCCACCAACTACAACGTCCGCACCTCCACGGGTGCGGACGTCGTGGTCTTCGTCCAGAACGCCAACAACGCCAATGACGTAGCCGTACGGGGGGACAGCGTCTGGCTGTCGTGGGAACCGCGGCACTCCTACGCGATCGGAGCCTGACCCATGAACGAACAGCGCAACCCCCTCCTCCAGCGCGGGCTCACGCACCGCCGCGACTTCCTGCGCCTGATGGGCATCGGCGGCCTCGGGCTGGCCGCCGCCGCGTGCGGCGTCAGCGGCCAGGGCGGGAAGCAGAACGTCACGAAGTCCGAGGTCGAGAAGTTCTGGGCGGGCAAGGCCAAGAACGGGAAGCTGAACTGGGCGAACTGGGTCGGCTACATCGAGGACGACCGGGCCACCCTGAAGAACTTCACCAAGGCCACCGGCATCGAGGTGACCTACAAGGAGGTCATCAACGAGAACGCCGAGTGGTTCGGCAAGATCAACGAGCCGCTGCGCGCCGGGCAGTCCATCGGCTTCGACCTCATGGTGATGACCAACGGCATCCAGCTGGAGCAGTGCCGCCAGCTGGGCTACCTGGCCCCGCTGGACCACTCCAGGCTGCCGAACTTCGCCGCGAACGCCGGCGCGGCGTTCAAGAACCCGAGCTACGACCCGGACAACACCTTCACCGTCCCCTTCATGTCGGGCATCACCGGGATCGCCTACAACACCAAGTACGTGAAGGAGCCGATCACCAAGTGGTCGGATCTGCTCAACCCCAAGTACAAGGGGAAGATCGGCATGATGGCCGACTCCCAGGAGCTGGGCAATGTCGGCATGTTCCTGACCGGCGCCGACCCGGAGAAGTCGACCCCCGCGGACTGGGAGAAGGCCGCGGCCAAGCTGCGCGAGCAGCGCCCGCTGCTGCGCAAGTACTACAACCAGGACTACATCGAGGCCGTCACCAAGGGCGACGTGTGGCTGACGATGGCCTGGTCCGGTGACGCCTACAGCCTGGCCGGACCCGAGGTGAAGTTCGTGATCCCCGAAGAGGGCGGCACGCTCTGGACCGACAACCTGTGCGTCCCCAAGACCGCCGAGAACCCGGTGGACGCGCTGGAGCTGATCAACTACCTGTACGACCCGCAGGTCAACGCGCCGCTGACGGAGTTCATCACCTACATCACGCCGGTCCCCGGCACCAAGGACCTCATCCAGAAGAAGGCGGACGCGGCCGAAGGCGAGGCCAAGGAGGAACTCGAGTCGTTCCTGACCAGCCCGCTGGTGTACCCCAGTGAGCAGGACCTGGCCAAGCTGCGCCGCTACCGCACCCTCTCCCAGGAGGAGAAGGAGCAGTACCAGCAGATCTTCACCCCGATCCCGCAGGGCTCCTAGTGCGCAGGAGGCTCACCCCCTATCTGATGGTCCTGCCCGGCGGGTTGTGGCTGCTGGCGTTCTTCGCCGTCCCGCTGGTGATGATGTTGTCGTTCTCCCTGATGACCGGCAACATCATCGACGGGTTCCAGCAGACGTTCCACTGGCAGAACTACACCGAAGGGCTGGAGCGCTACGGCGACAAGTTCGTCCGTTCGCTCTGGTACGGCTTCCTGGCGACCTGCGCGTGCATCGTGCTGGCCTACCCGGCGTCCTACTGGATCGCGTTCAAGGCGGGAAGCCGCAAGTCGGCGTACCTGCTCCTGCTGCTGCTCCCGTTCTTCGTGTCGTTCATCCTGCGGACGGTGTCCTGGAAGTTCGTGCTCGCCGACAACGGGATCGTGCTGGGCACCCTCAAGGACTGGGGGCTGCTGCCGGGGGACTTCCACGTCCTGGGCACCACGTTCGCGGTGATCGCCGGGCTGACGTACAACTTCCTGCCGTTCATGGCGCTGCCGATCTACGTGGCGCTGGAGCGCATCGACCCCCGGGTCGTCGAGGCGGCCCGGGACCTGTACGCCTCACGCGCGCAGACGTTCCTGCGGGTGGTGCTGCCGCTGTCGCTGCCGGGGGTGTTCGCGGGAGTGATCATGACGTTCATCCCGATCTCCGGCGACTACGTCAACGCCGACGTCCTGGGCGGGCCCGACAACGTGATGATCGGGAACGTCATCCAGACCGAGTACTTCAACAACAGCGACTACCCGACGGCCTCGGCGCTGTCGTTCACGCTGATGGCGATCCTGCTCGTCGGCATCTTCCTCTACGCCAGGCTCCTGGGCACCGAGGACGTGCTCGAGGCGGCGAAGCGATGAGGGGGGCGATGAAGGGGCGCGGTCTCCAGGTCTACACCTGGATCCTCATCGGCTGGCTGGTCCTGCCGATCGCGGTGATGATCCTCTTCGGCTTCAACGACACCACCAGCAAGCAGAACTTCGTCTGGGAGGGCTTCACGCTCAAGTGGTACGCCCGCCTGTTCGAGAAGGAGGACCTCACCCAGGCGCTGGTCAACTCGCTGCTCATCGCGGTGCTGAGCACCGTCGTCACGACGGTGCTGGGCACCCTGGTGGGCCTGGCCCTGGGCCGCCACAGGTTCAGGGGCAAGGGCCTGTCCAACCTCGTGCTGTTCGCGGCCATCTCCTCGCCCGAGCTGGTGATGGGCGCGTCGCTGCTGTCGATGTTCGTCACCCTGAACATCCCCCGCGGCATCGGGACGGTCGTGGCGGCGCACGTGATGTTCTCCATCGCGTTCGTCGCGGTGACGGTCCGGGCCCGGGCGGTGGGCATCGACCCGGCCCTGGAGGAGGCGGCGGCCGACCTGGGCGCCTCGGGCTGGGAGACCTTCCGGCTGGTCACCCTGCCGATGATCATGCCGGGGGTGCTCTCCGGCGCCCTGCTGGCCTTCGCCCTGTCCATCGACGACTTCATCATCACCAACTTCACCAGCGGGACCACCGTGACGTTCCCGCTGTGGGTGTGGAGTTCCACCAGAACCGGCACCCCTCCCCAGGTCAACGTGATGGGCACGTTGATCTTCGCCATAGGCGTCCTGATCGCGATCGTCAACGTGGTCGGCGCACGCCGCAGGAAGACCTGACACGTGGCCCTAGTCCCGGTCGGGGAAGGATCCGTGGCCATCGTGGCACGGACCCCGGCCGGGGCCCAGGGGACACAGAAGAAGGGAATGTGAACGCGCTCAAGGCTCTCGCGGAAGCGGAGCCGACACCGTTCTGGCTGCAGGATCCGGCTCGTCCAGAGCCCTACCCCTCGCTGGTGGAGACGACCACCTGCGACCTGGCCGTCATCGGGGGCGGCTACACCGGTCTGTGGACCGCGCTGATGGCCAAGGAAAGAGACCCGGCACTGGATGTGGTGCTGGTCGACGCGGACCTCGTGGGTGAGGCGGCCTCCGGCCGCAACGGCGGCTTCTGCGCCGCCTCCCTCACCCACGGTCTGTGGAACGGAATGGAACGCTGGCCGCACCAGATCAAGACGCTGGAGCGGATCGGCAAGGAGAACCTGGCGGAGATCGCCTCCGCCGTCGCCCGGTACGGGATCGACTGCGAGTTCGAGTTCACCGGCGAGCTGAAGGTCGCGACCGAGCGGTGGCAGCTGCCCGAACTGGAGCGGGAGGCGAGGCACGGTACCGCGCTGGGCCACGACATGCGGCTGCTCGACCACGACGCGATGTGCGCGGAAGTGGAGTCGCCCACCTATCTGGGCGGGCTGTGGGACGTGGACGGAGCCGCCATGCTCCACCCGGCCAAGCTCGCCTGGGGGCTGCGCGACGCCTGTGCCGCGCTGGGCGTCAGGATCTATGAGCGGACGCCCGTCACGCTCATGGAAGGCGAAGGCGGGGGGATCCTCCTGCGGACGCCTTACGGCCGTATCAGGGCGCGCAAGGTCGCTTTGGGCACGGGAGCCTTCCCGCCCCTTCTCAAGCGGCTGAAGCACTACCTGGTGCCCGTCTACGACTACGCCCTCATGACCGAACCCCTGTCGCGGTCCCAGCTGGACTCCCTGGGGTGGCGCAACAGGCAGGGGCTGTCGGACGCGGCCAACCAGTTCCACTACTACCGGCTGACGTCCGACAACCGCATCCTGTGGGGCGGCTACGACGCGATCTACCACTTCCGCAACGGGGTCCGCTCGGAGCTGGAGTCCCGTCCGGAGACGTTCGCGCGCCTGTCCGCCCACTTCTTCAAGACCTATCCGCAACTTGAAGGGGTGAACTTCACCCACAGCTGGGGCGGGGTCATCGACACCTGCAGCAGGTTCTGCGCCTTCTACGGCAAGGCGATGGGCGGCAGGCTCGCCTACGCCGTCGGCTACACCGGGCTGGGCGTGGGCGCCACCCGGTTCGGCGCCGAGGTCATGCTCGACCACCTGGACGTGGGGCCCGCGACGGACGAGCGGGCCGAACGGCTGGGGCTGGCGATGGTGACGGACAAGCCGCTGCCGTTCCCGCCCGAGCCGTTCAGGTTCGGGGCGATCCAGCTGACCCGCTGGTCCATCGCCCGGGCGGACGCCAATCAGGGAAGGCGCAACCTGTGGCTGCGCACCCTCGACCGGTTCGGGCTGGGGTTCGACAGCTGAGCGGCGGACGGCGCCGGGCGGAGAGCCCGCCCGGCGCCGTCCGGTCAGGTGGCGAACAGCAGGGTCAGGCCGCCGACGGTGTAGAAGACCATCAGCAGCAGCAGCGGGAGCTGGCCGGTGAGGGCCCGGCGCTTGGGCAGCAGCTCGACCGCCCGGTCGTGGGCGGCGAACACGCCGAGCACGTGCCCGATGACCACGGCCCCGGCCCGGATGACGGCCTGGGTGGTGTCGCTGAGCATCTCGTAGTCGATCACCCAGTCGCGGGTGCCGAGATGGTCGGCCTGGGTGACGAACGGGTCGGTCCACAGCTTCAGCGCCTGCTGCCCGCCGAAGAACAGCAGGGTGAAGTAGTGCGCGATCAGGTAGCCGACCGCGATGGGGATCAGCGACGGGGCCAGTGCGCCGGGGGCCCCGGGGCCGATCGGGCGGGTGCACAGCCGGTAGGTGAGCGCCACCAGCGCCACCAGCGCGGCCAGCCCCAGGGTGCCCGTCAGGGTGCGGGGGAGCGGCCCCGACTGCACCTGGGCCGCCCACCAGGGGGAACGGGAGAACCCGTCGTAGGCGGTGGAGCCGAGCATCACGCAGACGACCGCGACCAGGCCGGGAGCCGCCTGGAGCCCGGCCAGCCCGTCGAACGGGTTGCGCAGCACCAGCCGGCCGTCGGAACGGCGGCCCAGCGGCGCCAGCCGGCCGATGAGCGCCGAGTAGACCTCGAACGGGTCGCCCCTGTCGAAGAAACGCGCGCCGAAGACCAGCGAGCCGACGATCATGACGACCGCGTAGACCGCGAACCAGGTGAGCAGCGCCCAGCCCTCCTCGCGGTCGGGCGGGATGAGCTCCAGCCAGGTGAAGGCGAACAGGCCGACGGCGGCCGGCCAGTAGCCAAGCCAGGGCGGAAGCTCGGCGAGCGGCTTTCCCCCGCTGAGCAGCGACAGGCCCGCGTGCACGGCCCGCAGCGGGTTCAGCAGCCTCCAGACCGGCCCGAACAGCAGCGACAACGGCACCAGGCCGACCCACAGGAGGACGTAGACCGTCCAGGGCGCGGGGTTGGCCGCGCCGTCCGCGCCGAACAGGGCGGCGGCGACGGTCAGGACGGCTCCGGCGACGCCGACGGCCCGCAGGACGAACCGGGTGGCCTTCGCGTCGGCGAAGGACTGCAGCCCGGCGGGGACGGGCCGTCCCTTCTCGCCGTCGAAGCGGGAGTCGCGCCACAACACGCCCACCGCCATGAAGGAGACCAGGACGGCCAGCGCCGCCCCGGCCAGCAGGAACATCAGGGGGATCGGCAGGTCCTGGCGGCCGCCGATCCCGTGGGCGAGGAGCATCAGGAGACCTCGAGGTTGAACAGCAGCAGCCCGGAGTCGTGGGTCTCCACCTCGAACCGGCCGCTGGAGTCGGCGGTGAACTCCACCACCGCGGTCTCGCCCGGCTTCAGGGCAGCGGTCTTCTCGTAGCCGTGGACGTGCAGCTCGTCGGCCTCGTCGCTGGTGACCTCGATGCGGACCTTGTCGCCCTTGGCGACCTTGTGGGTCGACGGCCGGGGCGCGACCTTGCTTCCGTTGATGTCCACCTTGACCAGCGTCCCGTCGAAGGCGGGCTCGCCGGCAGCCGCGGACTCCGTCCCCTCGGCGGCGGCCGAAACCGAGGCCGAGGCGGTCGGCTCGGTCTTCTCCTCCGCGTCGCCGCCGCAGCCGGCGGCGAACAGGAGGGACAGCGCGAGAACGGGGGCGAGGGCTCGAACGCGGGACACGGGGGACTCCTGAGCTCGGGGGAGGCTGACCTGGGCCAGTCTAGGGATCCCTCCGAACCCACCGGATACCGCCGGAGGTCATGCCGGTGCGGGCAGAAGGGACTCCAGACGCGCCGCGAGCTCCAACGCGTCCGGCCGGTCCGCGGGTTCCGCCAGGCAACCGCGGATCACGTCCGCCGGGCCGGGGGAGAGTGACGGGGACAGGACGGGAGGGGTGCTCAGCACCGTCCGCAGGGTGAGGATCGCGTCGTCCGTCGGCAGGTCCCCGTACAGGCCGCGGCCGCTCAGCGCCCAGTGCAGAGTGGCGCCCAGGGACCACACGTCCGCCGCGGGCGAGGGGTCCTCGCCGCGCAGCAGCCCGGGGTCGGTGAACTCCACCGAGCTGATCCGCCCCATCCCGGTGACCTGGACGCCCGGGGTCAGCACCTGCGACAGGCCCAGGTCGGAGAGCTTGGCGCCCCGCCCGGTGAGCAGCACGTTGCCGGGCTTGACGTCCCGGTGGACGATCCCCGCCTCGTGCAGCGCGTGCGCCGCCCGCGCCGCGCCCGCCACCGCCCGCACGCGTTCGGCGGCCCCCACCGGCCGGGACGGCATGGCGAGCGACCCGTCCGGCAGGTACTCCATCGAGTAGTAGAAGACCCCTCCCTGCTGCCCGGCGTCGTACAAGGTGACCAGGTGGGGCGACCGGACGACGGCGAAGGCCTTCAGCTCGCGGGTGGCGCGGCGGAAGGCGTCCTCGCCGGTGCCGCCCACCACCTTCACCGCCACCAGGTCCGCCTCGACCGGGAGCCGCGGAGGCCTCCTGGCCAGGAAGAACTCGCCATGGTTGCCCTGGCCCAGCGACCGTAGGAACTCGTAGTCGGCAATGCCCTGCATCACGGGTCTCCTGACCGGAACGGGATCGTTTTCAAGGCTGCGGGAGCGAAGGGGCGGGGGAGGGCGGGGAGCCGGGCGCACCGATCACCTCGTCGGGCGCGGCGGCGGCGACGAGACCGGCCAGCTCCCCCTCGACGTCGGCGCTGAACCGGCTGATCACCTGGACGGACAGGGGGCCGTCCGCCACCGAGGCGGCGGCCGACTTCAGCACGGACATGGTCTCGGCCATCTCCGCCAGCTCGGACGACAGGCCGAGGCCCACCTCCAGCCGTTCGGCCGGGTAGGGGCGCAGATGGGCCAGCACCAGTTCGGCGTCCTGTCGTCCCGCGGCCCGTGCCGCGCCTTCGGCGGCCAGTTCCGCGGCCCGCGACAGGTCGGAGACGACCACCATGATCCGGTGGGCGGGGCGCCCGCCGGGATCGAGCCGCCCGACCTCCGCCGACTCGGCGGCGACCCGGCTCCGGGGATGGGTCCAGCTGAGCAGCGGACCGGTCATCGCGGTGGTGAGCAGCGCCATGAGCACCATCAGCGAGTACAGCTCGGTGTCCAGGACGCCCTTCTCCAGCCCGACGCTGAGAATGACGATCTCGGTCAGGCCCCGGGTGTTGAGGAGCACGGCGAGCCCGGCGCTCTCCCGGTTCGGCACGCCCAGCAGGCGGGCCGTCACGTAGGCTCCGGCGAGCTTGCCGAAGACCGCGACGAACAGGATCGCGGCGAGGGTGCCGAGGCTGGAGACCCGGAGCGCGCCGAGGTCGACGTCGAACCCGGAGACGACGAAGAACATCGGCAGCAGCAGGACGGCCAACTGCTCCAGCCGCGCCAGGATCTCGTGGTTCAGCCGTTCGGCGGCGCCTCCCCGGGGCATGACCGCGCCGAACAGGAACGCGCCGAAGATGAAGTGGACGTGCAGCCACTCCGTCGCCCAGGCCGATGAGGACGACCGCCAGCAGGTCGGGGGTGAGCCGTCCGGCCTTCTCGTAGGCGGGCACCAGCCGCCGCAGCGCGGGCCGCACCCCCAGGAGCATCACCAGCGCGAAGGGCACCGCGAGCGCGGTCTTCCACTGGCCCTCGCCGGACCCGGCCAGGGCGACCACGGCGGCCAGCGCCGTCCAGGCCAGCACGTCGATCACCGCGGCGCAGGCGAGCGCCAGCCCGCCCAGCCGGGTGCGGTGCATGTTCCGGTCGGTGAGGACGCGCGCCAGCACGGGGAACGCCGTCGCCGACATCGCCGCGCCGAGGAACAGCACGAACGCGAGCCTGTCCCCGCCGTCCACGTGGTCGTCGGCGATGGCCACGGCGAGGAGCGCGCCGAGCCCGAACGGCAGCAGCGTCGAGCCGAGGGACACCCCGGCCGCCACCCTGCCCCTGCCCCGGACCAGCCGCTGGTCCAGCTCCAGCCCGACGACGAACATGAACAGCACCAGCCCGACGTCCGCCAGGGTCTTCAGCGGCGCCTGGATGCCGGACGGGAACAGGTCCTCGCCGATCAGGCCGCCCAGCAGCGAAGGGCCGAGCAGGATGTCGGCCGCGATCTCCCCGACGACCGGCGGCTGGCCGATCAGCCGCGCCCCCGCCCCCAGCAGCCGGGCCAGGGCGAGGATCACCACCAGGTCCAGCAGCAGCAGATCGATCCGGAGCATCAGCTTTTCCGGTGGGACTCGTAGCGGAAGGTCCGGACGCCGCCCACCCGCACCAGGCTCCCCGGCCGCAGGGTGACCGTCTCGCCCTGCCGGAGCCTGCGCTCGGGCAGGTCGGGCTCCTGCACGAAGGTGCCGTTGACCGAGCCGAGGTCGGTGAGCCGGACGTCCCACTGGTCCAGGAGCACCTTCACATGGCGCCGGGACACCGAGCCCTCGGGGTCGGTCAGCAGGATCGGCCGCGCCGTGCCGTCCCGCACCTCGGCGGCGGGCTCGGGGCTGCGCCCCACCACGTAGTCGGTGTCGAGCCGGAAGGTGGCCCCGTCGTCGAGCAGCAGCACGCCCAGCGGCGGCCGCGGCGCCTGCCGGGGGATCAGGCTCATCTGCACCATCGCGATTCCGCAGACCCCGCAGTACTGGACGCGCGGGTCGTTGAAGTGCCCGTTCTTGCAGTCGGCCCCCCACACCAGCGGGCGGGAGCCGGGCGCCGGGGCGGGCGGTCCGGGAGGCGGGGAGGGGTGCTGTTCGGAGGGCAGGAGCAGCACCGACTCGAAGGGCTGGTCCCGGTAGTCCTCGACCAGGGTGATGCCGGCGACCCGCACCGGCCCGGACGGTCCGCGCCCGGCGGGGCCGGTGGGCCCCTCGGCCTCGGGGGCCCCGGCAGTGGGGCCTTCGATCTCGGTGATGCCGGCCGGGGCGGGGGCGCCGATCAGGCACAGCAGCCCGCCTCCGGGGACGACGCCGCCGTCGAGCCGCCAGCGGGTGTCGCCGGCGGAGGCTCCGGGAAGCCGCAGTTCGATCTGGTCGACCCGGCCGCCGACCAGCCGGTCGGTCCAGGTGAGCGCGTCCCGGCCGTCCAGCCGGACCTCTCCGGCGGGTCCGGTGATCCGGGCGGTCGCGCCGCCGCTGACCAGGACGGCGACCCCGCCCCCGGTCGGCCCCGCCACGGCGCAGGAGTGCAGGTCGGACAGGGTGGCGGACAGGACCCGGGCCACCCGGTGGGCGAGGTCGCGCCCGCCTCCGCCGGCCTCGGCGACCTCGGTGAACGCCTGGAGCAGCCGTTCGGTGTCGGACGCGGTGCCCGTGCAGGCCATCAGCAGCCCGTTGCGGCTCGCCACGATCCCCTCGCCGCGCAGCGGCCTGACGGACGGCGTCATATGAGCCGTCCGCCGCGGAAGCGCCAGCGGATGAACGGGACCCGCATCGGCCCGTTGGAGACCAGCCAGACGGCCAGCCACACGGCGGTGAAGTGCGTCCAGAAGGCGGTGGCCGAGGGGGTGGCGGGCAGGCCGGGCACCAGGTCCGCCTTGAGCAGCACGAACAGCAGGACGCCCTCGTTGGCGAGGTTGAGCAGAGCGAACAGGGAGGGCCAGTCCTTCTCCCACCGGAACTGCATGAGGAGGTGGTAGAGCAGTTCCCACCCGATTCCGAGGACGGCGGCGGACGCCAGCACGATCAGGACCGTGGTGAGGACGTCGCCGAGCGGGGTCCCGGCGGGCACGCCCGGCAGGACCGGGGCGATCAGGAGGGTGACGGCCAGGCCGACGGTGGCGAGCAGGAAGAGCCGGGTCTGGATCCGGCCGAGGAGTGTGGGGACCATCTGTCAGACCCCCTTGTTGCGGGCCCACCTGAGCCACTGGGAGGTGGAGCGGATCGGGCCGAGCCTCTTGCAGAACCCGCGCCGGGCGAGGTCGTCGGCGATCTCCTGGGCCGCGATCTGCAGCCCGAGGAAGGTGTCGACGCCGGGAAAGTAGCCGCCGAGGGTGGCGGTGCCCGAGGCGTAGAGGGCGCCGTCGCCGCTGGCGGTCCCCTTCACCTCGAAGTGCCGTTCGACCTCCAGCCGGTTCACCGGGTTGCGGTGGGCGCCGGAGTGCCTCAGCAGGTCGTCGAGCACGCGGTGCTCGGAGATGTCGGCCTCCAGGCCGGTGCAGTCGATGATGAAGTCCGACAGGAACTGCTGGTTCCGTCCGTTCTCGCTGCGCAGGTGGGAGACCAGCCGGCCGTCCGGGCCCGGCTCGACCTTGTCGACCACGCCCTGCATGTTGTGGTACCAGCCCTCCTTGCGGCCCTTCTTCATCTGCGCCTGCCAGCGGCGGCGTCTGGGGGTGTTGGTGCCGCCCATCTGCTTGTACTTGGCGGCGCGCTCGGCGCCCTCCAGCTTGCGCATCTCGGCCTTGAGCTGTCCGCCCCACACCGACTTGGGGTAGTTGAAGCCCTGGTAGGCCCAGCCGTCGCCGCCCTTGCGGCGGCTCCACGGGTGCGGGCCGTGCGGGCCGGTCACGAAGGTGCGGAAGGTGTGGATGATCTGGGTCTGCAGGCCGTGCTTCTCGCGGTCGTCCATCAGCCGCTGCAGGATCCGCGACGCGACGATGCCGCCGCCGCGCACCATCACGGTGCCGGGCTGCGTCTTCAGGAACTCGTACACGTGCTCGTGCGGCTCGTAGGCGTTGACCACGTGGTGGTAGTCCTGGTGCTTCTCGCGGAACTCCTGCAGGTCGGGCAGGAACTTCAGTCCCGGGTAGCCGACGGCCAGGTGCACGAACCGGGAGCGGAAGGCGACGCGACGGGTCGGGGTGGCGCCGGGCGGGGGAGTGAGGACGGTGAAGTAGCCGCCGTCCGTCCTCCTGCGCACCATGCGGACGTTGCCCTTGGCGACCATCGAGAAGTAGTCGATGCGTCTGGCCTCGCGTTCGAGGTTCGTGAAGACGGTGCCCGCGCGCGGTGTCCAGTAGTCGTTGAAGACGGGTTCGGTGACGACGTTGAAGAGGTGTCCGAGGGACTTCTCCTTCCACGCCTCCTCCAGCGCGTAGGACGGGAACCCCCAGATGTTGTCCGGGCGGGAGCTGGAGTCGGAGCGGATGCGTTCGGCCCTGGGGATCTGCGAACAGCGGGTCAGGTACTCGTAGGTCTGCCAGGGGTGGTCGAGGTTGGTCAGGACGCGGATCTGCGAGGTGGGGACTCCGTAGATGCGCAGGTAGTCCACTGTCACGAAGGAGCCGATTCCGCCCCCTACGGTGACGAAAGGGACGTCCACGACCGGGATGCCCGAGGCGGCGACCATCCGGTCCGTCCACTGCGGGCTGTGCAGGAGTTCCTGGGAGAGATCACCGTGGGTGGGAGGTATGGTCACGTCGCCCCGTTCCCTGTGCGCTGGTGAGGTGCCGTCGAACCTTTGGACGCAGCGACTATGGGGTCGGTTGTGTCCCGGCGAACAGGGGCGGTTGTCCCAGAGGCCGTCCCCTCGGGCCCGGGGGTCAGTCGTCGACGCCCTCGGAGGAGAAGAGGGCGGAGGAGACCTCGTAGTAGAGCTGTTCCGGGTAGGGCATGAAGGTGACGGTCCTGAAGGCCTGGTCGTCTCCGGCGCTCTCCATGATGAACGTGCCGTAGTCCAGGATCTCGCCCATCACCGTGCGCTCCATCCTGATGTCGGTGACCTTGCCGCGCGGGATCATGCCGACGCGGCGGGCGATCAGGCCCCGGATGTACATCAGGCGGAGGTCGGTGACGATGAAGAACTCCACCAGCCAGGTGAGCAGCTTCCACAGCAGCCGGCCGACCAGGGCGAGCCAGGCGATCCAGATGACGACGACGGCCGCGCCGCCGCCGAGCCAGCCGGTGAGCGCGCCGGCGGCGACGAGCCCGCCGAGCACTTCGCAGAAGTAGCGCAGCAGCACGGCGGGGTGGCGCCGCACCGCGATGACGTTGCCCTCGTTCTCCATGAGGTACTTGCGGAACACGCGGGCCCTGGCCCGATCCCGTACGACCATCACCTGGTTGAAGCGCACGGTTTCAGCATCGCACACGCAGGAGTTCGAACCGTCGGTCCGTCTGACGGCCAGTCCTGGCCGGGTCGGCTCCCGCGGGCGGTCCGGGGCGCACAGGCGGGATCCCCGCGGAGGGTGGATGTTCACGTGCACGGACTCCGCGGCGGCCGGGGATTTTATCGCGAGAGGATCGTCACTGTCAGGCGGTTGGGCTACCTGTACACCGGACGTTGACTTCCGCTGACGGGTTTGTTGAGTTTTGGCTAGGTTGACCTGCCATGCGCCTGACGTGCAACATGAGCTTTCTGAAAGCCGTGTGACGGCTATTACAGGATTGCGCAGGTTGTCATGGCTCTGCCCACGTCCCGGACACGTAGCATCCGGGCCAGGATCGCCCTCCTCCTCGTGGTTCCGCTGCTCTCGCTCGTCGGGCTCTGGGGCTTCGCGCTGAGCCTCACCCTCCCCGACGCCCAGAGCAAGTTCAAGATCGACACCGCGTACGAGAGCGTCGGCCTGCCCTCCGCCTCCCTGATGGGGGCCCTGCAGTACGAGCGGAAGCTGAGCGTCTTCCACGTCGCGGGCGAGCAGGGCACCGAGGGCCAGATCCACCAGCAGCTCGTCGGGTTGCGGGGCCAGGTCGACCAGTTCCTGAAGACCTATCGCGAGAAGGCGCTCACCGACGAGGTGCGCGACGCGGTCGGCGCCGACACCGCCAAGCTCATCGACACCTTCAGCACCCAGTTGGACGGGCTGGCCGCGCTCCGCGAGGACGTCGACGGCAAGCTGGTCAACCCCGCCACGGCGACCGCCTCCTACACCGAGGTCATCAACGCGGGACTCAACGTCTTCGGTTCACTGCTGATCGCCGACGACGTCGACCTCTACCGCAAGAGCAACTCGCTCATCTCCTACAACTGGGCCCGCGAGTTCGTCATGCGGGAGGACCTCCTGGTCGGCTCCGCCCTCGTCGGCGACCGCCGCTTGACCAAGATGCAGGCCCAGGAGTTCGGAATCCTGATGGCGGGCCACCGGCAGATGACGGCGATGGCCCAGGAGAACCTGGGCGAGAAGATGGCCGCCCTCATGCGGGAGATCTTCAACTCCCCGCACTACGCGGCCTTCAGCCAGCTGGAGGGCGCGGTCGCGCAGGCCGGCGCGAGCCCCTCGGGGCGGCTGCCCGCCGCGGTCGCCAAGGACTGGTCCGTCACCGTCGAACAGCTCCTCACGTTGTGGACCGACAACGTGAACAAGGCCGGCGTGGTCATCAAGGACGACTCCAAGGAGGTCGGGGACGCGGTCATCCAGCGGCTGACCATGGCCGCCGGCGCCGGTCTGCTGGCGGTCGTCGTCTCCGTCGTGCTCACCTTGATGCTCGTCCGCAGCCTCGCCAAGGAGATCGCGCAGCTGCAGAACGCGGCGTGGGAGCTGGCCGAACGGCGGCTCCCCTGGGTCGTCGGCCGGCTGCGGCGCGGTGAGAACGTCGACGTGGCCCAGGAGGTGCCGCCGCTGGACGTCGGCGCCAAGACCACCGAGGTCGCCAGGGTGGCCGACGCCTTCAACCGGGTGCAGAACACCGCCATGCAGACCGCGGTCGGCGAGGCGCACCTGCGCAAGGGCATCAGCAGGGTCTTCCTCAACCTGGCCTGGCGCAGCCAGTCGCTGCTGCACCGGCAGCTGCGCATGCTGGACGCGCTGGAGCGCAAGGCGGCCGATCCCGAAACCCTCAACGACCTGTTCCAGCTCGACCACCTCACCACCCGCATGCGGCGGCACGCCGAGGGCCTCATCATCCTTTCGGGCGCCGCACCCGGCCGCTCCTGGAGCAAGCCGGTGCACATGTCGGACGTGCTGCGCGGCGCGGTCGCCGAGGTCGAGGACTACACCCGGGTCGAGGTGGTGGCCAACTCCCCGGTGGCGCTGACCGGCGCCGCCGTCACCGACGTCATCCACCTGCTGGCCGAGCTCATCGAGAACGGCACCGCCTACTCTCCGCCGCCCACCGAGGTGCTGGTGCACGGCGAGGTGGTGGGCAACGGGTTCGCCGTCGAGATCGTCGACCGCGGTGTCGGCCTCACCCCGGCGGAGTTCGCCGAGCTCAACGAGCGCCTGGCCAGGGCCCCCGAGTTCGACCTGGCGGACACCGACCGGCTCGGCCTGTTCGTGGTCTCGCGCCTGGCCGCCCGGCACGGCATCAAGGTGACCCTGCAGCCGTCGGCCTACGGAGGCGTCAGCGCGGTCGTGGTGATGCCGCACTCGCTGATCGTCCCGGAGTCGGCGATCCACGACGAGCAGCCCTCGATCGAGGCGCGCGGCCCGTCGTCGACGCCGATGGAGTCCGGTACCGGACCCATGCCGCAGCCGCCCGCCTCCATCGCCGCGCCCGCCTCCAGTTCCCCCTCCACGCCCGTCGCCGCCCACACGCCCGCGGGCCAGGCCTCGTCCGTCATCCCGCCGAGCGAGGAGGGCGGGCTGCCCCGCCGGGTCAGGCAGAACAGCCTGGCTCCGCAGCTGCGCAGCGACCCCCTCTCGGCGCCCGCCGGCCCCGAGCCCTTCGAACCCGAGGACCGGGCCCCCGAAGACAGCCGTGACCTCTTCAGCTCGCTGCAGGCCGGATGGCAGCGAGCCCGGAACGAGAACGATGAGGACGGATACGGATCATGACCAATACCCGTGCGGCCACCGAGCTGAGCTGGCTGTTGGACGACCTGGTGACCCGGGTCGGCGAGGTGCGCAAGGCCGTCGTCCTGTCCCGGGACGGACTGGTGATGGGGGTCTCCCAGGGGGTGAGCCGGGAGGAGGGCGACCATCTGGCGGCCCTCGCCTCCGGGCTGCACAGTCTGGCGGGCGGGACCCGCGCCCACTTCGGCGCGGGCGAGGTCAGGCAGACGATCGTCGAGCTGGACACCGGCCTGTTCTTCGTGGCCGCGGCGGGGAGCGGAAGCTGCCTGGCGGTGCTGAGCGAAGCGGGAGCCAACGCGGGCCTCGTCGCCTACGAGATGTCGATGCTGGTCAAGCGGGTGCGCCGCTTGCTGTCGGCGGCGCCCAGGCAGCCGGGAGCCGGCGATGGCGCGTTTTGACGAACGCTGGGTCGACGACGAGGCGGGGCCGATCGTCCGGTCCTACGCTGTGGTCCGGGGCCGCACCCAGCCCCGGGGCGTCTCGCTCGACCTGGTGACCCTGCTGTGCGCGACCGGACGGGAGCCGCCGCACGACATGCGGCTGTCCCGTGAGGAGTCCCACATGCTGGCCCTGTGCTGGCAGCCCGCGGCGGTCGCGGACCTGGCCTCGGACCTCGACCTGCCGCTGGGCGTGGTGAAGGTGCTCGCCGGCGAGCTGTGCCACCGGGGCCTGCTGGAGGTCCACAGGCCCGGCCGCCGCATGGTGCAGGCGGACCAGGCTCTGCTTCAGCGGGTCCTGGAGGACCTCAAGGCTCTCTAGGCGCGCCGCGAGACGACGTACCGGGCCAGCGCCGCCAGCTCGGCGCTGCCGGGTCCGCCCGTCTCCTCGATGAGCGCCAGCGCCGCCGCCAACTCCCGTTCCGCCAGTTCCTCGGTGTACTCCCGCCCGCCCGCCCGTTCGATCAGCAGCGCCGCCCGCCGCGCCTCGTGCTCGTCCTCGGGCCGCGCCTCGAGCAGTCGCGCCAGCTCCTCGTTCCCCGACCGCAGCGCCGCGACGACGGGGAGGCTCTTCTTCCCCTGCCTCAGGTCGCCGTAGACGGCCTTACCCGTCGCCGAGGGATCCCCCCAGATCCCCAGCAGGTCGTCGACGGCCTGGAATGCCAGCCCCAGATGCCGGCCCATCCGGTCCATCCGGTCGGCGCCCTCGCGGTCGCCGCCGCCCAGCAGCCATCCGATCGAGGCCGCGCACCCGAGCAGCGACGCGGTCTTGCCGACGGCCATCTCGCGGTACTCCTCCACGGTGACCGCCTCGGGACCGCTCCAAGGCCGGCCCTCGAAAGCGGTGTCGGCCGCCTGTCCGTTGACGAGCTCCACCAGCACGGACGTCAGCCGGAGCACCGCGTCCGCGTTCCCGGTCTTGGCGAGGGTGTCCAGGGCCAGGGCCAGCAGCCCGTCTCCGGTCAGGACCGCCGCTCCGACCCCGTAGGCCTTCCACGCCGTCGCCCGGTGCCTGCGCAGCTCGTCGCCGTCCATGATGTCGTCGTGCACCAGGGAGAAGGCGTGGACGAACTCCACGGCGGCCGCGCCCAGTGCGGCGTCCTCGGCGCGCCCGCCGGCGGCGGCCGCCGCCAGCCCGGCCAGCGCGGGCCGGACGCCCTTGCCCCCGGTGCCCGTCCGGGGGCTGCCGCCGGCTGTCAGCCAGCCGAGGGCGAATCCGGAGATCAGCCGGGGAACGGGGTGCAGCCGCTCCACCGCTTCCTGCATGGCCGGACGCATCCACCGCCTCGTCTCGTCCAGCGTCCCCGTGACCTTGTCCGGCGGGGTGAGCGCACCGGGCGTCATTCGCAGCCCTTTCCACTACAACAGATCTTCGCGTCAACTCTGGCAAAGAAATACTGCATGCTAAACCATTCGTGTTTCATTCCCGTAAGCATCTTTCGATGATGGGCCGATCACGGAGAGTTGTTTCGAGAAAGGATTGCGACGGAGAGTTCATTGATGATCACTTACTGTGTTTGTGTGCTCTATGTCACATCGACTTGTCTGTTGTGTCGGCTTCGTGCACTCTTGATCTGCAAAGTGGATCAAGAAGAACTTGCGAGTTGTCGGATTTGTCTGATCTGATCCAGGTTTAGGTGTTCCCTGGATGGAAACTGGTGAGAAGAGGCGTCGGACCGATGGCCCTGAGCACTTCCATGAGGTCGGCTGTAAAAGCGCGTAGTCTTCCTATTTACCGAGACATTCCGAGCCTCCTCCGGGACCCGTTGAACTCATTTGCGGAATGGGGCCGCCAGGCGGACGGCGAGATCGTCCGCCTTGACGCGAAGGTCTGCAGCCCCTATCTGGTCACCGCACCGGACCACGTCCAGCACATCCTGCGGGCCAACCAGGGCAACTACGCACGCGGGGGCATGTTCTACTCCCCGCTGAAGGACCTGTTCGGCGACGGCATCCTCGGCGCGGACGACGGCGACACCTGGGTGCACAGCCGCCGGATCATGCAGCCGATGTTCACCGCGCGGCAGATCAAGCTCGTCCAGTCGAAGATCGCGGGCTTCGTCAACGAAGGACTGAACGCGTTGGAGGAGCCGGCCCGTACGGGCGCCCCGGTAGACGTCGACGACCTGATGTCCTCCATCGTGACCAAGGCGGTCGTCGGTCTCATCTTCGGCCAGCGGATCACCCGCGAGCAGTCGGACGAGCTGACCGCCGCGACCAACACCCTCATCCCGGCCATGATCCCCCGGGTGGTCACCCCGTTCCTGCCCGACTGGGTCCCCCGCCCCAAGGACCGCGTGTTCGCCGAGGCCATCAAGGTCTTCGACAAGCACATGTACGAAGTGGCTGCGGCCCAGCCGCGGGAGGGCGACGACGACCTGCTCACCCTGCTCCTGGGAGCCCCCGGCCCGGACGGTGGCGCGCCCTCGCCCAAGTGGCTGCGCGACAACTTCTCCGGGGTCTACGGCGCGGCGAGCGAGAGCACGGTCTCGGCGATGGTCTGGCTGATGCCGATCCTGGCCCGGCATCCGGAGGTCTACGAGAAGCTGACCGCCGAGATCGACGAGGTCGTCGGGACCGACGAGGTGGGCCCCGAGCACCTGCCGCGTCTGGTCTACACCAAGCAGGTCATCGACGAACTGCTGCGCTACATGCCGGTGGGCTGGCTGTTCAGCCGGATCGCGGTGGACGACGACGTGATCGACGGGGTGCACATCCCCCGGGGCGCCGACATCCTGATCAGCCCGTTCATCAGCCACCGGAGCGAGAAGTACTGGGACCGGCCTCTGGAGTTCGACCCCGAGCGGTTCGCCCCGGACGCCCCGCCCCCGAATCGATACTCCTACTTCCCCTTCGGGGCCGGCGGCCACCTCTGCATCGGCAACCACCTCTTCGCGACGGAGGCGCTGCTGCTGCTGTCGGGGCTGTTCAGCAGGTTCCGCCTGGTGAACGTGACGCCGTCCGAACCCACCCGGGTGGTGGGAGCCACCATCAAACCGCTGGAGAAGGTCGAGATGGTCGTGCGGCCCGCTCGCTGAGCCCGAACGACACGAGGACATGTGGTGAACGACCTGCTCAACGCCCGGAGCTGCGGAGTGGCGGCGGCCGTCGGAGGCCAGTCGCAGCGCCGGATGCGCGCCTGGGCGCAGAAGTACCCCGGCCTGTACGACAAGCCGGAGTTCGATCCGGCGCTGTTCGGCACCCTGGCCCAAGCCGCCGCCTTCAGCGGCCCCTGGTACGACGCCGACCAGCTCACCGCGGCCAACAAGACCTGCCTGTGGGCGTTCGGGCTGGACTGGCTCGTCGACTACCAGGCGCAGAGCGAGGAGGAGGTCGGCGCGCTGCTGGCCCGGGTCGCCTCGGTGGCCGACGGGGCGGAGCCGGAGGACGAGCTCACCGTCTTCCTCGCCGAACTCCGCGACGACCTCCCGCCGGACCCCGCCCTGCGCGAGATCTGGCGGGAAGAGCTCCGGGACATGCTCGACGGGATGGCGCTGGAGTGGCGCTGGAAGAGCCGCGGGCCGCGCCCCTCCTTCGAGGAGTACCTGGACAACGCCGACAACCTCGGGTTCGCCTTCGTCTTCTTCGCACACTGGATCGCCAACGGAGCGTCCGGCGAGCTCGCGGAGGTCCGCAAGGCCAGCCGGGCCGTCCAGCAGGTGATCCGGCTGCTCAACGATCTGGGCACCTACGAGCGCGATCTGCAGTGGGGCGACCTCAACGCGCTGCTGCTGGGGGTCGACCGGCCGGCCGTCGAGCGGAAGGTCGTCGAGCTGTCCGCCGAGGCGGTGCGGCTGCTGGAGCCGCTCCCGCCGGAGCATGGCGGCTATATGCGCCGGCAGATGGAGTTCTGCAGCGGTTTCTATGGCGTCACGGACTACTGGGGTGTCGAATTTTGATCCGCGATGTCGACCTCCGGGCCCAGGAGTTGGTGGACGGACTGCTCGCCGAGCCCTGGGGTCAGGTCTCGGCGTCGGTCTACGAGACCGGGCGGCTGGTGGCCTTCACCCCTTGGCTGGCCGGGCACGCCGAACGGGTCGCCTTCCTGCTGCGCGCCCAGCGGCCAGACGGAGGCTGGGGGCCGGACGGCGAACCGGGCTACCTCCTCGTGCCCTCGCTCAGCGCGATCGACGCGCTGCTGGCCGAGGGGTCGGCCGAGGCGGTGGCCGCCGCCCGCCGCGGTCTGGACCGGATGCGCCCGTTGCTGGCGGCGCTGCCGCCGCTCCCGGACACCCCGGCGATCGAGCTGATCTCGGCTTCGCTGATCCGTTCGGTCAACTCCCGCCTACCCGGGACGCTGCCGGTGCCCGCGGCACTCGACGACGGCACCCTGGACCTGGTCATCACCACGGCGAGGGAGGGCGGAACGCTGCCGCAGAAGATGTGGCACGCGCTCGAGATCATCGGTTCCGCCGCGGCCGGGCTGCCCGGGGTCCCGGTGGAGAGCATGGGCGGGGTGGGCGCGTCGCCCGCCGCGACCGCCGCCTGGCTGGGCCGGACGGAGCCCCCGCCGTCCGATCCCTCCCGGCGCTTCCTGGAGACCGCCGCCCGCCAGCACGGCGGTCCGGTGGCCTGTGGACTGCCGATCACCGTCTTCGAACGGTCCTGGGTGCTGACCCTGCTGAGCAGGGCGGGGCTGGCCTTCGACCCCCACCCGGAGCTGCTGCTGAGCCTGTCCGAGCCGCTGGGCCCGGACGGCGTGGCCACTGGACCGGGCCTGCCCCCGGACGCCGACACCACCTCCGCGGTCCTCTACGCCCTGACGCTGCTGGGCAGGCGCGTCGCGCCCGACCCGCTCACCGAATACGAGACGGAGACCAACTTCCGCACCTGGCCCGGCGGCGAGCAGGGGCGTTCGGTCACCACCAACGCCCATGTGCTGGAAGCGTTCGGTCAGTACGCGCGGCTGGAGCCCGGTGTCGGGCACGAGGCCACCGCGGCCAAGGTCGCGGCCTGGCTGCGGAACGTGCAGCGGGCCGACGGCTCCTGGACGGACCGCTGGCACGCCTCGCCCTACTACGCGACGATGGCGGCCGCCTTGGCCCTGGCGGAGTTCGGGGGCGAGGAGTCGGCGGACTCGGTCCGCGCGGCCGTGCGCTGGGTGCGCGGAACCCAGCGGCCCGACGGCTCCTGGGGCGTGTGGGGCGGAACCGCGGAGGAGAGCGCCTACGCCCTGCACGTCCTGCTGCTCGCCGGCGAGCCGGAGGACGCGGCCGAGGCGGTGCGGGCGGGAGCCGGCTTCCTGGAGGAGGCCTCGGACGACGAGCCGTCGGCGCTCTGGCACGACAAGGATCTGTATCTCCCCGTCGCGATCGTGCGCGCCGCGGTGCTGGCAGCCTCCCACCTCGCTCAAGTGCAGCTCGACGGTACGTTGGTCACTTAGAATTATCCTTATACTCCGGAACGCATTGCTTTTGCGGAGGCTCGGGAGATGTGGGAATCTTGCCGGTACTTTGGTGGGTTGTTCGCTAAGTTGCTATCGTTCTCCCGTCTGCTGACAGCGGTTCCGCCGAAGATGTCCGGATCCGCTTGATACGGCACTGTTAACGGGACGTTGCCAGAGTTCAACGACCTTCTTGTCTATTGATGCGATGGAGCGGCTGTAATGCGCCTCCGCAATTCCAGTGTGCGGACCAAAATCACGGCCCTGCTGCTCTCGCTCGCCGCGTTGTGGGTTTTCGCCGCCTGGGTCACGCTCCGCGAGGGTGTGAACCTCCTGTGGGTCAACCAGCTCGACAAGGGGATCGCCCAGCCGGGAGACCCCCTCATCGTCGACCTCCAGAAAGAACGTCGGCTGTCCATGCTGCTCACGGGCGACCGGACGCAGGCGAACGCCAACGCCCTGCGCGACCAGCGGGCGAGCACCGACCGCAAAAAAGCGGCCTACCTGCGGGACGCCCGCTCGACCATGACGAAGCTGGCCGCGAACGACGCCCTGGAGGCGCAGCTCGCGCAGTCCTTCACGGCGCTCGAGGAACTGGACAAGGCGCGCGCCTGGTTCGACACCCCCGACGGCAGGTCGTCCGACTGGGCCCGTTCGCTCTACACGGAAGCGATCGGTTCGATGAACCGGGTGTACGGGGGCATGGCGACTCTCGACGACAACGACTTCGCCGCCAAGACCCGGACCCTGGTCGCGCTCGACCGGTACAACGAGCTGTTCTCCCAGGAGGACGCGCTGGTCTCCGGAGTGCTGGCCACCGGGCGTTTCACCAACGCCTCCTACTCCGAGTTCCACCGGCTGCTCGGCGTCCAGCGCCACGCGCGGGCCGAAGTGATCGAGCGGCTCGCCGAGTTCTCCCCGGAAACGGTCGAGAGGCACAACAGGAGCGAGTCCCTGGCGGCGGTGACGGCCCTGGAGGACCGCCTGCTGGCGATGATGGGCAACAACCACCGCAAACCCATTCAAGCCATCTCCCTCGTCGCCTGGAACGACGCAGCCACCACCTGGTTGGCGGAGTCGCAGGACATCACGTGGGACGCCGGCGACCGGCTCGTCGAGGACGCCACCCCCATCGCGACCTGGGTCATCGTCCGGCTCGCCCTGGCCGGTGGTCTGGGCTTCCTCGCGGTCCTCGCCTCGGTGGTGCTGTCCATCACCACCGCACGGCACCTGGTGCGGCAGCTGGAACGGCTGAAGGACGCCGCTCACGAGCTGTCCGACGTGCGGCTGCCCAGCGTCGTCGAACGGCTCGGCCACGGCGAGCAGTTGGACGTCAAGGCCGAGGCGCCGCCGCTGGCGTTCGGCGACGACGACATCGGCAAGGTGGGCCAGGCGTTCAACGCCGTGCAGGAGACCGCGATCCGCACCGCGGTCGAGCAGGCCGAACTGCGGCGCGGCATCCGCGACATCCTGCTGAGCCTGGCGCGCCGCTCCCAGGCGCTGGTGCACCGGCAGCTCACCCTGCTGGACCAGATGGAACGCCGCGAGATCGACACCGAGGAACTCGAGGACCTCTTCCGCCTCGACCACCTCGCGACCCGTATGCGGCGCAACGCCGAGAACCTCATCATCCTCTCCGGAGCGACGCCCGCCCGCGGCTGGCGCAGGCCGGTCCCCATGGTCGACGTGGTCCGCTCGGCCGTCGCCGAGGTCGAGGACTACACCCGGGTGACCGTCATGCCCATCGACGAGGTCAGCCTCGTCGGCCGGGCAGTCGCCGACATCGCCCACCTGCTGGCCGAGCTGATCGAGAACGCGGTGTCGTTCTCGCCGCCCTACACCTACGCGCAGATCTCCGGCCACATGGTGGCCTCCGGGTACGCCCTGGAGATCGAGGACCGCGGTCTGGGCATGTCGGACGAGAACCTCGAGTCCATCAACCGGAAGATCGCCGACCCGCCGGAGTTCAACCTCTCCAGCTCGGTGCAGCTCGGCCTCTACGTGGTCGGCAAGCTCGCCGAACGGTACGGCGTGCAGGTGACGTTGAAGCGTTCTCCCTACAAGGGAACGACCGCGGTGGTCATCATCCCGCGGGAACTGCTGGAGGAAGGAGAGTCCGGCGCGCCGTCGCAGTCTCTGACGGTCGTCGGGGCGACCATGCCGGAAGTCACCGACCCGATGGAATCCCGGAACGGGGAGAGGTTCACCCCCGTCCTGGTCCCGTCGCCCCCCGAAGAACCGCTGACCGCACCGGCCCACGACGCGACCGGACCGCTGCCGGTGCGGCAGCCGCAGGCACAGACACAGGACCAGGCGGGGGCCGAGGTCACCGCCTCGGGCCTGCCGGTCAGAGTTCCCCAGGCCAGCCTCGCCGCGCCGCTGCGCGAGGAGTCCACGGACGAGCCCGTCGAAGACGACCCCGGCCGTTCGCCCGAAGAGATCCGAAGGATCGTGGGCGCGTTCCAAAGCGGCACCCTGCGCGGCAGGGCCGCCTCCGTTGAGAGTGAGACCGAGTGATGCAGAAGACAGGAGCCGGCGCCGACCTGGCGTGGCTGCTCGACGACCTGGTCAAGCGGGTCAATGAGGCGGAGCACGCGATCGTGCTGTCCGCCGACGGGCTGCTCATGGCCCAGTCCCAGGGCATCGGAAGGGACGACGCGGAGCACCTCTCGGCCGTCGCCGCAGGCATCCAGAGCCTGGCCAAGGGCGCGGGAGAGCGCTTCGGCGGCGGCGCGGTCCGCCAGACCATCATCGAGATGCGCTCGGCCTTCCTGCTGGTCACCGTCGCCGGGCAGGGAGCCTGCCTGGCGGTGCTCAGCAGCGAGGACGCCGACGTCGGGCTCATCGCCTACGAGATGGCCATGATGGTCACCAAGCTGGGCCACCATCTCTCCACGCCCGCGAGGGTCACGGAGTCGGCGTGAGCTATCCGCCGCAGGAGCCCGAGAACGAGCGCTGGCTGGACGAGAGCGCCGGCCCCTTGGTCAGGCCGTACGTGATGACCAGCGGCCGGCTCCAGCCGGTCCGCGGGGAATTCGACCTGATCACCCTGGTGGAGGCGACCGGCCCCGCCCCGGCGGTGGGCATCGGCCTCGGACCGGAGCACCTGGCGATCCTCCGCCTCTGCCAGACGATGATGTCGGTGGCCGAGATCACCGCGCATCTGGACCTGCCCACCGGCACGGTCCGGGTGCTGCTCGGAGACCTGCTCGACAGGGGTCTCGTCACCGTCCAGGAACCCCAACCGGAGATCGACATGCAGGACCTCAGGATGTACCAGGCGGTGATCGATGGCCTCCGCGCCCTCTAGCGCGACCGGAGCCCGCCGCAAGATGCCCACCGCCATCAAGATCCTGGTGGCGGGAGGCTTCGGCGCGGGGAAGACGACCCTGGTCGGCGCCGTCTCGGAGACCGAGCCGCTGCGCACCGAGGAGGTGCTCACCGACCGCGGGGTCGGGGTCGACGACCTCGACGGGGTGGAGACGAAGCGGACCACCACGGTGGCGATGGACTTCGGCCGGATCACCTTCGGCGACGAGTTCGTCCTCTACCTGTTCGGGACCCCCGGCCAGGAGCGCTTCTGGTTCATGTGGGACGAGGTGGCGCTCGGCGCGCTCGGCGCCGTGGTGCTGGCCGACACCCGGCGGCTGGCCGACTGCTTCCCGGCGATCGACTACTTCGAGCGCCGCGGCACCCCGTTCATCGTGGCGGTCAACTGCTTCGACGGGGCGCAGAAGTACGAGGCCGGCGAGGTCAAGCAGGCGCTGCAGATCGGCAAGGACATCCCGGTGCTGCTGTGCGACGCCCGCGAGAAGGAGTCCTCCAAGGAAGTGCTCATCACCCTGGTGCAGCACGCCATGCGCATGAGGGCGGCCCGCTAGGGTCTCAGCCGCATCCCTCGAACTGCGGGACGGTGGTGGCGGTCTTCAACCCGGTCGGCGCGAACCACCGGGACAGGAGCCGCTCCGCCGTCCCGTCCTGGTACATCCGGGTGAGGGCGCGGTTGACCGCCTCGCAACCGCCGATGTCGTCCTTGTGCAGCCCGATGCCGTACTTCTCGTCGGTGAACCTCGCGTTGACCATGCGGAAGGCGTCGGGCTGCCGCATGGCGAATCCGGCGAGGATCAGGTCGTCGGTGGTGACGGCGTCGAGCCCGCCGTCCAGGAGCAGCTGGACGCACTCGCCGTAGGTTCCGGCGTCGACGAGTTCCGCCGGGATGCCGAGCTCCTCCACGACCCGTTTCCAGGAGTTGGAGCCCTCGCTCTTGCACAGCCTGCGGCCCTTCAGGTCGCGGGGGCCGCGGATCTCCTTCTCGCCCTTGCGGACCATGATGTCCTGGTGGGCGACGTAGTAGGGGCCCGCGAAGTTGACCATGGTCTTGCGCAGCGGGGTGATGGAGTAGCTGGCCACGACCAGGTCGCCCTTCCGCTCGGCCAGGAACTCCTCGCGGCCGCCGGAGGTGAGGCCGACGAACTCGACTCGGTCGGCCCCGAGCCGCTCGGCGACGTAGGAGGCGACGTCGATGTCGAAGCCCTCGAAGGAGCCGTCGGGCAGCCGCAGCCCGATGCCGGGCTGGTCGTACTTCACACCGATTCTGAGGACTTCCTTGCCCTCCACGCCGGAGGAGCGCTCGACGCCGCAGGCGGCCGTGGTCAGGGCGAGGGAGACGGCCAGGAGGGAGGCCAGGAGGCGTCTGAGGGGGGTGCTGGTCAACGGTACTCCGCGAGTCTGGGCCGCACGCCCAGGACGATGAGCACGGCCAGGACGAGCCCCGCCGCGGGCAGGCCCCGGTTCCAGCCCTCCAGGGCCGCGGAGCCGGCGTCGATTTCCCGTGCGAAGTCGGCGTTCCGGTCCGCGATGAGCTTGCTCAGCTCCCGGTCGTAGTCGGTGAAGGTCTGGGACATGGGGCCGGTGCGCAGGACGATGGCCTGCCGGGCCCGGCCCTGGCGCGCCAGGTCGCGCATCGACTCGTCCTGGCGCTGGAAGGACCGGTAGCGGACGAGGACCTCGGCGTTGGGGGGCACGCCGCCGAGGAAGCCCAGCTCGATCGGGTCCTCGGCCAGCCTCCGGTAGTAGTCGGCGAGGTTGCCGGCCTCCCGGTAGGCGATGGCCTGGGAGGTGTCGAAGTAGACCTGGGTGTAGGTGTCGGCGCGTTCGGGGTCGAGCAGGAAGCGGGTCTGGTCGGCGGCGGCGGTGTTGCTGATCGCCCGGGCGCGGGTGAAGGCGAGGGTCGGGTCGAAGCCCTCCTCCTTGGCGTCGCGCAGGTGCGAGGAGGTGCTGCTCAGGACGAGCAGGGCCCAGCCCGACAGGACCAGCGTCAGCGCGGTGGCCAGCACCAGCGCCGGGTTGAGCAGCCGCCGGAAGCGGCGCGAGAGGTAGATCTGGAGCCCCGCGAGCACGGCCAGCAGCACCGCCGAGGTGACGCCGACGGCGACGCGGGAGCGCAGGACGTGCGAGCGCTCGTCCACGTACGCGCGGCGGACGACGCTGGCGTTCTCCAGGGTGAGGTTGTAGGCCTTGGGCAGGATGTCCTGGCGCATCAGGTCGGTGGCCCGCCGGTAGACGTCCAGGACGTCGCGCGGCGGCGGTCCCGCCTTGTGCCGGGACCGGTCGTCGAGGACGAGGGCGTGGGAGGCGAGCTGCTCGTACCGGCCGAGGCCGTCCAGGATGTCCTGGACGGTGCGGCGGCTCGCCGTGTCCGCCCCGGCGATCTCGAAGGCCTGCAGCAGCGTCCGGTGGGCCTCGCCCCGCCGGTCGACGTAGAGGTCCGCGGAGCCGTCGCGGCCGACGCCCAGGCCGTGTTCGCGGCCGATGAGCAGCATTCCGGCGAGCTGGGCGTCCATGTCGCTGAGCGCGAAGTACAGGTGCCCGGTGTGCACCACCTGCGGCCCGGCGTCCTCGCCGACCAGCCGCACGCCTTGGCGGGCGTCCTCCAGGCCGGTGGAGACCGCGGCGACCAGGGCGATGACGGCTATCAGCGCCGCCGCCGTCCAGCCTCGGAGGTGGCCGGGCACGGTCCTGGGGACCGGGCCGCGTCCGGCGAGCCGCCGGACCGCCTCGACCGCCGCGCTGCTCACGACAGCGACTCTCTTCGCAGCTCGACCGTGGTCCAGGCGCCGACGTGGATGCGGTCGCCCTCGCGGAGCGGGATCTCGGCGCCGACGGCGACCCGGGCGGCCACCTCGTTCAGCCGGGTGCCGTTGGCCGAGCCCGGGTCGATCAGGGACCAGCTGCCGTCGCGGGCGAGCAGGACGGCGTGGGTGCGCGAGACGGCGGGGTCGCGGGTGGGTTCGGCCAGGTCGATGTCGGGCACGGTGCCGCGCAGCGAGCTGCGCCGGCCCAGCAGCACCCGTCCGCCGGTGAGGGGCAGGTGCCGCCCGGGCCGCCGCGGCGGGCTCGGCAGCCGTCCGGCCTCGCTGCCGCTCTCGGAGAGGACCTGCCGGTGGTACTCGGGGTCGGTGCTGACCACCACGTACCAGCGGGACCGGGCGGCGGTCCGCGGCACGGGCCGGGGGCCGGGCACGCCGGTGGCGAAGTCGTGGCCGCAGCCCTCGCAGAAACGCCCGGCGCCCGGCAGGTCGCAGCCGGGGCAGACGGAGCCGTCCGCGGCGGCGGGGGCGGCGGCAGGGGGCGGCCCGGGGCGGAGGGCGCCGCGGCGCAGCCGGAAGGTGCAGGTGGTCTCGTCGCCTTCGATGACCCGGCTGAGCACCGTGGCCAGCGTGACGTTGCCGCAGGCGCGGGCGAGCCGGAGCGCGCTGTCCAGTTCGGCCGCGGCGGTCCCGGCGTCCCCGGCCCGCTGGGCGTCCAGGCCGGCCTGGATGCGCGCCGCCAGCTCGCTCTGGCCGGTGTAGTGGGCGACCCGCGCGTCGATGCGGGTGCACCGGGTGCGGTCGTCGGTCCACTCGGCGAACACGTCGGCGGCGCCCAGCGGCCCGCCGCCGAGGACCGAGAGCCGGGCCGCGCGCATCAACTGGCCGACGTCGTGGGCCGGGACCCGCAGGTGCAGGTGGTACTCGCGGGTCTCGCGGCGGCCCCAGCGCCCTGTGGGGTGGTCGAAGACGCGCGGGGCGCTCTCGGCGGCGCGCGCGGTGAGGTCCTCCTCGGACGGCAGCACCTGCTTGAGGGAGCGCAGCGAGACACCGCGCGGCACCGCCACCCGCAGCAGGACGTTCTCGTCCGGCTCGTCGTAGCCGCCCGTCCCGGTGACGGAGACGATCGCGTGGAGGTCGGTCCCGCCGTCGGGCAGGTAGCGGTTCTGGTCCACGGAAACGGTGAACGCGGTCCTGGTGGTCATATTTCGAGGCCGTCCCCTTCGACCGGGATGATCGCAACGGTGATGTTGTCGTGGCCGCCGCCGGAGAGCGCGGTGCGCACCAGTTCGCGGGCGACCGACAGCGGGGTGCGGCGGCCCCTGCGCCCGGTGAGCGGCCCGGAGACCGGGTCGGCCAGCGGGTCGGCGAGCGCGGCGGCGAGCGCCAGCGGCGAGGCCATGTAGTTCCACAGGCCGTCGGTGCAGACCACCAGCACGCCGGGCACCTCGGGCGCGTAGACCCGCACGTGCACGTCGATCTCCCTGGCGTCGGCCCCCATCCAGCCGACGAGCATGTGCGCCCTGCGGTCGGAGTAGGCCTCCTCCTCGCTCATCATGCCGTGGGCGATGACGTGCTCGGCCCACGAGTCGTCCTCGGTGAGCAGCTCGTCCCCGGTCGCGCCGATCCAGTAGGCGCGGCTGTCCCCGATCCAGCCGACGGTGATGACGGGGCGTCCGTCGAGCTCCCCGGTGACCGCCGAGATGTAGGTGCAGGCGGGGGCGGAGGAGCGGTCGGCGGTCAGCCCCGCCACGGCCTTGGCCGCCTCCAGCGCGGCGGTGCGGGTGGCGTCGCGCGGGTCCGATCCGGCCTCCAGCTCCCGGGCCAGGACGGCGATGCCGGTGTCGACGGCGGTGCGGGAGGCCTCCTCGGGCCGGGGGGAGGCCGAGACGCCGTCGGAGACCACGGTGGCGAGCCCGCCGGAGATCCGGCACAGGGCCATGCCGTCCTGGTTGGTGCTGTGGCGCAGCCCCCGGTCGCTCACCGCGGCGGCGTCGTCGCCCAGGTCGATCTCCCGGTGGTCGGCGGTCTCCGGCCGCGGCTCTGCGCCCGTGCGCAGCCGATGGCCGCAGGCCTCGCAGAACAGGTCGCCGGCGAGGACGGGGGCGGAGCAGGAGGGACAGGGCATCGGAGTCCGTTCGCTGGGAGGGTCAGAACATCGTTCTGGGACGGATGGCGTTGGCCCGGGTGACCAGGGCGTGGCGTTCGGTGGGGTCGTCGGCGAGCCGGGCCAGGGTCCGGTAGGCGTGTTCGAGGCCGCGGCGCAGTTCCTCCTCGGTCAGATGGAAGCCCAGGATCCGGGCCTGGGACGTGTTCCCCGCCAGCACCCAGTCCAGGGCGGAGTGCAGGATCTCGACCGACAGCCGGCCGTGCCGCTGCGCGTCGAGGCCCAGACGGCTGAGACGACGGCTGGCGTCCATCAGTTCGCGCTCGGACAGATCGGTAGGTTCCCGGCTGGAAACGATCGTGTGGACCGCGGCGACACGGGCGCCCAGAAAGTGGCTGGAGGCCGGGGGGACGGCGTCGAGCGCGGCGATGGCGCCGGCCCGGTCCCCGGCGGCGGAGCGCACCCGGGACAGGCCGAAGGCGGCGCTCACGTACGTCTGGTCGGTGCGCCAGACGGTCTGGTAGTAGTGCTCGGCCTCGGGCGGGCGGCCGAGCAGCTCACAGCAGAAGCCGAGGGCGAGTTTCGGGGCGGCCTCGCCGGGAGTGAGGTCGTAGAGGTCGTCGAACCGGTGGCGGGCCTCCCGCAGTTCACCCGCGCCCAGCGCGGACACCGCCCGGTACCACTCGGCCCGCCAGTCCTCGCGCAGCCCGGCGAGGATCCGGCGGGCCGACTCGTGGTCGTCGAGTTCCAGATGGGCCAGGGCCCGGCGCAGCCGCAGGTCGGGGGAGTCGCGGGGGGCGGAGGCGAGCGCCGTCAGCAGGGCGCGGGGGTCGTCGACGGTCAGCGACGCCAGGAACTCGGCGGACTCGTCGGAGGGGCGGGGCAGCGGGGTGGGCAGGGCCAGCAGCGCGTCCCGCGGGGTGATCCCCTCGTAGGGGACGCGGCGTTCGGGGCCGAACAGGGCGGAGGGCGCGGGGCGGGGCCGCCCGTCCTGGGCCGAGAGCACCTCGCGCAGCACTCCGGTGAGTTGCTCGGCCATCTCCTGGGCGTCCTGGAACCGGGAGTAGGGGTCGCGGGCGGTGGCGCGGCGCAGGAACCGGTCGTAGGACTCGTGGTCGCGCAGTACCGGGACCTGTTCGCGGGGAGGCAGGCTCGCCACGTACTTGGTGGTGTGGCCGTGGAAGGGGAAGCTGAGCACGGCCAGGGTGCGGCCGACGGTGTAGAGGTCCGAGGCGACGGACGGGCCGAGCCCGGCGATCTCGGGGGCCTGGTAGCCGACCGTCCCGTAGACGGCGGACTCGGTGTCGTCCATGCGCCGCACCCCGCCGAGGTCGATCAGCTTGAGCTGCTCCTCGGACTGGATGGCGTTGTCGGGTTTGAAGTCGCAGTACAGCAGGCCGAGGCCGTGCAGGTAGCCCATGGCCCGCAGCACCTCCAGGGCGTAGGCGATGGCCTGGCCGAGGGGCAGGGCGCCGTCCTCGCCGTGTTCGCGGCGGTGCTCCCGCAGGACGTCCTTGAGCGCGTGGCCGCCGACGTACTCCATGACGATGTAGCCGAGCATCCGCAGGGTGCGCGGGTCGGGGTGCTGGACGAAGTTGTAGATCCGGACGATGTTGGGGTGCTCGACCTCGGCCAGGAACGCCTTCTCGGCGGCGGCGACCGCGCCCGCCTCGGGGTCCTCGGTGTCCAGCAGGCCCTTGAGCACCACCCAGCGGTCGCTGACGTTGCGGTCGCGGGCCAGGTAGATCCAGCCGAGGCCGCCGTGGGCGAGGCAGCCGAGCACCTCGTACTGGCCGCCGACGAGGTCGCCGGGCCGCAGCTTGGGCAGGAAGGAGTAGGAGGCGCCGCAGCGGGGGCAGAAGCCCTCGGCCCGGCCGGGCCGGCCGTCGCGGCCGCGTCCGACGGCCTCGCCGCAGCGGCAGTAGCGTTTGCGTTCGGTGACGACGGGGTCGGGCAGGACCGCCTCGGCGGGGTCCTTGTAGGGGACGGGCGGGACTTCGACCAGGCCGGCGCCGAGCAGTCCGCGCCGGGACTTGCCGCTGCCCGCCCCGCCGGTGCTGCGGGCGGTGGTGCTCCAGGCTCCGGGGCGCTGGGAGCCGGTGCGGGGGAGTCCGGGGTCGGGGTGGGTGAGGCCTTCCAGCGGTGCCGGTGCCAGCCCGCATTCCAGGCAGTAGCCGTCCGCCACGGTGCCGGAGCATCCGGGCCTCGTGCAGTGCGCGCTCATGGTCCGGGATCGTCCTGGCCGCGCAGGAAGATCCTCTGGTTGGTTTGTCCCACCTTGTCCTGGCTCTCTGTAGGTCGCCCTGGGTGATATAGGTATCAGCCAGTTTGGTGTGAGGCCAGTCCCGGGTGCCGTTCGGCCGGGGGAGGCCGGAGCGGGAACCCCTGCTCAGACCCGCAGAGCTTCGGTGATCATGGGCTGGGAGCGCTCACCGGCCGGTCCGCGGCACCCGGAAGGCGGCCAGGTCGATCGCGTGGGCCATGGCGCGGGCGCCCTCGTCGTTGGGGTGCAGCCCGTCCCCGCAGTGCAGGTCCGGGTGGAAGTGATCGGGCCGCTCCGGGTCGCGCACGGCCGCGTCGATGTCCAGGCAGGCGTGGTACTCGGGGGTCCGGCGGATCCAGTCGTTGACGGCGGCGCGGACCCGGTCGCCGCTCTCGCAGTGGTAGCCGGAGGAGACCGTCCCGGCGTAGGGCGGCAGGGTCGCGCCGATCGGCACCACCCCCGCCTCCCGCGCCAGGCGGGCCAGGGTGGTGAAGCCCGCGATCATCTCCTCGGCGCCGGCCCCGGGCTCGCCGAGCATCGCGGGCAGGCCCAGGTCGTTGATCCCCAGCGCGATGATCACATGGGTGAGGCCGGGGACGGACAGCACGTCCGGCTGGAAGCGCAGCAGCCCCGCGGGCCCGAAACCGTTGTGCAGCAGGCGGTTGCCCCCGATGCCCAGGTTGAGCACGGGCAGGCCGAGCCGGCGGGACAGGTGGTCGGGATAGCGCTGGTGGGCGCCGGGGGTGGTGCCGGAGCCGTCGGTGAGGGAGTCGCCGAACGCGGCGACGAGGGGCTCGTCCTCGGAGCGTTCCAGTCTGAGGTCCACCCCTTTGATCCAGTAGAGGGAGGTGATCTCCTCCGCGAGGCCGGGTTCGGGCAGGGAGGCCGTGTTCCCGGGGGTGACGTAGCCGGTCTGCAATGCCTCGGGATGGTTGGTGGCAAGGCCGCTGTCCTCCACCACGTGGAGGCTGATCGCGAGTTCGGAGTCGTCGGGGACCTCGAGGCCGGTGAGGTCGCTGACCACCTCGGTGCCGGGCACGATCTCCACCGACTCCGAGCCGCCGAACGTCAGCCTGGCCTGGCCGTCGGCGACCCGCCCGCCGCCCAGATGGCGGCCGGCCCAGGCCTCGCCGATGCGCAGCGGGCCGCTGCCGAACTGGTTGCTCAGCCACACCCGCAGCTCCGGGCCGCCCCGGTGCAGGTGGACGACCTGCCGCACAGTGCGCCCGGTGAACCCGCCGCGCGGCTTGGTGAAGCTCAGGCCGCCGTAGGGACTGACCATCGCGGCCCGGTGCGAGGCCACCCACTGCACGCCCATACATGCTCCCTTCGTTCGCCGGGGGGGAACCCCGATCATCGCACAGGAATAACAAGCAAATGCTTGGTAGGTGCATATTTGCTTGACGGTGTTTCCGCCGGGTAGGCATGGAGCATGCGCCTGTTCGAGGATCGGCTGTTCCAGATGTTCGCCGACCGCGCGCTGATGACCATGACGGGCGGCGGCGCCGAGTACGGCGAGTGCGCCCTCACGGCCTCCCGGATCACCGAGGGGGACGCCGAGAGCTGGCACCGGGAATGGACGGCCACCGCCGACATGGTCTCCGAATGGGCGGCCCGCAGCGACGACAAGGGGCACGCCGTCAGCGCGGCAGAGGCCTACCAGCGGGCGTCCACCTACTACCGCGTGGCCAACTTCCCGCTCTTCGGACACCCCGTGGACCCGCTCCTGGTCGAGACCTTCCGCAAGGAGGCCCACGCCTTCGAACGCTCGGCCGAACTGCGGCGGCTGCGCCCCCTCGAGGTCCCCTACGAGGGCGTCGAACTGCGCGGCTACCTCTGCCTGGCGGCCAAGGACGAGGTCCGCCCGACCGTGATCGCCGTCAACGGGTACGACTCCAATCTCCACGAGATGTACTGGTCCCACGCGATTCCGGCGTTGAAACGCGGATACCACTGCCTGCTGATGGACGGGCCGGGCCAGGGCCGCAACCTCATCGAGCACGGCCTGCACCTCCGGTGCGACTGGGAGCACGTCCTGGGGCCGATCATCAAGAAGCTCCTCACCTACGGGGAAATCGACGAGGAGCGGCTGGCCGTCATGGGCTGGAGCTTCGGCGGCTACCTGGCTGCCCGCGGCGTGGCGGGCGACCCGCGGGTGAAGGCGCTGGTCGTCGACCCCGGTCAGTGGGACCAGCTCGACCTGCTGCGCGAGGTCGCCCCCTTCCCAGAGGAGATCAAGGAGGCCCTCCCGGACCTGGATCCCGCCGTGCTGGAACCCCACATGGAGCAGTTCCTGGAGGACCCCGTCCACTACTGGCAGCTGGTCCGGCGCGGCCAATGGGTCCACGGCGTCGGCTCACCCGCCGAGTACATCCTTGACCTCGCCCGCTACAACATCTCCGAGGTCGTCGACCGCATCACCTGCCCCACCTTCGTCGCCACCGCCGAGGCCGACCTGCTGTCCGCCCATGCCGGCAAGTTCTTCGCCCGCCTCCCCGGCCCCAAGACCCTCAAGGCCTTCACCCGCGCCGAGGGCGCCGCCGGCCACTGCGAGCTGTGGAACCGCTCGCGCTTCACCCAGCAGGCCTTCGACTGGCTCTCCGAGACCCTCCGCTGGCCCGTCGCCCGCTCCCTCTTCTGATCCGACCCGGCCGCCCTCGTCCGCGGGGCCCGCCGGGTCGGCGTGTTCCCGCCCGATCCTGAGCCCCTCCCCTGTTGCGCTTTAAGAATGATAATGGTTATCGTTCTCCGCAACTTCGGGCTTCCGCGAGGAGGAGACGGTGGGACGGCTGTTGATGGTGGAGAGCTGGGTGGGGGCCATGAGCACCCTGCTGCCCCGGGCCATCGGGGAGGCGGGGCACGGGTTCACGTTCCTCACCCGCGACCTGGGGCACTACCTGCGCTCCCGGCAGGGAGGGGAGACGCATCCGCTGCTGGGTGCGGAGAACGTCCTGACGGCGGAGACGAACGACCTGCCGGAGCTGCTGGAACGGGCGGAACGGCTGCAGGAGGTGTTCGGCTTCGACGGGGTGCTCACCTCATGCGACTACTACCTCCCGGCCGTCGCGCACCTCGCGCGGCGGCTGGGGCTGCCGGGCGCCGCGCCCGAGGCGGTGGAGCGGGCCTGCCGCAAGGACCTCGCCCGGCGTGCGCTGACCGAGGCGGGGGTGGCCGGTCCCCGGTACGCGGTGACACGGGACTGGCCGGAGACCCTGGAGGCCGCCGGAGAGCTCGGCTTCCCCCTGGTGATCAAGCCGGTCGACCTCTGCGCGGGCATGTACGTGCGCAAGGTCTCCTCGGAGGCGGAGCTGAGGGAGGCGTTCCTGGCGCTGGAGGGCTTCCCGGTCAACGCCCGGGGACAGGCGCGCAGCCCGCTGGTGCTGCTGGAGGAACTGCTCCACGGGCCGGAGGTGAGCGTTGAGACCGTCACCTTCGAGGGGGACACCCGGGTCGTCGGGGTGACGGACAAGAGCCTGGCGGGGGAGCCGTGGTTCGTGGAGAGCGGCCACATGTTCCCCGCCCGCCTCGCGCCGGAGGCGGCCGAGGGCGCCGCCGCCCTGGCGGTCGCGGCGCTTGAGGCGCTCGGATTCGACCACGGCGTGGCGCACACCGAGATCAGGCTGACCCCGGACGGGCCGAGGCTGGTCGAGGTCAACCCCCGGCCCGCGGGCAACAGGATCACCGAGCTGGTACGCCGGGTCACCGGGATCGACCTGGCGCTGGCGCACGCGCGGCTCGCGCTCGGCGAACGCCCCGATACCAGGCCGGTGGACACCGGAGTGCGCAGTGCCGCCGTCGTGTTCCTGGTGCCCGGACGGACGGGGCGGATCGCCTCCATCGACGGCGTACCGGACGTGCCGGAGGCCGTGGACGTCGAGGTCAGGCCGGTCGGGCACCGCGTGGGCGACACGACCAGCAACAACGGCTACCTCGGCCACGTGCTGGTCGTCGACACCGCAGGGGACGGGGCGCTGGCCCGGGCCGAGGAGTTGGCCGCGGGCATCCGCGTGGAGTACGCGGCATGACGGCCCCGGTCACCGTCGCCGAGCTGACGGACAGGGTGCTGGCGGGCGGGCTGGGCGCCGACCCGGCCCGGGCACGCGTCAGCGTGGCCTTCACGATCCGGCAGGGGGCACGGCACGCCACACGGTCCCGCGCCTACCGCAACGAGGTCGTCGGCCTCCGGGTCGGGCGGGCCGTGGGATCCTGCGCGGTCGAGCCGGACGACCCGGCCGCGTCGGCAGCCGAGGAATGCGCGGGAGAGACCGTGGCGTCGCTGCTGGACCACGAGTCGCAGGCCCTGCGCATCGCCGCGCTGGACGCCTACCTGATGGACAACCACCCGCACACGGCCCCGTCGGTCGTGATCCCGTCCGGTACATCCCTGGAGAAGTCGCTGGCCAGGGCCCGCTCCGTCGTGGAACTGCTGCCGTCGTCGGTGGAGCGGGTGCTGGTGGTCGGGGTGGTCAACTCCCTCCTGCACTGCCTGCGGGAACGGGGCACCGACTACGTGCCCTGCGATCTCAAAGGCGGGACGACCGAGTACGGGGAGGCGGTCCGCACGGACGCCTTCGCGGAACTCGGCGCGTGCGACGCCGTCCTGGCGTCCGGGATGACGCTGGCCAACGGCACCTTCGAGCCGCTGCTGGCGCACGCGCGCAGGACCGGGACGCCGCTGGCGCTGTTCGCCCAGACGGGCAGCGCGGTCCTGCCGTGGTTCGTCGGCGCGGGCGTGAGCGCGGTGTCGGCAGAGCCGTACCCGTTCTTCTGGCTGGACGGCGGGCCGAGCGTCATCTACCGCTACCGGGAGCCGCGATGCTGGAACTGATCGGGAACACGCCGCTCGCCCGGATCACCGCGCCGCTGCCGTTCGCCCACGGCGGGTTCTGGGCCAAGCTCGAAGGGCTCGGCCTCGGCGGGATGAAGGCGCGGGCCGCGGCGTCGATGCTGCTGGCCGCGCGGGCCAGGGGAGAGTTGCGGCCCGGCGCGGCCGTCGTGGAGTCCACCAGCGGGACGCTCGGGATCGGATTGGCGTTCGCCGGGCGGACGCTGGGGCATCCGGTGGTGCTCGTCGTGGACGACGAACTCGAACCGGGGATGCGGGCACTGCTGCGCGCGCACGGGACGAGGCTGGAGGTCGTGGACCGGCCGCATCCGGAGGGCGGCTGGCAGCAGGCGAGACTCGACCGGTTGCGTGCCGTGCTGGACTCCCTGCCGGGCGCCTACTGGCCGGACCAGTACAACAATCCCGACAACGCGCGGGGATACGCCTCGCTCGCACGGGAGATCGCCGAGCGGCTCGACCGGGTGGACGTGCTGGTGTGCAGCGTCGGCACCGGCGGGCACAGCGCGGGGGTCTCCCGGGCGCTGCGCGCCTACTGGCCGGGGCTGCGCCTGGTCGGGGTGGACTCGGTGGGGTCCACGATCTTCGGCCAGCCCGCGCGGAGGCGGCTGATGCGGGGGCTGGGCAGCAGCATCCATCCCCGCAACGTCGCCTACGGGGCGTTCGACGAGGTGCACTGGGTGGGGCCCGCCGAGGCCGTCGACACCTGCCGGCGGATGGCGGAGGGCTGCTTCGTCACCGGCGGGTGGAGCACGGGCGCGGTCGCGAGGGTCGCCGCCTGGGCCGCGCGCCGGGAGCCCGGGGCGGAGGTCGTGGCCGTGTTCCCCGACGGGCCGGAGCGCTACCTCGGCTCGGTCTTCGACGACGGCTACCGCCGGGCGCACGGCCTGCACCTGCCGCCCCGCACGCATCCGGTGGAGATCGCGCAGGCGGACTCCGTCGAGGTGTCGGGGTGGGCGCGGTGCCGCACCGTCGTGGACCCCCGCCGGGTGGAGGTGCCCGCGTGAGGCTGGAGTGGGAGACCGCGACACTGGCGCTGCGGGAGCCCTTCCGCATCTCCCGGTCGGTGATGGACCGGCGCGAGGCGGTCTGGGTGAGCGTCGAGCACGAGGGGCTGCGCGGCCACGGGGAGGTCGTCGCCAGCCGCTACCGGGGGCTGGACGTGCCCCGGATCCTGGCGGCGCTCGGCGGGCTGACGGGCTTCACAAGCCCCGAAGACCTGCTGGACGGTCTCGGCTCACTGCCCGCGGGAGTGCGGGCCGGGGTGGACGCGGCGGTCCACGACCTGCTCGGCAAGCGGAGCGGCCTGCCGGTGTACGGGCTGCTCGGGCGGGCACGGCCAAAGGTGCCGACGGCGTACACGATCGGGCTGGACCAGGATCCCGGGACGGCGGCCGAACTGGTGTCGCGCGGCTTCACCCTGCTCAAGCTCAAGCTGGGGAAGGAAGGCGTGCTGGAGCGGGTCGCCGCGGCGCGTGCCGCGGCCCCGGACGTCCGGCTGCTGCTCGATCCCAACGGGGCCTGGACGCCAGGGGAGGCCGTGAGGCTGCTGGACGGGCTGGTCCGCTTCGCGGTCGAGGCGGTGGAGCAGCCGATCCCGCCGGGCACGCCCGACGACCTCGCCCGGGTGAGCGCCCGTTCTCCGATCCCGGTCGTCGCGGACGAGGACGCCGCGACCCTGGAGGACGTGCGGCGGCTGGCGGGCGCGGTGCACGGCGTCAACGTCAAGCTCACCGAATGCGGCGGGATCCGCGCGGCCGAGGAGATCCTGCGCTTCGCCGAGGGCGCGGGCCTGGACGTCCTGCTCGGCTGCCAGGTGGGCAGTTCGCTGGGCGTCGCGCCGGCCGTCCACCTGGCGGGGGCGGTGCGCTGGGCCGACCTGGACGGGCACCTGCTGCTGGCCGGAGACCCCTGGACGGGGCTCGGCGGGCACGACGGGACCCTGCGGGCGGGCGAGGCGCCCGGGCTGGGGGTGCGGCGGGTATGAGAGGGCAACCCCTGGCCGTGCGGGTGCTGCTGGTCAACCAGTTCGGCGTCAACACCGGCTTCTACCTGCTGGTCCCCTACCTGGCCGTGCACCTCACCGGAGACCTCGGCCTGTCGGCGGCGCTCACCGGGGTCGTTCTGGGCGTGCGCAACCTCAGCCAGCAGGGCCTGTTCCTCATCGGTGGCTCGGCGGCCGACCGGCTCGGGGCCCGAAACGTGATCATCGCGGGCTGCGGATTGCGGGCCGTCGGGTTCGGGCTGTTCGCGTTCGGAGGGTCGCTGCCGGTGCTGCTGGGCGCGGCGGTGCTCAGCGGGCTGGCGGGCGCGCTGTTCAACCCGGCCGTGCGCGCCTACATCGCGGTCGAGGCGCCCGACAAGGCCGAGGCGTTCGCGTTGTTCAACGTGTTCGCGCAGGCCGGGGCGCTGTGCGGGCCGCTGCTGGGCGCACTCCTGCTGATGGTGGACTTCCGGGCGGCGGCGGTGACGGCTGCGGTGATCTTCGCGGTGCTCACCGTCGCGCAGGTCCTCGTCCTGCCCGCGAGAAAGGTGCCGCCCAGCGACACCACGGTGCTCGGGGACTGGCGGGCCTGCCTGGCCGACCGCCGGTTCATGGCCTTCACCCTGGCGCTCAGCGGCATGTTCGCGCTGCAGAACCAGCTCTATCTCGTCCTGCCGCTGGCGGCCAGGGAGGCGACGGGGCGGGCGGAGTCCACGGCGCTGCTCTTCCTCGTCGGGACGGTGGCCTCGCTGCTGCTCCAGGTGCGGATCACCCGGTACTTCGACCGGGCGGCGAGCCGGTACCGGTCCATCACGCTGGGGCTGGCGGTGATGGGGGCGGGGTTCCTCGTCCCGGCGCTGCTGCCCGGCCTGCCCTCGGTGCTGGTCGCGGTGCTGTGCCTCGAAATCGGTGTGATGATCGCCCAGCCGTTCGTGTACGAGCTGATCGGCGTCTTCGGCGGGGAGCAGCGCTCCGGAACCTACTTCGGCATGTTCTACCTGGTCTCCGGCGTGGTGGCCGCGGTCAGCACCGCCCTCATCGGCTGGGCCGGCGACGGCGGGACGGTGCTGTGCGCAGCGATCGGCCTCTCCTGCGCCGCGGCCACGGCCGTCCTGGGCGGCAGGACCACGGCGGCGGTGGCGCGATGAACTTCCTCACCGACAACCCGGCGCTCTACGAGGCGCAGTTCCCGGATCCGGAGCACGCCGCCGCGCGGTTCGTGGACGGGCTCGTCCGGCGGTTCGGGGCGGAGCGGAGCGTGCTGGACGTCGGCTGCGGCACCGGCCGGGACGCCGGGTACCTGACGGGTCTGGGCTATGAGGCGGCCGGGATCGACGTGTCCGGGCCGATGCTGGAGTACGCGCGGCGGCGTCACCCGGGAGTGGCGTTCACCCGCGCCGACATGCGCGACTTCCGGCTGGGCGCCCGGTTCGGCGTGGTCACCTGCCTGGACAGCGCGCTGCTGTACTGCCACACCAATGACGACCTCGTGGCGTTCCTGGAACGCTGCCGCGCCCATCTGCGCCCCGGCGGGCTGCTGATCGCCGAGATGCGGAACGGGGCGTACTTCCTGAGCAACCCCGTCCCCGAACCCTTCACCAGAACGGTCGTCCACGACGGCGTCCCCCACACCTCCCACACCACCCTGTGGATCGATCACGAGGCACAGCTGCTGCGCCGGCGCCGCCGGTGGACGCGGCCGGGCGGGGAGCCGCTCGACCAGCGTTCGGCCTGGCGGCTGCTCTTCCCCCGGGAACTGGAGTTCCTGCTGGCCTCCTGCGGCTTGGAGGTGCTCGCCCTCTTCGACGGGCCGGGCCCGCGCGCCGAACCGCACTCCGGTCCGCCGCTGTCCGGCGACCGACTTCACGTTGTGGCACGAATCAAAGGAAACTGACATGGATTACCCCCTGAGCCGCCGCGGGCTGCTCGGCCTCGGCCTGGCCGCCGGAGCCGCGCTGCTGACCGGCTGCGGCACCCCCTCCTCCTCGGCGTCCGGCGGAGGGCGGCTACGGGCCGCCTTCGCGGGAGGCGGGGCGACCGAGACACTCGACCCCCACCTGGCGAACCTGTTCAACGAGGCGGCGCGGGCCAAGGCGATGTTCGACAAGCTCGCGGACCTCGGCTCCGACGTCTCCCCGCAGCCGCGGCTGGCCGCCCGGTGGGAGCCGTCGTCCGACTTCAAGACGTGGAGGATCTCCCTGCGGGAGGCGACGTTCCACGACGGACGGGCCGTGCGGGCCGCGGACGTGCTGGCCAGCTACGCGCGGATCCTCGACCCGGCCAAGACGTTCCGGGCCAAGTCCAGCCTCGCGTTGATCGACCTGCCGAACAGCAAGGCCGTGGACGAGCGGACCGTCGAGTTCGCGTTGAAGCGGCCGTTCGCGGAGTTCCCCAACGTGCTGGCGGCGTTCGGCGCCTACATCGTCCCCGAAGGGGCCACCGACTTCACCGAGCCCGTCGGCTCGGGGCCGTTCTCGTTCGTCTCCTGGAAGCCGGGACGGTCGGTGCTGCTGAAACGGAACCCGGACTACTGGGACGGGGCGCCGTTCATCGACGAGCTGGAGTTCCTCATCGCCAACGAGGAGGCCGCCCGGATGAACGCGCTCCTCGGAGGACAGGTCGAGTACGCCCACGACCTGTCGCCCGCGACGGCCCGCCAGTACTCCTCCCGCGCGACGTTCGTGAAGGCGCCGAACAGCTCGATGCAGGCGTTCGCCATGAAGGTCGACCGGCCGCCGTTCGACGACCGCGACCTGCGGGAGGCGATGTTCCTGCTCACCGACCGGCGGCAGCTCGTCGACACCGTCCTGCCGGGAGCGGGGCAGATCGGCAACGACCTGTTCGGCAAGGGTTACCTGCACTACGCCGCCGAGATCCCGCAGCGCGAGCACGACCTGGACCGGGCGAAGGCGCTGATCAAGAAGGCGGGAGCGGAAGGGCTGGCCGTCGAGTTGACCACGGCGCCCGTGGCGGCGGGGTTCGTCGAGGCCGCGACGGTCTTCGCCCAGCAGCTGCGCGCGGCCGGGCTGAAAGCCGAGATCAAGACGGGGAACAAGGACACCTACTGGTCCGACATCCTCACCAAGGGGACCCTGGCGAGCTTCCGGTCGGGGGCGATGCCGATCGAGACGCACATCGCGCAGCGGCTCCTCACCTCCTCCACGATCAACGCGACCCGGTGGATGAGGCCGGAATTCGACGCGCTGTACGAGAAGGCCGTCTCCGCGTCCGAGGCCGCGGACAGGGAAGGCGCGTACCTGGACATGCAGCGGACGCTGCACGCCGAGGGCGGGCTGCTGGTGTGGGGGTTCGCGGACTGGATCGTCGCCACGTCCTCCCGGGTCAAGGGAGTGGAGGCGGCGCCCTCCAACACACTGGACTGGGCCCGGTTCGACAAGGTCAAGCTGAGTTGAGACCGGCCGGATACGTCCGGCGGAGGCTGCCACTCGCGCTGGCGCAGGTGGCGGCCGTCGCCTCGGCGGTGTTCCTCCTCGCCGAAGTACTGCCGGGAGACGCGGCGGTGGTGCTCGCGGGAGACGACCCCGATCCGGAGCGGATCGTGCGGATCCGGGCGTCGCTCAGGCTCGACCGGCCGCTGCCCGAACGGTTCGCCGAATGGGCGGGCGGGCTGGCGCGGGGCGACTTCGGGGAGTCGCTGGTGTCGGGCCGCCCGGTGCTCGACCTCGTACTCGACGCGCTGTGGCCGACGGTCGTGCTCGCCTCGGCCACCCTGGCGGTGCTGGTGCCGCTGTCGGTCTGGGCAGGGGTGACGGCGGCACTACATGAAGGGGGACGTTTCGATCGGTGTCTGACGGCCGTCGGGGTGGCGCTGTACGCCGTGCCGGAATTCGCGCTGGCCGTCGTCCTGATCGTGGCGTTCGGCGGGCTGCTCCCGGTGACGGCACTGGGCGGACTCACTCCGGCGACGCTGGTGCTGCCGGTGGCGGTGCTCGTCGCCCGGCCGTTGTGCTCGCTGAGCCGACTGGTGCGGGCCGGGATGATCGACGCCCTCGCCTCGGGGTACGCGGTGCACGCTTCGCGGCTGGGCGTCCCCGAACGGCGGGTGCGGTACGTCCACGCGCTGCCCAACGCCGTCGCCCCGGCCGTCCAGCAACTCGCCCGCACCGTGGACTGGCTGCTCGGCGGCGTCATCATCGTCGAGGCGGTCTTCGTGATCCCCGGCCTCGGGACGCTGCTCGTCGACGCGGTGGCCGACCGGGACCTACCCGTCCTGCAGGGGCTCGCCGTGCTGTTCGCGGCGACGACCGTCCTGGTGAACCTGGCGGCCGACCTGGCCGCGTTTCGATCGGCTCCACGCGCATGAGAAGACTGCTCCTCGTCGTTCCGTTGTTCGTGGCGCTGTGCGGACCGTGGCTGTCGGCCTCCGGGGACACGCTGCACGGGGTCTCCTACGACCTGGGAACAGGATGGCTGGGGACGGACTTCGCAGGCCGGGACGTCTGGCAGCAGGTGCTGCTCGGTGGGCGGGGCCTGGCGACGGTCACCGTGCTGGCGACGGCAGGGGCGTATCTGCTCGGCGTGCTGTGGGGGCTGGCCGCGGCGACATCCCGGCGGCACCTGGCGGACGAACTGCTGATGCGCCCGCTCGACCTGCTGCTGGCGGTGCCGTCGCTGTTCCTGCTGCTCCTGCTCGCGACGCTCTTCCCGTCCGGGGGACTGGTGTGGATCGTGATGCTCATCCACCTGCCGGACATCGCCCGCCTGTCCCGCGCCGCCGCGCTGGAGGCGGCGCACAGCCCCGTCGTGGAGGCCCTGCGGCTCCAGGGGGAGAGCTGGTGGCGCACGACCGTCCACCACGTGGGCGGCTCGGTGGCCCGGACGCTCGCCGCGGACGCGGGCACCCGCCTGACCGGCACCCTCTACCTGGCGGCCGCCGCGAGCTTCCTCGGCGTCGGCGTCCCCCCGGACGCCGCCGACTGGGCCGTCATGATCGAACGCAATCGCGCCGGCCTGCTGCTCAACCCGTGGGCGGTCCTCGCCCCCGCCCTGATGATCATCATGTTGTCGGTGGGCCTGAACCTGTCCTTCGACCGCGCCCTGAGGAAACCATGATCGAAGTGACGGACCTGCGCATCACCCTCCAAGGCCGCGCCCTGGTGGACGGCGTGAGCTTCACGGCCGCCCCCGGGCAGACCGTGGCGCTGGTGGGGGAGTCCGGCAGCGGCAAGACGACCACCGGCCTGGCGCTGCTCGGAGAACTCCCGCGCGGAGCCCGCATGGACGGCGACGTGCGGATCGGCGGCCGCTGGCCGCCCCCGCGCGGCGCCGTCGCCTACCTGCCGCAGCACCCGTCATCGGTGCTCAACCCCGTGCGCCGGATCGGCTCCGTCCTGCACGAACTGGCTCGCCTGCACGGGACGAGCGTGCGGACCGCCCTCACCGACGCCCGCCTCCCGGGAGACGAGGAGTTCCTCCGGCGCTTCCCCCACCAGCTCTCCGGCGGCCAGCAGCAACGCCTGGTCCTCGCCCAGATCCTCCTGTCGGCGCCTTCCACTCTGGTGGCCGACGAACCCACCACCGGCCAGGACCCGCGGACCCGGGACGAACTGGCCGAGACCCTGGCCGCCCTGCCCGTCACCACCGTCCTGCTCTCCCACGACCTGGACCTGGTCCGCGGGCTGGCCGACCACGTCGTCGTCCTCCGCGAGGGGAAGGCCGTCGAAGCCGGACCCGACGTCCTGACCCGCCCGCGCGGCGACTACGCCCGAGCCCTCGTCGAAGCGGCCCGCCCGGCGCGGCCCAGCCCGTCGCCCCCGGCGTCAGGGCTCCCGTTCCTGGAGGTCAGAGGGCTCACCGCCGCGCACCGCCGACCCGTCCTGCACGACGTGGATCTCTCGGTGCCCCGGGGCGACCGCCTGGCCGTCGTCGGGCGCTCCGGCAGCGGCAAGACCACCCTCGCCCGCTGCCTGGCCGGCCTGCACCTTCCGAGAACCGGCACGATCACGTTGGACGGCCGTGTCCTCCCGGCCCGCAGGACCCGCCGTGACCTCTCCCGGATCCAGTACGTCTTCCAGGACTCCCGCGCCACCTTCGCTCCCGCCCGTCCCGTCCTCGACCAGGTACTCCGCACAGCCGTCCGCCTGCGCGCCCTGCCCCCGCCCGCCGCGAGGGCCGAGGCGCTGGAGACCCTGGCCGGCATGGGCCTGGACGAGCGGACCGTCCGCCGCCCCTCCCGCACCCTCTCCGGCGGCGAACTCCAGCGCGCCGCCCTGGCCCGGGCGCTGCTGGCCCGCCCCGACGTCCTCATCTGCGACGAGGTCACCTCGGCCCTGGATCCGCTGACCCGCGCGGAGATCCTGGACCTCCTCACCGGACGCCCCCTGACCCTGCTCCTCATCACCCACGACCCCGCCGTGGTGGCCCGCGCCACCCGCGTCCTCACCCTTTCCGACGGCCGTCTGGACCTCTCGGGAGCCGCCTCGCACCGGGCACCCGCCACCCGGGTCCCGGGTCCGTAGACTGGGGCGCATGATCTTCATCGTCGTGAAATTCCCCGTGAAGCCGGAGTACGCCGACGAGTGGCCGTCCCATGTGGAGGCGTTCACCCGGGCCACCCGCGCCGAGCCGGGCAACCTCTGGTTCGAGTGGTCGCGCAGCGTCGAGGACCCCGACACCTACGTCCTGGTCGAGGCGTTCCAGGACGACGCCGGTGCGGCCCACGTGAACTCCGACCACTTCCGCGCGGCCATGGAGACGATGCGTCCCCTCGTCCAGCGGGCCCCCGAGATCGTCAGTACCACGATCGAAGGCGCGGACGGCTGGAGCAGGATGGGCGAGCTCGGAATCGACTGACCGCCTGGAACCGGCGGACGCGCCGCGAAAGGCTGACACTTCCTGGCAGGTTTCGCGGGGAGGGTGGAGTCATGAGCGAACAGATGATCGCACTGGTGGCGGGAGCCACCCGAGGTGCGGGACGTGGAGTGGCCGTCGCGCTGGGGGAGATCGGCGCGACCGTCTACGTGACCGGGCGGACCGGTGGGGGCAGGCGGTCGGAGATGGACCGGCCCGAGACGATCGAGGAGACGGCCGAACTCGTCACCGCGGCGGGCGGGCGGGGAATCCCGGTCGTGGTGGACCATCTGGAGCGCGAGCAGGTCAAGGCGCTGGTCGAGCGGATCGACGCCGAGCAGGGGCGGCTCGACGTGCTGGTGAACGACATCTGGGGCGGCGAGCTGCTGACCGACTGGAACGCCAAGGTGTGGGAGCACTCCCTGGACGACGGGATGCGGATCCTGCGGCTGGCGGTCGACACCCACATCATCACCAGCCACTACGCCCTGCCGCTGCTCATCAGGAACCCCGGCGGGCTGGTGGTGGAGATGACCGACGGGACCGCCGAGTACAACGCCGACCACTACCGGATCTCCCTGTTCTACGACCTGGCGAAGGTGTCGGTGAACCGGCTCGGGTTCGCCCAGTCCGAGGAACTGGCGCCGTTCGGGGCGACCGCGGTGTCGTTGACCCCCGGCTGGCTGCGGTCGGAGCTCATGCTGGAGCACTTCGGCGTCACCGAGGAGAACTGGCGGGACGCGCTGGAGAAGGAACCGCACTTCGCCATCTCCGAATCCCCGCTGTTCGTGGGACGCGCGGTGGCGGCGCTCGCGACCGATCCGGATCGGTCCCGGTGGAACGGGCGGTCGCTGTCCAGCGGGCAGCTCGCGCAGGTCTACGGGTTCACCGACGCCGACGGCGGCCGACCGGACGCGTGGCGGTACATCGTGGAGGTCCAGGACGCAGGGAAGCCCGCGGACGTCACCGGTTACCGCTGATATAGGGAAGCCAGCCGTCCGGCGGTCTCCTCCATACGGGCGCGGAGTTCCGGCGGCTCCAGCACCTCCGCTTCGGGGCCGAGCCTGAGCAGCTGGTCGAAGGCGACATCGGGGTTCTCGACGGGCAGAGTGGTGACGACCCAGCCCTGCCCGTCGGGCTCCCCGGCCGCCGCACGGGCCCGTTCCTCGGCGGGCGGCTCGGTCACGCGGCGCAACGCCCGCATCCCGCCAGGGCTGAGCCGGACGGTGATCTCGTTCCTGAACATGGACGCGACGAACCGGGCCGACAGCTCGGCCCACGTCCCGGCGAGATCGAACGACTCGTCCCGCGCGAACACGGCACCCGTCTCCCGCAGGGAGGCGACCCTGTCCACCCGGTAGGTCCGGAACCGCCCCTTCACCGCCGCCACCAGGTACCAGATGCCGCCCTTGAGAACCAGCCCGTAAGGCTGCAACGTCCGCGTGTTCTCCCGGTAACCGATCTCGATCTCACGGTCCGCCCACACGGCGCGGGCCAGCTCCACGAGCAGCGGCGGCGGCTCGGCATCGGTCCACCAGCCGGGAATGTCCAGATGGAATCTCCGGCTGGTCCGCCCCGGCGCCTCCCGCAGCGGCTCGGGCAGCGCGGCGAGCAGCTTCAGCCGCGTCGAGGCCACCACATCGGCCAGCCCCATCTGATCGGCGGGCCCGTCCAGCCCGGCGAGGAACAACGCCTCCGCCTCGTCCCGCGTGATCCCCGTCAACCGCGTACGAAACCCTCCGACAAGCCGATACCCGCCGTGCCGCCCCTGCTCGGCGTAGACCGGAATCCCCGCCTCGGCCAGCGCCAGCATGTCCCGGTACACCGTCCGCTCGGACACCTCCAGCTCACCGGCCAGCTCACCGGCCGTCATGGCCCCGCGTGACTGGAGCAGCAACACCAGAGAGATCAACCGAGCGGCACGCACACCACACAACCTAAACGCGCGGAGCAGCCGCCGTTCGGGACGCGGTCGGCCGGGCGTCGGCGCGGACGTGCCATCCGTAGGGAATTCGAGACCGCGGCCCGGTCATCAGGCAGTCTGGGGGGATGCGGATCAGGAGCGGTGACGGTGTGGAGATCGGGTTCGAGGTCGTCGGGGACGGTCCTCCGCTGGTGCTGCTCCACGGGTTCTTCGGAGACCGGAGCACCTGGCATGCGGCCGGGTACGTCACCGGCCTCAGCGGCTACCGGCTGATCCTGATCGACGGGCGCGGCCACGGAACCAGCGGAGCCCCGCACGATCCGGCCGCGTATGACGTCGTCCGGCAGGGCGACGACGTCCTGGCCGTCCTGGACGCACTCGGGCTGGCCCGCGCGTCGATCTGGGGATCGTCGATGGGTGGGATCATCGCACTCCACCTGCTGGCCCGGCATCCCGAGCGGATCGACCGCCTCATCGCCACGGGCGCCCACGGCGACAGCGTGTCCGTACCGGCCGACGACCCTCTGCCGGAGACGCTCCGCACCGAAGGAGTCGAACCGTTCATCGCGCATTTGGGCGACCCGCCGACCTGGATGGTCGAAACGATGAGAGCGGCCGACCCGCTGGCGCTCGCGGCGCTGGCCGAAGCGCTCCCACGCCGGCGCAGCGCCCTGACCCGCCTCGCGGAAATCGACGCTCCCGTCCTGCTCATCGCGGGCGGTGAAGACCCCGGACTCCCCGACATCCGACGGACCGCAGACACGCTCCCCAACGGCAGACTGGCCGTCCTCGCGGGCTGCGGCCACTTCGACGCGTTCACACGCTCCGACCTCGCTCTCGCCGCTGCCGCGGGTGAACTCCCGCCCCTGCGGACGGGCTGACGCCCCGCAGCCTCCGGTCGATGGAAGTGAATGCCCTGACGAGGTCCTGCAAGCGAATCGAGAAGGGGATGAACCATGGCGAACAAGGCCGATCCTCTGGCGGAATTCCTCAGCCCCGCTGAGCTGGCCGAGGTCGAACGGCGATCCGCTCGCCTGCGGGCGGGGCTGCGGCTCGGTGAACTGCGCAAGCGGCTGGGATTCACCCAGGAGCAGGTCGCAGGGCGTATGGGGATCACTCAGCGGCGGGTGTCCGCGATCGAGACAGCGGCGCTGAACGACATCAAGGTGCCCACTCTCGTCGCCTACCTGGAAACCATGGGAGCCGAAATCGACCTTGGAGCCAGGTTCGAGGGAGGCGACCGGGTGGAGTTGCGCGCAAACCCGAGGCGTTCGTCCGTGCGTTGACGGTGGAGGAAGGGCGGAAGCTGCAGTGGATCACCCGCTCTGCCAAGGACCCGATCAAGCTGTGACGGGCGATCGTGGTGCTGATGTCCGCGCAAGGCCAGTCGTCCTCCGCGATCAGGTCGTTGATGCAGGACGGTGACGACTATGCGCGCCAGGTGGTGCACGCGTTCAACGAGCGGGGGTTCGATGCCCTGGACCCAAGATGGAGAGGGGGGCCGTCCGCTAGCGGTGACCTGGATCGCTGATGGAATCGTCGGTTCGTGTGGCCCTGGGACTTTACAAGGGGCACGGCCCCATGTGCCGGGAGGCGGCCATAGGCTCGGGATCATGGACGAGATCGAGTTGATCGGGCCGGCCAACGGCTATAGCAAGGTCGCTTCGGTGCCCGCCGGTGGACGTCTGGTCTGGACGTCCGGGCAGGTGCCCGTCGCCGCCGATGGGTCCGTGCCGGAAGGGTGGGAGGAACAGTCGCGGCTGGTCTTCCAGAATCTGACCGAAGCGCTGGCCGCGGGGGGAGCGGGATGGCGTGACGTCTTCAAGCTCACGCTGTACGTCGTCGATACGGGGCAACTGCCGGTCGTGCGGGCGGTGCGCGATGAGTTCGTGGACACCGAGCGGCCGCCGACGAGCTCGCTGGTCCAGGTCGCCGGGCTGTTCCGGCCAGACGTCCTGATCGAGGTCGAGGCTGTGGCGAGCGTGGGCTAGCGGCTCATCCCGCATCGAATCCCAGCAACGTTGGGAGACGAGCCACTAACCGGTGGTGAGGATGGTCTTGGTGGTGTCGCTGGTCATGTGGTCGCCGAGGACTTCGGGGGCGTCGTCGAGGTCGGCCAGGCGGGTGGTCACGGTCTCGGGCCGGAGCGCCTTGGCGGTGACGAGTTCGAGCACTCGGGGAATGAGGGTGCGGGTGTGGGCGCGGCCGATGTGCAGGGTGATGTTCCGGATGAAGAGCAGGCTGACGGGAATCCGGGCCGAGTGGTGCAGGGATCCCACGCTGCTGCACACGCCGTCGGGTGCCGTCTTGGCCAGTGCGGTGCGTACGCCCTGCGGGGTTCCGCTGATGTCCACGACCAGTGGGGCCAGGTCGCGGCGGCGCAGCTCGGAGGGGTGGATGGCCTCCAGGCCCAGCCGGGCGGCCTCCTCGCGCACCTGGCCGCGGGCGTCGCAGAAGGTGATGCGGCGAGCGCCCAGGGCCTGGGCCGTCAGCCCGGCGTACAGGGCGGTGCTGACGCTGAAGGGGTACCGGGCGGGGAGCGCGCCGATGATGAGGACCTCGGTGTCCGGGTCGCGTTCCAGCAGTCGCGGCAGGTGCGGGGCCACGTGGCGGAAGCCGTCGCAGACGGTGTCGGCCACGCTCGCAGCCGCGGCGGGCTCCACGCCCTCGGGCAGCGGAACGAGCATGGCGTCGGCGAAGGGGACCCCGACCAGGTCGGCGTAGGTGCCGCCCCAGTGTCCGCCGAGCAGCCCGAAACCGTACATCGACACGGGCGGCACGGCGCGGCAGCTTCCGGTCAGCCCGGCCCGGCAGGCGCCGCACTCCCCGCAGTTGATCTCGAAGGGGACCACCACGCGGTCGCCCACCTTCACGGTGCGCACCTGCGAACCGACGGCCACCACCTCGGCCACGCACTCGTGACCGAGCTGCAGTGGCAGGGGGAACGGCGTGCGGCCGAGCACCAGCGGCCGGTCCAGATCGCAGGTGGCCATGGCGATCGGGTGGACCGTGGCGCCCAGCGGGCCCGGCGGCGGAGGCGCGGGCACCTGGCGCCAGGCCAGCCGGCCGCCCGGCCCGGCGACCAGCGCCCGCATCCGCTCCCGTCCGGGCCTGACCCTCTCACGCGCCGCCGCCATGGCGGCCTCGCGCAGCCTGGACACCCGCTGCCCGGCGTTCCAGCCGAAGAGCGCCTTCGACGCGGCGGCCATATCGCGCGGATCGGTCGTGGCCAGTTGCCGCACAGTGCCGTACGGCCGGAATCGTGAAAGTGACATCTCGCCCCCTCAGCCCTCTCACCGTAACCCGGGATCTACCGGAGTCCCCGGCGCCCCGGGGACTGGAATGACACCCCACGCTGACCAGGGCGGAAGGGCCGACCGAACGCAGTACAGCCACCGGGAACCCCAAGCGCGGAACCGGAAGAGCCCACCCGGACGGGACGCAGCACATTACTGGTGCAGTGTCGTATCCAACTGTGTTGTATTCGAGGTGCGGCGCGGTCAGGCGCGGAATCGAATCTTTATTCGAGCCCTTCCTCGCGCCGATGGTAGTCGCTGGAGAGTTCGATCAGGGGGAGCTCCTGCAGCCCTACTTCGCTCAACCGGTGATTGACCTCGATTATCAGCACATTCCGCTCATGATCGATCTGGTCCATCAGGGCGAAGAGCCCCCTGACCACTTGCAGTTCGGCCGTGTGTATCGCGGGAGCGACCATGGTGAAGAAGACGTTGTGGTGCCGGTGGTCGGGATAGATCCGGCGGATCTCCTCCACGAATAGGCCAGTCAAGCGGCGGAGTTTGACGAGCTGCGCTGAGGCGAACCGCTTGAACTCCTCCCAGTCGGTTCGGCTTGAGAACATCGGTTCGAGGTCGGGCAGCGGGGTTTCGGTCACTGGGATGAAGTCGGCTACCAGCAGGTTTCCGGTTCTGGAGTAGAGCTTGCCAGTGTTCAGGGCGGTCAGGGTGTCGTCGATTGCCTGATTCAGATGTTTCAGCGAGAGTTCCATCATGCAGGTCTCGGTGAACGCGGGGCGATCGAAGATGACACGGAGCTGGGCCGCAGCTCGTCCCGCGAGTTCTTGATCAGGAAGGTTCGAGGGAGTCGACTGCGGTCGGGCCTGGATGGCGCCGTAGAGGGCCAGCGGGAATCCGGCGAGAGCGGTGAGCGCGCCGAGCACGCTGGAGAGTTTGTCGGCACTGTCCAGGCCGATATATGCGAAGAGCGCGCCGAGCCCCACCAGGGCGACACCGACCGCTATGCCCACTGCCGCCCGGACCCGGCGAGAAATGTCCATGTCCGTGACATTCTCTATCGTTTCCCCGGATGGATGTGAGGCCGACACGCGGGTACCGCGCGCTTAAAAGCCGTTTCGATTCGTGAGTTTCGGCGGCAAGAGATGTTTGCTGGTGGCTGCCGTATCCAGGCGTATCGTGTTCGTGGGCTATCGCGACGGGTCTGTGATCAGCTTCGTGGATCCCGGGATGGTGACGACGAAGTGGGGTTTCCAGCAGTCGGCTTCTTCGGTCGCGGTCTCCCGCTCGCATCCTCGGCAGATGAGGTTGGGGCCATTGGATCCGTCGGGGCCGCAGCAGCCCATCGAGCGGGTCGGATCGGGGTGGCGCGTGGTGCCCGTGACGTCGCCGGGGTTGAGGACGAATCCGCCGTCCCGGCTGGGCGTGTAGGTACCGGCCAGGAGGTAGGGCCGGCCCGGTATGTCCTGCGCGGGGCCGGAGGCCGACTGGATGTCGCTGGTGAGCCGCTGAGAGCAGCGGGCACAGATGAGGAACGGCACACAGGAATGCTCGCATCGGATGCCGTCGGCGGCGTTCTCAGGTGCTGGCGGACCTCGGAGACGGGGCTGTCTCCTCGGTCATTCGAGGAGGCGATCCCGTGGCCTAAGAGGGCGGAGCTCGGGGAAGCGGTGCTCGTCCTCAGCGGAGCGGTCGCCTGCGGGTCGAGGTTGACGGGAATCTCGAAGCGGACCAGGGACTCCATGGTCGCCGGCTCGGCGCCGAGGCTCCTATCGGACCTCGGCCTCGTAGGGCAGGCTGGGCGGGACCGTCGACGGTGTCGAGGGCGCGGCAGGGACCCGCTCCAGTGGTTCGGTTCAGGTGTCTCGGAGGCGGTCCAGGAAGGGGCGGAACTCGGAGGGGGTGAAGCAGAGGACGGGGCCGTCGGGGTGCTTGGAGTCGCGGACGGCGACGATGTGTTGAGCTGTGGCTAGTTCGATGCAGTTGCTCTGGTTTTCGCCGGATTCGCTGTAGCTGCTCTTGCGCCATGAGGCCTGGAGTGAACCTGCGGTGGTCATGTCAGCTCCCGAGACTGTGTTCCAGGAGGTCGGCGAACTGTTCGAGCCTGGCTCGTGTCGTCTCCTCGGTGAGAGCCAACTCCTGGAGATGGTCATAAGCAAGGGCGTAGCGGGCGGTTTCTGTTCTGTCGGTGACGACGGTGCTTCCGGTCAGGGTGTCGAAAAGGGGGACGGTGCCCATGCCGGGGACGTCGAGCAGGATGAATCCCCTGGTGGTGCCGGGGTGCGAGGGGAGGGTGAACGGGAGGAGCCGGAGGGACACGTGGTCCAGGTCGCTCATGTGGAGGAGATGATGGATCTGCTCGTACATCACCTGGTGGCCGCCGGTGGTCAGGTGGAGCGCGGCTTCTCCGATGATGAAATGGAAGTCCGGGGGGAGAGGACCTGCCAGGAGTTCCTGCCGGGCCATGCGGAGGTCCACCAGGCGTCTGATCTCCTGGCGGGAACGGGACGTGATGCCGGAGCCGCATACCGCTTCGATGTAACCGCGGACCTGGAGCAGCCCGGGCACGATGCCGAACTCGAAGTTCTTGATCCGGGTCGCCGTCAGTTCCAGCTCGAAGAGCCGGCTGTGCTTGGCCAGGCGGTTGGTGATGGGCCGGGCGAGCTCCATGAGCTGGAGGCGTTTGGCCTCGTCGGTGATCTCGTAGAAGGCGAGAAGGCTGAGTACGTCCCGTTCCCGGATGTGGACCTGGCCGTTCTCGATGCGGCTCAGGGATGCGGTGGAACGCCGGACCTTGGCCGCGGCCACCTTGATGGTCAGCCCTTGGGCCTTGCGGATGAGCCGAAGTTCTTCGCCCAGACGGCGGGCCCGTTCGCTTTGCGTGGTATCGGACATCAAGCGCTCCCCGTGGTTTCTTGATGTCATTCTGTGACTGAAGCGGTGGCCTCGAGGAGAGAACGCCGAGGCCCGGAAATTTCCACTTCGGAAATCCGGCGGTCGCTGCTGAGCTGCTCTTTCCTCTGTCGTAACGCCGTCATCCTGTCGCTGAGCCGCTCATGAGGAGCAGCACCGCGGAGTCGGGGAGGCGGGATGGGGTCGCTGGTGGTGTGGGGGAACGTCGGGTTCGACGGGGAGGAGTGGGCGGTCGGGGCGGCCCGTAGGTATGTGCGGGGGTTGCTGGAAGGGGAGGGTGTTGAGACCGGCGAGGCGTTGCTCGTCGTCAGTGAGCTGGCGACGAACGCGGTGGCGCATGGCGGGGAGGGCGGGTTCGAGGTGGTGGTCGCGGGCGGCGCGGACGTGGTGCGGGTTGAGGTGAGCGACTCGGGGGCGGAGGAGAGGCCGCGGGTCCGGGAGGCCGGTGAGGAGGACGAGACGGGGAGGGGGCTGACGCTCGTCGAGGCGGTGGCTCGCCGGTGGGGAGTTCGGTGGGAAGAGCACCGCACCACGGTGTGGGCGGAGCTGGAAAGGAGATCGGCCTCCCCCTCAGTGGAAGGGGAGGCCGGTCGGTGACGGTTGGGAGGGTCAGCCGTTGGTCGGGAAGCCGAGGTTGACGCCGCCGTGGGACGGGTCGAGCCAGCGGGACGTCACCGCCTTGGTGCGGGTGTAGAAGTGCACGCCTTCGGTGCCGTGGGCGTGGCTGTCGCCGAAGAGGCTGGCCTTCCAGCCGCCGAAGCTGTAGTAGGCCATTGGTACCGGGATCGGCACGTTGATGCCGACCATGCCGACCTCCACCTCGTTCTGGAAGCGGCGGGCGGCGCCTCCGTCGTTGGTGAAGATGGCGGTGCCGTTCCCGTACGGGTTGGCGTCGAGCAGAGCCATGGCCTCGTCGAACGTCTTGACCCGCACGACCGACAGGACCGGGCCGAAGATCTCGTCCTTGTAGCAGTCCATGTCGGACGTGACATTGTCGATGAGGGTGGGCCGCAGCCAGAAGCCGTCGTCTGACGGCAGGCCCTCGCGGCCGTCCACCAGCAGGGTGGCGCCCTGCTCGACCGACGACGTCAGGTACGAGGCGACCTTGTCGCGGTGGGCGCGGGTCACCAGGGGCCCCATCTCCGAGGCCGGGTCGTCACCGGGGCCCGTCACCAGCGCGGACATCCGCTCCTTGATCTTCTCCAGGAGGGCGTCCGCGACGGGCTCGACCGCCACGAGCACCGAGATGGCCATGCAGCGCTCGCCGGCCGAGCCGAACCCGGCGTTGACGGCGGCGTCCGCGGCCAGGTCGAGGTCGGCGTCGGGGAGCACCACCATGTGGTTCTTCGCCCCGCCGAGGGCCTGCACGCGCTTGCCGTTGCGCGCGGCCGTCTCGTAGATGTACTGCGCGATCGGAGTGGACCCGACGAACGACACCGCCTTGACGTCCCGGTGCTCCAGCAGCGCGTCGACCGCGACCTTGTCGCCGTGGACGACGTTGAACACGCCGTCCGGGAGCCCCGCCTCGGCCCACAGCTCGGCCATCTTCAACGAGGCCGACGGGTCCTTCTCCGACGGCTTGAGCACGAACGTGTTCCCGCAGGCGATCGCGACGGGGAACATCCACATCGGCACCATCGCCGGGAAGTTGAACGGCGTGATCCCCGCGACGACGCCCAGCGGCTGCAGGATCGAGTACGCGTCCACCTTCGTGGAGACGTTCTCGGAGAAACCGCCCTTGAGCAGGTGCGGGATGCCGCAGGCGAACTCCACGACCTCCAGGCCGCGCGCCACTTCACCGGCCGCGTCGGAGACGACCTTCCCGTGCTCGGACGAGATCAGCCGCGCCAGCTCCTCGGCGTCCCTGACGAGCAGTTCCCGGAACTTGAACAGCACCCGGGCGCGCTGCGACAGCGAGGCGTCCCGCCAGGCGGGGAAAGCCGCCTTGGCCGCGGCGACGGCTTCGTCGACGTCCGAAGGGGAGGCGAAGTCCACGGTGCCGGAGACGACGCCCGTCGCCGGGTTGTAGACGTCGCCTCGGCGTTCGGCCGTGCCGGTCCAGGGCTTGCCGTTGATCCAGTGGGTCGCGTGCTTGCTCATGGGGTGATCGCTTCCAGGGAGTCGACGAGGATCTTCAGGCCTTCGGCCGCTTCCTCCGCAGTGAGGGTGAGCGGCGGGGCCATGCGCATGACGTTGCCATACAGGCCGCCCTTGCCGACGAGCAGCCCGCGCCGCTTGGTCTCCTCCAGCATGCGGGCGGCCATCGCGGGGGAGGGGGCGCCGGTCCCGGGGTCCACCAGGTCGAGGGCGAACATCAGCCCCTTGCCTCGCACGTCTCCGACGAACGGGAAGCGGGACGCGGCGGCGCGCAGGCCGTCGATGATGAACGTGCCCCGTGCGGCGGCGTTGGCCTGCAGGTCGTGGGACAGCACGTAGTCGAGCGTGGCGTTGGCGGCGGCCATGGCGAGGGGGTTGCCGCCGAAGGTGGACAGGCCGACCGCGTGCGGGGCGTCCATGAGGTCGCCGCGCGCGACGACGCCGCCGACGGCGAAGCCGTTGCCGAGCCCCTTGGCGAAGGTCATCGCGTCGGGCGTCACGTCGTGGTTGTGGATGCCGAAGAAGCTCTGCCCGGTGCGGCCCCAGCCCGTCTGGACCTCGTCGGAGATGAACAGGATGCCGTGCTCGTCCAGTACTTCCTTGTAGGCGGCGAACAGCCCGTCCGGAGCCATGGTGAAGCCGCCGACGCCCTGGATGGGCTCGGCGATCAGCGCGGCGACGTCGCCGCCGGTCGCGGTGGCGATCACGTGCCGCAGGTCCTCGACGCAGACCCTGGTGTAGTCGGCGTCGGAGAGGCCGGCGAACTGCGGCAGGTGCCTGTCCGCGCCGTGCAGGAACGTCGTGTTGAACGGGGTGAGCCCGCTGTTCTTCCACGCCCGGTTGGACGTGACGGCCGTCGCGCCGAACGACTTGCCGTGGTAGCTCTGCCGCATCGCGAAGACCTGGTTGCTGGCGCGCGCGTACGTCGCGAGCAGCAGCGCCGCCTCGTTGGCCTCGGTGCCGGAGTTGGTGAAGAAGACCTTGGCGTCCGGGATGCCCGACAGCCGGGCGATCTTCTCGGCCAGCTCGACCTGGCCGCGGATCAGGTAGAGGGTCGAGGTGTGCACGACGCCGGTGGCGAGCTGCCGTTCGACCGCCTCGCGGACCTCGGCCACGTCGTAGCCGATCATGTTGGTGAGGATGCCCGCGAAGAAGTCGAGGTAGGAGTTGCCCTCCTCGTCGACGACGCGGTTGCCCTTGCCCCCGACGATCTCGAAGGGCCGGTCGTAGTAGAGCGCCATCCACTGTGGCATGACGGCCCTGTGGCGGGCCAGGAGTTCCGACATGTACCCAGTCTTTCCAGCTCGGAGACGGCGGGACCAGGGGGCAGAGTGTCGGGGGATACGAGCGTCTTCTTACAGGTTGTCGATCGCCTGGGCCAGCGTGAAGTCCTTCTCGGTGAGCCCGCCGGAGGTGTGGGTGGACAGGCTGAGGGTGACCTTGTTCCACCGGATCTGGATGTCCGGGTGGTGGTTCCTCTCCTCCGCGAGCTGCGCGACCCGGTTGACGAAGGCCATGGCGCCGGCGAAGTCCGAGAAGACGAACTCCCGGACGAGGGCGTGGCCCGTGTTCTCCCATCCCTGTTCCATGCCGGTCTCCTTACCCCGGTGAGAGGTTTGACAACCTGTTAACAAGCGGCAGCGGGTTTTTAACGCTATGTCCTAGAATGAAAGCGATGCTTCCTACCTTGGCCGAGGTTCTGGAGCTGGAGCCGGTGCGTCGGGGGCTGCCCCGGACGGTGGCGGGCTCCGGTCGGCTGGACTCTCCGATCCGCTGGGTGCATGTCGCGGAGATCGCCGACATCGCCCCGCTGCTGCGTGGCGGCGAGCTGGTGCTGACCACCGGCATCGCCTTCCCCGAGGAGGCCTCCGGGCTGCGCCGGTACGTCGCGGCCCTCGCCGAGGTCGGCGTCAGCGGCCTCATGGTCGAGCTGGGCCGGCGCTACACCGACGAACTCCCGCCCGCCCTGGTGCGGGCCGCGGAACAGGCCGGCCTCCCGGTGGTCGTGCTGCGCCGCGAGATCCCCTTCGTGGACGTGACGGAGGCCGTGCACGCACGCATCCTCGACGCCCAGCTCGCCGAGTTGCGCGCCTCGGAGCGGCTGCACGAGATCTTCACCCGGCTCAGCGTGGAGGGCGCCGCCCCCGGCGAGGTGGTGCGGCAGGTCGCCGCGCTCTCCGGCCGCCCGGCCGTCCTGGAGAACCTCTCCCACCAGGTGCTGGCCGCCGACGCCGCGGGAAGCGAACCGGCGGCCCTGCTCGACTCCTGGGAGAGCCGGTCCCGCGCGGTGCGCCCGGACGGGCGGACCGGCTACGACGAGGCGTCCGGCTGGCTGGTGACGGTGGTCGGCGCGAGGGACGAGGACTGGGGGCGACTGATCCTGGCGCTGGACGCCCCGCCCTCCCCGCGCGAGACCGTCCTGGTCGAACGGGCCGCCACCACTCTGGCGCTGGGCCGCCTCCTGGACCGGCACGAGGCGTCGCTGGAGCTCCAGGCCCACGGGACGCTCATCAGCGGCATCCTCGCCGGCTCCTATTCGGACGCGCGGGAGGCGGCGGCCCGCGCCCGCGCCCTGGGCGTCCGGCTGGCCGGGCGCAGGCTGCTCGGCGTGGTCGTGCGGGCCCGCGCGGGGGAGGAGCCCGAGCGGCTCACCGGCCTGGCCGAGGCCGTCGCGGCGGCGGCCCGCGAGGTCGGGCTCTCCGCCCTGGTCGGCGTGCTGGACGAGGGCTCCCCGCAGGCGCGGGTGGGGATGCTGGCCGCGCTGCCGCCCCGCGTGGACGTCGATCCCGTGCTCGCCGAGACGGCCCGCCGCCTGCGCGTCTCGGCCGGCGTGCCCGAGCCGGTCATGGCGGCGGGTTCCGTCGTCGACTCCCTGCGGGACGTGCGCGGCTCCTTCCGGGAGGCCGAGCAGGTCGCGGACGTGGTGGTCCGGAGCGGAGGCGACCGCCTCTTCCACCGCCTGTCCGACCTGCGGCTGCGCGGCCTGCTGCACCTGCTGCGCGACGACGCCAGGCTCCAGATGTTCGTGGAGCGCGAGCTGAGTCCGCTTCTGGAGCACGACGCCCAGCGCGGCGGCGACCTCACCGGGGTCCTGTCGGCCTACCTGGACTGCGGGCGCAACAAGGCGATGGCCGCCCAGCACGCCCATCTCTCCCGCCCGGCCCTCTACGAGCGGCTGCACCGCGTCGAACGCGTCCTGAACGTGGACCTGGACGACGTCGAGACGTGCACCTCACTTCACGTGGCTCTTCTGGCACTGGCGTCGGTACGCAGGGGCCACCCCTGAAATCCCCTTATTGAATGGTTTCATTTCACCATTCCCCTCCTGCGGGCCGTCCTTTTCCACAGGGGTTCACCACTCCGGAAAACCTCACAGCCAAACGGGCGGAGAAGAACCGTCCAGTGGGGGCGGAGAGTCCCATCGGGGCCGCCATCCGGAGACCGTTCCCGGGGGGAGCACGAAGCTGAGCACCCCGTGCGGGCTGTCGATCGCGGCGATCACGTCGTCCGAGGGCGCGGTCGCGGGCGCGGGCTCCTGGCGGCCCAGCGAGTCCAGCCAGCGCGCCGTGCCCGCCAGGGACAGCCGGGCGTGCCAGGAGCCGCCCACCGTGGCCCGGTGGATGAGCCCGGAGATCGCGGCGAACGCCCCCAGATAGCCGGTGGCGTGGTCCAGCGCCTGCGCGGACAGCGGGACGGGACGGTCGGAGCCCGCGGCCAGCATCGCCTCGTGGGCCAGGCCGGTGGCCAGCTGCACCAGGCTGTCGAAGCCCCGCCGCTCGTACCAGGGGCTGCCCGGCTCGTACGCCGAGACGTCGACGCTCACGATCGACGGGTTGAGCTCGCGCAGCCGCTCCGGTCCGAACCCGAGGGCGGCCAGCGCCGACGGCCGGTAACCCTGCACCATGACGTCGGCGCTGGAGACGAGTTCGCGCAGGCGGGCGCGCCCGTCCTCGGTGCGCAGGTCCAGCCGGCAGGAGCGTTTTCCGAAGCCCATGTCCAGCACCAGGCCGGGGATCTCGGGGACGTGCGAGGCGCCGATGCGCAGGACGTCCGCGCCGTACGCGGCCAGCGTCCGGGTGGCGACCGGGCCGGCGACGACCCGGGTGAGGTCCAGGACGCGGATGCCCTCCAACGGTCGGCGGGCGTTCTTCATCTGTACGACGGGCCCGTCGGAGAGGCGTTCCAGCCCGATCAGCGAGCCGTGCGGGAAGGCGGCCCACTCGTCCCGGGACCGGAACGCCGCGGCGGCGCCGCCTTCGGCCAGCACCGCGCCCTCCACGTCCAGGGAGTCGCGCTCCAGGCAGGCCGCGGTCACCGCGTCGCGGGTCGGCGTGCCGCCGAGCACGCGGAGCGCCGCGTCGCGGTGCGCGGGGAAGTTGCAGTGCAGCCGCACCCAGCCGTCGCGGGTGCGGTAGTCGCCGGACAGGTCGGCCCACAGCTGGAGCTCGTTACCGGCGATCTTGAAGAACCGTTCGGAGAGGAAGGCCAGCTCGGCGTGCTCGCGGGCGACGGAGGCGTGGGCGCGCGGCCCGCCCCTCAGCTCCCAATACACCGCCGCGGCACAGCTCGCGGCGCCGACACTGGCCGCGGCCAGGACGTCCACCCGGAAGATCGAGGGAAGGAGGCCGGGCTTTCCCAGGACCTCCACCGGGACCGAAGGAATTCCCGTCTGGGCGCACAGCGACCGGATACTCTGCTCCACCACGGTTTCACTCAACCGCACCCCGGCCGCCCCGTCGATATGACGTGCGCCACGGGCACGCGGCGCACGGGTCGGCGGGCAGGCCCGCCCCGGGACGGGAAGATCGCATGGGCGGCGGGGGCGCCGCGCCGCCGACGAATCCCATCAAAGAACGGTCCCATAAGAAGGATTCTGTATCCGTTATTTGTGTGTTACCTATTTTCGAGGGCGCGCGAAGAATTGGGAACATTTCTACAGGCCTTGACCGGAATTGTTTCACTGGACACACTCGAGAATGACTGGAAGGGAGAGCCGACATGGCGGGAGAAGACCACTCCACCGAGCTCTCCTTCCTGGTCGGACGTTATCCCCAGTGGACCATCTGGTACGGCACCGCGACCGGCAGCTGGTGGGCTCTGCCCCCCAGGGAGCGTGACATCGGCGACTTCGTCGAGGCGGCCGACCTGCCCAGGCTCATCGCACACATCGAGGAGATCCAATCCGAACTCCCGGCTTACCGGGACCCGTCGAGCATCCTCCGGCTCGGCGCGCCCCCGGTCCGCCGGGTGCCGCTGGCGACACGGCCGGGTGACCCTGCAAGGTGACCCGCTGTTCCCCGGCCCGGCCCCGCGCCGCCGCGGCATGGGACCCCGGAAAGCGCACAGGCGAGGCATTCACCCTCCATCACGTTCCTCCGTGAGAATGCTCTGCCCGGCAACCCCCGCCGCTTTCCGGGGTCTTCCTCAGTAAGCTGCCCCTTCATGAGTCATCTTCGGGCGGTACTGGCGGTCTGTACGGCCCTGTGCACCGGTCTGGTCGTGACGCTCTCGGCGTGCAGCGGAGACGACGCGCCCAGCGGGAGAGCCGAGCCGCTGAAGACGGTCGGCGCCGCGGAGGGGGCCCTGAACCTCCTGTCCCTCCCCGGCTACGTCGAGGAGGGCTCCGAGGACCGGGCCGTCGACTGGGTGACGCCGTTCGAGGAGCGGTCCGGCTGCCAGGTGACCGTCCGCACGGTCGGCACCGCCCAGGACGTCTACGAGCGCATGTCGGGCGGCTTCTACGACGGCGCGCTGGTGCCGTCCGAGGCGTTCGGCAGGCTCGTCGCCGCCGACGGCCTCGCCCCGGTGAACACCTCGCTGCTCCCCGCCTACAAGTCCCTCGACGCGCGGTTGCGCGGCCTGGTGAAACACGGGGACGAGACCTACGGGGTGCCCGCGGCGTGGGGCGCGAACCTGCTGCTGTTCGAGACGGGCCAGGCCCAGCCCGCCTCCTGGGGGGCGGTGTTCGACCCGAGGGAGAGCAGGCCGTACCACAAGAGGATCGTCTGGCGGGACGGCTCGCACGCCATCGCGTCGGCGGCGCTCTATCTCAAGCACCGCAAGCGCTCCCTGAAGATCCGCGACCCCTACGAGCTGACCACCGGGCAGCTGGACGCGGTGGTCGAACTGCTGCGCGAACAGCGCCCGAACGTGCTGCGCGTGTGGAAGGACGGCACCCAGTCGATCGAGGCGTTCTCCACCGGGGACGCCGTGGTCGGGATGGGCGGCCTCCACGAGCTGGACGTGCTGGCCAGGGGCGGGCGGCCCATCGCCGTCGCCTCCCCCAAGGAGGGGACCACCGGCTGGTACGCCGCTTGGGGGATCAACCCCCGGGTCCGCAACCCCAACTGCATGTACCAGTGGCTGGACTGGGTGAGCACCCCCGAGGTGCAGAGGCAGATGGCGGAGTGGCAGGGGGTGTCGCCCGCGGACGGCCGGGCCTGCGGGCTGCTGAGGGCGGGTTTCTGCACCGATCACCACGTGGGCGACCGCTCCTACATCGATCGGCTGGTCTTCCCCCGCGTCCCCGACGAGGAGTGCGAGAAGGACCCCGAGTGCGCGGACTGGTCGGACTGGACGGAGGCCTGGTCCTCCCTCGGCTGACGAAGGCGCCGGGAGCCGCCGGGCCATGACGAAGGCGGGCCCGACCGCCCCCAGTCGGACCCGCCTCGCGGACGCGTGAGCGAGAGATCGCCGTCTTCGCGTCCCTTCATGGGAGCGGGTGCCCCGGGCCAACCCCCCGAAAGCCCGGGGCCCCGCTGTATCCAGTGAGGTTCAACTCACCCACTTGGAACCGCGGACGGTCCCCGAAGGGAGTACGGCAGGGCGGGCACGCCGACCGTGGCATGCGCGAACACCCCTGAGCCGCCCGACATGCGGGCGCGAGCGCCGGCGCCGGGGACCAGAAGGACCTTTCGGCTCATTGCTCACCTCCCTGCAGTTCGGTGGACCGTTCCTCGGTTCTCCTCCTTTCTACGTGTTGTTGTCTGAGAGGGGAGGAATGTCGGGATCAAACCCTGGCAAAGTCGCCGGGTCCTCCCCGCCACTCCCGTGGTCCGCGGTCACCGGAACGCCTCTTCCAGGAGGTCGAGCCCCTCCAGCAGCAAGGGCTCGGGGATGACCAGCGGGGGGAGGAACCGCAGGACGTTGCCGTAGGTGCCCGCGGTGAGCACCAGCAGCCCCCGCTCGTGGCAGGCCCGCGCCAGCGCCGCGGCGGCTCCCGGATCGGGCGTCCTGGTACCCGGCACGACCAGTTCGATCGCGGTCATCGCGCCCCTGCCCCGCACGTCGCCGATCTGCGGGAACCGCTCGGCCATCGCCCGCAGCCGGGGCAGCATGATCTCGCCGATCCGCCGGGCCCGCTCGACGACCTTCTCCGCCTCCAGCGCCTCGAAGACGGCCAGCGCCGCCTGGCAGGCGATCGGGTTGCCGCCGTAGGTGCCGCCGAGCCCTCCGCCGTGCACGGAGTCCATCAGGTCGGCCCGGCCGGTGACGGCGGCCAGCGGAAGCCCGCCCGCGATGCCCTTGGCGGTGGTGATGAGGTCGGGGACGATGCCCTCGTGCTCGCTGGCGAACAGCTGCCCGGTGCGGCCGAAGCCCGTCTGGATCTCGTCGGCGATGAAGACGATCCCGTTCTCCTTGGCGAACCGGTCGAGCGCCGGGAGGAAGCCGGGGGAGGGCTCGATGAAGCCGCCCTCGCCGAGGATCGGCTCGACCAGGATCGCCGCCGTGTTGTGCGCGCCGATCTGCGTGGTGATCAGGTCGATCGCCTGCGCGGCGGTGGCCGGGCCGTCCAGCTCCGAACGGAACGGGTAGGCCATCGGCATCCGGTACACCTCGGGGGCGTACGGGCCGAAGCCCTCCTTGTACGGCATGTTCTTGGCGGTCAGCGTCATCGTGAGCAGGGTGCGCCCGTGGTAGCCGTGGTCGAAGACCACGACGGCGGGGCGGCGGGTGGCGTAACGCGCGATCTTCACGGCGTTCTCGACCGCCTCCGCGCCGGAGTTCACCAGGATCGTGCGCTTCTCGTGGTCGCCGGGCGTCAGCTCGTTCAGCTTCTCGCACACCGAGACGTACGCCTCGTAGGGGGTGACCATGAAGCAGGTGTGGGTGAAGGCCGCCACCTGCTCCTGTACCCGGCGGACCACCTCGGGATGGGCGTTGCCGACGTTGGTGACCGCGATCCCGGAACCGAAGTCGATCAGGCTGTTGCCGTCGACGTCGACGATGACCCCGCCGCCCGCCGCGACGGTGTAGACCGGCAGCGTCGAGCCCACCCCGGGGGCCACGGCCTTCTTCCGGCGCTCCTGGAGCTCCCGGGAGCGGGGCCCGGGGATCTCGGTGACGATCTTGCGTTCCTGCGGCAGGGACGGGCCGCCCTTGAAGCTGCTCATACCCCGACGATAAGCCGGGCCGCCGGGGCTGGGACGCTGCCATCCTGGACAACCCCGAGCATCACGATTGGACACAGTGGCATGGCGCCGACCCTCGCCTCCGTCGTCTCCCTCCCCCGGCTCCACCTGCGCGGGCTCACCACGGCGGCTCTGGACGTCCCGGTCCGCTGGGTGGCGGTGAGCGAGCTGCCCGATCCCACGCCCTTCCTGGAGGGCGGCGAGCTGGTGCTGACGACGGGCATGTGGCCGGCCGGGCCGCGCGAGTGCGAGGAGTACGTCGCCAGGCTGGTCGCCCGGGGGGTGGCGGGGCTGGGGTTCGGAGTGGGACTCGGCCACGCCGAGGTGCCGCCCGCCCTGGTCGAGGCCGCGGGACGGCACGGACTGCCGCTGCTGGAGGTGCCCAGGCCCACCCCGTTCGCGGCGATCGGCGAGGAGGTCTCCCGGATGCTCGCCGCCGCCCGCTACGAGGACGTCACCCGGGCCTTCCGGGCCCAGCGGGAGCTGACCAGGGCGGCGCTGCGCGGTCCCGGCGCGCTGGTCGGCCGGCTGGCCTGGGAGCTGCGCGGCTGGGCGCTGCTGCTCGGGCCGCTCGGGGAGCCGCGGCACGCGGCGCCCGAGCAGGCCGGGGAGCATCTGGAGGAGGTCGCCGCCGAACTGCCCCGGCTGGCGGACGGCGCCGTCAGCCTGGCGCTGCCGGGCCCGATCGTGGTCCAGACGATCGGCTTGGGCGGCAGGCCCCGCGGCTACCTGGCCGTCGGGACCCCGCGGCCGCTGAGCCCCTTCGTGCACACCGTCGTGGGCGTCGCGGTCTCCCTGCTCACCCTCGGGTCCGAGACCCCGCGCGGGGACGCGGGGTTCAAGGCGGCGCTGGGCCGCCTGCTGCTGGGCTGGGAGCCCGAGCGGCCCCCGCACCGGATCAGGGTCCTGGTCTGCGGGTCCGGCGCGCCGGAGGGGCTGGAGAACGACCCCCTGGGCGAGCGCTGCCTGGCGGTGCCGTACCGGGGCGGCTGCGCGCTGATCGTCCCCGACCCCCTGGTCGACCAGGTCCTCCCCCTGGTGGAGGCGTACGGGCCGGTGGGGGTGGGGGATCCGGCAGGGCTTGAGGACGCGCCCCGTTCGCTGGCCGAGGCCGAGCGGGCCAGGCCCGGCTCCGGGGTCCGCCGGTACGCCGAGCTGCCGGTCCGGGGGCTGCTGGGGCTGCTGGAGGGGCCGGAGGCCGCGGAGCTGGCCGAGCGGCTGCTCGCCCCGTTGGACGAGGTGCTGCGCGCGTCGCTGATGGCGTATCTGGAGGCGGGCGGACAGGGAGATCCGGCGGCCCGCGCGCTGGGGGTGCACCGGCACACCCTGCGCCACCGGACGCGCAGGATCGCCCGGCTGCTCGACCGCGACCTGGAGGACGCCGGTACCCGTGCGGAGTTGTGGATCGCCCTGATGCTCACTCGGCGCGCGGTTTTTTAAGGATTCGTTACGGTTGGGCGTAGTTCTTGTTATGGATCTTCTATCCATCTGGAACTTATCGTGACAATCTCCCTTTGTTCGCTTTGCTTTATCCGAACGTGACAAGGGGAGTCGATGAAGAAGCTGATCGGGGCGTCCGCCGCCGCGGGGCTCGTCCTCGCCGGACTCGCCCTGCCCGCGCAGGCGTCCGCCGCCGCGCCCCAGCACCGCCCCGTCAAGTGGGGATCCTGCGGGCAGGACCTGGTGGACTACGCCGCGCTGTACGACACCCTCAAGGGCGCCATCCTGCAGTGCGCCAAGATCAAGGTTCCGCTGGACCACAACAGGCCGCGGGGGGAGAAGATCACCCTCGCGCTCTCCCGGATCAAGCACACCGGCGCCAAGAAGGGCACCCTGGTCGTCAACCCCGGCGGCCCGGGCGGCACCGGCACCGACTTCGCCGTCCCGGTCGCCGGCCGGGCCTCGGCCAAGCTCCGCGCCGCCTACGACATCGTGGGCTTCGACCCGCGCGGCACCGGCGGCAGCGGCGCGATGAGCTGCGACGCCGACCACTTCGACCCCGTCCGCCCGGACTACAACCCCAAGAACAAGGGGGACATCGCCTACTGGCTGAAGGAGGCGAAGGACTACGCCAAGGCGTGCGGCAAGAAGTACGGCCGTCTCCTCAAGCACATGAAGACGACCGACTCGGCACGCGACATGGAGCTCATCCGGCAGCGCCTGAACGACCGGAAGCTCAACTTCTACGGCGCGTCCTACGGCACCTACCTGGGCGGCGTCTACGCGACGCTGTTCCCGCGCAAGGTCGGCCGCATGGTGCTCGACTCCAACGTCGCCCCCAGCGGGGTCTGGTACGACGCCAACCTCGAGCAGGACAAGGCCTTCGACCGGAACCTGAACATCTTCTTCGGCTGGGTCGCCAAGCACAACGACGTCTACAAGGTCGGCGCGACCCGCAAGGAGGTGCGGGCCTTCTACTACAAGACCCGCGCCGAGCTGGCCGCCAAGCCCGTCTCCGTCGCGCTCGACCCCGCCAAGCCCGCGGAGCTGACCAAGGTGGGGCCGTCCGAGCTCGAGGACAGCTTCCTCACCGCCGGTTACCGCGCCAGCAGCGGGATCTGGGGTCTGCTCGCCACCGCCCTGGCCGACCGCAAGGCCGGCTCCGACACCGGCATCGCCAACGCCTACGTCAACCTCGGCGCCTCCGCAGAGGCCGACGGCTACGCCGTCTACAGCGCCGTCCAGTGCACCGACGTGCAGTGGCCGCGCAAGTGGAAGACCTGGAAGCGGGACGCCGAGCGCACCGCCGCCAAGCACCCGTTCATGACCTGGAACAACACCTGGTACAACTCCCCCTGCCTGTACTGGCCCGCCAAGGCCGGCAAGCCGGTGGACGTCCGCGAGCGCGCCGGACTGCCGGACATCCTGCTGTTCCAGGCCACCCTCGACGCCGCCACCCCCTACGCCGGCGGCCCCGAACTGCGCAAGCGGCTCGGCGGCCACCTGGTCGTCGAGGACGGAGGCCTGACCCACGGCGTCGTCCAGCGCGGCAACGCCAAGATCGACGCTTACTTCGAGAACTACCTGCTCACCGGACGCCTTCCGAAGCGGAAGGTCGTCCACGTCGACGCTCTGCCGAAGCCGCAGCCCCCGGCGGCCGAGGCGCGGACCCAGGGCGCGCCCGCCGACGAGGTGATCCTCGGCCGGCGGTGACCTCCGCGGACCAGAACGAGGCCCCCGTGACCGGCCAGGTCACGGGGGCCTCGTGCGGCCGGGTCAGAAGAGCACGCTCATGAACTCGTCGACCTCGGCGAAGCCGACCCTGCGGTAGGCGGCGCGGGCCCGGACGTTGAAGTCGTTGACGTACAGGGAGACCGCCGGGGCCGCGTCGCGCAGCGACATCCGCACCACCGAGGCCATGCCGAACTCCGAGAGGCCGCGGCCCCGCGCCTCCGGGTGCACCCAGACGCCCTGGATCTGGCAGGCGTACGGGGTGACCGCGCCGATCTCCGCCTTGAAGAGCACCCGGCCGCCCTCGATCCGGGCGAAGGCGCGGCCCGCCCTGATCAGCTCGGCGACCCGGGCCCGGTACAGCACCCCGCCGTCCCCGGCGTTGGGGGAGACCCCGACCTCCTCGGTGAACATGGCCACGCAGGCGGGGTAGAGGATCTCGAAGTCCTCCATGCGGACACGGCGGACATACGGGTCGGAGGGGAACTCGCTCTCCCGGGAGGTGGCCATCACCGGCTGCAGCGCGCGGACCGCCCGGGCGGGACCCCAGTAGGGCTCCAGCAGCGCCCACAGCTCGCGCACGGCGCCCACCGGGCCCACGATGGAACTGCACCGGCGGCCCTGGACGCGGGCCCGGTCGGCGAAGGCCCGGACGGCGTCGGACCCGGCGTTGACCGGGATCAGGTTGGCGCCGGCGTAGCACAGGGACTCCAGCCGCCCGTCCCGCCAGTACCCCCACATCTGCGCGCCCAGCCTGCCGGGCTCGAGCCCGGCCTGGTGCACGCGGGAGCTGACGAAGACGTTGCTGAGCGGCGCGGCGTCCAGAATCGCCAGGACCTCGTCCCGGTACCGGTCGTCCAGGACCCGTACCGGGAGCGAGTCCAGCCGCGTGGATCCGATCATCCCCTTGAGATCCCCTGCATGCCCGTCGGTGCCCGGCCGCCGGCGCCCAGGCCGCGGCCACTGTGCGACAAGCCTATGCGGAAGCAAGGACGAACGGGGCGTCAGGGGCGTTCAGGCGGTGACGACCTGGGCGCCGGGACCACTGTCGTCGTCGAGGTCGACCTCCACGCCCATCTCCTCGGCGATGCGCAGGGCCTCCTCGATGAGGGTCTCGACGATCTGGTCCTCGGGGACGGTCTTGATGACCTCGCCCTTGACGAAGATCTGGCCCTTGCCGTTGCCCGAGGCGACGCCCAGGTCGGCCTCACGGGCCTCGCCGGGGCCGTTGACGACGCAGCCCATGACCGCCACCCGCAGCGGGACGGGGAAGCCCTGAAGCCCGGCGGTGACCCGCTCGGCCAGGGTGTAGACGTCGACCTGGGCCCGGCCGCAGGAGGGGCAGGAGACGATCTCCAGGCCGCGCTCGCGCAGCCCGAGGGACTCCAGGATCTGGGTGCCGACCTTGATCTCCTCGACCGGCGGGGCCGACAGGGAGACGCGGATGGTGTCGCCGATGCCCTCCGACAGCAGCGCGCCGAAGGCCACCGCGGACTTGATGGTGCCCTGGAAGGCCGGTCCGGCCTCGGTGACGCCCAGGTGCAGCGGGTAGTCGCACCGGGCGGCGAGCTGCCGGTAGGCGTTGATCATCACGACCGGGTCGTTGTGCTTGACCGAGATCTTGATGTCCTGGAAGCCGTGCTCCTCGAACAGCGAGCACTCCCACAGCGCGGACTCCACCAGCGCCTCGGGGGTGGCCTTGCCGTACTTCTCCAGCAGGCGCTTGTCCAGCGAGCCGGCGTTGACGCCGATGCGGATCGGGACCCCGGCGGCGGAGGCGGCCTTGGCGATCTCGCCGACCTTGTCGTCGAACTTCTTGATGTTGCCCGGGTTGACCCGCACCGCGGCGCAGCCCGCGTCGATCGCCGCGAAGACGTACTTCGGCTGGAAGTGGATGTCGGCGATCACCGGGATCGGCGACTTCTTCGCGATCTGCGGCAGCGCGTCCGCGTCGTCCTGCGAGGGGCAGGCGACGCGGACGATCTGGCAGCCGGCGGTGGCCAGCTGCGCGATCTGCTGCAGGGTGGCGTTGACGTCGGAGGTGAGCGTCGTGGTCATGGACTGCACGGACACGGGGGCGTCGCCGCCCACCGGCACGGTGCCCACCATGATCTGACGCGACTTGCGGCGGGGGGCGAGCTGGGGAGCCTGGGGACGGATCTTCGGCAGACCGAGTTCGACGCTCATGTTCCTATTGTGTCAGTCGTTGCCGGGTGCTCTCCCGTGCCCACTGATCAGCCGCGAGCACATCTTCAAGCGTCGGCGTCCGGATTGTCTGGTGTGTCGAGACGACATCGGCCACAGTATCCACGATGGAGGGAAATGTGATCCTGCCGGAGAGGAAAGCTTCGACGCACTCTTCATTAGCCGCGTTATAAACCGCGGGCGCGGTGCCGCCCATCTCGCCGGCCTCGCGGGCCAGCCGGACGGCCGGGAAGGCCTCGTCGTCCAGCGGGAACAGCTCCCAGGTGTGGGCCTTCGTCCAGTCGATGCCGTAGTCGGCCCGCTCGATCCGCTCCGGCCACGTCAGGCCCAGCGCGATCGGCAGCCGCATGTCAGGCGGGCTCGCCTGGGCCAGGGTGGAGCCGTCGACGAACTCCACCATCGAGTGGATCACCGACTGCGGGTGCACCATCACCGCGATCCGGTCGAAGGGGATGTCGAACAGCAGGTGCGCCTCGATGACCTCCAGGCCCTTGTTCACCAGGGACGCGGAGTTCACCGTGATCACCGGGCCCATGTCCCACGTCGGGTGGTTCAGCGCGTCGGAGACGGTGACCTTCTCCAGCTCGGCGCGCGACCTGCCGCGGAACGGGCCGCCGCTGGCCGTCAGCACCAGCCGCCGCACCTCCGCGTGCGTCCCGCCGACCAGGCACTGGGCCAGCGCGGAGTGCTCGGAGTCCACCGGGACGATCTGGCCGGGCTTGGCCTTGGCCTTCACCAGGGGGCCGCCGACGATCAGCGACTCCTTGTTGGCCAGCGCCAGGGTGCTCCCCGCGTCCAGCGCGGCCAGCGTCGAGGCCAGGCCGAGCGCGCCCGTCACCCCGTTCAGCACCACGTCGCACGGGTGCGCGGCGACCTCGGCCACCGCGTCGGGCCCGGCGAGGATCTTGGGGATGCGGTACTCGCCCTTGGCGTACCCGCGCTTGCTCGCCTCGGCGTAGAAGGCCAGCTGGAGGTCCTGGGCGGCGGTCGCCTTGGCGACGGCCACCACCTCGGGCTGGAACTCCAGCGCCTGCCTCGCCAGCAGGTCGACCCGGCCGCCGCCCGCGGCCAGGGCCCGGACCCGGAAGCGCCGCGGATTGCGGGCGACCATGTCCAGGGCCTGGGTGCCGATCGAGCCGGTCGAACCCAGCACGACGATCTCTGTCACGTCTGTCACCGCGGCTTCTGTCACGGCGTCCATTCTGTCCGGGGCACTCCGGGGAGATGCAAGTTCACCAAAAGTAGCCACGACATCACTTCGGGTGATGCAGACTGCTGCATCATGGTCACCGACAGCTGGATCGCGCGCCTTCTGGCGGGCCTGGTCGGACTCTCCCCGGTGGCGCTCGCCGGGGCGAGCGTCCAGCCTCCCGCGGACACGATCGTCTCCAGGGACCTGCCCGCCGGGCAGATCCAGCAGCAGCGGGTGCTGCGCTACTGGACGGCCGACCGCAGGGCCCGGGCGGTCAACGTCTCGACGCGCGGGCAGCGGCGGCGGGCCGTGCCGGCGGCGGTCAACGCCGGGGCGCTCTGGCCCGGGGCGGCGCTGAACACGGTCGGCCGGGTGTTCTTCAGCATGAACGGGCAGGACTTCCTGTGCTCGGCCGCGACGATCCGCAGCGCCAACCGCGACCTGGTGGTCACCTCGGGGCACTGCGCCAAGAACGGCAGCGGCGCCTGGGCCGAGAACTGGGTCTTCGTCCCCGCCTACCGGGACGGCGGCGGCCCGTACGGCGGTTTCCCGGCCCGCCGCATGTTCGTCCCCGACCAGTGGTCGACCGGCGCGGACGACGGCTACGACGTCGCGATGGTCGCGCTCGCGCAGGCCGGGGGCGAGCACGTGGCCGACGTCGTCGGGTTCAACGAGATCGCCTTCGGCCGTCCGCGCGGGCAGCAGGTGCACACCTTCGGCTACCCGTCGTACGAGAAGTACGACGGCCGCCGCCTGGCCTACTGCAGCGGCCTCCCGTCGGACGACCCCTACGGCGAGACCAGGGCGCAGGGCCTGCGGTGCGACCTCACCCAGGGCTCCAGCGGAGGCCCCTGGATGAGCGGCTTCGACCCCCTCACCGGCACGGGCACGATCGTCTCCGTCAGCAGCTTCAAATACGCCGACGAGGGACGCGTCATGTACGGCCCGTACTTCGGGGACGCCATCCGCAAGCTCTACGCCCGCGCCGAGAAGGGTTAGAGCGGGAGCCCCGTCAGGACCATCACCTTCTCGTAGGTGAGGTCGGCCATGGTGCTGGCGACGCCCTCGCGGCCCACGCCGGAGTCCTTCACACCGCCGTAGGGCATCTGGTCGGCGCGGTAGGAGGGGACGTCACCGATGATCACGCCGCCGACCTCCAGTTCCCGCTGGGCCTTGAACGCGGTGTCGAGGCTGCGGGTGAACACGCCGGCCTGGAGGCCGTAGCGGGAGTCGTTGACCTTCGCGAAGGCCTCGTCGACGCTGTCGGCCCTCTCCACGAACAGGACCGGCCCGAACACCTCCTCGCAGGCGACCTCGGTGCCCTCGGCCACCCCGGTCAGGACGGTCGGCGCGTAGTTCGCGCCGTCCCGGACCCCGCCGGTCAGCACCTTGCCGCCGGACCCGGCGACCCAGCTCTCCACCCGCTTTGCGGCGTCCTCGCTGATCATCGGGCCGACCTGCGTGGCGTCGTCCCACGGGTCGCCGGTGACGAGGCCCTCGACGGCCGACACCAGCTTGGGCAGCAGCGCGTCGTAGGCGTCGCCGACCGCGTAGACCCGCTGCACCGCGATGCACGACTGGCCCGCCTGGTAGTTGGAGAACAGCGCGACGCGCTGGGCCGCCCAGTCCAGGTCGGCGTCCGGGCAGACGACGGCGGCGGCGTTCCCGCCGAGCTCCAGCACCACGTGCTTGCGCGGGACCGAGTCCTTGATCGACCATCCGACGGGCCCCGACCCGGTGAACGAGATGACCGGCAGCCGCTCGTCCCGCGAGAGCGCCGACGCCCGCTCGTTCGGCACGGGCAGGACGGAGAACATGCCCTCGGGAAGGCCGGTCTCGGCCAGCAGCTCGCCCAGCAGCAGCGCCGACAGCGGCGTCGCGGGCGCGGGCTTGACGACGACGGGCGCCCCCACCGCGATCGCCGGGGCCACCTTGTGCGCCGTCAGGTTCAGCGGGAAGTTGAACGGCGTGATCGCCAGCACCGCCCCGTAGGGCACCCGCGAGGTGTAGGCCAGCCGCCCGGCCCCTCCCGGGTCGGTGTCCAGCCGCTGCACCTGCCCGCTCCACCGCCGCGTCTCCTCGGCCGCGAACCGGAAGACGGACACGGCCCGCCCCACCTCGGCCCGGGCCCACATCAGCGGCTTGCCGTTCTCCCCGGTGATCAGCCGCGCGATCTCCTCCTTGCGCTCCTCCAGCCGCCGGGAGACGTGCGCCAGCGCCTCCGCCCGCACATGCAGCGGAAGCGCGGCCGCCTCATGCCGCACCGCGTACGCCTTGGCGAGCGCCTCTTCCACCTGAGCCTCGGTGGGCACCGAGGCGATGCCGACCTCCCGCCCGTCATAGGGGTGGGTCACGCTCATCTGCTCGGCACCGGTGGCGGCCTTCCCGGCCACCCAGAAAGGAGTCACGTCCATACCGCCACGTTAACTCCGCCGCTTCCTTCCGGCTCCTGGACGGTGTGGACAACCTCCCTTCCACACTGTCCAGCCCCCTCTCACGCCCTACCCGCCCCAGCCGCCATCCGGTCACCGTCCAGCACATCCCCCAGACCAGGAAGAACGGCGACCACAGCAGCAGATCCCAGCGCGCCAAGGTGTGCGCCAGTTCGGAGTGCCCGGCCGGAGCCTCGCGGACCCCGGTCAGCAGCAGCGCGTCGCCGACCAGGCCGGACGCCGGCGTCCCGACCGCCCGGGCGATCATGAAGATCCCCAGCGTCCAGGAGACCGCGAGCAGCAGTCGGCGCGGGAACCTCGCACCCCAGGGACGCACGGAGGCCAGCGCGACGATGACACCGACCGCCGCCGCGCCGGCCAGCAGCCAGTGGCTCGCCACGAACAGCGGATGACGTGCGAGCAGCTGTTCGCGCAGATGCGGGGGCAGCGGATCCTTGTCGGCCAGCGCGTTGGCACCCAGCGCCTGGGCGAGCTTCATCGATCCGTACGCCGCGGCGCACACCGCGGCTCCGTAGGCGCCCGCCCGCGCCCGGTCAGCCCGCGGCACGTCTCGTCGACACCGCGTAGGACCGGGCCGTCTCCAGGAACAGCCCGATCACCACAAGGCCCAGGACACCGTGGTACCACTGCCAGCCCACGCCGATGCCGACGAACCCGTCCACGATCATGATCCCCGCACCGCCGCCGACGGCCAGCAGCATCCCGCCCAGCAAGAGCAGCATCAACGTCCTCGGCACCCTGCGCCCCGGCGCCGTGACCGTGGCGAGGACGACGCAGGCGCCCAGCAGGCCGGACGCGGCCGCGGACCACTGCGCGGCGGCCGCGTCCAGGAAATAGCCTTCGCTCTCGGCCGCCGTCACGGGCGGACCGCCCGGAAACCCGAGCCTGGCCTGCAGAGCGAAAGCGGCCTTTCCCGCGGCATAACCGAGGAACAGGATCGCCATCGCGTATGCCGGCCAACTTCGCCCACGAACAGAACCCATCATGATTGCGAGCGTAAGGACCGGGCGGCGAGAATCACTCCCCACAGCGAGGGAATCGCCCTCCGCTGCAAGGGCGAGATTCCGAAGCACCCGGCCTGGACCGGCACCGACCGCGTGGCGTCTTCGGGGGTCAGTCCGGTAGCTCCCGGAGGGAGAGGACGGCGTGGACGAGCTTGCCGTCCGGAGTCGGCCGCCAGCCCCACTCGACGGCCAGGGCCCCCACGAGGAGCAGGCCCCGGCCGCTCTCCTCGTCGTCCCCGGCAGGGACGCTCTCCGGACGGCCGGGGCCTCGGTCGTGGACCTCGACGCGCAGCGAGACGGCGTCGCACCGGGAGAAGGCCACCCCGATCGGCTGCCCGGAGCGGATCGCGTTGGAGACCAGCTCGGTCAGCACCAGGGACGCGGACTCGTAGAGCTCGGACAGCTCCCACCGGTCCAGCAGCTCGCGCAGCACGGCCCGGCTTTCACGAGCGACGGACGGGCAGGCCGGATAGGTCCGCGCGTGCAGCGGCGGAGTGCGGTTCGTCATCGAGTACCCCTCGGTGCGGCGGCCGGAAAGTGAAGCTGTGGATTCCGCTCTCATCGTGAACCGGGATGGTTACTCTCTGAAGCGGAATCGCCCCTACACGTGAGCGCCCGCCCCTACAGCCCCCCGGAGACCACGGAGGTCCCCGATGACGCAGATCGACCCCGCCCGCTCGATCAGAGAGTTCTACGCCTTCCACCTCAAACGCCACCGCGAGGCCGCCGGCCTCAGCCAACCCGCCCTCGCCGCCCTCGTCCACGTCTCCCCGCAACTCATCGGCCACCTCGAGAACGGCATCCGACGCCCCACGCCCCGCCTCTCGCGGACCCTGGACACCGCGCTCGGCCTGAACAGCTTCTTCGAGAGCCTCTTCCCCCGCCTCGTCGAAGAGTCCGGCATCCCTGTGGGCTTCGCCGAATACACCGACGAAGAGGCCCGCGCCTCCCTCATCAAGATCTATTCGCAGTTCATCGTCGCCGGTCTGCTCCAGACTCAGGACTACGCCCGTGAGGTCCTCCGCCGAGGCGTACGCGCCGACAGGCTGGATGAAATGGCTGCTGCACGCATAGCCAGGCAAGAACTCTTTCAGCGCGAGAACCCGCCCAGTGTGGTGGCGATTCTTGATGAGAACGCCATCAGGAGGAGAGTCGGTGGCGGTGAGGTCATGAAAGCGCAGCTCGAATCCCTGCTCGAGCGCAATCAGGAGTACGACGTCACGATTTTGGTGGTTCCCTTCGAAGCGCAGATCTTCCCTGAAGGGTCGTTCACCCTGCTGAGTTTCGACGCGGAACCCGACGTGGCCTATGAGGAAGGCGCAAGCGGACAAGGCCACCTCATTGAGGCGGGCCCCCGGGTGACGAGGCTGAGAGCGAGGTTCGATCTCATCGCATCGATGGCACTATCGGCAGTAGATTCCGAAAAATGCATGCGCGGCATTCTGGAGACGATGTGAAGAACGCGGATCTCTTTCAAGCACAGTGGCGCAAGAGCAGCCACAGCGGTGGCGACCACGGGATGTGCGTCGAGCTCGCCGCTTTGCCGTCGGTTGTGGGTGTTCGTGACTCCAAGGACCCCGAAGGGCCAAAACTCGTGGTGAGCCGCAGGGCGTTCGGTTCGCTGGTCGGTCGGATCAAGCGGAGTTGACCGCGGGCCGTTCCGCGCCTCTCGCCGGGCTGGGGCTGTGGGGTGCCTTCTGCCGGGTGCTGGGCTGGGTAGGTATGGGGGTATGGAGCAAGGAGCGGCCAAGTGGGTGGTGGCGGGGCTTTTCTGGGCGTCGATGATCTCTCTGTTCGTGGGGATCTACCGGGTGCCCGAGCCGGGGTGGCCTTACTGGTTCGTGGGGTTCGGGGTGCTGCTGACGGCGGCCTACGGCGTGCGGTACTGGGCGGTTAAGCGTTCCGGGCGGGGGTGAGCCCGGGGCCGGGGTCGGCCCCGGTGTGGCCGGGTGGCCCACAGCCAGGCGGTGCCCAGCAGTGCCGCGGCGAGCGAGCCGGTGAAGATGCCGACCTTCGCGTGGGAGGTGATCTCCGGGTCGGTGAAGGCCAGGTCGGCGATGAACAGGGAGACGGTGAAGCCGATGCCGCCGAGCAGGGAGGCGCCGACCACCTCGGTGCGGCGGGTGCCCTTGGGCGGCGTGGCCCAGCCTCGGCGCAGGAAGAGGCGGGCGGCCCCGGTGATGCCCAGCAGCTTCCCCAGGACCAGGCCGACGATGACGGCCCAGGCCACCGGCTGGGCCAGGGCCTCGGCGAGCCTGCCGCCGCGCAGGTCGACCCCGGCGTTGGCGAGGGCGAACAGCGGTACGACGAGGAACGCGCTGACCGGGGCCAGGGCGTGTTCGACCTCGTCGAGCACCTCCCGGCCGCCGACCGGGCGGGCCGGAGTGAGCAGGCCGAGCGCGACCCCGGCCAGCGTGGCGTGCACCCCCGACTCCAGGAAGGCGAACCAGACGAAGACCCCCGCGGGCACGTACCCCCACGGTGAGGACACGCCCAGCCATCGCAGCACCGCCTCGGCGAGCAGCCCCGCCGCGGCGGCGGCCAGCCACCACGGCCGGACGTCGTCGCTGTAGACCAGGGCGATGACGGCGATGGCGATGATGTCGTCGACGATCGCGACGCTCAGCAGGAACAGTTTCGCCCCCGCCGAGACGCGTCGGCCCAGCAACGCCATGATGCCGACGGCGAAGGCGATGTCCGTGGCCATCGGGATGCCCCACCCGCGCCGCCCCTCGCCGCCCGTCGCGGCCAGAACGCCCAGGAACAGCAGGGCGGGCAGGATCACCCCGCCCGCGGCCGCGACGGCCGGCAGCAGCGCGGCCCTCGGGTCGTGCAACTCCCCGATGGACAGCTCCCGTTTGACCTCCAGGCCGACGACGAAGAAGAACAGGGTCATCAGCCCGTCGTTGACCCAGTGCCGCAGGTCCTCGGTGACGATCAGCGGCCCGGCGCCGATGCCGAGCTCCTGCTGCCAGAACCACGTGTACCCGTCGGAGAACGGGCTGTTGGCCCAGATGAGCGCCGCCACGGTCGCGACCAGCAGGACGGCCCCTCCTGCGCTCTCGGCGTGCAGCAGGGCCTTCAGCGGAGACAGGATCCGTTCCCGTCGGCGGGGCGCAGAATCCTTCACGGATTCCATCGTGCCCTCACGGAGAGTGAGGAACCCTGGTGAGAGGGCCTTCCGGCCTGCGGTTCGGGCGCGGGACGATCCGCTCCCCGCCGTCGCGCACGACCCTGACCCGGGCGTGGACCATCTCCCGCAGACTCTCCAGCGCCGCCTCGGCGCCGTTCAGGCCCCGGTGCCTGTCGGTCTCAGCAGCAGAACGACCTCGTGGGCGGCCAGCCTGTGGTGCGCGTCGTCGCGACGGAGCGCCCGGGGATGGTTCATCCGCCCCCTGCTCACGTCACCGCCCGTTCCGCGTCGGCCGGACGGCTTCGGCGCCGGCCGTTCGCGGAGACCAGTCGGGCCCGACGACGAGGACCGGGACCGGCGAGCGGTGCACGAGGTCGGAGGCGACGCTTCCCAGCAGCTTCGTCGAGACGCCCCGGCCCTGCCTCCCCACGATGATCAGGTCCATTCCCTGCTCCCGGGCGTACTCGCGCAGTGTCCGCCCGGGCGGCCCGGTCAGCACCTGGCAGGAGGTGGGGATCTCCCCGGCCCTTTCCGCGAGGGCGTTCAGCCTCCGCGACTTCTCGTCGCCCTCCCGCAGCGCGTCTTCGTCGCGCTCGTCGTAGTAGACGACCTCGGCCAGGACGAGCATCCCGCAGCGGGAGGCCAGCAGGTCCAGCGCCGCGTCCAGCGCGACCCGCGACTGCGCCGACTCGTCGAGTCCGACGAGGACCCGCAGGCCGCCGGGGCTCCTGGGTTCGGGGAGAGCGCTCCGGGGCTCCAGCGCGGCACGTCTGGCCCGTTCCTCGACCTTCGAGAACGCGATCGGCACGAATCCCGGTCCCATCGCCATCGCGACGAGGGTCCATCTCGGATCGTGCCCCCTGCGGGTCAGCAGGAGCCCGGTGATCAGACCGACCGCCACCCATACGAGGACGAGGACTAGGACATTTGTAAGATCCATGGCTCCATCCTCATAAGGGGCATTCTGTATCGGATAGGGACAAAATTCCTTCGAGTGACCCCTGCTCTCGCCTACGCCTGAGGTCTTCCCGGGCGAGGATCGGTCACACGAGGAGCCGGAACGTCCACGGGGTCGACAATAATATGTAGATCGGTCTACTATTGCGGGGTGAGCAAGGGACGGGACACGCGGATGCGGATGGTCGGGGTCATGGCGGAGGCCGTGGAGGAGAAGGGGGCGGCCGGTACCGGGATCAACGAGGTGCTGCGGCGTAGTGGTGCGCCGCGAGGTTCGCTGTACTTCCACTTTCCCGGGGGCAAGGACGAACTCGTGGAGGCGGCGCTGCGGTTCGGTGCCGGGCAGGTCGAGGAACTCGTCCTGCGCGCTGCCTCCGAGGGCGGCGGGGCCGCTGATGCGATCGGGCTGCTGATCCGTCTGCTGGCCGACCGGCAGGAGGCCGCCGGGTTCGCCAAGGGGTGTCCGGTCGCGGCCGTCGCGGTCGAGGCGCCGCCCGGATCGGAGCTCGCCGGGGTGTGCGCCGAGATCTATGACGGGTGGGAGTCCGGCCTCGCCGCGCTCCTGGCCGCGGAGGGGCACCCGGAGGAGACCGCGGGTCAGGTCCTGGCGCTCATCGAGGGCGCCCTACTGCTCAGCCGGGTCCGCCGGTCCCGGCTGCCCCTCGAATCGGCGGCACGGGCCGTCCACGCACTTCTGGAGAGAACATGAACCAGCCCGACACACTCGTCATCGGAGGCACCGGGCTCATCGGCCGGTGGCTGGTGCCGGAACTCACCCGACAGGGGCGCGGCGTCGCCGTGCTCGTGCGGCGGGCCGCCGAGCGCGAGGCGGAACTACGCGCGTGGGTCGTCGCGCACGGCGGGGACACCGGACTGCTCGCCGTACTGGACGGCGACCTCACCCGTCCCGGGCTCGGGCTGCCCGGCGGGCTCGACACCGTCCGGGACGTCTACAACCTGGGGGCGCGGTTCGACTTCGGGCTCGACCGGGCGGAGGCGCGGCGGGTCAACGTGGACGGGGCGCTCGAAGCGGTGCGCTGGACGGCCGGGCTGCCGAAGGCTCGGCGGCTCGTGCACATCAGCGGGTACCGGGTGGCCGCCGTGGACGGGCGTCTCGACGCGACGGAGCTGGACGCGCTCTACCGCAAGGCCGGGGCGTACGAGGCCAGCAAGGTCGAGGCGGACCAGGCCGTCCGGGAGGCGGCCGGTGAACTCGGCATCCCGTACAACGCGGTCAATCCATCCAGTGTCATCGGGGACTCGCGGACGGGGGAGACGGTCCAGACCCTCGGCCTCGGCGAGATGGTGCGCGACCTGCACCGCGGAAAGCTGCCCGCCCTGCCCGGCGACCGGCGCACCTGGGTGCCGCTGGTCACCGTCGACCACCTCGCGCGGTTCCTCGCGGCGGTGCCCGAGCACGCCGAACCCGGAGAGGCGTTCTGGGTCCTGGACGACGACACCCCGCCGCTGCACGACCTGATGCGGCTGGTCGCCGCGCACCTGGGGGTGCGCGCGCCGAGGCTGAGCGTGCCGGCGGGGGTGCTGCGACGCCTGCCCTCCAAGCTCACCAAGGCCGATCCGGAGACGTTGAGCTTCCTGTCCGCCGACCGCTACCCGACGGGCTCGGCCCGAAAGCTGGAGGCCGCGGCGGGGCTGGAGCTCCCGCCGCTCGCCCCGGCCGTCCGGGCCTGGGCGGACCACCTCACCCGAGCGAGTTGAGGAACTGCTGGAGGCTGGAGGCGGGGTGGCCGGTGGCCCGCTGCACGGTGGGGCTGACGATGTCCATCTCGCCGGTGGCGATGGCCTGGTAGGAGGTGACCCAGCCCTCGACCTCCCAGTCGGGGGCGCCGTAGCGCGCCCGGGAGGCGTAGGCCTCCTCGACCGTCTCGTCCACGTACTCGACGCCCATCATCTCGGCCGTCTGCCCCATGGTGAGGGACTGCGGGCCCGTCACGTCGTACCTGCGGCCCCGGTGCAGGTCGGGGTGGAGCAGGATCGCCGCGGCCACGGCCGCCACGTCGGTGCGGGCCACCCAGGCGCAGCGGCCCTGACCCGCGGGGCCGCGGATGGCGCCGTCCTGGACCAGGTGGGGGAGCACGTCCTGGTAGAGGCTGGGGCGCAGGAAGGTGAAGTCCATTCCCGAGCCCTTCACGTACTGCTCGGTGGCCCAGTGGTCTCGGGCGAAGGTGAACGTGGCCTGCTCCGCCGCGGACAGGAACGACAGGTAGACGAGGTGGTGGACCTCCGCCGACATCGCCGCGTCCACCGCGCGGTGGTGCTCGGCGACCCGATCGGGCGACTCCGCGGCCGATACCAGGAAGACCGTGTGCAGGCCGGAGAAGGCCTCCCTCATGCCGTCGACGTCGTGGTAGCCGCCGGCCGTCGCGACCCTCGCGCCGGGCAGCTCGGGGGCGCGGGAGGGGTCTCGGACGATGAGCCGGAGGGAGTGGCCGGCCTTCGCCAGGAGCCGGGCGGTCTCGCCGCCCACCGCGCCGGTGGCGCCGGTGATGCCGATGGTGTGGGTCACGACTGGACGAGCCTTTCGAAGAGGCGGGCGAGGGTCGCGTCCGGGTCGTCGGTGAGCCCGGGGTGCACGGGACCGGACTGGACGATCGTGCTACGCGGGGCGGTGAGCCAGCGGAACCGCCGCCCGAGCGAGTCTCCACCGGCGTGGTCGTCGCCCGCGCAGTGGGCGGCGATTCCGTTCAGCGCCCGGCGCAGTTGCTCGACGTTCATTCCCGGTGAGAACGCGCGCAACCGATTTTCGTCCGCCGAGATGCGAACCTGCAGGTAGTCGCGCTTCCGGCAGTAGACGACGACGCCGACATTGAGTGATTCGCCGCGTTCCAGGTCCGGGATGAGGCGCAGCAGCGCGTACTCGTAGAGGTCCACTTCGGGGTGTTCCGTGAGGTCGGTAGGGGAAGAGGGGGTCTGTCGCTGGTTCACGGCAGCCAGCTCCTCGGCGCCGCGGCACGGGCGAGCAGCTGGGTCACATAGGCCTCGCGGACGTCCTGCGCCGAGGCGAACCCGGGCTCGCCGGTGAGCCAGGGCTCGGGGACGAGCTCGACCGCCGAACGCAGCAGCTTCTCGGTGACCAGGGGGAGCAGCGCGGCCTCGGCGCCGCCGAGGTCCTTGGCGTAGGGCTTGAAGACGTGGTCGTCCACGTCGTAGGGCCGGTGCACCAGCTTGGAGGCGCTGGCCCAGGCGTGGTGGAAGTACAGGCTCGCCCCGTGGTCGATGAGCCAGACGTCCCCGTGCCAGACCAGCATGTTCGGGTTGCGCCAGCTGCGGTCGACGTTGCCGATGAACGCGTCGAACCACAGGACCCGGCTGGCGAAGCCGGCGTCGGGCGTCCAGCCGAGCGGATCGTAGCCGAGCGCGCCGGGCAGGAAGTCCACGCCGAGGTTCCAGCCGGGGCTGGCGTCGAGCAGGTCCTGCACCTCCTCGTCCGGCTCGTGCTTGGCCATCACCGGATCGAAGTCCAGGATGACCTGCTCGGGGGTGCGGAAACCCAGCTCCCGGGCCAGGGCTCCGGCCAGGATCTCGGCGATCAGCGCTTTGCGGCCCTGGCCGGCCCCGGTGAACTTGGCGACGTAGGTGCCGAGGTCGGCGGCCTCCACCAGGCCGGGCAGCGAACCGCCCTCACGCAGGGGCAGGACATACCGGGTGGCTCTGATCAAGGGCAACACGCGCCAAGGCTATCCGTCAGGGGTGGTAGACCTGGTACGCGAGGGTGATCTTTCCCCGCTTGTCGAAGCGCAGGCCCCACTGGGGGTTCATCTTCGGCTTGTCGACGGCCGCGCGCAGTCCCTTCAGCCCGGTCTTGCGCATGGAGATCATGCCCTGGGAGTCGAGGGAGAAGACACAGATCGTCGCCTTCTTCGCGAAGGCGCGCGTCTGCTTCTTTCCGTAGGGCTTGTAGTAGCCGTCGTTGTACTCGGACTTCGTGTACTTGGCCCAACGGCCCGTGAGCCCGCCGTAGGGACGCTTCGCCGAGACGGGCCGCACGCCGCCGGGTCTGACGTCGATGACCTTCTGGAACTTCGGCGCCTTGGCCTTGACCGAGCAGATGTTCCCCGCGGCCTGGGCGGGAGCGGCGACGACCAGGGGAGCGGCCAGGGCGGCGGCCGCCATGGCTATCAAGGGTGTACGCATACGTCTCAACCTTTTCGCTTGTTTCAACACCAGATTCTCAACTGCGGAAGATCTGGTAGGCGGGGGTGATCTTTCCCAGTTCGTCGAAGCGCAGTCCCTCCCGAGGGTCCGGTTCCTGGCCGACCAGATGATCATCAGCTTCGACGCCCGGACCGGCGAGGAGGTTCGGTAAAGATCATCTCTTGGGGGGAGGCGGGTGGGCGGCGCCGGAGCGTGAAGGAGGTACGCGCGCCCTCACCTCTCAGGAGATCAGTGGTCCCAGGCCTCGATCACCTTGACGACTTCGCCCTTCTTGTTGAAGCGCAGGTTCCACCGGGCGGCGTCCGGCTTGCCGGCGACGGCCTTGCGGAAGCCCTTGAGACCGGTCTTGCGGAGGGTCATCTCGTCGTCCACGAGGACGCGCAGGCAGACGGTCACGTTCTTCGCCAGCGCCCGCGTCCTCGTGGGCCCGTAAGGCTTCCAGAGGAAGCCGTCGTTGTCGTCGCGGTTGCCGACGGTCTTGGTCCAGCGTCCCTTCACCGCACCGTTCGGGTGCTTCTTGGCGGGAAGAAGGACGCCGTTCTTGCGGACGAGCATCGTCTTGTCGTACTTCATCGCCGCGTCCGACCAGCCGCAGACCTTGTCGGACGGACGGGCCTCCGCGGGGGCGGAGGCCAAGGGGACGAGCAGGGCGGCCGTCAAGACGGCCAGGGTTTTGCGCATGACACTCCCTCACGATCCAGGTGCTTGTGGCGTTCGATGCGTGAGGGAGCGCCACGGTTCGCGTCCTACCAGGCGCCCTCGTAACCCTTCGGAACGAGGTTGCGCACGATGGACTGGACGGTCACACCGTTGTAGGTGGTGGTGAACCGGAACGGGGTGAGCGCCTGGACCTCCTTGTAGCCGATCCAGAACGGCGCGGCCGTCTGGCCTTCGGGGATGGTGACCTGGCCCCCGTTGTTGATCTCGAGCAGGGCGGGCTGGTCGGACGTCACCTGCAGCGTGAGCCCGCCCTTGGGGGCGGGGAGGTTGATGTCGATGTGTGCTTGAAGGGCGCGGCCGGCCGTGGAGGAGTCGACGAACTCGTTGAAGTGGAGGGTGAACTTCGTCGGCACGTAGGTGACGTCGGCGTCCTTCGCGGTGAGGACGAATCTCGTGGCGAGGCTCTGCGCCCCGTACCTGGCGGTGAGCTTCACTCTGGTGTTCGCGTCGACGGCCTCGGTCGCCACGTCGAAACGGGCGGCCTTCCGGCCCGCGGGGATCTTCACGGAGGCCTTGACCTTCGCCTTGGCGTTGCCGCTGGCGAGAGCGACCGTCACGCCGCCCGCCGGGGCCGCCTTGTTCAGCGCGATGGTGCCGGAGGTGGCGGTGCCGCCCTGGAGCGCGTAGGTGTCCAGGGCGAGCCGTGCCAGGTAGAGGGCGGGGGTGAGGGTGAGGTCGCGTTTGAGGACCTTGCCTCCGAGCCCGGCGGCCACCACACCGGTGCCGATCCGGGAGATCTTGGCGGTCCGGATGGCGAAGCGCGCGCTCTTCTTGCCGGCCGGGACCTTCACCGACGCGGGGACCTTGATGTACTTGGCGCTCTTGGCGGCGAGCTTGACCTTCATGCCGCCCATGGGCGCGGCGGCGGTCAGCGTGACGGTGCCGTAGGTCTTCTTGCCGCCGACCAGCTTGCGCTTGGCGAGTTTCAGCCCGGCGAGCCGCGGTTTCGCCTTCAACTGGGCGACGTTCTGGATGGTGGTGGTGGCTCCGTCGATCTGAGTGATCGCGTAACCGCCGGAGAGTGCGAGGGAGGCGGCGATAGTGCCGCCGATGAGGGCTCTTCTGAGTCGCCGGACCAAGGGAACGGCCTTCCGGGGAGTAAGGGGGGTCAATGGTGCCGCCGTATGATTTCGGCTCGCCGGACCCGCGTCAAGATCGCAGGCTGCCGTTCCGAAGGGCGAGCGCTCGCCCGGAAAGGGGATTCCATGCGTCTGGGGATCACCATGTTCGCCACCGACCGGACGGTGGCGCCACACGAGCTGGCGGTCGCGGCGGAGGAGCGGGGTTTCTCCTCCCTCTACCTGCCCGAGCACACGCACATCCCGGTGTCGAGGCTGACGCCCGGGCCCGCGACGCGGGAGGCGTCGGGGACGGGGGAGAGGCTTCTGCGGGGGACGTCGGGGGACGAGACGCTGCCGGAGGAGTACGCGCGGACGCTGGACCCGCTGGTGGCGCTGGGTGCGGCGGCCGCGGTGACGAGCACGATCACCCTGGGAACGGGGGTCCTGCTGGCGGCGCAGCGGGAGCCGCTGGTGACGGCGAAGGCCGTCGCGTCGCTGCAGCGGCTGGCCGGGGGCCGGTTCGCGCTGGGGGTCGGGTTCGGCTGGAACGAGGAGGAGGCCGCCGACCACGGGGTCGTCTGGCCGACGCGGCGCGAGCGGGTCCGCGAGCACGTCCTGGCGATGCGGGCGCTGTGGCGCGAGGAGGTCGCCTCGTTCCGGGGGGAGCACGTGGCGTTCGAGCCGAGCTGGGCCTGGCCCAAGGCCGAGGTGCCGGTGCTGCTCGGCGGGGCGGGCGGGCCGAGGCTGTTCGCCGCGGTCGCCGAGTACGGGGACGGGTGGATGCCGATCGGCGGGGCGGGCGTCAAGGAGGCGCTGCCGAGGCTGGCCGCGGCCTGCGAGAGCGCCGGACGGGACCCGTCCACGATCGCCGTCGTCCCGTTCGGGGTCCTGCCCACCCGCGCCAAACTGGAGTACTACGCCTGTCTGGGCGTCGAGGAGGTCGTCCTGCGGGTGCGGGGCGGCACCCGGGACGAGGTGCTGCCCGTGCTGGACTCCTACCGGGAGTTCCTCACAACATCGGCATGACGAACACGGCCGCGGCCTCGATCGTCACCTTGCCCTCGGCGTTGAGGATCCTGCCGACGGCGTGGGTCCTGCGGCCCTCCACCCGGTCGATCCTCGCCTCGGCGGTCAGCGGCTCGCCCAGCGGGGTGGGGCGGCGGTAGCGCATCTCCAGGGTGGCGGTCAGGCCGGAGACACCCCTGCCGTTGGCGGCCAGGCCGAGCAGCTGGTCCATGATCATGGCGCTGACGCCGCCGTGGACCAGGCCTGGAGGGCCCTCGTAGACCGTGTTCAGGGTGAATCCGGTGCGCACCGACCCGTCCTCGAGGAACTCCACCTGGCAGGGCGGGGCGATGGGGTTGAGCACGCCGGTGACCGGGCCGGCGAGCTGCTGGAGCATGCCGCTCTCCCCGGTGCCGGAGATGGGCGGGAGGTCGCGGCGCACGGTGTTGAGCCGGTCGGTGAGCGCCCGCACCTGCGCGGTGAGCTCCTCGAGTTCGTCCTCCGGCAGTTCGGTGTGCACGGCCGCCTCGTTCAGCCGCCGCACCTCGGCCGCGAGCTCCGCGAGGTACTCGACCCGCCGCGCGCTCACCGGCTCGCGCTTCCGGGCCGTGAAGATCGGGTGGGTGCTGGTACGGGCTCCCGGCATCGGTGCTCCTGATCATTCCTCGCGGGTTTTAGAACGGCATTCTAAATCACCCGTTCCCTCCGCTTCCGGTCGGGGCTTGGGTGATTCATGCGTTTTCGTGGTGATTGCCTCGGGTAGTGCTTCCACCGAATGTCATGAAGTCTCGGGGGGGAACATGACCACGAAGATGCAGGACCAGGTCCGTGACCTGATGTGCAAGGAGAGCTGCCGCACCATCGAGGCGCACGAGACGCTGGACCGCGCGGCCCAGATCATGCGCGAAGAGGGGATCGGCGCCTTGCCGATCGTCGGTCCGGACCATCGCTTCGAAGGCATCATCACCGACCGCGACATCGTCGTGAAGTGCATCGCGGCCGGGCACGACCCGTCCCGGGTCACCGCCGGAGACCTCGCCTCCGGGCTGTACTCGGTGTCGCCGGAGACCACCGTCCAAGAAGCCCTGGACATGATGGAGCAGCACCAGGTCAAGCGGCTCCCCGTCATCGAGAACAACCGCATGGTCGGCATGATCAGTGAGGCCGACCTGGCGCGGAACCTGCCGGACGCCCAGCTCGCCGAGTTCGTCCACCGCATCTACGCGCGCGCGGGCGGCGGCAAGCGGGGCGAGGGCGGCGGGGCCGGCTGAGACACCGGCCTTCGTGCGAGGGGACCGCGGGAACGCGGTCCCCTTTCCATGCGCGGGCGGCCTTCCCCGAGCCCTCAGCGGTCCGTTGAGGCGAGGACGCCGGTGAGGACGGTGCGCAGGGCCTCGGCCGTGCCGGTGGCGGCGGCGTCGCCGGTGGCCAGACGGCGGACGGCCAGGCCGTACAGGAGCGTGACGATCGTCGGCGCGTGGAGTTCGGGCCGGGAGATGCCCAGCGCCGTGAGAATGGACGTCGCCAGCCGGTCGTAGGCGGTGATGGAGCGCTCGGCGGCGGGCCGGAGCCCGGGGTCGCGGGCGGCCTGCAGGTGGAGTTCGAGGTGGGCTATCTGCTCGGGCCCGTCGGCGAAGGCGACGATGGCCCGCTGGACCTCGTCGGCGGCCTGGGCGGGGGAGAGCCCGGCGCCGGCCAGGGTCAGGGCGGCGCGGGTGATGCGGTCGATCTCGGCGTCGACGAAGCGGTCGAGGCACTCGCGCAGCAGGTCGGTCTGGGAGCCGAAGTGGTAGGTCAGGGTGCCCAGGGAGACGCCGGCGGCGGAGGCGACGCGCCGGTTGGTGAGGGCGCCGACGCCGTGCTCGCCGATGAGGCGCAGGGCGGCGTCGAGGATGCGCTCGCGTGCTTCGTTCATGAAGGACCGTCTTCCCAGGATGAGGGATTCATCCTATCGTTCGTTCGAACGAACGAGAGAGGGGCACGGTGAGCGGACTCGCGTACAAGGGGCTGGCGGAGCAGGCGGAGCTGGCGGCGTCGGGAAAGGTGAGCGCGAAGGAGCTGGTGGAGGCGTCCCTCACCCGGATCGACGAGGTGGACGGCAGGGTCGGCGCCTTCCGGGTCGTGCGCCAGGAGGCGGCCCGCGCCGAGGCGGCCGAGGCCGACCGGAGGCTGGCGGCGGGGGAGCGGCTGCCGCTGCTGGGCGTCCCCGTCGCCATCAAGGACGACACCGACCTCGCGGGCGAGACGACGCCGTTCGCGGTGCGCGGCGACCACCTTCCGGTGGAGCGCGACGCGGAACTGGTGCGCAGGCTGCGGGCGGCCGGAGCGGTCATCGTCGGCAAGACGCGGACGTGCGAGATCGGCCTGTGGCCCTTCAGCGAGTCGCCCGGCTACGGGGCGGCGCGCAACCCCTGGCGGCTCGGCTTCACCCCCGGCGGCTCGTCCGGGGGCTCCTCCGCGGCGGTCGCGGCGGGCATGGTCCCGGCGGCCGTGGGCTCGGACGGGGCGGGCTCCATCCGCATCCCCGCCGCCTGGACGAACCTCGTCGGTATCAAACCGCAGCGGGGACGGATCTCGGGATACCCGCACACCGACCCGTTCAACGGCCTGACGGTGTGGGGCCCGCTGGCCCGCACGGTCGAGGACGCCGCGCTGCTCCTGGACGTCCTCACCGGCAGCCACCCCGAGGACGTCCACCGGCTCGACCCGCCGCGCACCCCCTTCGCCGAGGCGGCCCGGCGGGATCCGGGCAGGCTGCGCGTCGCCGTCTCCTTCAAGACGGCCCTCGGCGTCCCCGGCAGGATCGACCCGGAGATCCGGCGGGCCGTGGAGCGGACGGCGCGGCTGCTCACCGACCTCGGGCACAAGGTCTTCCCCGCCGACCCCGACTACGGGCCCGTCGCGCTCGGCCTCGTCCCGCGCGGCACGGTGGGCGTGGCCGACTGGCTGGACTCGATGCCCGGCGCCCGGCCGGAGGCGCGCACCGAGGTGGAGGCGAGAATCGGCCGGACCGTCGGACGGCGGCTGCTGCCGCTGGCCCGGCGCATGGATCCCTACCTTCGCCGCCGCGTCGGCGGCATCTTCCGGTACGCCGACGTGGTGCTCACCCCGACCACCGCGCAGCTGCCGTCGAAGGTCGGCGCGTTCGACGGCGCCGGCTACCAGAAGACCCAGTCGGGGGTCGCCGCGCTGTGCCCGCTGGCCTGGCCGTGGAACGTCCTGGGCTGGCCCGGCGTGAGCGTCCCGGCCGGGTTCAGCTCCGGCGGCCTGCCGATCGGCGCGCAGCTCCTCGGCCATGACAGCGAGGAGGCGAAGCTCATCTCCCTCGCGGCTCAACTGCAGGAGGCGGAGCGCTGGCAGGACCTGACTCCGTCGCTCTGAGCGCCTCACGCGACAGGCGGTCGGACCGCCGCGTGGTCTCGGGCAGCCGGTAGGACGGGCTGAGCGCCAGGACGTGACGGGTCGCCGTGTCGAGGTCGACGCGGTGGCCCACCGAGACGTAGACGGGTTTGACGCCCGTCCGCGTCCGCACGGTGCGTCCGACGACCTCGCCCTCGTGGACGAGCTCGGTGAACGAGCCCCGCTCCCGTCCGGGCTCGATGTGCTCGCCCACCAGGAACGTCTTGCCCACGCCCATCGTGGGCAGCCCGGTGAGCAGGCCCAGGTGGCAGGCGAGCCCGAACCGCCGGAAGTGGGCCCGCCCGTGGCCGTCGCAGACGAGCAGGTCCGGCACGGTGCGCAGCTTCCGCAGCGCCGACAGCAGCGCGGGCAGCTCACGGAAGGCGAACAGGCCGGGGACGTAGGGGAAGGACGGCCGCTCGACGGAGACGGCCGACTCGACGACCTGCAACGTCGCGGCGTCCAGCACGACGACCGCCGCGGCGACCCGGTCGTCGGCGTAGGCGACGTCGAGCCCCGCGACGATGCGCACGACGGCGGGCCCGGGCTCCTCCCGGACGCGCTCGCGCAACCGTTCCTGCAACGCCTCGGCTTCTTCGACGGAGGCGGGCCAGGGATGCGGGTCCTCGATGTCCATGGGAGCGAGGGTAATTGAGTACCTGAATCCCTGGATCTAAGTACTTTTACGGATATGGCGGGAGGGGCAAGCCTGATTCCCTCAAGGACATGGTCAAGCTCGCCACCCCCGCCGCACTCCTCTACGCGACGCTGATCCTCTGCCTGTCCCACCGGCTGTACGCGGCGCCCGGCGCCGACCCCGGCCTGGACGGCATCTGGCTGCTGCTGGCCAGCCTCCCGACCGGCCTCGTGCCGCTGATGCTCCCCCTTCCGGAGAGCCGCGAGGTCTTCCTGCTCGTCATGACGGCGGCGGGCCTGTTCCAGGCCCTGCTGGTCTGGCTGGCCGGGAGGATGTTCGACAGCCCGCTGTTTCAGAAGCCGGGACCGGTGATCATCCCGCCGTCGACCAGGACCTCGCTGCCCGAGCAGTAGGACGAGTCGTCACTGGCCAGGAAGACGACCAGCCCGGACACCTCGTGGGTCTTGCCCATCCGGCCCAGCGGCAGCGCCTTCATGAACGCGTCGGCGTTCTCCGCGCCCCGCTCGACGACCTCGGGGTCCAGGGACATCGAGGTGAAGATCCCGCCGGGGTGGATGCTGTTGACGCGGATGCCGTGGGGGCCGAGTTCGCGCGCCGCGGACTTGGTGACGCCGCGGATGCCGAACTTCCCGGCGCTGTAGGCGGAGAAGCCGGCACCCGACACGAAGCCCTCGGTCGAGCTCACGTTGATGATGGAGCCGCCGCCGGCCGCCTTCATCGCGGGGATGACCGACTTGATGCCCAGCCACTGGCCGGTCAGGTTGACGTTGACGGTGGCCTGGAACTCCGCCAGCTCCATGTCCTCGATGTTCTTCACCCGGATGACGCCGGCGTTGTTGACCAGCACGTCCAGCTTGCCGAAGTTCTCCACGGCCAGTGCGACGGCCGCCTGCCAGTCCTCGGGCTTCGTCACGTCCATCTTGATGAACAGCGCCTCGCCGTCGAACTCGGAGGCCAGCTTCTCGCCCTCCTCCACCAGCACGTCGCCGAAGACGACCTTCGCACCCTCGGCGACGAACCTGCGGACGTGGGCCTTGCCCATGCCGCGCGCGCCGCCGGAGATGAGGGCGACCTTTCCGTCAAGCTGACCCATGAACTGCTCCCAAGTGACTGTTCGCCCGTGCCGCGGCGTCCCCGGTCCATCGCCAGCCAAACTAACGTGCGCTTGGTTGGCCTAACAAGGGTCAGGACAGGGCGGCGTAGACCGCCTTGACGAGTTCGTAGGAGCGCCGGTCCCCGGCCATGCCGCCGCCCATCTGGTTGGGGATGAACGCGACGGCCAGCTCCTTCTCCGGGTCGCCGAGGCCGATGCCGCCTCCCGCGCCGGTGTGGCCGAACGCGCTGTCCCTGCCCGCCCTCGGCGTCAGGAACGTCATGGCCGGACGCATGAAACCGAGCCCGAAGGCGCTGTCCACGAGCAGCACCCTGTCGGCGCCGCGCACACGTTCGCGGACGCCCTCCCGCAGGGTCTCCTTCTGCAGGATCCGCCCGCCGATCAGCGAGTCGTAGAAGGCGGCGAGGGCGCGGGAGGTGGCCACCATCCCTGCCGCGGGCCACCCGCCCTGCAGCACGACCGGCTTGTTGTAAGAGGCGGCGGGGTTGTTGAGGGCGCGGTTGAGCGGGGACTGCGGGTCGAGGTAGGCCTCGGCCAGCCGGGTCATCAGATCGGCCCCCGTCCGCCCGGCAGGCCGGGGGTCGGCCGCGCCGGACGGCGGCCGCCCCGTCGCGGAGAGCTTCGCGGCCTTCGCCATGACCTCCGGAGGGGTGCCGATCCACAGGTCCGGGGCGAACTCGCGCCGGACGAACTCCCCGACGGTCGTCCCGGCGGTGCGCCGCACGATCTCCCCGGCCAGCCAGCCGTAGGTGAGGGCGTGGTACCCGTGCCCGTCCCCGGGCGTCCATTCCGGCGCCTGGCCGGCCAGCAGGGCGGCCATCGCGGCGGGGTCGGCCGCCTCCTCGGCCCCGACCTTCCGCGCGAAGGCGGGCAGCCCGGCCTCATGGGTGAGCAGCTGCTCTCCGGTGACGCCCTCCTTGCCGTGCGCGCCGAACTCCGGCCACCAGTCGGTCACGGGCCGCTCCAGCGCCACCTCGCCGCGCTCGGCCAGCAGCAGCGCGGCGGTCGCGGTGACGGCCTTGGTGCAGGAGAAGGCCAGGCAAGGGGTGTCCCGCTCCCAGGCGCGGCCGGTCTTGGCGTCGGCGATCCCGCCCCACAGGTCGACGACGGGGCGTCCGCTCGCGAACACCGCGACGCTCGCGCCGAGGTTGCGGCCCTCGGCGAACTGGGTCTCGAAGACCTCTCGGACGCCGCGGAACGCCGGGTCGCAGTGTCCCTGTACCACCTGGCCAGTCACCATCATTCCTCCAGAACCCCCACAAAAGGTCGATCACATCATGACAGCCTCTGGTTTTCCCGGGAACTCCGGGAGGGCGATACGGCTGGGAGGAGTACTGTGAAATAGCGGGAATGGTGCGTAATTGTTGTGATTTCATCGGCGGGGATATCTTTAAAAGAACCGGAGTTCGCGCTGTTATCCGAAGCCATTCCTTGTAATTTGGTCGACCATCCAACACAGGAGGTCGACAGTGGTCGTAAACCATGCCCGTTTCACACTCGCCGCCGTCCTGGCCGCGGCAGCGGTCGCCGCGCTCCCGGGCTCCGCCGCCGCGGCCCCCGGCCGAGGCTCCTGCCTCATGGGGAACTGGACGCTGACCAAGTACTCGATGGTCATGAAGGGCAAGGACGTCTCGCTCAGCACCACGGGAGGCAAGGGCACCCGCCTGCGCGTCACCCCGGGGGGCGCCGTGTACGACTTCGACCACTCCAAGCCGGCCATCACCAAGGGCACCCGCTCCGGCGAGCCCGTCGCGCTGTGGGCCAGCTACCGGGGAAAGCTGTCGCTGAAGTCGAAGTTCAGGGGCTCCCGCTCCGGTGTGCTGGCGACCAGGCCCGCCAGTGCCCGGGGCGACGCCAACGGGCTGCTCGGCCAACTGCGGCCGGAGAAGAAGCTGCTCGCCAAGTACAGCATCGTGGAGACCTACCGCCGCGGGGAATGGGTGGCGCTCACCCCGCACCGTGCGAATTTCCGCTGCAATGGGCGGAGCCTGCTGCTGCACGCCAAGAAGCGGGACGCCTTCGGCACGAGCGCAGTGAAGATCCAGTACCGGCGCTCCTGAGCGGTGGGGACGGCGGCCGGGACGGCCGCCGCCCGCATCATCGGCTCTGACCTCGCGAAAGAGACCGCAAGGTTACTGATCTCGCTGTTCATCCTGTTATGTGACGGCTGTACCTTTGTCGATCATCCCTTTACGGAGGTCGACCTTGTTCGCAGTACCCACCCGTGTGGCGCTGGCCGCAGCCCTGGCGGCCGGCGCCGCCCTCGCCCTTCCCACCGCGGCAGCGGCGGCGCCCAAGCAGCCCTGCGCCGTGGGCAAGTGGAAGCTCACCCAGTACAAGCTGGACAGCAGGAGCGAGGGTTACACGGCCAAGGCCAAGGGCGGCGAGGGCACCCGGCTGACCATCACCAAGAAGACCGTCACCTACGACTTCAACCGCTCCAAGAAGGTCGTCACCAAGGGCGTCCTGGAGGGCGAGGCCTACAGCGTGACGAGCGTCTTCCGCAAGACCCTCAAGATGAAGTCCACCCTGAGGGGGAACAAGAAGGGCGGGATCCTCCTCAACGTGCAGAGCGCCTCCGGCAACGCCAAGGTGGCCGAGACCGCCAACGGCAAGTACCTGGGCTCTCACAGCATCGTCAAGACCTACCGCAAGGGCGAGACGGATCCGTTCATCCCCCCCGCGGCCTTCTTCACCTGCGGCGCCAAGACCCTGAAGCTCGTGCTCGAGGCCGACGGCGGCGACAGCACCCTCGACGCGGTGTACGTCTACAAGCGCGGTTGATCTCTCCCCGGTGGGGGCGGCGACGCCGCCCCCACCGGGCCGTGGAGAGGGCTCGCCTCTTCCTCACCGGCGACGCCTCCGACGGCGGGAGGCCTTCGGCTCGGCCCCCTTCCCGTCCTGCCCTGAAGGGGCGCGGCTCCGTCCGCCCGAGCCTCGCGGCCCTAGGCTGAGGGCATGATCAGACATGTTGTGATGTTCACCTGGACGCCCGAGGCCACCGGGGAGCAGAAGGCCGCGGTGCCCGCGGAGCTGGCGAAGCTGCCGGGGGAGATCCCGCAGATTCGCCGGTATGAGTACGGGCCGGGGATCAACCCCGGGAACAGGGATTTCGTGCTCGTCGCGGACTTCGACAGCCCTGAGGATTTCCTCACCTATCGCGATCATCCGGTCCATCGGGCGTTCATCGAGAAGTGCATCGATCCGATCGCGGCGGACGTGGCCAGGGCCCAGTACGTGCTGCCCGGCTAGTCATATTTAACAAGCGCTTGCTCAAGGTTTAACAAGATGACAACCTGAGTGACTGAGCAAGCGGTTGGGCGGGAGCTGCATAATAAAGGGGTGACTACCACGACGAACAGCGGACGAGCCAGGGCTTCGGCCCGTGAGGGAGGCGGCCGCCGCCGCGCCCGGGGCGCGACGGGACTGGCCTCCGAACGCCGTGACCATCTGGTCAAGCTGGCGGCGGAACTGTTCGCCAAGAAGGGCTTCCAGGCGACCACGGTCCGGGAGATCGCCGACGAGGCCGGGATCCTCTCCGGCAGCCTCTACCACCACTTCGACTCCAAGGAGTCGATCGTGGACGAGATCCTGTCGAACTTCTTCACCGAGCTGATGGCGGCCGACCGCGCGGCCATCGAGAAGGGCGGCAGCCCCGAGGAGGTGCTCGCCTCCCTGGTGCGCATCGCCTTCGGCACCCTGGAGCCGCACCGCGCCGCCATCACGGTGCTGCAGAACGACTGGAACTACCTCAAGGGCCTCGACCGCTTCGCCTACCTCATCAACGCCGAGGAGGAGGTCGAGAAGATGTGGGTCACGGCCATCGAGAACGGCAAGGCCGCCGGCCTCTTCCGCGCGGACCTGGAGTCCCGGCTCACCTACCGGATGATCCGGGACACCATCTGGGTCGCCGTGCGCTGGTTCAGGCCGGAGGAGGGACTGGACGTCAAGGCGCTGTCCGACCACTACCTCAGCGTGCTGCTCGACGGCATCCACGTGCACTGACGGAGCGGGGCCGCGCCCCGCTCCGTCCTCACCGGCTCACTTCCTCCAGATCGCGGAGTACCGGCCGTCCTCGGCGTCGGCCTGGACCGGGTAGAAGCCCCGGGCCTTGAGCCGGTCGAACCGCTTCTCTGTAGTACGCCGGTCCGCCGGTCTTGGCCCAGACGGCCGCGTGGCGCGGGCTGCCCATGACGGTGATGGGCCGGTACTTCTGCTTCATCAGGGCCAGGGCCCGTTCGGCCTGCTGCGTGGAAGTGACGCCGTGGTGGGCGACGAATCCGTGTTCCCGTGTTCCCGTGCTCTGAGCGATCGGTCCGTGCTCCGCCGACGTCGCACGGACGGGAGAGGGCGCGATCTCTCCCGCCCGGCGACGGGTTCCGGTCCGGGAGCGCAGGTGGAGAAGGGGGTGCTCCCGGTGGTATGCCAGGAAAGTTAACCTGAAAATCTTTCAGACGCAAGCGCTTGCTTGGTCTATTTCCCGGGGCCTTCGAGGTCGATCGCGGATAACGGTTGTGTTTCGAGCACTTGACGGGCTCGGTATCCGGGGGCTGTGATGCGTGGGAGCGCTCCCACAACCCCCCGAGGGCTCGACGAAGAGCCCGCTTCTCCCCACCCCGTCCTGGGAGGAACAACCATGAAGTTCACCCGCCGGTCCGCTGCGATCGCGGCCGTCCTCGCCGGTGTGCTCGCCGCCGGCTCCGCCTGCTCGTCCGATGACTCCGGCGGCTCCGGGGAGATCACCCTGACCGTCGACACCTTCGGCAGCTTCGGCTACGAAGAGCTCTTCGCGCAGTACGAGAAGGACCACCCCGGCATCAAGATCGAGCACCGGAACGAGAAGGAGCACGAGAAGGTCTACGTGCCCAACCTCCTCAAGTACCTGGAGACCGGCAGCGGAGCCGGCGACGTCGTGGCGCTGGAAGAGGGCGTCCTGACGAACCTGCGCGGCCAGTCCGACAAGTTCCTCGACCTCAACGAGTACGGCGGCGCCGCGCTGAAGGACGACTTCCTGCCCTGGAAGTGGAGCCTCGGCCAGAGCCTGGACGGCAAGTCGCTGATGGCGCTCGGCACCGACGTCGGCGGCCTGGCCATGTGCTACCGCACCGACCTGTTCGAGAAGGCCGGCCTGCCCACCGCCCGCGAGGACGTCGGCAAGCTGTGGCCGACCTGGCAGGCCTACGTCGACACCGCCAAGAAGTTCCAGGCGAAGGTCCCCGACACCAAGTTCGTGGACGGCCTGACGACGCTGTTCAACGCGGTCCTGTCCCAGGAGGCCCCGAAGAACGGCAACACCACCTACTTCGACGCCTCCGAGAACTACATCGCCGACAAGAACCCGGCGGTGAAGACGGCGTTCGACTTCGTCACCGGTCTCAGCAACGAGAAGCTGTCCGCGGGCCTGAAGAGCTTCACCCCGCAGTGGCAGACCGGCTTCAAGAAGGACTCCTTCGCCACCATGGCCTGCCCGGCCTGGATGCTCGGCGTGATCAAGGAGAACGCCGGCGACGCCTACGACGACAAGTGGGACGTCGCGGCGGTGCCCGGCGGAGGCGGCAACTGGGGCGGCTCGTTCCTGGCCGTGCCCAAGCAGTCCGAGCACCCGAAGGAAGCCGCTGAACTGGCGAAGTTCCTGACCGGCGCCGAGTCCCAGATCACCGCGTTCAAGGCCGTCAACGCGCTGCCGACCTCCCAGAAGGCGCTGGCCGACCCGCAGGTCAAGGACGCCAAGAACGAGTACTTCAACGACGCGCCGGTCGGCCAGATCTTCGCCGCCACCGCCGCCTCGCTCCAGCCGGTCCAGCTCGGCGTGAAGAACGTCGACGTCCGGACGGTGTTCGAGGACGTCCTGGTCGCGCTCGGACAGGGCAAGCTCAGCCCGGACGAGGCCTGGAAGAAGGCCATCGAGGACGGCCGGGACAAGGCCGAATAGACGACCCCGTGAGGCGGCGCCGCGCAGGCGGCGCCGCCCCCGTCCTCGAAAGGCAGTCCCATGCTCGACGTGAGCAAGCGCCCCGCCGCTCCTCCCGCGCCGCCGGAGGCCACCAAGCCGAGGTCCAGGTGGTCCACCTGGGTCGACCTGAAGGCGGCCCCCTACCTGCTGGTCTCCCCGTACTTCATCCTCTTCGCGATCTTCGGCCTGTTCCCGCTGGGCTTCACCGTCTGGGTGTCCCTGCACGACTGGGAGCTGGCGGGCGACCGCGAATGGATCGGCCTGGAGAACTACACCGAGCTCCTCCAGGACGGCGAGTTCTGGAACTCGGTCGCCAACACGCTCGGCATGTTCGTCCTGGCGACCATCCCGCAGCTCGTGCTCGCCCTGATGCTGGCCAACGCGCTCAACAAGCGCATGCGCTTCCGCCTGCTGTACCGGCTGGGCGTCCTGGTCCCGATGGTCACCTCGATCGTCGCGGTGGCCGTCGTCTTCGGCCAGCTGTTCGCCCGCGACTACGGCTTCGTCAACTGGCTGCTGCGCACCGACGGCCTGGACTGGACGGCCGACAAGTGGAGCTCCTGGACGGCGATCTCCGTCATGGTCGACTGGCGCTGGACCGGCTACAACGCCCTCATCTACCTGGCCGCGATGCAGGCCATCCCGCGCGACCTGTACGAGGCGGCCTCGATCGACGGCGCCTCCCCCCGCCGGCAGTTCTGGCAGATCACCATCCCCATGCTCAAGCCCGCGATCGTCTTCACCACGATCACCTCGACCATCGGCGGCCTGTCCCTGTTCACCGAGCCGGTGATGTTCGCCCAGGGCGACGTCGGAGGCGGCTCGCTCGGCCAGTTCCAGACGGTGGCCATGTACATGTACGAGAACGCGTTCCGGCACTTCGACTACGGGTACGCCTCGGCGGTCGCCTGGATGCTGTTCATGATGATCCTGCTGGTGTGCTTCTTCAGCTTCCTGTTCACCCGGCGGATCGGGGGGACCCAGTGAAAGCCACCCTGCTCACCCGCGCGACGCTCGTCGTGACGCTGCTCCTGTCGGCGTTCCCGATCTACTGGATGTTCGTCGTCGCGACCCGCTCCAACGACGTCGTCGGCATGGTGCCGCCGCCGATGCTGCCGGGCGGCAACCTCGGCGAGAACCTGGAGAGGCTCTTCGCCACCGAGGACGCACACTTCGCCAGGGGCATGCTGAACTCCGCGATCGTCGCGACGACCGTGACGCTGTCGGTCGTCGTGCTCAGCAGCCTGGCCGGTTTCGCCTTCGCCAAGCTGCGGTTCCGCGGCCGCGACGGGCTGCTGCTGGTGGTCCTGCTCACCATGATGGTGCCGCTCCAGCAGATGGGCATCATCCCGCTCTACATCATGATGGTGAAGCTCGGCTGGACCGGCGAGCTCAAGGCCGTCATCCTGCCGTTCCTGGTGAACGCCTTCGGGGTGTTCCTGATGCGGCAGTACGCGGTCCAGGCCGTGCCCGACGAGCTCATCGAGGCGGCGCGCGTCGACGGCTGCTCCACGCTGCGCATCTACTGGAGCGTCGTGCTGCCGGCGCTGCGCCCGGCCATCGCGGTCCTCGCGCTGTTCACCTTCATGCAGACCTGGAACGAGTTCATCTGGCCGATGGCCGTGCTGACGCAGTCGAACCCGACCGTCCAGCTGTCCATCTCCGCGCTGAACGGCGCGCACTTCCAGGACTACACGCTCGTCTTCACCGGGACCGCGCTGGCGACCGTCCCGCTGATCGTCATCTTCGTTCTCTTCGGCCGCCAGATCATCGGCGGCATCATGGAAGGAGCCGTGAAGGCATGACCACTCGGGGGTTTCCGGAGGGCTTCGCCTGGGGGGTCGCCACCTCGGCCTACCAGATCGAAGGCTCCACCGCGGCGGACGGACGAGGCACGTCCATCTGGGACACCTTCGCCCACACGCCGGGCAGGGTGCTGAACGGCGAGAACGGCGACGTCGCCAACGACCACTACGCCCGCTACGCCGAGGACGTGGAGCTCATGGCCTCTCTCGGCGTCGGCGCGTACCGGTTCTCCCTCTCCTGGCCGCGGATCATGTCCGGCGGCACCGTCAACCAGCGCGGCCTGGACTTCTACCGGAGGCTGGCCGACACCCTGCTCGAAGCGGGGATCACGCCCTACGCCACCCTCTACCACTGGGACCTGCCCCAGGAACTGCAGGACGCCGGGGGCTGGCCCGCCCGCGACACCGCCTACCGGTTCGCCGACTACGCGGCCGTCGTCCGCGAGGCGCTCGGCGACCGCGTCAAGCACTGGTTCACCGTGAACGAGCCGTGGTGCGCGGCCTTCCTCGGCTACGCCTCGGGCGACCACGCGCCGGGTCTGCGCTCGCCGGAGCTCGCCGTCCGCGCGGCACACCACCTGCTGCTCGCGCACGGCCTGGCCGCGCCCGTCCTGCGCGAAGGCGACGGGCTGGCGGGCGCGGCGCCCAACCTGTACGCGGTCTCGCCCGCCACCGGCAGCGAGCTGGACCTGGACGCCGCCCGCCGCATCGACGGGCTGCAGAACCGCTTCTTCCTGGACGCCCTGCTGCGCGGCTCCTACCCGGCGGACGTCGTGCGGGACCTCGCCCCGTTCGGGTTCGAGGACGTCATCCAGGCCGGGGACATGGAGCTGATCGGAGGCCCGCTCGATTTCCTCGGCATCAACTACTACTCCCGCCACACCGTGAGCGCCGAGAGCGACGGCGGGATGGTCGCCACCTCCCCGTTCGCCTCGGCTTCGCCGTGGCCCGGCGCGGCGCACGTCTCCTTCGTCCACGGCGGACGCCCCGTGACGGACATGGGCTGGGAGGTCGACCCCGGCGGCCTGCACGAGATCCTCACCCGGGTCGCCAAGGAGTACCCGTCCGTGCCGCTCTACATCACCGAGAACGGCGCGGCCTACGTCGACACCGTCGTCGACGGCGAGGTCGACGACCACGAGCGTGTCGCCTACATCGAGGCCCACCTGGAGGCCTGCCATGACGCGATCGCCGACGGGGTGCCGCTGAAGGGCTACTTCGCCTGGTCGTTCATGGACAACTTCGAGTGGGGCTGGGGCTACGGCAAGCGCTTCGGCCTCGTCCACGTCGACTACGAGACCCAGAAGCGGACCCCGAAGGCCAGCGCCCGCTGGTACGGGAAGATCTCACGGCAAAATGGTCTTCCGTGACTGAACAGCGCCCAACCCTCGAGGCGGTCGCCGCGCGTGCCGGAGTGGGGCGCGGCACCGTCTCCAGGGTCATCAACGGCTCACCCAAGGTCAGCGAGAAGGCCCGCGAGGCGGTGCAGAAGGCGATCAAGGAGCTGGGCTACGTCCCCAATCCCGCCGCCAGGACGCTGGTGACCCGGCGGACCGACACCGTCGCGCTGGTCGTCTCGGAGTCCGAGGAGCGGGTGTGGGGCGAGCCGTTCTTCGCCGGGATCATCCGCGGCATCAGCTCCGGGCTGTCGGAGACCGGCCTGCAGCTGCTGCTGGCCATGGCACAGACCCCGGCCGACCACGAGCGGCTGGAGCGCTACCTGACCGGCCGGCATGTGGACGGGGCGCTGCTGCTGTCGCTGCACGGCGACGACCCGCTGCCCCGCCGCCTGGAGGAACGCGGCCTTCCGACGGTGATGGCCGGTTCGTCTCCCGGCCGGACCCCGGTGGCCTACGTCGACGCCGACAACCGCGGCGGCGCGCGTCAGGCCGTCCAGCACCTCGTCGACCGGGGCAGGCGGCGCATCGCGGCGATCGCCGGCCCGCAGGACATGCAGGTGGGCCTGGACCGTCTGGCCGGCTACCGGGAGCTCAACCCCGGCCCCGACCTGGTCGCACAAGGCGACTTCTCCGAGGGGAGCGGCGCGGAGGCCATGCGCGAGCTGCTGGAGCGGGACCCGGAGATCGACGCCGTGTACGCGGCCTCCGACCCGATGGCCATCGGCGCGATGCACGTCCTGCGGGCGTCGGGCCGGAGCATCCCCGGGGACGTGGCGGTGGTCGGCTTCGACGACTCGAAGATGGCCCGGCACACCGAGCCCCCGCTCACCTCGGTCCACCAGCCGGTGGAGGAGATGGGCCGGGCGATGGCCGAGCTGCTGGTCGCCCGGATCCAGGGCCGCGACCTGGACTCCCTGGCGATCATCCTGGAGACCCATCTGGTGGTCCGCGAGTCCAGCTGAGCGGGCAGACTGAAGGGATGTACACCGAACGGGCGGCGCCGGAGGCCCACGGGGTGCTCTGGCGCAACACCGTGTCCGGCGGCCCCTACCGGGTGCTGCCCGACGGATGCCTGGACCTGATCTGGGAGGGCGCCGAGGTGATCGTCGCCGGCCCCGACACCGGTCCTTACCTGGGCGACTCGGAGGGGGCGGTCTTCACCGGGCTGCGGCTGGCCTCCGGAGTCGGCCCCCGCGTCCTGGGCGTGCCCGCCAGGGAGCTCACCGACCGGAGGGTGCCCCTGGCGGACCTGTGGGGCGGAGCGGAGGCGCGGCGGCTGGCGGAGAGGCTCGCGGCGACGGACGCGCCGGGCCGGATCCTGGCGGCGGTGGCCGCCGCGCGGCTGGCCGAGGCCGGACCGGCCGATCCGGTGATCGGCGAGGCGCTGGCCGGGCTCGGCGCGGGGGATCCGGTGCGCCTGATCGCCGCGCGGGCCGGGCTGAGCGAGCGGCACCTGCACCGGCGCTGCCTGGACGCCTTCGGCTACGGGCTGAAGACCCTGTCCCGCATCCGGCGGATGGGCCGGGCGGTCTCCCTGGTCGCGGCCGGGATTCCGCTCGCCGACGTCGCCTTCCGCGCCGGGTACGCCGACCAGGCCCACCTCAGCCGTGAGGTGAAGGCGCTGACCGGCGTCCCGGCCTCGGCGTTCAAGCCGACGGGCTGAACAGGTCGACGCCGTTGCCGTCGGGGTCGTGGACGACGGCGTAACGCTGCCCCCAGGGGGCGTCCCAGGGCTCCAGGCCCCGGTATCCGGCGGCGGCGAGACGTGCGTACACGGCGTCCACCTCCGCGGGGCCGTCGCACCGGAACGCCAGGCTGACCCGGGACGAGCCGGTCGGAGCCGTCCAGTGCGGGTCGAACCCCTTGATCACGTCCACCCGGTCCCAGGCCAGAAGGAGCCCGCCCGGCAGGGGCACCTCCACGTGCGGTTCGGCATCGGCCCCGGCCGGGATGTCCAGGCCGAGGAGCCGGTAGAAGGCCAGCGAGGCTGCCATGTCGGCGACCACGAGGCCGATCAGATCGAATTGCGGCTTCATGCGTCCACGCTAGAACGGCTCCGCCCCCGGAGTCTTGAACGAATCAGACACCGGGGGCGGGGCGTTCAGACGAGGAGGGTCACTTCGTCTTGTAGGGCAGCGGGGCCTCGCAGCGGGACGCGGGCTTGCCGTCGTCGCAGCCCGGGGGCAGGTGCACGACCTGCGGGTCGTGGTCGCTGGCCTTGTCGTGGAACTCGGTGTTGATGTGCACGACGCCGTAGGAGTAGCCCTTGATGGACGGGCTGACCAGGATGTGGTCGAGCGCCTGGGAGTTGCCGTCGAAGACGTAGCTGTAGCGCTCGTCCTCCGGCAGCGTCCCGATCAGGTTGAACAGGTCGGCGCCGCCGCCCGTCAGGGTGTTCATCACGGGGGAGAACTGGAAGTCGTTGATGTCTCCCAGCACGACGACCTTCGCCTCGCCGGAGCTGGCGGCGCCCAGTTCCTTGACGAAGGCGTTGAGCTCGCCGGCCTGCTTGAGCCGCTGCACCTCGCTGCTTCGCGTCGGCGGCTGGTAGCGGCCGTGCAGCGAGTCGTCCCCGCCCTTGGAGGCGAAGTGGTTGGCGATCACGAAGTACTTCTCGCCGTGGAAGACGAACTCGCCGGCCAGGGGCTTACGGCTGTCCTCCCAGGCTTCGCTGCCGGGGTTGACGCGGCCGGGTGAGACCGACAGCCGGACGTCGTTCTTCTTCTTGCCCTTGACCACGGTGACGGCCGTGGTGGCGTCACCGCCCTCGCGGTCCACGAAGTCGACCCGCTTGGGGTTGAACAGGAAGGCCTGCCGGATGTTGCCGCCCGGCTGGCCGCCGTCCTCGCCGTCGACGGGGTCGATCTGCCGCCACTGGTAGGACGGGCCTCCGGCCGCCTTGATCGAGGCGGTGAACTTGTCCAGGGTCGCGGCGGCGCCGACGGTCCCGTCGCCGGTGGGGCCGTTGTCGTCCTGGATCTCCTCGAGGGCGACGATGTCGGGCGAAGCGAGGTTGCCGACGACGCCCTGGGCGAGGCGGGCGAACTTGGAGTCGGCGTTGGTGGCGGCCAGGTTCTCCACGTTGTAGGTGGCGATGCTCAGGCTGCCCCTCTTGTGGCGCTTCACGACCTGCTTGCGGATGCCGCCGTCCCGCTCGGCGCCGATCTGCGAGGCGATCATCGTGTAGCCGCCGTACCGCTGGTAGTCCAGCGGTCCGGCCGAGGTGCCGGTCAGGGTGTCACCGACGTCGACCTGCGGGGCGTCGCCGCTCATCGTGATGATCTTGAGTCGGCCGTTGTTGGGTGTTTCGTATGACTTATAGATGACGCCGCCCCGGGGGGTCGGGTTCTGGCCGGGCTTGGTCTCGACCCACACCTCGTCGTACTCGTTGGCGGGGCTGACGACCCTGGTGTCGGAGACCGAGACCCGCATGCCCTCACGCGCCTCGTACCAGTCGAGCGTGTACTTCGCGGGCTCCAGCGGGAGGCTCTCGATGCTGCCTCCGGGCTGCGCGACGTAGGCGCCGGGCAGGGTGTCCGGGCCGATGGCCTCCGCGGCGGGCAGCGTGCCGCCCGCGCTCACCTTGGTGACGGTCGGGCCGCTGATCTCGGTGAGGGTCTGGTTGGCCCCGCCGCCCGGCCGGTACTCGGTGACCTTCCCGCTGACCAGCACCGAGTCGCCGATCTCCACGGTCGGGTCGGCGTCGGTGTAGACGAAGACGCCCTCGCTGGTGGCCGGGTCGGCGTCGGGCTCGGGGTCCTGGATCCAGAAGCCCTTCGAGCCGGACGCGCGGACGCCGGTGACGACGCCCGGCACGTCCTTCACGGTCTGGCCGTTCAGCGGCGAGATCCGGGTGTTGCCCTGGATGTCGCGGATGCGCTTGGCGGCGGGGGGCTCGCCGCCGGGGTTTCCGACGTCGACGGTCTGGCCCGCCGCGTTCGTCGGGGTCGGGACGCCGGACTTGAAGTCGGCGGAGTTCACGTCCGTGTCGACCAGGGTGGCGCGCGCCGCGGAGGTGGTGTTGCTCAGCACGGGCGCGGCGGTGCCCTCGCGGACCACCGCGCTGCCGAAGCCCACGAGGTCCTTGACGGTGGCGTCGGCCGCGCAGTCGGCCGCGGTCTTGCAGGTCAGCGCGGTGGTGCCCGCCACCAGGGCGACGGTGCCGTTGGTGCCCGACATCGGGATCGTGCCGACGGTGTCGGGGGCGGGCAGGGCCAGCGTGCCGCCGGACCCGGCGGCCTCCTGGACGAGGAACCTGCCGCCGGCCGGGACGGTCCCGCCGAGCGGCGTCACCTGCCAGGTGGTGGAGGCGCCCGGCGAGGCGGAGATGTACTGGACGCTGTAGCCGTCCAGGCTGAGGGGGGTCGTCCCGGCGTTGGCCAGTTCGATGAAGTCGTTGGTGAGGACCGCGCCGGAGTTGCCGCCACCGCCGTAGACCTCGGAGATGACGAGGTCGGCCGACGCTGCGTGCGCGGGCGGTACCACGGCCAGCGCCACGGGAAGGCTCAGCGCGGCGAGCAGCCAGCCGAACCGGGACGCCCGCCGGGACGTCGCGAGGGGGATTGCCACGGGAGGGCTCCTAGGAGGATGATCAATGATCTCCGCGTCAGGATCCTGCTTTCCCGCCGCCAGGAAAAGGGGAGATTCCCACTAATCAGGGAGTGTTCAGTCCGGTGAGATTGGAGATTCACCCAGTCCTCACCCGGCCCTCCCCGCCTCCTCCGGCGGCAGCGTGCTCCTGGCCGCCTCAGTGGCCTCGGCGAGCCGGTGCCGGAGCGTCCGCAGCAGCTCGTCGCTCTGCTCGGTGAGATGGTCGATGGCCGGGACCTCCAGCTCGTCCCGGACGGTGTCGGCGAGCAGCTCGTCGTACTCCAGGTCGCGTTCGGCGAGCGCCTCCAGGGCGTGGCAGGCGCGGTAGGCGGCGTCGGCCTCCAGGGCGCTGCGGGCGTAGCGCTCCAGCGCCTCGATCCGGCGGGCGACGGCGGCGACCGAGATCTGGAGCTTCTCCCGCTGGGCCTCCCGCAGCGCGGCGAGCTCGGGAGCCTGCTCCAGCGCCTCGGCGTCACGGCGCAGCCGGGAGTGGCGGGCCAGCACCTGGGCGATCTCCCACTCCTGGCGGGGCAGCTCCACCTGCGGATCGAGGCCCTCCAGCACGCCCTCGCGCACCACCTGGGCGCCGCGCACCTGCTCGGCGGCCCGCTGGACGCGGACCAGCAGCGCGGAGGCCTCGTCGTCGAAGTCCTCGGGCAGCAGATAGCGGTCGGCGCGGTCGCCCAGCGCTCGGGCGCGGCGGACGTCGTCCAGCAGCCGCCGGGAGCAGAAGGCCACCACCATCAGCGGCAGCGCCAGCCAGAGCCAGGCGCCGCCCAGCAGGAGGAAAGCGGCGACGCTCAACGCGGCCAGCACGGGCGGGGCCAGCCGCAGCAGCGGGCCGCGCCGGGCCACGAGCGAGTCCAGTTCGGTGCGCAGGGTCGGGTCGGCCACCGGACGCGGCGTGCCCGGCGCCTCGCCGGCCGGGGCCACCAGCGTCCAGGAGGACGGCACGTGCGTCTCGAACGCGAAGTCACCCGGGGAGATGTCCACCTCGGCGGGGCCCGGGCCCAGCGGCCACGCGCCCACCGGGCGGTCACCCGCCTCGCCCCGGAACAACACCCACCATCCGCCCCGCCCCTCGGTGCAGCGGTATCTGCCGGCAGGCATGTCGATGCCGACGAAGTACGTCCCCGTACCGGGGATCATGTGCGTGAGAGTCAACTGCCCGCTCCGCTCCGGTCGCCGCCCCCAAAGGCGTCAACCGTTCACCTACCCGCGAGAGGCCCGGAATATAACGACCGGATCAGGACCTCTCCGCCGAGGGCGAGAGAAGGAACGGCGAGAGAAGGAACAGGGTGAACGCGGCGAGCGTGGTGTTGTCGAACACCACCCCGTCCCGGATCAGCTTCTCGAACTCCGGGCGGGAGACCCAGCGCTGCTCCATGCCCTGCTCGGTGTGCTCGCGGTCCACCGGTCCCCGGGTCAGCCCGGTGGCGAGGAAGACGTCGCACTCCTGGCTGGTCAGCCCCGGAGCGATGGCCACCCGGCCCAGCGGGGTGAGGGAGGAGGCGCGCAGCCCCGTCTCCTCGGCCAGCTCCGCGCGGGCCAGCTCCTCCCCGGGCGGCCCGTCCTCGGGCCAGGTGCCCTGCACGAACTCCCACGACCGGCGGCGCAACGGGTACCGGTACTGCTCGATGAGATGGAATCCGCCGTCCTCGTACGGGATGACGCAGGCGGCGGTGGGCTTGTCCACCACCGAGTACAGCCCCGGCGAGCCGTCCGGATGACTGATCCTGTCCTCACGCAGGCTCATCCACCGGTTCCGGTAGACCTCCCGCGACGAAATCGGCCGCACCCGCCCCTCCGTTCTGACTCGACTGCCCTAACCTTCGACCATGATCGAGCATCCGCCCGTCGTACACGACGATCCCCCGGGCGAGCCGCCCTGGGCGCTGCAGCTGGCCGTCCGGGTCGAGAAGGCCGAGCCGCCCTCGCACGAGGCGGTCTGCGCCGCGGCGGCCTCGGCCGTCGTCCGCCTGCTGGCCGACCCGGCCTTCGCGCAGGAGGTCGGGCGCTGGGAGGACGGGCGGATCCGCAAGGTCGTGCGGCGGGCCAGGGGAGCGCGCTGGAAGGACGCTCAGGAGCTTCCCGGGGTCACCGTCTCCTGGCGGGGAGCCGAGGTCCGTGCCTTCGCGCCGGGGCCGGTGACGGAGGTTCCGGCGCGGATAGCAAAGCTCCAGGTGGCCGGGACCGACCTGGAGCACGCCGCGGTGCCCGCGCCCGCCGTCCCCTACGGGGTCGTCGCGCTCAACCCCGGGGCGGGGATGAGCACGGGCAAGGCCGCCGCGCAGTCCGGACACGCCGCGCACCTGCTCTACCGATCGCTCGGCCCGGCGGAGCGCGGGTCCTGGCTGGAGAACGGGGCGCCGGTGCACCTGGCGGAGGTGCCGTGGGACGAGGCCGTCGCCCGCGCCGCCGTGCGCGTCCGCGACGCCGGGTACACCGAGGTCGCGCCCGGCACGATGACCGCCGTCGCCTGGCTGGTCACCGGCCTCCCTGGCGCTGCCAGCGGTTGAGCGTGTTGAGCGCGATCTCCTGGGTGCGGGACAGGCCGGAGGGCGCGGGGCCGCCCTGCGGCGGCATCCCCTGCGGCGGCATCCCCTGCGGAGCGCCCGCGGGGGCGGGCCCGGACGGCGCAGGGAAGGGCTGCTGCCCCGGCTGCCCCGAGGTCTGCAGCCGCGCGGCGCGGACCTTGGCGCTCAGGGCGTAGGAGAGGAACAGCAGGACGCCGAAGAGCAGGGTGTACACGGCGTGCTCGGCCAGCGTGACGAACTGGCCCTTGAAGAGGTCGAGGACGCACAGGGCGGCGAAGCCGAGCACCCAGCCGAGCAGTCCCGGCAGGAACCAGACGTCCCGTTTGCGGATGAGCCCGGCCGCCGTGACGGCGAGCAGCAGCGCCTCCAGGCACTTGACGGCGACGAGGATCGGCATGGCGAGCCCGTCACCGAAGTAGGCGGCCACCTCGACTTTCCGGTTGCTGAAACCCAGCAGGCCGGTGACGAGGTTCGTCAGCCCGTACAGCACCAGGAAGACGCCGATGGCGTAGTGCTGGCGGTGCCAGGCTCCGCCGGAGGGCGCCGCGGGCTGCGGAGGCCGCTGGGCGTACCCAGGGGGCGGGAAGCCCTGCTGGGGGTGTCCCTGCGGCGGCGGGTACCCCTGCGGGGCGTAGCCCTGCGAAGACTGCTGCGGAGAGGGCGGCGCCGGCTGCCGCTGCTCGGCCTGCGGGAGCGGCGCGACCTGACGGTCCTGCCGCGCGTCCGCGGCGGGCCGGTCCTGCTGCGGCATCGGCACGGGCCGGGTGTGGTCCAGGACGGTCTCCCCGGACACCGGCGCGGGGTCCCGCACGGTCTGCGCGAAGTCGATGGCGGGGGGACGCTGCGCGGGGTGGGCGGCGCCCAGCGGCGGAGTCGCGTCGGACCCGTCCTGCCCGCCCTCAGGCTCGGCGGGCGAAGGCTGGCCCGGCAGGGCGAAGTCCCGCCGGGTGGTGTACGGGTCTTGCGACATCGTCCATACCTCTCATCGTCGGCTAGCAGGAAATCTATCCCGATTGCCAAGGAAGAGCATGGCGATCTAGTCCATAAGGGGGGTCGTCGAACTAGATCCGGCGCTGCCTCTTGCGGGGACCGCGGCGTGCGGGAAGTGTGAATCGTGTCGGGCCACGCGATCTCTGCGAAAGTGAGCAACGGGAATGCCTGACGACACGGGGACGACCGCGCCCCTGCAGTCCATGCAGACGCGGATCGATTATCTGGAACGGCTCGGCGACGAACTCGTCGAGCGCGGTCTGAGGGTGAGGCTGACCATGCCGCTCGGCACGGCGCCCTGCCTGCACGTGATGAACCCGGAAGCGTCCGCTCTGACGGAGAACATCCTGGCGGAGCGCGGCGCGGACGGCTGGTGGTTCTGGTGGTCGTGGGCCGAGCGCATAGCCGCGGCCGACGATGTGCCGGGGGCCGCGTCGAGAGTCGCGCAAGTGCTCGCGGCGAGTCCCGTCACGTGACTTGAGAAGCGGTGTTCCACGGGCACGGAACGTGAGACATGGTGGAACACCGCACTTCGCTCACTTAACGCCTAAATGTAACTTCTCGCACCAGGGCGGATGTAAGGGGACTTATCTATACTCCCTTCTTCCCGTGCGAGGAGGCGAGTGATGCGACTCGATGCCGACCGTGACTCCATGACCTGGTGGCAGGTCGTCGACCGGGGGGAGGTCCTGCTGCAGCAGTGCGGAGAGTGCGGAGGGAAGCGCTTCCCCGTCCGGGACTCCTGCCACGCCTGCGGGTCCCTCGACTCCGCCTGGGTGCCCGCGCTGGGCGCGGGCCGCGTCTCCAGCTGGATCGTCCACCGCCGCCCGACCGGGGAGTCGTACGCCGTTCTGTGCGTGCGGCTGGACGAAGGCGAGCACGTCCTCATGCAGGGCAACCTCGTGGACGGGGATCCCACCCAGATCACGCCGGGAATGCGGGTCCAGGCCGTCGTGCGGGACGGGCTCGTGCGGTGGCGGCCGTTTTCGGCGCCCCCCTTGTAACCAAGCGGCCGCTTGTTAGATTGGCGGGGCCGCGCGTTCCGGAAGGGACGCGCGGGCCGGTCGATCGTGCTCGGGGGAGAGGAGGCGGCTCGTGGTGCAGATGAACCGGAGAAGATGGTCATACGGGGTGGCGGGGCTGGCGCTGTGCTGTCTTCCCGCCCCTGTCCCCGCCCACGCGGCTCCCATCCCCGACGGGCCGGGACGCGACGCCGTACCCGCCTACATCGGGTCCCCGGCCGTGCCCAAGGCCATCCCGGGACGGCCGGTCCCGGCCAATCCGCACATGGCCGCCCCCGGATACGCCGCCATGCACGCCGACAGCTACGCCTCCGACACCTACCCGTTCCTCGGCCCTCTGGGACGCGACCCGCAGGTGCTCACCGAGGCGAAGGCGGGCGGCCTGCCCGCACTGTGCTCCACCGTCAACTACGCGCGCCGCAGCGGGCTGCTCGTCGCACAGTGCACCAAGGGCGGCACGTTCACGCTGCGGCTCATCGACCCGCGCACCCTCAAGGACCTGGCGACCTACGAACTGCCCGGCCGCCCGTCCACGGTGACCGCGGTGACCGCCTTGGACCTCGACAAGGTACTCACCGACACCTCTGGAGGCGCCTACTACTACCTGGACGCCCAGGACCGCGCCGTCCTGGCCGACTCCGCCTTCCACCTCCGCCGCTTCGCCCACGTCCGGACCTCCCGCGGCTGGAAGTTCAAGGTCACCGACGACTGGAACCTCGCCCGACACGTCCCCCATTCCTGCCCGACCTGGAAGAACCCCGAGCCCAGGGGGGAGTGCGACCCCATCACCTCGGTCCAGCCCGACTGGAAGGGGCTCATCTGGTGGGTCACCCGCAAGGGCCGCGTCGGAACCCTCGACCCGCGCAACGGACGCGTCAGAGTGCTCCGGCTGAGGGGAGAGGACATCCAGAACTCCTTCGCGGCCGGCCGCCGAGGAGTCTCGATCGTCAGCGACCACGCCCTGTACCTGCTCCGCGCCGACAAGGCGGGCAAGCCGAAGATCCTCTGGCGCAGGACGTACGACCGGGGGGTGCGCCGCAAGTCCGGCCAGCTCGACCGGGGCTCGGGGGCCACCCCCACGCTCCTGGACGGCGAGTACGTGGCGATCAACGACAACGCCGAACCCCGCATGAACGTGCTCGTGCACCGACTCCGCGACGGCAAGCGCGTCTGCAAGGTCCCGGTGTTCTGGAAGAACAGGTCGGCCAGCGACAACTCGCTGATCGGCTTCGGCCGCAGCCTCGTGGTGGAGAACAACTCCGGCTACCGCAACTTCCTGGAACTGGCCCCCGGAGCCTCGTCCGTCGGCGGACTGGCCCGCGTGGACGTCACGTCACGAGGCTGCCGGACGGTCTGGACGAGCAGGGAGCGCAGCCCCTCCACCGTCGCCAAGGCCAGCGTCCCCGGAGGCCTCGTCTACGCCTACACCAAGGAGCCCCGCAAGGACGGCATAGACGCCTGGTACCTGACGGCGATCGACTTCCACACCGGACGGACCGCCTACAAGGTCCTGACCGGCACCGGCAAGTACTTCGACAACAACTGGGCTCCCATCAACCTGGGACCGGACGGCACCGCCTACATAGGCGTCATCGGCGGGCTCGTGGCCGTCCGGGACAAGCGCTGAACGTCCGTCCGGCTCCTAGAATTCTCCGGTGAACACGCAGCGTTTCGGGATCCTCATCAGACCGTCCGCCAACCGGGTGTACGCGGAGTCGTCGGTCACCCTCATGGAGGCGGAGCTGGAAGTCCTCGACCGGGCCGTCCTCGGCGGCCGGATCGGGGACGTGGAGAGCCGGAGCATCGGCGGCGTCCCCTACCTCGTCTTCTCCGCCGAGGACCTGTCCGCGCGTGACGTCGCGTTCCTGTCCAACCTGTCGTCCCTCTACGCGCTGTTCCGGCTGGGCGGAGACGACGGGCCCGGGGGCACCGCCCTGTACCCGGTGGAGCTGAGCCCGCTGGACCGGCTGGACGACGACCTGCTGACCATCCAGAAGTACTCGGGGAAGACCAACGAGTACTTCACCAAGCTGCTGCTGAACGTCACCCTCTGGTCCTCCGCCTCCGGCCCGCACATGGCGGACCGGACGCTGCGGGTCCTCGACCCCATGTGCGGCCGGGGCACCACCCTCAACCAGGCGATGATGTACGGCTACAACGCCGACGGCATCGACATCGACGGCAAGGACTTCGAGGCCTACGCGGGCTTCCTCCGCACCTGGATGAAGCGCAAGCGGCTCAAGCACACCGCCGAGATCGTCCCCGTCCGCCGGGACCGCAGGCTCGTGGGACGCAGGCTCGACGTCTCCTACGGCGTGTCGAAGGAGGAGTACAAGTCCGGCGACAAGCGCCGGCTCACCGTGGTCAACGCCGACACCACGCGGGCCGCGGACTTCTTCGCGGCGGACTCCTTCGACGTGATCGTCACCGACGCCCCCTACGGCGTCCAGCACGGCGCCCGCAACCGCGAGAGCCTCACCCGCAGCCCCCTGGAGCTGCTCACCCGGGCCCTGCCCGGCTGGGTGCGGCTACTGCGGCCCGGAGGGGCGGTCGGCATCTCCTGGAACACCCACGTCACCAGCCGCGAGGACGCCCTGGCCGCCCTGGCCGAGGCCGGTCTGGAGCCGCTCGACGAGGGGCCCTACCGGAGGTTCCGGCACCGCGTCGACCAGGCGATCGTCCGCGACGTGATCGTCGCCCGCAGGCCCTGAGGCGGCCTCAGGAGCCCTCCGCGGGGGCCAGCCGGTCCTCCGGCAGGCCGGGGAAGGGGCTGGGCGGGCTGGTGCGCGTCCAGCGCACCCGCCGGGTCATCGCCTCCTGCATCGCCTGGGCGGCGAACTTGCGCAGGGCGGCGTCCGAGGCCCCCGCCAGCCCCAGGTAGGCCGAGAGCAGCTCCTCCTCCAGACCGGCCGCGAGCTGGGCGGGGGCGCCGTCGGGCAGCCGGTAGGAGGGCTCGGCCGCCACCGGGTCGCCGTCCCGCTCGGCGATCATGGTCGCGATCCGGTCGCGGCGGGTGCGGTGGGCCTGCCACAGGGCGGTGCTCTGCTGCCGGGGCACGCCGCTCTGGCGGGCCCCGGCCAGCCCGTAGCCGTAGACCGCGCGGTGCTCGGCGGCCAGGACGGTCTGCAGGAGGGTCAGATCGCTCATCTCAGCCCCAGCGCGGTGGCGTGACCCGCCTCGCAGGCCCCGATGCTGGCCAGCAGCTGCGCCAGCCCGGCGGGAGCCCCCGCCATGTCCGTGACCCTGGCCGCCGCCGCGGCCTTCTCCGCGGCGCGCGCCGTCGGCACCGCCTCGGCCGCGCTCGACGGCGGCGCGAAGGGGGTGGCGGAGACCGCGGGGGTGGCGGTGGCGCCCCCCGTCCCGGGCACGTAGTGGCGGCGCAGCACCGCCAGATGCTCACGATGATCGCGCAAAGCGTCGGTGAAGGCGCTGGACAGGCCGGAGTAGGTGGTGGTGACCTGCTCGTAGAGCGAGATCAGGCGTTCTTCGTCCGCGATCGCGCCGAGCAGGACTGCCACCTCGGGGCCGGGCGAGAGGTCGCGGGCCGCGGGGTTCTCGCAGGCCGTGAGGCAGACCAGCCCGGCCGCACCGCCCAGCACGGCGCGGCGGGAGACGGGGACGGGCAAGCGGGACTCCTCCGAAAAGATCGCTTGAAGGCGGTGGACAGCATCCCACACAGGGGGTCGGAGCGTGCGAATACACACCCTGGGGTCAGGCTGTCGATAGTCTTGTCTGGTCAGAGCGTAGGTATAGCGCCCGAAAGAGCCAATAGGGAGGTCCCGTGAGCGCAGCAGCGCGCGACGGACGCGTTCGGGGGGACCGCCAGAAGGCCGCGCTGGTCGAGTTGCTGACGCCGCTGGTCGAGGCGTCCGACCACGACCTGGAGGACGTCATCGTCTCCCAGGCGGGCAAGCGGCGGGTGGTCCGGGTGATCGTGGACGCCGACGGAGGAGTCGACCTGGACGCCATCGCGGTGATCAGCCGCGAGGTCTCGGCGGCGCTCGACGAGACGGACGTCCTGGGCGGCAGCCCTTACGTGCTCGAGGTCACCTCGCCCGGGGTGGACCGCCCGCTCACGCAGCCGCGCCACTGGCGCCGGGCCGCGGGGCGGCTGGTGAAGTTCACCACCGCCGAGGGCGTCGAGCTGCAGGGGCGGGTGCTCAGCGCGGACGAGAGGGAGATCCGGCTGGACGTGGCGGGCGGGGAGCAGGTCTTCCCGCTGGCGGCCGTCGGCCCCGGCCGGGTCCAGGTGGAGTTCCGCCGGATCGAGGCAGAAGACCTGCTCCACGACGAAGAGGAAGGTGGGGACGGGGAGCCTCATGGACATTGACATCAACGTTTTGCGCAGCCTGGAGCGGGAGAAGGACATCTCGTTCGAGGTCGTGGTCAGGGCGATCGAAGACGCCCTGCTCATCGCCTACCACCGCACCGACGGCGCGGCGGACAAGGCCCGGGTGGAGATGGACCGCGGGACCGGGCATGTGACGGTCTGGGCGACGGAGACCGGGGAGGAGGGCGCCGCCCGCGAGTACGACGACACCCCGGACGACTTCAGCCGGATCGCGGCGACCACCGCCAAGCAGGTCATCCTGCAGAAGCTGCGGGACGCCGAGGACGAGCTGACCTTCGGCGAGTACGCCGGGCGCGAGGGCGACATCGTCGCCGGCGTGATCCAGCAGGGCAAGGACCCGCGCAACGTCCAGGTCGACCTGGGCAGGCTCGAGGCGGTCCTGCCGCCGCAGGAGCAGGTCCCGACCGAGGCGTACGAGCACGGCGAGCGGATCAAGGCCTATGTGGTCCAGGTCCGCAAGGGGCACCGCGGCCCGTCGGTGATGCTCAGCCGCACCCACCCGAACCTGGTGCGCAAGCTCTTCGCGCTGGAGGTCCCGGAGATCGCCGACGGCACCGTCGAGATCGCCGCGATCGCCCGCGAGGCGGGGCACCGCACCAAGATCGCGGTCCGTTCGCGCAAGCCCGGGGTGAACGCCAAGGGCGCCTGCATCGGCCCGCTGGGCAGCCGGGTCCGCAACGTCATGACCGAGCTGCACGGCGAGAAGATCGACATTGTGGACTGGTCGGAGGACCCCGCGACGTTCGTCGGGAATGCCCTGTCGCCCGCGCGGGTTAACAGTGTCGAGGTCGTCGACGCGGAGCAGCGGGTGGCCCGGGTGATCGTCCCGGACTACCAGTTGTCGCTGGCGATCGGCAAGGAAGGGCAGAACGCTCGTCTCGCGGCCAGGCTCACCGGATGGAAGATCGACATCCGTCCGGACACCCCCGCCGGTCCGGGGGACGAGACCGCCGACCCCGCCGAGGCTCCGGCGGGGTAGACTGATGAATGGTGGCCACTCGGCCCCGCAGCGCATGTGCGTGGGCTGCCGGGTCCGTGCGGCCCGCGCTGACTTGTTGCGAGTCGTGGCGGTGGAGGGAGTACTCCTCCCCGATCCCGGTAAGCGACTGCCGGGACGTGGTGCTTGGCTGCACCACGATCTCGGATGTCTGGAGCAGGCGATTCGCCGTCGGGTCTTCTCTCGGGCCTTGCGTTTGGGAGCGGCGCCCGATACTTCTGGTCTGCTGCGGTATCTACGAGACAGCACTGTGTGAGTAAGAGATCTAGTCGGAAGCAGGTCGAGATTGCTATGAGCGCTCGATGAGCAGTACGCGATGACTGGTTAGCGACGGCCCGGCGACACGACCCGGGCCAGATTGGGAGTGCAGTGGCCAAGGTCCGGGTGTACGAACTCGCCAAGGAGTTCGGTGTCGAGAGCAAGGTCGTCATGGCCAAGCTCCAGGAAATGGGCGAGTTCGTCCGGTCAGCGTCTTCGACGATCGAGGCGCCGGTAGTTCGTCGACTCACCGAAGCGTTCGGTAAGTCCTCTTCGGGTGGCGCCAGGTCTGGCGGCCCCCGTCCCTCAGCGCCGCGTCCCGGCCCCAAGCCGGGCCCCGCGGCTCCGAAGCCGGGTCCCGTGTCCGCGGGAGCCCCCAAGCCGGGCCCGCGTCCCGGCCCCGCGGCCCCCAAGCCGGGTCCGCGCCCGCCGGTGCCCGAGGCCCCCGCCGCGGCGGCCCCCAAGGCACCGCAGGCCCCGCAGGCCCCGCAGGTTCCGCAGGTCCCCCAGGTGCCGCAGGCTCCGGCCGCCCCGCGCCCGCCGGTTCCCCCGGCGCCGCAGCAGGGCCCGCCGACCCCGGGCCCCAAGCCCGGCCCGCGGCCGGCTCCGGGCCCCAAGCCCGGCCCGCGTCCCGCCCAGGGCCAGCGCCCCGGCGGCGGTGGCCGTCCGGGTGGCCCGCGTCCGGGTAACAACCCCTTCAGCTCCACCAACACCGGCATGGGCGCGCCCAAGCCGGGCCCGCGTCCCGGCCCGCGTCCCGGTGGTCCCGGTCCGCAGGGCGGCGGCGAGCGTCCGGGCGGTCCTCGTCCGGCGGCTCCGCGTCCCGGCCCGCGTCCGGGCGGTCCCGGTCCGCAGGGCGGCGAGCGTCCCGGCGGTCCGCGTCCGGCCTCGCCGGGCAACATGCCGCCGCGTCCCGGCGGCCCGCGGCCCAGCCCGATGAACATGCCCTCCCGTCCCCCGCAGGGCACCGGACGTCCCGGTGGTCCCGGCGGCGGTGGCGGCGGCGGCCCGCGTCCCGGCGGTGGCGGCGGAGGCCGTCCCGGCGGTGGCGGCGGCGGTGGCGGCTTCGCCCGTCCCGGTGGCGGCGGAGGCCGTCCCGGCGGTGGCGGCGGCTTCGCGCGTCCCGGTGGCGGAGGCCCCGGCGGCGGTGGCGGCGCAGGTCGTCCCGGTGGCGGCTTCGCGGGCCGTCCCGGCCCCGGCGGCCGCGGCCGCGGTGGCACGGCGGGCGCGTTCGGCCGTCCCGGCGGACGTCCGGCCCGCGGGCGCAAGTCCAAGAAGCAGCGGCGTCAAGAGTTCGACAACATGCAGGCGCCGGCGATCGGCGGCGTCAACGCCCCGCGCGGCAACGGCAAGGTCATCCGGCTCGCCCAGGGCGCGTCGCTGACCGACTTCGCCGAGAAGATCGGCGCCAACCCGGCGTCGCTCGTGGCGATCATGATGCACCTCGGCGAGATGGTGACCGCCACCCAGTCGGTCACCGAGGAGTCGCTGCAGCTGCTGGGCGCCGAGCTGGACTTCAACGTCCAGGTCGTCAGCCCCGAGGACGAGGACCGCGAGCTGCTGGAGTCCTTCGACCTCGAGTTCGGCGAGGACGAGGGCGGCGAGGAGCTCCTGGTCGCGCGGCCCCCGGTCGTCACCGTCATGGGTCACGTCGACCACGGCAAGACCAAGCTGCTCGACGCCATCCGCAACGCCAACGTGGTCGCGGGCGAGGCCGGCGGCATCACCCAGCACATCGGCGCCTACCAGGTGACCACCGATGTCGAGGGTGAGGAGCGCAAGATCACCTTCATCGACACCCCGGGTCACGAGGCCTTCTCGGCCATGCGTGCCCGCGGTGCCGACACCACCGACCTGGTGGTGCTGGTGGTCGCCGCGGACGACGGCGTCAAGCCGCAGACCACCGAGGCGATCGACCACGCGACGGCGGCCGGCGTGCCGATCGTCGTGGCGGTCAACAAGATCGACAAGGAGGGCGCGGACCCGACCAAGGTGCGGGCCCAGCTCACCGAGTACGGCCTGGTGGCCGAGGAGTTCGGTGGCCAGACCATGTTCGTGGACGTGTCCGCGAAGCAAGGCCTGAACATCGACGGGCTGCTCGAGGCGATCGTGCTGTCCGCGGACGCCGAGCTCGACCTGCGGGCCAACCCCGACCAGGACGCCCAGGGCGTCGCGATCGAGGCCCACCTCGACAAGGGCCGCGGCCCCGTGGCGACCGTGCTGGTCCAGCGCGGCACGCTGCGGATCGGCGACTCCATCGTCGCCGGCGGCGCGCACGGCCGCGTCCGGGCGATGCTGGACGAGAACGGCGAGCACGTCACGGAGGCGACCCCGTCGCGTCCGGTGCTGGTCCTCGGCCTCACCGCGGTGCCGGGAGCGGGCGACAGCTTCCTGGTCGTCGAGGACGACCGGATGGCGCGCCAGATCGCCGACAAGCGGGCCGCGCGCAAGCGCAACGCCGAACTGCTCAAGAGCCGTCCCAAGCACTCCCTGGAAGACCTGTTCAAGGAGCTGGAGAAGGGCGAGCGGCAGGAACTGCTGCTCATCCTCAAGGGCGACGTGTCCGGTTCGGTGGAGGCCCTCGAGGACTCGCTGCTCAAGATCGACGTGGGCGACGAGGTCAACCTGCGGATCATCCGCCGCGGCGTCGGCGCGATCACGCAGAACGACGTCAACCTCGCGGTGGCGTCCGAGGGCGCGGTCATCATCGGCTTCAACGTCCGTCCCGAGCGCAACGCGCAGGAGATGGCGGACCGCGAGGGCGTGGACATCCGCTACTACTCGGTCATCTACAACGCGATCGAAGAGGTCGAGGCGGCCCTCAAGGGCATGCTCAAGCCGGAGTTCGAAGAGGCGCAGCTGGGCACCGCCCAGGTCCGCGCGGTCTTCAAGGTGCCGAAGATCGGCAACATCGCCGGTTGCATGGTCCAGTCCGGCACGGTCAACCGCAACAGCAAGGCGCGGCTGGTCCGCCAGGGCGTGGTCATCGCCGACAACCTGTCGGTCTCCTCGCTCCGCCGGGAGAAGGACGATGTCACCGAGGTCCGCGAGGGCTTCGAGTGCGGTATCGGCATCGGCTACCAGGACCTGAAGCTCGACGACATCATCGAGACCTTCGAGATGCGCGAGAAGCCTCGGGCATAACGAGTCGGTGAAGGGGCGCTCCGGAATGAGATTCCGGGGCGCCCCTGTTTTGACTGACGACCATGAGGAGGTGGCCCTTGTTCGTGGGGGCGTTGACCCTTGACCTGCTGTTGGGGGACGTGCATTCCCTGAAGGAGAAGAGGGGGGTCGTACGGCCCCTCATCGCGGAGGTGCTCAAGCGCTTCCCGGCGGTCGCGGTCGCCGAGACCGGGGACCACGACCTGTACCGCAGGGCGGAGATCGGCATCGCCGTGGTGTCCGCGAGCGCGGGCAACTGCCAGGAGGTCCTGGAGAAGTGCGAGCGGCTGGTGGCCGGTCGCCCGGAGATCGAACTGCTGTCGGCGCGGCAGCGGATCTATGACGACGAGGAGTAGGCCATGGTGGATGCGGCGCGGGCGCGCAAGCTCGCCGACCGGATTCAGCAGATCGTGGCGGAGATGCTGGAGCGGCGGATCAAGGACCCCAGGCTGGGGTTCGTGACGATCACGGACGCCAAGCTGACGAACGATCTACGGGACGCCACCGTGTTCTACACGGTGTACGGGACGGATGAGGAGAAGGCGGGGACCGCCGCGGCGCTGGAGAGCGCCAAGGGCGTCATCCGCTCGGAGGTCGGCCGCAAGACCGGGATCCGGCACACCCCGTCCCTGGTGTTCGAGCTGGACGGCGTGATGGAGAACGCCCACCACATCGAGGAGTTGCTGGCCAAGGCCAAGGAGCAGGACGCCGAGGTGGCGGCCAAGGCGGTGGGCGCCCGGCACGCCGGCGACGCCAACCCCTACAAGGTCGAGGACGAGGACGAGGACGAGGAGTCCGAAGAGGACGACGAGGACGAGTCGTGAGTCCCGTGTCCGGTCTGGTGATCGTCGACAAGCCCGCCGGGTGGACCTCCCACGACGTGGTCGCCCGGATGCGCCGCCTGGCGGGCACCCGCAGGGTCGGGCACGCCGGCACCCTGGATCCGATGGCCACCGGGGTGCTGGTGGTCGGGGTGGAGAAGGCGACCAGGCTGCTGGGGCATCTGGCGCTGACCACGAAGGTCTACGACGGCACGATCCGGCTGGGGGAGAGCACCAGCACCGACGACGCCGAGGGGGAGCCCACCGGGGCGGTCCCCGCCGGGCACCTGGCGGACGCCGAGATCGTCGACGCGGCCAAGACGCTCACCGGCGAGATCATGCAGGTGCCGCCCCAGGTCAGCGCGATCAAGGTGAACGGGGAGCGGGCCTACAAGAGGGCCAGGCAGGGCGAGGAGGTCGCGCTGAAGGCCCGGCCGGTGACCGTCCACGGCCTGGACGTCCTGGAGATCCGCCGGACCGGCGACGTCGTGGACGTGGACGTCTCGGTGACGTGCTCGTCCGGCACCTACATCCGGTCGCTCGCCCGGGATCTGGGCGGGGCGCTGGGCGTCGGCGGGCATCTGACGGCGCTGCGCCGCACCGCGGTGGGGCCCTACCGGCTCGATCAGGCCCGGACCCTGGAGCAGCTCGCGGAGGACTGCGTGATCCTGCCCATGGCGGAGGCGGTGGCGGCGGCCTTTCCGCGCCGTGACGTCACCGAGGAGGAGGCGCGGCTGGTGGCCCACGGCGGCCGTCTGCGCGCGCTGGGGCTCGGCGAGGGTCCGATAGGGGTGTTCGGCCCGGACGGCGCGCTGCTGTCGCTGGTGGAGGAGAAGGGCTCCCAGGCCCGGCCGCTCGCGGTGTTCGTCTCCTGAAGCGGGACTCGCCGTGAACATCATCACCTTCCGGCGGCAACCTACGATGCCGTAACCTACGGATACGTAGGTAAGGGGTGGAGGAAGTCATGGTCTCGACGCTGGAACGGGTCATCGAGACGCCGCTGAAGCCGCGGCTGCGCGGATGGCTGCATCTGGGGGCCTTCCCCGCGGCGCTGATCGGCGGGCTGGTGCTGGTGACCTTCGGGCCGACCCTGCAGGCCAGGATCGGCTCGGCGGTCTACGCCGTCACCTCGGGGCTGCTCTTCGGCATCTCGGCGACCTACCACCGCAATCAGTTCGGGCCCAGGGGAGAGGCGGCGATGCGCCGCTTCGACCACGCGAACATCTACCTGATCATCGCGGGCACGTACACGCCGTTCGCGCTGCTGGCGCTGGAGGGCGCCACCCGGACGCTGATCCTGACCGGGGTGTGGGCCGGCGCGCTCGCGGGGGTGGTCTTCAAGACGGTCTGGCTGTCGGCGCCGCGCTGGCTGTCGACCGCCTGCTACATCGGCCTGGGTTGGGTGGCGGTGCTGGCGCTGCCCCAGTTCTACGCCGGGGCGGGCCTGACCGCGCTCATCCTGATCGCGGTCGGCGGCGCCCTCTACAGCGCCGGAGGCGTGATCTACGCCATGAAGCGGCCCGACCCCTCGCCCCGGTGGTTCGGGTTCCACGAGGTCTTCCACGCCTTCACGCTGGCGGCCTATGTGTGCCAGTACGTGGCGGTCTCCCTGGTGGTCTACCGGGCGTGAGGGCGGTGGGGCCCCGTTTGCTACCCACGAGTAGAGTCGGTGCAACGGGGGTGCGGCGTGCATGCCGCCGCCCCGGGCATGGCAGTCTTGTCCCGGGTAGGGCCACGGATGGGCTCACGAAGCTAGGGAGCGAGTAGGTGCGGCGTTGGTACGGCCTCGATGAGGTGCCCCGGGACTGGGGCAGGTCGGTCGTCACCATCGGGGTGTTCGACGGTGTCCACCGCGGCCACCAGAAGGTCGTCGGCCGGGCCGTGGAACTCGCCGCCGAACTGGGACTCCCCTGCGTGGTGATCACTTTCGACCCGCATCCGGACGAAGTGGTGCGGCCGGGCAGTCACCCGCCGCTGCTGTCGTCGGGCGCCCGGCGGCCCGAGCTGCTGGCCGAGCTGGGCACGGACGCGATCATGGTGGTGCCCTTCACCCTGGAGCTGTCCCGGATGGGGCCGGACGAGTTCGTCCAGTCCGTGCTGGTGGACCGCCTGCACGCCGCCCGGGTGATCGTGGGGGAGGACTTCCGCTTCGGCCACCGGGCCAAGGGGGACGTCGCCCTGCTGCGGGAGCTGGGCGAGAAGTACGACTTCACGGCAGAGGGGGTTCCGCTGGTGGCCGACGGCGACACCATCTCCTCCACCGCCATCCGGGCCAGGCTGGCCGAGGGCGCGGTCGAGGAGGCGGCGCACCTGCTGGGGCGTCCGCACCGGGTCGAGGGCATCGTGGTGCGCGGGCACCAGCGCGGCCGGGCCCTGGGCTTCCCCACCGCCAACGTGGAGTCGCTGCCGCACACGGCGGTCCCCGCCGACGGCGTGTACGCCGGCTACCTGGTCTGCGACTCCGAACGCTACCCGGACGTGCGCTGGCCCGCCGCGATCTCCGTCGGCACCAACCCCACCTTCGAGGGCGTGACCCGGACGGTGGAGGCCTACGCGCTGGACCGGGACGATCTGGACCTGTACGGCGAGCACGTCGCGGTCGACTTCGTCAGCAGGATCCGGGGCATGGTCAAGTTCGACTCCATCGAGGACCTCATCGCCGAGATGGAGCGCGACGTGGCCCGCGCGCGCGAAGTGACGCGGGTCTAGAATCGCCGTGATACGGTAAGTAGTCATCGGGATTTTCGTCCCGGTGCGTTGTCCGCTGCTCCCTCATGGTGGCGGGCGAGTGCCCGAACCCGGCACGGGGTCGGCACGATTCACTGAACGCACTCTGCGGCTGCGGCTGCGGGTGTCGAGCAAAATCTAAGGAGTCACGTGTCCCTGGACACCGCCGTCAAGAACCAGATCATCGCCGAGTATGCGACCACTGAGGGTGACACCGGATCCCCGGAGGTCCAGGTCGCGCTGCTGACCCGGCGGATCAACGATCTGACCGAGCACCTCAAGGCGCACAAGCACGACCACCACAGCCGCCGCGGCCTGCTCCTGCTGGTCGGCCGTCGTCGTCGGCTGCTGAAGTACCTGCAGAACAAGGACATCAGCCGCTACCGCCAGCTGATCGAGCGCCTCGGTCTGCGCCGCTAGCACCCACGTGAGGGAGTGATCCACAGCCGAGGATCACTCCCTCTCGCATAATCGAAGAACAAGCCCGCGAACGCCTCCTCAGGCCTTCGAGGGCCGGTCCTCGGTAGTGGCCACCGGATCACGGCGATCCGCGGGCTTCGATCGAAGACCGGCAAGGATCTCGAGCGAGAGATGCGGGAGCGGGGAACTACGGAACCTGGAGGTTTCCCGTGTCCGATGCCATTCGCATCGATGGAGCGCACAGCTCCGAAGCCGTCATCGACAACGGCTCGTTCGGCGTACGCAAGGTCCGGTTCGAGACCGGCCGGCTCGCGCGCCAGGCGGCGGGTTCGGCCGTCGTCTACCTGGACGACGAGACCATGATCCTCTCCGCGACCACCGCGTCCAAGCGGCCCAAGGAGAACCTGGACTTCTTCCCCCTGACGGTCGACGTCGAGGAGCGGATGTACGCCGCGGGCCGCATCCCCGGCTCGTTCTTCCGCCGCGAGGGCCGCCCGTCGGAGGACGCCGTCCTCACCTGCCGGCTCATCGACCGGCCGCTGCGCCCGTCCTTCGTCAAGGGCCTGCGCAACGAGATCCAGGTCGTGGTGACGGTCATGTCGCTGCACCCCGACCACCTGTACGACGTGGCGGCCATCAACGCCGCCTCCATGTCCACCCAGCTGGCGGGCCTGCCGTTCTCCGGCCCGATCGGCGGCGTGCGCGTCGCCCTGATCGACGGCCAGTGGGTGGCCTTCCCCACCCACCCCGAGCTGGAGCGGGCCACCTTCGACATGGTCGTGGCGGGCCGCACGCTGCCCGACGGCGATGTCGCGATCATGATGGTGGAGGCCGAGTCCACCACCTCCACGCTCGGCCTGGTGGCCGAGGGCGCGGTCGGCCCCAACGAGGAGAGCGTCGCCCAGGGCCTGGAGGCGGCCAAGCCGTTCATCAAGGAACTGTGCCGCGCCCAGGCCGAGCTGGCCCAGATCGCCGCCAAGGAGACCGCCGAGTACCCGGTCTTCCTGGACTACGAGGACGACGTCCTGGAGGCCGTGTCGGCCACCGCGACCGAGGAGCTGAGCCAGGCGCTGACCATCGCCGGCAAGCAGGAGCGGGAGGAGCGGCTCTCGCAGATCCAGGCCGAGACCGCCGAGAAGCTCGCCGAGCGGTTCGAGGGCCGGGAGAAGGAGATCCCCGCCGCCCTGCGCGCGCTCACCAAGAAGCTCATCCGCGAGCGGATCATCCGCGACGGGGTGCGCATCGACGGCCGCGGCGTCAAGGACATCCGCCAGCTGTCGGCCGAGGCCCACGTGGTCCCGCGGGTGCACGGCTCGGCGCTGTTCGAGCGCGGCGAGACCCAGATCCTGGGCATCACCACGCTGAACATGCTCCGCATGGAGCAGACGATCGACACGCTGAACCCCGAGCGCACCAAGCGCTACATGCACAACTACAACTTCCCGCCGTACTCGGTCGGTGAGACCGGCCGGGTCGGTTCGCCCAAGCGCCGCGAGATCGGCCACGGCGCGCTGGCCGAGCGGGCGCTGCTGCCGGTGCTGCCCACCCGCGAGGAGTTCCCCTACGCCATCCGTCAGGTCTCCGAGGCGCTGGGCTCCAACGGCTCGACCTCGATGGGCTCGGTCTGCGCGTCCACGATGTCGCTGCTGGACGCGGGCGTGCCGCTGAAGGCGCCGGTCGCGGGCATCGCGATGGGCCTCATCCACGAGGGCGGCGAGTACGTCACGCTGACCGACATCCTGGGCGCCGAGGACGCGTTCGGCGACATGGACTTCAAGGTCGCCGGCACCCGGGAGCTCATCACCGCGCTGCAGCTCGACACCAAGCTCGACGGCATCCCCGCCGAGGTGCTCGCCGCCGCGCTGCGCCAGGCCCGCGGGGCCCGGCTGGCGATCCTGGACGTCATGCAGGACGCCATCGAGGGCGCCGGCGAGATGAGCGAGTACGCGCCGCGGATCATCACCATCAAGGTCCCGGTCGACAAGATCGGCGAGGTCATCGGCCCGAAGGGCAAGATGATCAACTCGATCCAGGCGGACACCGGCGCCGAGATCACCATCGAGGACGACGGCACCATCTACGTCGGCGCGACCAACGGCCCCTCCGCCGAGGCCGCGCGTCAGGCGATCAACTCGATCGCCAACCCGCACATGCCGGAGACCGGCGAGCGCTACCTGGGCACGGTCGTCAAGGTGACCACCTTCGGCGCGTTCGTCTCCCTCATGCCGGGCAAGGACGGCCTGCTGCACGTCTCGCAGCTGCGCAAGCTCCACGGCGGCGTCCGGATCGAGAACGTCGAGGACTTCATCAAGGTCGGCGAGAAGATCCAGGTCGAGGTGAGCGAGATCGACCCGCGCGGCAAGCTCTCGCTGGTCCCGGTCGAGGTCATCGAGAAGGAGGCCGCCGCTGCCGCCGAGGGCGACGGCGAGGTTCCCGCCGAGGGCGAGGCCGCGTCGGGCGAGGAGCGCTCGGAGCGGCCTCGGCGCACCCGGACCAGGCGTCCGGCGTCCGACCGCGGCGACCGCGGCGGGGACCGGGCCGACCGCAACTCCTGAAACACCATGGCGACCGGCCGGCCCCTCCCTCGTGGTGCGGGCCGGTCGGTCGCCGCGTCAATACGCCGAGACCGTGAAGAGAGAGACCCAGTGACCATGTCGGGAGAGGCCGGGATCACCGCCGCGGAGCAGGAGCCCGGAAGCACCGTCACCCTCTACCCGGGGGTCGATGGAGTGGGGACCGTACGGCGTACCGTGCTGCCGGGCGGGCTGAGGGTGGTCACCGAGACCATGCCGACGGTGCGTTCGGTCGCGTTCGGCATCTGGGCCGGGATCGGCTCGCGGGACGAGGACCTCGTCGACGCCGGGGCCACCCACTATCTGGAGCACCTGCTGTTCAAGGGCACCGCCCGGCGCAGCGCGCTCGACATCTCCGCCACGATGGACGCGGTCGGCGGCGACCTCAACGCCTTCACCGCCAAGGAGTACACCTGCTACTACGCGCGGGTGCTCGACAGCGACCTGCCGCTGGCGGTGGACGTCGTCTCGGACATGGTCACCTCCTCGCTGATCGAGGAGGCCGACGTGGAGGCCGAGCGCGGGGTCATCCTGGAGGAGATCTCGATGCGGGACGACGACCCGTCGGACCTCATCCACGACGAGTTCTCCATCGCGATGTACGGGGACGCGCCCCTGGGCCGGCCGATCCTCGGCACGGTCGACACCATCAACTCGCTGCGCCGTGACGGCATCGCGCGGTACTACCACTCGCACTACCGGGCGCCGAACCTCGTCGTCGCGGTCGCCGGCAACGTCGACCACCACCGGGTCGTCGAACTGGTGGGACGGGCGTTCTCTACGCATCTGAGCGGGTCGTCGGAGCGTCCGGCCCCGCCGCGTCTCGGCGGGGAGGCCACGCCGACGCTGGGCGGCGGCGCCCGGCTGATCGTGGACGACACCGAGCAGGCGCACCTGGTGCTGGGCGTGCCGGCCCTGGCCCGCCACGACGAGCGCAGGTTCGCGCTGGGGGTGTTCAACGCCGCGTTCGGCGGCGGCATGTCGTCGCGGCTGTTCCAGGAGATCCGGGAGAAGCGCGGGCTGGCCTACTCGGTCTACAGCTACACCTCCCAGCACTGCGACACCGGCTCGTTCGGCCTGTACGCGGGCTGCCAGCCGGCCAAGGTGGACGAGGTGCTGAAGATCTGCCAGGAGGAGTTCGCCAAGGCCGCCACACGCGGTCTGACCGCCGAGGAGCTGGACCGGGGCAAGGGCCAGCTGCGCGGCTCCACGGTGCTGGGCCTGGAGGACACCGGGTCGCGGATGAGCCGGATCGGCAAGAGCGAGCTGGTCTACGAGTCGTTGCTGTCGGTGGACGAGGTGCTGGCCCGCATCGACGCGGTGAGCCTGGACGAGGTCAACACGCTGGCGCGGGGGCTGCTGGAGCAGCGGCCGACGCTGACGATCATCGGTCCGTTCGAGGACCGGGAGTTCACCGTCTGAGCCGCTCCGGGCGGGAGCGGCCGGAGCGCGAAAGAAAGAGGACCGGGTCGGCGCGTGACCCGGTCCTCTTTCAGTGTGCCCTGTCCCGGGCCCCGGGGTGAAGAAATCTCATGTTTTGCTTCCGCGATAGGCTTTCGAACGCGTGAGACGTCGGGAGGAACTGAAGTGATCAAGGTCGGAGTGCTGGGCGGCCGGGGCCGGATGGGCGCGGAGGTCTGCCGCGCCGTCGAGGGCGCCCAGGACATGGAGCTCGTCGCCGTGGTCGACCAGGGGGACTCCCTGGAGGCGCTCAAGCAGGCGTCCGTCGTGGTGGACTTCACCCACCCCGGCGTGGTGATGGACAACCTCCGCTTCCTGATCGGGCACGGGATCCACGCGGTCGTCGGCACCAGCGGCTTCGAGCCCGAGCGGGTCGAGCGGGTGCGGGCCTGGCAGCGGGAGACCCCGGGCGCCAAGGTGCTGATCGCGCCCAACTTCGGCGTCGGCGCGGTGCTGATGATGCACTTCGCGCAGAAGGCGGCCCCGTTCTTCGAGTCCGTGGAGATCATCGAGCTGCACCACCCCAACAAGCTGGACGCGCCCAGCGGCACCGCCTACCGGACGGCCGAGCTGATCGCCGAGGCCCGGCGCGAGGCCGGGGTTCCGGCCTCCCCGGACGCCACCGCCAGCGAGCTGGAGGGGGCGCGCGGAACGAGCGTGCAGGACGTGCGCGTCCACTCGGTGCGGCTCTCCGGGCTCATCGCCCACCAGGAGGTGCTGCTCGGAGGGCACGGCGAGGTCTTCACCATCCGCCACGACTCGATGAACCGCGAGTCGTTCATGCCCGGCGTCCTGCTGGGCGTGCGCAAGGTCGCGGACCTGCCCGAACCCCTGGTGCTCGGCCTCGAACCGCTACTGGGCCTGTGATCTTCATCGGGGAGCCCTGGGACTTCCTCGGCGAGTCCGAGGCGGTGGACTTCGAGCACCCCTCGATCCAGGCGCTCAGCTCCCGCTTCCCCGACGGGGACCTGGAGTACGCGCGGGCCGCGTTCGACTTCGTCCGCGACGAGGTCGCGCATTCCGTGGACGCCTCGGACCTCCGGGTGCCCTGGCGGGCCTCGGACGTCCTGGAGCAGGGCACCGGCCTGTGCTACGCCAAGTGCCACCTGTACGTGGCGCTGCTGCGCCTCGCGGGCATCCCGTCGGGGTTCTGCTACCAGCGGCTGGCCGACGGGGACGGGTTCGTCCTGCACGGCCTCGCCGCCGTGCAGGTGGGCGACGACAGATGGGTGCGGCTCGATCCGCGCGGCGACCGTCCGGGCCTGCGCACCTGGTTCTCCGCCGAGGAGGACATCACCGCCTTCCACGTCGACCCGGCCGCCGGGGAGGCCGACTACCCCGAGGTCTACGCCCAGCCCCCGGAGAAGGTCCTCAGGGCCCTGCGGGAGGCCGAGGACCGCGCCGTCCTCTGCTCGGGCGGCCTGCCCTCCGAGCTTCCCTGAGGCTTTCGCGGGCGGTTCAGGGGGACTGGAAGCCGTACTTGTTGAACAGGACGGTGGCCTCGGGGGAGGCCAGCCAGTTCACGAAGGCCACGGCCTCGTCCCGGTGGGGGGAGTCGGTGATCGCGGCGGCCGGATACAGGACCGCGGCGTTCTGGGCCGCGGGGATGGCCACGCTGCTGGCGGCGGCGCCCGCCGACTTCATGTCGGTGATGTAGACCAGTCCGGCGTCGGCCTGGCCGCTGCGGACCATGCCCAGCACGGCGCGGGCGCTGGCCTCCTCGGAGCGGGGTTTGACGGCCACGCCCGCGTTGCCCAGCACCTGCTGGGAATAGCGGCCCAGCGGGCCCGTGGAGGGGCCGAGCACCACCTTCAGCCGCCGGTCGGCCAGCCGCACCAGGTCGCGGACGCGCAGCGGGTTGCCGGGGGCGACGGCTATGGTCAGGGAGTTGCGGGCGACGGTCCTGGCCGGCTCCAGCTCCTCCTCGGGGGATCTGAGCGACCGGGTGTCGGCCGTGATGACCACGTCCCCCGAGCCGAGCTCGCCGGTGAGGATCTGGGAGCCGTCCAGCCGCAGCCGGAACCGCAGATGATGGTGGGACTGCCGGTAGACGGCGGTGAGGTCCGACATCACCTCGGTGAGGGAGGAGTCCGCGAGCACCCGCAGGGTGACCGGGCCCCCGCCGTCGGTGCCGCAGCCGGCCGCGACCGGGAGGAACAGCAGGAACGCAGCCAGAACACGCATGATCAACACCATAACCGGATCAAGACTCGTCCTGGATTCCCCCGGAAGTGTCACCGGTGATCGTTAGGGTTTCCGCATGGACTTGACCGAGAAACTTCCCCCGGACTGGCGCGACGCCCTGGACCTCGACCCCCTGGCCACGGCGGCGCTCGGCTCCTTCGTGGCCGAGGAGTACCAGACGCGGACGGTCTACCCTCCCGGCGAGGACCTCTTCTCCGCCTTCCACCGCACCCCGTACGCGGACGCGCGGGTGCTCATCCTCGGCCAGGATCCCTACCACGGCCCCGGGCAGGCGCACGGGCTGAGCTTCAGCGTCCGGGAGGGGGTCAAGCTCCCGCCGTCCCTGCGCAACATCTACAAGGAGCTCGCCGCCGACCTGGGCGTCACGCCCCCGGCGGACGGGGACCTGGGCCGCTGGGCCGAGCAGGGGGTGCTGCTGCTCAACGCGGTGCTGACGGTGCGGGCCGGCGAGGCGGGCTCGCACGCCAAGAAGGGCTGGGAGCAGTTCACCGACGCGGCGATCCGCGCGCTGAACGCCAAGGAGGAGCGGGTCGTCTTCGTGCTGTGGGGCGCCTACGCCCGCAAGAAGGCGGCGCTGGTCACCGCGCCCCAGCATGTGGTGCACGAGTCGGCGCACCCCAGCCCGCTGAGCGCGCGCGCCTTCTTCGGGACGAGGCCGTTCAGCACCGTGAACAAGGCGCTGGCCGACGCGGGGCTGCGGGAGATCGACTGGTGAGAGCGCCGGCCGTGGCGCCCGGCGGGGCCGGGCGCCACGGACTCAAGCCTCGATGACCACCGGGACGATCATCGGCCGGCGGCGGTAGCTGTCGGCCACCCACTTGCCGAGGGTGCGGCGCATGCGCTGCCGCAGCTGGTGCGAGTCGGCGACGCCGTCGGCCGCGGCCTCGGCCAGGGTCGCGTTGATGCGGCCGATGACCTCGTTGAAGTCCGCGTCCCCGATGCCCGCGCCCCGGGCGTGGATCTCCGGCCCGGCGATGACCTTGCCGGTGGTGGAGTCGACGACCACGACCACCGAGACGAAGCCCTCCTCACCGAGGATGCGCCGGTCCTTGAGCGAGGCCTCGGTGATCTCACCGACGCTGGAGCCGTCCACGTAGACGTATCCGGCGGGGACCGCGCCGACGATCTGGGCGTGCCCGTCGATGAGGTCGACCACCACGCCGTCGTCGGCGATGACGATGTTCTCGTCCGGGACGCCGGTCAGCGAGGCCAGCCGGGCGTGGGCCCTCAGGTGCCGCCACTCGCCGTGCACCGGCATGAAGTTCGACGGCTTGGTGAGGTTCAGCAGGACGAGCAGCTCCCCGGCCGAGGAGTGGCCCGACACGTGGACCAGGGCGTTGCCCTTGTGCACCACCCGGGCGCCCCAGCGGATCAGCCCGTTGATCACCCGGTACACCGAGTTCTCGTTGCCGGGGATCAGCGAGGAGGCCAGCATCACCGTGTCGCGCTCGGTGATGCGGATCTGGTGGTGGTCGCGGTTGGCCATCCGCGACAGCGCCGACATCGGCTCGCCCTGGGACCCGGTGCAGACCAGGACCACTTTCTCGGGCGGCAGCTCGTCCAGCGCCCTGGGGTCGACCAGGAGGCCGTCGGGGACGCTGAGGTAGCCCAGGTCCCGGGCCACGCCCATGTTGCGCACCATCGAGCGGCCCACGAAGGCGACCTTGCGCCCCTCCTTGGCCGCCGCGTCCAGCACCTGCTGCACCCGGTGGATGTGCGAGGCGAAGCACGCCACGATGATCCGCTCCTGGGCGGTGCGGAAGACCTCGTCCACCGCGGCGAAGATGTCGCGTTCGTTGGTGACGAACCCGGGCACCTCGGAGTTGGTGGAGTCGGACATCAGCAGGTCGATGCCCTCGGCACCGAGCCTGGCGAAGCCCGGCAGGTCGGTCAGCCGGCCGTCCAGCGGGAGCTGGTCCATCTTGAAGTCGCCGGTGTGCACGACCAGCCCGGCGGGGGTGCGGATGGCCACGGCCATCGCGTCCGGGATGGAGTGGTTGACCGCCAGGAACTCGCACTCGAACGGCCCGAAGGAGCGGCGTTCCCCGTCGGCGACCGGCTGCAGGACCGGTTTGATCCGGTGCTCGGCCAGCTTGGCCTCCAGCAGCGCCAGCGTCAGCCGGGAGCCCGCCAGGGGGATGTCCCCCCGTTCGCGCAGCAGATAGGGGACCGCGCCGATGTGGTCCTCGTGCCCGTGCGTGAGGACCACGGCCTCGACGTCGTCGAGGCGGTCACGGATGTACTCGAAGTCCGGCAGGATGAGGTCGATGCCGGGCTGCTCCTCCTCGGGGAAGAGCACGCCGCAGTCGACGATCAGCAGCCGTCCCTCGTACTCGAACACGGCCATGTTGCGGCCGATCTCTCCGAGCCCGCCCAGCGCGACGATGCGCAGGCCGCCTGAGGGCAGCGCCGGAGGCGGGCCCAACTCGGGATGCGGGTGGCTCATAGGGCACCCTCGGTATGACTCACTCAGTGGCCTCCACTTTGATACCCCCCGTGATCAAGTCTTCGCGCAGTCGCGCCACGAACTCGGGCGTGGCGTCCACCAGCGGGGCGCGCACGGTCCCGCCGGGCCGACCCAGCAGGTTCAGCGCAGCCTTGGTCGCGATGACCCCCTGGGTCCGGGTCATGATCGCGGTGACGACGGGGAGCAGCCGGCGATGGAGGGCCAGCGCTCCGGCGACGTCGCCGGACCTATAGAGGTCAATCATCTCATGGAGGTCGGACCCGGCGACGTGCCCCACCACGCTGACGAACCCCGCGGCGCCCTGGGAGAGCCAGGCGAGGTTGAGGACGTCGTCGCCGGAGTAGAACACCAGGTCGGTGGCGGCCATCACCTGGGAGGCGGCGAACAGGTCGCCCTTGGCGTCCTTGACCGCGACGATCCTGGGGTGCTCGGCGAGCCGGAGCAGGGTCGGGGTCTCGATCGGGATGCCCGTGCGGCCGGGGATGTCGTAGAGCATCACGGGCAGGCCGGTGGAGTCCGCGATCGCCGTCATGTGGCGGTAGACGCCTTCCTGCGGCGGCTTGTTGTAGTAGGGGCAGACGATCAGCAGGCCGTGGGCTCCGGCCTGTTCGGCCATCTTCGCCAGCTCGATGCTGTGGCGGGTGTCGTTGCTGCCGGCGCCGAACACGATGGACGCGCGGTCGCCCACGGCCTCGACGACGGCGCGCAGGACGCGCTCTTTCTCGTCGTCGGTGGTGGTGGGGGACTCTCCGGTGGTGCCGTTGATCACCAGGCCGTCATGACGCTGCTCGTCCACCAGGTGGACGGCCAGGCGCGCCGCTCCGTCGTAGTCGACCGAGCCGTCGGCGAGCATGGGGGTGACCATCGCGGTGAGCATCCGGCCGAACGGCGCGTCGGGTGTAGTGCTGGGTGCCATGCACCGAACCGTACCCGTCCGTGGGCATTCCACGGGTGCCGAAGGGCGTGTCAGCCGGGGAACCGGTGGCGGGCGGCGCCGCTGAGATGCGGTGACGCCATTTCGATCCGCGCTCGGGGGTACGTGGATCAAAATGGCGTCATCCCGTCATCGTGACCGGCGAATCCCGCGTTACGCGGTTTTCTCTGCTTCTTTCAGGAGATGGAACCGGCCAGCTCGGCCAGCCTGGCCCGCAGCTCCGCCAGATGAGGGGTCCGGACCAGCTCGTTGCCCCGCACGGCCCACCAGTGACCGGATCCGCCGAGGCCGATGCGCCATCCGGAGAACTCCGTGTGCAGCTCGGCCAGCGTCCGCCGTGCGTCCTCCACCGTCATCGCCTCTCTCCACGTCACAGGACCGACTGGGATCTCCCGATGCTCACCGCATCCGGGCGTTTCGGCAATCCCCTTGCGACCTGCGGGAACGGGGAAAAGGGAACGTGACAACCGGGGTGGCCGGACGGCGTGATTCCCCTTACTCCGGGCGGGATTCAGGCCAGCGACGTGTGCAGCCTGACCATCTCCACCGGCCGTTCCAGCTCCAGGGTGCGCCGGGCCCCGTCCGGGGCCCAGCCGGACGGCTCCAGGAAGGAGCGCAGCGCGGCGTCCTCGGTGAAGACCCAGGTGACGGCGGTGCGGAAGGAGTGCTCGCGCAGCAGGTCGGCCACCGCGGCCAGCAGCCGGCTGCCGTGGCCCTCGCGGGCGCGGCCCGGGTCGACGGCCAGGGCGATCAGCTCGGCGTCCTCCTCGGGCAGCAGATCGGGGTCGGAGGCGGGGGCGAACGCGGCGAACCCGGTGACCAGTCCGTCGGCCACCGCGACCAGGAGCCGGTGGCGGGGGGAGGGCGGGGCGGTGACGGCCTCGGCCCAGCGCTCCCGCCAGGGCTCGGCCGAGGCCGTCATCTCGGCCAGCGGCTCCGCGGGCATGAAGGGCCGGTAGGCGGCCTTCCAGGCCCGGACCTGGATCTCGGCCACCGCCGCCGTGTCGCTGAGGGTCGCGTCCCTGACGCCGACATCCGCCATGGCCGGTAACGCTACCGCTTCACGAGGACGTTCCGGACGGCCTGGAACGCAGGGCGCGCGCCAGCCTGCGGACCCCTTCGGCGAGGTCCTCGGCGGTGGGCGTGCAGTTGTAGTTGAGCCGCAGGTGGGGGGCGGGCGGCTCGGCCGGGAAGTAGGGCCTCCCCGGCCCGACGATCACTCCGTGGGCGCGGGCGGCATCGGCCAGCGCGGTGTCGTCGGTGCCGTCGGGGAGCCTGACCCACAGGTGCATGCCCCCTTCGGGCAGGGAGACGAGCTCCACCTCCGGCAGGTGGACCGCCAGCGCCCGCACCAGGGCGTCCCTGCGGGCGCGCAGCTCTGCCGAGACGGCCCGCAGATGGCGGGGCCAGGCCGGAGAGGTCACCAGTTCCAGCGCGGTCTCCTGCAGCGGCCTGGCCGGGTAGTAGGACTCCACCAGCTGGCAGGCGCGCAGGCGTTCGGCGACCGGACCCCGCGCGGTGATCCCGGCGATCCGCAGCGACGGGGCGGTCGGCTTGGTGAGGGAGGCCAGGTGCACCACGGTGCCGTCCGGGTCGGCCGCCGCCAGCGGGGGCGGCGGGGTGGAGAAGGCCAGGTACCTGGCGAAGTCGTCTTCGATGACGAAGGCCCCGGCGGTCCGCGCGGCCTCCAGGACCCGGGCCCGGCGTTCGGGGGCCAGCACGGCGCCGGTGGGGTTGTGGAAGGCGGGCTGGCAGTAGAAGGCGCGGGCGCCGGTGCGGGCGAATGCCTCGGCGAGGAGGTCGGGCCGCACTCCGCGCCCGTCCATGGGCACGGGCACCGGGTGCAGCCCGGCGGCGCGGGCGGCGATGATCGCGCCATGGTAGGTGGGGGACTCCATGAGCAGCGGCTCCCCGGGCCTGAGGAGGGCGCGCAGCGTGGTCCACAGGGCGGCCTGGCCGCCTCCGGCGACCAGCACGTCGGACGGCTCGGCCCCGACCGGGGCGGCGAACCAGGCGCGCAGCTCCGGCAGGCCGGCCAGCGGCGGAACCTGCCAGGCCTCGGGACGCCGCGCGGCCCGGGCGCTCGCGGCGGCCAGCGCCCGGAGCGGCTGGAACGCCAGGGGGAGATAGCCGCCGCTCAGCGCTATCGCGTCCGCGGGGGGAGGGGTGAGCAGACGGGCCATGCCTTCGACGCCTCCCTGGCCCTCGCCGAGCACCACCGACTGCCAGCCGAAGTCCGCGGGGCGGCCCGCCGCCCGGCGTTCGGCGACGAAGGTGCCGCTGCCGGGGCGGGTCACCACGACCCCCTCCGCGGCCAGGAGCGCCAGGGCCCGGGAAACGGTGACGGGGCTGACACGGTAGCGCTCGGTCAGCGTCCGGCTGGACGGCAGCCGCTCACCTGCGGGAAGGAGCCGGGCCTCTGCCCTGAGCCTTTGGGCGAGGAGAGCGATACTGCTATCCTTGTTCATGAGAGATAACGATAGCGCTACCGAAGGCGGGAAGATAGCGCTCTTCCTCGCCTTCCTCGGCACCCTGGTGTTCTCCTTCACCTTCCCCGCCACCGTGCTGGCGCTGCGCGGACTGGACCCGATGCTCATCGGCGTCGGCAGGGCGGCCCTGGCCGCGGTCCCGGCGGCCGGCGCGCTGCTGTGGGTCCGCGCGGGCCGCCTCCGCGACCGGAAGGGAGCGGTGATCGTCGGACTGGGCGTGGTGGTGGGCTTCCCGGTGCTGTCCACCCTCGCCCTGGCCCAGGGGGCGAGTGCCGCGCACGGTGCGGTGGTCATCGGGCTGCTGCCCGCCGTCACGGCGATCATGGCGACGCTCCGCGCGGGGGAACGCCCGCCCGCCGCCTTCTGGATGGCGGCCGGCAGCGGCGCGGCCTGCGTCACCCTGTTCACCCTCCTGCAGGGCGGCGGCGGGTTCACGTCCGCCGACCTGCTGTTCGGGGCGGCCCTCGTGCTGGGCGGGATCAGCTACGCCGAGGGCGGGCGGATGGCCAGGACGATGCCCGCCTGGCAGGTGATCTGCTGGGCCCTGGTGATCTTCGCGCCCCTCACCGTCCCGGTGACGGCCTGGCTGCTGGCGACGACGCAACCGTCCTGGACGGCCGAGAGCCTCGCCGGATTCGGGTACGTGTCGTTCTTCTCGATGTTCCTGGGGTTCTTCGCCTGGTACGCGGGCCTGGCCCGGGCCGGGATCGCCAGGGGCGGCCAAGTCCAGCTCGCCCAGCCGCTGCTCACCCTGGGCTGGGCCGCCCTCTTCCTCGGCGAGGACCTGGACGCCCAGACCGGGCTGGCGGCCCTCGCCGTCCTGGGATGCGTCGTCTGGGCCCAGCGCGCCCGGGGGGAAACACCGCGGGAACCCGCGGCGGAACCGGCCCCGGCCTGAGGCAGGGGGGCGTGTCGGTGCTGGAAGAGACGGGTTTAGGCTTACCGGGATCTCCTCGACCCCTCTGTTCCGAGCAGGATGACTATGAGCGTGCCCGTGACGGCCGAGGTCCCGGTGGAACCGGCCGTCGAGCCGGGACGGGGCCGCTGGCTCGGCCTCGCGGTGATCAGCCTCGCGGTGTCGCTGATCGTCGTGGACGCCACCATCGTCAGCGTCCTGCTGCCCGGCATGGTGGACGAGTTCGGGCTGCGCGCGACCCAGGCGGAATGGGTCACCTCGATCTACTCGCTGATGTTCGCGGCGCTGCTGATCTCGTTCGGCCGGCTGGCCGACCGGTTCGGCAGGCGCCGGATGCTCGTCCTGGGCACCTGGGTGTTCATGCTGGCCAGCGTGGGCGCGGCCCTGGCGGGAGGGAGCGCCTCCCTGACCGCGGCGCGGGCGCTGCAGGGCCTGGGCGCGGCGATGATCATGCCCGCCACGCTCTCCACGATCAACACGCTGTTCCAGGGCAGGGACCGGGCCGTCGCCTTCGGCGTCTGGGGCTCCATGATCGGCGGCATGTCCGCGGCGGGCCCGCTGCTGGGCGGCTGGCTGGCCACCTGGCAGGGCTGGCGCTGGGCGTTCCTGATCAACCTGCCGCTGGGCCTGCTGCTGGTCGCGGGCGTGCGCCGCTACGTCCCCGAGACCAGGGATCCCGGGGACCGGGGCGGCCTGGACTGGGCCGGGGGAGCGCTGTCGGCGCTCGGTCTGGGGGCGCTGGTCTTCGTGCTGATCGAGGGCCAGACCTACGGCTGGTGGGGCCCCGCCGAAGACTTCGCGGGATGGCCGGTCTCCGCGGGACTGCGCCTGTCCCCGATCCCGCTGGTGCTGGCCGCCGGAGTGCTGCTGCTGGCCGCGCTGGCGGCGGTGGAACGGCGCAGGACGCGCGCGGGCCTGCCGGTGATGCTCGACCTGAGCCTGTTCCGGATCGCCAGCTTCCGGCGCGGCAGCATCGCCGCCTCGCTCATCAGCGTCGGGGAACTGGGCCTGCTGTTCGTGCTGCCGCTGTTCCTGCAGGGCGCGCACGGGGACTCCCCGCTGCAGATCTGCGTGGCCATCCTCCCGCTGGCCCTCGGCGCGTTCCTCTCCGGCGGGCTGGCCTCCCGGCTGTCGGAGCGGATGGGCGAGCACCGGATCGTGCAGCTCGGCATGGCCGCCGAGGTGGCGGCGGTGCTGGCGATCGGCCTGACCGTCCACGCCGGGACGACCGGGTTCGCCCTGGCGCCCTGGATGCTCATGTACGGCCTGGGCCTGGGCCTGACCTCGGCCCAGCTGACCAACCTGTCCCTGTCCGAGATCCCGCGGGCCAGCGCGGGCCAGGCGTCCGGCACCCAGTCCACCGCCCGGCAGGTGGGCAGCGCCCTGGGCATCGCCCTGATCGGCACGGTCTTCGCGACCAGTCTCGGCCACGTCATGCGGGAACGTTCCGGGGACGCGGCCGCGGCCCGGGAACTCCAGCACAGCGTGGGCTCGTCCGCGGCCGACCTGCACGCCGGCAACCCCTCGCTGGCCGACGCCGCGGTGGAGAGCCTGGCGGCGGCGACCGCCCACGCGGCGCTGGTGACCGCCGGTATCCTCGCGGTCGGACTGATCATGACCCTCCGGCTCCGCAGAAGAGACACATGAAGCTTTGGATCGCCGGGGCCAGGCCTCGGACGCTGCCCGCCGCCGTCGTCCCCGTCGCCGTGGGCACCGGGCTCGCCGTGGGCGAGGGCCACCCCGTCTGGTGGCGGGCGGGCCTCGCCCTCTTCGTCGCCCTCGTCCTGCAGGTCGGGGTGAACTACGCCAACGACTACAGCGACGGGATCAAGGGCACCGACGCCGACCGGGTCGGGCCGCTGCGGCTGGTGGGCTCGGGCACGAAACCCGCCAAGCGGGTGCTGGCCGCGGCGCTGGCCTGCTTCGCGCTGGCCGGGGTGGCCGGGCTGGTGCTGGCCGCCGTCACGACCTGGTGGCTGCTGCTCATCGGCGCGGCGGCGATCGCCGCCGCCTGGGGCTACACGGGGGGCTCCCGCCCGTACGGCTACCGGGCGCTGGGCGAGGTCTCGGTCTTCGTGTTCTTCGGGCTCGTCGCGGTGCTCGGCACGGTCTACGTCCAGCTGGAGGAGCTGCCCTGGACGGCCTGGGCGGCCTCCGTCCCGGTCGGGCTGCTGGCCTGCGCGATGCTGGTGGTCAACAACATCCGCGACCTGGACACCGACGCGATGACCGGCAAGCGCACCCTGGCGGTGGTGCTGGGCGACCCGCTCGCCCGGCTGCTGTACGCGCTGTGCCTGGCCCTTCCGTTCCCCCTCGTCCTCGGCCTGGCCGTCGGCAGGCCGTGGGCGCTGCTGGCGCTGCTGGCCGCGCCGCTGTCGATCCGCCCCTCCCGGCGGGTGCTGGAGGGGGCGCAGGGGCCGGAGCTCATCGCGGTGCTGGGGGAGACGGGCCGGCTGCAGCTGGTCTTCGGGGCGTTGCTCACCGTGGGATTGGCCCTTTAGAAAATCCGGGATTTGCGGATAATTGGATCCCCGTCGTCCTTTCTTTCGTCTGTAGGAATATGACCCCCGCCTCGAAGGTCAACCGCGAAGCCTTCTGGAGCAGTCTCGACCCCGCCGCGCGCGACACCCTGGTGCGCGGGGGCCGCAGCCGCAGATACCGCAAGGGCGACCACCTGTGCCTGCAGGGAGAGCCCCCGGACCAGGTGCTCATCCTGCAGAGGGGATGGGCCAAGATCTGCGTCGGCGACAGCGAGGGCAGGGAGCGGGTGATCGCCGTCCGCGGGCCGGGGGAGCTGATCGGGGAGACCGGACTGCTCACCGAGTCGCCCAGGACGGCGACCGTCACCGCCCTGCACCAGCTCATCGCCCTGGTGGTGCCGCGCCAGCGGTTCCGCGCCTTCCTCAACGAGCACCCCGACGCCTGGCCGAAGGTCTACCAGACCCTCAGCCGCAGGCTGGCCCAGTCCGATGAGCGCATCCTGTCGCTGGGCAGCCACGTGGGCGCGGGCCGGCTCGCCCTGTTCCTGCTCAAGCTGGCCGAGCAGAGCGGGCTGCCGGACCCCGACGGGGGGATCAGCCTTCCGCCGCTGTCGCAGACCGAGCTGGGCAGCTGCGTGGACGTCTCCCGGGAGACCGTCGCCCGGGCCATGCGCGAGTGGCGTGCGCAGGGCCTCATCCGCAACAGCTGGCGGCAGACCGTGCTGCTCGACGCCGAGGGGCTGCGCGAGCACGCCCGGAAGTTCATGATCTGACCGTCGCGATCCGGCCGGGACTCCGCCGGAGGGCCTCCGGACGACACGCCCGCCCGTTTTGTTCTTGGTTGCTCTTGTATCACGAGTTACGCTCAACGGCATGGCCTCACGTGCGTCCGGAGGTACACGGAACTCCTCTCGTGGCGGGTCCCCCAAGCGTCCCTCCAAAGCCTCCGCGCAACGTCGTCGTCCTCCCGCGAAGAAACCGGCCCGGAGGCCGGCGCCCGCCCGGAGGCCGGGGCCCGCGAGGCCGGGACCCGATCCGATCAGCTCCCTCTTCCTCGGCTTCTTCCGGATGTTCGCAGGACTGTGGATGCTCTTCGCCCGCGGCGTCGGCTCGGTGTTCCGCGCCTACGGCGACGGCGCGCGCGACCTGGACGAGGAGCACCGCCGCGACGGCCTGGGGCTGACGCTGCTCGGGGTGGCGATCATCCTGGCCTCGGTGCTGTGGTGGACGCCGCACGGCTGGTTCACCCAGGTGCTGGAGCTGGTGGTGCGCGGCGGGCTCGGCAAGTTCGCCATGGTGCTGCCGATCTTCCTGGCCGGCCTGGCCTGGGGCGTGCTGCGCCACCCCGAGCACAACGCCGACACCGGCCGGATAGCGATCGGGTCCAGCGCCCTGTTCCTGGGCATCGCCGGCATCGTCCACATCGCGCTGGGCACCCCCACGCCGCGGTCGCAGATGGACCGGGTCCGGGACGCCGGAGGGGTGCTGGGCTGGCTGGTCTCCGCGCCGCTGGAGATCGTCCTGTCCGCCTGGGTCGCGGTCCCGCTGCTGCTGCTCGTGGCGTTCTTCGGACTGCTCGTGGTGACCAAGACGCCGGTGCACCGCATCCCGGACAGGTTCCAGGAGCTGCTGCAGCTGACGATGCTCAAGGAGCGCCCGAAGCCGGCCGCCGAGCCCGAGAAGCCGGGCAAGGACAAGGGCGACAAGCCGAAGAAGAAAAAGAAGCAGCGCCCCGACCCCGAGGAAGACGGCGAGTTCTCGGTCGGAGAGCACACCAGGCCCTACGACACCCCCGTCGTCGAACCCGGCGAGCGGACCCGGGACCTGGCCGACGAGCTCTTCGGCGACCCGGCGCCGACCGTCCTGGAGACCCCCGCCGTTCCGCAGGCCCCGGACGAGGCGCCGGGGCCCGACATCCCGGCCGTCCCCGACCCGACGCCCGCGCCGCGCCGCGCCGAGCAGCTGCCGCTGAACTCCAGCGGCGAGATCTACGAGCTGCCCGCCCCGTCGCTGCTGCGGCCCGGCTCGGCGCTCAAGCCGCGGACCAAGGCCAACGACACGGTCGTCGACGCGCTCACCGGGGTGCTGGAGCAGTTCGACGTCGACGCCCAGGTCACCGGGTTCACCAGGGGCCCGACGATCACCCGCTACGAGATCGAGCTCGGCCCCGCGGTCAAGGTCGAGAAGGTCATCGCGCTCACCAAGAACATCTCCTACGCGGTCAAGAGCCAGGACGTGCGGATCATCTCCCCGATCCCCGGCAAGTCCGCGATCGGCGTCGAGATCCCCAACACCGACAAGGACCTGGTCTCCCTGGGTGACGTGCTGCGCTCCCAGGTGGCCCAGACCGACCAGCACCCGATGCTGGTGGGCCTGGGCAAGGACGTCGAGGGCCGGACGGTCGTGGCGAACCTGGCCAAGATGCCGCACATCCTCATCGCGGGCGCCACCGGCGCCGGCAAGTCGACCTGCATCAACGGGCTCATCACCTCGATCCTCATGCGGGCCACCCCGGATGAGGTCAGGTTGATCCTGGTCGACCCCAAGCGGGTGGAGCTGTCGGCGTACGCCGGGATCCCGCACCTGATCACGCCGATCATCACCAATCCCAAGAAGGCGGCCGAGGCGCTCGGCTGGGTCGTCGGCGAGATGGACCGCCGGTACGACGACCTGGCCGCCTCCGGGTTCCGGCACATCGACGACTTCAACAAGGCGGTGAGGGCGGGCAAGCTCACCGCGCCGCCCGGCAGCGAGCGGGTCTACACGCCCTACCCGTACCTGCTGGTGATCGTGGACGAGCTGGCGGACCTGATGATGGTCGCCCCGCGCGACGTCGAGGACCACGTCGTGCGGATCACCCAGCTGGCCCGCGCCGCCGGCATCCACCTGGTGCTGGCCACCCAGCGCCCGTCCGTCGACGTCGTCACCGGCCTCATCAAGGCCAACGTGCCCTCGAGGCTGGCCTTCGCGACCTCCTCGCTGGCCGACAGCCGGGTCATCCTCGACCAGCCGGGCGCGGAGAAGCTCGTCGGCCAGGGCGACGCGCTCTTCCTGCCGATGGGCGCCTCCAAGCCGATGCGGCTGCAGAACGCCTACGTCTCCGAGAAGGAGATCGCGGGCATCGTCGAGCACTGCAAGGACCAGATGGAGGCCCGGTACGCCGAGGACGTCCAGGGCGAGGCCGCGCCGCGCAAGGAGGTCGACGAGGAGATCGGCGACGACCTCGAGCTGCTGATGCAGGCGATCGAACTGGTCGTCTCCACCCAGTTCGGGTCGACCTCGATGCTGCAGCGGAAACTGAGGGTCGGTTTCGCCAAGGCAGGACGTTTGATGGACCTCATGGAGAGCAGGAACATCGTGGGTCCCTCCGAGGGATCGAAGGCCCGGGACGTCCTGGTCAAACCGGAAGACCTTCCAGAGGTCCTGGGCGCGCTCAATTCGTGATCAACTAATGCGGCGTTGCGTATCGCAGGAGAAGAACACGTTTTCTAGACTTGGCTGCATTGCAACGTCGCGGCGGAGGCCTTCATGAGCATTGGTGAGACCCTTGGGCAGGCGCGCCGCGATGCGGGACTCACCGTGAAGCAGATCAGCGAACGGACCAGGATCCGCGAGACGGTGATCCGCCGGATCGAACAGGACGACTACTCCCTGTGCGGCGGCAACTTCTACGCCCGCGGCCACATCCGCAGCATCGCCCGGATGCTGGACGTCGATCCCGACCCGATGATCCGCGAGTATGACGAAAGTCATGGCGGCGCTCCCGGGGCGCTGGCCATCGCCACCGCGTTCGAGCCGGAACAGCCTCTGAAGTTCCGGGAGCGGCGGACCCCGAACTGGAGCGCGGCGATGGCCGTCACGCTCGTCCTGGTGATGGTCTACGGCGTCTTCCAGGTCTTCAACGGCGAGGACGAGCGCACGCCCGCGCCGGTGACGGCGAGTTCGGCGAACCCCGCGCTCACGGCCGCCCCCGCGACCGCCACGCCGGGGAACGGCGACGCTCACGCCCTCGGCGAGGCCCCCGCGGGGCAGCCGTCCGCCGCCATCGGCGAGAACGAGGTCGTGGTGATGGTCCGGGCGACTAAGCAGTGCTGGGTCAACGTCCGCGACGCCGCGGGCAAGGTGCTGTTCAGCGCCATGATCCCCAAGGGCCAGCAGCGGGAGTGGCGGGCCGAGAAGCGCCTGCGGGTGCTGATCGGCAACGCGGCCGGGGTCGTGCTCACCGTCAACGGCAAGGAGCTGGGCGTGCCCGGCGAGGACGGGCAGGTGCTCCGCCTGACGTTCGTTCCCGGCAGCAGCGACCCGGTCTGACCCGTTTCGGGAGATCTTCCCGGGCGGCCGGTTCCAGGACACGGCCGGGTTCCCACTACCGTTAGGGCATGCCCGAGTCCCGTATCGTGTCCCTGGTCACTCTCGGTTGCGCGCGCAACGAGACCGACTCAGAAGAACTCGCCGCCCGGCTGGAGGCGTCCGGCTGGAAGCTGCAGGACGAAGCCGAGGGAGCCGACGTCGTCGTCGTCAACACCTGCGGGTTCATCGACGCGGCCAAGAAGGACTCGATCGACACCCTGCTCGCCGCGCACGACACCGGCGCCAAGGTCGTCGCGGCCGGATGCATGGCCGAGCGGTACGGCTCCGAGCTCGCCGAGGCGCTGCCGGAGGCCGACTCGGTGCTCGGCTTCGACGACTACGCCCGGATCGGCGAGCGGCTGGACGACGTCGTGGCCGGGCGCAAGCGCCCCGCGCACACGCCCAGGGACCGCCGGACGCTGCTGCCCATCACCCCGGTGGAGCGCTCCGCCGGACACGTCCACGTGCCCGGGCATGGCATCCAGGACCTGCCCGAGGGCGTGGCCCCGGCCTCCGGCCCCACGGTGCTGCGCAAGCGGCTGGGCGGCGGGCCGGTGGCGCCGCTGAAGCTGGCCTCCGGCTGCGACCGGCGCTGCGCCTTCTGCGCGATCCCCGCCTTCCGCGGCTCCTATGTCTCCCGGCGGCCCGAGGAGGTGCTGGCCGAGGCCGAGTGGCTCGCCGGGCACGACGTGCGCGAGATCGTCCTGGTCAGCGAGAACTCCACCTCCTACGGCAAGGACCTGGGCGACCTGCGCCTGCTGGAGAAGCTGCTGCCGCGGCTGACCGAGGTGATCGACGTGGTGCGCGTCAGCTACCTGCAGCCGGCCGAACTGCGCCCCTCCCTCATCGAGGTCATCGCCGGAACCCCCGGCGTCGTGCCCTACTTCGACCTGTCCTTCCAGCACGCCAGCGGGCCGGTGCTGCGCCGGATGCGCCGCTTCGGCGACCCGGCGCGCTTCCTCGACCTGCTCGCTCAGGTCCGGGCGCTGGCCCCCGAGGCCGGAGTGCGCTCGAACTTCATCGTCGGCTTCCCCGGTGAGACCGAGGAGCAGCTGGCGGAGCTCACCGGCTTCCTGGAGGCCGCGCGCCTGGACGCCGTCGGCGTCTTCGGCTACTCCGACGAGGACGGCACCGAGGCGGCGGGTCTGGACGGCAAGCTCGACTCCGACGAGGTGGACCGGCGGCTGGCCGAGGTCTCGGAGCTGGCCGAGGAGCTCACCGCCCAGCGCGCCGAGGAGCGCGTCGGCACCGAGCTGACGGTGCTGGTGGAGCGGGAGCTGGAGCCCGGGGTCTGGGAGGGCCGCGGTTTCCACCAGGCGCCCGAGGTCGACGGCTGCACCGTCGTGCGCGGCGCGGGCCTGACGGCGGGCGCGCTGGTCGACGTCCGGATCGTCGAGAGCGAGGGCGTCGACCTGGTCGGCGAGGCGACGGGGCCGGGTCGGTGACAGCCTCCCAGGCACGGCGGGTCTCGAATCTGAACCTCGCCAACGTGCTGACGATGCTGCGCGTCGTGCTCGTCCCCCCGTTCTTCCTCGTGCTGGTGCTCGGCGAGGGCACCGGCTGGCGGGTCACCGCCCTGCTGCTGTTCGTGGTCGCCGCCTTCACCGACCTGGCCGACGGGCGGATCGCGCGCAGCCGCGCGGAGGTCACCACCTTCGGCAAGATCGTCGACCCGATCGCCGACAAGCTGCTCACCGGGGCGGCGCTGGTCGGGCTGTCCCTCAACGGAGAGCTCACCTGGTGGGCCACCGCGATCATCCTGCTGCGGGAGATCCCGGTGACCGTCCACCGGCTGGTGCTGCTGCGCGCCGACGTGGTGGTGGCGGCCGAGCGGCTCGGCAAGTACAAGGCGGCGCTGCAGATGCTGGCGATCACCGTCTACCTGCTGCCGTTCCGGCTCGACCCGCTCAACGGCATCCTCATGGGCGCCGCGGTCGCGGCGACCGTCGTCTCGGGGATCGAGTACCTCAACGGGCGGCGGCGTGCGGCACTAGGCTGAGGGGCGTGCGAGCCGAACTCCTGACCGTCGGGGACGAGATCCTCATCGGAGACATCGTCAACGGGAACGCGGCCTGGCTGGGCCGGGAGCTGACCGGGGCGGGCGTGCGGGTGGACCGCTCGGCCGTCGTGGGCGACACGCTGGAGGCGATCACCGCCGCGGTCTCCGCGGCGCTGGCCGAGGCGGACGTGGTGATCGTCACCGGGGGGCTCGGGCCGACCCGCGACGATCTGACCAGGGACGCGCTCGCCGCCCTCGCCGGGGTGGAACTCGTCCGGGACGAGGCGCTGGCCGGGCTGATCCGCGACCGGGTCGAGCGCAGCGGGCTGCGGTTGAAGCCGATGTCGCTGCGGATGGCCGACGTGCCCGAGGGCGCGACCATGCTGCCCAACCCGGCGGGGACGGCGCCGGGGCTGCGGATGGAGCTGTCCGGCAAGGTGGTCTACGCGCTGCCGGGCGTGCCGTCCGAGATGAAAGCGATCATGAAGTCCGCGGTGCTGCCGGAGCTGGGCGGCGACGGGGCTCCGCCCGTCCTCACGCTGCGGACGGCCGGGATCTGGGAGACGGTCCTGGCGGCCAGGCTGGCCCCCGTGGAGACGCTGGAGGAGATCTCGCTGGCCTTCCTCCCCTCTCCCGCGGAGGTCGCGGTGCGCATCACCGCGGGCACGTCCGAGACACTGGACAAGGCCGTGCTCATGGCCAAGGAGCTGCTGGGCACGGCCATGTACGGGACGGGCGATCAGTCGCTGGCGTCGGTGGCGCATGAGCTGCTGGCCGCGCGCGACCGCAGGGTCGCGGTGGCCGAGAGCCTCACCGGCGGGCTGCTGGGGGCCGAGCTGACGGACGTGGCGGGGTCCTCGGAGACCTTCGCCGGCGGGGTGACCGCCTACGAGACCCGGTTGAAGCACGAGCTCCTCGGGGTTTCAGCCGACCTTCTGGAGGCTCGGGGCGCCGTGGATCCGGAGGTCGCCGTCCAGATGGCCGAGGGCGTCAGGGAGCGTCTGGGGGCCTTCTACGGGCTCGGGGTCACCGGGGTGGCCGGGCCGGGCGCTCAGGACGGGAAACCGGTAGGAACGGTTCATATCGGCATTTCCAGCCCTGAAGGCAGTAAATCTTTCACCCCGGTGCTGGCGCTGCCGCCCGACCTCACCCAGGCGCGCGCGAACATCCGCCGCATGACCGTTGTCCATGCCTTGGACCTGCTAAGACGTGAGATTTTGGGGGTTGCAATGGTCCGCCAGTGGGAAGAGGATCAGGAAGATCGGGAAGGTTTGACCTGATTACAGCGTTACGTTCGCAGCGAACACGATTTCCCGGCTCTGCCAAGCTCACGGTGGAGACGGGTACGGTGGAACAGGTCAGATGGTCCGCACGATGGGGAGGGAGCGAGCGATGGTCCTGCTTCGCCAGCTGCTGGGGGACGTTCTGCGGCAGCTCCGGCTGCGCCAGGGTCGCACCCTCCGTGAGGTGTCCGCCGCGGCCAGGGTGTCGTTGGGATATCTCTCAGAGGTGGAACGAGGTCAGAAGGAAGCGTCTTCTGAGCTGCTCGCGGCGATCTGCAAGGCACTGGGCGTGCCGTTGTCTCACGTACTACGAGAAGTGTCCGATCTGCTGGCGCTCGCCGAACTGCAGGCCGAGCCGGTCATGGCCGGTGCCCCGAAGCACGAGCGCATCTCCGAGACCATCCCGGCCTCACCGGTTCCCGACTCGCCCGAAGCGATCGCCGGTGACGCCTTCAGGGGCGACATGGTCGCGGCGTGACCCGTTCCATATCCCCGGGGAGATTGGGGCAGGAGTAGATGGGTTATCCCCATTGTTACAAAGAGGTGACGCGAAAGCCGCCGAACTCGATGTGACACGGGAGGACCCATCATGGCCGTTGTGAAGAGCCCGCTCACCGATGAGGTGCGGAACGCCGTCGGGCAGGCGCTGCAGGGCTCGCTGATCGACCTGATCGATCTGTCCCTGACCGCCAAGCAGGCTCACTGGAACGTCACGGGCCGTACGTTCAAGAGCGTCCACGAACAGCTGGACGAGCTCACCGCGACGGCTCGCACGGCATCCGACTCGGTGGCCGAACGTGCGGTGATGATCGGCGTGAACCCGGACGGCAGGGTGCAGACCATCGCGCACGAGACCTCGCTTCCGACCCTGGAGCCCGGCTGGTTGCCCGAGGACAAGGTGATCACGTCCATCGTGGACGCGCTCGCCGGCACCATCTCCCGCTTCCGCGAGCGCATCGACGCCGTCGAGGCCGACCAGGTGACCCAGGATCTGCTGATCACGGTCACGGGTCAACTGGAGGAACAGCACTGGATGTTCTCCGTCCAGCGGTGACCTTCTGGAGAAGCCCCGCGCCGGGACGCCGCACGCGCTCCCCGGCGTCCGCGCCCCGCCTCGCCGCGGGGCGCGGCTTTTGCACGCCGCGCGTGATCAGGCTGCGCGATCAGGCGAAGAAGACCGGCTTGCTCCAGGCCTTGGGGTCCTCGGTGAGCCGCCGCACCGACTCGGGCAGCTCGGAACGGGCGATGTGCTCGAGGGTGACCAGTTCGAGGATGGCGCGCTCGCTGGCGCGCAGCGCGATCCAGACCTCCTGCAGCGGACGGGCGGCGCCGCCGTAGCCGACGTCCTCGGGGCGCTCGCCCCGGACGCCGAGCAGCGGCCCGTCGATGGCCCTGATGATGTCGGCGAGTGAGATCTCCTCGGCGGGCCGGGCCAGCCAGTACCCGCCGTCGGGGCCGCGCTGGGAACGGATGATCCCGGACCGGCGGAGCTGTCCCAGGATGTTCTCCAGGAACTTGGGCGGGATCTGCTGGGCTTCGGCGAGCTGGACCGCCGTCACCGGATGGCCTCCCGTGGAGGCCTCCGCGGCGGCGGCGAGTTCGGCGGCCGCACGCAGCGCGTAATCAACCCTGGCAGACAAACGCATGCAGTAAGTATCCCCCTCTCCAGGACGTGGTTTCACCACCACCCTGATAGGACGTCCCGGTTAAGTCGATCCGGTCTTTTTTGCAGCGTTCCACGGCCGTCTTCGGCCGGTGCGCGGGGATTCTTCCCGAGGTGCGTCTCCCGAGGGGGGAGAGGCCGCCCCGACGGGCCCGAACCCTTAGAGTGCCGGAACATGGCAAGACGTCCGGGCACCCCCCGCCTTCTGCGTGAACTGAACGACAGGGCGGCGCTGGAACTGCTCCTCGACGAGGGGCCCCTGACCCGGGCCGAGATCGGGGCGCGGACCGGCCTGTCCAAGGTGACGGCCTCCCAGCTGCTGTCCCGGCTGGAGGAGCGCGGGCTGGTCGAGGTGGTCGGCCGGCGCGCGGGCGGCCGCGGGCCCAACGCCGCGGTCTACGGCGTGGTGCCGGCCAGCGCGTACGTCGCCGGGCTGGAGGTCGACCCCCGGGAGGTGACCGCGGGAGTCTCGGACATCACCGGGCGGATCGTCGCGCGGACCGCGGTCCCTTTCTCCGGCGGGGAAGACCCGGTCGAGGTGATCCGGACGGCGGTGGCCAGGGCCTGCCGCTCGGCGAAGGTGGGGATCCCGCGGCTGCGGGCCCTGGTGGTCGGCACCCCGGGCCTGGTGGACCCCCGCACGGGGGAGGTGCGCTTCTCGTTCGACCTCTCGTCCTGGCACGAGGGCGCGCCGGACGCACTGCGCCGCCGCCTCGGCACCCGGGTGGTCGTCGAGAACGACGTGAACCTGGTGGCCGTCGCCGAGCACGCCCACGGAGCCGCCCGCGGCACCGACGACTTCGCCCTCCTGTGGATCGACCGGGGCGTCGGCCTGGCCGTCATGCTCGGCGGACGCCTCCACCGGGGCGTTTCGGGCGGCGCCGGCGAACTCGGCTATCTGCCGGTGCCCGGCGTCCCCCTCCCCGGCGGCGTCACCGAGTCCCGCGTCCACGGCGCCCCCGCCCTGGCGGGCGGCTTCGGCGCCCTGATCGGCACCGACGCCCTGATGGACCTGGCCGGCTCCCACGGCTACCCGGACCTCTCCCCGGAGGAAGCGGTCCGCCGCGCGTCCGCGGACTCCGGCTCCCCGCGGGCCTCGTCCTTCCTGGACGCCCTGGCCTCCCGGCTGGCCCTGGGCGTCGCCGCCGTCGCCACCGTCCTGGACCCGGGCCTCATCGTCCTGTCCGGCAGCCTGGGCACCGCGGGCGGCACCCCCCTGGCGGACCGCACGGCCCAGGCCGTCTCCCGGCTGTGCCCCACCAGCCCCCGGCTCATCCCCGGAGCCCTGACCACGGACCCCGTCCTCCAGGGAGCCCTCCACACCGCTCTCGCCCTCGCCCGGGAAGAGGTCTTCTCCAGCACGACGGACTGAGCCCCCGGACTCGGCGAGCCTCCCGGGAGGACAGGAGCGGCGTCATGCTCCCGCCTTCGGCCTTCCGGACGCGGCATGCGGAATCGCGAAGGCTCTCGCGGCGGAACAGGGGCCGGCAGACGCCCGAACCGGTGGAGGGGCTTCTCCGGCACGACGGCCGGGCGCTGGAGGGGGCCTCGGGGCGGGAGGCGTCGCGCTCCCGGTCCCGAGCCCCCGGTCCGTAAGGGGCGTGGTTCCCGGGGGTGCGCGACTCGGCCCGCGGAGCGCTCGTCCTCGCGGCGGGCGGTGCGGCGCGGATCGGTCTGGGCGCGGTCGCGGAGCGTCTGGGTGATGACCAGGCGCTTACGGCGCTGGGCGGCGACCCAGCGGACTGTCGAGGTCATGGCGGCTCCTCCGCTGACGGGCTGTTCATCAAGACCAACCTCGTTACGTTTTCAACTATTTCACCGCGGGGCCTCGATCTCATCGCCCGCGAGAACGATCGCATTCCCCGGATCTCGGCCGTTCGGATGAGCACCCGCGGAGGACCCGCTCAACGCCGGAGCCGCACCCCGCGGGGCGTCGGATGGAATCCGGCCTCCTCGAACACCCGGGCCAGCGGCGAGCCCGTGATCGGCTCCCCGTCCGCCCTCTCCACGGTCACCTGGGAGAGCATTCCCTCCCGCACCGCCAGGGCCAGAGCCCGCACCGCGGCCCGCCGTCCCGGCTCGTTCCAGGTCAGGAGCGTCCTGCCGCCGCGCTCCGCGTACATCGTCAGCACGCCGTCCACCAGCACCACGAGCGCCCCGGCCTTGCGGCCGGGCCGGTGGCCGCCGGAACCCTCCGGCCAGGCCAGGGCCGCCCCGTAGGGATTGGCCGGATCCGCGGCCGCCAGCACCACGGCCTCGGCTCCGGGAGCCTCGGGCCGGACGCCGGGAGGGGATTCCGGTGGCTCGCGGTCTTCTCCCGGGGCGTTCGGCTGAAGATCACTGAAGCCGTTCCCGCCGGAGCCGCTCCCGGACGGGCGCTCCGCGGTGCCGGAGCCGGGCGTAGGAGAGGGCCCGGGGTTCCCGATGGGCGGGCGTCCGCCGCCGGTACCGGTCCAGGACGGGCGGAGGGAGCGGAGGAGGTCGACGGCGTGGGGGAGGGCGAACTGGGCGGCGCCCAGACCGTCGATGAAGTAGCCGCGACGGCAGTGGCCCGCCTCCTCCTGGGCGCGGAGGACGGGGTAGAGGGCGGCGAAGCCGCCCGGGGACTGCTCGGCGGAGACGGAACCCCGCAGGAGAACGCCGTGGCGGTGGAGGAGGACCTCGGTCAGGGCATGGGCGCGGTGGGTGGGGTCGGGGTACGGGGCGGGCGGGAGCCACCAGCGGCCCGCCGCCGAGGGCGGAGCGGCGCGGACGCCGAGCACGGGACGGCCCCGGCGGAGCGGACGGGGACGGGGGGCGGGGCGGGCGGTGCCCAGGGCGGCGCGCAGCGGGGCGAGGGTGTCGTTCGTGAGGCGGCCCGCCCAGACCAGCTCCCAGAGGGCCTGGAGGATCTCCTGGTCACCGGGGTGGAAGGGGGAGGGGGATTGCGAGGCGACGGCGGGGGAGGAGCGGACGCGGTCGGCGAGGGGCCGGAAGAAGAGGGCGGAGCCGTCGGCGAGGGCGTCCAGGACCGCCTGGTGGAGGGGGGCGAGGGGGAGTTCCGCCGGGGGCGGCAGGAGCAGCGGCGCGGTGTCCGCCGGGTAGAGGGAGAGCCAGCCGTCGCCGCCGGGGAGAGGGCCGCGGCCCAGCCAGAGGACCTCACCGGAGGTGGTGAGCTCGTCCAGGAGGGCCGGCGTGTAGCCGGGGACGCGGGAAGGAAGGATCAGGGTCTCCAGGGCGGAGGCGGGGAGAGGTGCGCCCTGGAGGAGTTCGACGGCCTCGTGGAGGGATCCGGCGCGGGAGGAGCCGACCCCCTGCCAGCGGGGGAGGAAACGGGCGAGGGCCTCGGGCGGGGAGGGCTCCACCTCGGCGCGGAGCCGGGCCAGGGAACGGCGGCGAAGCAGCCGCAGGACCTCGGCGTCGACCCATTCGGAGCCGGTGCGTCCAGGGGTGAACTCGCCTTCCAGGACGCCGGGGAGCCGGGCGAGCACCTCATGGACCACCGCGGTGCCCAGACCGAGCCGGGCCGCCGCGTCCGCCGTGGTGAAGGGCCCGTGGGTGCGGGCGTAGCGGGTGAGGAGGTCGCCGAGGGGGTCGTCTCCGAGGGAGGCGAGGAAGGGTTCGGGAACGTCCTTCGGCAAGGGGACGCCCAGGGCGTCCCGGAGCCGGGCGGCGTCCTCGACGGCGGCCCAGCGGTCGGTCCCGGCGACGCGGACACGTATCACGCGACGCTCGCCCTCCAGAGACGCCAGCCACGCACCGGCCGGGGACGGGGGGAAGGCGCGGGCCTCGAGCTCGGGAAGCGACAGGGGGCCCAGGGCGCGGAGGAGGTCGGTCAGGGTGTCGGGGTCGGTGGCCCGGCGGGAGGGGGTGAGGCGCTGGAGTTCGGCGGCGGCCTCGGCGAGGACCTCCGGATCCAGGAGCTCGCGCAGGTCGCTGTGGCCGAGGAGATCGGAGAGGAGCGACGAGTCCAGGGTCAGGGCCTGTGCCCTGCGCTCGGCCAGCGGAGAGTCGCCCTCGTACATGAAGGCCGCGATGTAGCGGAACAGGAGCGACCGGGCGTAGGGGGAGGCTGAGGGGGTCTCGACCTCGGTGACTCGGACGGTACCGGTGGAGACGTCACGCATCAGGGAGACGAGGCCCGGTACGTCGAAGACGTCCTGGAGACATTCGCGGACCGTCTCCAGGACGACGGGGAAACCGGGATGCCTCACGGCGACCGACAGCAGCTGGGAGGCGCGCCGGCGCTGCTGCCACAGCGGCATCCGGTGGCCGGGGCGGTGCCGCGGCAGCAGCAGGGAGCGGGACGCGCACTCGCGGAACCGGGCGGCGAACAACGCGGACGAGCCGAGTTCGTCGATGACGAGCCGCTCGATGCCGTCCGGGTCGAACGCGCACAGCTCCACCGAGGGCGGGAGGCCGTCGGTGTCGGGGACGCGCAGGACGATCCCGTCGTCGGCGTGCATGGCCTGCGCGTCGACGCCGTAGAGCGCGCGCAGTCTGGCCGCGATCGCCAGGGCCCAGGGCGCGTGGACGAGCGCCCCGTAGGGGGAGTGCACGACCAGCCGCCAGTCGCCCAGCTCGTCGCGGAAACGTTCCACGACGAGGGTGCGGTCGTCGGGGACGTGGCCGGTGGACTCCTTCTGCTCGGCCAGGTAGGAGAGCAGGTCGGCGATCGCGCCGGGGTCGAGGCCCGCGGCCGAGGCCCGCTCCCGGGCGCGGGCCTCGTCCAGCCCGCCGAGCTCCCGGGTGAAGGCGCCGATGGCGCGGCCCAGTTCGGCGGGGCGGCCGGGGGAGTCGCCGTGCCAGAACGGCAGCCTGCCCGAGCCCCCCGACGCGGGGGAGACCAGCACCCGGTCGGAGGTGATCTCCTCGACCCGCCAGGAGCTGGCGCCGAGCACGAACACGTCGCCGACGCGGGACTCGTAGACCATCTCCTCGTCCAGTTCACCGACCCGGGAGGCGTGCTCCCCGGCGAGGAAGACCCCGAACAGCCCCCGGTCGGGGATCGTCCCGCCGCTCACCACGGCGAGCCGCTGCGCCCCCCGCCGCGCCCGCAACGTCCCGTTCGCCCGGTCCCATACGAGCCGGGGGCGCAACTCCCCGAACTCCTCGCCCGGGTAGCGGCCGGCCAGCATGTCGAGCGTCGCCTCGTAGACCGAACGGGGCAGCTCCGCGAACGGCGCGGCCCGCCGGACCAGCCGCTCCAGCCCGTCGACGTCCCACTCGTCCATCGCCACCATCGCGACGATCTGCTGCGCCAGCACGTCCAGCGGGTTGCGCGGGTAGCGCAGCGCCTCGATCAGCCCCGCCCGCATCCGCTCGGCCACCACCGCCGCCTGGACCAGATCGCCCCGGTACCTGGGGAAGATCACCCCTCGGGACACCGCCCCCACCTGGTGCCCGGCCCGCCCCACCCGCTGCAGCCCGCCCGCCACCGACGGCGGCGACTCCACCTGCACCACCAGGTCCACGGCGCCCATGTCGATCCCCAGCTCGAGGCTGGACGTGGCCACCACCGCCGGCAACCGCCCCTCCTTGAGCGCGCTCTCGATCTGCGCCCTCTCCTCCTTGGACACCGACCCGTGATGCGCCCGCGCCACCTCCACGGCCCCGCCCCCGGCCGCCCGTGCCTGGAGGGGGTCGGGGAGGCGGGCGGCGGCGAGTTCGTTGAGGCGGGTGCAGAGGCGTTCGGCGAGGCGGCGGCTGTTGGCGAAGACGAGGGTGGAGCGGTGGGCGTCGATGAGGGAGAGGATGTGCTCCTCGACGTGGGGCCACACGGAGCGGCGGCGGGAGCCGGGGGCGTCGGGGAGGTCCTCGGCGGGGACGGTGACGCTCAGGTCGAAGACCTTGGCGTCGGGGGGCCGGACGGTGGTGACGGGAGAGGAGCCGCCGAGGAGGGCGGCGACCTCCGGCAGGGGGCGGACGGTGGCGGACAGGCCGACGCGCTGGGCGGGGGACGCGAGCAGGTCGTCGAGGCGTTCGAGGGAGAGCGCCAGGTGGGCGCCGCGTTTGGTGGCGGCGACGGCGTGGATCTCGTCGACGATCACCGTCTCGACGCCGCGGAGGGACTCCCTGGCCTGGGAGGTCAGCAGGAGGAAGAGGGACTCGGGGGTGGTGATGAGGATGTCGGGCGGGCGGGCGGCCAGACGCCGCCGCTCGCCGGAGGGGGTGTCGCCGGAGCGGACGCCGACCCGGATCTCCGGCAGGGGGAGGCCGAGCCGGCGGGCGGCCGCACGGATGCCGGCCAGGGGCGTGCGGAGGTTGCGCTCGACGTCGACGGCCAGGGCCTTCAACGGCGAGACGTACAGGACGCGGCAGCGGTGCTTCGGGTCCGGCGGGGGCGGGGCGGAGGCCAGCCGGTCCAGGGACCACAGGAACGCGGCGAGGGTCTTGCCCGACCCGGTGGGGGCCACCACCAGCGTGTGCTCCCCGCGGGAGATCGCCCGCCAGGCCTGCGCCTGCGCCGCCGTCGGCCGCTGGAACGCCTCGGCGAACCACGCCCGGGTCGCCGCGGAGAACTCCTCGATCATCCTTCCATCGTGCCTCCTCCCGCCGACGGAATCCGCCGACGGTCTCGGGGCCGCGGCTCTGTACGCTTCCCCCATTTTTGTAAAGAAGGTTTTCTGAATGTGGTAGGGGCGTTTACCATGGTCCCGTCGGTCCTGCGGTGTGCGGGGGCCACCGCGGCACCGCGGAATCGCGGCGCCCTGACCCCCATCGCCCGTCCGGGCCGTCCCCCCGTCCGGTCAGCCGTCGAAGAACCCGTCTTCGGGGAGTCCGTCGGGGTCGGCGCCCTCGCCGGCCAGGGCCTCCTTGACGACCCGGTAGGCCAGGCCGGGGGAGTAGCCCTTGCGGGCCAGCATGCCGACCAGACGGCGGGTGCGCCGGTCGGGGTCGAGCGAGCGGGTCGTGCGGAGCTTGCGGGAGACCAGGGTCCGGGCCGCCTCCTCGAGGTCCTCGGGGTGGAGCTCGGAGACGGCCTCCTTGATCGTCTCGTCGGCGACGCCGCGGCGGCGCAGCTCGGCGGAGAGCGCCCGGGGGGCCAGGCCCTTGCCGGTGTGGCGGGAGCGGACCCAGGCCTGGGCGAAGGCCTCGTCGTCGATCAGGCCGACCTCGGTGAAGCGGCCCAGCACGTGGTCGGCGACCTCTTCGGGGATGCCCTTGCGGGCCAGGGCCTCGGCGAGCTGGGACCGGGTCCTGGGCGAGAGGGTCAGCAGCCGCAGGCAGACCTCCCGCGCGGCGGCCTCGGGATCGGCGGGCGGCCTCGGCGCGCCGCCGGCCTCCTCGGCGCGCTCCCCTCGGGAGCGGCTGTTCCTGCGACCGGCCATGCGGACTTCCTTCCTCCTCCGGGCCGCCGAACGGCGGTCCCCGGAGTTCGGCGTCGGGGCGGCCGGACGGCCGGGGGGCGGCCCGGGGCGGGCGCGGTGGGGGTGCGCCCGCCCCGGAGGGCCGGTCAGTCGCCGGGCTTGGGAGCCGAGGCGGTGCGGGTGCGGCGGGCCGGAGCCGGGGCCGCGGCGGGCTCGGGCGCGGCGGGAGCCGCCGGGGCCGCCTGGGCGTCGGCGGGGGCGTCCACGCGGGGGCCCACACCGAGCTTCTCCTTGATCTTCTTCTCGATCTCGTCGGCGGTCTCGGGGTGGTTCTTGAGGTAGTTGCGGGCGTTCTCCTTGCCCTGGCCGAGCTGGTCGCCCTCGTAGGTGTACCAGGCGCCGGACTTGCGGACGAAGCCGTGCTCGACGCCGAGGTCGATCAGACCGCCCTCGCGGCTGATGCCGACGCCGTACAGCAGGTCGAAGTCGGCGACCTTGAAGGGCGGGGCCATCTTGTTCTTCACGACCTTGACGCGGACCCGGTTGCCGACGGCCTCGGTGCCGTCCTTGAGGGTCTCGATGCGGCGCACGTCCAGCCGGACGGAGGAGTAGAACTTCAGCGCCCGGCCGCCCGTGGTGGTCTCGGGGGAGCCGAACATGACGCCGACCTTCTCCCGCAGCTGGTTGATGAAGATCGCGGTGGTCTTGGTCTGGTTGATCGCGCCGGTCAGCTTCCGCAGCGCCTGGGACATCAGGCGGGCCTGCAGGCCGACGTGGCTGTCGCCCATGTCGCCCTCGATCTCGGCGCGGGGCACCAGCGCCGCCACCGAGTCGATGACCACGAGGTCGACCGCGCCGGAGCGGATCAGCATGTCCGTGATCTCCAGCGCCTGCTCGCCGGTGTCGGGCTGGGAGACCAGCAGGGCCTTGGTGTCCACGCCGAGCTTCTCGGCGTAGTCGGGGTCGAGCGCGTGCTCGGCGTCGACGAAGGCGGCGATGCCGCCCATCTTCTGCACGCTGGCGACCGCGTGCAGGGCGACGGTCGTCTTACCGGAGGACTCCGGCCCGTAGATCTCCACGACCCGGCCGCGGGGCAGCCCGCCGATGCCGAGCGCGATGTCGAGGGAGATGGCCCCGGTGGGGATCACCTCCATGGGCGCGCGCACCTCGTCGCCGAGGCGCATGATCGAGCCTTTGCCGAACTGGCGTTCGATCTGGGCGAGGGCGGTCTCGAGCGCCTTCTCGCGGTCGTTAGCTGCCATGGTCTGCCCCTGTCGGGTCGGGTTCTTCTTGCTGGTGTTCGTCATCTCGGGAACGACGCTACGCCGGTCCACTGACAAAACGCGGCCCCCGCGACACCGTCACTCTACCGAACATAAATTCGATCGAGGCCGCACTCGCCGACGGCTCTCCGATACGTCCGGAACCGGCGCGGGAATCGGGCTGCGCGGTGAGCGCGCGGCGACGTACCCTGGCGCTCAGACGATCAAGCGGGGGCTGGCTGATGACCCTGACCGTTCTGTTCTGCGCCGATCCGCTCGATCCTCGGCGCGTGGATCCGCACTTCGCCCGTGAGGCCGACACCGTCCGGGCCACGGGAGGCGCCCTGGCGCTGCTCGACCACGACCTGCTGTGCCGCGGCGAGGCGGCCGAGGCGGTCCGTCGGGTCCCGCGCGGCGCCGGCGGGCTGTGGTACCGGGGCTGGATGGTGACGGCGGCCGAGTACCACGCGATGTCCAAGGCGCTGGCGGACCGCGGCGGCTTCCTCATGACCCCGCCGGACGGCTACCGGCGCGCCCACGAGCTCCCCGGCTGGTACGACACCTTCGCCGGGCTGACGCCGCCCAGTGTCTGGCTGCCGCTCGTCCCGCGCGAGGCGCCTTCGCCGGAGCGGCTGGCCGAGGCGGTGCGGCGGCTGCCCGGCGGTCCCGGAGTGGTCAAGGACTACGTGAAGTCCCGCAAGCACGAGTGGGACGAGGCCTGCTACGTCCCCGACCTGCACGACGCGGAGGGCCTGCATCGCGTCGTCCGCCGCATGGTCGAGCTCCAGGACGACTTCCTCAACGGAGGCGTGGTCGTCCGCGTCTTCGAGGAGTACGACTCGGCCGAGGCCCGCGTCTGGTGGATCGACGGGGATCCCGTCCTCGTCGGCCCCCACCCGGACACGCCGGACGCCGAGTGCGTACCGGCCCTCGACCAGGTCCGGCCATCCGTCCGGGCCCTGGGCTGCCGTTTCGTCACCACCGACCTGGCCCGCCGCCCGGACGGCGCGTGGCGGGTGGTGGAGGTCGGAGACGGTCAGGTCAGCGATCTTCCGGCGGGTGCCGATGTGGGCGACCTTTACTTTCATCTTCCGGATCCCGGCTGAAGGTGAACCAAATCGTCTCTCCGGCGGTCTGAAGACCGTGTGTCGCTGTTCTAGAGCAAGCGGTACCCCTACAATTCGTGCGCATCGCTTCAACGGAGGGACCCCCCATGCTCCGGCGCCGTATGAGTTCCCGGGCCGTCAAGGTCGGCATGCTCGGCACCCTGTCGATGTCCCTGGCCGCCTGCGGAGGCTCCAGCTACACCGCTTCCTGCGTGGACGGGTACAGCTACAGCGGCGGCCAGTACAAGCTCGTCGATGACGACGACTGCGACTTCGGCGGCGACGGCGGGCGTTACTTCTGGTACTACGGAGGCACCGCCACCAGCTCCGGCTACATCTACAACGGCACCACGCTGAAGCCGCGCAAGGGCGAGATCAAGTCGAAGTCCGGGCGCACCCTGCAGCGCGGCGGCTTCGGCAGCGGCTTCAGCGGCGGCGGCTGATCCGTGCGAAGAGAACGGTCCCGGCCCCGCGAGGGCTGGGAGGCGAAGATCGAGTCCCAGGGGCTCGCCTACCACCGCACGGCCCACCCGGAGAACCTGACCCGCCCCTACTGGGACGAGTCCGTGCATTACGTCCTGGAGATGGACGAGGTACTCCGGCTGGAGGAAGTGGTCGAGGAACTCCACCGCATGTGCCTGCAGGCGGCGGAGCACGTCGTCGAGACGGGGCGTTACGAGGTGCTCGGAATCGACGAACGCCTCGCCCCCGCGATCGAGGAGTCCTGGAGGCGCCGCGACCCGCACCTCTACGGGCGCTTCGACCTGCGCTACGACGGCGCGGGCCCCGCCAAGCTCCTGGAGTACAACGCCGACACCCCCACGTCCCTGGTGGAGAGCTCCATCATCCAGTGGTACTGGAAAGAGGACGTCTTCCCCGCCGACGACCAGTGGAACTCCATCCACGAGCGGCTGGTCGACCGCTGGAAGGAGATGCGGCTGCGGGAGGGTCCCGTCCACTTCACCTGGACGGAGGCCGACGAGTCGGGCGAGGAGATCATGACGATCTCCTACCTGCAGGAGACGGCCGAGCAGGCGGGCCGGCCGGGCGTCTCCCTCCCGATGGAGGCCGTCGGCTGGGACGGGGAGGACTACTGCGACCTGGCGGGCGAGCGGATCAAGACGTTCTGCAAGCTCTACCCGTGGGAGTGGATCGTCCACGAGCCCTTCGGCGCCTTCGTCGACGAGGCCGACTGGATCGAGCCGATGTGGAAGATGCTCCTGTCCAACAAGGGCCTGCTGGTCCTGCTCTGGGAGCTGTTCCCCGGCCATCCGAACCTGCTGCCGGCGTACCTGGGCTCCCCCGGCGACCTGACCTCCTACATCAAGAAGCCCCTGCTGGGCCGTGAGGGCGCGAGCATGTCCATCACGACCCCGTCCTTCAGCCAGCGGACCGAGGGACGTTACGGCGCGGAGGGCTTCGTCTTCCAGGAGTTCCAGGCGCTGCCGGAGTTCGACGGCCAGCACCCCGTGCTCGGCGCCTGGATGGTCGCGGACGAGTCCGCGGGCCTCGGCATCCGCGAGACGTCAGGTCTCATCACCGACGACACGTCCTCTTTCGTCCCCCATCGGATCCCCCTCTAGATATTCGTCCTAAGGAGCCTCCATGCCTCTCGCTCTCGACAGTGCCTTCAGCGAGGTACTGGGAGACAACGTCCTCGCGATCCTCTCTTACGCGGGCGTCGGCCTGGTCCTGTTCGTGCTCGGCTTCTACGCGGTGGACCTGGCCACCCCGGGCCGCCTGGTGTCGGTGATCCGGCACGACCGGAACCCGAACGCGAGCCTGCTGGCCGCCGCGGGCATGGCGGCGGTGGGCGTCATCGTGTCGGCGTCGATCTACGCGACGGACGCCGCGCTGACCGAGGGCCTGATCGCCACGGCCGTCTACGGCCTGGTGGGCATCGTCGCGCAGATCGTGGCGATGCTCATCTTCAACCTGCTCATCGGGCTGAAGATCAAGGAACTGTGCCACGAGGAGCACCTGCAGCCGGGCACCTGGATGCTCGCGGTCACCTACCTGATGATCGGCCTGGTGACGGCGCTGGCCGTCATCTGAGCCGGTCGGGCACGTCGAACGCCGAGCAGACCGCCTTCCAGACGGTTCTGGTGTCCACCCCGTCGGAGAACGCCTGGTCGATGGTGCGGCCACCGAGTTCGGCGATCACCTGGTCCTTGGCGACGCTCTCGGCGTATCCCTCGCCGAACTGCCGGTTCATCTTGGTCCAGAAAGCCGTCAACCTCACGGGCCCAGTGTGCCAGCTCCGCCGGTGCGGGGACGACACCCCGCTTCACGGAGTGGTCCCGTGTGGTAAATCCACATTACTGAGTCTTTGCTTGCTCATTAACCTCAGGCGGCTTACGGTGGCCGAAAAGAGGGTCACTCCGCCCCGCGTGGACTGACCATGGAGGTCACCGGTGCGCTTCGGCGAACCGGTGGCCTCGCGTGCCCGCGAGGCGACCCTCTGGCCGTGAGGAGGGGGCTGCGCCATGGAGAGCGTCGTACTCGGGGCGGCGCTGCTCGCCGGCCTGGTCCTGCTGGCCTGGCGGGCGCTGCGCCGACCCGCGATGAGGAAGGCGGCGGAGGCCGAGCTCCAGCACCTGCGCGACCAGGCGCTGGAGCAGGGGGAGAAGGCCGCCGCCCGGCTCCGCGAACAGGCCGAGGAGCAGGCTCGTGAGCTCCGGGAGAAGGCCGAGGAGCAGGCCCGCGCGCTCCGCGAGGAGGCGCGGGAGCGGCTGGAGGACGTCGAGCGCAGGGAACGCCGGCTGGCCGAGCGGGAACAGCGGCTCGACCAGGAGGCCGGACGGCTCGAGGAGCGGCGGGCCGAGCTCGCCGGACGGGCCGCGGCGCTGGACGCCCGCGAGGCCGAGCTGGGCCGCGCCGAGCAGGAGCGGGCCCGTGCGCTGGAACAGGTGGCGGGGCTGACCGCCGAGCAGGCCAGGGCCGAGCTGGTGGCGCAGATCCGCAACCAGGCCAAGCGCGAGGCGGCGCTGACCGTCCGGGAGCTGGAGGCCCAGGCCCGCGAGGAGGGCGAGGCCCGCGCCCGCAAGATCGTCACCCTGGCGGTGCAGCGGGTGGCCAGCGAGCAGACCACCGAGTCGGTGGTCTCGGTCCTGCACCTGCCGCACGAGGAGATGAAGGGCCGGATCATCGGCCGCGAGGGCCGCAACATCCGCACGTTCGAGTCGGTCACCGGGGTCAACCTCATCATCGACGACACTCCCGAGGCGGTCCTGCTCAGCTGCTTCGACCCGGTGCGCCGCGAGGTCGCCCGGCTCACCCTGGAGCAGCTGGTCCTGGACGGGCGCATCCACCCGCACCGCATCGAGGAGATCTACGAGCGCAGCCTGGCGGAGGTCGAGACGCTGTGCGTCAGGGCGGGCGAGGACGCCCTGGTGGAGGTGGGCATCACCGAGATGCACCCCGAGCTGATCGCGCTGCTGGGCCGGCTGCGCTACCGCACCTCCTACGGCCAGAACGTGCTCAAGCACCTGGTGGAGTCGGCGCACCTGGCCGGGGTCATGGCCGCCGAGCTCAGGCTGCCCGTGGACGTGGCCAAACGCGGAACGCTCCTGCACGACGTCGGAAAGGCCCTCACCCACGAGGTGGAGGGGAGCCACGCCCTCGTCGGGGCCGAGGTGGCGCGCCGTTACGGCGAGCACGAGGACGTCGTCCACGCGATCGAGTCGCACCACAACGAGGTCGAGGTGCGCACCGTCGAGGCGGTCCTCACCCAGGCGGCCGACGCCATCTCCGGGGGGCGCCCCGGCGCGCGCCGCGAGTCGCTGGAGGCCTACGTCAAACGTCTGGAGCAGTTGGAGCGCATCGCGAAGGACACCCATGAGGGAGTCGAGAAGGTCTTCGCCATGCAGGCCGGACGGGAGATCCGCGTCATGGTCAAGCCCGGCGCGGTGGACGACATCCAGGCGCAGGTCATCGCTCGCGACATCGCCAAGCAGGTCGAGGACGAGCTCACCTATCCGGGCCAGATCCGGGTCACGGTGGTCCGGGAGTCCAGGGCCACCGAGTACGCCCGCTGAGCGGGGCGGCGCCGGGTCAGGCCGAGAGCGCCTCGCCCCCGGTCAGCCTGAGCACCGCCACGCCCGGCGGGGTGAACCCGAGGGCCTGCCCGTAGAACGACAGCTCCGCCTCCAGGCAGGCCTGCACCGTCTCGGTCCGCCGGAATCCGTGGGACTCGCCGGGGAAGGTGAGGTGGGCGTGCGGGATCTTGTTCTCGGCCAGCGCCCGGGCGAACCGGGCCGACTGCGCCGGGGGCACCACCGGGTCCTCCAGCCCCTGCAGCAGCAGCACCGGGCAGGCGGTGCGGTCGGCGCGGTTGAGCGGCGAACGCTCCTCGTAGGCGCGCTCGTAGCCGGGGATCGGGCCGATCAGGCCGAACGGGTAGCGGGACTCGAAGTCGTGGGTCTCCTGCAGCAGGGTCGTCGCGTCGCTGATGCCGAAATAGGACGTCGCGGCCTTGAAGACGGTGCCGGAGGTGACGGCGGCCAGGGTGGTCCAGCCGCCCGCGCTGGAGCCCCGGACGGCGAGCCGCTCGGGGTGGGCCCGCCCTGTCCTGACCAGTTCGGCGGCGACCGCGACGGCGTCCTCGACGTCCACCACGCCCCACTGGCGGCGCAGCCGCTCGCGGTAGGCGCGGCCGTAGCCGGTGGAGCCGCCGTAGTCGACCTCGACGACCCCGATGCCGCGGCTGGTGAAGTAGGCGCGCTCCAGGCTGAGCGAGGCCGAGGCGCGCGCCGTCGGCCCGCCGTGGACGAACACCACGTAAGGCGGGAGCTCGCCCTGGGGGCCGAGCGCGGTCGGGTTGGCGGGCTCGAAGACGTAGGCGTACACCGGCCGGCCGAACTGGCCCTCGAACTTCTCGGCGCGCGGAGTCGGCAGGTACGCCTCGTCCGGCACCCGGTCGAGTTCGCGGCGCAGCACCGTCACCCGCCCCTGGGAGACCTTCACCACGGACGCCGGGAGCGTCGGGGCGGACCCGATGCCCACGAACGTGGAGCCGTCCGCGGACAGGCTCATCTGCCAGTCGGTGTAGGGCAGGTCCAGCGGCTCCAGCTCGAGGGTGTCGGGGTCGTACAGGCTGAGCCTCTGCTCGCCCTGCCCGTGCATGACGACGAGCCGCCCGTCGCCCATCAGCGCGTACGGCATGCCGCCCAGCTGCCACAGCGGGCCCGCGAACTCCTCCTCGGCGGGGTAGAGCGCCTGGGGCGACTCCCCGTAGAGGCCGACCTGGTAGATGTTCCACCAGCCGGGCCAGTCGGAGGCGACGTACAGGCTCTTGTCGTCCGCCCACAGGGGGGCCAGCACCGACTCGGACATGCCGCCCTTGACCGTCCGGGGGGAGACGACCTTGCCGTCGTCGATCACCCCGACGCGGAGCTCGGTGCCGTCCCACGGCATCCGCGGGTGGTTCCACTGCACCCACGCCAGGTGACCGCCGGACGGGGAAGGCGCGGGCGAGGCGTAGAAGTCGGTTCCGGTGACCATCTCGTTGATCGCAGCGGGGTCGTTGGCGGCCCGCCCGTCCAGGGGGATCCCCACGATGGCCCGCCGCACCCCCGGAGCGGACGGGGCGTCGCCCTCGGAGGCGGGGACCGCGACATGACCCTCGCAGACGCACCAGACCTCGGCCCCGTCGGGGGAGAGCACCAGATCGGCGTACCGCAGCCCCCCGGGGATCGCCGGCTCGGGTGTCAACGGCCGCGGCCGGACGTCCCTGGGCACCAGCAGGTACAGCCGCTGGTCCTCGTAGTTGGTGAAGACCAGCCCGCGCGGGGTCGGCAGGTAGGACTTGCCGCCGTACTCGTGCACCCGGCTGCGGGCGTTCCAGGGCGAGGGCAGGACCTCCCGTCCGTTGAGCATGACCGTGGTCCTGCCGCCCTCGTCCGGCCGTGTCTCCTGCCACCAGACGTCGTCACCTTGGGCGGTCGGAAAACTCAGTCTCACCCGGTTGCGGGCGACGTCGGCTGCGGAGATGGGAGAGGGCCAGGAACCGTAGGGGGCAACGCGAGCGGTCATACCGGAATCGTCCCGCATGCCGAAGGGGATTGGAGCCAAGAACGGACACTTGAGCTCTGAAAGTAACAAGGTCAGGCGCCGAGAGGCGGCACTCCCACCACCGGATCGGCCTTCGCCGTCGCGGCGGTGGACTTGCGGCTGCGGCGGCTGCGCCTCTCGAGCCAGGTGGCCAGCCGTCCCAGCGCCAGGTTGATGAGGATGTAGATGGCGGCCACGACGATCGCGGCGGGGATGACGTTGCCGTAGTTGGCGGGGATGACCCGGAAGCCGGAGTTCAGGAGGTCCTCGTAGGTGATGATGTAGCCCAGGGCGGTGTCCTTGAGCAGTACCACCATCTGGCTGACGATCGCCGGGAGCATCGCGGTGACGGCCTGGGGCAGCAGGATCAGCCGCATGACGCCGCCCTTGCGCAGGCCGAGCGCGTAAGCGGCCTCGGACTGCCCGCGCGGCACCGCCTGGACGCCGGCGCGGAACACCTCGGCCAGGACCGAGCCGTTGTAGAGGGTCAGCCCTATCACCACGGCCCAGAAGGCCGGCATCACATAGCCGGAGAGCGCGAATGCCCCGGCCTGGGCGAAGAAGATCATGATCAGGACGGGGATGGCGCGGAAGAACTCCACCACCCAGGTCGCCGGCAGCCGCAGCCACCAGTGGTCCGACAGCCGGCCCAGGCCGAAGACCACCCCGAACACCAGGGTGAGCACCGCGGCGACGGCCGCCGCCGACAGGGTGCCCCACAGGCCCGGAAGGATCAGGCCGGTCCACACCTCGGGATCCAGGAACGGCTTCCACAGGGCGCCGTCCCACTGCCCCGCATCCTCGAAGCGCGCCCAGACGAACCAGGCCGCGAGCAGGATCAGGACCACGCCGAGGAGCGTCAGGACGTTGTGCCGCAGCCGTGCGCGCGGACCCGGCGCGTCGAACAGCACCCCCGCGCTCATCGGCGCACCGCCAGCCGCCGGGCCAGCAGGCCGGTGAGGTAGCCGGTCGGCAGGGTGAGGATCATGTAGCCCGCCGCGAAGCCGAGGAACACCGCGACGACGGTCCCCGTACTCTCATAGAGCATGTCCTTCATGACGAACGCCGCCTCCGCGTAGCCCGCGACGATGACGACGGTGGTGTTCTTGGTCAGCGCGATGAGCACGCTGCCGAGCGGGGCGATGACCGTGCGGAAGGCCTGCGGCAGGATCACCGCCCGCATCGACTGCGTGAAGGTCAGGCCGATGGCCCGAGCCGCCTCCGCCTGCCCCAGGGGCACGGTGTTGACGCCCGAGCGCAGGGTCTCGCAGACGAAGGTGGAGGTGTAGGCGGTCAGCCCGAGGACGGCCAGCCAGTAGCCGTTGAACTGGGGGTCGTCGGCGTCGAAGTTCAGCTGCAGGGTGTTGCTGATGCCCAGCGAGCAGAACAGCAGCACCAGGGTGAGGGGGGTGTTGCGCAGGACGTTGACGTAGACCGTCCCGATCCCGCGCAGCACCGGGACGGGGGAGACCCGCAGCGCCACCAGCAGGGTGCCCAGCAGCAGGGAGAGGACTGCGCTCATCGCGGTCAGCCGGATCGTCGACCAGAAGCCGCCGAGGATCGCGTCGAAGTTCTCGATCAGTGCTGACATGGTCCTCTCCCGCCGTGGGTTCGGCTCGGTCCGCCGGTCAGGCGCAGCCCTCGAGGGCGGGCGCCTCGGTGGGCAGCTGCAGGCCCTTGGCGTTGCCGAACCACTTGCTCAGCAGCTGCGCGGCGGTCCCGTCCTTGTACATCTCGGTGATCGCGTCGTTGACGGCCTCGCAGCCCTTGGTGTCGCCCTTCTTCATGCCGACGCCGTACTTCTCGTCGGTGAAGGGGGTGCCGAGGATCTTGAAGTCTCCGCCCTGGGAGGCGAAGCCCGCCAGGATGAGGTCGTCGGTGGTGACGGCGTCGAGGGTGCCGCCCTTGAGCTTGGTGATGCACTCGCTGTAGGCGCCGGCGGGGACGAGCTTGGCGCTGATGCCCCGGCCGTTGGGGGCGGGGTCGGTGATGCGCTTGTAGGAGTTGGAGCCGGACGCCTGGCAGATCCGCTTGCCCTTGAGGTCCTCGACCTTGGTGATGGAGGTGTCGTCGCCGCGGACCATGATGTCCTGGTGGGCCACGATGTAGGGGCCGCCGAAGGTCACCTTCTCCTTGCGCTCGTCCAGGATCGAGTAGGTGGCGACGACGAGGTCGACCTGCCCCTGCTGGAGGAACGGCTCCCGGTTGGCGGAGATGGTCTCCTTCCAGGTGATGCCGCTCTCGGGCACGCCCAGCTTCTCGGCGATGTAGCGGGCGACGTCGACGTCGAAGCCCTCCATCGACCCGTCGGGCTTCTTGACGCCCAGCGCGGGCTGGTCGATCTTCACGCCGATCGTCAGTTTCTTGTCGTTCTTCGCCTTGTCGACGAGGCCGGTGGAGGAGTCTCCGCCTCCGCAGGCGGACAGCGCGGTGGCGCCGAGGGCGAAGGCGGCCAGGGTCAGGGCGATACGGCGCATGGAAGGGGTTCCCTTTCGTCAGGTGCCTGCTCAGTGCCTCAGGATCTTGGAGAGGAAGTCGCGGGCCCGGTCGGTGCGGGGCTCGGTGAAGAACTCCTCGGGGGTGCTCTGCTCGACGATCCGCCCGTCGGCCATGAAGACGACGCGTCGGGCGGCGCTGCGGGCGAAGCCCATCTCGTGGGTGACGACGATCATGGTCATGCCCTCGCGGGCGAGGTCGGTCATGACCTCCAGCACCTCGGCGACCATCTCGGGGTCGAGCGCGGAGGTGGGCTCGTCGAACAGCATGAGCTTGGGCCGCATCGCCAGCGCCCGGGCGATGGCGGCGCGCTGCTGCTGGCCGCCCGACAGCTGGGCGGGGAACTTGGCGGCCTGGGAGGCGATGCCGACGCGCTCCAGCAGGGCCATGGCCTCCTGCTCGGCCTGCGCCTTGGGGACCTTGCGGACCTTGACCGGGCCGAGGGTGACGTTCTGCAGGATCGTCTTGTGCGCGAAGAGGTTGAAGGACTGGAAGACCATGCCGACCTCGGAGCGCAGCCGGGCCAGCGCCCTGCCCTCCTGGGGCAGGGGTTCGCCGTCCAGGGTGATCTTCCCGGAGTCGATGGTCTCCAGGCGGTTGATCGTCCGGCAGAGGGTGGACTTGCCGCCCCCGGAGGGGCCGATCACCACGACGACCTCGCCCCGGTCGATCGTGAGGTCGATGTCCTTGAGCACATGGAGATCGCCGAAGTGCTTGTTGACGTTCTCCAGCACCACGAGCGGCTCGCCGCTGTCCGTCATACGCCAGGACGCTACGTGACAGACGTGGATCACGGGAGGGTCTCGGCGATATCTATCTGATCACGAGAATGTGATCCTCGGGCCGCCTGCCGGAGTTTCCCGCCGGGCCTGCGAGGAGGGCGCGCACGGGTACCCTGGGAACGCCATGAACGTCATGAACCCCGCTCACGCAGACCACGCGGCCGAGGCGCCCCGCACCTACGAGATCCGCACGTACGGCTGCCAGATGAACGTCCACGACTCCGAACGCCTGGCAGGGCTGCTGGAGTCGGCCGGGTACGTCAAGGCGGACGGCGAGCCGGACGTCATCGTCTTCAACACCTGCGCGGTGCGGGAGAACGCCGACAACCGCCTGTACGGCAACCTCGGCCACCTGCGCAGGCAGGCCGAGAACGGCCTGCAGATCGCGGTGGGCGGATGCCTGGCCCAGAAGGACCGCGACACGATCGTCAAGCGGGCCCCCTGGGTGGACGTGGTGTTCGGCACCCACAACATCGGCGCGCTGCCGGTGCTGCTGGAGCGCGCCCGCGTGCGGCAGGAGGCGCAGGTCGAGATCGAGGAGTCCCTGTCGGTCTTCCCCTCGACGCTGCCCACCCGCCGCGAGTCCCCCTACGCCGCCTGGGTGTCGGTCTCCGTCGGCTGCAACAACACCTGCACGTTCTGCATCGTCCCCTCGCTGCGCGGCAAGGAGAAGGACCGTCGGCCCGGCGAGATCCTCGCCGAGGTCGAGGCGCTGGTCGCCGAGGGCGTGCTCGAGGTGACGCTGCTGGGCCAGAACGTCAACGCCTACGGCTCGGAGTTCGGCGACAGGGCCGCGTTCGCCAAGCTGCTGCGCGCCTGCGGCGGGATCGACGGACTCGAGCGGGTCCGGTTCACCTCCCCGCACCCCAAGGACTTCACCGACGACGTGATCGCGGCGATGGCCGAGACCCCGAACGCCATGCCCTCGCTGCACATGCCGCTGCAGTCCGGCTCGGACGCGGTGCTGCGCGCGATGCGCCGCTCCTACCGGCAGGAGCGCTACCTGGGCATCATCGACCGGGTGCGGGCGTCGATCCCGGACGCGGCGATCACCACCGACATCATCGTGGGCTTCCCCGGCGAGACCGAGGAGGACTTCGAGCAGACCCTCCACGTGGTGCGCGAGGCGCGGTTCGCCCAGGCGTTCACCTTCCAGTACTCCAAGCGCCCCGGGACCCCCGCGGCGACCATGGAGGACCAGGTGCCCAAGGAGGTCGTCCAGGTCCGCTACGAGCGGCTCGTCGAGCTGCAGGAGCAGATCTCCTGGGACGAGAACAAGAAGCAGGTCGGCCGCGCACTGGAGGTGCTGGTGGCCGAGGGCGAGGGCAGCAAGGACGGCGCCACCCGGCGGCTGTCCGGGCGGGCCCGCGACAACCGGCTGGTGCACTTCCGGCGCCCCGACGAGGAGGTGCGCCCCGGCGACCTGGTGACGGTCGAGGTCACCTACGCCGCGCCCCACCACCTGCTGGCCGACGCGCCCGTCCGGTCCGTCCGGCGCACCCGTGCGGGGGACGCCTGGCAGGCCCGGCAGGAGGCGCCGGAGCGGGGCTCGGCGGTCTCGCTGGGCATGCCGAAGATCGGCGCCCCGGCGGCGGCCCCGGTGTCCTCCGGCTGTTCCACCTGCCCGTGAGGGGGCGGGAGTGCTGATCCGCGCCGCGGTCTGCCCGCATCCGCCTCTGCTGGTGCCCGAGCTGGCCGGTGCGGCCGCCGGGGAGCTGGAGGGGCTGCGCGAGGCCTGCCGCCGGGCGATCCGGCCGCTCCTGGAGGCCGACGCCGGTGAGCTCGTGGTGGTGGGCACAGGTCCCGAGACCCGGGCGTTCGACTCCTCGGCCGCGGGCTCGTTCCACCCCTACGGGCTGGAGCTGAAGGTCGGGCAGGGCGAGCCGGTGCTGCCGCTGTCCCTGACGGTCGGCCGCTGGCTGCTGGACGGGGAACGGCGGGCGCGCCTGCAGTCCGTGGCGTTCGACGCCGAGCCCGGCGCCTGCCTGGAGCTGGGCCGGGAACTGGCGCGGGACGACGTGTCGCTGCTGGTCATGGGCGACGGCTCGGCCTGCCGGGACGAGAAGGCCCCCGGCTATCTGGACGAGCGGGCGGGCCCCTACGACCGCGAGGCGGCGCGGGCTCTCGGGGAGGCGGACGCCGCCGCGCTCGGGCGGCTCGATCCCGTGCTGTCCGGTGAGCTGATGGCGGCGGGGCGGGCGGCTTGGCAGGTCCTCGCCGGGGCCGCGTCGGCCGGGGGCGGCCCGCTGCGGGGTGAGCTGCTGGCCGACGAGGCTCCCTACGGCGTGGGGTATTTCGTGGCTACCTGGACGTAGGCGGCTGCTGCCCGCGCCGCGCCTGCTGCTCGGCTGCCTCCCTGGCCTTGCGCTGCACCTCGTCGATCTGCTTGTGGTACTTGCCCCCGGTCTTGCGGTCGACCATGTCGCCGGCCTTGTCGATGGCCGGACCCGCCTTGTCCCCGTGCTTGCCCAGCAGGTCCATGAACTTCTGGACGATGCTCATTTCCGGTCCCCCGATACTGGTTCTGGCGGCGCCTTCCGGTGGCGTCCGCCGGTCTCATCGGTATCTACCCGCGAACCTGCCGCTACCCCTACCCGTGGAAACTGATAACTCGTGAACGTGATCTCTGTGGTCGGACCGACCGCGGCGGGCAAGTCGGATCTGGCCGTCGAAATAGCGCTGCGCCTGGGCGGCGAGGCGGTCAACACCGACTCCATGCAGCTCTACCGCGGCATGGACATCGGCACCGCCAAGCTCACCGTCGAGGAGCGGCGCGGGGTGCCCCACCACCTGCTGGACGTCTGGGACGTCACCGAGCCGGCCAGCGTCGCGGAGTACCAGCGGATGGCGCACGAGGTGATCGCGCGGATCGGGGAGCGCGGCCGGACGCCCGTCCTGGTGGGCGGGTCGGGCCTCTACGTCCGGGCGGCGCTGGACGAGATGGAGTTCCCGGGCACGGACCCGCGGATCAGGGCCCGGCTGGAGGCGGAGCTGGCCGAGCGGGGCTCGGGGGCGCTGTTCGAGCGGCTGCGGACCGCGGACCCCGAGGCGGCGCGGGTGATCCTGCCGAGCAACGGGCGCCGGATCGTCCGTGCCCTGGAGGTCATCGAGCTGACCGGCCGTCCCTTCACCGCCAGCCTGCCCGAACACCGGTACCGGGAGCCCGGAACGGTGCAGCTGGGGCTGCTGGTGCCCCGTCCCGAGCTCGACGAGCGCATCGCGCTGCGGGTCGCGCGCATGTGGGAGGCCGGGTTCGTCGAGGAGGTCGGGGAGCTGGAGAAGGCGGGGCTGCGCCAGGGCCGCACGGCCTCGGCGGCGCTCGGCTACGCCCAGGTGCTGCGGTTCCTCGCGGGGGAGTGGACGCAGGAGCAGGCCAGGGAGGAGACGATCCGGGCGACCCGGCGGTTCGCCCGCCGCCAGGAGTCGTGGTTCCGCCGCGATCCGCGCATCCGCTGGCTGCCGTACGACGCGCCCGACCTGCTGGAGTTGGCGCTGGAGGCGGGCGGGGGCGACACGGGGGTGCCCTCGGCCTGACGTTTGTCATAACCTCTTCCCGAATGGAATTCGGTTTATTCGAGGAGGGGTCATGACGGAACCCACGACGGTGGCCTGGCGCGTCAGCCGTCCCATCCAGGAGCTCGGCGGGGCGTTCATGTTCTCCCGTGAGACCCGGGAGTTCGGAGAGAGCACCGGAGTCCCCGGCTTCATGGGGCCGTACATGAAGGGACGCTGCGGAGTGCTCGGCGACGTCGACGCCGACGTCGTGACCTCGGCGGTGGGCGTCTTCCACCCGCGGGCCGTCCGGGAGGCGTGGGAGTCGGTGCCCATGCCCGCGGCCCGGGCGGCGGAGGGCTACCTGGGCGCCTGCCACGGGTTCGGCCGGCGCAAGCTCGCCTCCTTCGAGGAGGCCGACCGGCTGGCCGAGCTGCTGCTCGCCGTGGTCGGCAACGGGGACGTCACGGGCGCGCCGCTGTTCGCCGGATGGCGGGCCATGCCGCTGGCGGAGGACGGCAGGGCGAGGGCCATGCAGTTGATCCACGTCCTGCGGGAGTACCGCGCCGGACTGCACTTCCTGGCGGTCAGGGCGGCCGGGCTGACCCCGGTGCAGGCCATCCTGGTGGGCGGGTCGCCGATCTTCAAGGCCGCGGACCAGGTCCTGCTCTTCGGCTGGCAGGCGCCGGAGGAGGAGATCACCGACGAGGTGCGGGCCCGCTGGCAGGAGGCCGAGCGGGTCACCGACCAGCTCGTCCAGCAGGCGTTCTCCGTGCTCGACAAGGCCGAAGGGGAGGAGCTCGTCGAGCTCGTGGCCAGGGCGTACGAGACGGCGGGCCTGCGCGCCAGGGACAAGGGCTGAGCGATGTCCCTTCGGAGAGGCCCGTCGAAGTCGGGACAACTGTCCCTTAAGGGCGGGATCTTCGGGACCGTACCTTTTTCCATGTAAGGGGGTACGCACGCCACCGGGTCGGGAGCCCCGGGACGAGCGGCGAACCAGAAGGGCCGGCGGTCATACTCTTGGCGGGGGACGACCGACCGGCCCTTCCCTTTTCCCTCATGCCCTTCTGCGTGAACGGCGTGAACCGGCATCGCTCATCGTGATATCTCACTTGCTCTCTGTTGTCCTCGACGGGAGCGGTGATGCTGGTCCTGCTCGTCCGCCGCTGCTCGTCCGCCCTTGTGCTGGCGGCCGTGGCGGCCAGCCTCGGCTACCTGCTGGCCGGGGCGGGCCTGGATCCGCGCGCCCGCCTGGAGTCGGCACGGCCGCGGCCCCCGCAGGCGGCGATCGAGGCCGAGCTGACCGCGCTGAACCTCAACGACCGCACCCCGCTGCACACCCGCTACCTGACCTGGGCCTCCGGAGCGGTGCGCGGGGATTTCGGGCGCACCCTGCGCGGCGCCCCCGTCAGCGGAGAACTGCCCCGGAGACTGCGGACGAGCCTGTTCCTGCTGCTGCCCGGCACCGTGCTGGGGGCCGTCCTCGGAGTGCTGCTGGGAGCCTTCTCCGCGCTGCATCCCGGAACGGACAAGGCGCTGACGATGCTCTCCCACGTGCTGCTGGCCACGCCCGTCTTCGTGCTGGCGGTCCTGCTGCAGCTGGGAGCGCAGCACGTCAACGCCGCGACGGGCACACACCTCTTCCAATGGACGGGGGACGGGACGGGCCTCGCCTCGCGGCTCCAGCACCTGGTCCTGCCGACCGTGACGGTCGCGCTGGTCCAGGCGGCGCTCTACAGCCGCTACCAGCGGTCGCTGATGCGCGAACTGGTGGAGGCCGAGCACGTGAAGGCCGCGCGCGCCCGCGGCCTGGGCCTGCACCGGGCCTTCTTCAAACACGGGCTGCGCGTCGCGCTCGTCCCCACGGCCACCTTCTTCGCCTACGACCTCGGCCTGCTGCTGCTCGGCGCGGCCTTCATCGAACAGGCCTACGGAAGGCACGGGATGGGGGCGTGGCTGCTGGACTCGCTGCGCGAGGCCGACCCGCACCCGGTCGCCGCCTGCATCGCCCTGGCCGCCCTGCTCGTCCCGGCCGCCACCGTCCTCGCCGGGATCGCGCACCGCGTCCTGGTCCCGGGGAGCCGCGCATGATGGGCCTGGCGCATCCGCTGCGGCGGCGCGCCCGCCACTTCCGGGGGTTCGGACGGCTCAGGCCGCGCGAGGGCGGCCCCGCGCGGCGGGCGGCCCGGGACAGGGCCGCGGTCTGCGGCGCCGTCCTGCTGGCCGCGCTGCTCCTCCTGGCCCTGTCCGGAGCCGCCGGCCGGGACTGGCGGGCACTGGACCTGACCGCGCTGCGCGAGCCGCCCTCGGCCCGCCACTGGTTCGGCACCACCGGCACGGGCCGCGACATGTTCGCGCTCAGCCTGCGCGGCATGCGCCGCTCCCTGGCGGTCGGCCTCGCCGCCGGGCTGCTGGCCACCGCGATCGCCGCCGTCGCGGGAGCCTTCGCCGGCCTCGTCGGCGGCTTGGCCGACCGGCTGCTCATGGGCGCCGCGGACCTCCTCCTGGTGCTGCCGGGCGTCCTGCTGGTGGCCGTCCTCGCCCCCGAGGGCGCCTCCTGGGGCACGGTCGTCCTGCTGCTCGCCGCCTTCCTGTGGCCGCTGACCGCGCGGGCCGTCCGGGCTCAGGCCCGCGCGCTGGCAGAACGCGAGTTCGTCCTGGCCGCCCTCTACCTGGGCGCGTCCCGCCGCCGCGTCGTCCTGCGCCACCTGCTCCCCAACCTGACCGGCCTCCTGGTCGCCGACGCCACCGTCAACGTGGGCCTGGCCGTCGTGGGGGAGAGCGGGCTGGCCTTCCTCGGCTTCGGCGTGCGCCCCCCGGACGTCTCCCTGGGCACCCTCATCGCCGACGGGACCTCCGCCGCCACCGTCCACCCCTGGCTGTTCGTCCCGCCCGCCGTCCTGCTGACCCTGATCGTCCTGGCGGTCAACCTCCTGGGCGACGGTCTGCACCGCGTCCTGGACCGGGACCCATGAGCGCGCGGCCCGTGAACCTCGGGGTCAGGCGGTTGCGCGTGACCTTCGGCGACCGGCGGGTCGTGGACGACCTGTCCTTCGACGTGGAGGCGGGCGAGACCGTCGCCCTGGTGGGCGCGTCGGGCGCGGGAAAGTCCGCGACGGCCCTGGCCCTCCTGGGACTGCTGCCCCGGCACGCCCGCGCCGAGGGGGAGGTCCGCCTCCTGGGCAGGCCGCTGAACGGCCTGACCGAGCGCGACTGGTCGCGGATCCGGGGCCGCGACATCGCCATGGTCTTCCAGGACCCCCTGGCGGCGCTGAGCCCCGCCTATCCGGTGGGCGCCCAGGTCACCGAGGCGGTCCGGGCGCACGCCGGACGGGCAGGCGCGCGGAGGCGGGCGGGGGAACTCCTGGAGGCGGTCGGGATCCCGGCCGGCCGCCACCGCGCCTACCCCCGCGAACTGTCCGGCGGCATGCGCCAGCGCGTCCTCATCGCGATGGCCGCGGCGCACCGACCCGCCGTCCTGATCGCGGACGAGCCCACCGCCTCCCTCGACCCGCAGGTCAGGGAGCAGGTCCTGGACCTCCTCCACGGCCTGTGCGCCACGTCGGGTACGGGCCTCCTGCTGATCTCCCACGATCCGGAGGTCGTACGGCGCCGGGCGAGGCGGGTGGTGACCCTGCACACCGACGGGCCCGGCGCCCTCCCGCCCGTCCCCGTCCGTTCCGAAGGAGCCTCGCGGGAGAGGCGCCAGGAGGTGCTGGCCGTCCGCGGGCTGAAGCGGAGCCGCGGCGGGGCCAGGGTGCTCGACGGGGTCGCGCTGGAGGTGGGGGAAGGCGAGATCGTCGGGCTGTCCGGGGCGTCGGGGGCGGGGAAGACCACGCTGCTGCGGGAGGTGCTGCGGCTGGAGCGCCCCGAGGAGGGGCGGATCGAGGTCTGCGGCCGGGACGTGGCGGAACTGTCCCGGACGGCTCGGCGGGAGCTGAGAGCGCTGGTCCAGCCCGTGTTCCAGGACCCGTGGGCGTCGCTGAACCCGCGGATGACGGTGCGGCAGATCGTGGCGGAGCCGCTGCGGGTGCACGGATTGCCGGTACGAGGACGGGTGGAGGAGCTGCTGGAGCTGGTGGAGCTTCCGCTGGAGACGGCGGAGCGCCACCCGCGGGCGCTCTCCGGAGGGCAGCGCCAGCGGGTGGCGATCGCGCGGGCGCTGGCGCCCTCCCCCCGGTTGCTGCTGGCCGACGAGCCGGTGTCGGCGCTGGACGTGCGGGCCAAGGCGGGGATCACGGCGCTGCTGGGCGGGCTGCGCGACAGGCTGGGGCTGGCCTGCCTGCTGGTCTCCCACGACGAGGGCGTGCTGGCGCGGCTGGCCGACAGGGTCCTCGTCCTGAGGGACGGGCGGATCCGGTCATGAGGACGTCCGCCTGGAGCGCGGCGCTCTCGGCGCTGTCGCTGGCGGGGACCGCCGCCTGCGCCGTGCCGCGGGAGCCGGTCCCGGACGGGCCGCCCGCCCTGGCGGACCTGCGGCCGGCCCCCCGGGGGGAGATCCGGGACGGGGGAGCGCTGCGCTGGCCGCTGCCGTCGTTCCCGGGGCAGTGGAACTTCCACCAGGTGAACGGGATGGACGGCGCCTCGGAGCTGGTGCTGCGGGGGCTGATGCCGTTCACGATGGTCAGCGACGAGCGGGGCGTGGTGCGGCCGGACCCGGACTACGTGCTGAGCGCGCGGATGCGGACGGGACGCCGGCAGGTCGTCCGGTACCGGGTGAATCCGCGGGCGCGGTGGTCCGACGGGAGACGGCTCTCCTACCGGGACTTCGCGGCGCAGGCCAGAGCACTGTCGGGGCGGGACGAGCGGTTCCGGATCGCCTCCGACGTGGGGTACCGGCAGATCGCCTCGGTGCGCAGGGGGCGGAGCGACACCGAGGTCGTGGTGGTCTTCCGCGAGCCGTTCGCCGACTGGCGCGTGCTGTTCAGCCCGCTGTACCCGGCGGAGACGAACAGCCGGCCCGAGTCCTTCAACGAGGGGTGGCGGGGGCGGATACCGGTCACGGCGGGGCCGTTCCGGGTGGGTTCGCTGGACGAGGCGGGGCAGGCCGTGACGCTGGTGCGCGACCCGGCGTGGTGGGGGAGGCCGGCCAAGCTGGACGAGATCCGGTTCCGGGCGCTGGCTCCGGCCGCGCGGGCCGGGGCCTTCGCCAACCGGGAGCTGGACCTGCTGGAGGCGGGTGACGATCCGGGGGCCTACCGGCGCGGCGCCGGGCTGCCGTGGGCGGAGGTGCGGCGTGCGGCGGGGCCCGACTGGCGCCATCTGACTTTGAACGCGGGCCGGGGACCGCTGGCCGATCCGGCCGTCCGCCGGGCCGTGCTGCTGGCGCTGGACCGGAGGCTGCTGGCCAGGGCCGCGCTGGAACAGCTCGACAGTCCGGTCGAGACGCTGGGCAGCCACTTCCTGACCAGGGGCAGGCCCGGCTATCGGGATCTGGCTCCGGCGCCAGACCTCGGCCTGGCCCGGGCGCTGCTGGCCGGTGCCCGGCCGTCACTGCGGTTCGTCGTCCCGGCGGGCAACCCGGCGGCCCGGGACGAGGCCGAGCTGATCCAGGCGATGCTCGCGCGGGCCGGTTTCCGGGTGGTGCTCCAGGCGGTGCCGCAGAACGAGCTGATCAGCGGCCGCGTGGTGCGCGGGGACTTCGACCTGGTGTCGTTCTCCTGGCTGGGCACGCCGTTCCCCGCCTCGGACATGGCGTCGGTCTTCACCCGCGGTGGCGGGCAGAACTTCACCGGTGCCGGCAGCGCGCGGATCGACGCGCTGCTGGCGCGGGCGGGGCGGGAACCGGATCCGGAGCGCGGGGCCGCTCTCGTCGGCCGGGCCGACGAGCTGCTGTGGAAGCAGGCGGCGGTGATCCCGCTCTACCAGCGGCCGCAGCTGGTGGTTCTGGACCGCAGGCTGGTCAACATCGGGGCGAGGGGCCTCCGGCAGCTGCAGTATGAGGACATCGGCTACGGCAGGGGGATCTCCTGAGCGATCCGGTTCCTGGTGAAGCGGACATCCCATACGTAGAGCTTGAAGTTCGCGACGTCGGCGGACTCGGCGACGGGGGACTTGGTGGTCACCCGGACGATGAAGGACGCGCCGGCGGGCATGTACTGGTCGACCCCGTCGGGGGAGGGCGGCGTGTCACCCACGAAGCCCGCGATCTCCCACTTGGTCGGCGGGCTGCACAGGCCGGCGTCGGTGCCCTCCTGGTCGGCGCACACCTTGGTGCCGGCCTCCTCTTGGGGGAGGAAGAGCTGGCCGGGCGCCTCGAATGGGACGGTCTGGCCGCTGGTGTTGGTGACCAGGTACTCGATGTAGGCGTGGCCTTCGGAGTCCAGGTCCGCCTTGATCGCGCCCAGGGAGTAGCTGTAGTCCTCGGTGCTGGTGAGCTCCAGCCGCGTCCCGGTCTCGGGGGTGCTCGCCGCGGCCGGGGCGTTCTGGCTCGCGGGGTCGGCGGTCTCCTCGCCCGGGCGGATGAGGAAGATCGCCACGCCGATGGCGACCACGGCGACGGCGGCGGCGATGACCGCGGGGAGGGTTTTCCCCGGGGTCTTCTTCTGGGTGGACCTGGCGCGGTGCGTGCCTGACAACGATCTTCCCAAGGGGTCTCGAGTAAGGGATTGCCGACGCAGCATATTGGAACGGTCCGGTATAAATCACCCCAGGAGGGCATGAAGAGGCGGTAGTTGTTACGGAAAGGGAATGAGTCGAGCTTTTCGATCTTCGATGAACCGCACGTCCCACACGTAGAGCGCAAGATCCTGTCGGGTCAGTTCCTTCACCCGCTCCCGGGTCGAGATCCGGATGAGATAGGACGCGCCGGCCGGGATGTACTCATCCGCGCCCTCCACCACCAAGGGCGGAGCACCGTCCACATAACCGATGATCGTGCTGCTGTTCTCCAGCGTGCACTTTCCTTTCTCGGCCCCGGGCTGCTCCATGCACCGCGAGCCGGACAGCGTCTTCCCCCGGTCCAGGAACAGGTCGCCCGGCCGTTCCATCGGGGCCTTGCCGGGGCCGGTGTTGGTGATCGTGTAGTCGATGTACGCCTGGCCGTTCACCTTCCGGCCGCCGCCCACCGCGGCGATCCGGTAGGTGAAACCATCGGTGCTGGTGAGGGCGACCGGCTCCCCCGCCTCGGGCGCGGGCACCGAGGGAGAGCCCGTGACGGCGGGGGACCGCGCCGCGGGGGAGGTCTCCCCCTCCTTCACGATGAGGACGACCGCGCAGACGGCCCCCGCGCCGAGCACCGCGGTGAGCGCCGCCGCGGTGGCGATCCTGCCGGTGTTGCTCTTCTTTCGGCGGCTTCCCGCCGAGCGGTGTGATCCGGTCATCGAAGATCCCCTTGCTGAATTGCGCGGGAGCCTAACGCATGATCGGGAAAGCGCTTTTCCGGGGTCGCGGCGGCGGGCGGGTCACAGGGAGACGCCCAGGACGCCCGGGTCCAGGCCGCGCAGCGAGGCGTCGAGGACCTGCGCGGGATGCGCCACCGGCAGCTCCAGGCCCCGCCGGCGCAGTGCCGTGGCGATCTGCAGGGTGCAGCCGGGGTTGGCCGCGACCAGCAGGCCCGCGTCCGTCGCCGCGACGTTCGCGGCCTTGCGGTCGCCGAGCTCGCCGGCGGCCTCCGGCTGGAACAGGTTGTAGGTGCCGGCGGAGCCGCAGCAGACGTCGGGATCGGCGATCTCCCGCAGCTCCAGTCCGGGGATGCCCGCCAGCAGCGAGCGGGGCTGGACCCGGACGCCCTGGCCGTGCGCGAGATGGCAGGCGTCGTGGTAGGCGGCGGTGAGCCGCAGCGGATGGCGTTCGGCGCGGGGGCCGAGCTCGGCCAGGAACTCGCTGAAGTCCTTCGTCTTGGCGCTGAGCGCCTCGGCGCGGCCCGCCCACTCCGGCTCATCGGCCAGCAGCGCGGCGTAGTCCTTCATCGCCGAGCCGCAGCCCGCGGAGTTGACGACGATGACGTCGGCCGATTCGAAGGCGACGATCGTCGCCCGGGCGAACCGCCTGGCCTCGTCCGCCCGCCCCGAGTGCAGGGACAGCGCGCCGCAGCAGCCCTGGCCCCTGGGGATGAGGACGTCGCAGCCCTCCATCGCCAGCACGCGGGCCGTCGCGGAGTTGACCTGGGGGAAGAACTCGCGCTGGACGCAGCCGGTGAGCATGCCGACGGTCGCGCGCCGCCCGCCGCGGGCCGGGATCACAGAGGGCAGGCGGTAGGCGCGGCCCAGCGGGGGCGCGAGGCGCTCCATCGCGGCCAGGACCGGGCTGAGCCGCTCCAGGACGGGCCCGACGAGCCTGCTCAGCCCGCTCTTCTGGTAGAGCCGCAGCGGACCGCGCAGGGCCCGCAGGCGCGCCGGATAGGGGAAGAGGGCGAAGACGGCCTCGCGGAGCGCGCGCTCGGCCGGAGTCCGCGGATGGACGCGCTCGACCTCCTCCCGGGTGGACTCGATCAGCCGGTCGTACTGCACGCCGGACGGGCAGGAGGTCACGCAGGCGAGGCAGCCCAGGCACGCGTCGAAGTGCCCGGCCATCTCGGGGGTGAGGGGCGTCCCCTCGTGGTGCTGCTGCATGAGGTGGATACGGCCGCGCGGAGAGTCCATCTCCTCACCCCACAGCACGTACGTGGGGCAGGTCGGAAGGCAGAAGCCGCAGTGGACGCAGTCTCCGAGGAGCTTGCCGAGATCGTCGCTCATTCAGATGCCTCCGATGAAACGGCCGGGGGACAGCCGACGGTCCGGGTCGAACTGGTCCTTCACCCTGCGCATGAGGGACAGGGCGGGAGTGGGGCCCCAGAGGTCGAGCTCCTCCCGGACGTGCGCGGGAGCGTAGCGGACGACCGCGGGCAGGTGTTCACGCAGCTTGGAGACCAGACGGGGCGCGGCGTCCGCCGACGTTCCCAGGAACCAGACGCCAGAGCCCGCCGAGCCGCGCAGCCACGCGTCCCGCACCGCCAGGAGCGCGGACAGGTCCGTCGGTTTGCCCTGGACCTCGACCAGGACCTCGCCGTCGGGGTAGCGGCCCCACCACGCGGGAGGCGTGTCGCAGGCCTCGGCGTCCCCGCCCAGCAGAGCCAGGGCCTCCTCGGCGCGGAGGCGGGCGGCGGTGCCCTCGAACAGGGCGGCCACCGTGCCGTCGCCGTCCACCTCGATCGCGCTGGGGACCAGGTGGCTGTGCAGGAGCGAGCGCACGCGGCGCTGGGGGTCACGGCCGTCCGTCGTGACGTACACCTGCTGTTCGGGGAGGGGGTGCAGGCGGAACGACGCCTTGACGATGAGGCCGAGGGTGCCGAACGAGCCGGTGTAGAGCTTGCCGAGGTCGTACCCGGCGACGTTCTTCACGACCTTGCCGCCGGACTTCACGATGGTGCCGTCGGCGCGGACGACCGTGACGCCGATGAGCAGGTCGCGTGCCGTGCCGTACAGGAGCCGCCGGGGACCCGCGGCGGCCGTCGCCACCAGGCCGCCGACGGTGGAGGGGAACGCGGAGTCCAGCGCGAGCTGCTGGCCCGTCGTCCGCAGGACGTCCTGGAGCGACCGGACGGGCAGGCCCGCCTCGACCGTCACGACGAGGTCGCCCGCGGCGTGCTCGACCACCCTGTCGAGCTTGCGGGTGTCGATGACGACGTCACACGCCCGCGGCGGGGGGCCCCAGTGGAGGCGGGTGCCGTTGCCGCGCGGGACGACGGTGAGGCCCTCCTCGTGCGCGACGCGCATGACGGCGGCGGCCTCCGCGACGGTCGAGGGCTCGACCACGTACTTGGGGCGGACTCCGAGGATCGCGTCCTCGTCGGTGACCGGGCGGGAGTCGAACATCAGAACAGTTCTCCGTCGGGCGAGCCCTTGCGGACCCTCGGGACCTCGCCGCACAGGCGAGGGGTGGGGAAGACCTTGCCGGGATTGCACAGGTTCGGCGGGTCGAACGCGCAGCGCACCATCTGCATCGTGTCGAGGTCGGCCTCGGTGAACATGCGGGGCATGTAGCGCGCCTTGTCCACGCCGACGCCGTGCTCGCCCGTGATGGAGCCGCCGTGCCGGATGCACAGGTCGAGGATGGCGCCGGAGACCAGCTCGGCGCGTTCGCCCGCGCCCTCTTCGGCGTCGTCGAACAGGACGAGCGGGTGCAGGTTGCCGTCCCCGGCGTGGAAGACGTTGGCGACCCGGACACCCGACTCGCGCGACAGCCTGTCGATGCCCGCCAGGACCTCCGGGAGGGCGGTCCGGGGGATGACGCCGTCCTGGACGATGTAGGCGGGGGAGATGCGGCCGACGGCGGCGAAGGCGGACTTGCGGCCCTTCCAGATGAGGGCGCGGTCGGCGTCGTCGCGGGCGACGCGCTGCTCGAACGCCCCGGCCTCGGCGCACAGGCGCCGCACCCGGGCGAACTGGTCGGCGACCTCGGGCTCGGGACCGTCCAGCTCGACGACGAGGACGGCGGCGGCGCCCGCCGGATAGCCGCAGGCCACCGCGGCCTCGGCCGCCTCGATCGCCAGGGCGTCCATCATCTCGACCGCGGCCGGGACGATGCCCGCGCCGATGATCGCGCTGACCGCGGCGCCGGCCGTCTCGACGGAGGGGAAGGCGGCCAGCAGCGTCTCGACCGCCTGCGGGGCCCGGGTGAGCCGCACGGTGATCTTCGTGGTGATGCCCAGGGTGCCCTCGGAGCCGATGAACGCGCCGAGGAGGTCGTAGCCCGGCCCGTCCCCCAGAGTGACGATCTCGCCGTCGGGCGTGACGACCTCGCAGGCCAGCACGTGATTGGCGGTGAAGCCGTACTTCAGGCAGTGCGCTCCGCCGGAGTTCTCCGCCACGTTCCCGCCGATGGAGCAGATCTGCTGGCTGGAGGGGTCGGGGGCGTAGTAGTAGCCCTGCGGGCGCACCGCCTTGGTGACGTCCAGGTTGATGACGCCCGGCTCCACCACGGCCCGCTGGTTGTCCAGGTCGATCTCCAGGATGCGGCGCATCCGGGAGGTGACGATCAGGACGCCGTCCGTGCGGGGCAGCGCTCCGCCGGACAGGCCGGTGCCGCTGCCGCGCGCGACGTACGGGACGCCCGCGTCCACGCACGCGCGCACGACGGCGGCCACTTCTTCGGCGGACTCGGGCAGTACCACCAGGCCGGGAACGGCCCGGTGGTACGTCAGCCCGTCGCACTCGTAGGTGCGCAGCCTCACGGGATCGTCGATGACGGAGTCCGGCCCCAGCCGTTCACGGAAGCGTTCGGCCAGTCTCCGCGGCATCGGCTCTCCTTCTCGCGTCCTTCCCCTGCTCGCCCCCGCTTACGGGAAGCGGACGTAGGCCGGGGTGGTGAGGAACTCGCTGTACTCGTCGGCGAGGGTGACCTCCTTGAAGAGGGCCACCGCCTCGTTGTACCGGTCGGAATTGTAGGCGTCGCCCAGTTCCGCCTGGATCTTGGCCAGCTCCTCGTCCAGCAGCCCGTTCACCAGGTCCTTGGTGATGAGGGTGCCGTCGGGCAGCTTGATCCCGTTGTAGATCCACTGCCAGACCTGCGAGCGGGAGATCTCGGCGGTGGCCGCGTCCTCCATCAGGTTGTGGATCGCCACCGCGCCCGAGCCGTTCAGCCACGCGGCCAGGTAGCGCAGCGCCACGTCGATGTTGTTGCGCAGGCCGGCCTCGGTGATCTCACCCGGGGTCTTGTCGACGGACAGCAGGTCGGCGGCCGAGACCTGGACCTCCTCGCGGAGGCGGTCGCGCTGGTTGGGCTTCTCGCCCAGGACGGAGTCGAAGACCTCGCGGCAGACCGGGACCAGGTCGGGGTGGGCGACCCAGGAGCCGTCGAAACCGTCGGTGGCCTCACGGGTCTTGTCCGCGCGGACCTTCTCGAACGCGACCCGGTTGATCTCCTCGTCCTTGCGGGAGGGGATGAACGCGGCCATGCCGCCGATCGCGTGCGCGCCGCGCTTGTGGCAGGTGCGGACGAGCAGCTCGGTGTAGGCGCGCATGAACGGCGCGGTCATCGTGATGGCGTTGCGCTCGGGCAGGACGAACTGGGCGCCGCGGGAGCGGAACTTCTTGATGACCGAGAACAGGTAGTCCCAGCGGCCGGCGTTCAGGCCCGCGGAGTGGTCGCGCAGCTCGTAGAGGATCTCCTCCATCTCGAACGCGGCCGGGATGGTCTCGATCAGGACGGTGGCGCGGATGGTGCCGCGGGGCAGCTCCAGCTCGTCCTCGGCGAGGTTGAAGGCGTCGTTCCAGAGGCGGGCCTCGAGGTGCGACTCCATCTTCGGCAGGTAGAAGTACGGGCCCTTGCCCTTGGCCAGCTGGCGGCGGGCGCTGTGGAACATGTACAGGCCGAAGTCGAACAGCGAGCCGGACATCACCTTGCCGTCGACGGTGACGTGCTTCTCCTCCATGTGCCAGCCGCGCGGGCGGACGACGATGGTGGCGAGCTCCTCGTCGGGCTTGAGGGAGTAGCTCTTGCCGGTCTTCTCGTCGGTGAAGTCGATCGTGCGGTCCAGGGCGTTCCGCAGGCTGAGCTGGCCCTCGATCATGTTGTTCCACAGCGGGGTGTTGGCGTCCTCGAAGTCGGCCAGCCACACCTTGGCGCCCGAGTTCAGGGCGTTGATCGTCATCTTCCGGTCGGTGGGGCCGGTGATCTCGACCCGGCGGTCCTCCAGGCCGGGCGCGGGCTCGGCCACCCGCCAGGTGTCGTCGGAGCGGACCCCGGCGGTCTCGGGCAGGAAGTCCAGGGTGCCGCCCTGGTTCAGCGCCTCCTGCCGCTCGGCGCGCTTGGCCAGCAGCTCCAGGCGGCGCTCACCGAACTCGCGCTGCAGGGCGCCGACGAACTGCAGGGCCTCGGGGGTGAGGATCTCATCGAATCGCTCGTTGGTGGGTCCGGTGACCTCAACGCCCATGATCGGGACCTTTCTTCTTTTCGCCAGGTGAAAAACTACTTCTGAGTAATGAAAAGCCTAGCTCTAGAAGGAGGCCTGCTCCAAAGCGGGGGTGGGGAAACCCAGGTGAACATCGAGGGGTCCTCGTGGCAGGCTGGACATGGAAGAACCCAGCGCTGTCCGGTGTTGGTACAGCCAGGAGGAACATGACTGAGTTCAATTCTCGACCGTTCGAGGACTACGAGACCACGGGAGAGTTCGACCTCGCCGACAGGCAGGCGCTGCGGCGGGTGGGCGGCCTGTCCACCGAGCTCCGGGACGTCACCGAGGTCGAGTACCGCGCTCTGCGGCTCGAACGGGTGGTCCTGGTGGGCGTCTGGACGGAGGGCACGCTCGAGCACGCCGAGAACTCGCTGCGCGAGCTGGCGCTGCTGGCCGAGACCGCGGGCTCGGAGGTGCTCGAGGGGCTGATCCAGCGGCGCGCCAAGCCCGACCCGGCCACCTACATCGGCTCGGGCAAGGCCGAGGAGCTGGCGGACGTGGTGCTGGCCACCGGCGCCGACACCGTGATCGCAGACGGCGAGCTCACGCCCTCGCAGCTGCGCACCCTGGAGGAGATCTGCAAGGTCAAGGTCATCGACCGCACCGCGCTGATCCTCGACATCTTCGCCCAGCACGCCAAGTCCCGCGAGGGCAAGGCCCAGGTCGAACTGGCCCAGCTGGAGTACCTGCTGCCCCGCCTGCGCGGCTGGGGCGGCAACCTCTCCCGCCAGGTCGGCGGCCGGGCGGCCGGCGGCGTCGGCATCGGCGGCCGCGGCCCCGGTGAGACCAAGATCGAGCTGGACCGGCGGCGCATCCGCACCCGGATGGCCAAGCTGCGGCGCGAGATCGCCGAGATGTCCAAGTCCCGGGTGACCAAGCGCGCCGCGCGCCGGGCCCGCCGGGTGCCGTCGGTGGCGATCGCCGGCTACACCAACGCGGGCAAGTCCTCGCTCCTCAACCGGCTGACCGGGGCGGGAGTACTGGTGGAGAACGCGCTGTTCGCCACCTTGGACCCGACCGTGCGCAAGGCGGCCACCCCGTCGGGCAGGCCGTTCACACTGACCGACACGGTGGGGTTCGTCCGGCACCTGCCGCACCAGCTCGTCGAGGCGTTCCGCTCCTCCCTGGAGGAGGTCGCCGAGGCCGACCTGATCCTGCACGTGGTGGACGGCTCCGACCCCGAGCCGGAGGCGCAGATCGCCGCGGTCCGCGAGGTGCTCTCGGAGGTCGACGCCGCGTCGATCCCCGAGATCATCGTGATCAACAAGGCGGACGCGGCCGACCCGATGGTCGTCTCCGGACTGCGCCGCGCCTACCCGCGCAGCGTGGTGGTCTCCGCGCGGACCGGCGCCGGCGTCGGCGAGCTGATGGAGCTGGTCGAGGCCGAGCTGCCGCAGTTCGACCGCAGGGTGCACGTGCTGGTGCCGTACGCCCAGGCGGCGCTGGCCGCCCGGGTCCACGCCGAGGGCGAGGTCCTCAAGACCGAGCACCGCGACGAGGGGACGGAGCTCCTGGCCCGGGTGCCGCTGGAGCTCGCCGTCGAACTCGAGGGCTTCGAAGTGGCGCCGCTGGGACACTGACGGGCACCCGCCGGCGCTCACCGGTGTTCGGCACCGAACCGGTCACCGAAGAGCCACAGATAGCGCGTTCGGGCCCCATCGAGGGCCCGTTCGTTCTAGGGTTGTGAGGAACTTTCCCGGACCGTGCCACGTTTGCTGTCAAGAGGTTGTATGGCGGGCCTGACGTGCACTACCGTGACGAAACCGATATCTCCGGTCTCGTCGCTCCCGGTGCTCAGCCGAGCACCGGTCGGTACCCGCCACCCGGCATCCAGTCGGACGGCACGAACGAGAGCAGGTGGCTCTTGACGTCCGGTCGATCCCTCCCAGCGGACGGTTCGGTGACACAACTATGACGGTTCGCCTGCTGACGAACATCGGACGCCTGTGGACCGGCACCGATGTCTGCAGCAACGCCGCGATCCTCATCCACAAGGACCGCATCGTCTGGGCCGGACAGGCTTCCGACCTCCCCTCCAGCGTCCCCGGCGTCATCGACGACATCGTCGACGTCGACCACGTGGAGAACCTCGGCGGCGGCCTGGTCACCCCCGGGCTCATCGACGCCCACTCCCACCCCGTCTACGCCGGCAACCGCTGGGCCGAGCTGGCCATGCGCACCAGCGGCGCCAGCTCCCAGGAGATCGCCTCGGCGGGCGGCGGCATCGGCTCCACCGTCACCGTCACCCGGGGCACAGACCCGTGGACGCTGTGCAACAGCGTGCGCGAGAGGCTGCGCGCCTGGGTGCTGTCGGGCACCACCACCGTCGAGGCCAAGACCGGCTTCCACCTCACCAGGGACGGCGAGCTCGCCGACATCCGCATGTTGCGCTCCCTGGAGAACGAGCCGGCCATGCCGCGCATCCACGCCACCCTCCTGGCCGCCAACGTGCTGCCGCCCGAGTACTTCGGCCGCCGCCGCGACTACGTCGAGGCAGTCCGCCAGTGGACGGCCGACGCCGCCGCGGCCGGCGCGGACAGCGTCGATGTCTACTGCGACGAGGGGCACTTCACCGCCGACGAGGCCCGCATCATGCTCTACACGGGCAAGCAGGTCGGCCTGAAGCCGCGCATCCACGCCTGCATGTCCGACCGCAGCGGTGCCGCCCAGGTCGCCGCCGAGATCGGCTGCGCCTCGGCCGACCTGCTCACCGAGGCCTCCGAAGAGGACATCAAGGCCCTCGCGCACGCCGGCGTCACCGCCACCGTCTGCCCGGGCAGCGCCCTGCGCACCGGCCGCAAGGCCCCGGTGCGCGCCATGCTCGACCGGGGCGTCACCGTGGCGCTCGGCACCGACCACAACCCCGGCGAGTGCGGCATCACCTCGATGCCCCTGGTCGTGGGCCTGGCCGTCGCGATGTTCGGGATGAGCGTCACCGAGGCGCTGCGGGCCGCCACCATCGGCGGGGCCGCCGCGCTGCGCGTCTCCGACCGCGGCACGCTCTCCCGCGGCATGTACGCCGACATCGTCCTGTGGGACGCCGACCACGAAGGCGCCTTCGCGTGGGCGTACGGGCTGCGCGCGCTGCGCGTCTGGCGGGGCGGCACGCCCGTCCAGGCCTGATCCGTCGTCCGGACGGGACGGGCGCCGGCTCTTCGCGCGAAGGGGCGGCCGTCCGTCCGGGCCTGATTCTCTTTCCTGCTTCAGCGACCGCGGGGCCCGGCTCCCGCGCGGGCGCGAAGACGGCCTGTTCCCGGTTCTCGCGGGCCGCGTCCCGAGCGGACGCCGTGCTTCGGGCGTATTGCGGAGACCCGGAATCGGCAGCGTCACAGTCACGTTGACGTGACGAGGGGTTAACGCTATCTGGGTACGGTGCGGACATGGGTGTTGCGATAGTCACGGATTCTTCCGCTTATCTGCCTCCCGAGCTGATCACGCGGCATGACCTGGAAGTGGTCCCGCTCCAGATCGTCATCGGGGGAGCCTCCTACGAGGACGGCCTGGTCACCACGGACGACCTGGCCGAAGCGATGCGCGAATGGCAGCCGGTGTCCACCTCCCGCCCCTCCCCGGAACGTTTCGCCCAGGCCTATAAGGCGGCGGCCGGAACAGGGGCCTCCGCCATCGTGTCCGTCCACCTGTCGGGCACGATGTCCGGAAGCCTGGAATGCGCGTACCTGGCGGCGGAGGAGGCGTCCGTTCCCGTCAGGGTCGTCGACAGCCGCACCATCGGCATGGCCCTCGGCTTCGCGGCGCTCTCCGGAGCGCTCGCCGCTGAGCAAGGGGCCGGCCTGGACGAGGTCGAGGCGGTCGTCCGCCGCCGCGCCGAGAACAGCAGCACGCTCTTCTACGTCGACACTCTGGAGTACCTGCGCCGGGGAGGACGGATCGGCGCCGCCGCGGGCTTCCTCGGCACGGCCCTGCGCGTCAAGCCGCTGCTGCACCTCTCCGAGGGCCGGATCGCCCCCTTGGAGAAGGTCCGCACCTCCTCCCGCGCCCTGTCCAGGATGGAAGAGCTCGTCCTGGCCCGCGCAGGGGACGCCGAGGTCGACATCGGCGTCCAGCACGTCGCGGCGGCCCCCCGCGCCGAGGCCCTCGCCAACCGCCTGCGCGACCGCGTCCCCAACCTCCGCGACCTCCGCGTGACCGAAGTGGGCCCCGTCATCGGCGCCCACGTCGGCCCCGGCACCCTCGGCGTGGCCATCAGCCCCCTCTGACGTCCGCACGAATCCTCCGCGCCCTCCGCTCAGGGCGCGGCGGCCGGGCCGTCACCCGCACCTGCGCGCTCAGGTGCGCCGCTCTGCTGAGCGGTGTGCTCCTCGGGTGAGGGCCGGGCGGTCATCGCGTCGGCGGTGAACCGTTGTCGCCGGACTGTGCCGGCGTTTTCCCCAGAACGGCGTTCGGTGATTTTCGGTGCGCGGAGGGTGCCTAACGTCGGGGCATGAGCAGACGCCCGGTCGCCCAGAGCCAGCGGTTTCCCGAGCCCGAGCCGTTCGGCGGGGAGCAGGACGCGCCACCCGCCGCCTTTTTACGAGCCGGCCCGCAACCGCCCGGCCCGTCAGAGGGCGAGCGGAGGTCCCGTCCGGACGAAGGCTTCTGGGGCGGGGAGCCGGAGCCCGCCCGGCCGTTCACGTACGAGGACCCGGGCACGGACGACTGGACGGACGAGGCCGGCTCGCGGGAACCCTCCTCGGGACGCGAGATGTGGATCGACGACGAGCCCAGGCACGCCTCCGCTCCGGGCCCAGCGGCCCCGCCTTTGAAACCGCGCCCTTCCCTCCGCGGCGCGGGAGGACTCGGCGCCGCCCTGGAACGCTGGGATCCGGGTATCACCGGGGCCCGGGCCCTGGCCGTCGTCGGCCTGATCGCCGCCCTCGCGGCCGGAGTCCTGCTGTGGACGGGCCGTCCCGAACCCGAGCCGGTCCCGCCGGCCTCCACCGGCCCCGACTCCCCGCCTCCGCCCGCAGCCGCTCTCCACGCCCGGCCCGTGGCGGCTCCCACCACGGAACTCCCGGGAGACCCGTTGATAGTCCATGTCACCGGCGACGTCCGCACCCCCGGCGTGGTGACCCTCCCGCCAGGCTCCCGGGTGACCGACGCGGTGAAAGCCGCGGGCGGCCTGCGCAAGAACGGCAAGGTCGGCGCCGTCAACCTGGCCCGCAAGCTCACCGACGGCGAGCAGATCGTCGTGGGCTCCGACCTGCCCGCGGCTCCCGTCCCCCCGGCTCGGCCCGCCGCCTCCACCGGCCCCGCCACGCCCCTCGACCTCAACACCGCGACGCTGGAACAACTCCAGGAACTCCCCGGCGTAGGTCCGGTCCTGGCCCAGCGCATCCTCGACCACCGTGCCGAGAACGGACTCTTCCGCACGGTCGAGCAACTCCAGGACGTCAACGGCATAGGCGAACGCCGCTTCGCCGATCTGAAGGACGAAGTCCATGTCACCCCGCCCTGATCCCACCCGGCCTCCGGCCGCCTCCGCTCCGCCTCCGGCCGTCTCCGCTCCGCTCCCGGGCCCTTCCGCGGACCTCCGCCTGGTGGCCCCCGCCTTGTCCGTCTGGGCCGCGGCCTTCTTCCTCCTGCCCGCGCCACCGGTTCTCGCCTACCTGGTGGCCGCCCTCTGCGCGGTCCCCGGGCTTCTTCTTCTGGCGGCCCCCGGCGGCTCCCGCCCCGCGCAAAGGAAACCGCTCCACCGGCTCGCGAGAGACGACCGGTTCGCCGCACCCGACGGCGGCCGGGAACCTCACCTGGAACGGCAGCCCGGCTCTGCGAGCAGTCTTGGCCCCTGCCCGGACGGAGACAGCGGAGGAGCGTCTCGCGTGCGGCTCTCCGGCGGAGAGAAAGGTGCGCTTCGCGTTCTTCTCCGCCGTGGCGGGGCGGAGAGGAGGGGGTCAGGGCTTCAGGTGGGGCGGGGGTTGGCGGGGGTGGTGCTGGCGTTGGGAGCCGCTTCGGCTTTGGGGACGGGGCTGCGGGTGGAGTCGGTGCGGGGCGGGGTGGTGCGGGAGGCGGCGGAGCGGGGGGTGAACACGACCGTGGAGGTCGTGGTGAAAGGGGAGGGGCGGGTGACCGGCAAGGGGGTGGTGGTCGTGGAGGGGCGGGCGGTCTGGATAGGGCTGGAGAACGGGACGCGGGTACGGACGCCGGTGGTGGTGCTGGCGCGGCAGGAGGGATGGCGGGAGGTGGAGAGCGGGCAGCGGGTACGGGCGCGGGGGCGGCTGGGGGTCCCCGAACGGGGGGAGCTGCTGGGGGCGGTGGTGCTGGCGCGGGGCGAGCCCCGGGTGGTGGCCGAGGCGGGAACGGCCCAGCGGGCGGCCACAGGCGTGCGGGACGCGTTGCGGGAGGCGGTGCGGGGCCTGGAACCGGACGCGCGAGGGGTCGTCCCCGCCATGGTGCTGGGGGACACGGCGGGCGTCCGCACGGAGCTGAGAGAGGAGTTCGAACGGTCGGGGCTGGTGCACTGCCTGGTCGTCAGCGGGGCGAACTTCTCGATCCTGGTGGTGGTGGTGCTGTGGACGGGACGCCGGGCGGGCCTGGGCAACCTGCTGGGGTCGGTGCTCGCCGGAGCCGTGGTGCTGGGATTCGTGCTCGTCGTGGGCACGGAACCGAGCGTGCTGCGGGCGACCGTCATGGGGCTCGTCGGGCTGACCGCCGTCTGCCTCGGCAGGGAGCGGCAGGGCGTGCCCGCGCTGGCCGCGGCGGTCATCGTGCTGGTCCTGGCCGACCCGGGGCTCGCGCGGTCCTACGGGTTCGCCCTGTCGGTGCTGGCCACGTCCGGACTGCTGGCGCTGGCCCCGCGATGGCGGGACCGGCTGTCCGGCGCCGGTCTGTCCCGGAGGCTGGCCGAGGCGATCGCCGTCCCCCTGGCCGCCCAGGCCGCGGTCGGACCCGTCCTGGTGCTGCTGGCGGGCACGGTCAGCCTGGCCGCCGTCCCCGCGAACGTGCTGGCGGCCCCCGCGATAGCCGTCGCGACGGTCTGCGGCTTCCTGACGGCCGCCGTGGCCCCCTTCTTCCCCGGCCTGGCGACCTTGACGGTCCGTCCCGCGGGCTGGGCGGCGGGCTGGGTCGTCTCGGTGGCCAGGACCTTCGCCGCCGTCCCCTACGGCACGATCCCCTGGCACCAGGGACTCCTGGGCGCCCTCCTCCTGGTCGTCCTCACCGCCGCGGTCGCCGCGGCCATCCGCCATCGCGCCCCCCGCAGGCTCGTCGCCGCGGCGCTCGCGGGCCTGGCCCTCGCGGCCCTCACCTTCCGCCTGACCGCCCCCGGCTGGCCTCCCCGCGGCTGGCGCATCGTCGCCTGCGACGTGGGCCAGGGCGACGCCCTGGTCCTCCACGCCGCCCCGGGCCGGGCCGTCATCGTCGACGCGGGTCCCGACCCCGCCCTCATCGACGACTGCCTCTCCCGCCTCTCCCTCCACACCATCCCCCTCCTCTTCATCACCCATCCCCACGCCGACCACCTGGCTGGGCTCCCCGGCATCCCCCGCGACCGCACTCTCTCCACCGTCGTCCACACCCCCCTCAGCCCCACCACCTCGGAGCTCCGCGCCCTCCACACCTCGGGCCTCCGCCCGGCCTCCCACACCCGGATCCGGGTCGTGGCGGCGGCAGCGGGAGAACGTTGGAGAGTCGGAGAACTGGAGATCGAGGTGCTGGCTCCCCGAAGCGGCCAGGAGGTCCCGGACGGGGCCGGCGGAACGGAGATCAACAACGCGAGCCTGGTGCTGGTGGCCAGATGGCCCGGGCTGACCGTGCTGCTGGGAGGCGATCTGGAGGAGGAAGGGCAACGGGCGTTGCGCGGACTGGTGCCCAGAGTGGACGTGTTGAAGGTCCCCCACCATGGAAGCGCCCGTCAGGAACCGTCTTTCCTGACCGAGGGCGGACCCCGGGTGGCTCTGATCTCCGTGGGGAGGGACAACGACTACGGGCATCCGTCGGATCGGCTCCTGAGGATGCTGCGCGGGATCCGCGTCTACCGGACGGACCAGCACGGAGACATCGCGGTGAGCACCTCCGACCGCGGCATCGAGGTGGCCACCCGCTCCTGAACACCTTCCGGATCCGGGACGGCGAACGTTCCGAAGGCGTGACATCCTGGGGGGGTGGATGCGGTGACGTTGGTGGTGGGGGACGAGGAACTGCTGGTCGAGCGGGCGGTGGGGGAGATCGTCCAGGAGGCGCGGCGGAGTGATCCCGACACCGAGGTCGTCGATCTGACGCCTTCGACGCTGGAGCCGGGACGGCTGGTGGAGCTGACGTCGCCCTCCCTGTTCGGCGGCGGGAAGGTGCTGGTGCTGCGGGGGGCGCAGGACCTGGGCAAGGACCTCGCGGCCGAGGTCGGCGCGTATGTGAAGAATCCGGCGGACGACATGGTGTTCGTCCTGGTGCACGCGGGCGGCGTCAAGGGCAAGGCGCTGCTGGAGGCGTGGAGCAAGGCGGGGGCGCGGAAGATCACCTGCCCTAAGATCACCAAGCCGGGGGAGCGGCTGGACTTCCTCCGGTCGGAGATCCGGCTGCTGGGCGGCACGATCAGCGCGGGCGCCGCCCAGCAGCTCCTGGACGCGGTGGGCAACGACCTGCGGGAGCTGGCGGCGGCCTGCAGCCAGCTGATGGCCGACACCGGCGGGAAGATCAACGACGCGGCCGTCGCCCGCTACCACCGGGGCCGGGCCGACGTCAGCGGTTTCACCGTGGCGGACCTGGCCGTCGAGGGCAACCTCGGCGAGGCCCTGGAGCAGCTCCGCTGGGCCCTGGACACCGGTGTGGCGGCCGTCCTCATCAACAGCGCCCTCGCCCAGGGCATCCGGGGTCTGGCCAAGGTCAGCGGGGCCCGGGGCAAGAGCTTCGCCCTCGCCAAGGAGCTCGGCATGCCCCCCTGGAAGATCGAGCGCCTCCAGAAACAGCTCCGCGGCTGGTCCCCGGAGGGCATCGCGCGCGCCCTCACCGTCGTCGCCGAGACTGACGGGGCCATCAAGGGCGGCGCCGCCGACGCCTCCTACGCCCTCGAAAAGGCGATCAAGGAGATCGTCACCGCTCGAGCCCTCCGCTGACCCCGGACCTCGCCCTCCGAGCGTGCGCCTCGTCGCACGGCCGGGTGCCGTGACCGACCGGGCCTTCCCGGCCTGTATCTCCTCGGACGCTCCTGCTCCTGCTCCGTGTGCTCTGGTGACCGTCCTGCGGGAGGCGGGGTGCTCTGCCCGGTGAGGACGGGGTTGGGGGAAGCGGTTGCGGGTGGGGTGGTTGGTGGAGAAGGTAGGGGCATGGCAGAGGCGAGGCTGGGCGTGGACCTGGGACGTGTGGTGGTGGGGGCCAATCGGAATGCCCAAGGAAGGGTGTTCTTGGATGATCCGCGGCAGATGCCGTTGATCGAGGGGGCGTTCGCGGTGTTGCCGCGGCTGGTGGAACGTTTCAGCGGGCGGGCCTGGGTGATCTCGCGGGTGAGCGAGGAGGGGGAGCCGCTCTCGCTGGCCTGGCTGGAACACCACGACTTCTACGGGAAGACGGGGATTCCGCGGGAGAACGTGCGGTACTGCCGGAAGCGGGAGGAAAAGGCGATCCACTGCGCGGAGCTGGGGATCACCCACATGATCGACGACCGGATGGACGTGCACCGGGCGATCAGGGATCTGGTCCCCTACCGGTACCTGTTCGGGCCCCAGGAGGAGGAGGCTCCGGACTGGGTGATCGTCACTCCCACCTGGGAGGACGTCGAGCGGGCCATCGGGCTGCCCTGAGCGGCGGCCGCCTCGGCCGACGGTCCGCGGAACGGGTCTCGGCCGGGATCCGCGAGGGGTTTCGGCCGGGATTCACGGAACGGCCTCAGCCGGGGAGCCGTCCGGGGGCGGGGTGAGGAAGCCGAGGTAGGAGGGCGGGACGGCGGGGGTCAGCCAGACGCCGTTGGCGCTGACGCGGAACTCGTGGCCGTCCGCGGCCATGGCGGCGGCGTCGACGGTGAGGACGACGGGGGCGCCCCGGCGGGCGCCGACCCCGCGGGCGGTCTCGGGCGCGGCGGACAGATGGACGTCGTGCCGGGTCATGGGGCGCAGGCCCTCCTGGAAGATCGGTTCCAGGAGGCGGCCGACGGTGCCGTGGTAGAGGACGGGCGGGGGATCGGCCGGGGGGAGCCCGAGGTCGACCTCGATGGTGTGGCCCTGGCTGGCGCGCAGGCGCAGTCCGTCCTCGGAGAAGGCGAAGCGCCGCTTGTCGTTGGTCTCGACGACCTCGTGGAGTTCTTCGAGGGTGAGGGGGAGGCCCCGGGCCCGACAGGCGGCGAGGAGCGCCGCGACGTCGGTCCAGCCCGCGGGATCGAGGGTGAGGCCGAGGCGGGCCGGCTGATGCCGGAGATGGCGGGCGAGGTACTTGGAGATTTTCACCCTTCTTTTCGCGTCCATGTGGCGGATCGTAGGCCGGGGCCGCGGCGGAAGGCGAAGGAATAAACAGTGCGGATTCGTTGAAGCCATAAGAAAAGCCGCGACGTCATGACGTCGCGGCTTCGTCTCTCGGTGTCTCTCCCGCGTATCCCTTCCTCGCGAGGAGGGGATACGCGGGAGAGGCGCCGGAAAGGCCTACTTGCCGAGGGCGGCGGCCTGCTTGGCGATCGCGGACTTGCGGTTCGCGGCCTGGTTCTTGTGGATGACGCCCTTGCTGACGGCCTTGTCCAGCTTGCGGCCGGCGTTGCGCAGCGCGGCGTCGACGGCCTCGGCGTCACCGGCGGCGGCGGCCTCGCGGAACTTGCGGATCGCCGACTTGAGCTCGGTCTTGACCGCCTTGTTGCGCAGGCGCGCCTTCTCGTTCTGCTTGTTCCGCTTGATCTGGGACTTGATGTTCGCCACTGAAGAAAGCCTCGATTGAAGTCAACGTTACGGATGGGGCGCGGAGATCCGGCAGCCGATTCGGATCTGCGGGCACGGAGACACACGCGCCCACACGCAAGGATGCAGACTACCAAGCCCGGGGGCTCATCCCCAACTCGGACCAGAGCATCGACCCGGACATGGGACCATGGTAAGCGGAAGTCCTCCACGTCAACCTAGGATCCGCGTGCCGCCCGTACCGAACCACACCGATCCCGCGGTGATCCGCAACTTCTGCATCATCGCGCACATCGACCACGGCAAATCCACCCTGGCCGACCGCATGCTGCAGCTGACCGGGGTCGTCGACGACCGCTCGATGCGTGCCCAGTACCTGGACAGGATGGACATCGAGCGGGAACGCGGCATCACCATCAAGTCGCAGGCCGTCCGGCTGCCCTGGAAAGACCATGTCCTGAACATGATCGACACGCCGGGCCACGTGGACTTCTCCTATGAGGTCTCCCGGTCGCTGGCCGCCTGCGAGGGCGCGATCCTGCTGGTGGACGCCGCCCAGGGCATCGAGGCCCAGACACTGGCCAACCTGTATCTGGCCATGGAGGCCGACCTCCACATCATCCCGGTCCTCAACAAGATCGACCTGCCGGCCGCCCAGCCGGAGAAGGTCGCCGAGGAGATCTCCGGCCTGATCGGCTGCGACCCGTCGGAGGTGCTGCGCGTCTCCGGCAAGACGGGCGTGGGCGTCACCGAGCTGCTCGACAAGATCGTGGCGGAGGTCCCGGCCCCGGTGGGCGACGCGGACGCCCCGGCGCGCGCGCTGATCTTCGACTCGGTCTACGACACCTACCGGGGTGTGGTCACCTACGTCCGGGTCGTGGACGGCCGGATCACCCGCCGCGAGAAGTCCCTGATGATGTCGACGGGCGCCGCCCACGACACTCTCGAGGTCGGCGTGATCTCCCCCGAGCCGATCTCGACCGAGGGCCTGGGCGTCGGCGAGGTCGGCTACCTGATCTCCGGCGTGAAGGACGTCCGCCAGGCGAGGGTCGGCGACACGGTGACGATGGCGTCCCGCCCGGCGCCGGAGGCGCTCGGCGGGTACGACAACCCCAAGCCGATGGTCTACTCGGGCCTGTACCCGATCGACGGCGACGACTACCCGCTGCTCCGCGACGCCCTCGACAAGCTGCGGCTGAACGACGCCGCGCTGGTGTACGAGCCGGAGACGTCGCTGGCTCTGGGCTTCGGCTACCGCTGCGGCTTCCTCGGCCTGCTCCACATGGAGATCGTCCGCGAGCGCCTGGAGCGGGAGTTCAACCTGGCTCTGATCTCCACCGCGCCGAGCGTCATCTACCGGGTGGAGATGGAGAACGGCCAAGAGCACATCGTCACCAACCCCAGCGAGTACCCCGCGGACGGCAAGATCGCCCGGGTGTACGAGCCGGTCGTGCGGGCCACGGTGCTCACCCCGACGGAGTTCATCGGCACGATCATGGAGCTGTGCCAGGGCCGCCGCGGTGTGCTGCACGGCATGGACTACCTGTCGGAGGACAGGGTCGAGATCAAGTACACCCTGCCGCTCGGTGAGATCATCTTCGACTTCTTCGACCAGCTGAAGTCCCGGACACGCGGCTACGCCAGCCTCGACTACGAGCCCTCGGGTGAGCAGGAGTCCAAGCTCGTCAAGGTCGACATCCTGCTGCAGGGCGAGTCCGTGGACGCCTTCAGCCAGATCGTGCACGCCGACAAGGCCCGCGAGTACGGCCTGATGATGACCACGAAGCTCAAGGAACTGATCCCCAGGCAGCAGTACGAGGTGCCGATCCAGGCGGCCATCGGCGCCCGGGTGATCGCCCGCGAGAACATCCGCGCCATCCGCAAGGACGTCCTGGCCAAGTGCTACGGCGGCGACATCTCCCGTAAGCGCAAGCTGCTGGAGAAGCAGAAGGAGGGCAAGAAGAAGATGAAGACCATCGGGCGCGTGGACGTGCCCCAGGAGGCCTTCGTCGCGGCGCTCTCCACCGGTTCCTCGGCCGACAAACCGAAGAAGTAGCCGGACGGTTCGGCAGTTGTTCCACCCCTGCCCTCCTGGTCGGTCGGGCGGCGTCGCGGACGAGTTCCAGGCGGTGCCCGATGACGCCGTGGTGCGGCGGGAAAGAGGAGCGGGTGAACCATCCGGGCGTCGGCCACGTCAGAAGCGGGGAAGGACGCGCCCCCGCCAGCAAGATGAGAAACGAGCGCAGGCATGACCGACCCCGGCTGGAACCCCCAGCAGCCCTACGGCGACCCTTACGGCCAGCAGCAGCCCTACGGGCAGCAACCGCCTTACGGGCAGCAGCCTTACGGCCAGCAGCCCTACGCGCAGCCGACGCCGCCCTTTCCCCCGCAGCAGCCCTTCGTCCAGGCCGGTCCGCCGGTGAACCCGGCCGAGGAGCGGACCTACGCGATGGCCGCGCACCTCGGCCAGCTGATCGTCGGCTTCTTCGCGCCGCTGGTCACCTACCTCCTGTACAAGGACCGCTCCCAGTACATCCGCTGGCACTCGGTCCAGGCCCTCAATTTCGCGATCACCTGCTTCATCTACGTGATGGCGGTGACCTTCCTGTCGGTGGTGACCTTCGGGATCGGCTTCCTGCTGTTCATCCCTCTGGGTGCCGTCGAGGTCATCTTCCTGATCATGGCGGGGGTCGCGGCCAGCCGGGGCGAGTGGTACCGCTACCCGCAGTGGGTGGCCATCCCCCTGGTGAGCTGAAGCACTGTTTCGGGGCGCTCGGGGAGGATTCCGGCCCGCAGGTCCGGGAATCCCTAGATCATGACGGATCTCAGAGCACTCGCCGAGCGCCACCTCACCGAGGCGAAGGCCGACAAGAACGGCCGGAGCGCCCACCTGTTCCTGCATGAGGGGCCGCTGCGGCAGACGGTGATCGCGCTGGTCGGCGGCCACAGCCTGGACGAGCACAACTCCCCGCACGCCGCGAGCCTCCAGGTGCTCGCGGGTCACGTCGTCATCACCTCGGGAGTGGGCGACACCGAACTGCGCGAGGGTGAACTGGCGGCGATCCCGCACGAGCGGCACGGCCTGACCGCGGTCGAGGACTCGGTCGTCCTGCTCACCACGGTCAAGGGCTGAGAGTTCCCGCCAGAACGATCGCCGCCGCTCGGATGATCGAGCGGTGGCGTCTGCTCCGAACCGGGTGCCGCGGCCGCGGCTGAGCGGTTCACGGCGGAGGTCTCCAGGGACTCTGTGACCAGATCGAGTCTTCACGGTGTCCAAAATCGCCAGTGACCTTGTGTTCTGTGGTGAAAACTGAGCGCCGTGGGTCACACACTCTTGCACCAGATCCTCGTGGCGGACCTCGTAGCCCCGTTGATGATCGCCGAATACGGCGACATGAGGACCAGGACGTCCGCCGCCGCACACCTGGGGGACGGCACCTGGATCCGCGCGGACCTCCTGGTCTACTGCGAGGCCCAGGAACGTGAGGGATTCGTGGAGGGAGCCCCGCTCCTGGCCGTCGAGGTGACCTCGGAGGCCTCTCGGGTCCGCGACCTGGGGGCCAAACGCGACCTGTACGCCAGGTACGGGGTTCCCTGCTACTGGGTCGTGGACCTGGCGCCCGACGGGGTCCGCGTACACGTCCACACGCTGCGCGGCGGGCGCCACGTCGAGCAGGCCGTCGTGGGCCGCGGCGAGTCGGTGCGGCTCACCGAACCATTCAAGATCGAGATTCGGCCGGACCGGCTCTTCAGCGGGATCCCCCCGTGGCGCGGCCCGGTCGAGGGAGCGTACATGGTGTACGAGAACGGCCCGGACCTGCCGGCACCGCAGGAGGCCTTCGAGATCGACTCCTTCCTCCGGCGCTGGCCGACGGGCGCGGAGAAGGTGGAGCTCGAGAACGGCCACCCCGTCTTCTACGGCCGCTGGGACCAGCGGGACGTCGAGATCGCCCAGCGGGCCTACCCGGGCCGGGTGGTCCGGCTGGACCAGCGGCCGGGCGCCCCGGGCACGATGCGGATCCTGCCCGCCGCCTCGGTGACCGAGACGATGCCGCAGCGGATCGTGGACTTCGACCCCGTCGGGGGCTGAGCCCGGCCCGAGCCCGGCTCGGGAGGTCCGGCGCACCTGTAACACTGGAGGCATGCCCTCGACCCTCCCCGAAGGGGATCCCATGCCCGCCGACGGGCGGCTGCCCGAAGCGTCACTGGAGGGTTTCGGCACCCGGCCCTTCGGGTTCTACGTGCACGTCCCGTTCTGCGTGACGAGGTGCGGCTACTGCGACTTCAACACCTACACGGCGACGGAGCTGGGCCCCGGCGCGTCCCGTGACTCCTACGCCGACACGGTGATCTCCGAGATCCGGTTCGCCCGGAGGGTCCTGGGAGAGGCGGACGCGCCCGTACGGACGGTCTTCGTCGGCGGCGGCACCCCCACCCTCCTCCCGCCGGAGGACCTCGGCCGGATCCTGCGGGCGATCCGCGACGAGTTCGGCCTGGCCGAGGACGCGGAGGTGACCACGGAGGCCAATCCAGAGACCGTCACCCCCGCCTCCCTCGCGGGCCTGCTGGAAGCCGGTTTCACCCGGATCTCGTACGGGATGCAGAGCGCCAAGGACCACGTCCTGAAAGCCCTGGACCGCACCCACACCCCCGCCCGGGTCCCGCTGGTGGTCGCGCAGGCCAAGGAAGCGGGGTTCGGCCACGTCAACCTCGACCTGATCTACGGCGCCCCGGGCGAGAGCGACGACGACTGGCGCGAGTCCGTCGAGCAGGCCCTGGCCGCGGGCCCCGACCACGTCTCCGCCTACGCCCTGATCGTCGAGGAGGGCACGAAGCTCGCCGCCCGGGTCGCGCGCGGCGAGCTGGACGAGCCCGACGACGACGCGATGGCCGACCGCTACCTGATGGCCGACGAGCTCTTCGAGAAGGCCGGGATGAGCTGGTACGAGCTGTCCAACTGGGCGCTGCCCGGCGGGGAGTGCCGACACAACCTGCTGTACTGGCAGGGCGCCGACTGGTGGGGGGCGGGGCCCGGCGCGCACGCCCACGTGGGCGGCACCCGCTGGTGGAACGTCAAGCACCCCGCCGCCTACGCCCAGCGGCTGGCGCAGGGGATCACCCCCGCGCACGCCCGCGAGGTGCTCGACGCCGGCACGCGGCGGCTGGAGCGCGTCCTGCTGGAGCTGAGGCTGCGCAGCGGCTGCCCACTGGAACTGCTGGACGAACGGGCGGTCCGCGAGCAGGAGGAGCTCGGCCTGCTGCGCCGCGAGGACGGCAGGGCAGTCCTCACCCGGCGCGGCCGGCTGCTCGCGGACGCCGTCGTCCGCGACCTCACCTGAGGCCCGGCCTCACTTGATGATCGGCCAGGCCACCAGCGCGGGCAGCCGGTGCCAGTCGCCCCGGTTGACCCGGGTGGCGCTGTAGACCACGAGGCCCATCGACACCGTCACCGAGCCCGCGGCGATCCACAGGAAGAAGTCGGCCCACTGGTAGAGGAAGACCGAGATCCCGAAGACGATCCCCGTGGTGATGGCGAGGTTGAGGGCCTGGCGGCCGTGGTGGCGGGCGTAGGCCGACCGGTTCTTCTTGGTCAGGTAGACGTACAGCGGCGGGAGCGCCCACAGCAGGAACTGGCCGATGTAGGCGGTGAGCGCCCACTGGCGCTCGTCGGGGGTCGTGGGGCCTCCGTGCGCGCCGGCGGCGTAGCCGTCGGGGAGCCGGACCGTGGGAGTGGGGCGGGGGCGGCGGGACAAGGCGGTCACTCCTTGGCGGTGACGAAGTCAATCAATTCTTCGACGCGTCCGAGCAATTCTGGTTCCAGATCGGCATAAGAACGGACAGAGCCGAGGATCCTCCTCCATGCTGCCCCGGTGTCACCGGGCCAGCCGAGACGTGCGCAGACCCCTTCCTTCCAGTCGAAGCCCCTGGGCACCTCCGGCCAGGCGCGGATGCCCAGCGCGCGGGGCTTCACCGCCTGCCAGACGTCGATGAAGGGATGCCCGCAGATCAGCACGTGCGGGTCGGTGATCCGCGCGGCGATCCGGGACTCCTTGGAGCCGGGCACCAGATGGTCGACCAGGACGCCGAGCCTGCGTCCCGGGCCCGGTTCGAACTCCTCGACGATCAGCGGGAGGTCGTCGACGCCCTCCAGGTACTCCACGGCCACGCCCTCGACCCGCAGGTCGTGGCCCCAGATCTTCTCGACCAACTCGGCGTCGTGCACGCCCTCGACGTAGATCCGGCTCTCCCGGGCCACCCGCGCCCTGTGGCCGCGGACGTAGACCGAACCGGACGCGCTGCGCGCCGCGCCCGGCTGCCGCGGACCGGGCCGGACGAGGGTGACGGGCCGCCCGTCGAGCAGGAACCCGGCCACCGCGAGGGGGAAGACCCGGCGCTTGCCGAACCTGTCCTCCAGGGTGACCTCGTCCTTGCCGCAGGCCACGACCGCACCGCAGAAACCGCTGTCGGGGTCTTCCACCACCAGGTCGCGTTCGGCCTGGATCTCGGGGAACCGGCCCTTGCGGGGCAGGCGCCAGTTCCCGGCGAGCACGTCTTCGCCATAGTCCTTGCTGCGCACGCCCACGACCCTAACCCGAGGCCGCCAGTTGGAGGTGCCCGCGCCGTACCGCGTGCAGAAGAAGAGCCGGATCGTAGGGCCACTCCGCGCTCCTGAGCGCCTTCAGCGGGTCGAGGCCGGCGTCGTAGGTCTCCCGGATGCCGTGGGCGACCGCCGCGATCGCGTCCCTCTGGCTTTCGGTGAACTCCGTGCCGACGGGTCCGCCGTGGCCCGGGACGACGCGCTCGGGGTCCAGCTCCAGCAGGCGGGTCAGGGTGATCGGCCAGTCCAGGGGGAAGCTGTCGGAGCCGTAGCAGGGCGGCCCGGACTCCTCGACGAGGTCACCGGCGAAGACCAGGCCGCAGTCGGGCACCCGGACGACCAGGTCGTGGCCGGTGTGGCCGCGGCCGAGGTGGTGCAGCTCGACGATCCGGTCGCCGAGGTCGATCAGCGCGGTGTCGCGGACCAGCCGGGAGGGGACGGTCACCGGGGTGCCCTCGACCCGGGCCGCCCAGTCCGGATCGTCCTCGGCCATGGTGCGCCAGGCCTCGTGCTCCAGGTACCCGGGCAGGTCGAGATGGCCCCAGAACGGGCCGTCGAAGGCGGCGTTGCCGAAGCAGTGGTCGAAATGGCCGTGGGTGTTGACCACCGCGAGGGGCGTCTCCACGCCCAGCTCACGCAGCTGCTCCCGGAGTTCCAAGCCCTCGGGCACCGAGGCCCTGGTGTCGATCAGCACCGCGCCCAGCCGTCCGGAGACCACGCCCACGTTCACGTCGAATCCGCCGTACCCACGGCGGAAACACCGGTCTGCCACCTCTTCCCAGGACATGCCACCGACTCTCGCACATCGACTTCGCCCTCTGGGACCGTACACTTGGCACTCGTAGACTGGGAGTGCCAAGCAGGAGGTGAGCGCGTTGCTGGACGATCGTAAGCTGGCCATTCTGCGCGCCATCGTCGAAGACTACGTCTCCACCAACGAGCCGGTGGGCTCCAAGGCCCTGGCCGAACGCCACGCTCTGGGGGTCTCCCCGGCCACGGTGCGCAACGACATGGCGGTTCTGGAGGAGCAGGGGTACATCACCCAGCCCCACACCAGCGCGGGCCGTATTCCCACGGACAAGGGCTACCGCCTGTTCGTCGACAGGCTGTCCACGATCAAGCCCCTGTCGACGCCGGAGCGCCGTGCCATCGAGACCTTCCTCAACGGGGCCTACGACCTGGACGACGTCGTCTCGCGGACGGTCCGGCTGCTGGCCCAGCTGACCCGGCAGGTCGCGGTGGTGCAGTACCCGTCGCTGATCCGCTCCTCGGTCCGGCACATCGAACTGGTGCCGGTGGCCGCGGGGCGGCTGCTGCTGATCCTGATCACCGACACGGGCCGGGTCGAGCAGCGGCTGGTGGAGACCCACCCCGAGCTCACCGACGAGTCCGTGGCGCAGTTGCGCGCCCTGCTGAACGCCTGTCTGGACGGGCGGTCGTTCGGCGAGGTGCCGCTGGCCGTCGCGGACCTGCCCGAGCGGGTGCCGGCCGAGGACCGGCCGGTGGCCGTGGCGGTGCTGTCGGTCCTGCTGGAGACCCTGGTCGAACGGAACGAAGAGAAGATCGTCTTCGCGGGCGCGGCCAACCTCGCGCTCGGCGACTTCTCGAAGGGCCTCCGGGACGTGCTGGAGGCCCTGGAAGAACAGGTGGTGCTGATGCGCCTGCTCGGGGAGGCCGGGGACCCGGCTACCCTGACCGTGCGGATCGGTGCCGAGAACCAGCTCGAAGGGCTGCATTCCGCGTCCGTGGTCGCCGCGGGCTACGGCATGGACGGGCAGGCGCTGGCCCGGCTCGGGGTTCTCGGACCCACCCGAATGGACTACCCAGGAACGATGGGAGCGGTACGCGCTGTGGCACGTTACGTCGGTCAGATTCTGGCGGGATCGTAGTGCGCGACTACTATGCCACCCTTGGGGTGAGCCGTAACGCGACTCCGGACGAGATCAAGAAGGCCTATCGCCGGCTCGCCCGCGAACTTCACCCTGACGTCAATCCGGACGCGGAGAGCCAGGAGAAGTTCAAGGAGGTCACGCAGGCCTACGAGGTGCTGTCCGACCCCAAGAAACGAGAGATACACGACCTGGGGGGCGATCCGTTCGGCTCCGCGATGGGCGGCGGGGGCGCGGGCTTCGGCGCAGGGTTCCCGTTCAGCGACATCATGGACACCCTCTTCGGGACGGCCAGCACCCGCGGTCCGCGTTCCCGCGCCCGCCGGGGCCGCAACGCGACGCTGCGGGTCGAGCTCGACCTCTCGGAGACGGCGTTCGGCACCACCCGTGAGCTGACCATCGACACCGCGACGGTCTGCGGTGCCTGCACCGGTTCGGGCTCCGCCGCCGGCAGCCATCCCGACACGTGTGAGATGTGCCATGGCCGGGGTGAGATCCAGCAGGTGCAGCGCAGCTTCCTGGGCCAGGTCATGACGTCCCGGCCGTGCCCCCAGTGCGGCGGCTACGGCTCGGTCATCCGCAACCCCTGCCCGGAGTGCGCGGGCGACGGCCGGGTGCGCACCCAGCGCACCATCAAGGTCAAGATCCCCGCGGGCGTGGAGCACGGCACCCACATCCAGCTCGCGGGCGAGGGCGAGGTCGGCCCCGGCGGCGGCCCGGCCGGCGACCTCTTCCTGGAGATCGTCGAACGCCCCCACGAGATCTTCGAACGGGAGGGCGACGACCTGCACTGCACCGTGCAGATCCCGATGACCGCCGCGGCCCTGGGCACCTCGATCGTCATCGAGACCCTCGACGGGGCCGAGGAGGTCGACATCCGGCCCGGCACCCAGTCCGGCCAGGTCATCCCCCTGTACGGGCGGGGCGCCCAGCATCTCAACGCCAGCGGCCGCGGCGACCTGATGATCCACGTCAACGTCGAGACCCCCGCCAAGCTCGACGCCGCCCAGGAGGAGCTCCTGCGCGAGCTGGCCCGCCTGCGCGACGAGGAACGTCCTCCCGGCAAGTTCGCTCCCGGCCAGCAGGGCTTCTTCTCCCGGCTGAGGGACGCCTTCCACGGCTGAAGAGACGAGGTCGCGGACGCCTACCGCGACGGCTACGACAACCCCTGACCAGGGCCGCCCGCTCCACGGGCGGCCCTGCGTCCTTCATCCCCGATTTCGTTGCCTGTAGGTGCGGAACCCGCTGGTGTCCACCGCGAGGGACAGGGGTTCGGGAAGCTCTACCGGCTCCCCGAACGGGATGGTCTTCCTGCTGAAGTACTCCCGGCCGTGCGGCTCCTGGTAGAGGATGCACTCGCCGTTGAACGGATCGATGATCAGGTAGTTCGGGATGCCGAACGCGGCGTAGACCCCGACCTTGTCGACGAGGTCGACACCCCGGTTGGTGGACAGGACCTCCACCACGAGCACACCCTTGTCGCCGGGAATGTGGGCTTCGGGATCGATCTCGTCGTCGGAGAGCACCAGGAAATCAGGTCTGGGCTCGTCGGAGTGCTTCGGATGGATGATGGTCTGCTCGGCGACGACCATCCAGCCGAGCGGAATGAACTGCTGGAACAAACTGAACTGGATCAGCCAGTGCAGGGACTTCGAACTGGGCGACAAGATGATCTCTCCGTTGATCAGCTCTGCCCGGAAGCCCTCGGGGACCTCGATCTCGTCGATGGCCCGTTGTGACGGTGTCGCCATGACAGTCACGCTAATCGACCTCCTCCGGGAGGACCACTGTGGTCAACGTCAAGTTAGAGCATGGACACTAAGAGTGATGATGGTTTTCCCCAGGAGGAGTGAGAGGGGGAGCGGGGCTGGGAGGATGAAGGGGTGAGTGCTCCGGTTTTCGTGGTGGACAGGGACGTGCTGGCGGGCGCGGGCGGCAGGGTGGTGCTGGAGGGCGCCGAGGGGCGGCACGCGGCGACGGTGAAGCGGCTGCGGGCGGGGGAGGAGGTCGTGCTCACCGACGGGGAGGGCGCGCGGGGGCGGTGCTCGGTGCTGTCGGCGGGGCGGGACCGGCTGGAGCTCGAGGTGCTCGAGCGGGAGGAGGAGCCGCAGGCCTCGCCCCGGATCACGGTGGTGCAGGCGCTGCCCAAGGGGGAGCGCGGGGAGCTGGCCGTGGAGGTGATGACCGAGGCCGGAGTGGACGAGATCGTGCCGTGGTCGGCGAGCCGGTCGATCACGCAGTGGCGGGCCGAACGGCGGGAGAAGGCGCTCGGGCGGTGGCGCAACGCGGCCCGGGAGGCGGGCAAGCAGTCCCGGCGGAGCCGCTTCCCGGTGGTGGCGGACCTGGCCTCCACCGCCCAGGTGGCGGCCCGTCTGGAGCGGGCGGGGCTGGCGCTGGTGCTGCACGAGGAGGCGGTCGAGCCGCTCAGCGCGGTCCCCGTCGAAGGGCCGGGCGAGATCGTGCTGGTGGTGGGCCCCGAAGGCGGGATCAGCCCGGAGGAACTGGAGCTCTTCGCCGGGGCGGGCGCCCGCCCCGTGCTGCTGGGGCCGACGGTGCTGCGCACGTCCACCGCCGGGGTGGCGGCCCTCTCGGTCCTGATGGCCCGTACCGGCCGCTGGTGATGGGCGTCTGAGAGCCGCGGCCCGGCGTCAGTCCGGAGTGCGGGCGGTCGTGCCGGGGGCGGGAAGGGTCGGCGGACCGCTCGTGGGGCGGGCCGCGGAGGGGCTCGGGCCCACGGGCGCAGGCGGCTCGGACGTGCGGGCCGGCGGTGACGGGCGGGTGCTCTGGCCCGGAGGCGAGGGACGCGCGGTCATGGCGGGCGGGCTCTCCGGCGCGGGGGACGGCGGGGACGTCTCCGGGCAGGGGGAGGCCGAGGTCCCGGCGGAGAAGCCGTTCGAGGGATCCTTCGAAGGCTCCTCGGACGGTCCGGGGGACGGCGGGCTCGCCGACGGGGTGGGCGAGGCGTCCGAGGCGTCGGTCCTGCCGTCGGGGGCGTCCTGGCCCGGGGTCGGGGGCGGGGGACTCTGACCCGTGGGGTCCTGGCCCGCGGGAGCGGGATGGGCGCCGGGGACGCAGTCGGGGGAGGGATCCTCGGAGGGGCCGTTCGCGGGCCCCGCCGGGGAGCTCTCGGGCGGGGCGCTCCCGGGGACGGGCGCGGCCGACTTGGGGAGGTGCTCCTGGACGGTCTCGCGGGGATTGCCCGCCGAAGTGATGCGGTCGATGGCCGAAGGGGAGGCCGACACGGCGACGGCGACCACGGTGACGACGGCGGCGCCCGCCAGCAGGGGCCCCTTCCAGCCGCCCGTCAGCCAGGACCACAGGGCCGGGCGGGACGCCTCCGTGCGCGCCCTGATCCGCTGCAGCCCGTCGGCGTCGGGCGTGATCTGCTCGGCCTCCGCGTGCAGGGCCCGGCGGAGGCGGTCGGCGTGGAAGTCGCCGGGGGTCAAGACTGCTTCTCCAGGACGTTGCGGAGCGCGGCCATCCCGCGCGCCGTGTGGCTCTTCACCGCGCCGCGGCTGATGCCCATGGCGGCGGCGATCTGCGCTTCGGACAGGTCGGCGTAGTATCGCAGGACCAGCGCCTCCCGCTGCCGGGTGGGAAGGGTGTGCAACGCCTTGATCACAGCGGCCCGCTCCAGCTCGATGATGGCGCCGGTCTCGGCGCTCTGCACGTCGGGCAGGCCCTTGGGGGCGTACTTCTCCACCACGGCGCGGTGCCGCAGCACCGAACGGGCCCGGTTGACCACCGACTGGCGCAGGTAGGCCAGCGCCTTGTCGGGGTCGCGCAGCCGCCGCCACGCCCCGTGCATGGCGACAAAGGCGTCCTGCACGACCTCCTCGGCGGTCGACTGGTCGCGGACGAGCAGCGCGGCCAGCCGGACCAGGGGACGGTACTGGCTGCCGTACAGCTCGGTCACCGCGCGGTCGGCGTCCCACGCCGCCATCGAGGTCGGCGCCACCAGGAGGGTCTCGGTCACGTCGTTGGGACGTGCGCCTTCTTCGTCCGGTTTACCCGATCGCATCTGATCGTCCGGCCCCGGTCACCCCTCCACCTCCCTGCGGGTGTGCCACGACCGCCGGGGGAGGGCGGCCTGCCGTCGAAGAACCCCGTCGCGAAAGAACCCCCGTCGCGAAAGAGCCCCGTCGTGAAAGAGCGCGGGCGGATCCCCGCGCCGGGGGCCGGGGGTTCGCGCCGCCAGGCCACCATAACCAGACCGGGCGCCGCCGCGCCGGATGAGTGGGGCATCGGACCCGCTCAAGATCTCGATAGCATGCCGGGGAAGGCTCTGACGGAGGCGACGTGGACTGTCTGTTCTGCAAGATAATTTCCGGTGAGGTTCCCGCGGAGGTGGTGCGGGAGGGCGAGCGCACGCTGGCCTTCCGCGACATCAACCCGCAGGCCCCGGTGCACGTCCTGGTGATCCCCAAGGACCACCACCCCGACTTCGCGGCGCTGGCCGCCGATCCGGAACTGCTGGCCGAGGTCGCGGCCGAGACGGGACGGGTGGCCGAGGAGGAGGGTGTGGCCGGGTCGGGGTACCGGGTGGTCTTCAACACCGGTTCGGGCGCCGGCCAGACGGTCTTCCACGCGCACGCCCATGTGCTGGGCGGACGCGGTCTCAACTGGCCTCCCGGCTGAAAAAGGGGTCGGCGATCACGACCCGCGCTCGGTACCATGGGTGTCAGGGAAAAGAATCCGCAGATCAGAGGGGCTCAGTGGCCGTTCCAGGCCGGCAGATGACCGAATCAAAGAATCCCGCCCAGAACGGCGCGCGCTCCCAGATCAAGATCGTGGTGCCCGACGAGCAGTCGATGGTGGCCCTGCTGGGCTCCCGTGACGAGCTCCTGGCCGTGATCGAGCGAGCCTTCAACAGCGACATCCACGTCCGCGGCAACGAGATCACCGTCACCGGCGGCTCGGAACCGGAGCTGGTGGCCAAGCTCTTCGGTGAACTGGTGACCCTGCTGCGCAAGGGCGCGACGCTGACCCCCGAGTCGGTGGAGCGCAGCGTCTCGATGCTGCGCGAGTCGGCCCGGCCCGCCGAGGTGCTCAGCCACGACATCCTCTCCTCCCGGGGCCGGACGATCCGCCCGAAGACCGTCAACCAGAAGCGGTACGTCGACGCGATCGACCAGCACACGGTGGTCTTCGGCATCGGCCCCGCCGGCACCGGCAAGACCTATCTGGCGATGGCCAAGGCCGTGAAGGCGCTGCAGGAGAAGAAGGTCAACCGGATCATCCTCACCCGTCCGGCCGTCGAGGCGGGCGAGCGGCTGGGCTTCCTGCCCGGCACGCTCTACGAGAAGATCGACCCGTACCTGCGCCCGCTGTACGACGCGCTGCACGACATGGTGGATCCGGGGTCGATCCCGCAGCTGATGCAGGCGGGCACGATCGAGGTGGCGCCGCTGGCCTACATGCGGGGCCGCACCCTCAACGACTCCTTCATCATCCTGGACGAGGCGCAGAACACCTCGCCGGAGCAGATGAAGATGTTCCTCACCCGGCTGGGCTTCGGCTCCAAGATCGTGGTGACCGGCGACGTGACCCAGGTGGACCTCCCGTCCGGCTCGCGCAGCGGCCTGTCGGTGGTCCAGGAGATCCTCGAGAACGTCGACGACATCTACTTCTGCCGGCTGAGCAGCAACGACGTGGTCAGGCACCGGCTGGTCACCGACATCGTCGACGCCTACGAGCGCTACGACGCGGTCCAGCCGGCGGATCAGCGCCCGGCGCGGCGTGAACGAGGACGAAGATGAGCATCGAGGTACTCAACGAGTCGGGCGCCCCCGCCGACGAGGAGACCCTGGTCAGGCTGGCCCGGCACGTCCTGGACGGCATGCAGGTCCATCCGCTGGCGGAGTTGTCGCTGCTGCTGGTGGACGAGCCGGCGATGCGCGAGCTCAACCTCAAGTGGATGGGCGAGGACAAGCCGACGGACGTCCTGGCCTTCCCGATGGACGAGCTGCGCCCCGGTCATCTGTCGGGCGGCTCGGAGGACGGGGAGGCCGATCCGGGCCTGCTGGGCGACGTGGTGTTGTGCCCCGCGGTGGCCGAGCGGCAGGCCCGGCAGGCCGGCCACGGCACCCAGGAGGAGCTGGAGCTGCTGTGCACCCACGGCATCCTGCACCTGCTGGGCTATGACCACGCCGAGCCGGAGGAGCACGCCGAGATGTTCGGTCTGCAGGGGAGGCTGCTGGAGAGCTGGCGGGAGTCCCGCTGAACGGCGTGCAGTTGTGGATGATCGGGACGTCGGTCGTCCTGGTGGTCTTCGCGGGCCTGTTCGCCGGGGTGGAGACCGCGCTGACCCGGGTCTCCCGGGTCCGGGTCGCCGAGCTGGACTCCCCCCGCCTGTCGGCGGTGGTGGCCGACCCGGCGCGCTACGTCAACCTCCTGCTGCTGCTGCGCACCTCGTGTGAGCTGGCCGCGACGGTGATCGTGGCGGACCTGTGCATCGGCTGGCTGGACGAGACCTGGCGCGCCTATGTCACCGCCGCGGTGATCATGATCCTGGTCAGCTACATCGTGGTCGGGGTCGGCCCGCGCACCCTGGCCATCCAGCACGCCGACAAGGTGGCGCTGGCCGGGGCGACGATCATGCATCCGCTGGTGCGGGTGCTGGGCCCGCTGCCGCGGCTGCTGATCCTGCTGGGCAACGCGCTGACTCCCGGCAAGGGCTTCCGCGAGGGCCCGTTCGCCACCGAGGCCGAGCTGCGGGACCTGGTCGACCTGGCCGAGCAGCGGCGGCTGATCGAGCCGGACGAGCGCGAGATGATCCACTCGGTGTTCGAGCTGGGCGACACCCTGGTCCGCGAGGTCATGGTGCCGCGCACCGACATCGTGTTCATCGAGGGGGACAAGACGCTGCGCCAGTTCCTGTCGCTGTCGCTGCGCTCGGGTTTCTCCCGGATCCCGGTGATCGGCGAGAACGAGGACGACGTGGTGGGCATCGCCTATCTCAAGGACGTCGTCCGGCGGCTGCACGAGACCCCGTCCGACGAGGCGGTCCGGGTCGCCGCGCTGATGCGCCCGGCGACGTACGTGCCGGACTCCAAGCCGATCGACGACCTGCTGCGCGAGATGCAGGCGCGGCAGATCCACGTGGCGATCGTGATCGACGAGTACGGCGGGACGGCGGGCCTGGTCACCATCGAGGACATCCTCGAGGAGATCGTCGGGGAGATCACCGACGAGTACGACAACGAGATCCCCCGGGTGGAGAAGCTTCCCGACGGCCGGCTGCGGGTCACCGCCCGCATGAGCGTCGAGGAGCTGACCGAGCTGTGCGACGTGGAGATCGACGTCGAGGACGTGGAGACCGTCGGCGGGCTGCTGGCACACGCCCTGGGCCGGGTGCCGATCGCCGGCTCCACCGCCGAGGTGGCGGGGCTGCGGCTGGTCGCCGAGAGCCTGGCCGGGCGCCGCAACCGCATCGGCACCGTGCTGGTCGAGCGCCTGCCGCAGGAGCCCCCCGCCGCCGAGGAGTGACGTGCCCCGCCCGGAACAGGGCCGCCTGCGGGCCGTCAACGGCGCGAACCCCCGCCACCGCCCGCCGGGCGCGTGAGCGGGGCCCCGAGGAGGGGCTGTGGAGAAAGCGAACGGTCAGTACGCAGACTGTAGGCTGAGCCCGTGAACGCCGAGGACGAGAAGCTCATCAAGCTGGCCCGATCCTCCCGCGCCCGCAACAGCGCCCCCGAGGGCGCCGCGGTGCGCGACGAGACCGGCCGCACCTACACCGCCACCACGGTGGCGCTGCCCAGCCTGAGCCTGACGGCCCTGCAGGTCGCCGTGGCGATGGCGGTGGCCAGCGGCGCCGAGGACCTGGAGGCCGCGGTGGTCGTCACCGGCGGAGACCTGCCGGACATCAGCGCCGTCCGGGATCTGGGCCCCAAGGCGCCGGTCCTGGTGGCCGGGCCGGACGGAACGGTGCACACCACCCTCTGACCCGCCTTTGACGCGCGGCGGCTTGGCGTCCGCTTGCGTCCGCACCCGCAAGTGACGGCCAAGCCGCGGGCAAGACGTCTCTTCCACAGTGCTCTTCGACAAAGAAGAGCTGGAGAAGGGACGGGGGATGTCTCGGATGCTTCACCGCCTCGGGGGAGCCGCGGCGCGGCGGCCCTGGCGGATGATCGGGGCCTGGCTGCTGGCCTTGGTGCTGTTCGTGGGGCTGGCCTCGACATTGGGCGGGGCCCTGCACGACGACTACAACCTGGAGGGGACGGGTTCGCAGGCCGCGACGGATCTGCTGCGCGAGCGGTTCCCGGCGGTCGCCGAGACCGACGCCCGGGTCGTCGTCCACGCCGACGGCCGGCTGGACCGGGGCGCGGTGGACCGGGCGATCGAGCGGATCAAGGAGCTGCCGCACGTCACCGGCGTGGACGGGCCGCTGCCCAGCGCCGACGGCCGGACCGCGCTGCTGACCGTCCGCTACGACGAGCCGGTCACCGATCTGGATCCGGTGAAGGCCTTGGAGGAACTGGAGGGGGCCGCCGAGGTCCCGGGCGCCCGGGTGGAGTTCGGCGGTCAGGTTCCGGAGAACGCCGCGTCTCCCGGCGGGGTGTCGGAACTCGTCGGGATCGTCGTGGCGCTGGTCGTCCTGTTCCTGGCGTTCGGCTCGATCGTCGCGGCGGGGCTGCCGTTGGCGGTCGCGCTCACCGGTCTGGGCGTCGGGATGGCGGGCATCACGCTGCTGGCGGCCGTCGAGGACGTCAGCACCATCACGCCGATGATGGCGATCATGATCGGGCTCGGGGTCGGGATCGACTACGCCCTGTTCGTCCTCACCAGGTTCCGGGAGAACCTCGCCGACGGCTTGGACGTGCCGGGAGCCGCGGCCGGGGCCAACGCCACCGCGGGCAGGTCGGTGCTGTTCGCGGGCGCCACGGTTCTGGTGGCGCTGTGCGGGCTGGCGTTCGCCGGGCTGCAGGTGTTCGTCGCGATGGGCTTCGCGGCGGCCATCGTGGTCTTCGCGACCATGATGTCGGCGGTCACCCTGCTGCCTGCGCTGCTGGGGCTGGCCGGGCACCGGGTGCTGCGCCGCGGGGAGCGCCGCGGCGCCCCCGTCGTGAACTCCTCGCGCTGGGTCGGCGCTTGGGCGGCCAGGGTGGGCCGCCGTCCGCTGCCGTGGCTGCTGGCGGCGCTGACCCTGCTGCTGGCGCTGGCCGCGCCCGCCCTGGGCATGCGGACCTGGCCGAGCGACGCCGGCTCCGAGCCGGAGGACCGGACGATCCGCAGGGCCTACGACCTGATCGCCGAGGCGTACGGGCCGGGTGCGAACGGGCCGCTGCTGGTCGCCTTGGATCTGGGAGAGAAGACGGACCCTGCGGACGTCAGGGTGAAGCTGGCGGGTCTGGAGGGCGTGGTCTCGGTGAGCGAGCCGAGCCTCTCGCCGGACGGGGGCGTCGCGGTCCTCACGGTCGTCCCCGAGTACGGTCCGCAGGACGAGCGCGTCTCAGGGGTCCTCGGCTCCGTCCGCGAGCAGGTCCGGCCGCTGGGCGGCGAGGTCACCGGGCTCACCGCGGTCTACCACGACCTGAACGAGATCCTGCTGGACCGGATCTGGCCGGTGATCCTGGCCGTCGTCGGCGCCTCTGTCCTGCTGCTCCTGCTGGTCTTCCGGTCGGTGGCGGTGCCGTTGAAGGCCGCCGCGATGAACCTGCTGTCCATCGCCGCCTCCTATGGGGTGCTCACCGCGTTCTTCCAGTGGGGCTGGGGGACGTCGCTGCTGGGCCTGCCGCACAGTGTGCCGGTCTCCAGCTACATCCTGCCGGTGATGTTCGCGGTTCTGTTCGGCGTGTCGATGGACTACGAGGTGTTCCTGCTGTCGCGGGTGCGGGAGGACTACGAGCGCACCGGTGACCCACGCGGCTCGGTGGTCTCGGGCCTGGCCTCCACCGGCCGGATCATCACCAGCGCCGCGCTCATCATGGTCGCGGTCTTCGCCGGGTTCGTCTTCGATCCCTCGGTGGTGATCAAGCAGATGGGGATGGGCCTGGCCGTCGCGGTCGCGTTGGACGCCACCCTGGTGCGGCTGGTTCTGGTTCCGGCCACGATGGCGCTGCTGGGCCGCTGGAACTGGTGGCTGCCCCGGCCGCTGGCCGGGGTCCTGCCGAAGGCGGACACGCATGGCGAGGATCCCACCGGGCGGCGGGAGTCCACCCTGGTCGGCTGAGCCGCGTCTGGACCGCGGAACGTCCCGGAACCCTCAGGTTCCGGGACGTTCCGGTCAAGGGGGCGGTGCGGGGGAGGGTGGGGACTTAAGATGCCCAGGAAATGGTAGAAATACGGGCTTTGGGCACCTTTGAAGCCCGGGTCGGCGGGGGCGTCGCCGACCTCGGGGGAACGCGCCAACGCGCGGTGCTGGCACGCCTGGTCGCGGCGCGGGGCCGGATGGTCCCGGTGGAGCGGCTGATCGACGACCTGTGGCCCGGAGAGGCCCCCGCCCGGGCGCTGGCGGGCGTCCAGGCCTTCGTCTCCCATCTGCGGCGTGCCCTGGAGCCGGGACGGGCGCCGCGGACCGCGGCCGCCGTACTGGTGACACGGCCGCCGGGATACGCGCTCCGACTGGAGGAGGAGGCGGTCGACGTCTGGCGCTTCGAGACGCTCGTGGCGCAGACCGCCGACCCTCAGACGGCCTGGGCGCGTGCCCACGCCGCGCTGGAACTGTGGCGGGGACCGGCGTACGCGGAGTTCACGGACCTCCCCTGGGCCGAGGCGGAGAACACGCGACTGGCAGAACTGAGGCTCACCGCGATCGAGCGCAGGGCCGAGGCGATGCTGCGCAGCGGCGCGGCGGCGCAGGCCGTCCCGGACCTGGAAGCGCACACCGCCGAGCATCCGCTGAGGGAGGAGCCCTGGCGGCTGCTCGCCCTGGCGCTGTACCGGACGGGCAGGCAGGCCGACGCGCTTGCGGCGCTGCGCAGGATCCGGGAGCTGCTCGCGGAGGAACTGGGGGTCGACCCCGGCCCCGCCCTGCAGGCGCTGGAGAACGACATCCTGCGGCAGGCGCCGGAGCTCGACCTGGCCGGGCCACCGGTCCGGCTCACCCGGATCGCGGAGGAGACCGCGCCCGTCCCCGTGGCGAAGACGGCCGCCGAGGAGGATCCACCCGCCGATCTCCTCGTCGGACGGGACCGGGAGCTGGCCGAACTGCTCGGCGCGGCACGGGAGCGCCGCCGGCTGGTGCTGCTGTCGGGCGAGGCGGGAGCGGGCAAGACCGCGCTGGCCGACCAGGCCTGCCGGCAACTGGCGGCCGAGGGCTGGGAGCAGGCCTGGGGCCGCACTCCCGAGGTCGACGGCGCGCCCGCCGCGTGGGCCTGGGCCGAGCTGCTGCGCTGGCTGAACACCCGCCACTCCGCGCCGCCCGCGCTCGCCCCGATGCTCGACGACGACGCCCTGGCCCCCGCAGGCGACTTGGCCGCGGCCAGGTTCAAGCTGCACCGCGCCGTCGGCGACTACCTGGCCGAGGTGGCGTGCCGGGCCCCGCTGGTGCTCGTCCTGGAGGACCTGCACCGCGCCGACGAGGAGACTCTGAGCCTGCTGGCGGGCCTGCCCGAAAGGGTTCCCGGAGTGCTGTTCGTCGGCACCTACCGCCCCAGCCCGCCGTCCGAGGCGCTGACCGACGTCCTGGCCTCCCTCGCGCGGTACGAGCCGGTCCGGATAGAGCTGTCCGGGATCGACGCGAAGGCCGTCGCCGAACTCGTCGGCCGCATGTGCGGGGCCGAAGTGGACCGGCGGACACTGGCCGCGATCGCGGAACGCACCGCGGGCAACCCCTTCTTCGTCCGGGAGACCGCCCGGCTGCTGGACGCCGAGGGGGCCGAGGCGGCCCTGCACGAGGTGCCCTCCGGGGTCGGGGACGTCCTGAGACGGCGGATCTCCCGGCTGCCCGCCGCCGCGCAGACCGTGATGCGGACGGCCGCGGTCATCGGCCGCAACTTCGACCCCGAACTCCTCGTCGAGGTCTGCGAGCTCGACGAGGACGCCGTCCTGGACTCGCTGGAGGCCGCGCTGGTCACCGGTCTGATCACCGAGAGCGGCAGCGGCACGCGGTTCGCCCACGTTCTGATCCGCGACACCCTCTACGGCGACCTGTCCAGGCTGCGCAGGACCCGGCTCCACGCCCGGGTGGCCGACGCGCTGGAGGCGCAGCCGCAGGCCGATCCGGCGGCCCTGGCACACCACCACTTCGCCGCGGGCAGGCGGCTGGACCGGGTCACCCGCCACGCGTCCCGGGCGGCCGAGGCGGCCGAGGCCCGCTTCGCCCACCGCACCGCCGCGCAGCTGTGGATCCAGGCCCTGGACGCCCACGACCGCTCGGGCGCGGACGACCCGCGGGCCCGGCTGGAGCTGGTGGCGCGGCTCATCCGGGTCATGATCATGGCGGGCGAGCTGATGGGGGCGCGGGACCGGCTCTCCGGGGTGCTCGGCGAACTGCGCCGGCTCGGCGATCCGGAGCTGACCGCCCGGGTCGTCACCTCCTACAACGTGCCCACATCATGGATCAACCACCGGTACGGGGTCAGGGACGAGCCGCTGATCACGGTCGTGGAGGAGGCGCTCGCAGCCCTGCCGGAGGGCGTGGCGCGCTGCGGGCTGCTGACCACCCTGGCGCTGGAGCTGGACACCGAGGAGGAGGACCGGGGCCGGGGCCGCCAGGCGGCCAGGGAGGCGGTGGAGATCGCCCGGGGGCTGGGCGAGCCCGGACTGCTCGCGCACGCGCTCAACGGCCTGTACATGAACTCCTATGACGTCCCCGAGTCGCTGTACGAGAGGGACGCCATCGGCCGGGAGCTGCTGGACCTGGCCGAACGCCACTCCCTGGGCGTCCACCAGGTGATCGGCCACATGTACCTGAGCCAGACCAGCGGCGGGCTGCTCGACCTGGCACGCGCCCGGGCCCACCAGGAGGAGGCGGCGCGGCTGGCGCACGCGTACGAGCTGCCCCTGCTGGGGAACATCACGGCTTGGAGCGCGGGGCTGTACCTGGTGGTCGCGGGCCGGTTCGAGGAGGCGGCCGAGGCCTACCGGCGTAGTGCGGAGCTGTCCTCCACCACCAGCATGTGGGGCGGCGAGCAGGCCATGCTCTGGATCGCCCGCTGCGTCCTCCTGCTGGCCCAGGGGCGTCTGGCCGAGGCCGAGGACGGGCTCCCGTTCGGGCCCGAGCTGCAGGCCTCGGGACTGGTGGTCGACATGCACGCCCTCGTTCACCTGGCCAAGGGGAACGCGGAGCGGGCGAAGGAGATCTTCTCCTTCGCCCAGCCCATCCCGCACGACTACGTCCACGAATTCCACCTCTGCCTCCGCGCCGATGTGAGCATCGGGCTGGAGGACAGGGGACTGGCCGAGGAGACCTACCGCCGGCTGCTCCCGTACGCCGGCTTCTACGCGGGCCTGAACACCGCTTCGGTCGCGCTGTGCCCGGTCTCCCACGTCCTGGGGGACCTGGCGAGGTTCCTCGGCCTGGACGCCTCCCCGCACTACGCCAGGGCAGCCGAGGTCGCCAGGACGGTCGGCTCACCCCACTGGGAGGAGCGGGCCCGCGCTCAGCTGCCGTAGACCGCCCGCTGCAGCTTCTGGTAGCCGGGCCGGAACATCCGCAGCATGATCCGGACGGGCAGGCCCGCCGTCTTCTTGATGTGCGCCCACTCCTCGTCGGTGGCGTAGGAGACCATGAGCGGCAGGACGAGTTTCATGTGGCCGAGAGAGGTGTCGGCCTGGAACTTCTTCTCGCACGCGGCGAAGTCCTCGGCCGAGACGTACCGGAGCATGACCGGGAACAAGGCGCGCTCCTCCTCGACGATGTGCTCGTCGAGGAGGTCGGCCAGCTCGGCGAGCGCCCGGGCGCGCTCCCGTCCGGAGGAGGCGAGGATCCGGTCGACGCAGGGGTCGATCTCCCGGTGCTCCTCGGTCAGCGGGGCCAGGTCGACCGCCGCGCCCGCGGAGGCGGCGATGACCGGCCACAGGACCTCGTCCTCCTTGACGTGGTGGGAGTGGACCTCCTTCATGAGGAAGGCCAGGAACCGCCGGAGCGCGGCCTCCTGCCCGGGAGGGAGGAAGGAGCCGCCCTGCCGGGCGGTGAACTCGGCCAGTTTGCGGACCTCGCCGCGCAGGGCGCGGTGGGCGAGGGCCATGCCGATCAGATCCGGTTCGGGGTCGCCCTCCGACCGGGGGCGAACGATGAGAGATTCCATGCCCGTACCCTCTCCCGGCCTGCTTGAGACTGACTTGCCGCTCGGTTGCCGCCCCCGGGACCAGCGGTCGGCTTGGCCGCGCCAAGCGAAGTGAACTTGTGATCGGGGCACGGGGAGCGGCGGTTTATGATGCCCGCGACATGGTCGAGATAAGGGTCCTCGGGGCTTTCGAGGCCCGGGTCGGCACGGGCGACGCCGACCTCGGAGGCAGGAGACAGCGGGCGGTGCTGGCCCGCCTGGTCGCCGCGGGCGGCCGGATGGTCCCGGTGGACCTGCTGATCGACGACCTGTGGCCGGGGGAGGCGCCCGCGCGGGCGCTGGCCGGGGTGCAGGCGTTCGTCTCGCACCTGCGGCGCGCCCTGGAACCGGACAGGCCTCCCCGCACCCCGGCGTCCGTGCTGGTGACCCAGCCGCCCGGATACGCGTTGCGCCTGCCCGAGGACGCGGTGGACGCGTGGCGGTTCGAGCGGCTGGTCCGCGAGAGCGCCGACCCCTCGGCCGCCTGGGCCAGGGCCGACGCGGCGCTGGAGCTGTGGCGGGGATCGGCCTACGTGGAGTTCGCCGACCTTCCCTGGGCCGAGGCGGAGCGGACGCGGCTGGACGGGCTGCGGCTCATCGCCGTCGAACGCAGGGCCGAGGCGATGCTGGCGAGCGGGGCCACCGCCCAGGCCGTCCTGGAGTTGGAGGCGCACACCGCGGCCCACCCGCTGCGGGAGGAGCCCCGGCGGCTCCTGGCCCTGGGCCTGTACCGCAGCGGCAGGCAGGCCGACGCGCTGGCCGTCCTGCGGGAGATCCGTGAACTGCTGGCCGAGGAGCTGGGCGTCGACCCCGGTCCGGCCCTGCAGGCGCTGGAGGGCGACATCCTGCGCCAGTCCCCCTCGCTGGACCCGGCACGGCGGACCGCGTCGGCTGCCGCCGCCCCGCACCGCGCCCCGGACGGGCCGCGAGCCGAGCCCGAACCCGAACCGCTGGTCGGACGGGATCGCGAGCTGGCCGAGATCCTCGACGCGGCCAGGGCGGGCAGGCGGCTGGTGCTGCTGTCCGGGGAGGCGGGCGCGGGCAAGTCCGCGCTGGCGGACCGGGTCTGCCGGAAGCTGGCCGCCGAGGGCTGGGAGCAGGCCTGGGGCCGCACCCCCGAGGTCGACGGCGCGCCCGCCGCGTGGGCCTGGGCGGAGCTGCTGCGGGAACTGGCCGAAAGCCACCCCGCCCCAGAGGTGCTCGCGCCGATGCTCGACGACGACGCCCTGGCCCCGGCCGGGGACCTGACCGTCGCCAGGTTCCGGTTGCACCGGGCGGTCGGCGAGTACCTGGCCGAGGTGGCGCGCCGGACTCCGCTGGCGGTCGTCCTGGAGGACCTGCACCGCGCCGACGAGGAGACCCTCGGCCTGCTGGCGGGTCTGCCCGAACGGGTGCCCGGCGTGCTGTTCCTGGTGACCTACCGCAACACGCAGCCGACCGGCGGGCTGGTGGACGCGCTGGCCTCCCTCGCCCGGCACGAGCCGGTACGGGTGGAGTTGTCGGGGATCGACGCCGACGCCGTCGCCGAACTCGTCCGCCAGGTGTGCGGCCTGGAGAGGGGCGCCGTGGACGCCCGGACGCTGGTCGCCATCGCCGAGCGGACGGCCGGCAACCCCTTCTTCGTGCGGGAGACCGCCCGCCTCCTGGCCTCCGAAGGGCCCGAGGCGGCCGTCCACGGGGTGCCGTCCGGGGTCGGCGACGTGCTCAGGCGGCGCGTCGCGCGCCTGCCCGCCGCCGCGCAGACCGTCCTGCGGACGGCCGCCGTCGTGGGACGCGACGTCGACCCGGACCTGCTCACCGAGATCTGCGGGGTCGACGAGGACACCGTCCTGGACGCACTGGAGGCGGCCCTCGTCACGGGCCTGATGACGGAGAGCCCCACCCGCACGCGGTTCGCCCACGTCCTGGTCCGCGACACGCTTTACGGCGACCTGTCGCGGCTGCGCAGGGCCAGGATCCACGCCCGGGTGGCCCGGGCGCTGGAGGAGCGCCCCTCCGCGGACCCGGCGGCCCTCGCCCACCACCATCTGGCCTCCGGCACCCGGCCGGACCGCGCCGCCCACCACGCGCGCCGGGCGGCGGAGGCCGCCGAGGCCAGGTTCGCGCACCGGACGGCCTCAGAGCTGTGGACCCAGGCCCTGGACGCCCACGACCGCTCCGGTGCCGGAGGTCCCGCCGAGCGGCTGGGACTGGTGGCCAGGCTGGTTCGGGCGCTGGCGCTGGCGGGCGACCTGATCCAGGCCAGGGAGCGGCGCGCCGAGGTGCTCGACGCGCTGCGCGACCTGGGGGACCCGGAGCTGACCGCCCGCGTCCTCAGCGCCTACGACGTGCCGACGTCCTGGACCAACCACAGGTACGGGGTCCGGGACGAGCCGGTCATCGCGGTGGCGGAGGAGGCGCTGGCGGTCCTGCCCGAGGGCGAGCCGCGCGCCAGGCTGCTGACGACCCTGGCGATGGAGCTGGAGGCCGATTTCGAGGAGCGGGGCGCCCGCGCCGCCGAGGAGGCGGTGGCGATCGCCCGGAGGCTGGGCGGGCCCGAGCTCCTCGCGCACGCCCTCAACGGCCTCTACATGAACAGCTACCGGACGGCCGGGTCGCTGCGCGAGCGCGAGGCCATCGCCCTGGAACTGCTGGAACTGGCAGAGCGCCACTGCCTGGGCCTCTACCAGGTGCTCGGCCACATGTTCCTGCAGCAGATCCGCCTGGGCCTGCTCGACCCGGAGGGCGCGGCCTTCCATACCGGGGAGGGGCAGCGGCTGGCCCTCCAGTACGAGCGTCCCCTGCTGGCCAACATCGCGGGCTGGCCCACGGGTCTGCTCCTGGCCGCCGAGGGCAGGTTCGCCGAGGCGGCCGAGGCCTACCGGCGGACCGGCGAACTGTTCCTCACCACCGGCCTGTGGGGCGGCGAACTGGCGATGGTCTGGCTCGGCCGGTTCACCCTCATGTTCGCCGAGGACCGGCTCGCGGAGCTGGCCGAGGAGACCGCCGCGATGTGGGAGATGTGGGGTGATAGCGGCACCATGTCTGACATCTATGCCCTCACCCTGGTCGCACGGGGCGAACCGGAACGGGCGCGGGAGATCTTCGCCCGGAGAAGGCCCGTCCGGTACGACTACTTCCACGACCTGCTGCTCACGGTCCGCGCCTTCGCCGCCGTCCGGCTGGAGGACCGCGAAGCGGCGGAGGAGATCTACGAGCGCCTCCTCCCGTACGCCGACTACTACGCGGGAGCGATCACCGCGGCGGTCGCGCTCTGCCCGGTCTCCTACGCGCTGGGCGAGCTGGCCCGCTTCCTGGGAAAGCACGCCTCGGAGCACTACGCGCGGGCCGCGGAGGTCGCCCGGAAGGCCGGCTCGCCCTACTGGGAGGAAAGGGCGCTGGCCCAGCTCCCGTAGGGGTCCGGCCCGCATAAGCCCAGAACCCGCAATGGGGGTCGGCGTACCGGATAAACGTGCCCGGGTCACTCCGTGTTCCTGCGCCCGGTGACGTCGGATGCGGCGGGGTCAGGGCCGGCGCAGTGGCAGGCGCAGGATCAGGCGGGCTCCGGAGGCGCCGTCGACGCGGTGGGCGGCGTGCAGGGTGCCGCCGTGGGCCTCGGCGATCTGACGGGAGATCGGCAGGCCCAGGCCGCTGCCGCCCGGGTCGCTGGTGCGCGCGTCGGGGCGGCGGAAGAAGCGGGCGAAGATCTCTTCCTTGTCGGCGTCGGGGATGCCGGGCCCGTCGTCGAGCACCTCCAGCACGGCCTGGCCGTCGTCGGCGACGACGGTGACCTCTATGCGGGAGCGGGCGTGGCGTTCGGCGTTGGCCAGCAGGTTGCCCACCAGGCGGGCCAGCCGGATCGGGGAGCCCTCCACCACGATTCCGGGGTCCAGGTTGGTGGTGATGGCGGTTTCGAGGTCGCGGCGGGCCAGTTCGCCGCGCACCACGTGGGCCAGGTCGACCGGCTCGGTCGGTGCGAGTGCCCCTGCCTCCAGGCGGGCCAGTTCCAGGATGTCACCGATGATGTCGCCGAGCCGTTCGGCGTCTTTCAGGGCGGCCTGCAGGATCTCCCGGGGGTTGGCGTCGGGGTCGGACAGCGCCTCCTCCAGCCGGAGCAGCAGGCCGGTGAGCGGGTTGCGCAGATCGTGGGAGGTGTCGGCGACCGCCTGGCGCTGGCGCCGCACCATCTCCCGCAGCCCTTCGGAGACCCGCCGCTCCTGGGCCTCGGAGCTGCGCAGCCGCCGGTTGATCTCCTGCAGCTCCCCGGTCTGGGAGAACAACTGGGCCTCGACCGCCGCCGCGTGCGTCAGACCGGCGTCGGAGAACGCCGATCGGCCGCCCTTCTGCATCCGGTCGATGAACGAGGTCACCTCCTGCATCCGCACGATGACGCCGCAGACCGCGCCCTCGCGGTCCAGCAGCGGAGAGCTGACCACGCTCCAGTACCGCTTCTCGGAGGCTCCCGGACTGCCGGGCACCTCGATGTCGTAGCGCTGCAGCATCAGGGTGTCGGCCTCGTCCTCGCTCCCGGCCAGCGCCCGCTCCAACGACGACCGCAGCGTCTCCACCCCCTCGCCGAAGGAGCCGCCCGGGAACACCTCGAAGGTGTTGCGGCCGATGATCTCCTCGCGCGTCCGGCCGAGCAGCCGCTCATAGGCTCGGTTCACGGAGACGAAGACCAGATCGGGCGACAGCAGCGCCAGCGCTGCCGGAGCGGCATCGAACAGAGCCCGGAAATCAACCTCGGCCATCAGTGCCCCCTTACCGTCACACCCTCAAAAAACCGCCACTGACCTGGGATAACACTACGCCTGGGCTGCCTGGTAGCCGCCGGCGAAGGCCTCCGGCGGGGCGGGGTCGGCGGACTGCTCCACTCGTTCACCTGCCCGCGGATCCGTGACTCCATCGCGAGCTGATGCTCATCGGTGCCCGTCAGCGCCCGTACACACGCCCCGCCGTGAAGTCGATCAATCGTGACCTTGGGGCTCCGCCGGAACACCCGGTTCAAAGCACCCTTCAACGCCCCAAGATCACGTCATTGTGGGTTTCGGGCTTATGCGGGCCGCGTCACCCCGTAGACCTCCCGTTGCAGCTTCTCGTAGCCGGACCTGGAGAGGCGCAGCAGGACGCGCATGGCCGGGCCCGCCTTCTTCAGGAGGTGCGCGAGCTCCGCGGGGTCGGCGTAGTGGGCGATGAGCGGAACGACATATCTCAACTGAGACAAAGCGGCCTCCTTCTGGAAGCGCTTCTGGCACTCGGCGAAGTCCTCGGCCGAGACGTACCGGAGGATGACCGGGAAGACGTCGCCCTCCTCCTCGGTGATGTGCTCGTCCAGCAGGTCCCGCAGGGAGGCCAGGGCCTCGGCGCGCGTCCGTCCCGTGGTGGTGCGGATGCGCTCGAGGTAGGGGTCGATCTCGCCGTGGTCCTCGGTCAGGGGCAGGAGGTCGACCGCAGCGCCCGCGGAGGCGGTGACCACCGGCCAGAGGATGGTGTCCTCCTCGGTGTGGTGGACGCGGATCGTGGTGCTCAGGAAGGCGAGCATGCGCTGGAGGGCCGCCTCCCGCGCGGGCGGGAAGGGGGCGCCGCCCTGCTCGGCGGTGAGGGCGGCCAGCCTGCGGACCTCGCCGCGCATGGCCCGGTGGATGACGAGGAAGAGGGTCAGGTCGGGTTCGGGGTCGCCCTCATTGCGGGGGCGTACGGTCACGGTGTTCTTCGTCGTGTTCATGGCTCCACCGTGGCCCGGCTCGCTTGGCGGACATGCGGCGCCGACTTGCCGGCCGCTTGCCCGCCGCCAGTGACCGTCTCCCGCGGTCGGGTCATCACCGCGGGTACGGGAGAATCAGAAGGTGACCACGCCAGACTTCAGATCCGGATTCGCCTGTTTCGTCGGACGGCCCAATGTCGGCAAGTCCACCCTGATGAACGCGCTCGTGGGCACCAAGGTGGCGATCACCAGCAACCGGCCCCAGACGACGCGGCGCGCCATCCGCGGCATCGTGCACCGTCCGGACGCCCAGCTGGTGATCGTCGACACGCCGGGTCTGCACCGGCCGCGCACCCTGCTGGGAGAGCGGCTGGACAGCCTGGTCCGCGGCACCCTCACCGAGGTCGACGTGATCGGGTTCTGCGTGCCCGCCGACGAGAAGGTCGGCGACGGCGACCGCTACATCGCGCGGGAACTGGCCCAGATCAAGAAGACCCCGGTCGTCGCCATCGTCACCAAGGCCGACAAGGTCGGGCCGCAGCAGCTGGCCGAGCAGCTCATGGCCGTCGACGCGCTGGGGGAGTGGGCGGACATCGTGCCGGTCTCGGCGCTCGGCGGCCTCGGCGCGCAGACCGGCCGGGGCGGCGGGGAGGAGGAGTCCTACCAGCTCGACGTGGTCGCCGGGCTTCTGATCGGGCATCTGCCCGAGGGCCCGCCGCTGTACCCCGAGGGCGACCTCACCGACGAGCCGGAGCAGATCCTCGTCGCCGAGTTCATCCGCGAGGCGGCCCTGGAAGGGGTGGAGCAGGAAGTGCCCCACTCCATCGCGGTGGTCGTCGACGAGATGGGCCCGCGGCCCGGCAAGGACGATCTCACCGACATCTACGCCCACGTCTTCGTGGAGCGGCCCAGCCAGAAGGCCATCCTCATCGGCCGCAAGGGCGCGCGGCTGCGTGAGGTCGGCACCAGTGCCCGCCGGCAGATCGAGGCGATGCTGGGCACCCGCGTCTATCTCAACCTGCAGGTCAGCGTCGCCAAGGACTGGCAGCGCAACCCCAAGCAGCTGCGGCGGCTGGGCTTCTACGATTAACAGGTCTGACAGGGCTGACGGGATCTGACGGCGCTCAGCCGGCGAGGCCGGCCGGGTCCGCGCGCTTGGGCCGGACGTCCACCGGTTCCTCCGCCGCGGGGACACGCCGGTAGAGCAGGACCTCGCCGCCCTTGTAGAGCCAGCGTCCGGCCTTCTGCAGGCCCGTCTCGTTCAGGGCCCGTCTCTTGGCCCCGGCCGTCCGGTCGGAGCCGGGCAGGAACGGGATCCAGTTGTGGATCAGCCAGACCCGGTCCCGGTCGGCCAGCGCCTCGGCGTACCGGGTGCGGGAGATCTCCGTGCCCTTCAGGTCTCCGGCGGCGACCGGCGAGGTCCGGCGCATGACGTCGTCCAGGTCCCGGTAGGCGGAGGAGTAGACGGTCAGGGCGGGCCGCATGCGCACGTCGGTGAACAGGACGGCGTCGCCGGGCCGCCGGTGCTCGGTGATGATCTCGGAGAGGGCGCGCAGGTCGTCCACCCGCGCGGTCTGGCGGCGCTGGTCCAGATGGGTCGGGACGGTTGCCACGGCGGCGGCCACGACCAGCGGCGCGGCGAGTTTCCAGGAGAGGGTCTCCAGCCCGGCGGCGACGAGCAGCGCGGCGGCCGGGACGCAGAAGAGCAGGTACCGCTGCACGTAGTAGGGGCTGACCAGCGAGACTCCCAGCAGCAGCGCCGGGGGCAGCACCAGCCAGGGCAGCGCGACCCGCAGCAGGGGCGAGGCGGGCCGGTACCGCCACAGGCCGAGGGCGATGAGCAGCACGGCGGGGATCAGCGCGATCGGCCCCCAGCCCAGCGCCTGCGCCAGTTTGAGCAGCGCCTTGCCGGTGAGGGGCTCGATCCAGCTCACCTGGTAGCGCTGGCTCGTCGCGAAGGCGACCAGTCCCAGCAGCGGGACCAGTGCTGCTCCGGCCGCCACGGCCCAGGAGCGCAGCGCGTCCCGGCGGGCGATCACGTGGGCGGGCAGGAGGAGCAGCGCGAACATGTGGGTGTAGCCCAGCAGCACCACCGACAGGGCGTACCAGGCCCAGCCGCGCCGGTCCTCGGCGCGGACCAGCAGCCAGGTGGAGAGCACGGCGAGCGCGGCGACCAGGGTGTACTGCCTGGCCTCCTGGGCGTAGCGGCTGAGGAACGGGCTGAGCGCCACCAGCAGCCCGGCGGTCAGCGCGAGCCGGTCGGAGGCGAGCCGCCGTCCGAGCAGGGCGGTGAGCCCGGCCGCCGCGGCGGCGGCCAGGGCGGAGGGCAGCCGCAGGGTGAGCTCGGAGGCGCCGAACACCGTGGTGACCGGCCACATGAGCAGGTAGTAGAAGCCGTGGACGGCGTCGATCTCGCCGAGGACGCGCAGCAGCTGGGGCACGGTCCTGCCGGTCAGGTCGGCGGTGACCGCCTCGTCCCGCCAGAAGGAGGGGGTGGTCAGGCCCCAGCAGGCGATGACGAAGGCCACCAGGGCGCTGACGCAGGGCGGTCCGAGGCGGGAGAGGTGGGAGAGGCGCGCCGGGCCGAGGCGGGGCGGGGGAGATGGGTTCTTTGGCATCCGGATCGGTGAAAGGTTAGCGCTAGACCTTTCGCAACAGATGTCCAGCGCCGCACAGCAGCAGCACCACCGATCCGCCCAGGGCCAGGTACCAGCCGGTGTCGAGTCCGCCCCGGATGTCCAGGACGGCCTGGGCGAGCCGGGCGAGGAGATCGTTCTCCATCTGGTCCTGGTAGGACTGGATCTCGCTCACGAAGAGCAGGCAGGCCGCGGTGCCCAGGACTCCGGGGGCCAGCGCGGCGAGCCCCAGGGGCTTGCGGCCGGTGATCAGGGCGGCCAGCGCCAGGACCAGGCCGAGCACCCCGGCGGCCAGGGCCAGGTAGCCGGGCGCGTTGCTGGTCTCGGCCAGTTCGTCCATGGCGGTCCAGCTCTGGGACTGGGCGGGGATCAGCAGGAACGCCTCCTGGGAGACCCAGACCCAGGGCAGGAAGGGCGCCGCGGCGACCGAGGCCGAGGCCAGCAGGCTGGCGACGGCCAGGGCGCGGCGGGCCGGGGTGGCGGAAGCAGGGGCGGTGCGCGGATACCCTTGCTCGCCGAAACCCGGTGTATAAGGCGGAGTCATGGGTTGAAGGGTAGAAGGTCACGTTTGCCCCCGCTAGCGTCTTCTCTCCATACCGTCCCCGCAGGTTCCGGGAGCTCGGTATGTTGACTTTTCAACCCTTCGGAAGGGGGAGCACGGTGTTGCTCGTCTTCGGTCTGACGGTCTGCTTCCGTACTGTCGGCGAGGGCATGTTCCACTGCCCGTCCTGCGGCGGTGACCGCCGCTACCGCCGCCGCCGCGGCCGTCGCTGGATCACCCTCTTCTTCCTGCCGGTCGTCCCGCTGCGCGGCCTCGGCCAGGCGGTCGAGTGCCGCTCCTGCCGCACCCGGTTCAACGTCTCGGTCCTGCGCCAGCCCACCGCCGCCGCCATGTCCGCGGCGCTGCCCGCCGCCATGCGCGCCGCCTGCTGCCTGGTGCTGCGGGCCGGCGACCCGACCGGGACCCTCGCCCGGATCCGCTCCGTGGACGCCGTGCGCGGCTACGGCGAGGAGGCCTACACCAGCGAGGAGCTGGCCGAGGACCTGCACCTGCCCGCCGATTTCCACCGCGAGGAGATCGCCAGGGCCGGGGCCCACCTGGCCGTCGAGGCCAAGGAATGGTTCCTCACCCAGGTGGTCCGGGTGGCCCTGGCCGACGGCTCTCTGACCGAGGACGAGCGCCGGGAACTGCACCGGGTGGCCGAGTCCCTGGGCATGAGCACCGCCCACGCCCTGGGCGTGATCCTGGTCGCCGAGGGCGCCACCACATGAGGACCGCCCTGGTCCGGGCGCCCGGGCCGAGGCTGGCCGAGGGGCTGGTCACCCACCGGGAACGCCGTCTCCTCGACCTCGCGCTGGCCCGCGCCCAGCACGAGGCCTACACCGGGGCCCTGGCCGACGCGGGCTTCGAGCTCCACTGGGTGGAGCCCGCCGACGACTGCCCCGACGCGGTCTTCGTCGAGGACACCGCGGTGGTGTGCGGGGACAGGGCCGTCCTGGCCCGTCCCGGCGCCCCCGAACGCGCCGCCGAGGTGGCGGGCACCGAACGGGCGCTGCGCGAGCTGGGCCTGGACGTCCTCACCCTGGACGGCGAGTGCGCCCTGGACGGCGGCGACGTCCTGCAGACCGCCGACGCCCTCTACGTGGGACGGTCGGGCCGCACGGACGACGACGCCCTGTGCCGGCTGCCGTCGCTGCTCCCCGCCCGCAGGGTGGTCGGGATCAAGGTGATGGGAGCCCTGCACCTGAAGTCGGCGATGACCGCGCTGCCGGACGGCTCCCTGATCGGAGTCCCCGACCTCATCGACACCTCGGGCCTGCCCGGCCTGCGGGTGGCGCCGGAGCCGTCCGGGGCCTCGGTGGTGCCGCTGGGCGAGGACCACCTCCTGCTGGCTCAGAGCGCCCCCCGCACCGCGGCGCTGCTGCGCGCGGACGGCTGGCGGGTCACGACCGTCGACATCAGCGAGTTCGAGGCCCTCGAAGGCTCCGTGACCTGCCTTTCCCTTCTCGTCTGAGAATCTCCCCTCCCTGGGCTTCCCGTGGCGGGAAACATCGTCATGCCCGGATTCATCATGTGTTTACATGGTGGTACTTCGGTAATGCGCAATTAACATCCGAGGGTCTCTCCGGAAATACGGCTCCCGCAAATTGTTGGGCGACCGACAAGCGGGGTCCTTCCCGAGGAGAAGCAAGTTGCGTATTTCCCACTGGCGGAAAATGGCCGTCATGGCCACCGCCGCGGCCCTCGTCCTCACCGCATGCGGTGAGAGCGAGGAAACCGCGAGCGCTGAGAACGGCGACACCATCAAGGTGGGCATCCTCCACTCGCTGAGCGGCACCATGGCCATCAGCGAGGTCACCGTCAAGAACTCCGAACTCATGGCGATCGAGGAGATCAACGCCAAGGGCGGCATCCTGGGCAAGAAGATCGAGGCGGTCGTCGAGGACGGCGCGTCGGACTGGCCCACCTTCGCCGAGAAGGCGCGCAAGCTCATCAAGAAGGACAAGGTCGCGACGGTCTTCGGCGGCTGGACCTCGGCCAGCCGCAAGGCCATGCTCCCGGTCTTCGAGGCCGAGAAGGCCCTGCTGTGGTACCCGGTGCAGTACGAGGGCCTGGAGTCCTCGCCCTACATCTACTACACCGGCGCGACGACCAACCAGCAGATCATCCCCGGTCTGGACTACCTGAAGTCCCAGGGCAAGAAGAAGGTCTTCCTGGTCGGCAGCGACTACGTCTTCCCGCGCACCGCGAACAAAATCATCAAGGCCTACGCCGAGGCCAACGGCATGGAAATCCTCGGCGAGGAATACACCCCGCTGGGCCACACCGAATACGGAACGCTCGTCAACAAGGTCATGGCGTCGAAGCCGGACGCCGTTTTCAACACCCTCAACGGTGACAGCAATGTCGCCTTCTTCAAGCAGTTCAAGGCGGCCGGCGGCACCGCCGAGAAGTTGCCCGTGCTGTCGGTGAGCATCGCCGAGGAGGAAGTCGGCGGCATCGGCGTCGACAACATCGTCGGCCACCCGGTGGCCTGGAACTACTACCAGACCACCGACACCCCGGAGAACAAGACCTTCGTCGAGGCGTTCAAGGCCGAGTACGGCCAGGAGAAGGTCACCTCCGACCCGATGGAGGCCGGCTACAACGCCGTCCACCTGTGGGCCGAGTCGGTGAAGAAGGCCGGCACCACCGAGGTCGAGGCCGTCAAGAAGGCCTCCGCCGGAATCGAGCTGAAGCTGCCCGAGGGCCTGGTGACCATCGACGGCGAGAACCAGCACGTGTACAAGACCGCCCGGATCGGAGTGATCCAGTCCGACGGCCTGATCAAGGAGGTGTGGAACTCCGGCAAGCCGATCAAGCCGGACCCCTACCTCAAGACCTACCCCTGGGCCGAGGGCCTCTCCTAAGGCCCAGGGCTCGCGGACTCGCGGCAAGCGGCCACCCCGCCCGTCGAGGCGGGGTGGCCCCCTGCGCGGGAGCCACGAAACACAGAGGAGGGGACATGCTCGACCAACTGCCCGTCGGGCTCAGCATCGCCGGCGCTCTGCTGCTCATCGCGCTGGGCCTGACCTTCACTTTCGGCCAGATGGGCGTGATCAACATGGCCCACGGCGAGTTCATCATGGCCGGGGCCTACACCGCCTACCTGCTCCAGGACCTCGTCGACGACCAGGCCGTGCTCCTGGCCCTTCCCGTCGCGTTCGGCGTGGCGGGGGCGATGGGCCTGGTCCTGGAACGGCTGGCCATCAGACGGTTCTACGGAAGACCACTGGACACCCTGCTGCTCACCTGGGGCGTGAGCCTGGTGCTGCAGCAGCTCGCACGCGACCTGTTCGGCGCCCCCAACGTCAACGTGACGGCACCGGGCCGGCTCGAGGGGCGGCTCGCCCTCGGCGGCATGACGATCCCCTACACGCGGCTGTTCATCATGGTCTTGGCGGTCGCCTGCGTGGTCGCGATCTGGGCCTACATGAGCCGCTCCAGGCAGGGGCGCAGGATGCGCGCGGTCATGCAGAACCGGGAGCTGGCCGCTTGCTCCGGGGTGGTCACCGAACGGGTCGACCAGCTGACCTTCTTCATCGGTTCGGGCCTGGCCGGCGTCGCGGGCGTCGCGCTGACCCTCATCGGCCCGATCGGCCCGACGCTGGGCACCAACTACATCGTCGACGCCTTCCTGGTCGTCGTCGCCGGCGGCCTCGGCCAGCTGCGCGGCGCGGTCCTGGCGGCACTGGCCCTGGGCCTGCTCAACTCCTTCGTGGAGTTCTGGACCGACGCCAGCTCCGCCAAGGTCGTGGTGTTCGCGGCGATCGTGGCCTTCCTCCAGATCCGTCCGCAGGGCATGTTCGTCCTCCGCTCCCGGGCGCTGACATGAGCGCCCTGACGCGGGGCAGGGCCCTGCTCACCGGGAGGAGCCGCGGCTACGTGCTGTTCGCCTCGATCGCCCTGCTGCTGCTGGCGATCGCCCCGGTGGCGCTCGACCCGTTCCGGCTCGGCCTGCTGGCCAAGTACCTGTGCTTCGCCATCGCCGCGCTGGGCATCGGGCTCGCCTGGGGCCAGGGCGGCATGATGACCCTGGGCCAGGGCGTGTTCTTCGGGCTCGGCGGCTACTGCATGGGCATGTACCTCAAGCTGAAGGACGCCGGGTCCGGCGGGCTGCCGGACTTCATGGTGTGGAGCGGCGTCGAGGAGCTGCCCGCCCTGTGGGAGCCGTTCCACAACCCGTTCTTCGCGCTGACCATGGTGGTGGTGCTGCCGGTCGTGGTCGCGTCCGTGCTCGGCCTGCTGGTGTTCCGCCAGCGGGTGCGCGGCGCCTACTTCGCCATCCTCAGCCAGGCGCTGGCCGCCGCGTTCGTGATCTGGCTGATCGGCCAGCAGGGCCTCACCGGCGGCACCAACGGGCTGACCAACTTCTACGACGTGTTCGGCATGGACCCCGAGGAGGAGAGCACCCAGCGCACCTTCTACTTCGTGGTCGTCGCGGTGCTGGGCGCGCTCTACCTGCTCGCCCGCCAGCTGGTGAAGAGCCGCTTCGGCAGGCTGCTGGTGGCCGTCCGCGACGGCGAGGACCGGGTGCGCTTCCTCGGCTACAACCCCGCGACGGTCAAGACGATCACCTTCGCGGTGTCGGCGGCCATGGCGGGCATCGCCGGAGCCCTGTACGTGCCGGTGGTCGGGATCATCTCCCCCGCGCTGCTGGGCGTGGTGCCCTCGATCGAGCTGCTCGTCGCGGTGGCGATCGGCGGACGGTTCTCGCTGGCCGGGGCGGTCCTCGGCGGCGTCCTGATGAACTGGGCGCACACCACGCTCTCGGAGAACTGGCCCGAGGGCTGGACCTACCTGCAGGGCGGGCTGTTCATCCTGGTGATCATGCTGGCGCCCAAGGGCATCGCCGGCCTGGCGGGCCAGGCCGGAGACCTGCTGGCCCGGCGGCGCGGAGCCGCGGCCGCGCCCCGGCCGCTCGCGAAGGAGGAGGTACCGGTATGAGCGGGGAGAAGACAACGGAGGCCCTGCTGGAGATCAGGGACCTGATGGTCGTCTTCGACGGCTTCACGGCGATCAACGGGGTGGACCTGACCGTGGGAGAGGGGGAGCTGCGCTTCCTCATCGGCCCCAACGGCGCGGGCAAGACCACGCTGGTCGACGTGATCACCGGGCTCACCCGGCCGACGTCGGGGACGGTCCGCTTCGCCGGGACGCCCCTGACCGGCCGGAAGGAGCACCAGATCGTCCGGCTCGGCATCGGCCGGACCTTCCAGACCTCGGTGGTGTTCGAGGAGCTGTCGGTCCTGGAGAACCTGGACCTGGCCGCCAGCTTCCGCCGTCCGCTGGTGAGCCTGCTGCGCCGCCGCAGGGGCGTCACCGACGAGGTGGCCGCCGCGCTGGAGACGATCGGGCTGCAGGACCTGGCGGAGAGGCCGGCCGGCGTCCTCTCGCACGGCCAGCGCCAGTGGCTGGAGATCGGCATGCTCATCGCCCAGGGGCCCAAGCTGCTGCTGCTGGACGAGCCGGTCGCGGGCATGAGCAAGGACGAGCGGGAGCGCACCGGCGAGCTCCTCACCGAGATCGCCAGGGACCACACCGTGATCGTCATCGAGCACGACATGGAGTTCCTGCGCCGCTACGCCTCGACCGTCACCGTCCTGCACGAGGGCTCCGTCCTGGTGGAGGGCGATGTGGCCTCGGTCCAGGCCGACCCCAGGGTCCAGGAGGTCTACCTGGGCCGCAGGAAGGAGGAGGCCGCGTGATGCTCAAGGTGACGGGGCTGGAGGCGGCCTACGGCAGGGCCAGGGTGCTCTTCGGCGTCGACTTCGAGGTCGGCGCCGGGCAGCTGATGTGCGTGATGGGCCGCAACGGCGTCGGCAAGACCACGCTGCTCAACTCGGTCATGGGAGTGCTCGCCCCCACCGCGGGCACGGTCGAGTTCGAGGGCCAGGACGTCACCCGGATGAAGACCTACGAGCGGGTCAGGCTGGGCATGGGCTACGTCCCCCAGGGGCACGAGACCTTCCCCCAGCTCACGGTCGCCGAGAACCTGCAGGTCACCCTGGAGGCCACCGGGCACCGGGACAGGGGGGCGGTGGACGAGGCGCTGGAGGTCTTCCCCCGGCTGGTGCCGCTGCTCAAACGGCGGGCCGGGTTCCTGTCCGGCGGCCAGCAGCAGCAGCTCGCGATCGCCCGGGCCCTGGTGACCCGGCCGAAGATGCTGATCCTGGACGAGCCGACCGAGGGCATCCAGCCCAGCATCGTCCTGGAGATCGAGGAGGCGATCGAGCGCCTGCACGCCACCGGCCTGGCGATCCTGCTGGTGGAGCAGTACCTGGAGCTGGCGCTGCGGCTGGCCGACCGGTTCATCATCCTGGAGGGCGGCCACGTGGTGCACGCGGGAGAGGCCGAGGACCTCCGAGACGAGAAGGTGGGTCGGCTGCTGGCCGTCTGAGCCCTTCTGGAAGGCGGAAGGGGGTCCCGGCCTCGGCCGGGACCCCCTTCGCACGCGTTCGGGCGGGGCTCAGTACTTACGGGCCTTCAGCGCCTTCATGATCAGCGGCCAGGCCAGCTTGTACTCGCGGTTCCAGTAGGCCCAGTTGTGCATGCCGTCGCCGTACAGGTGGGCGGTCACCGGGATCTTCATGGCCTTGAGCCGGTCGATCAGCGACTTGGAGGTGGCGCCGCAGATCTGCTCGCCGACGCCGCCGACCATCTGGTACTGCAGCGCTCCGGCCACGTTGCCCTGGTCCTTGAGCACGTCCGCGAACTTCGCGTCCAGCGGCCCGGCCTTGCCGGTGGTGCCCGAGGAGATGTAAAGGCCGACGCCGCGCAGGTTGCCCGCCAGGTAGTACGGGTCGTGCAGCAGCCAGTTGTCGCGGTTGCGGACGGGATCGCCCCACTTGATCTCGGGGCTGGTGTCGACGCTGGAGTTCATGTCGGCCAGGGCCATCAGCGTGGAGATGCCCGGCTTCGTCATGTGCAGGATGCCGCTGTAGCAGGCGGCGTAGCGGAACAGGCCGCGGTGGCGCGCGGCGTAGGTGATCGCGCCCTGGCCGCCGGAGGAGATGCCCATGACCGCACGGACGGCGCCGGCTCGGTAGTTGCGCTCCATCAGCTGGACGACCTCGGCGGTGTGGAAGGTCTCCCATTTGGGCGGGCCGCCCTTGCCGCCGTTGTACCAGTCGGTGAACCCGGCGCTGACCCCGCCCTCGGGCATCACCACGATCACGTCCCACTGGGCGGCGAGGTCCTTGATGTCGGTCATGATGTCCCAGCCCTGGTAGTCGCCCCCCTCGCCGCCGCCGCCGTAGACGTACAGGGTGGGCCAGGTGCGCTTGGCGTTCTTGCTCCAGCCGCGGGGCAGGAAGATCCGGGCCTTGGGCTGCATGAACGGGATGGACGGGGTGTTGATGGTGATGTCCAGGGTGCGCTCGCGCACCATCTGCTCGCCCACCACCGTCGCGCCGGTGTCCGCCGGGGCGGCGGAGGCGCTGCCGGGGCGCAGGACGGTGATCAGGCTGGAGAGGGCGACGGTCGAGATCGCGCCACGTCTGGTGATTGCATGCACGAGGCTGTCCCCTTGGACCCGGCTTTTGGACACTGTGATGGATAGCGAACCTAGCGGAACATCCGTCTTATGCGCTACTTGTCTCACTCTGTGTAACTTGGGGAAGCTGTGACCTCTGCCGAGTCGCGACAAGTGGTTGACGTGAGTTGACTCTTCGACTTGTGTTCGAGAATGGGGCGTGGAAGATCAATCAGGGTGGAGAGCAGTTGCTTTTCAATGGCGCTCCGCCATTCCCTGACACGGGCGCCCGCCCCTTCGCCGGGGCGCATGGAAGGCTTCTGACCGTTGGATTCGCCAGGGGGACGAAAAGTTCGGAGATGTTAGAGTGATCGTCGTCACGTGGCCGTGGGAGCCGGGTTGACGCACAGTAGCGGGTCATCCATCGCTATCCACTTAGGGCCCAATGAATCGTGCCGAAAGTAACTTCTGGGCAACGTGGGTCATATAGGGTCTAGACCGTTTCGTGCGGCGTGTGCCGCTTTTCGTGTTCGTGGAGAGGCGCTCTGTGACCGACATGTCGACCTCATCGTCGACCTCGCCGGGTGGGCCGGACTACGAGTGGCTCACCGACGGTGCCCCGCAGGCTGCCCAGCCCCAGACCCGGCAGATGCGTCCGCCTGCCCCGCCCGTCCCCCGGCAGGTCCGCCCCCCGGCGCCGCCCCAGCCCCAGCCCCAGCCCGTGGCCGCGCAGAGGCCCCCCCGGCCCCAGGCGCAGCCGCCGGCCGGGATGAGGGTGGGCCAGGCGCCCAGGCCTCGGACCCCCGGTCCCCGGCCGCCCCGCCGTCCCGTGCCGCCCGGCCCCGTCGGCGGTGACACGCTGCGCACCATGGAGGACCTGCCGCCGATGCCGCGGCGGCCCCAGCCGCGCGGCCGCCGGCTCCGGCCGGTCCCCCCCATCCCGGACCCCTCGCCGCTGCTGCCGCAGCCGCCGAACGACGAGGAGAAGTACTCCTACGCCGACCGGCACCTGTGGGTCTTGAACGTCTGCACGATCATCAGCTTCGCCTGCCTGTCGATCACCGCGGTCAAGTTCGTGTCGATCAGCCAGTTGTGGCTCGCGGCGCCGTTCCTGTTCTTCACGGTGCTCAACTACCTGCTGTCGCTGCGGATCGACCTGTTCACCAAGAACTTCGACCTCAAGCACCACAAGAAGATCGTGTCGAACTGGAAGCCCGACGTCTATCCCAGCGTCGACGTCTTCCTGCCGGTCTGCGGTGAGCCGATCGAGGTCATCCACAACACGTGGACGGCCGTGCGCAAGGTCGTCGAGCACTACCCCGGCAAGGTCGTCCCCTACGTCCTGGACGACGGCGCCAGCCCCGAGCTGGCCGCCATGGCCGCCGACTTCGGGTTCCGCTACGGCTCCCGGCCCAACCGCGGCTGGTACAAGAAGGCCGGCAACCTGCAGTTCGGCTTCCACAGCTCCGACGGCGACTTCATCCTGCTCCTGGACGCCGACTTCGCGCCCCGGCACGACATCCTCAACGAGGTCCTGCCGGTCATGTACGACGAGCCGGACGTCGGCATCGTCCAGACGCCCCAGTTCTTCCGGGTCCTGGACCACCAGACCTGGGTGGAGCGCGGCGCGGGCGCCTCGCAGGAGCTCTTCTACCGCTCGGTCCAGGTGTCGCGTCAGCGCCGCAACGGCTCGATCTGCGTCGGCAGCTGCGCGGTGTACCGCCGCGCCGCCCTGAACGACAACAACGGCACCACGCTCATCGAGCACTCCGAGGACATCCACACCGGCTACGACCTGCAGGTGCTCGGCTGGGGCACCAAGTACGTGCCGATCGCGCTGTCGGCGGGCGTCTGCCCGGACAACGCCGGCGCCTTCCACAACCAGCAGTACCGCTGGTGCATGGGCTCCTTCTCGCTGCTGGGCGCCAAGAAGTTCTGGAAGGCCCCGCTGCCGGTCTCGACGAAGATCTCGTTCTCGGCGGGCATGCTGTACTACCTGCACACCGCGCTGTTCACCTTCGTCGCGCCGATCCTGCCGATCATGATGCTCATCGGCGCGCCGGAGCTGATGAACCTCAAGCACATGGTGTGGCTGCTGCCCAGCCTCATCTACGCGACGATCATCTTCCCCGCCTGGCACCGCGCGCCGTTCCGGCTCGAGGCCTGGGCCGTGGGCATGATGCAGGGCTGGGCCCACGTGTTCGCCCTGTGGGACATGATGCGCGGCCGCGAGATGGGCTGGAAGCCGTCCGGCTCCAGCGGCGTGAAGAAGAACAAGATGCGCCGCGTCATCATCGCCTACGCCGTCTGGAGCGGCGGCTGCTCGATCGTCTGGGTCGGGCTGGCCTGCTGGCGCATGGCTACCATGTACCCCCCGGACGTGGCGATGGCGCTGAGCACCGCGCTGTTCTACGCCGTGGTGGTGGGCCGCGTCCTGGTGGAGCCCCGTGAATTCCTGAAAGCGGACGAAGACTGATGAAGACTTCTCGTGGCCTGCGGGCCGCCGCTGCCGCATTGGCCGGCGCCCTGGCGCTGGCCGCCTGCGGCGACCCCGCGCTGGACCGGGACGACTACCACACCGCCCAGAAGGTCGGGGACATCGAACCGGTCGACCCGGTCGACATCCGCAAGCTGATCCACCCGGAGAACGAGTACCTCGGCCTCGCCTACGACAAGACGATCGACTCCGGCATCGAGCGCATGGAGAAGTTCGGCGAGAAGGTCGGCAAGCCGCACAACCTCCTGAAGTACTTCGAGGAGGTCGGCGGCGACTTCAAGGCAGAGGAGAATAAGCGCATCTGGGACGCGGGCGCGCTGCCCTTCGCCGACGTCGAGCCCATGGAGGGCACCCCCAAGGAGTACGCCGACGGCGAGTACGACGACATCATCAGGTCGTACGCCCTGGAGGTGAAGGACTCCAACATCCCGCTGGCCTACTCCTGGGGCCACGAGATGAACGGCTGGTGGTACCCGTGGGGGTACTGCAGCAGGGGCGGTACGCACCTCAACGCCGGCAAGCCCAACGAGAAGCCCAGGGCGGAGAAGGACATCGGCATCGCCTGCAAGGGCGACTCCAAGGAGAACAAGCCCGAGGACTTCGCTGCGGCCTGGCGGCACATCCACGACATCTTCACCGAGGTCGGCGCGGGCAACGTGATCTGGGTGTGGAGCCCGAACACCGCCGAGGCCCCGGACATGCCCAACCTGAAGGACTTCTATCCGGGCGACGAGTACGTCGACTGGATCGGCATCAGCGGCTACATGAACGAGCCGGACCCCCCGACGGAGAAGAACCCGCGTATCTTCCAGGGCGTCTTCGGGGAGCTCCTGAAGAAGCTCAGGCGGTTCACCGAGAAGCCGATCGTGATCGCCGAGACGGGTTCCACCGCGACCCTGCGCAAGGCGGATGACGTCATGTATCTCTTCGCCGGGATCCTCTTCGAGAAGAAGACCCTGCCCTTCCTCCGGAAGAACGACATCCTGGGGTTCGTCTGGTTCGACGTCCAGAAGGAAGAGTTCGGGAAGGTAACGGACTTCCGGGTCGAGTCGCAGCCTGCCGCGCTTAAGAAGTACCGGAAGATACTCCAGACCCCGGAGTACGGGGACCACCTCGGCTTTGACCCTAAGCAGCTGATCGATGACAACTGAGACGAGCTTCGACATCCGTCCGGTCGGGGGCGAGCCCGAGCCCGAGCAGCCCAACAAGTACCGCTCGAACGTGCGTCCGGCCCCATACCGGATCCCCGCGGCCCCCCCGATCGCGTGGGCTCCGGGCAACAGCGCGCGCCGCGCCTGGCTGAGCCGTTTCGTGCTGATGGCGCTGCTGCTCCTGCAGGCCCTGCTGTCGCTGCGGCTGAACAACTCCGCCTCTCCGGGCGAGCTGCAGACCCTGCCGGACTTCCGCACGGGTGACTTCTTCACCGGGTCGTCGCTGTACCCGACGATCGCGGGCGCCGTCTACGGCGGGCTCGGCATAGGGGGCGTGCGGTTCCTCAGCGCGGTCTTCATGGTCTGCGCCACCGGGCTGCTGTACTCCTGGACCACACGGCTGTTCAACGAGCGGGCGGGCCTGAGCGCCGCGGGCGCCTTCTGCGTGGCCGCCCCGACGCTGGTGCTGGGCGCGCTGGCGACCGAGGACGCGCTGTCCCTCATGCTGCTGGCCGGGGCCACGTGGCTGGTGGTGCTCAGCCGCAGCGGCCCGCTCTGGCCCGCGATCGCCGCGGGGCCGGTGGCGCTGCTGGCCGTGGTGGTCAAGTACTCGGCGCTGTTCTACCTGCCGTCGATCCTGCTGCTGGCGGTGCTGGTGTCGCTGCGCCACACCTCGGTCGCGCAGTCCATGGTGCGGGCGGCGTCGCTGGGCGTCTCCTTCCTGATCGCGGCCGGCTTCTACGTGGCGTCCACCTCGGGCCTGACCACGCCGGAGACCGCTCCTTTGTCGGAGCTGTTCCAGGGCTGGTTCAACTGGCTCGGCCTCTTCCTGGCCTTCGGGATCTTCGGCGCGGTCATGTACGTGCGCAAGGCCCGGATGGGCGAGGTACCGAACGGAGGGGCCCCCGACCCCAGCCCGGCGTGGCGGCTCACCCTCAGCCTGGCCTTCCTGCTGCCGGCGCTGCTGGCTCCGTTCCTGCTCATGGCGACGCCGGTGTCGGGCACGCTGTGGCGGCCCGAACTGGCCTTCGGCGCGCTGCTGGCGGCCTCGATGGTCGGCGTCGGGCTGGTCCGCATGATCGGCGCGCACTTCCGGTTCCCGCAGCTGGGCATCATGGCCGCGGTGGCGCTGCTCTCCCTGGGCATGGCCCAGTCGGAGTACGAGTACAGCCTCTGGCCGAACTACGAGAACATCGCGAAGGTCCTGGATGGCGAGGTGACGGCCGAGGGCCGCTATCTGGCCTCCGACCCCAGGGTCTTCAGCTTCTACATGGAGCAGTACCGGTCGTCCCAGTGGACGGCGATCTCGGACGTGCCCATGAACAACGGCGCCGCCGGCCTGGAGGCGGCGCTGCGGAAGGGGACCTACGACCTGGTCGTCATCGAGACCCCCACCAGCTCCGACGAGGAGAAGGCGGTGCTCGACCAGCTCGTGAAGGAAGGCCGGTACCGCATGCTGACCGGCGTCCCCTTCAAGCTCGGCTGGGACATCAACACCCACCAGATCTGGATCAAGAACCTGGCGGCTCCCGCAGCTCCCAAGCCGGGCCAGTAACCGCGACACCCCCCACCTGGAGCATCCTCTGACATGAAATCCTTCCGACCCCTCGTAGCCCTGACACTCCCGGCGGTTCTGGCGGCCGGGTGCGCGGCGGGCGGCGCCCCCGAGGCCGCCCCCGAGAAGAAGACTCCGGCCGTCGTCGACACGGAGACCAGCGGCCGGGACGTCTACCTCAAGGAAGTCCCCGAGCCGATGGCTCTGGAGCCCGAGCCCACCGACCCCAAGGACCCCGCGGCGCCCCCGCCGGCCGAACCGGCGGGCCAGATGGAGGACACCACCTCCGCCCGGACCACCAAGACCGGAACCAGCGGCGGCCGGGTCGTCTACAACATGAAGCCGCCGCAGGGCTTCAAGCGCTACAACGCCCCCGGCGCCTACAACGTCACCAAGCTGATCTACCCCCGGCGGGAGATCTTCGGCGTCTTCACCGACCAGGCGCGCAACCAGATCGCGGACCGCAACGCGCTGGCCAAGAAGGTCGGCATGAAGCCGAACATGATCAAGAGCTTCTACGGCTGGGGAGACGGCTTCGACCCCAACTGGGCGAAGAGGATCTGGTCGGCGGGCGCCATCCCGCAGTACGAGCTCGAGATGCACGACCCCGATGTGGCGACCCTCGCCGAGGTGGCCGCAGGCCAGCACGACGAGTTCATCCGCGGCCTGGCCAGGGGCATCCGCCAGGCCAACGTGCCTGTCGCCTTCAGCCCGTGGCACGAGATGAACGGCGACTGGTACGAGTGGGGCTTCTGCGGGCCGACCTCCAAGCCTGAATCCAACGCCTGCAAGGTGGACAACGACCCGGCCGACTTCCGGGCCGCCTGGCGCCGCATGCACAACATCTTCAAGGCCGAGGGCGCCACGAACGCGATCTGGATCTGGCAGACCAACCAGATCGGGGCCCGTCCGAAGGTCGGCCTGAAGCAGTTCTACCCCGGCAACGGCTACGTGGACTGGCTCGGCGTGGTCGGCTACTACTACCGCCAGCGGGGCTGGTACCACACGTTCAACGACGTGTTCATGCCGACCATCCGGCAGCTCAAGAAGATCTCCAACAAGCCGATCTTCATCCCCGAGATGGGCATGGACTCCGGGAACCGCACCAAGGACGTCTACAACTTCCTCTACAACGTGGCGAAGCGTCCGGACGTCATCGGCTTCCTGTGGTTCAGCTACAACAAGCCGACGGAGATAGACTTCCGCATCGACGCGAACGCCGCCTCGACCCGGACCTTCAAGAAGTACATCCAGAAGGCGGCCTTCGGCTTCAACCCCAAGACGCCGACGAAGATGAAGTACAACGCCAGGACGCACAAGTAACCCCCGCCAGCTGAGGAGAGGCCGGATATGACCGCCCCCGAACCGCTCGGCTCCGTGGTCGTCGTGATCCCGACCTACAACGAGCGGCTCAACCTCCCGCTGATCGTGCGGCGGGTGCGGGCGGCGACGCCCGATGCCGACGTGCTGGTCGTCGACGACAACAGCCCGGACGGCACCGGGGAACTGGCCGACTCACTGGCGGCCGAGGACGAGCGGGTGCGCGTGCTGCACCGCACGGCCAAGGACGGGCTGGGCGCGGCGTACATCGCCGGGTTCCGCTGGGCCCTGGACCGCGGCTACGACGTCATCGTGGAGATGGACGCCGACGGCTCACACCGGCCGGAGGAACTGTCCCTGCTCCTGGAGGCGTTGCGCGACGCGGACCTGGCCATCGGTTCGCGGTGGGTGCGCGGCGGCAAGGTGCACAACTGGCCGATGTCCCGCGAGGTGCTCTCTCGCGGCGGCAACACCTACGCCAGGCTCATGCTCGGCATCGATTTGCACGACGCCACCGCCGGCTACCGTGCGTTCCGCCGTACCGCACTGGAGAAGATCGGGCTCGACGAGGTCGACTCCCGCGGGTACTGCTTCCAGATCGACATGGCGCTGCGGGCCATCCGTACCGGCCTGCGCGTCGTGGAGGTCCCCATCAATTTCGTCGAGCGCGAGCTCGGCGCCAGCAAGATGAGCGGCAACATCGTGGCCGAGGCGATGTGGCGGGTGACCCGGTGGGGCATCCGCGGCAGGCTCGGCCAGAAGGACCACCGCTCCTAGGAGCGGTCCCCGTCCCGACGCACCCCCCTCCCCCCGCCCTCGACCCCTCTCACCCGATCGGCCTGGAGGCCTGATGCAGTTCCGGTACGTAGTGGCGACAGCCCTTCCGCTCGCGCTCGCCGCCGGGTGCTCGTCGACCGGGGGCCCGGTGAGCGGCCCCGAGACGGCGCCCGCCGTGCAGGCCCAGGAAGAAGAGCACAAGCCCGGACAGTCCGGCGGTCAGAACTACCGCAAGCCCAAGGGCGACTACCTCGGCATCTACGTCGAGGGCAAGTACAAGAACAAGCCGGCCCAGCAGGCGAAGGCCTTCAAGAAGAGCGTGGGGCGCAAGCCGACCATCGCCAAGTTCTTCCACGCCTGGCCCGCGACCTTCCCGACGGCCTGGGCCAAGGCCGCCTACCAGGCCGGCGCGCTGCCGCAGCTGGAGATCGAGCCGCACGGCGTCGGCACGATCGAGGCCATCGCCGCGGGCAAGAGCGACGACGTCATCCGCGCCTACGCCCAGGGGGCCAAGGCGGCCGGAGTCCCGATCTCGATCAGCTTCGCGCACGAGATGAACGGCTACTGGTACGACTGGGGCACCAAGAACACCAAGGCGAAGACGTTCGTCAAGGCCTGGCGTCACATGCACGACCTCTTCGAGGAGGAGGGCGCCACCGACGTCAAGTGGCTGTGGACGCCGAACGTCGTCTACCCGATGCCGAAGGTCAAGCTCAAGCAGTACTACCCGGGCAACGCCTACGTGGACTGGGTCGGCGTCATCGGCTACTACCGCAAGAACCAGAAGACCCCCACCTTCAAGTGGATCTTCGAGCCGACGATCAAGCAGATCAAGAAGTTCTCCAAGAAGCCCATCCTGATCGCGGAGACGGGCGTCCAGACCGGTCCGGGTCGTGACAAGAAGATCACGGAACTGGTCACGACCGTCGCCAAGCGTAAGGACATCATCGGTCTCATCTGGTTCAACATGGACAAACGGAAGGCTGAGAAGGCGGATTACCGTCTGGAAGCCAACAAGTCGTCGGTGAAGACGTTCCGGTCCCTTGTCACCAAGTACTCTTTCGGTCGCCCCTAACGATCGAGAGAAAATGACCACATGACCGAGCTGCTGCGGCTGGACAACCCGATCCGCGCCTATGACTGGGGTTCACGCGACGTCCTGGCCAGGCTGCTCGGCAGGCCGGCGCCCAGCGCCGGGCCGGAGGCGGAGCTGTGGATCGGCGCCCACCCCGGCGACCCGTCGCGGGTCGCCGGGGAGGGCTCGCTGCTGGAGCGCATCGACCGGGAGCCCGAGCACATGCTGGGCTCCGGCCGGAGTCGGCTCCCCTTCCTGCTGAAGGTGCTGGCGGTCGACGCCCCGCTGTCCCTGCAGGTGCACCCGGACGCGGAGCAGGCGGTCGAGGGGTTCGCCCGGGAGGAGTCCTGCGGGCTCCCGGTGGGAGACCCCAAGCGCTGCTACCACGACGACTGGCCGAAACCGGAACTCATCTACGCGGTGACCGAGTTCGAGGCGTTGTGCGGGTTCCGTCCGGTCGGGGAGTCGTCGGCCGCGCTGCGCGAGCTGGGCGGAGCCCGGCTGGAGCGGGTGGCGCTGGCGACGGAGGGCGGCGGCCCGCGCGAGGCGCTGGAGCTGCTGGCGAACTGGCCGGCGGACGACCGGGGCGCGCTGGTCGACGAGGTGCGCTCGGGCGGCGGCTGGATCGAGCTGCTGGCCCGCCGCTACCCCCAGGACCCTGGCGTGGTCACCGCGCTGCTGCTCAACCGGGTGGTGCTGCGGCCGGGCCAGGCGCTGTTCGCCAGGCCCCGCACCATCCACGCCTACCTGAGGGGGACGGGCGTGGAGATCATGGCCAGCTCCGACAACGTGCTGCGCGGCGGGCTGACGCCCAAGCACATCGACCTGCCGGAGTTGTTGTCCGTCACCGACTTCACCACGGGCCTGCCGGAACTGGTCTCTCCCGTGCCCCTGGCCGGGGGAGAGGACCTCTACCCGGCGCCGGTGGACCAGTTCCAGCTCACCCGGCTGCGTCCCGCGCCCGTGGTGGAGGTGGCCGAGCCGGGCCCCGGGGCGCTGCTGTGCCTGGAGGGCGAGCTGGCGGTCGAGCGCGGCGCGTGCAGAGAACGTCTGCGCAGCGGCGAGGCGCTCTTCGTCCCGCACCGGGGCGGCGCGCTGCGGGTCACCGGAGACGGGCTGGGTTTCCGGGCGGGGATCCCGTGCTGACCCGGATCCTGGGAAATTCGTGTCCGCTTCGTTATCTATTGCATTAGGGACACGTTCCAGTGGATGTTCTACGACGCGTCGTAGAGCCACTGGTAACATCCGCTGCATTGAAAAGTCTGGCACCAGGGGATTCCTGCGTGTGGCTCATCTGCTGAACGTCTACGTGTCCCACGTGGCGCGCGGAACCGTGGCGGTCGTCACAGCCTGAAAAGCCGGATCAAAATATTTGCCCGTTCACGACAACCAAGGGCCCTCTTCGCGCATCTAAGCGGCGTGGCGCTTTTTGGTTCTGGAGGGCATGGAGCGTCGGTTGGGATCCGCGGTCGATCGAAGGGGGTAGCCGGCTTTGCGTTCGCACGTCGGCGAGCATCCGGTCAGCAAGGCGGCCGGGCCGGACATCGTGCCGTGGGCTGGTACATGCCCTTCGTCGTCCACCAGGCGCGGACACCGTCCGCAGCCGCCCTGTTCCATGTCGGGTGATGAGTTTTGACACGCAACAAGATCATCGCGATCGTCGCCGCCGGAGTCGTGGCCCTCGCCGCCATCGTGGGCGGCGTCCTGATGTTCCGCGGTGGAGGCGATGACACCGGACCCGCCGACGCCAAGAAGTCGGCGAAGATCGAGGACGTGCCGTCCGAGCGGCTGCCGGGGGAGACGGAGACGGCGGAGCCCGAGCCGCTCGCTCCCGAGGTCACGATGACGACGCCCGCGGGGCCCTCGCCCGAGCTCACCTCGGCCGCGAAAGTGCCCGAAAACGTCGACGGGTGTGACCACGCCTACGGCGCCACCATATGCGTTCCCTGGTCCTTCCCCGCGGGTGTCGACTCGCAGAAGGAGAAGTGCGCCTGGCTCAAGCAGCGCGGCTTCACCACTCTGCCGGTCCCCGGTCGCGACAGGCATGGACTGGACCCGGACAAGAACAAGATCGCTTGCGATAACTGAATGTGTTGTTGGGGGTTCAACCAATGAAGTTTCAGCGCTCCAAGGCCACAGCGGTGCTGTGCGCCTCCGTCCTGGGAGCGACAGCTCTCCCCGGTCTCGCGTCGTCGGCCATGGCCGCGCCCACCGGCAAGGTGCAGAACCCGGGGTTCGAACAGCTCAAGGGGGGCTTCCCCTCCTGCTGGACCCGTTTCTCGACCGGTAAGAACACCGGCACCATCGCTTCGGCGAACGACGGCAGGAGCAAGCGCGGCGTCGCGGTGAACGTGACCCAGTACGCCAGCGGTGCCAAGGCCGTGGTGCAGACGGCGGGCTGCGCGCTCAAGGTGCAGCCGGGCAAGCGCTACGACCTGGAGTTGTCGTACAAGAGCACCTCGGGCAAGGCCGCGGTGATGCTCTTCCGGCAGAAGGCCAACGGCAAGTGGGTCAAGTGGAAGTACATGCCCTTCCTGCCGGCCTCGAAGAAGTTCCGCCTCGCGGTCGCCCGCACCCCGGTCGTGCCCAGCGGCACCAAGGCCGTGCGGTTCGCCATGGGGCTGGCCGACACCGGCAGGCTGGTGACGGACAACTACAAGTTCGGGCTGGCCAGTGGCAGGGCACGCTGTGTGGGCTCGGAGTGCACCAAGGGCCACTGGATCGTCAACGACTTCGGCAACGGCGGCGTGCGGGCGATCCACAGCGTGATGCTGCACAACGGCAAGGTGCTGCTCATCGCGGGCTCCGGCAACGGCGCCAACCGCTTCAACCGCGGTGAGTTCGTCACCTGGCTGTACAACCCGAAGAACAACAAGTTCAAGAGCATCCCGACGCCGTATGACATGTTCTGCGCCGGTCACGTGCAGCTGCCCGACGGCCGCGTACTGGTCGTCAGCGGCACCCAGGAGTACGCGCAGTACAACGCGGCCGGCCAGGAGACGCTGGGCTGGCTCGGGTCGAAGAAGTCCTACATCTTCAACCCGAAGACCGAGCGGTACACCAAGGCCAACGACCTGAACGACGGTCACTGGTACCCGTCGGCGACGGTCCTGGGCAACGGCGACGTCTACTCCGTCGGCGGCTACGCGGCCCAGCGCACCGCGGCCGGAGGCAACCTGGTCTCGACGGTGGCCGAGCGCTTCTCCTGGAAGCAGGGCCGCTGGCTGCCCGCCAACCAGATCGCCCAGCCGAACATCAACTGGGCGACCTACCCGTCCCTGGTCCTCACCGGCAACGGGCAGCTGTTCTACAACGGCAGCAGCGTGTTCGGCCACCCGGTGAACGGGAACGGCACGCTGCGCGGTCCCGGCTTCTTCAACCCGAACACCGGCGCGTGGCGGCCCCTGCCCGGCAACGGCAACCTGCGCAAGCCCGGCTCGCGTGACATGTCGGCGGCCCTGCTGCTGCCGCCGGCCCAGGACCAGCGGGTCATGGTCATCGGCGGCAAGAACTTCAGCGGTGACCCGAACGACCCCGAAGCCGGCCAGAACGCCATCCGCGACACCGACGTCATCGACCTGAAGAAGGGTATGGGGGCCCGCTACCAGGCCGGTCCGAACCTCAACCAGGGTCCGGTGAACGTCGGCGGCATGGAGGCGGGCGCGCAGCGGTTCGTGGCCCAGCAGGGCAACTCCGGCAAGACGTATGTGTCGGCGGTCATCCTGCCCGACGGCAACGTCTTCGAGACCGGCGGCTCGCAGACCGCGCGGTTCGAGCACGTGCACGAGGCCTCGATCCTCAACCCGCGGAACAAGAAGCCGTCCCAGATGAAGTGGCAGCGGGTCGCGGCCGACCCGGTGTCGCGGACCTACCACAGCACCGCGGTCCTGCTGGACGACGGCCGGGTCCTGGCGGCCGGCAGCAACCCCGGCAACCTGGGCGCGGACGGCGACAGCTACTACGACACCCGCATCTCGATCTACTACCCGCCGTACATGTACAAGGACAACGGCGGCCGGCCGCAGATCACCTCCGTCCCGAAGAAGAACGGGAAGAAGCTGGGCTGGAGCTACGGTTCCAAGCCGGTGATCAAGGTCAACAGCCAGGTCGCGCGGGCGTCGCTGGTGCGGCCGGTGGCGGTGACCCACTCCTCCGACCCCAACCAGCGGTCGGTGGACCTGCCGGTCAAGTCCCTGGGCGGCGGCCGGTACCAGCTGGGCGTCACCAAGAGCCCGAACATGGCGCCTCCCGGCTGGTACATGCTCTACATCGTGGACAACTCGGGTGTTCCGTCCACGGCCCAGTGGGTGCACCTCGGCTAAGCCCCTTTAAAACGGTCATTAACTGACCTACTGCGCCATTCATGTGTAATGCATGGATGGCGCTTTTTCTTTGACGGTCATGGGTTTTGGTCGGCCTGCGTGTGATCAGTAATGAATAAAGGTCGCTTGCGATGACTGACTGTCTTGGGGGAGTAGGCGATGAGGTTCCGACGCTCCAGGGCGTCCGCGGTCCTGAGTGCCTCACTGCTGGGAACGACCGTCCTTCCGGGCCTTTCGGCCCCGGCACTGTCCGCGCCCGCGGGGGGGCTGAGGAATCCCGGATTCGAGAGGCTCGCGGGCGGGTTCCCCGCGTGCTGGACCCGGCTGTCCACCGGGCGGAACTCCGGCACGGTCCGGGTGGTGCGCAAAGCCCGGCGGGGCGGACGCGCCATGGAGGTGAGGATCACCAGGCACGTCCGTGGGTTCAGGGCGGTCGTGCAGAAGCAGGACTGCGCCCTCAAGGTCCAGCCGGGCAGGCGTTACGACCTGGGGCTGTCCTACAGGAGCACCTCCGGCAGGGCCGCGGTCGTACTGTTCCGGCAGAAGGCCGACGGCCGGTGGGCGCGATGGCACGCCTTCCCGCACCTTCCGAGCTCCAGGAAATACCGGCGGGCGTCCTTCCGCACGCCCGTCGTGCCGAAGGACACCGGCGCGATCCGGTTCGCCGTGGGTCTACAGGGGAGGGGCACGCTGGTCACCGACGACCACGGGTTCCGTCGGGCCGAGGGGAGAGCCGGATGCGCCGGCCCCGAATGCTCCCGAGGGCATTGGGTGGTCCGGGACTTCGGCGACGGCGGTGTGCGGGCGATCCACAGCGTGCTGCTGCACAACGGCAAGGTGCTGCTCATCGCGGGGTCCGGCAACAGCGTGAAACGCTTCAAGCGAGGCCGTTTCGTCACCAAGGTCTACGACCCGGAGACGAACGGATTCACCACCGTCCCGACCCCGTACGACATGTTCTGCGCCGGTCACGTGCAACTGCCCGACGGTCGCGTGCTGGTCGTCAGCGGCACCGCCGCGTACGCCAACAACGAGGACGGACGTCTGACCTCCGGCTGGGTCGGGTCGAAGAAGTCCTACGTCTTCGATCCCAGGACCGAGCGGTACACCAGAGTCGATGACCTGAACGACGGCCACTGGTACCCGTCGGCGACGATCCTGGGCAACGGCGACGTCTACTCGGTGGGGGGATACGCGTCGACCCTCGCGGGCGACGGCTCCAACAAGGTCTCGACGGTGGCCGAACGGTTCTCCTGGCGGGAGGGGCGCTGGTTGGACAGGGACGAGGTGGCGCAACCGGGCATCAACTGGGCCACCTACCCGTCGCTCATCCTCGCCGGGAACGGGCGGCTGTTCTACAGCGGCAGCAGCGTGTTCGGCCATCCGGTGAACAAGGACGGCTCGCTGCGCGGCCCGGGCTTCCTCGACCCGAACACCGGTGGCTGGCGGGCGCTGAGAGGCGGCGGAGGGCTGCGCTCGCCCAAGGCCCGGGACATGTCGGCGAGCGTGCTGCTGCCGCCCGCGCAGGACCAGCGGGTCATGGTCGTCGGCGGGAAGAACTTCTCCGCCACGGGCAAGTACGCGATCCGCCGGACCGACGTCATCGACCTGAAGAAGGGGATGGGCGCCCGGTACAAGGCGGGCCCGGACCTGCCGCGGGGCCGGGTCAACATGGGCGGGGTGGAGTCGGGCCGGCAGCGGTTCGCCCCGCAGCCCGCACGGGCGGGCAAGACGTACGTGTCGGCGGTCATCCTGCCCGACGGCACCGTCCTGGAGACCGGCGGCTCCCAGCGGGTGCGGCTGGAACACGTCCACGAGGCCTCGATCCTCGACCCCAAGGGCAGGAGGCCGTCCCGGATGAGGTGGAAGCGGGTGGCGGCCGACCCGGTGTCGCGGACCTACCACAACACGGCCCTCCTGTTGCCGGACGGCCGGGTCCTGGCGGTCGGCAGCAACCCCGGCAACGCCGGCCCGGACGGGGACAGCTATTTCGACACCCGCATCTCCCTCTACAGCCCGCCCTACCTGTACAAGGAGGGCGGAGCCCGGCCGAGGATCACCTCGGTGCCCAAGGGCTGGTCCTACGGCTCCAGACCGGTGGTCACCACGGACACCGAGATCACCGGGGCGTCCCTGGTGCGCCCGGCCGCGGTGACCCATTCCTCCGATCCCAACCAGAGGCTGGTCCGGCTCCCGGTGAGCAGGCTCGGCGGCGGCAGGTACCGGCTGCAGATGGACCGGCGGCCCGCGATGGCCCCGCCCGGCTGGTACATGCTGTTCGTCACCGGCAGAGGCGGAGTCCCCTCACGGGCCCAGTGGGTGCATGTGAGCTGAGACCCAACAGTTACCCGACAAATTGAACTCCCGCTGCCCGCAGGGTGTCCAATCGGCATGGCGCTTTTGTTTCTGAAGAGCAGAACGTCGCCGGCTGGGATCCATCTGCCAGGTGAGACGCCGGCGGTCGCCGTATGGTTCGGTTGTGGGGAGTGTCACGCATGAAGTTCCACCGCTCCAGGGCGTCCGCCGTCCTGTGCGCTTCCCTGGCCGGCGCGACCGCCCTGCCGGGGCTGGCGTCGTCCGCCATGGCCGCACCCACCGGCAAGGTGCAGAACCCGGGCTTCGAGAAGGTCTCGGGAGGCTTCCCCTCCTGCTGGACCCGCTTCTCGACCGGTAAGAACACCGGGACGGTCCAGGTGGTGAACGACGGCCGCGGCAGCAAGCGCGCCGTCTCCGTGAAGATCACCCAGCGGTCCAGCGGCTCCAGGGCCGTCGTGCAGACGGCGGGCTGCGCCCTCAAGGTGCAGCCGGGCAAGCGCTACGACCTGGAGTTGTCCTACAAGAGCACCTCGGGCAAGGCCGCGGTGACGCTCTTCCGGCAGAAGGCCAACGGCAAGTGGGTCAAGTGGCACACCCAGCCCTACCTGCCCGGCTCCAAGAAGTACAGGCTGGCGGTCGCCCGCACCCCGGTCGTGCCCGGCGGCACCAAGGCCGTGCGGTTCGCCATGGCCCTGGAAGACGTCGGCACGCTGGTGACCGACAACTACAAGTTCAAGTTGGCCGGCGGCAAGGCGCGCTGTGTGGGCTCGGAGTGCACCAAGGGCCACTGGATCGTCAACGACTTCGGCAACGGCGGTGTGCGGGCGATCCACAGCGTGATGCTGCACAACGGCAAGGTGCTGCTCATCGCGGGCTCCGGCAACGGCGCCAACCGCTTCAACCGCGGTGAGTTCAGGACATGGCTGTACAACCCGAAGAACAACACGTTCAAGAACATCCCCACGCCGTATGACATGTTCTGCGCCGGTCACGTGCAGCTGCCCGACGGCCGGGTGCTGGTCGTCAGCGGCACCCAGGAGTACTCCGACTACAGCGGCCCCCAGGAGACCGGCTGGATCGGGTCGAAGAAGTCCTACGTCTTCAACCCGAAGACCGAGCGCTACACCAAGGTCAACGACCTGAACGACGGCCACTGGTACCCGTCGGCGACGATCCTGGACAACGGCGACGTCTACTCCGTCGGCGGCTATGCCGGGTACCGCAACAACGGGAACGTGGTCTCGCTGGTGGCCGAGCGCTTCTCCTGGAAGCAGGGCCGCTGGCTGCCCGCCGGCCAGGTGGCCCAGCCGCAGATCAACTGGGCCACCTACCCGTCCCTGGTCCTCGCCGGGGACGGCCGCCTGTTCTACAACGGCAGCAGCGTCTTCAGCCACCCGGTGAACGCGGACGGCACGCTGCGCGGCCCCGGCTTCCTCGACCCGGACACCGGCGCGTGGGGCGCGCTGCCGGGCAACGGCGGCCTGCGCGCCCCCGAGGCCCGGGACATGTCGGCGGGCGTGCTGCTGCCCCCGGCGCAGGACCAGCGGGTCATGGTCGTCGGAGGCAAGAACTTCTTCGTCAACGGCTACGCGGTCCGCTCCACCGACATCATCGACCTCAAGCAGCGGAACCCGCGCTACCAGGCGGGCCCGGACCTGCCGAACAACGGCGTGGTCAACGTGGGCCCGGTGGGCGCGGGCCAGGAGATGTTCGTTCCGCAGCCCGCCCAGGCGGGCAAGACGTACGTTTCGGCGGTCATCCTGCCCGACGGCACCGTCTTCGAGACCGGAGGCTCCCAGGGCAACCGGGCGGAGCACGTCCACGAGGCCTCGATCCTCGACCCGAAGAACAAGAAGCCGGCCGAGATGAAGTGGAAGTCCGTGGCGGCCGACCCGGTGTCGCGGACCTACCACAACACCGCGGTCCTGCTGGACGACGGCCGGGTCCTGGCGGCGGGCAGCAACCCCGACTACCCGGCCGGGGACGGGGACAGCTACTTCGACACCCGCATCTCCATCTACAACCCGCCCTACCTGTACAAGGAGGGCGGCGCCCGGCCGAGGATCACCTCGGTGCCCAAGGGCTGGTCCTACGGCTCCAAGCCGGTGATCACCACCGACGCCAAGATCACCAAAGCGGCGCTGGTGCGGCCGGTCGCGGTGACCCACTCCTCCGACCCCAACCAGCGGCTGGTCAACGTCCCGGTCACGTCCCTGGGCGGCGGCAGGTACCGCCTCCAGATGGACAAGCGGGCCGAGATGGCGCCTCCCGGCTGGTACATGCTCTACGTGACCACCGGCTCGGGCGTCCCCTCGCCCGCCCAGTGGGTCCATGTGAACTGACCCTCCTCGGGCCCGGTAACGGGGCGCCGCCCTCCCGTCGCGGAGGGCGGCACCCCGGTCCAGGTCAGCGCCGGGCGGTGCGCCGCCACCACAGGGCGGACGCGGCGACCCCGGCGATGACCGGCAGGACCAGCAGCAGGACGCGGACCGGACCGGGCGTCTCCTTCTCGTCCGAGGCGGCGGGCGTGGCGCTCGAGGCGTCGTCGGCGGGAGACGCGGCCTCGGTGGAGGGGTTCCCGGCGGGAGCGCCGCTCCGGTCGGGCAGGGGGACACCCTGCAGACCCGGGGTGGGCCGGGCGGCCGGGCCGATGTCCAGGGCGAACTCGTTGGTGCGCAGCCCGGTGCCGTTCCGGGTCACCTCGAAGCCCGCCTGCACCTTGCACAGGTAGGCCTCCTTGCTCTGGTAGCCGCGGGCGACGGCGTCGTCGGCGAACGGCTTGAGGGCGAAGTCCTCGATCCGGGTCGTCGTCTCCCGCATGTCGTAGATGAGGCCGACCTGCCCGGTGGGGCCGGTGAACTTGTAAAGGTCGTAGACCCGGTCACCCACCTTGACGCCGTCGGCGACCTTCCAGCTCGGCGACGGGTCGATGCCCGGGCTGGTCAGCCAGATCATGATCTCCAGCGCCCCGCCGTTGGCCACGATGTGCGGGGCGGTGGAACGGCAGGCCGCCTGGTCCGGGTGGTACCAGATGTCGTAGGAGGCGTTGTAGTCCCCCTCCGCCAGGGTGATGTCCCAGGTCGTCCGGATGTCCTGCGGCGAGTCGACGCGCAGCGGCAGGCGCTTCTCGGCGATGGCCGTCCCGATGTTGGGGTAGGCGCCGGGAGGTGCCCCGTTGCTCAGCGTGCCCCAGTCGAGGGAGCTGCGGCTGACGGCCCAGGAGGTGCCCTCCCCGTAGGTGACGCAGATCTCCCCGTGGGAGTTCCACCGGTTGGCCTGGACCGCGTAGCCCCCCGCCACGAATCCCGGCTCGCCGGTGTTGCAGCGTTCCTCCGGCGCCCGCGCCCCGGCGCCCGAAGCCGCCGTCATCGACGCGAGCAGCGCCGCCCCCGTCACCACTCCCAGCAGGCTTCTCAACTCGCCTTCCCCTCCCCGAGAGCCCCATCGAAGCACATCTCGCCCGAGGGAGCAGTGCGGATCACAGCTCCCGTGTTTCGTTAACGCCGACGAAATCTGCTACGTTTTCACCATGCTGTATGGCCTGCTCCTCCTTAGCGGCCGCGACGAGGCCTAAAAGGCCGGCTTCCTCGTCGCGGTGCTGAGTGTGCCCGTCGGCCGCGAGAGAGACCGCCACAGCCGAAACCCGGGAGCAGGGGAAAACCCATGAACGACCAGAAGCCCAGCGGCATGCCCTTCAGCAGGTACCAGCCCTTCCAGACGATCAAGCTGAGTGATCGTACCTGGCCGGACAAGGTGATCACCCAGGCGCCACGCTGGTGCGCGGTGGACCTGCGCGACGGCAACCAGGCCCTGATCGACCCGATGGACGCCCAGCGCAAGCTGAAGATGTTCGAGCTGCTGGTCCAGATGGGCTACAAGGAGATCGAGGTCGGCTTCCCGGCGGCCAGCCAGACCGACTACGACTTCGTACGCAAGATCATCGAAGAGGGCCGGATCCCCGACGACGTGGTGATCCAGGTGCTGACCCAGGCCCGTCCCGAGCTGATCCAGCGCACCTTCGAGTCGCTGGAGGGCGCCAAGCAGGCGATCGTCCACCTGTACAACTCCACCTCCACGCTGCAGCGACGGGTGGTCTTCGGGCAGGACAAGGAAGGCATCACCGCCATCGCGATCGAGGGCGCCAAGCTGTGCAAGAAGCTGGCGGCCGAGACCGACACCCAGATCTTCTTCGAGTACTCGCCGGAGTCCTTCACCGGCACCGAGCTGGAGTACGCGGTCGAGGTCTGCAACGCCGTCAACGACGTGTGGCAGCCCACCCCCGACTGGAAGGTGATCGTCAACCTGCCGGCGACGGTGGAGATGGCCACCCCCAACGTCTACGCCGACCAGATCGAGTGGATGAACCGGCACCTGGAGCGCCGCGACTCCGTCATCCTGTCGCTGCACCCGCACAACGACCGCGGCACCGCGGTGGCCGCCGCCGAGCTGGGCTACATGGCCGGCGCCGACCGCATCGAGGGCTGCCTGTTCGGCAACGGCGAGCGCACCGGCAACGTGTGCCTGGTCACCCTGGGCCTGAACCTGTTCACCCAGGGCGTCGACCCCGAGATCGACTTCTCCGACATCGACGAGGTCCGGCGGACCGTCGAGTACTGCACCCAGCTGCCCGTGCACGAGCGGCACCCCTACGGCGGCGACCTGGTCTACACCGCCTTCTCCGGCTCCCACCAGGACGCCATCAAGAAGGGCTTCGACCACCTGGAGCGCGACGCCGCGGCGGCGGGCGTCGGCGTGGAGGAGTTCACCTGGCAGGTGCCGTACCTGCCGATCGACCCCAAGGACGTGGGCCGCAGCTACGAGGCCGTGATCCGGGTCAACAGCCAGTCCGGCAAGGGCGGCGTGGCCTACATCATGAAGACCGAGCACTTCCTGGACCTGCCGCGCAAGCTGCAGATCGACTTCTCCCGGGTGGTGCAGGAGCACACCGACAGCGAGGGCGGCGAGGTCGTCGCCGAGGAGATCTGGAAGATCTTCGAGCGGGAGTACCTGTCGGGCGGCCCGCGCATCGGGCTGCTGGCCCACCGCACTTCCTCCCGGGTCGACGAGAAGGACCTGATCACCTGCGACGTGCGGATCGACGGCGAGATCCGCGAGATCCAGGGCATCGGCAACGGCCCGATCAGCGCCTTCGTCGACGCGCTGGCCCCGGTCGGCATCGAGGTCAAGGTGATGGACTACCACGAGCACGCGATGAGCTCCGGCGGTGACGCCAAGGCCGCCGCCTACGTCGAGTGCCAGGTCGAAGGAAAGGTCCTGTGGGGGGTGGGCGTCGACGCCAACATCGTCACCGCCTCCCTGAAGGCCGTGCTGTCCGCGGTGAACCGCGCCGCGAGGTAAGAGGCCCTCGAAAAGCACGAAGGCCCCCGGGGTGACGATCTCACCGGCCCGGGGGCCTTCGTGCGTCCGGCCGTCTCAACCCAGCAGCGAGGCGCCGTAGGACACGCCCCACAGGGCGCCGAGGGAGAGGATGACCCGGTCGCCCAGCAGGACGTCCTCGGGCGCGCCGCCTTCTCCCCGGTCGACGACCAGCGCGTAGCGCAGGACGGCCAGGGTCATCGGCACGATGGAGATCATCCGCCAGGAGGCGGTGTCGGGGTCGTCGGACTCCAGCGCCCACAGGCAGTACGACAGCGTCATGAGGGCGGCGGCGCCCTGCCAGACGAACCGCAGGTAGCTCTCGCTGTACTCGCTGAGGAGCTTGCGGGTGTGCTGCGCCTGGTCGCCCAGCGAGGCCAGCTCCGAGGAGCGCTTGGCGGCGACCACGAACAGGGAGCCGAACCCGACGGTGATGAGGAACCACTGGGAGGGGGCGACCTGGGACGCCACGCCGCCCGCGATGCCGCGGAGCAGGAAGCCGGAGGCCACCACCGCGATGTCCATGACCGCCACGTGCTTGAGGTGCACGCAGTAGAGGATCTGGATCACCGAGTAGACGAACAGCACCGTCGCGGTGGACCCGTTCAGCAGCAGCGCCGCCAGGAGCACCGGCAGCAGGGACAACCCGATCCCCAGCCCGTAGGCGACCTTCAACGGGACGATCCCGGCGGCGATCGGACGCCGGCACTTGTCGGGGTGGGCTCGGTCGGCCTTCACGTCCAGGGCGTCGTTCAGGAAGTAGATGCCCGAGGCGGCCATGCAGAAGAGCACGAAGACGAAGAGGGTGCTGCCCGCCACCTCCGCTTCGAAGATCCTGCCGCCGGCCACGGGGGCGGCGATCACCAGGACGTTCTTGGTCCACTGCTTGGGCCGCGCGGTACGCAGCAGGCCCTTCCAGAGCGAAGGGCCGGGGGCGGGGGAGGAAGGGGGGAGAAGCCGGTCGGTCTGTCCAAGTAGGGGGAGGGTGCCCAAGATGGGATCCTTTTCTCTGGGTTCAGCGCCGGGTGTCGGGTTTAAGGCGGTACAGCTGACCGAGGGGAGCCGTGCCGTACCGGGGGGCGATGCCACCGAGGGGGGTGACGAAGGTGAAGTGGGGACTGCGTTCGAGGTCCTCGCGGACCTCGTCCCACACCGGGGCGCGGTCTATCAGGACGTATTCGGCCTGGTGGTCGCGCAGCCGTTCGACCAGATGGGGAATGTCACGAGGCGGCTCGATCACCACGAGGTTGCGCTGCAGGTGGGGACCGCGCAGCGGCATGATCAGGGTCTGTACGTTGCCCTCGGCGAGGGCGATGACACTCCCTTCGGGCAGTCGGTCCAAGGCGCGGAACTCGGTCCAGGGCCAGATCCGCGCGGATCGGTCGGCGGCCAGGCTCAGGGGCAGCAGGTCGGTCAGCGGAAGGCCGCCGTGCTCGGCGACGACGGCCTCGTCCGCGGCGTCTCCGCTGGTGATGGGGACGTACATGTGGCCGGTCACCACCGCGAGGGCCGTGCAGGCGGCCAGGGCGAACTGCAGCGCTCCGTCGAGGGCGCGGGCGGGACCGCGGCGTCCCCGGTTGAGTCGGCTCATCAGCAGGACGCAGAAGGCCAGGAGACAGCCGTAGCCGATCAGCACGTACCGGCCCCACCAGGGGGCCGGGCTGGGGCCGAACGACACCGCGACACCCAGGAGGAGCAGCAGCCCCGCCCCGACCCCCAGCCGGTGCCGGACGCGTCCCAGCCACAGCAGGACGCCCAGGACGGAGACGGGCAGGACGACGACGAGCCAGGCCGTGCCCAGGCCGCCCAGCCGGATGTCGTAGATCGGGGTCTGGAAGTCGGTGAAGGGACGGCTCCAGGAGGTCCACAGTTGTTCCGGCAGGGTCATCGCGCGGATCTCCGCGGGGACGTTGGTGCCCATGACGAGCTCCTGGACCGTGCCGTAGCCCTCGAAGCCGACCATCGCGATGGGGTAGAAGGGGTTGTCGTAGTTCAGCCAGGTCCGCAGGTACCAGTAGGCGCCGACGAGCACGACCGGCAGCACCAGGGCGGGAGCCGACCGCAGGAACGGAGCGAATCCCAGCCGGTGGCGCCGGGTCGTGTGCGCCACGACGAACACGGCGGCCACACCCACCGCGCCCAGGACCGCCAGGTTGCTGCTCTTGGAGCCGGCGGCGGCGCCCAGCGCGGTTCCCAGCACCAGCATCTTGCGGGTGATCACCGTGCGGGGGTCGCCCGACAGGCGGGCCGCGCCGGGCAGCACGGCAAGGACGTACAGGGCGGCCAGGCCGAACGCGGCGCTCTGGACGTCCACGTAGTAGGTGTGGGACTGGGCGAAGACGGAGGGGGTCAGCAGGAAGACGAGCCCGGCCAGGGCGGCGAAGCCGCGGCTCGCGCCCAGCCGCCGGGCGAGCCCGGCGACCGCGGCGGCGGCCAGCGGATAGCCGGCCATCAGGAAGAGCACGCCGTAGTCGGTGGACTTGAGGAAGACCATCGGCCAGCCGGCCAGCGACTCCACCCCCATCGGGTAGGTGTCGGACCAGATGATCTCCCTGGATCGGTCCACCGCCCCGGTCTGCGCCCACTGCGAGGGCGCGACCAGGTGGTACATCAGGCCGTCCCAGTCGGTGGGCGGGAACCGTACGCCCAGCCAGCCCCGCAGCGTGTAGACGAAGAGCGCGAGCAGGCCGAGGAGGCAGGCCAGGGGGTGGCTCGCCCAGCCGCGGAAGGAACGGCGGATCCAGGTCTTCAGGCGCCGGCCGAAGACGCCGGGGCGGCGGCGCACCTCGACGGCGGCGCACAGCAGGCCCAGACCCGCCAGCACGCCGGCCCCGCAGGTCAGGGGGATCGGCTGGTAGTAGCGCAGCAGCGCGCCCACCACGATGGTGAGCAGCATGAATCCGGCGAGGGCGAGGGTCGTGAAGGTGACCAGTGCCTCGGCGGGCCGGATCGGACGGGCCCAGACGGTGAGACCGAATGCTCCGATCAGGACGAGCAGAGTCGCCGTGACCAGCAGCAATGTCTCCGCCATACCTCAGATTCCCTGCTAGTTTTCGGATACGTTACGTAATAGTCCGCTATATGGGACAGGAGAGTATCCGATGATCGCAGATCTTGCGGTGTATTGCTGATGTATGGGGGATTTGCTCTAGCATCATGCGGGTGCGTCGTTACCGGAAGTTGATCGGTGAGCTGGCCCGATTCGGCAGTGTCGGAGTGTTGTGCGTGGCGGTGAACATCGCCCTGTACAACCTGCTGCGCTTCGGGCTGGAGATCGAGTCGCTGACCTCCAATGCCCTGGCCATGGTCGTTTCGACGAGCATCGGTTATGTGGCTAACCGTTACTGGACATTCCGCGAGAGCGACGAGAGCGGGATGGCCCGGGAGTATGTGCTTTTCTTCGTTCTCAACGGTGTCGGATTCGTGATAACGGAGGCCGTCCTGTGGCTGGCCCACTACGCGGGGTTCGACGGCGAGTTGACGTCGAACGCCGCGCTGCTGGTGGGCATCGGGCTGGCGACGGTATTCCGCTACTGGGGCTACAAACGCTGGGTCTTTCGCGAAAGCGCGGCGGAAGAGCCGGTGAAGGTCGGGTGAGGCCGGTGGCCGGATCCGGAGAGCACGAGGTCCCGGGGAGAACCTCCCCGGGACCTCGCTTCGGTGGTGCCTCTATCGCTTGAGCAGGTGGCCGACGAGCTCCCGCAGGGGCCCGGTCAGCTGGGACTCGCTCACGGTCGCCGTCCTGCCGCCGAGGTCGATCTCATAGACGAACCTGTCGTTCCCCTCGTGCTCCCCGTGCCGGGGCGGCAGCGAGTCCAGGTCGCTCCGGGAGACCAGGGCCTCCAGCGCGGGGTCCTCGGCGGTGTCGGCCTCCGCCCGCCGTTCGATCCCGGCGAACCCGCCCGAACGCACTACGCTCACTCTCATGCCGTGACGCCTACCCCGCTCCAGGCGGCGCGTACCGCCTGCTGTTCGGTGCTCTCCTCCCCGTAGCGGGTGCCGGCGAGTTTGACGGTGGCCGCCGCGAAGCCCGCGAAGTCCGTGTCGGGATAGAGCAGGTCGCTGGTGAGGGTGTCGTACCAGATCCGTCCGGCGCGCTCCCAGGAGTACCCGCCCAGGGCGGAGGCCAGGAGGTGGAAGGCCCGGTTGGGGATGCCCGAGTTGATGTGGACGCCGCCGTTGTCCCGGGGGGTGCGCACGTAGCCGTCCATATGGCCGGGCTGCGGGTCCTTCCCGAGCTCTGGGTCGTCGTAGGCGGTGCCCGGCTCCTTCATGGAACGCAGCGCCACCCCGGCGACGGACGGGCCGAACAGCCCCTCGCCGATCAGCCAGTCGGCCTCCTGCGCGGTCTGGCCCAGATGGAACTGCTTGACCATCGAGCCCATGACGTCGGACATCGACTCGTTGAGCGCGCCGGGCTGCCCGTAGTAGGCGAGGTTCGCGGTGTGCTGGGTGACGCCGTGGGCCAGTTCGTGGGCGGTGACGTCCAGCGGCCCGGTGAAGGACAGGAACAGCCGTCCGTCGCCGTCCCCGTAGACCATCTGCTCGCCGTTCCAGAAGGCGTTGTCGTAGTCGACCCCGTAATGGACGGTGGAGACCATCTCCATGCCGTCGTTGTCGATGGAGTTGTGGTCGTAGACGTCCTCGAAGAAGCGGAAGGTCACGCCCAGCCAGTCGTAGGCGTCGTCGGCGGCCTTGTCCCCGGTGGCCGCGCCGCCCTCGCTCCGGACGGTCCGGCCCGGCAGCTCCTCCCGGCGCCCGGCGTCCTTGACGGTGCGCCGCGGCTCGTCGCGGGCCCCGTTGCCCGAACGCCGGACCTGGACCAGCTCCCGTTCGGTGCGGTTGGCGGCGTCGAGGCCGAGCGTGCGGACGGCCCGGGCCCTCGTCGCCGGGTCCGCGGTGTTCGCCACGATCCGCTCGAGAAGGTGCGGAGGAACGATCGTGCATCTCATGGTGCTCATCGTGTCACTCCGCGTGCCGATCGGGCGGGACATCCTCGCGCTGCTTCACTGCCCTTTCCGACACCGATGAGACCGTCAAAGCCCGGCAAAGTGGTGTATCTCACACCTGTGACGGCTGTTGGGCAGCGGCCACCGGCACGCACGAGGACAGCCCCCTGCGTCGTCGGCATGGTGACCGCCTTGGCACACCGGGCATGCGGGACAATGGAGGGGTGACGGTCTACCGCGACGAAGGCATCGTGCTGCGCACCCAGAAACTGGGCGAGGCGGACCGGATCATCACCGTGCTGACCCGACGTACCGGGCGGATCCGGGCGGTGGCCAAGGGCGTGCGCAAGACGAGGTCGAAGTTCGGCGCCCGGCTGGAGCCGTTCACCCATGTGGACCTCCAGCTGTACGAGCGCCGCTCGCTGGATCTGATCACCCAGGCCGAGACGCTGCGGCCGTACGGCGAGCCGCTGGTCAGCGACTACCCCCGCTACACCGCGGGCACGGCCATGCTGGAGACCGCCGAGAAGCTCACCGCGGAGGAGAGGGAACCCTCGCTGCGGCAGTTCCTGCTGCTGGTCGGCGGCCTGCGCACGCTGTGCGAGCGGTCCCACGAGCCCCGGCTGGTGCTGGACGCCTTCCTGCTGCGCTCTCTGTCGGTGGCCGGCTGGGCCCCCGCCCTGGACGAGTGCGCGCGTTGCGGCGGCCGGGCCGGGATCCGCGGGTTCGCCATCCCGGCCGGCGGCGCGATCTGCCTCGCCTGCCGGGTGCCGGGCTCGGCCACCCCCGCGCCCGAGACGTTCACGCTGATGCTGGCGCTGCTGCGCGGCGAGTGGGACCTCGCGGACGCCAGTCAGGACCGGCACCGCGTAGAGTGCAGCGGCCTCGTGGCCGCCTACCTGCAGTGGCATCTCGAACACGGGATCCGTTCACTGCGCCACGTCGAGAGGAGCAAGAGTGAAGTTCCGCGCACCGGACCCGCACCCGAGCGGGGCCAAGCCACCGGAACTGCCCCGTGAGCTGATCCCCAGGCACGTCGCCATCGTCATGGACGGCAACGGCCGCTGGGCCAAGGAGCGCGGCCTGCCCCGCACCGAGGGGCACAGGCGGGGTGAGTTCTCGCTCTTCGACGTGATCGAGGGCGCGATCGAGCTGGGCGTCCCCTACCTGTCGACGTACGCGTTCTCCACCGAGAACTGGCGGCGCTCGCCCGAGGAGGTGCGCTTCCTCATGGGCTTCAACCGGGACGTGATCAGGCGGCGCCGCGACCAGCTCAACGAGATGGGCGTCCGGGTCGTGTGGGCGGGGCGCAAGCCGAAGTTGTGGCGCTCGGTGATCAAGGAGCTGGAGGACGCCGAGCGGATGACCGTCCGCAACGACGTGCTGACCCTGCAGTTCTGCGTCAACTACGGCGGCCGGGCCGAGCTGGCGGACGCGATGGCGGCGATCGGCCGGGACGTCAAGGCCGGGAAGATCAACCCGGACAAGATCACCGAAAAGACGATCTCCAAGTACCTCTACCAGCCGCAGGTCCCGGACGTCGATCTCTTCCTGCGCCCGTCGGGGGAGCAGCGCACGTCCAATTTCCTGCTGTGGCAGTCGGCCTACGCTGAAATGGTGTTCCAGGACACGCTCTGGCCCGATTTCGACAGGCGGCACCTGTGGTACGCCTGCGAAGTGTTCGCCAGCCGTGACCGGCGTTACGGAGGGGCGATCCCGAATCCGGTCCCGACGAATTAACGCAAAGGTGGGTTTGGCGGGGAACTCAGTGGGAACTGTCATAAGTTCCTTGTAAGGTGCCGAGCCATGAGCTACCCCCCGCAGTACGGCCCTCAGGGGCAACCGCCCTACCAGCCCGGGCCGCCGCAGGGCCCGGGCTACCCGCAGGCCCCGGGTTATCCGCCGGCTGCGGGTTACCCGCAGGCTCCGGGCCACCCCCAGACCCCGCCGCCGTTCGGGGCGCCGCAGCCCCCGCCCGGCAACGTCTTCGCGCCTCCCCCTCCGGGCCCGCCGAAGAGCAACAAGGGTCCTCTCGCGGGCTGTCTCGGCCTGGTGGGCGTGGCGGTGGTCGTCATCGCCATCAAGGTCGTCTTCGGCCTGGCGAGCAACGGCGCCTCCGAGGCGATCAAGGACCTCGACAGCCCCGACCGGACCACCAACGGCGAGATCACCGACTCCGGCAACCTGGACCCGCTGAAGCTGCAGGTCGGCGACTGCTACCACAACGGCATCTCCAGCGTGGACACCACCGAGACGGTCCACAACATCGACGCCATCCCCTGCACGGAACGCCACAACGCCCAGGTCATCAGCGAGACCACGATGAGCGGCGTCTATCCGACGGCCACGCAGTTCGTCGACAAGTGCTCCGAGGAGGCCAAGACCTGGGCCGGCCGCTACAGCACGGCCTACCGGGCACTGGAGCAGCGCGACCCGAACTTCACGGTGTCGGCCTTCTTCCCGCTGAGCGCGCAGTGGAGCTCCACCGGGCCCAACCGGATCACCTGCAGCCTGGTCAGCTCCACCGGGGATCTGGGCGACAAGCTGCCCACCCTCTGACCCGACCCGGAAAGTAAAAAGCCGCCTCCCGCCGGAGGCGGCTTTTTCTTTACCTTTTTTACGGCCGGAGTCAGGCCCTTGTCATCGAGTGAGTTCCGTCATATCAGTGATGCGTCGAGGGTGATCTCCGTGCCGGTCAGCGCCCGGCTCACCGGGCACTCCTCCTTGGCCTTTCCGGCGGCCTGTGCGAACTGATCGGCGCTCATTCCCGGCGCCGATCCCCGGACGATCAGATGGATCCCGGTGATGCCCTCGCCCGGTTGGAACGTCACGTCGGCCGTGGTGTCCAGGTGCTCGGGCGGGCTGCCGGCCTGGGCCAGGACGTTGGAGAGGGCCATCGAGAAACAGGCGGAGTGGGCTGCGGCGATGAGCTCCTCCGGACTGGTGCGCCCGTTCGGCGACTCGGCCCGCGACGGCCAGTCGACCTCGAACCTGCCCAGCTTCGAGGACTCCAGCGAGGCGGTGCCCTGCCCGCCGAAGAGCGGGCCTTCCCAGTGCGTGGAGGCGGTACGGGTAGTTGCCATGACCTGATCTTACTTCGCTTTCTGATCTTTCCGAGTTGGCGGTAAGTCCTATCACGTAAGGGTTACAGGGGCATTTGCATACCGGTCGAGACCCTCTGTTTGGGGGTTTCTTGACACATATGGTTAACTGGGGGCAATCCAGGCAATGGGGAGGCAATGCCAGCCTCATCCAGGCCTCCACGGAAGCGATTCGAGATCGCTTAGGCACCGCGTCGTATGCCCGAGAGCACGACCGCATCGAGTGCCGGTCCCAGACGGCGTCCCACCAGTACAGAGCCGTTCCGGGACGCCCTGTCCACCGAGCAAAGGATTCGTGTTGCAGAAGCGTGCCCTCACCCTGTCCCTGGTCGGCGCCACCGCTCTCGCCGCCCTGTCCACCGGCGTCGTGGCGAACTCCGACGCCATCTCCCAGGCCGCCAACACCGTCGCCGCTCCCCGGCAGGGCGCCCCCGCCGCGGCCCTCACCGAGGCCGCCACCCCGCAGGCCGCCACGGCCGACCGCAAGGCCGACACCAAGAAGGCCGAGGAGACCAAGAAGCAGGTGGCGGAGAAGAAGGCCAAGGCCCTCTACGCCGGCACCACCACCGCGTCCTACTTCTGGGACGACGGCTCGGGCGTCAACGGCGACACCGGCGCCCCCGCGGGCGGCAAGCCCATGCAGAAGGGCCTCTTCGCCTCCCCGTCGTGGCCGCTGCACACCAAGGTGAAGGTCACCTACAACGGACGCTCCGTCACCGGCTTCGTCGGCGACCGCGGCCCCGGCGAGCCGTCCCACCGCGGGGTCATGCTCGACCTGGACACCTACACGTTCCGGTACCTGTTCGACGGCAAGAAGCCCAAGAGCAAGTACAACGCCGGTGTCGGCGCCGGCCACCTCAAAGGCGTGAAGTACGAGGTCGTCCAGTGGGGCAAGGGCGCGGGCAAGAAGGGCGCTCCGCAGCCCTTCGGCAGCTGACCCGGGCGGGGCTCCACGGAGAACCCCCCAAGAGCGGCAAGGGAAAAGCCCCGGCGAGAGCCGGGGCTTTTCCCTTGCCCGAAGACCGCCCGAGGCGGGCTGGTCAGCAGCCGATCAGCTGAGCGGCCAGGAAGGACTCCACCCGGTCGAGGGCGATGCGCTCCTGCTTCATGCTGTCGCGCTCCCGGACGGTCACCGCCTGGTCCTCCAGGGTGTCGAAGTCGACGGTGATGCAGAACGGGGTGCCGATCTCGTCCTGGCGGCGGTAGCGGCGGCCGATCGCGCCCGCGTCGTCGAACTCCACGTTCCAGTGCCTGCGCAGGGCCGAGGCCAGGTCGCGGGCCTTGGGGGAGAGGTCGGCGTTGCGGGACAGCGGAAGCACCGCGACCTTGACCGGTGCCAGCCGCGGGTCGAGGCGCAGGCTGACCCGCGTCTCCATCTGGCCCTTGGCGTTGGGCGCCTGGTCCTCGGTGTAGGCGTCCATGAGGAAGGTGAGCATGGCCCGGTCGACACCCGCCGCGGGCTCGATCACGTACGGCGTGTAGCGCTCGCCGGTGGCCTGGTCGAAGAAGTTGAGCTCCTTGCCCGAGGCCTTGGAGTGGGCGTTCAGGTCGAAGTCGGTGCGGTTGGCGATGCCCTCCAGTTCACCCCACTCCGAACCCTGGAAGCCGAAGCGGTACTCGATGTCCACGGTCCGCTTGGAGTAGTGGCTGAGCTTGTCCTTCGGGTGCTCGAAGAAGCGCAGGTTCTCCTCCCGGATGCCCAGGCCGCGGTACCAGGCCATCCGGGCGTCGATCCAGTACTGGTGCCACTCCTCGTCGGTGCCGGGCTGGACGAAGAACTCCATCTCCATCTGCTCGAACTCGCGGGTTCGGAAGATGAAGTTGCCCGGAGTGATCTCGTTGCGGAACGATTTGCCGATCTGGCCGATGCCGAACGGCACCTTGCGCCGGGCGGCCTGCTCGACGTTCTTGTAGTTGATGAAGATGCCCTGGGCGGTCTCCGGCCGCAGGTAGGCCAGGCCGGAGGCGTCCTCGACCGGGCCGAGGTAGGTCTTGAGCAGGCCGCTGAACTGCTTGGGCTCGGTGAACGCGCCCTTGGTGCCGCAGTTCACGCAGACGAGGTCGGCCAGGCCGTTCGCCGGCGGGCGGCCGTGCTTCTCCTCGTAGGCCTCTTCGAGGTGGTCGGCGCGGTAGCGCTTGTGGCAGTTCTGGCACTCGGTGAGCGGGTCGGTGAAGGTCTCGACGTGGCCGCTGGCCTCCCACACCTCGCGGTTGAGGATGACGCAGGAGTCGAGGCCGACGACGTCCTCGCGGCCCTGGACCACGGCCTTCCACCACTGGCGCTTGACGTTGTTCTTCAGCTCGACGCCCAGCGGGCCGTAGTCCCAGGAGGCGCGCAGTCCGCCGTAGATCTCGCTCGAGGGGAAGACGATGCCCCTCTTCTGAGAGAGAGAGACGATCTTTTCCATCACATCGGAACGGCGGACCATGAGTATGTCTCCAGCAAGAAACCCCGGTAATTGACGGTTTTGAGTCTAGGGCACAAGGGTAGACGGCCACGTCTGTTAACCCTCGGCGTCGGGTAACGGTCTGCCGTGCGGCCGTGACTTTCAGTAGACGGGGCCGTCGACGAAGTTGCTGTCGACCTTCATCCTGACCCCGCCGTGCTCCTCGAAGTGGCCTCCCCGGTACTGCTTGATCCGCTGGTGGTCGTACCAGAGGTCGTCGGGCACGTACCGGTCGTCGCCGTAGGGCTCGGGTTCGCCGTCCCAGCGGGCGTACCAGATGGCGTGCGGCCGGGTGATCCCCTCGGCCCGGGCCAGGTCGCGGATGCCGCTGGCGGCGCTGCTGTAGACGCCGGACAGGTAGCCGAGCTCGTCCAGGGTGGTGCTCCAGGCGTCGAGGAAGGCCAGGACCGCGTCCCGGCAGGAGCGGTCGCGGCTCTTGTAGGCCTCCATGTCGTAGTAGATCGGCTGCCCTTCGGGGATCCCGAGCCGCTGGGCCTGGAGCACGGCCCGCACGGCCTCGTCCGCGCCGCGCTCGAACGCCCGGTCGGCGGCGAACCGGTGGCGGAAGCGGGTGCAGGGGGCCTGGGGGCCCACATAGGTGGGGATCAGCCGGTAGCCGATCCGCCGGACCGCCCTGACCCACTCGGGGGTCAGATGGGGCTGCTCGCAGCTGCGGGCGGCTCCGCCGATGTAGATGTTGGCGACCGAGTAGGCCTGCCGCCAGGCCCGCATCGTGCTCAGGGGAGGGGCCGCGCAGGTGTCGAAGCCGTGCCCCGAGGCCCAGGCCTGGTGCTGGCCGCGCGGAGGGGAGATCGCGCGTTCGGCGGGACGCCCGGGGGAGGGGGCGGCGACGGCGGAGGCGCAGGGCACAACGATGGCGAGGCTGAGCAGACCGAGGGCGAGCACGACTCGGGGCATCGACGTCCTTCCGGTGATCGGGTGAGGCGTTGATCACCGGACGGAGGCCCGGGTAAACGGCCTGCTCAAAGCTTTACCCCGGCTTGACCACCTCGTAGGCGCCCGGCTCGTCGATGGCCAGGGCGGACAAGGGTATGAAAGCCATCCGGACTTCGTAGGCGCCCAAAGCACGGCGGTAGTAGCCTGCACCCTCCCATTCGGTGACCAGCGCCCACAGATCCGGTTCGTCCACGCAGCGGCCGAGCCTGCCGTAGCGGAATCCGGCGGAGGACTCCAGCGCTGCGAGGACGGGCTCGATCCTGGCCTGGAAGTCGTCGGCCTCGGGGCCTTGGGGGACGCGGTAGCGGGTAATGGCGATCACAAGGCCATCCTGGCATCCGGGGTCCGGTCCCGGGACGGATGATCTTACCGGTTTTGACAATCATTTTCATTTTCGTCATCATGGAGCCATGAAGAGAAGCGTCCTGGTTTCCGGTGTTTTGTCCGTAGCGTTGCTGGCCACCGCGGCCTGCGGGGGCGGCGGCTCCCCGACGGACGGGAAGACGGAGATCACGGCCTCCTTCTACCCGGTCGCCTGGCTCGCCGAGCGGGTCGGCGGCGGGCACGCCGCGGTCACCGTCCTCACCAAGCCGGGCACCGAACCCCACGACGTGGAACTGTCGCCCCGCCAGGTGGCCGAGATCACCGAGACCGGGCTCGGCCTCTACGTGAAGGGCCTGCAGCCGGCCGTCGACGACGCGTTCGCCCAGCACGCGGCCGACCGCTCCCTGGACGTGGCCTCCCTGGTGACGCTGGTCCCCGCCGCAGAGCACGAACACGAGGGGGCGGAAGGGGAGGCGCACGAGGGCGAGACCGATCCCCACCTGTGGCTCGACCCCTCCCGCATGGCCACGGTGGCGACCGGGATCGGCGAGAAGCTGGCCTCCGTCGACCCCGCCAACGCCGCGGACTACCGGGCGAACGCGGCCAAGACCGCCGGAGAGCTCAACGCGCTGGACGGCGAGTTCAAGACCGGCCTGTCCAAATGCGAGCAGCACACCATCGTGACCTCGCACGCGGCCTTCTCCTACCTGGCCGACCGGTACGGGCTCGAGCAGGTGGCGATCTCGGGGATCGACCCCGACTCCGAGCCGTCCCCCCGGCGCATGGCCGAGCTGAGCGACCAGATCAAGGCCCTCGGAGTCACCACGGTGTTCACCGAGACCCTGGTGAGCCCCAAACTCGCCCAGACGCTGGCCGACGGCGCGGGCGTGAAGACCGCGGTCCTCGACCCGGTGGAGGGGGTCAAAGAGGGGTCGAAGGACGACTACCTGTCCGTCCAGCGCCGGAACCTGGAGGCGCTGAAGACCGCGCTGGTCTGTTCCTGAGTGACAATGGAAACCATGATGGATGCCGTTTTCGAGCTGCATGAGGGGCATGTCAGGCTGGATGGCCGGGAGGTCCTGCACGGGATCGACCTGCGGATCTGCGCCGGCGAGGTCGTCGCGCTGCTGGGGCCCAACGGGTCGGGCAAGTCCACCCTGGTCCGGGCTCTGCTGGGGCTGGTGCCCCTCTCCTCGGGACGGCGCTCCGTCTTCGGTTCCGAGAGGTTCCGCGACTGGGCGCGGATCGGATACGTGCCGCAGCGGCTGAGCGTCGGCGGAGGAGTGCCCGCGACGGTCCGGGAGGTCGTCTCCTCCGGCCGGATCGCGCGCCAGTCCCGCTTCCGGCCCACCTCCCGGGCCGACCGGGCCGCCGTCGAGCGGGCCATGGACGCGGTGGGCATCGCCCATCTGGCCCGGCAGAGCGTGTCCCAGCTGTCGGGCGGGCAGCAGCAGCGGGTGCTCATCGCCCGCGCCCTGGCGGGCGAGCCCGAGGTGCTCGTCATGGACGAGCCGCTGGCCGGGGTGGACGCCGAGAACCAGCGGGCGCTGGCCGAGACCCTGACCACGCTGGTCGGAGAGGGCCGGACGATCGTGCTGGTCCTGCACGAACTCGGGCCGCTGGAGCCGCTCATCACCCACAGCGTGGTGCTGGAGCAGGGGAGGGTCGTGCACCGGGGCGAACCTCCCGCGCCTTCGGGGGCATGCGCCCTGCCCGGCCACGACCACGTCCATCCGCACGCCGAACCCGAGCCCGTCTCGTTGTGGCGGGCGCTGGTGGGCCGGACGGGAAGGCACTGACCCTTGCTCGCCTACGACTTCATGCAGCGGGCGCTGCTGGCCGCACTGCTCATCGGCCTGACCGCCCCGGCCGTCGGCACCTTCATCGTGCAGCGGCGGCTGGCCCTCCTGGGCGACGGCATCGGCCACATCGCGCTGACCGGCGTCGCGCTCGGCCTCGTCACCAGCACCTCGCCGCTGCTCGGCGCGATCGTCATCTCGGTGCTCGGCGCGATCTGCATCGAGCTGCTGCGCACCCGCGGCCGCACCGGCGGGGACGTCGCGCTGGCGCTGCTGTTCTACGGGGGGCTGGCCGGAGGGGTGCTGGTCACCAACTTCGCGCCCGGCGGCAGCACGTCCAGCCTGCTGTCCTATCTGTTCGGCTCGATCAGCAGCGTCTCCGCCCAGGACCTGACGGTCATCGGGGTGCTCGTGCTGGCGGTGCTGGCCTTCCTGGCGCTGTTCGGCCGCGAGCTGTTCGTCCTGTGCCAGGACGAGGAGGTCGCGCGGGCCTCGGGGCTGCGGGTGAACCTCCTCAGCATGATGCTGGCCGTCACCGCCGCGCTCACCATCGTGGTGGCGATGCGGGTGGTGGGGCTGCTGCTGGTCAGCGCGCTCATGGTGGTGCCGGTCGCGGCGGCGCAGCAGCTCACCCGGGGGTTCAAGGCGACGGCGCTGCTGGCGATGATCTTCGGCATGGTCGCCGCGGTCGGGGGACTGGCCGGGTCGTACCAGTTCAGCACGGGGGAGGTGAACATCTCTCCGGGACCCGCGATCGTCATGGTGGCGCTGGCCGTCTTCGTCCTGTCCACCGCCGGCGGGTTCCTGACGCGGCGCCGGAGCGCCCGGATCCCGGCGGGACCGGTAATGTCTGGGGGCGGAGCCGTGAGTGAGGAGACACCATGACGACCGCCAGACGCGAGGCGGTACGCCGCGCCCTGGCCGCCGGCGAGGGATTCCACAGCGCCCAGGACATCTACGCGGTGCTTCGCGCGGAGGGCTCGAAGATCGGCCTGACCACGGTCTACCGCGCGCTCCAGGCGATGTCGGAGTCCGGCGAGGTCGACGTGCTGCGCACCGCCGAGGGCGAGGCCGTCTACCGCGCCTGCACCACCGAGGACCACCACCACCATCTCGTCTGCCGCTCCTGCGGCCGGACCGTCGAGGTGGAGGGGCCCGCGGTGGAGAAGTGGGCGGACGCCGTGGGCGCCGAACACGGCTTCATCGACATGACCCACACCGTCGAGGTCTTCGGCACCTGCCCGGAGTGCGCGGCCAAGGCGCGGAGAGGCTAACCGAACATACGGTCCAGGTGCGCGTCCAGCACCTCCATCGCCTCCTCCTCGGTGCAGGCGCCGAACAGGAGCGGCGCGACCAGCCCTGACACCGTGCTGTACAGGCTCCGGGCCTCCCGGTCCACGTCCAGGTCCGCGGGGAGTCCTCCCTCCTGCCGCACGTCCTCCAGTCGGGCGCGGTAGAACGCGGTCGCCCCCTCGATGGCGTGGACGGCCAGCGAGGCCATCGCCGGATCGACCACGGCCCTGGCCTGCAGCGCCGCGTACAGCCGGGCTCCGGCGCGGCTCTCCTCGCTCGTCGGCAGCATCTCCTGGATGACCCGCCGGAACCACTCCCGGGCCGAGCCCGGCGGTTCGGCGAAGCGCTTGCGGACGCGGGCCGCCAGCAGGTGCTGGTTGTGCTCCATCGCGAACAGGACCATCTCGTCCTTGGTCTTGAAGTAGTGCTGGACCGCCCCCATGGACACCCCCGCCTCGGCGGCCACCGCCCGCAGGGTGGCCGCCTCCAGGCCCCGGGCGCCGATCAGGTGCAGCACGGCCCCGGCGAGGTGCCGCCGCCGCTCCTCGTGGTCGACCTGCTTGGGCAAACCCGCCTCCTTTGGCAATGCGGATGCATTGCGTCGTTTGTTACCATGCAGATGCATTGTAAAACGAGGAGGTGCTCGTGGAGACCATCAGGAAGGCCCGCAACGGGGACGTGGAGATCGCTTACGAGAGATTCGGAAAGCCGGGGGGCGAGCCGCTGGTCCTGGTCGGCGGGCTGGACGGCCAGATGGTCTGGTACGACGAGGACTTCCTCTGCCGCGCCCTGGCCGACCGGGGGTTCGACGTCGTCCGCTACGACAACCGCGACGCCGGGCTGTCCACGCACTTCGGGCCCGGCAGCAGGCCCGCCTACTCGGCCAGGGCGTTCATCGACGATCTGGTCGCCCTCCAGGACGAACTGGGCTGGAGTTCGGCCCACCTGTTCGGCCTGTCCATGGGCGGTGGGATCGCCCAGCTCACGGCGCTGCTGCACCCCGACCGCGTCCGCGCCCTCATCACCATGGGCGCCCTGCCCATGCGCAAGAACCTCTTCGTCGCGTCGGTGCGTCACATGCGCTTCCCCGGCCCGTTCAGGCACGCGTTCAAACGTTTCGGGGACTCCCGGGACGAACAGATCCGCATGCTCGTGCACGTCACCCGGATGGCCGCGGCTCCGGGCAGGTACGACGAGGAATGGGGGGCGAAGAGGGCCGCCGAGTCCTACGACCGCCGTCCGCCGGACCCGCACGCCCGCCAGCGCCAGCTCTTCGCGCGCAGGTTCGATCTTCCCCCGGGCGGGATCTCCGGCATCAAGGCACCCACCCTGGCCCTGCACGGCGAACTCGACCCCCTCGTCAGGGCCTCGGCCGTCCGCGCGATAGCCGAGCAGATCCCCGGCGCCCGGTGGGAACTGCTCCCGGGAGTGGGCCACGCCCCCGGCGTGGCCGAGGACTGGGGCCTCCTCGTGGATCGGATCGACCGGCACGTGAAGGCGGTGGAACAGGGGGGTCGAGCGCGGTCCTGCGGTTAACCTGATCACAGCGGGCCCGTCTCCGCCCAGCTCCAATGGGCGGAGACGGGCCCGCCTCACGCGGTGCCCTCGACCGGTCTAGGGCTCGCCGGGGCTCACCACCTCGAGGGGCACGTTGTAGGTGCCCGGGGTGGAGCTCTCACCCAGGAGTTCGAAAGCGCCTTGCTGGATGGTGGCGCTGCCCGGGCAGAGGAAGCTGCCGGAGGACTTGGTGATCGTGATGCCGGTCATGTCGACCTGGGCCTGGTTGTTGGTCGTGACCGGGCGGTTGATGTTGGCCGCGTTGTACCCCTTCGCCGAGGCGGTGCCGCCGTAGGTGCAGCTGACGTTGATGCCGAAGATGGTCACCGTCGCCTGCACTTTGAAGCCGTTGAGGGTGACGGTCCCGTCGTGGACGGTTCCGGTGGTGCGGGTGACGGTGCCGCTCCACGGCAGGAGGAAGGTGATCGACGACGCGATGCCCGAGCAGCCGCCGACCGTGGCGGAGGTGATGTTCAGCGGGTCGCCGTCGGAGTCGACGTTGCCGAGGAGGGTCGCCGAGGTGCAGGTGGTGGTGCCGCCTCCGTTGACCACCAGATCCTCGATCAGGTTGGCCTTGACGTTGCCGGAGTAGAGGGAGTGGGGGCTGGTGTCCGTCCGGTGGATCTCGGTACCGGCGGCGTACGCGGGGGCGCCCATCGCGGTGAGGGTGAGGGCCGCGGCCCCCGTGAGCGCCAGCAGTTGCCTGGTGTGTGGCATTTACAGCTCCTTTGTCTGATTTCAATGCCACCGCGAAGGTAAGCAGGTACTGATGAAGCGTCAACATCTCGATGGCCGTCGCGCATGGCCGGTTTGTGACACACATCACTTGGTTGTCACTCGCTGTTGAAATGGCGCTCCGTCGCTCTCGGTGGCCGGTTTGTGACATATGACACTTCCTGGCCTGGTGAAAGACGGTGCGATGGCGAAAGGAGGGTGGGGGGAAGATCACCTTTTCGTCTACTCTGGAACGCGGCAGGCCTGCCTCCGCCCATGTCGGGTGGGCGGAGACAGGCCTGCTCCCTTTCACGGCCTCATCGCGGCCGTCCGGGAGGTCAGGGGCCGGCGGTGAGAGTGCCTCCGTAGTCGCAGGTGATGCCGCCGAAGATGTCCACCAGAGCGCTCACCCGGAAGCCGACCATGGTGAGGCCAGGGCGAGCGTAGCCACGGTCGTGAGGCCGGTGATGGCCGCAAGACGCTTGGCGATGGACATTGACAATCCGTTCACTGTGGTTGATGTCACAGTGAAGGTAAGCAGTGACCAGGAGGTCGTCAATATAAGTAAGCAAACGGGTGTTTGGCCAGAATGTGACACACGTTACGTGGTTTTAACTTCATGTTCCAGGAGAAAAGTGAGGGTCATGGCGACGGAAGACCGTCGCCATGACCCCGAGCACCCGCTCTCAGCCGATCAGGTGAAGGGGAACAGGCGCTGGCCGCGCTCGATCCCGATGACCTGCATCACGGCGTTGATCAGCGCCAGATGGGTGAAGGCCTGGGGGAAATTGCCCAGGTGGCGGCCGGTGTGCGCGTCGATCTCCTCGGCGTACAGATGCAGGTGCGAGGCGTACGACAACAGCTTGTGGCAGAGGGTCTTGGCGCGTTCGGTCTCGCCGATGGTCACCAGCGCCGACACCAGCCAGAACGAGCAGATGGTGAAGGTCCCCTCCTCGGAGGCGAACCCGTCGTCGGTCTCCTCCGCGCGGTAGCGCAGCACCAGGTCGTCCTCGGTGAGCTCCTCGGCGATCGCCAGCACCGTCTCGCGGACCCGCTTGTCCTCCGCGGGCAGGAAGCCCAGCAGCGGGATCAGCAGGACCGAGGCGTCCAGCGACTTGGAGCCGTAGTGGGCGGTGAACACGCCCCGCTCGTCCACCGCGTTGGCCAGCACGTCGTCGCGGATCGCGTCGGCCGCCGCCTGCCAGCGCTCGGCGCGGCCCGTCTCGTCGGCCCCGCGCAGCCGGGCCAGCCGGGCGCCGCGGTCGGCGGCCAGCCAGCAGAACACCTTGGAGGAGGTGAAGTGCTGGGGCGCGCCGCGCACCTCCCACATGCCGCAGTCGGGCTCGCGCCAGTGCAGCAGCGCCTCCTCGACCTGGGTGACCACGATCTTCCACAGCCTGTCGTCCAGCCGGTCGCGCTTGCGCACGAACAGGTAGATCGAGCTGATGATCGCGCCCCAGACGTCGTGCTGGGCCTGGGTGTAGGCGCCGTTGCCGATCCGGACCGGTCTGGCGTTGTCGTAGCCGCCCAGATGGTCGAGCGTGGACTCCGGAAGCTCGGATCTGCCGTCTATCCCGTACATGATCTGGAGCCTGCCGTCGGACTCCTCCGCCACATCGGTGATGAAGTGGAAGAAGTCGTTGGCCTCCCAGTCGTAGCCGAGGGTGTAGAACGCCCACAGCGTCATCGTGGAGTCGCGGATCCAGGTGTAGCGGTAGTCCCAGTTGCGGTCCCCGCCGGGGGCCTCGGGCAGCGAGGTCGTCGCCGCCGCGGCCACCGCGCCGGTGTTGGCGTAGGTCAGCCCCTTGAGGGTGAGGGCGCTGCGCTGGAGGTAGGACCGCCAGGGGTGGTCGGGGAAGTCGCCCCGGTCCAGCCAGTGCTGCCAGTGGTGGATGGTCCAGCGCAGGCGCTTCTGCGCCTCCTTGAGGTTCTGCGGGGCGCCGTGGGTGCTCCACGACAGCGCCACGAACCGGGACTCGCCCTCCTTCAGCAGGGTCCGGCTGGTGGCCAGCGACCCCTCGAAGCCGACGTTCATGTCGGTGGTGAGGTGCAGGTCGAGCCCGCCTCCGGAGGCCACCGCCTGGTGGTAGCCCTGCCCGGTGTACTCCCACAGGGCGGGGTGGCGGCCGTAGTCGAACACCGGCATGCAGTCCATGCGGACCTGGACGTTGCCGTTGACGCACTTGACGATCCGCAGCAGGACGTGGTCGGCGTCGTAGTCCGTGGGCGCGCGCCGGTAGGACTGGGACCGTTCCGTTTCATGGTGCCAGGGGCCCATGAGCAGGGCGTCCGTCACCACCAGCCAGCCGCCCCTGGTCCACCAGGTGGTCTCCATCACCATGGTCCCGGGGATGTACCGCTGGGCGGCGGGCACTTCGACGCCCGCCGGCCCTATGCGGAAATAACCGGCGTCACGGTCCAGAAGTGAACCGAAGACGCTCGGCGAGTCCATCGACGGCAGGCAGAGCCACTCCACGTTCCCGTTCGGCGCCATCAGCGCCGTTGTCTCGCAGTCGGAGAGGAATCCGAAGTCCGCGATGGGCGCGAAAGGCTCGCTGCCAGGCCCCAGGGCCCCACGACGACGCACGGCCTCACCCCCCTCGTACCTTGCTTCCCCGGTTTTCACGGGCTAGCACGCTCCAATCCAGTGTGAAAAGAACGCAAAGTTATTGGAACAAGACTATTGGAATAGACCACGGAACCCACCCTGACCAGCGAGTTTGCTCTCTGGTTGAATGGGGCGACGGGGCCTGAACTGGGCAACGGGTACAGTCCACGCCCAAAGGGTGGAAGGGAGCTGGCCGTGCCGAAGTTCGTTTACGACTTCACAGAAGGCAACAAAGACCTCAAAGATCTGCTGGGCGGAAAAGGTGCAAATCTTTCCGAGATGACGAATCTGGGGCTTCCGGTACCTCCGGGGTTCACCATCACCACGCAGGCGTGCCGCCACTACCTGACCGAGGGCGCCGTGCCCACCGGTCTGGCGGAGGAGATCACCGAGCACCTCACCGCGCTCGAGGGCACCATGGGCAAACGGCTCGGCCAGGCGGACGACCCGCTCCTGGTCAGCGTACGTTCCGGTGCCAAATTTTCGATGCCCGGCATGATGGACACCGTCCTGAACATCGGGCTGAACGACGAGTCCGTGCTGGGCCTCGCCGCCCAGGCCGGCAACGAGCGCTTCGCCTGGGATTCCTACCGCCGCCTGATCCAGATGTTCGGCAAGACCGTCCTGGGCGTGGACGGCGAGCTGTTCGAGGACGCCCTCGAGGAGCTCAAGCACGCCAAGGGCACCACCGACGACCTGGACCTGACCGCGGCCGACTTCCAGAAGCTGGTCGGCACCTTCAAGGGCATCGTGCGCGAGCGGACCGGCCGGGAGTTCCCGACCGACCCGCGCGAGCAGATGGACCTGGCGATCAAGGCGGTCTTCGACTCCTGGAACTCCGACCGCGCCATCCTCTACCGCCGCCAGGAGCGCATCCCCGCCGACCTGGGCACCGCGGTGAACGTGTGCTCCATGGTCTTCGGAAACCTGGGCATGGACTCCGGCACCGGTGTGGCCTTCACCCGCGACCCCGCCAGCGGCCAGCAGGGCGTCTACGGCGACTACCTGCAGAACGCCCAGGGCGAGGACGTCGTGGCGGGCATCCGCAACACCGTCCCGCTCGCGGACCTCGAGCAGATCAACAAGCCGGTCTACGACCAGCTGCTGTCGATCATGGAGACGCTGGAGAACCACTACCTCGACCTGTGCGACATCGAGTTCACGGTCGAGCGCGGCAAGCTGTGGATGCTGCAGACCCGGGTGGGCAAGCGCACCGCCGCCGCGGCGTTCCGCATCGCCTGCCAGCTCGCCGACCAGGGCCTGATCGACCTGGACGAGGCGATCCACCGGGTCAACGGCGACCAGCTCGCCCAGCTGATGTTCCCCCGCTTCGACGCCGACGCGCCCAAGACGCAGATCGCCAAGGGCATGAACGCCTCGCCGGGCGCGGCCGTCGGCAAGGCCGTGTTCTCGTCCGAGGCCGCGGTGGAGGCCGCGGCCAGGGGCGAGAAGGTGATCCTGGTGCGCAGGGAGACCAACCCCGACGACCTCACCGGCATGATCGCCGCCCAGGGCATCCTCACCTCGCGCGGCGGCAAGACCTCGCACGCCGCCGTCGTCGCCCGCGGCATGGGCAAGACCTGCGTCTGCGGCGCGGAGGAGCTCGACGTCGACGTCAAGGCCCGGCGCCTGAAGGCCGGCGAGGTGGTCGTGCAGGAGGGTGACGTCCTCTCCATCGACGGCACCACCGGCGCCGTCTACCTGGGCGAGGTCCCCGTCAGCGCCTCCCCGGTGGTGCGGTACTTCGAGGGCGAGCTGGCCGCCGCGGACGGCGACGAGCTGGTCCAGTCGGTGGACCGGCTGATGGCGCACGCCGACACCGCGGCCCGCCTGTCGGTGCGGGCCAACGCCGACACCCCCGAGGACGCCGGGCGGGCGCGCCGCTTCGGCGCCACGGGCATCGGCCTGTGCCGCACCGAGCACATGTTCCTCGGCGACCGGCGGCAGCTGGTGGAGGACCTGATCCTGGCCACCTCCGACGCCGAGCGCGAGGCGGCCCTGGAGGCGCTCGCACCGCTGCAGAAGCAGGACTTCCACGGCATCCTCAAGGCTATGGACGGGCTGCCCGTCACGATCCGGCTGATCGACCCGCCGCTGCACGAGTTCCTCCCGGATCTGACGGAGCTTTCGGTCAAGGTGGCCCTCGCAGGGGCCGACGCGTCCGACAAGGACCGTCAGTTGCTGGAGGCGGTCCACCGCCTCCACGAACAGAACCCTATGCTCGGTCTGCGTGGGGTGAGGCTGGGTCTGGTGATTCCCGGCCTGTTCGCGATGCAGGTGCGGGCCATCGCGGAGGCGGCGGCCCAGCGGCTGTCCGAGGGGGGTGACCCCCGTCCTGAGATCATGATCCCCCTGGTGGGCTCGATTCAGGAACTCGAACACGCCAGGGAAGAGGCCGAACAGGTCCTGCAGTCGGTGGGCGGCGAGGTGAAGGCGCTGATCGGCACCATGATCGAGCTGCCGCGGGCGGCGCTGACCGCCGGGCAGATCGCCGAGGGCGCGGAGTTCTTCTCCTTCGGCACCAACGACCTCACCCAGACGACATGGGGCTTCTCCCGCGACGACGTGGAGGCCTCGTTCTTCAGCCGCTACCTGGAGCTGGGCGTCTTCGGCGTCTCCCCGTTCGAGACGCTGGACCGCGACGGGGTGGGCCGCCTGGTGAAGATCGCCGTCGAGGAGGGCCGCAAGACCCGTCCGGACATCAAGCTGGGCGTCTGCGGCGAGCACGGCGGCGACCCCGAGTCGGTGCACTTCTTCCACGAGGTGGGGCTGGACTACGTGTCCTGCTCGCCCTTCCGAGTACCGGTGGCCCGCCTGGAGGCGGGCCGTGCCGCGGTGGAGACCGACGGGAGCGACAGCCGCTGACCCCGGTCTGAGGGGGGTTCGGCCCGGCGCAAGTCATATCGCGCGTCGGGCCGAACCCGCTGATCTCCGAGTCCGTCTCACCTAGTGTGAGTGCCACGATGGTGACGGAGATGGATGGGCCGCAGACCCGGGACGGACGCGAGGAAGAGGGGGCGGAGCGCCGGGAGGACGGGAAGAGGAGACGGCGTCTGCCGCGTCCGCTGGTGTGGACGGGGCGGTTTCTGTTCGTGGTGATCGCGGTGGTCGTGCTCACCCCGCTGGTCGTGGGGTGGCGGGTCTGGTACGAGGCCAGGCAGGACCACCGGCCGCACTCGGACGCGATCATCGTGCTGGGGGCGGCGCAGTACGACGGGCGGCCCTCGCCCTACTTCGAGTACCGGCTGCGGCACGCCTTCGAGCTCTACCGGGAGGGCGCCGCGCCGAAGATCGTCACCGTGGGCGGGAAGCAGGAGGGGGACCGGGTCACCGAAGCCGCCGCGGGACGGAAATTCCTCGTCGAGCTGGGCGCGCGGGCCGAGGACATCGTGGCGGTGGAGACCGGGCGGGACACTCTGCAGAGCATGATCGCCGTCGGCGGGGTCTACCGGGAGCGGGGCTGGCGGAGCGGCATCGTCGTCACCGACCCGTGGCACAGCCTGCGGTCGAACAAGATGGCGCAGGACAACGGGATCGACGCCGTCTCCTCGCCCACCCGCAGCGGGCCCAGCGTGCAGACGAGGGACACCCAGTTCCAGTCGATCGTCAGGGAGACGGGCGGGTATCTCTACTACGTGTTGCTCGGCCGTAGCCGACACACGATGTGAAAGTCACACGAGTGTCACTTGGGAGTCCTATCCTCTGGAGATGAACGGCTACTCCTCACAGGACATCGAACGCTGGGCGGACGAACCGCCCAAGCGCCGTGACCGGACGGCCTTCGAGCGGGACCGAGCCCGGGTGCTGCACAGCGCGGCCCTGCGCAGGCTCTCGTCCAAGACGCAGGTCGGCGACCCCGGCCAGAACGACTTCCAGCGCACCCGGCTGACCCACTCCCTGGAGTGCGGCCAGGTCGGCCGGGAGCTCGGCAAGTCCCTGGGCTGCGATCCGGACCTGGTGGAGACCGCCTGCCTGGCGCACGACCTGGGGCACCCGCCGTTCGGCCACAACGGCGAGAAGGCGCTGGACCTCTTCGCCGCCGAGTGCGGCGGGTTCGAGGGCAACGCCCAGAGCCTGCGGCTGCTCACCCGCTTGGAGCACAAGTCGTTCGCCTCCGACGGCCGCAGCGTCGGGCTGAACCTCACCCGGGCCGCGCTCGACGCGACCATGAAGTACCCCTGGCGCAAGCGGGAGAACCCGGCCAAATACGGCGTCTACGACGATGATCTCGAAGTGGCGCTGTGGATCAGGCGGGACGCCCCGGTGGGCCGCGCCTGCTTCGAGGCCCAGGTCATGGACTGGTCCGACGACGTGGCCTACTCCGTCCACGACCTGGAGGACGCCCTGGTCACCGGCACGGTCGATCTCGGCATGCTGGCCGACCCGATGCTGCGCCGCGACGTGTGCGAGGTGGCCGCCAAGATGTACGGGCCCGCCGACGTGGCCGAGCTGGAGGAGCGCTTCGGGGTCCTGCTGGCCCAGCCGTTCTGGCCCCGGATGATCGACAACACCGCCAGCAGCTACGCGGCGCTGAAGAACCTCACCAGCTGGCTGATCGGCAGGTTCTGCCTGGGCGCCGAGGAGGCCACCCGCGAGGCCTACGGGCCGGGGCCGCTGACCCGGTACGCGGCCGACCTGATCGTCCCCGTCCCGGTGCGCCAGGAGGTGGCGCTGCTCAAGGCGATCACCGCGCACTACGTGTGGGTCAGCTACGAGCACAGCCGGGCCCGCCAGCGCGAGGTGATCGCCGAGCTGGCCGGGGCGATCGCGGCGGGCGCGCCCGAGACCCTCGACCCGATGTTCCGCTGGGCCTACGCCGACGCCGCCGACGCCCCGGCCCGCCTGCGGGTGGTGGTCGACCAGGTCGCCTCGCTCACCGACATCAGCGCCCTGGCCTGGCACTCCCGTCTCACGCGTTGACAGGCCGGTTCCTCCCGGGGCGATTGGACACCGCCGGTAAGGGGTCATAAGAAGGAGAAGGAAGGCGCGCACGGACGGACGGGGAGGTCCTCATGGCCGCGCTCGAATCCCATGTGATCATCGGCGCCGGGCCGGCCGGCGCGAAGGCCGCGGAGACCCTTCGGGAGGAGGGGTTCACCGGCGGCGTCCTGCTGGTCGGCAAGGAGCCCGAACGCCCCTACGAGCGGCCGCCGCTGAGCAAGAAGGTGCTGCTCGGGCAGGCTGATCCGGAGTCGGTCTACCTCCACGAGGAGTCCTGGTACCGGGACCGTGACATCACCCTGCTGACCGACACCGCCGCCACGGCGCTGGACCGCGAGGCCCGCAAGGTGAGCCTGGCGGACGGCAGCGAGCTGCGGTACGACCGGCTGCTGCTGGCCACGGGGTCCTCGCCCCGGCGGCTGCGGGTGCCCGGCACGGCCCTGGACGGCGTGCGCACCCTGCGGACCCTCGCCGACGCCCGGGCCCTGCACGGCCTGCTGCGCGGCGGGGACCGGAGGGTGGTCGTGGTGGGGGCCGGCTGGATCGGCCTGGAGGTCGCCGCCGCGGCCCGCCAGTACGGCAACCGCGTCACCCTCGTGGAGGCCGAGGCGACCCCGCTGTACTGCCCGCTCGGCCCGGAGGCGGGAAAGATCTTCGCCGACCTGCACCGGAGCAAGGGCGTGGAGTGCGTCTTCGAGGACGGCCTGTTCGCGATCCGGGGCGAGGGCTCGGTCGACCACGTCCTGACCTCGCGCGGCGTGGAACTGCCCGCCGACCTGGTGGTCCTCGCCGTCGGGGTCGTCCCGGAGGACGGGCTGGCCCGCGCCGCCGGGCTCAGGACCGACAACGGGGTGGTCGTCGACTCGGCCCTGCGCACCGAGGACCCGCGGATCTTCGCCGCGGGGGACGTCGCCTGCTTCTACCACCCGCTGTACCGCCGCCATCTGCGCGTCGAGCACTGGGCCAACGCCCTGGGCAGCGGGTCGGCCGCCGCCCGCTCGATGCTCGGCCGCAACGTCTCCTACGACCGGATCCCCTACTACTTCACCGACCAGTACGAGCTCAGCATGGAGTTCTCCGGCCACGCCGACCCCGGCTCCTACGACCGCGTCGTGGTCCGGGGCGACGTCTCGTCCGGCGCCTACCTGGTCTTCTGGCTGTCGGGCGACCATCTCGTGGCCGCGATGAGCGTCAACACCTGGGAGGTCACCGACATCCTCCAGTTCCTCATCCGCTCCGGCACCCCGGTCGACCCGGACGCCCTGTCGGAGCCGCGCCGCCCGCTGGCCGGGCTCATCGCGGGCTGACCGGGAGGCGTCAGGGGGCGGGGACGGAGGTCTCCCAGGTGCTGGTGAAGGCATGGAGGGTGATGTAGAGGTTGGGAGCCTCGTGCGGAGGCCGGGCGGATCTCAGGTGATGAGGGTGTCCGCGGTGGTGAGGAGGCGCCGGAGGGCGGCGGAGTCGGGGGCGTGGGCGTTGGCGAAGGTGCCGCCGGAGGCCAGGGGGAGGAGGGCCAGGCCCGGTTCGGTGTGGGTGACGGACGGGCCCGTGCGGACGAGGGAGCCGACGGCCTTGGCGGAGCCCAGGACGGCGCGGCTTCGGGAGGTGGGGTCGGCGCGGAGTTCGTGGCGCAGGACGGGGTGGCCCGCGCGGGCGATGTCGATGCGGCTGGTGTGCAGGCCGGGTTCCTCGCCATGGCGGCCCAGGACCAGCTCTTCCAGCCAGCGCAGGGTGCCGGACGGGCCTAGGGTCACGCGGGTGAGGGCGCGGTGGCGGCAGCCTCGGACGGCGACGGTCGGTTCGGGGGCGAAGTCCAGGTGGCCGTCGACCTCGGCGGTGATGGTGTAGGTGGACTCGCCGTCGCCGGGCATCGCGAGGGCCGTCGCCACGGAGCGGATCGTCAGAGAGGCGCCCTCGGCGACCCGGATGTCCAGGTGGAGGCGGTCACCGCCCAGGGGGCCGGCGGCCGCTCCCACCAGGTAGACGCCGTCGGGGGTCTCGCGGAGGGCGATGGGGCCGTCGGAGCGCAGGCGGGTGAGGCGGGTGCGGCCGTGCGGGCCGGGCTCGGCCGTGACGGCGGCGTGGGCTGTGTAGCCGCGTCCCATTCGGCGGTCTCCTCGGGCGGGAAGCGCGTGCGGCGCCGTGGCCGGTGCCGCACGCGGCGGGTCAGTGGTGCAGGAACTCGTGGACGGAGGCGCGGACCCAGTCGGCGATCTTCGGCACGTCCGGTTCCTCGCGGATAGAGCTGAAGATCACCGGGCGGCCCTCGCGGACCTTCGCCGAGTCGCGTTCCATGACGCCCAGGTCCGCGCCGACGAGCGGGGCCAGGTCGGTCTTGTTGATGACCAGCAGATCGCTGGTGGTGACGCCGGGGCCGCCCTTGCGCGGCACCTTGTCGCCGCCGGAGACGTCCAGCACGAAGATCTGGAGGTCGACCAGGCCCTGGCTGAACGTCGCGGTGAGGTTGTCGCCGCCGCTCTCCACGATGACCAGCTCCAGGTTCCCGTGCCGCTCCTCCAGGTCCTCCACGGCGTCGAGGTTGGCCGAGATGTCGTCGCGGATCGCGGTGTGCGGGCAGCAGCCGGTGCGCACCGCCATGATCCGCTCGTCGTCGAGCACCGCGTTGCGGCGCAGGAAGTCGGCGTCCTCGGTGGTGTAGATGTCGTTGGTGACGACGGCGAGGTCCAGTTCGTCCTTCAGCACCTTGCACAGGGCGGCCGTCAGCGCGGTCTTGCCGCTGCCGACAGGTCCGCCGATGCCCAGCCGCATCGGCCGCCCGTGCTTCGGCGCGGCGTGGTGCCGGTCCGGGCCGTGGTATGCGCCCATCGTCCTGATCTCCCTCTTTCGTGTTAAGACTCGAACAGCCGCAGGTCGGCCCGCAGATGCTCCTCCGCCCACAGGTCCAGCACGGGCGCCGAGACCGCGGGCAGTTCCGCCCAGTCCTTCTCCGCGTGCGCGGCCGCCTCCCGCGCGACCTCGTCCACGTCCCCCGCCAGCTCCGCCAGGGCCCGCTGCACGGCCATCGGGTCAAGGCCGAGCAGCCGCACCGCCGCCGACGCCGGGCCGGTCACCGCGCCGTAGGCCGCGACGGACGCCGCGTCGAGCGGCGCGCACCCGATCACGTGCGCGGCGGCGCCGAGCACCAGCGGGTGGTGAGGGGCGCGTGGTGCTCCGGGCGGGACGGACACCCGCAGCCCGTCCAGCACCGGGTGCGGCCAGGTCGCGCGCGCCGCCCGCAGCAGGGACTTGCCCTGCGCGCGGGAGGCCGTGCGCTGCGCGGGTGACGGGGTGCGCGCGTCGGCCTCGGCGTCCAGGCCGGGCCAATCCGCGCCGCTGGGGGCGTGCGCGCAGGCGGCGGCGGCCAGCGCGGCCGCCACGAGCCCCGCGGTGTGCAGCCTGCCGTGCAGGAAGTCCGCCAGATCCGTGACCGATGCCACGGCCCCCGCGGTGACGGCGGGCTCCAGGCCGCCCGAGTGGGCGTGGCCTCCGGCGGGCAGCCGGGAGTCCGCCAGCATCAGCAGGTGCGCGCGCATCAGAACAGGAAGTAGCGCTGGGCCATCGGCAGCGAGGCGACCGGCGCGGGCTCGATCTCCTCGCCGTCGATCTTCACCGTGAACGTGTCGGGATCGACCTCGATGCGGGGCAGCGCGTCGTTCAGCGGGAGGTCCGCCTTGCCCAGCCCGCGGGTGTTCTTCACCGGGACGAGGGAGCGCCGGACGTCGATCTTCGAGGCGAGGCCGTCCTCGATCGCGGCCTCGGACGTGAAGTGCACCGAGGTGGCCGCCGCGACGGCCGGGGCCGCGCCGAACATCGGCCGGGGCAGGACCGGCTGCGGCGTGGGGATCGAGGCGTTGGCGTCGCCCATCTGCGCCCAGGCGATCATCCCGCCCTTGAGCACGACGGAGGGGCGGACCCCGAAGAAGCCTGGGTCCCACAGCACCAGGTCGGCGAGCTTGCCGGTCTCGACCGAGCCGACCTCGCCGTCCAGGCCGTGCGCGATCGCCGGGTTGATCGTGTACTTGGCGACGTAGCGGCGGGCCCGCAGGTTGTCGGCGGGGCCCTCCAGCGCGCCGCGGCGGGCCTTCATGGCGTGGGCGGTCTGCCAGGTGCGGATGACGGTCTCGCCGATGCGGCCCATCGCCTGGGAGTCCGAGCCGATGATCGAGATCGCGCCCAGGTCGTGCAGGACGTCCTCGGCCGCCATCGTCGTCGGCCGGATCCGGGACTCGGCGAACGCCAGGTCCTCGGGCACCGACGCGCTGAGGTGGTGGCAGACCATCAGCATGTCGAGGTGCTCGTCGAGGGTGTTGACGGTGTGCGGCCTGGTCGGGTTGGTCGACGACGGCAGCACGTTCGGGTGCGCGGCCACGGTGATGATGTCCGGGGCGTGCCCGCCGCCCGCGCCCTCGGTGTGGTAGGCGTGGATGGACCGGCCGGCGATCGCGCCGAGCGTCGACTCGACGTATCCGGCCTCGTTGAGGGTGTCGGAGTGCAGCGCCGCCTGGACGCCCGAGGCGTCGCAGACCCGCAGGCAGGCGTCGATCGCCGCGGGCGTGGTGCCCCAGTCCTCGTGCAGCTTGAAGCCCGACGCCCCGGCTCTGAGCTGCTCCCACAGGGCGGCCTCGGAGACGGTGTTGCCCTTGCCGAGCAGCGCCACGTTCACCGGCCAGGAGTCCATCGCCTCCAGCATCCGGTGCAGGTACCAGGCGCCGGTGACGGTGGTGGCCTTGGTGCCCTCGGCCGGGCCGGTGCCGCCGCCGATGAGGGTGGTGACGCCCGCGCCGAGCGCCTCCTCGATGAGCTGCGGGCAGATGAAGTGCACGTGGGAGTCCACCGCGCCCGCGGTGAGGATCTTGCCGTTGCCGGCCAGGATCTCGGTGGACGGGCCGATCACCAGATCCGGGTGGACGCCGTCCATGATGTCGGGGTTGCCGGCCTTGCCGATGGCCGTGATCCGGCCGTCCCGCACCCCGACGTCGGCCTTGACGACGCCCCAGTGGTCCAGGATCACCACACCGGTGATCACCAGGTCGGGGGCGCCCTCGGCGCGGGTGGCGCGGGCCTGTCCCATCGACTCGCGGATGACCTTGCCGCCGCCGAACACCGCCTCGTCCCCGGCCCCGGCGCCGCGCGCCAGGTCCTCGGTCACCTCGATGAACAGGTCGGTGTCGGCCAGCCGGATCCGGTCTCCGACGGTCGGGCCGTACAGCGCGGCGTAGCGCGCGCGTGAGATCTCAGCCATCAAGGCCTCCTTCAAGGCGCAGCCCCGGGACGACCCGGGCCCCGGCCAGCGGCACCAGGTCGACGTCGCGGGCCATGCCGGGCTCGAACCGCACGGCCGTCCCCGCCGGAACGTCCAGCCGGTACCCCCGCGCGGCCTCCCGGTCGAAGCTCAGAGCCGGGTTGGCCTGGGCGAAGTGATAGTGCGAGCCGACCTGCACGGGCCGGTCCCCGGTGTTCTCCACGGTCAGCGTCAGCCGCTCACGCCCCGGGTTGAGCTCCACCGGCTCCGGGCCGACGATGATCTGCCCCGGTGTGAACCCGCCCCCGGCGCTCTCCACGGAACCCCCGCTCACGGGATCGGCCTGTGGACGGTGACGAGCTTGGTGCCGTCCGGGAAGGTCGCCTCGATCTGCACCGAGTCGAGCAGCTCCGCAATGCCCTCCATGACGTCCTCGCGCGCCAGCACGGTCCGGCCGGACTCCATGAGCTCGGCGACGGTCCGCCCGTCCCGCGCCCCTTCCAGAACATGGACCGCGATGATCGCGGTCGCTTCGGGATGGTTCAGCAGCAGCCCCCGCGCCCGGCGCTCGCGCGCCACCTGCGCGGCCACGTGGATGAGCAGCCGTTCCTGCTCGTGAGGAGAGATCAGCACGCCGTGACGTTAACCCAGCTCAACGCGGTTTTATTCATTTGAATTGCCGAATTAACGACTATTTAACGGGTTCTGTCGGAGGCCGCGGCGGAGAGTTCGGCGGAAAGGGAGGCGGCCAGGTTCAGGCCGGGGCGGACCAGGGACTCCAGGGCGCGGGCGCCGGCGGAGGGTGGGGCCAGGCGGAGGGCGGTGTCGCGCAGGCGGGTGAGCGGCGGGCGGTGCCAGTGGGCGGCCCGGCCGATCCTGCGGGAGTTGAGCTGGACCCCGCGGACGCGGGAGTGCCGGGCCGCCCGGTAGCGGTCGGCGGCGCCGTCCGGGCCCGGACGCAGCGCTTCGGGCAGGGCGGCGGCGTCCTCGATGGCCATCGCGGCGCCCTGGCCCTGGTTCGGGGTCATCGCGTGGGCCGCGTCGCCGAGCAGGAGGATCCGGCCGCGCCCCCAGACGGGGCGGTCGAGCTCGAGCAGGTCGTGGTGCAGCGGCGGGACGCCGGGCAGGGCGGACAGCAGCGCGCCGGGGACGCCCTCGAAGCCGGCGAACGCCTCGCCGAAGCCGTCGGGCCAGGAGAGGGCGGGGGAGCGGGGCGGGGCGGCCAGCACGAGGAAGTAGTAGGCGCGCCCGCCGTTCAGGGGGACGACGCCGACGCGCGCCCGGCCTCCCCACGCCTCGACCGCCGCGTCTCCGCAGTCGAAGTCGATGATGCCGCGCCAGCACGTCGTGCCGCTGTAGCGCAGAGGTCTCGGGCCGTAGAGCGCTTCGCGGGCCGCCGAGCGCAGCCCGTCCGCGCCGACGACCAGGTCGAACCGCTCCGCGCCTCGTCCCCAGTCCGCCGTGACGCCGCCCGGTGTCTCCTCCACGTTCCGCACCGGGTGGCCGAAGACGGTCACGACGTCCGAGGGGAGCGCTTCGGCCAGGGCTTCGTGCAGGTCGGTCCGGGCGAAGGCGAGGGTCGGGCCGAACCGCTCCTCGAGCGCGGCCGTGTCCAGGGAGGTCAGGAGGGCGCCCGCGGCGGTGCGCACCTCGTTGCGGGGAAGACGCCGTCCGAGCCCGTCCAGGCCGACGCCGAGAACGCTCAGGACCCGGAGCGCGTTGGGCGCCAGCACGATCCCCGCGCCCGCCGCCTCGAACCCCGCAGAGCGCTCCACGAGCGTGACCGAGTGCCCCGCCCGTCCCAGCGCGATCGCGGCGGTCAGCCCGCCGATCCCCGCACCCGCGATCAGCACCTTCATCGTCTTTCCCCTCCTCGCGCACCCAGCAGGCGCGTCAGTGAAGAGCGCAGCGTCCGCAGCTGCGCCGGACGGTCGAGCTGCCCGCGCAGCCCGGCCACGAGCACCCCGAAGTAGAGGGCGAAGAACCCCAGGAAGGCCTCCTCGGGATCGAGGTCGCCGATCTCGCCCGTGGACCGCCCCGCCGCGAGCTGTCCGGCCACCCACTGCCGGAAGGTGTGCAGCCGCACGGCGGAGGGGCCTTCGGGGCCGTGCTGGAACAGGGAGCCCGCGAGGACCTGCCGGGAGAGCTCCGGGTCGGCGTCGTAGGCGTCGAACAGCACCGCGCTCACCCCGACCAGCCGCTCCACCACCGCGATCCCGGTGTTGTCCGGCGGGGCGTCCGCCGAGGGGATCACCCCGGCCTCGGTGAGCGCCTTCTCGACCGTCTCGTCGACGAGGGTCTCGGCCAGTGCGGCCATGGTCGGGAAGTGCACGAACACGGTCCCCACCGCCACTCCGGCCGCCGCCGCCACGTCCCGCGCGGTCGCGGCGCCGAACCCCTTCTCCCGGATCACCGCCCGTGCCGCCTCCAGCACGGCCGCCCGGGTGCGCCGCTTGCTCTCCTCGCGCTTGTTCATATTGACTGAGCATACTCATTGAGCATGCTCAGTCAATGGGTTCCGGCGAGGTTCGCGGACAGGGCCGGGGCCGCGACGGGGTTTGTCACGACATGTGACGTGGTGACAGCACAGGGGAACAGGTCAAGGCATGGGGCTCTCTCCGATCGAGGAGGCCGGGGCGTGGCTGCGCGGTTCCCTCGGCAGGCTCTCGTGGATCGTCGCCGTCCGCGCCGGAGCCGTGCTCGTCCTGGCCGTGATGGCGGTCGTCCGTCGTCCGGCGTGGCCGCCGGACACGCTGTGGCTGGTGGCGCTGCTGGCGGCGGGGTTCGGGTCGAGGGTGTTCCTGCGGCACCTGGCGCCCTTCCTCGCGCTGTTCGTCCTCTACTTCGTGCTGAGCGGGCTGGCGGACGACCTCAACCCCACCGTCAACTACACGCCGATGGCCAGTTTCGACCTGTGGCTGACGGGCGGCGGGGAACTGCCGACGCGGTGGCTGCAACGCCACCTGTGGAACGGGCGCCTGAGCTGGTACGACTTCTGCTTCTACCTGCTCTACACCGCGCACTTCGTCATGCCGCTGGTGACCGCGGTGCTGGTCTGGAAGCGGCGGCCACGGCTGTACTGGACCTACGTCGGCGCGATCATGATCCTGTCGTTCGCGGCCTTCGCCACCTACGTCCTGTTCCCCGCGGCCCCGCCGTGGCTGGCGTCGGACCACCGGCACATCCCCCCGATCCACCGGGTCTCCCACGACATCTGGCAGGCCGTGGGGATCGCCGAGCCCGACGCCCTCTACAGCAGGCTCTCCCCCAACCTCGTCGCCGCCGTGCCGTCCCTGCACGCCTCCTACCCGCTCCTGATCATGATCTTCCTGGCCCGGGTGTTCGGCGGGCGGAAGGTCTGGTGGGTCGCGGCCTATCCGGTCTGCCTCTGGATCGGGATCGTCTACATGGGCGAGCACTACGTCTTCGACATCTTCGCGGGCGTCGCCTACACGCTGATCGCCTGCGCGCTCGCCTTCCGCACGGCCGCCCTCGTCTCCCTTCGCCGGGAACACCTCTCCCGGCCTCCTCCCGCCGGTCGTCCGGGTGGCCGGAGGCCTCGGTTCCGGTCGTTAGACTCGCGGACATGGCAGGCCGCATCAGACAAGAAGACATCGCACTGGTGCGGGAGCGGTCGCAGATCGACTCGGTGATCGGTGAGTACCTCCAGCTCGTCAGCGCCGGAGGCGGCAACGTCAAGGGACTGTGCCCCTTCCACGACGAGAAGACGCCGTCGTTCAACATCACGCCCAGCCGGGGGCTGTACTTCTGCCACGGGTGCGGGGTCGGCGGGGACGTCATCAAGTTCGTCCAGGAGATCGAGCACCTGAGCTTCGCCGAGGCGGTGGAGCGGCTCGCGGCCAAGGCCGGACTGCAGCTGCGGTACGAGGAGGGCGGGTACGTCCCGCGCAAGGAGGGCGGCAAACGGGCGCGGCTGATCGAGGCGCACAAGGCGGCGGCGGAGTTCTACGCCGCCCAGCTGGGCACGGCCCAGGCCGAGCCGGGCCGCCGCTTCCTCATGGAGCGGGGCTTCCGCGCCCCCGACGCGGCGCACTTCGGCGTCGGCTACGCGCCCGACGAGTGGGAGGCGCTGGTCCGGCATCTGCGGGGCAAGGGCTTCACCGACCGGGAGATGATCGAGGGCGGCCTGTGCGTCGAGGGGCGGCGCGGGCCGCGCGACAGGTTCCGCGGCCGGCTGGTCTGGCCGATCCGCGACGTCTCCGGCGACGTGATCGGCTTCGGCGCCCGCAGGCTCCTGGACCGCGACGAAGGGCCCAAGTACCTCAACACCCCCGAGACGCCGATCTACCACAAGAGCTCCGTCCTCTACGGGCTCGACCTGGCCAAGAAGGAGATCGGCCGGGCCAGGAAGGCGGTGATCGTCGAGGGGTACACCGACGTCATGGCCTGCCACCTGGCGGGGGAGACCACGGCCATCGCCACCTGCGGCACCTCCTTCGGCGACGAGCACATCAAGGTGCTGCGCCGCATGCTCGTGGACCAGGACGAGGGCCGCGGCGAGGTGATCTTCACCTTCGACGGCGACTCGGCCGGGCAGAAGGCGGCGCTGCGCGCCTTCGAGGCCGACCACAAGTTCGGCAGCCAGACGTTCGTGGCGGTCCAGCCCGACGGGCTCGACCCGTGCGAGCTGCGCGTCCGGCAGGGCGACGCCGCCGTCCGCGACCTCGTCGCCTCCAGGGTGCCATTGTTCGAGTTCGCCATCCGCAGCCGGATCGAGCGCTTCGACCTCGACAACGTCGAGGGGCAGATGAAGGCGCTCGACGCGGTCGCGCCGATCATCGCGGGCATCAGGGACGCGGGCCGCCGCAAGCTGTACGCGGTCAACCTCGACCGCTGGCTCGGCATCATGGACGAGCGGCTGGTGCTGCGCCGCGTCAACGAGCACATGAAGGGCGGCACGCCCTCCCCGCGCGCCGCCGCGCCCCGGGTCGACCCCAACGACCCGTCCGTCGAGCTGGAGCGCGAGCTGCTGAAGATGGCGCTGCAGCGTCCCGCCACGCTCGGCCCCGCCTACGACACCCTGACCCCGGAGGCGTTCTCGCTGCCCGAGCACCGGGCCGTCCACGAGGTGATCATGGCCGGGGGAGGGGCGGCGGGCGCCACCGCCCCGCTGGAGTGGTCGGCGCGGCTGCGGGAACTGGCCCCCGACGAGGAGACCAGGTCACTGCTGACCCGGCTCGGCGTGGAGCCGCCCAAAGCCGACGGGGTTTCGGACGATACTTATTCTCGGGCACTTCTGGCCCGTTTCATGGAACTGCAGCTCACCCGGCAGATATCCGCTCTGAAATCCAAACTCGGGAGGCTGAATCCGGTCTCAGAGGCTGAGGAGTACAACCGCCTCTTCGGTGACCTGGTCGCCCTTGAGCAGCAAAGACGCCGTTTCCGTGACCCGGGGGCACGGGAGTGGTGACCACGCGTAAGTGAATTAGGCCCTGCTATTTCGGTGTGTTCTGAAGCACACTGTTCATGTGGGCCCTTTGGTAATGCCCGGCGAGGCACCGTCGGTCGAGCAGGTGGCCGACCTCGTCGCACGTGGTAGGGAGCGCGGAGGCGTCACCGTCGACGACGTCGCCGCCGCTCTGGATCGCTCTGAACTGCCGGCCGACGCCCTCGAACGCGTCGTCCGCATGCTCGCCGAGCAGGGGGTGGAGGTCCTCGAGTCACGCGCTGACACCGAGGAGATCCAGCGAGCGGAAGAGGGAGACCTCGGCAGGAGGGCGACGCCCACCAGCGACCTGGTCCGGATCTATCTGCGTGAGATCGGCCGTGTCCCGCTGCTGACGGCAGAAGACGAAGTAGAACTCGCCAAATCCATCGAGGCGGGACTGTTCGCCGAAGAGAAGACGGCCAGAGCCGTCATCCTCTCTGCTGCCGAACGGTTCGACCTCGAACAGCTCGCCCGCGACGGGGCGCGCGCCAAACAACGCCTGATCGAGGCCAACCTGCGGCTGGTGGTGTCCATCGCCAAACGGTACGTGGGACGGGGAATGCTCTTCCTGGACCTCATCCAGGAGGGCAACCTCGGCTTGATCAGGGCCGTCGAGAAGTTCGACTACACGAAGGGGTACAAGTTCTCGACCTACGCCACCTGGTGGATCCGGCAGGCGATCACCCGTGCGATCGCCGACCAGGCCAGGACCATCCGCATCCCGGTGCACATGGTGGAGACCATCAACAAGCTGATCAGGGTGCAGCGCCAGCTGCACCAGGACCTCGGCCGCGAGCCGCTGCCCGAGGAGATCGGCGCGGAGATGGGGCTGGCCCCCGACCGGGTGGTGGAGATCCAGAGGATCGCCCAGGAACCGGTCTCGCTGCAGTCGCCGATCGGTGAGGAGGACTCCGACCTCGGCGACTTCATCGAGGACGCCGACGCGGTCGTGCCGATCGAGGCGGCGGCGTTCATCCTGCTCCAGGACCAGCTGGAAGGCATCCTCTCCACCCTGTCGGAGCGCGAACAGCGCATCATCCAGCTGCGCTTCGGGCTGGCCGACGGGCACCCCCGGACGCTCGAGGAGGTCGGCCGGGAGTTCGGGGTCACCAGGGAGCGCATCCGCCAGATCGAGTCCAAGACCCTCGCGAAACTGCGCCATCCGTCCCGGGCGCAGATGCTCCGCGAGTATCTGGACTGACGGGCCGCAGCCCCGGCGCGCGTTCGCGCCCGCCGGGGCGCTACGTCGTCTACGGTGTCTTCATGCTGATCGTAACTACCGACACCATTCCGGGGTATGAGGTCCGGTACGTCCGAGGCGCGGTGTCCGGGGCGGGGATCGCGCACGGCGGGCTCAGCGCAGCGCGTCGGGAGGCGATCGAACGGCTCAAGGCCGACGCCGAGCGGTACGGCTGCAACGCCGTGCTGGGCATGCGCTTCGCCAACTGCGCGATCGGGGACGGCTCGTTCGAGGTGTACGCCTACGGCACCGCGGTGCTGATCGAGCAGTCCCAGGGGGAGCCCGCCAGGGACAGCCAGGTGGCGCAGACGGCGCCTCCGCCGGTCTCGCCTCCGCCGATCACCCCTTCGGGGGGCATGCCGATGGTCGGCCGCAACCTCACCGTGCAGGTCCCGGGCCGCTGACCCGCCGGGTCCGCCGTCAGCGGGAGCGCTCTTCGCGGATGATCTCGACGACGTCCCGGGCGCGGGTGGAGATCGCGCGCAGCTCCCGCAGATACCCCCAGTAGTCCGGATGCGGCCCCTGGAGCAGCCCGGGCGCCAGTTCCAGGCGTTCGGCCAGCACGTCCAGGGCCCGCGCGTGCCGGGGCTCGGGTCCGCCGGGCGCGGCCACGGCCAGGCGCTGGGCGTCCCGGACGGCGAACCTGGCCTGCTCAAGCGGGCGGCCCGGGTCGTGTTCGGCCTCCTCCAGTTCGCCCACCCTGTCGGTGACCGCGCGGGCCCGGCGTTCGGCGTCCTTGAGTTCGGTCCGGGCGGCGGCGAGGCCGCGCGAGACCTCCCGCCACTCCTGGGCCGCGGCGGCCCGCTCGGTCTCGGAGATCCGCTCGAGCGCGCGCTCCAGCGCCTGCGAGATGGCGTCCGGCGCGCCCCGCAGGTCCTGCCAGCAGGCGGCGGAGTAGCGGCGGCGCAGGACGCTCATCGCCTCGTCGACGCGCTCGCGCCGGCCCGCGGCCATCTGCACCCTGGTACGCACGCTGGCCAGGTCGTTGCGGGTCTTCTGCACCGCGACGGCCAGGTTCCGGGCCTCCTCCGCCAGCGCCGCGGCCCGGTCCCGCGCCTCCTCGGCCCTGGCCATCGCCCCCTGCAGGCCCAGCCCGCCCAGACCCGGTGCCGCCAGCTCGGCCAGGAGACCCTGGACGGCCGCCAGGTCGGCGGAGACCTCCCGGGTGCGCATCCCCGCCGCCTCGGCCGCCGAGACCGCCTCCTGGGCCTCCTGGAAGGCCTCACGGGCGGCCCGCAACCGGGGGGCGAGCTGCTCCAGGCGGCCCTCCAGCCGCGCCATCTCCGGAGCGATCGCCGCGGTGACGCCCTCCAGTTCGGAGGAGGACCGCTTCAACGCGGCGGTGGCCGCCTCCAAGGCGCGGCGGGCCGCCTCGTACTCGGCGGGCGTGCGGTCCTCGTCGTCCAGATCGTGGGAGTCGACCACGGTGATGTAGTCCAGGGCCGCGGTGTCCGCGCCGCCTCCGGCCCGCTCGGCCCGTGGCCGGAGCCGGTCGGCGGCCGTCCGGTCCAGGTCGCCCAGCAGCGTCAGCCGACCCGCGAGGTACTTCTGGGCCTGGTCCATCTCGTAGAAGGCCTGGGCGGCGTCCTCCCTGGCCGCCAGAGCGGCGGAACGCGCCTCGGCCGCACGCTGGTCCCGGCGTCCACGGCGGCGGGGATCACCGGATCGGTACACCGGACCTCCTTGAGAACCGTTCTGCCCAGGTTCACAGCCAATCATTTCCCCCCGGGGACGCAAATCCGGCATGACCTTGGGTGATCAGGTGGAACCGATAGCATCGTTCGCACGTCTGTCAGGGCGAATCGTGTCGTGCGGCCCGTCGTCCGGCGCGGTTCTCCAAAGGATCCCTACACATTCCTGGAGGCAAAGATGCCGGTCAGTCTGAGCAAGGGCGGCAACGTCTCGCTGAGCAAGGAGGCCCCCGGCCTGACGGCCGTGATCGTCGGCCTGGGCTGGGACGTGCGCACGACCACCGGCACGGACTTCGACCTCGATGCCTCGGCCATCGTGGTGGACGCGAGCGGCAAGGTCCTGTCCGACGGCCACTTCGTCTTCTTCAACAACCTCAAGACGCCGGACGGCGCGGTCGAGCACACCGGCGACAACCTCACCGGCGCGGGCGAGGGCGACGACGAGCAGGTCAAGGTGAACCTGGCGGGCATGCCGCCGAACGCCGAGCGCGTCGTCTTCCCCGTCTCGATCTACGACGGCACCAACCGGGGCCAGAGCTTCGGCCAGGTGCGCAACGCCTTCATCCGCGTGCTGAACGCGGCCGGCGGCACCGAGATCGCGCGTTACGACCTCACCGAGGACGCCTCCACCGAGACCGCCATGATCTTCGGCGAGCTCTACCGGCACGGCGCGGACTGGAAGTTCCGCGCGGTCGGCCAGGGGTACGCCTCCGGACTGCAGGGCATCGCACAGGACTTCGGCGTCAACGTCTGACGCGCGAGGGCGGCTCATCGGAGAACAGCGGACCGAGAAGGAGAGACATGGGCGTCAGCCTGTCCAAGGGCGGGAACGTCTCACTGAGCAAGGCAGCACCCAACCTGACCGCGGTCACCGTCGGTCTGGGCTGGGACGTGCGGGTCACCACCGGCGCGGACTTCGACCTCGACGCCTCGGCCCTGCTGCTGGGCGCCGACGGCAAGGTACTCTCTGACCAGCACTTCGTCTTCTTCAACAACCTCACCAGCCCGGACGGGACCGTCGAGCACACCGGCGACAACCTCACCGGCGAGGGGGATGGCGACGACGAGGCGATCAACGTCGATCTCGCCGGGATGGACCCCCGTGTGGACCGGGTCGTCTTCCCGGTGTCGATCTACGACGCGGTGAACCGGGGCCAGACCTTCGGCCAGGTGCGCAACGCGTTCATCCGGGTGGTGAACCGGGCCGACGGCTCGGAGCTCGCCCGTTACGACCTCACCGAGGACGCCTCCACCGAGACCGCCATGGTCTTCGGAGAGCTCTACCGCTACAACTCGGAATGGAAATTCCGGGCCATCGGTCAGGGGTACGCCTCGGGACTGCACGGAATAGCCCAGGACTTCGGGGTCAATGTCGGATGACGACCCCTGACGGCGGTCCGTCGGCGCGGCGACGCGCCGACGGACCCGAGGACATACAAAAATCATGATTTTGCGCACGTTCGGCTGGTCTTTCGCCATCACCATCCTCGGCTTGGTGGGCGCCTTCTTCTACGGGTCGACCCAGGCCCTGCTCCTGGTGGCCGTCCTGGCCATCCTGGAGATCTCGCTCTCCTTCGACAACGCCGTGGTGAACGCCAAGGTGCTGGAACGGATGAGCCCCTTCTGGCAGAAGATCTTCCTCACCGTCGGCATCGCGATCGCGGTGTTCGGCATGCGGCTGGTCTTCCCCGTGGCGATCGTGGCGATCACCGCCAAGCTCGGTCCCATCGAAGCGGTCAACCTGGCCCTCAACGACCATGAGGCCTACCAGGAGCGGATGGAATTCGCCTATCCGATGATCGCGGCGTTCGGCGGCATGTTCCTGCTGATGCTGTTCCTGGACTGGATCTTCGAGGAGCGCTCGGCGCACTGGCTGCCGTGGCTGGAGCGCCCGCTGGCCCGCATCGGCAAGCTCGACCAGCTCTCCGTGGTCATCGCCGGCAGTGTGCTGGCCGGGGCGGGCACCTGGCTGGCCGACGACGCCCACCGCACCAACGTGATGATCTCCGGTCTGCTGGGCATGGTCGTCTACCTCCTGGTCAACGGGCTGGGCGAGCTGTTCGACAAGACCGACGAGCTCGACGAGCAGGTCGAGGAGCTCACGGACGGGGCACCCAGGCGGGGTCCGAGCGGGCTGGCCGTGGCCACGGGCAAGGCGGCGTTCTTCCTCTTCCTCTACCTGGAGGTCCTGGACGCCTCGTTCTCCTTCGACGGCGTGATCGGCGCGTTCGCGATCAGCACCGACCCGGTCATCATCGCGATCGGCCTGGGCGTCGGCGCCATGTACATCCGGTCGATCACCGTCTTCCTGGTCCGCCAGGGCACCCTGGCGGAGTACCGCTTCCTGGAGCACGGCGCGCACTGGGCGATCGGCGCGCTGGCCACCTGCATGGTGATCAGCATCGGCCACCACGTGCCGGAGTGGATCACCGGCGGGCTGGGCGCGGGCCTGATCATCGCCTCCCTCGTCAGCTCGATCGTCCGCAAGAAGCCGGAGGGCGAGGAGAAGAGCCAGGAGGAGCTGGAGTCCAGCTCGGTCTGATCCGCTGTCCTCAGCGGGTTCGGACGTCTCGGGAACGTGTGCGGGGGCCCCGGCCGGGATTCGGCCGGGGCCCCGTTCTTTCCGTACTCGCCTTTTTAACCCGGTGCTAACAGAGTTTTCGGGCGGTTAATAGCGATCTGGGTAGGATTTCGGTTGTTGGCCTGCGAAGGCGGAACTGCGAGTGTGGTCCCTACGTTGTGCGGCCAGAACGAACGGGAAGGTGACTGAGCCGTGCGTCATTTCGATCACATCGACGCCGCGCGCCGCGCGGAACTGTTCCACCTCCAGCCTCGGGAGTTCGACAGGAACGACGATCCGGACATGCTGGCGGTGGCGCTCGGCGCGACCCTTTACAGCCCAGCCACCCGCCCCGCCCTCGCCTCCGACATCGTCAAATGCGCCAGGCAGGGGGCGCGCAGCATGGTCGTCTGCCTGGAGGACTCCATCTCCGACGCGGACGTGACGGCGGCCGAGGAGAACCTCGTCGCCCAGATGCGGGAACTCGACCCCGACGAGGCGCCGCTCCTGTTCGTCCGGGTCCGCGAACCCGGCCAGATCGCCGACCTGACCCGCCGGCTCGGCGCCTCCGCCGCCCTGCTCAGCGGGTTCGTCCTGCCGAAGTTCGAGGCGTCCGGCGGCAGGAGGTACCTGGACGCGCTCACCGAGGCCGCCGAGCTGAGCGGCACCAGGCTGCTGGGCATGCCGGTGATCGAGACCCGCGACGCCCTCTACCGGGAGAGCCGCAGGACCGTCCTGCAGGACATCGCGCTGCTGCTGGCCGAGCACCGGGAGCAGATCCTGGCCGTCCGGCTCGGCGGCACCGACCTGTGCTCGGCCTACGGCCTGCGCAGACCCCGAGAGCTGACGATCTACGACATCAAGCTGGTCGCCGGGCTGATCTCGGACGTGGTCAACGTCTTCGGCCGAGCCGACGAGACCGGCCACGTCGTCACCGGGCCGGTCTGGGAGTACTTCTCGGCGGGAGAGCGGATGTTCAAGCCGCAGCTGAGATCGTCGCCGTTCGACGAGCACGACGCCGGCCCGCTGCGCCGCCGGCTGCTCAACGCCGACCTCGACGGGCTGATCCGCGAAGTCACCCTGGACAAGGCCAACGGGCTGACCGGCAAGACCGTGATCCACCCCAGCCACGTGGGGGCCGTCCACGCCCTGTCGGTGGTCACGCACGAGGAGTACAGCGACGCCACCGACATCCTCGGCGTCGCGAGGGGAGGCGCCATGGCCTCCAGTTACGCCAACAAGATGAACGAGGCCAAACCGCACCGGGCCTGGGCGGAACGGCTGCTGCGCCGCGCCGAGGTGTTCGGGGTGGCCGCGCCGGACGTCGACTTCGTGGACCTGCTGGAGGCGGCCGTGGGAGCGCAGATGATGAATCCGGTGGGCCGGTGACGGCGCCCTGGCCCGGAGGCTGGGTCACGTCCAGACTGGACCTCACGCTGACCGACGGGAGCTCCCCGGTGGGGCTCACCCTGCCGCGGCTGGTCGGGCTGGCCGTCCGCCGCAACCCCCGCAGGGCGCACCTGCTGGTCTCCGCCGTCCTGGGCAAGCACGTCCCCACCGACCCTCGGCTGGTCTACGGAAGCGCGCTGCTGCTGGGCCGCCTGGTCGCCGACACGCTGCAGCCGGGACCCGCCGGGCCGGGGGAGCGGGCCGGGGCGTTCGTCGAGGCGGCGCTGCGCGGCGAGCCGGGCGCAGCGGCCGGGCTGCGGAACCTCCTGACGGCGCACAGGCGCGTGATCGGCGCCGTGGTCGTGGGGTACGCCGAGACCGCGACGGCGCTGGGGCACGGGGTCGCCGACGGCATGGGGGAGGCCGTGTACCTGCACTCCACCCGGCGGCCCGTGGCCGGGGTGACGCCCTACGGCGGCTTCGAAGAGGAGCACAGCCACGCCACGAGCCACCTGCTGCTGCCCGTGCCGGCGGGGCTGCTGGAGTACGACGGCCCGCTGGTGCTGGTGGACGACGAACTGTCGACCGGGAAGACGGTGCGCAACACGCTGCGGGCGCTGCACGCGGTGCGGCCTCGAGACCACTACGTGGTGGCGGCGTTGACGGACCTGCGCGGCGAGGCGGACAGAGCCGCGATGCGGGCCCTCGAGCAGGAATTCGACGCCCGCGTGGACGTCGTGTCGCTCGTCACCGGCAGTGTCGTCCTGCCCCCGGACGTCCTGGCCGCCGGACAGGAACTCGTCGCCCGGATCGAACGGGAGACGTCCGGGACTCCGGGCGCGATGGGACGCCCGTTGGGCGGCGTGCGGCGGGTCGCACTGGGCTGGCCGGCGGGAGTGCCCGACGGAGGCCGTCACGGCTTCCTGCCCGAACACCGGGAGCAGTTGGAGAAGGAGCTTCCGGGGATGGCCGCCCGGCTGGAGTCCGCACTGCCGGACGGAGCCCGCAGGGTGCTCGTGCTGGGCTTCGAAGAGCTCATGTACGCCCCGCTGCGCCTCGCCGAAGCCCTTGCGGACCTGCTGGAGGACACCGACGTGCGGTACTCGACGACGACGCGCTCACCCGTCCTCGCCGTCGACGACCCGGCTTACGCGATCCGCGACAGGCTGGTCTTCCCCTCGCACGACGATCCCGCCGACGGGCCGGGCGAACGCTACGCCTACAACGTCGACCAGGGTTTCGACGCGGTCGTCGTGGTGGTGGACGAAGCCGGGGACACGCCCGAACTGGAGCGAGGACTGGTGCACGAGGTGCGGAGCCTGGGAACCGAGGTGCTGGTGGCGGTGGTGCCGTCGTGAGCGCGCACCCGCTGCGAGGCCCGGGGTTCGGCAGCTACCGGCCCGAGGACGTGGCCTGGCTGCTGACCGACCTGTCGGACGTCGAACTGGAGGCGCCGACGGAGGAACGCGAGGAGGCGATCCAGTCGGGGGCCGCGCACTACGCCGAGTCTCTGCCGATCGAATACCAGCCCTCGCCCGAGTACCAGATGCTCTTCCACGCCGCGCTGGAGGAGTCGGCGGCGCGCCTCGCCCAGGCGGTGGCGGTGATCACCGAGCGGATCCTGGAGGAGCGCGGCCCGGACGCGGTGCTCGTCTCGCTGGCCCGCGCCGGGACGCCGGTCGGCGTCCTCGCCCGCCGCTGGGCGGCCCACGCCCACGGGCTGGACCTCCCCCACTACGCGGTGAGCATCGTGCGGGGACGGGGCATCGACACCGTCGCGATGGACCACCTGGCGCGCCACCACGACCCCCGGAACGTGATGTTCGTCGACGGCTGGACGGGCAAGGGCGCCATCACCCGCGAGCTGACCGAGGCCGTGGCCGCCCTGGACCGCGGGTTCTCCCCGGAACTGGCCGTGCTGGCCGACCCGGGACGGTGCGTGCGGATCTACGGGACGCGGGAGGACTTCCTCATCCCGTCCGCGTGCCTGAACTCCACGGTCTCCGGCCTGGTCAGCCGGACGGTGCTCAACCGCGACCTCATCGGCCCGGCGGACTTCCACGGCGCGAAGTTCTACAAGGACCTGGCCTACTCGGACGTCTCGAACCTCTTCCTCGACACGGTGTGCGCGTACTTCCCGTCCGTGGACCCCTCGGACCGCCCGGAGGCCGAGGAACCCGACTGGTCGGGCTGGGAGGCGGTGCGCCGCATCAGCCGGGAGTACGGGATCGGCGACGTGAACCTCGTCAAACCCGGGGTCGGGGAGACCACCAGGGTGCTGCTGCGACGCGTCCCGTGGCGGATTCTGGTCCGCTCCGACGCTCGCGACGACCTCGCGCACGTCCGCATGCTGGCCGCCGAACGGGACGTGCCCGTCGAGGAAGCGGACGGCGACCTGCCCTACGCGTGCGTGGGGCTCATCAAACCTCAAGGAGCCGGTTCTTGACCGTCGTGGCCTGCGCGGACCTGGACCGCACACTCATCTACTCCGCGAACGCCCTGGCCCTGACGGGCCCCGACGCGGAACTGCCGCGGCTGCTGTGCGTCGAGCTGTACCAGGCCCGCCCGCTGTCGTTCGTCACCTCGGCCGCCGCCACGAGCCTGGAACTGCTCGCCCGGACGGCTTCTCTCGTCCCCACCACGACCCGCACGCCCGAGCAGTACGCGCGGGTACGCCTGCCCGGGCCGCCGCCCGCCCACGCGATCTGCGCGAACGGCGGGTTCCTGCTCGTCGACGGCGAGGAGGACCCGTCCTGGTCGGCGTCCGTCCGCAAGCAGGTCGCCGACTGCGCGACCGTGCTCGACGTGTACGACCACGTGAAATCCCGCAGCGGCGACTTCACCTTGAGCGTGCGGACGGCCTCTGACCTGTTCGTCTACACGGTGGTGGAACGCGACCGCCTCCCCGACGGCTGGGTGGAGGAGCTGACGGCCTGGTGCGCCGCACGGAACTGGAAGGTCTCGCTCCAGGGACGGAAGGTCTACTTCCTGCCGGTCCCGCTCACCAAGTCCGCCGCGGCCGCGGAGGTCGCCCGCCGTACGGGCGCGTCCCACCTCCTGGCGGCCGGGGACTCCCTGCTGGACACCGAACTCCTCGAGGTCGCCGACGCGGCGATCCGCCCCGCCCACGGCGAGCTCCACGAGCAAGCCCACACCGGCACGGCCGTCACCGCGGCCCCCGGCGTCCTGGCGGGGGAGGAGATCATCTCCTGGCTCCTGGCCCGGGCCCTGTCTCCCTCTTTCATCCCGAGAACGGGATCCTGGCGGCTCCGGACCGCCGGTTAGAGCCCCACCTGCCGCCGGACCGCCTGCAGCAGCTGCTCCGCCTTGGCCCGCACCCCGGGATCCTCGGAGGGCGCTCCGTCGTCGAAGACCATCGCCCACATCAGCTCTTCGCGGGCCGGGGACGGCCGCTCGTGCGTGGGCCGCCGCCCCACGATCCGCACTCCGCCGTCCCCCAGGTCGAAGTGCCGGCTGACCACCACGGTGGACGTCACCCGTTCCTGCACCACCTCGGGCACGGATCCGGGCTCCACGAGCCGCACGTGGTGTTCGGCGTCGTCCCCCCACACGTGCAGCCAGTCGCCCTGCCAGGAGGCCCGCAGCACCCTCTCCCAGGGCACCCGCGTGAACCCGCCGGCTCCGTCGGGCACGTGCAGGGCATGCCCGGTGGTCACCACCACCGACCCCCCACGCGTGGGAGCGTGCGCGAGCACCTTCTCACCACGCTCCAACCCGAGCAGTTCACGTACAGGACGAGGCAGCCGCGACATACCACCAACCTACCCCAGGTGATCATGCCGGCTACGCCTTCTTCCATTCCCACCCGGAACCGGCTCCTCACTCACCGCAGATTGGCGGGCTTGATGAGCCGTCCTCATCCTCGGAAGCGAACAGGCCACCCTTACCGTCGGTCCAGGACGGTCGTTCTCGAGTCGGGGCACCCGCCATGGGGATCCGGGCCTCGGGTGCGCGCCCTCTCGACGACCTCGGTCGCGTGCCGGTCGATGATCACCTATGGGCTGAGACGATGGCCACACTCTTGCGTGAAGATGGTCGATCTGCCCGGTGGGGACGCGAGAGGGACCCCGGCTTCGGCGAGCGGCTCCCGAAACATCTCAGGCCCCCTGTCCCGTAAGTGGGAAAGGGGGCCTGAGCCGCGTCCATGTCAAACCTTGCGCTTGCTCCCGCGATTGGACTCGAACCAATAACCTGCCGGTTAACAGCCGGCTGCTCTGCCAATTGAGCTACGCGGGATCGCGTCTGGCGGGGGGCTTCGGTCCCTGCCAGCGCGTCTAGATTAGCGCATCTTGGCGGGTGCTCGTGCATCGTTATCGGCAGGGCGGGTACGGGGTGAAGGTGGAGACGACTGAAAGGGAGTGATCTCCGTATGAAGCAGTTGATGTTCCTCACCGGAGCCGCCGTGGGGTACGTGATGGGCTCGCGTGCCGGGCGTGAACGGTATGAGCAGATCAAGAAGACGGCCCAGGAGCTGTGGGCGCACCCGTCGGTGCAGTCGGCGGCCGAGAGCGTGCGTGAGCAGGCCTCGCTGGCGGCGAGCAGCAGTGCCCACAAGGCGGGGTCGATGGCCGGGACCGCGAAGCAGAAGGTCAATGAACGTCTGCACCGGGACCGGGAAGAGGAAGTACTGATCACCTGATCGGGAGACTGGCCAGAACACGATCGCGGGGTCACGCTACAGAGATGAGCCCGCGACTGACCGGTGATGAATCCTCGCTCTGGCGGGCGGCCATTCGGGTGCTGGACGCCAACTGGACGGGGATCGCGACGACGCCGTCGCCCGGTCTGTACCCGCACCAGTGGAGCTGGGACTCGGTGTTCGTCTGCCTGGGGCTGGCCCGGTACCGTCCGGAGCGGGCCCGGCAGGAACTCGCCGGGCTCCTGCGCGCCCAGTGGGCCGACGGGATGGTCCCGCACATCGTGTTCAACGCGGGTCTCGTCCGGCGGGGTTATTTTCCCGGACCCGAGCTGTGGCTCAGCCGCCGGCAGCCGGGCGCCCCCCGGTCGGTCGAGACCTCCGCGATCACGCAGCCTCCGCTGCACGCCTTCGCGGCGATGCGGCTGCACGCCGCCGCCTCCGACGGCGCGTGCAGCCGCGACTTCCTGCGCTGGGCCTACCCTCGGCTGGCGGCCCAGCACAGGTACCTCGCGAACGTCCGCGACGTGGGCGGTGAGGGGCTGGCCTCGATCTGCCATCCCTGGGAGTCGGGGATGGACAACAGCCCCGCCTGGGACCGGCCGCTGGCCGCGGTCCAGCCGCCCCCCACCGCCTACGCGCGGCTTCCCGTCCCGCGTTCGATCCCCGCGGGCGTCGACCACGACCGCTACTTCTGGCTCGTGACCTCCTTCCGGGAGTCGGGGTATGACGCGGGGTATCTGCGGGACGAGCACCCGTTCCTCATCGAGGACCCCTTGTTCAACGCCGTCTACCTGGCCTCCACCCACGCTCTGGCGGAGATCGCCGAGGTGGTGGGCGCCGACCCCGTCCCGCACCGGGAGGAGGCCGAGCGGCTGCACTCCGCCCTGGCCCGCCGCCTGTGGGACGACGAGCAGCGCTGTTTCCACCCGCTGGACCTCAGATCGGACAGGCTGATCAGGATCGCCACGATCGCGTCCTTCGCCCCGCTGCTGGATCCGGCGTTGTCCTCGCCGATGGCCCGCAGGCTGGCCGATCTGCTGCTGTCCGCGCGTTTCGCCGGGGCGGCGGGCTATCCGGTGCCGACCTGCGACCTGCAGGCCTCGGCCTTCGACCGGGCCGCCTACTGGCGCGGCCCCACCTGGGTCAACACCAACTGGCTGCTGTGGGCGGGATCCCTCCAGCAGGGCTTCGACACGATCGCCGACCTGCTCTACGGCGGGACGCTCCGGCTGGTCCGGCAGTCGGGGTTCCGGGAGTTCTTCGACCCCTTCGACGGTTCGGGGCGCGGCAGCCACGACTACAGCTGGACCGCCGCGCTGCTGCTGGATCTGCTGGCGGCGCGCCGGGCGGTCCCGGAGGCCTTCCCGCGCGGAGAATGACGCTAATGGTGCTAGCTTTATTAGCACCATGCTGCTGAGACTGGAAGCGGAGGACCCCCGCCCCCTGCACGAGCAGGTGGCGGCGGCGCTGCGCCGCGCCATCGCGGACGGCGGCGCCCCCGAACGGCTGCCCACGGCCCGCGACCTCGCGGCGGCCTTCGAGGTCGACCCCAACACCGTGCTGCGCGCCCTGCGCGGGCTGCGGGACGAGGGACTGCTGGAGTTCCGGCGCGGCCGCGGCATCCGGGTGGTCCCCGGGGCGGGCCGCAGGAGCGAGTTCGTCGACCGGGTGAGGGAACTGGTCCGAGACGCCGAGAAGGCGGGACACACCCGGGCGGACCTGATAGCCATGATCGAGGAGATGTGAAGAGACTTCCGCTGTGGGGCGCCCTCGTGGCGCTGGTGCTCGTGGCCCTGTCCGCCGTGTGGTGGGGCAGGCTGCCCGCCGCCATGGCCGTGCACTGGAACGCGGCGGGCGAGCCCGACGGCTCCCTGCCCAAGGCGGCGGCGCTGGCCCTCCCGCTCGTGCTCTGGGTCGTCGGGGTCGTGTTCGGACGCAGGACGCCGCCCGTCGCGGCGGCCTTCGCCGTCCTGGCGCTCCTGCTGCAGGGCCTGACCGTCTGGGCGAATCTCGACCGGGCGGACTGGCACGACGCCCGCCCCCTGGCCGTGTGGATGCCCGTCCTGCTGATCGTGCTGCCGCTGCTGGGCGGCTGGCTGGGCCTCCGGTTCACCATGGTCCGGGACGCCCCGCCCGCGCCTGCCGAGACCCTGGACCTTCCCGAAGGGGAACGGGCGGTGTGGGTCTCCCGCTACACCAGCCCGATGCTGCTCGCCTCGGGCTGCCTGGCCCTTGCCGCCGGCGCGGTCGCGCTACTGCCCGGAAGGTCGGTGGGCCCCGTCTCCCCGGTGCTGCTCGTCGTCGGGTTCCTCCTGCTGCTGTTCAGCAGTGTCCGGGTCCAGGTGAGCGAGCAGGGAGTGGCCGTCGCCTACGGCCCCTGGTCGTTCCCGGTCTGGCGCAGGCGGCTGTCGGCGATCGCCTCCGCGCGGACGGAGAAGGTGAGCCCCTTCCAGGTCGGCGGCTGGGGCCTGCGGGGGCTGCCGGGCAGGGCCACGCTGATGTTGCGCGGCGGGGAGTGCCTGGTGCTGGAGTACCCGAACGGCGGCAGGTTCGCCATCAGCGTGGACGGCGCCGCCGACGGCGCGGCCCTCATCAACACCCTGAAGAACCGCTGAACCATGGGTTCCGACGTGCTCTGACCGGGGTTGGTAGCGTTGGCCGATCACCCGGCCGCCGATGTGAGAGCCCTCCTGTGATCCTGCCCGTGTCCGCCGGCGAGCGAGCCGGTACGAGCCCGTACGTCAGCATCACCACCGACTTCGGCGCCGCCTATACCGGTATCTGCGCCGGAGTCGTCGCCCGCATCGCGCCGACCGCCCGCGTCCAGGTGCTCAGCGACGAGGTGAGCAAGTACGCGGTCGTCGAAGGCGCGCTGCTGCTGGAGCAGGCGCTCCCTCATCTGCCGGTGGGCGTCCATCTGGCGGTCGTGGATCCCGGAGTCGGCACTCTCCGGCATCCGGTGGCCGTGCGCACCGGCCGCGGGGACTTCCTCGTCGGCCCCGACAACGGGCTGCTCGTTCCGGCGGCCGAGGCCCTCGGCGGGGTGGCCGAGGCGCGGATCCTGGACAACCCCGGGTTGCGGCTGCCCGCGCTCTCCAGCACCTTCCACGGCCGGGACCTCTTCGCCCCGGCCGCCGCGCATCTGGCCAACGGCGTCCCCCTCGGCGAGTTCGGTCCGGAACTGCGGCCGAGCCCCCTGGAGATCCCGGAGCCGGTCCCGGGGGAGGGCGAGCTGAGCGTGGCCGTGCTCTACCCCGACGACTTCGGCAGCCTGATCCTCGGTGCGTTCCCGAGGGATCTGGCTGCCGTGTTCGGTCCGTTGGAGTACGGCACGGCGCTGGACGTGGCGGGCACCCGCGTGCGCTGGGCGGAGACCTTCGGCGACGTGGCGGAGGGAGAGCCCCTGCTGTTCGCCGACTCCTCGGGGCGGCTGGCACTGGGCGTCAACCTGGGGTCGGCCGCGGCCCGCTTCGGCCTGTCCGCGGGCAGAACCGTGACCTTGCGTCATGCCGGGTGAAGCTGGACTTTCTGCCGGAGCACGGCTCCCAGGATCAGATCTTCACGACCCCTGGGAGCCGCGTACCCGGGAGTTCCCGGTCAGGTCGCGCTGACCCGGCCGACGGAATGCGCCGCGAGCCTGCGGAGGCTCTCCTCGGCGACGATCGCGTGCCCCTTGGCGTTCAGATGGATCCGGTCGCCGGCGTAGATGGACGGGTCGGTCCCGGCGGGGTGCCGGCTGAAGTCGACGAACACGGCGCCCCGTAGCGCGGAGATCTCTTTCGTCAGCCGGTTGAGCTCGCGCAGCCGGGGCGCGAAGACCTCCTGGAAGCGCCGCCCGGCCAGCCCGGCGTCGACGTTGTCGAACAGGCCGAGGGTCAGGACGTCCGCGCCGACCTCGCGGAAGGAGCCGACCATGAGGTCGAGTTCGGCGGCCAGCGCGTCGGCGTCGAACTCGTCCTGGAAGGCGTCGTTGCCCCCGCAGACGACGATCGCCAGGTCGGGCAGGAAGGCCAGCGCGGGCAGCAACTGCTCCTCCCGCACCTGCCGGGCCGTCAGGTCGCGCCGTCCGAGGTTGAGGGTGCGGGTGCCGAGCTCCCGGGTGATCCGGTCGGTCCAGGACAGGTCCTCGTAGCCTTCGGCCGGTTCCCGGACGCCCGCGGCGATGCTGTCTCCGACCACTGCCAGTTTCGTCCATCGGGTCATGCCGGTCATGCGGGTGCTCCTTCTCGTGCGGCGGTGGAAACAGCGGGGACGGCCGTCCGCAGCCCGAGCCCCGCGAGGAGGGCGAGCGCGCAGACGATCGCGCAGTAGGCGTAGACGGTGGTGAACTCCTCGGCGCCGGCCCGCGGGCCGGACAGCAGCGCGGCCAGGACCGCGGTGCCGAGCGCGCCGCCGAGCTGCCGGGCGGTGGTGTTGAGTCCGGTGGCCCCGGCGAACCGGACGGGGGCGACGGACAGGGCGGCCGAGCCGGCCGTGCCGGTGGCCAGGGCGCCCATGCCGATGCCGATCAGCAGACCGCAGGGCAGCCAGAAGGCCAGGAACCGGGGCTCTTCGGGAAGCGCGCGCCAGGTCCAGACGGCGGTGCCGAGCATGACGAGCGAGCCGGTGAGGATGGCGGTGCGCGGGGCGGCCAGCCGTCCCATGAGCACCGAGGCGACGGCCGCGCTGACCGCGCCGGGGGTCATCGCCAGCCCGGCCTCCAGCTCCGAGTAGCCCCACATGCGGGTGAGGACCAGGACTCCGACGAGCATCCACGGGAAGAAGGCGGCGCCGTAGAAGAACGAGACCACGTTGGTGACGGCGAAGTCCCGGTTGCGCCACAGCGAGATCTCCATGGCGGGCACGGGGTGGCGGGCCGAGCGGGTGAGGGCCAGCGCGACGGCGGCGGCCCCGCCGAGCAGCGCGGCCAGGACGCGCGGGTCCGACCAGCCGAGGTCCGGCCCCTGGCTGACGGCCAGGGCGAGCACGCCGAGGCCGCCGCCGAGCAGGACGGTGCCCAGGACGTCGGGGAGGCGGCCTTCGCCCGGTTCGGGGGCGAGGCCTCGGGCCGTCCAGAAGAGGGCGAGGCCCAGCGGGATGTTGATGAAGAAGAGCGCCCGCCAGTCCAGGAGGTCGACCAGGACTCCGCCGACGGACGGTCCGACGGCGGCGGCGAGCGCGGCCGAGGCGCTCCACAGGCCGATCGAGCGGGCCCGCTTCTCGGGCGGGGTGCCGTGCAGCAGGACGGCCAGCGAGACGGGGACCATCGCGGCCGCGCCCGCGCCCTGGACGGTCCGCGCGGCGAGCAGCGCCGGCAGGTTCGGGGCGAGGACGCAGGCCAGGGAGGCGAGGGTGAACACGCCGATCCCGGCGCGGTAGAGCCGCCGCCGCCCGAGCAGGTCGGCGAGCCGCCCGGCGGGGGCGAGCAGGGCGGCGAACGACACGGCGTAGAGGGTGACGATCCAGGTGAGCCCGCTGATCGTGGCGCCGTCGAAGTCGCGCTGGAGGTCTGGGAAGGCCAGGTTGGTCACGGTGGCGTCGAGCATCGCCAGGAAGGTGGCTCCCGCCGCGAGCGGCAGGATGCGTGCGGTCATGCGATCTCCCAAGTAATAGTACGAACGGTCGTACGATTTCTTTTCCCGGGAGGTCTTGTCAAGTGACCGAACGAACGATCGGTCGTATTCTTTGGGCATGACCACTGACGGCAGGCTGCTGCGCGGAGAGCAGACAAGGCGGCTCATCCTCGAGCGCGCGCTGGACATCGCCTCGGCGGAGGGGCTGGAGGGCCTGTCCATCGGACGGCTGGCGGGCGATCTGTCGCTCTCCAAGAGCGGGCTCTTCGCCCATTTCGGCTCCAAGGAGGAACTCCAGCTCGCGACCGTCGAGGCCGCCCGCGAGGCCTTCGTCGAACAGGTCGTGAAGCCGGCCCGCTCCGTCGAGCCGGGCCTCGCCCGCATCGAGGCGCTGATCGGCAACTGGCTCGACTACGTCGAACGCCGGGTCTTCCCCGGCGGCTGCATCCTCTACTCCATCAGCGCCGAGTACGACGCCCGGCCCGGCAGGGTCCGCGACGCCGTCGCCGCTTCCCTCGACGCGTGGCGGGACTACCTGCGCCACACCATCCGGGAGGCCGTCTCGCTGGGCGAGCTGCGCTCCGACACCGACCCCGAGCAGCTCCTCTTCGAGCTCACGTCCTATGTCTGGCAGGCGTGCGGCACCGCCGTCCTCTACGACGACGACACGTTCTTCGGCAGAGCCCGCGAGGCCGTCGCCGTCCGGCTCCAGCGGGCTCTGCCGCGGCCCGCCTAATCCGCCGCGGGGGCCTTGAGCAGTTCGGCGATCCCCTCGCCGATCCCGGCGGTGAACACCTCGATGTCCGGCTGGCCGTCGAAGTCGGCGCTCACCCCGAAGTTCAGCCACCCGTCGTAGCTGAAGATCGCGGTGCCGACCTGGATGCCCCCGGTCAACGGCACGTAGGGGAACAGGCCGTCGATACGGCGGCCGAGCACGTACAGGGGGAAGTCCGGGCCCGGCACGTTGGTGGTGATCGTCTGGATGATCGGGTTGAGCATCCGGATCGGGATCCGGGCGCCCAGCGCCAGCAGGGCCGGGGCCACGGCCGCGTCGGTGACCCTGGTGAGCTTGGCGCCGATGACCTCCTGGCTGGTGGCCTTGAGGTCCTCGGTCTGCTCGCGGATCAGCCGGTAGCGCTCGGCGGGGTCGGCCACGCCGACCGGGAGGTTGACGAAGATGGCCGACACCCGGTTGTTGAGCGCGCCCCGCTCGTCGGCGGTCCTGACGGACACCGGGACCCCCGAGCGCACGACCATGTCGGGCTTCAGCGCGTTCCGCCCGGCGAGCTGCTCGCGGAAACCCCGCGTGACGGAGGCGAGGACCACGTCGTTGACGGTTCCCCCGTGCCTCTTGCGGATCCGCTGCGCGTCGTCCAGCGGGGCGCTGACCCACGACCACCGCCGGTGCGGCCCGATCGGCCCGTTGAGCACGCTGGCGGACCTGCGGGTGAAGCGGGACAGCTGGCGGACGACCCCGCCCGCGTAGTCGAGCAGCTGCGGGGTCCGGCCCAGAGACGAGGCCAGGTGCGGCAGCGAGGAGACCAGCCGGAGCGGCTGGAGCGTGTTGTCCACCAGGGCCTCGCCGAACAGCCGCAACGAGGACGGTCCGGGGTGGGGGACCCACTCCTCGGCGGGCTGCTCCGGCTGGGGGGCGTCGGGGTCGAGGTCGAACATCGAGGCGATGAGGTCCATGCCCGCGACTCCGTCGACCATGCAGTGGTGGACCTTGCCGATGAGGGCCCATCTGCCGCCCTCCAGGCCCTCGACCAGCCACAGTTCCCACAGCGGCTTCTTGGGGTCGAGCCGCTGGGCGATGATCCGGCCCGCGAGGTTGCGCAGCTGGTCCATGGTGCCGGGCGCCGGGACGGCGGTGTGCCGGACGTGGTACAGGATCTGGAAGTGTGGATCGTCCACCCAGACGGGGCGTCCCAGGTGGAGCGGCACGGAGCGGACCCGCTGCCGGTAGCGTTCGATGGAGGGCAGCTTGGAGGCGACGAGTCTGACGATGTCGCCGTAGCCGGGCACCGGACCTTCCAGGATGATCGCGGCCGCCACGTGCAGGGGCGTGTTCTCGTCCTCGATCAGGTAGAAGCTGGCGTCCAGTCCGCTCATTCGCTGCACGATGTTCCGTTCCTCCCCGGCCGCCGGTCCTGGGTGAAATGTAGTAAGGCAATTACGTACGGCCAGGATGAGAAGTAATCACTCGCCGTAGGACCTTGGCAACGGGGTGACGGTGTTCAGACGGCGAACTCCTTGGCCGGATGCGGCAGGTCGGACGGCGGCCTCCGCAGGCTCGCAGCCACCACCGCGCCGAGCAGGCAGAGCCCCGAGGTGATGAGGAAGATCTCGCGGTACTCGGTGTGCAGCGCCTCGCGCAGACCCGCCTGGTACACCTCGAACTCGGCCTTGAAGTTCGGATTCCCGAAGGGGAGCGGAACCGTCAACTCGGCCGTCAGCGACTGCAAACGGTGGAAACCGTAGGCCGACAGAGCAGAGATACCCAGCAACATCCCCATCATGCGGGAGACCACGACGGAAGCGGAGGCCACGCCGTGCTGCCCGGCGGGGACCAGCCGCAGGACCGCCGAGGAGACCGGCGCGATGGCCAGGCCCAGGCCGGTCCCGGCCAGCGCCAGGTCGACGTCCATGCGCGGCAGCGGACCGTAGGACGCGGCCGCGGGATCCAGCGGCCACCCGGAGACCAGCAGGTAGCCGATCGCGGCCAGCGCCATCCCGGCCACCAGTGGCCAGCGGTCGCCGTACCGGTGGGCGACGAACCCGCCCGCGACGGCGGCGAGCGCCAGCGCGACCAGGAACCGGGCCAGCAGGAACGCCCCCTCGGCGGAGGTCCGCCCCAGCAGGGTGGTGGCGATCAGCTGGACGTCCACCAGGGTGACCATCAGCGCCGCGCCGGACAGCAGGCTGACGGCCAGGACGGCGAACACCGGGCTCTTGCGCACCCCGGTCAGGTCGAGCAGCCGGGACTTCGCCCGCGCCTCCCACACCCCGAACAGGACGAGCAGCACCACCCCGCCCGCGATCATCTGCGCGCCGCCGGGCGGCAGGACGCCGTACTCCGGCTCCTCGTTGTAGGTGCCGACGACCAGCAGGCCGAGCCCGCCGGCCAGCAGCAGCCCGCCCGGGACGTCCACCCGGCCCGGAGCGGCCGGGCGGGTCGGCGGGACGGTGAAGTGGATCGCGGCCATCGCGGCCAGCACCAGCGGCACGTTCACCCAGAAGACGCCGCGCCAGCCGATCAGCGCGGCCAGCCCCGCCCCGTACAGCGGGCCCAGGACGCTGCCCAGCTCCTGGACGGCTCCGACGGCGCCCAGCACGACCGTCCGGCGCCGTTCGGACCACAGGTCGCCGGCGAGCGCCATCGTGATGGGCAGCAGCGCGCCGCCCGCGACGCCCTGGACGACCCGTCCCGCCACGAGCAGGGAGAACTGCTCGGCGGCGGCGGTGACGGCGGAGCCGAGGGCGAACGCCACCAGGCAGGCGTGCAGGACCGCCCGGCGGCCGAAGCGGTCCGACAGCTGGCCCAGCAGCGGCATCGCCGCCACGTAGCCGAGCAGGAAGCCGGTGATGACGGGGGTGATGCGCTCGGGGCGGTTGGCGGGTATGCCCAGGTCCTTCGTCATCTCGAGCAGGACGGTGACGATGACGTAGGCGTCGAGAGAGGCCAGCAGGACGATGGCCCCGCCGGCCCCGATCGCCAGGCGGCGTCGGCTGCGCACGGCTACTGCTCCGGCGCCTTGATCACGGGGTCGGCGTTGAAGTCGTCGAAGGCCAGGGTCGCCGACCCGCCTTCCAGGTCCATCCGGACCCTGGTGAGCCGCTTGTCGTCCTCGTCGATCCACACGGCGCCCTTGAGGGTGCCCGCGACCTTGACCCCCAGCCCCGCGACGGCGGTGCCGGGCAGGGTGGCGGAGATCTTGACCGCTCCGTCCTCACGGGTCTCGGCCTTGGCGTCGGTGGCCTGGGTGAGCAGCAGCGGGATGCCGCGCTCGGGGTCGAGGATCGCCGACGGGTCCAGGAGCTGGGTGACCGTCGCCCTGTCGGTCTTCTGGTAGCCGCCCATGAGGTTGTAGTAGAGGTCCGGGCCGACCAGGACGAACTTGGCCTGGACGGTGAAACCGGCCTGGGTGGCGGTGAGGTCGCCCTGGGCGTCGCCGTTCCGCAGCAGTTGGCCGTTCATCGCCTGCACCGGGATCCCCGAGGGGGTGCCCTCGGTGGTCAGCGCGAACCCGACGCTGGTGACGTCCTTCATGGCCGTGGCGGACTGCTGCAGCAACGTCTTGGCGTCGGGCAGCGGGCCGGACCCGTCCGCCGAACTGCAACCGGACATCAGGGCCACGGCGAGGACCGCCGCCAGGAGGGTGCGAAGTCGGGACATGGCGGTGAGCCTAGCCACTTGGCCCCAAGTGAGGACAGATCTCCGGTGCGGAGTTCTCGGTAGGCCCGACGGGGGACCGGCGCCCCGTTCGCATCCCTCCCGGGGATGACCTCAGGGTTCCTGGACGACGGGCCGGGCGCGCAGCCCCTCGGGGAGGCGGCGGCCGGCCCGGAAGAGCTCGATGCCCAGCAGTTCGCCCGAGCGGGCGAAGTCCAGGACCGCGGCGAGCTCGCCGTTCCGGTCGCCGACCTCGATCTGCTCCACCGCCTCCTGCGCCTGGTCGAACACCCCGGCCAACGCGATGTAGGCGCTGTCGGAGGAGAACTCGTGCAGCACCTTGATCCGCTGGAAGGGGGAGGGGAAGCCCAGGTCGGGCTCGCCCCACAGGCGCAGCCGATGGCTCTGCTCCGAGCCGGTCAGCACCCCCCAGATCACTCCCTGGACGAGCTGGAGCGCCTGGACGGAGTCCTCTCCGGCGACCTGGTACCGGCCGTCCCAGTCGCCCAGCCCCTCGATCTCGTAGGGGCAGAGCCACTCTCCGCGCCCGTCGGGATCACGGTGGGGCTGGCCGATGGAGATCACCACGTCCCGGAGCCCGTCCCCGTTCTCGTCGTGCAACTGCAGAACCCGCCGCGCGATCACGTTCACGGAGTTGATCTACCTCGTTCCCCCGGCCGGGAAACGACGGGATGCCGACCAGGACGGACGCATACCGGGAGACGACCCGGCCTCTAACCCGGCTTGGCCGGGCTTTCCACGGAGGTACGGGAGGGGGGCCTCGGTCTCCCGGGGGAGCCGACCGGAGACGACTCACGGCGATGAATATCGGGTAAGTACGCTTATACGCAGGTCGGGGCGTGGGGAGAAGGTGGGGCGGGTGGGGCTCGAACCCACGACCGGCGGATTATGAGTCCGCTGCTCTGACCGGCTGAGCTACCGCCCCTGGCCTCGTGCGGGCCTGTTCCGGCCGGAGGCCGGGACCCAACAGAAAGTGTAGAGCGTGCCGGGGGGACGGTGAACACTTCGCGGGAACGGGGTGGGACGGAGCGGGGAAGGCGAAGCCCAAGTCGGGGGAAGAGGCGGAGTTTGCGGGCTAATTATGGCGAAATCACCCAATGAACTGCTGGTCGGGGTGGAAGAGGAGTTCCATCTCGTCGACCTGGACAGCGGCCAGCTGACGCCCGCCGCCACGACCCTGCTCGACCTTCTGCCCGGCAAGAGGTACAGCGCGGAGCTCCAGGCCACGACGATCGAGGCGCACAGCGCGCCCTGGGCGAGGCTGGACGACCTGGCGGAGGACCTGACGGCCACCCGGAAGGTGCTGATCAAGACGGCCGAGGAGCGGGGCCTGGGCGTGGTGGCCACCGGCACGGTGCCGCTCGCCGCGGTCTCCGGCCACGACATCCCGCCCGTGCCCAGGTTCCAGCACATGCACGACCTCTACCGCTCCCTGGCAGGGGAGCAGCTGATCTGCGGGGTCCAGGTGCACGTGGACGTGCCCGACCGCGACCTGGCGGTGCGGGTGCTGCGGCGGCTGGCGCCCTGGCTGCCGGTCTTCCTCGCGCTCAGCGCCAGCTCGCCTTTCTGGCGGGGAGCCGACACCGGCTACTCCAGCTACCGCTCGCTGCTGTGGCAGCGCTGGCCGACCGCCGGCCCGCCCGGTTCCTTCGACAGCGCCGCCGAATACGACGCGCTGGTGGCCAGGCTCGTGGCCGACGGGACGATCATCGACCCGGGCATGGTCTACTTCGACGTCCGGCCGTCCTGCCATCTGCCGACGCTGGAGCTGCGCGTCTGCGACGCCTGCCCGAGGGTGGACGACGTCGTCCTTCTGGCCGGGTTGTTCCGCGCCCTGGTCCGGCGGGAGTGCGCGGCCGAGAGGGAGCGGGAGTTCCGGCCCGTGCGGGGGGAGCTGCTGCGCTCGGCGACGTGGCACGCCGCCAGGTTCGGGCTCGGCGGGCTGCTGGTCGATCCGGCCACGGGACGCCCCGCGCCGGCCGGCGAGGTCGTCCGGGACCTGCTGGCGGAGCTGGGGCCGTTCCTCGAGGAGGCGGGGGACCGGGACCTGGTCTCCGCTCTGGCCGCGGATCTCCTGGAACGGGGGGACTGCGCGGCCAGGCAGCGCGCCGTCCACGACCGGGGAGGCTCGCTGCGGGCGGTCGTCGCGGGGCTCGTCACCGAGACCCGGGCCTGATCGGGAGCGCCGAGAATTACCTCAAATAACCCCATAGGGGGATGAAACTCCATTCATGGTGCAGTAAAAATACTTCATGCCCCCCGAGCCGGACGAGACCCTCCACCGCAAACTTCGCACGGCCGTCGCGGACGAAATCCCCGCGGCGATCGAGCTGCGGCACCGCCTGCACGCCGAGCCCCGGATCTCCGGCCAGGAGGAGGACACCGCCCGCGAGGTCGTGGCGGCCCTGGACGCCGGGCCCGGAGAACGCGTGGCGGGGACCGGCCGCCTCCTGCGGATCGGCGGGGAGGGGCCGGCCGTGGTGCTGCGCGCCGAACTCGACGCCCTGCCGATGACCGAGCGGACCGGGGCGCCCTGGAGCGCGACCGGAGCCGCCATGCACGCCTGCGGCCACGACGTCCACCTCGCCGCGCTCGTCGCCGTCTGCCGCGCCGCGGCCAGGATCGGCCCGGACGTCCCGATCCTGGCCCTCCTGCAGCCGCGGGAGGAGACCCACCCCTCCGGAGCCGAGGACGTCGTGCGGTCGGGCGTCCTGGAAGGCGCCATCGCGGTGGTCGGCGCCCACGTCCAGCCGCGGCTGCCCGCCGGGGTCGTCGGCGCCACCCCCGGGCCGGTCAACGCCGCCGCCGACGAGTTCGAGATCGTCGTGACCGGTGCGGGCGGCCACGCGGGCTACCCCCACCTGACCCGTGACCCCGTCCTGGCCGTGTGCCAGGTCGTCGTCGCCCTCCAGCACCTGGCGTCCCGCCGGTTCGACCCCGTGCTGGGCGCGTCCTGCACCGTCGGCCACATCACCGGGGGGAGCGCCGCGAACGTCGTCCCGGACACCGCGGCGGCGCGCGGCACCGTCCGGGTCATGCGGGACGAGGACCGCGCCGAGGCGGCCCGGCTCATCACCGAGATCGCCGCGCACACCGCCGCCGCCTTCGGCTGCACCGCCGAGACCCGCATCCACCCCCTGGAACCGGTCCTGCGCAACGACCCGGACCTGGCCGACCGCGCGACCGGAGTCCTCAACGGCTTCGGCATCCCGGTGGACCGCACGTTCAGGTCCTATGGAGCCGACGACTTCTCGCACTACTGCCACGGCGCCCGCGGCCTCATGCTCTTCGTCGGCACCGACCCGTCGGCTCCGGGCCTGCATCACCCGGCCTTCCTGCCGGGCGACGAGGTCGTCGGACGGGTCGCCGACGCCCTGGTGGCCGGATACCTGGCCGCCGCGACCTGAGCGCCGGCCCCGGATCAGCGCTTCGTTCCGGAGCCGCGCGGACGGGGAGGGGCCGCCGATCCGGACCGGGCCGAGCAGAAGAGGAAGGCCAGGACCAGGAGGCCGACGATCGGCCACGCCCAGAGGAACGACTCGTCGGACTTGACCTCGACGGTCAGCAGGCAGACCACGGAGATCAAGGACGACCAGGACAGGAACCACAGGAGCCCGTTCGGACGGGAGCCGCGTCTCCCGCCGCGCGGAGGCCGGGGTCGGGGTTCGGGCCGGGAGACGGGAGGGGGCCGTTCTCCTCGCCGCCGGACCTGGCGGGGGCCGGGGCCCCGGCGGTCCGAGGCGGGACGCCCGAAGTCCTGCACGGTGCGGCCGGTTCCGTCCGCCACGGTCCGTCCGGGATCGTCCGCCGTGGTCCGTCCGGGGTCGTCCGAGACCGGCCGCCTGGGTGCCGCGGTCGAGTGGCGTCCGGTCGGGGGCCGTTGCGGGGCGACGACCGGACTGGGGGCGGGCGGTCGCTGGGCCGGCGGCCTCCGCCTGACGGGAGGCGGCGCGGCGGCCCGGTCCTGCCCGGTCCGGTTCGGGGCGGGCGGAGCGGTCACGGGCCGGAGCGGTCCTGAGGCGTTTGCGCTCGGCGGGTTCCCGCCGGGAGTCGCGGGGTCGCGTCCACGGAACCGCCCATGGGAGGCGGGGGGCGTGAACCCAGGAGGCGTTGGATCGCTCACGGCAGAACTCCACGCGGTGCGGTATGCAGGCAAACCAGTCCTATCAGACAGACGGCTAGAGGTTCACCTTTATCTTGGCTTTTCGCGATGGATATTGATCCGTTATGGAGCGCCGGGGGGGGTCACGGAAAACGCCGATCCCCGGGTCCTCCCCCCGCAGGGGAGGCCCGGGGACCGGTATCAGCCCGAGTGCTGCCTCAGATCTGGGTGCGGCGCGGGTTGGCAGTGCTGGTCGGCCAGTTGGCGAGCGCGGCGGCCACTTCGTCGTCGGCGGCGACGGGCGTCTCGATCTCCTCGTTCACGGAGGTGGGCGACTGGTCGGTCACGGCTGCTTGTTCCCTTCGCTCTTCTTCGGACTCCGGTGCGCGGCCGGGGGCCGGACGGAGACGACGGATGATGTTACCAGCCAAGGATATCCGCCCTCCTCCCGCGCCCGGGAGCGGTCAGGGCAATCCCGGGGCGGCCATTTACTGCCATATGCCAAAAAACTAAGATTTACCTGGATGTTAAGGCAAGGTCTGAAGGTCCCGAAGCCGGGGGTGGCGGCGGCCCCGGGGCGGAGTGCGGGGCGGAAACCGCCTGGTGGGGTACGAGGTGTCACTCTGGGTGAGTGGAATCACTTTGTCTCTTTAATTAGCTTTCCGTTGCTTTTTTCCTAGAGGCGCGTGACGTTGAGCAGACGCTCCTGAACGCCGTCGGGATCGTCGGCGGAGTTCCAGTCGGTCGTCCCGGCGCTCTGCAGGGCGCTCTTCACCGCGGCGGGCGAGGCCGTCGGGTGGGCGGCCTTGTAGCGGGCGGCGGCGCCCGCGGCGTGCGGAGCCGCCATGGAGGTGCCCGAACTGGTGCTGTAGCCGCCCTTGATCCAGGTGGAGCGGATGCAGGCGCCGGGGGCGATGAGGTCGATGTCACGGCCGTGGTTGGAGAAGTTCGCGAAGGTGTCGTCCTGGTCGGCGACGCAGGTGGACTGCGCCTTGCCGCCGGGCAGCCCGTCGAAGTCGGCCAGCGCGCTGACGGTGATCACCTCGTCGTAGGAGGCCGGCACGTGCTTCGCGGAGTCGACGGAGGAGTTGCCCGCGGCCACCGTGTAGGTGACGCCGGCGGCCACCGACGTGCAGATCGCCTGGTGCAGGGCGTCACGGGCGGTGTTGCCGCAGGCGCCGTCGTCGGTGCCGGTGGCGCCGAGGCTCAGGTTGGCGACCTCGATCTCGCCGGCGTGGGCGGTGACGTGGTCGATGCCGCAGATGATCGAGGAGAAGGTGCCGTTCCCGGAGTCGTCGAGCACCCGGACCGGCCACACCCGCGCGCCCGGCGCGACGCCGACCACGCCTTCGCCGTCGTCGAGGGCGCCGATCGTGCCGGCGACGTGGGTGCCGTGGCCGTTGCCGTCCTGGGCGCCGGTCCCCCCGGTGCAGTTCTTGGCCCCGGCGGTGTGCACGTTGAGGTCGGGGTGGTCCGACTGGATCCCGGTGTCGATCACCGCGACGTCCACGTCGATCCGTTCGCCGGCGGAGCCGCCGCCGGAGGAGCGTCTGGGCTCGGCGTCGACGCGGTCGACGCCCGTGGGAACCGTCTGGGCCTCCAGTCGGACGCTGCGGTCGGGCTGGACGAACCGCACCCGGGGGTCCTCGGTGATCTTCTTGGCGACGGCGGGCGTCATGGCCGCCGCGTAACCGTGCAGGGCGTGGTCGTAGGTGTGCAGGACCTTGGCGCTGTACTCCCCGGAGTGCTGCCGGGCGACCGAGACGGAGTCGCTGCCCTTCTTCAGCACCACGATGTAGCCGGCGGGGGGATCGGCCAGGACGGGGGGCGCGGCGAGGGCGGAGAGGACGGCGGCCGTCAGGACGGCGGAGGTCGAGCGACGCATGCGGAATTCCTCCGGAATTGAATCCGTCACGGGATTTCGAATCGCTCATGGTAATCCGCCCTGTGGTTTGTTGAGATTCTTTCCCGCTCCAGGGAAATGCGTGTCGACGGCAAATATGCCGTTTGGTGCGCAACGCAAGGAGTTCGACGGACGCCCCAGGACGGAGGACCGCCCGGGCCGTGGCCCGGGCGGCGAAGGAGTCGGGGATCAGAAGCCGGCCACGTTGAGGAGCTTCTCCTTGATGCCGTCGGGGTCGTCGGAGTTCGTCCAGTTGGTGGTGCCGGCGCTCTGCAGGGCGCTCTTCACCGCGGAGGGCGAGGCCGTCGGGTGGGTGGCCTTGTAGAGGGCGGCGGCGCCCGCCACGTGCGGGGTCGCCATCGAGGTGCCGGAGATGGTGTTGTAGCCGCTGCCCGTCCAGGTCGAGTTGATGCAGACGCCGGGCGCGATGAGGTCGACGTCGGAGCCGTAGTTGGAGAAGTTCGCGAAGGTGTCGTCCACGTCGGAGCGGCAGGTGGCCGCCGCTCCGCCGCCGGGCAGGCCGTTGAAGTCGGCCAGGGCGCTGACGGTGATGACCTCGTTGTAGGAGGCCGGCACGTAGCCGGCGGAGTTGGCGGAGCTGTTGCCCGCGGCGACCGCGTAGGTGACGCCGGCGGCCACCGACGCGCAGATCGCCTGGTGCATGGCGTCGCCGTTGCTGTTGCCGCAGTTGTTGTCGTCGGTGCCGGAGCCGCCGAGGCTCAGGTTGGCGACCTCGATCTCGTCGGCGTTCGCCGTCACGTAGTCGATGCCGCAGATGATGGAGGAGAAGGTGCCGCTGCCGGAGTTGTTGAGCACCCGGATGGGCCACACCCGGGCGCCCGGCGCGACGCCGACGACCCCGCTGGTGTTGTCGATGGCGCCGATCGTGCCGGCGACGTGGGTGCCGTGGCCGTTGCCGTCGGCGGCGCTGGAGCCGGTGGAGCAGTTCTTGGCCCCGGCGGTGTAGACGTTCAGGTCGGGGTGGTTGAGCTGGATGCCGGTGTCGATCACCGCGACGTCCACGTTGACCCGCTCGTCGACGCCGTCGATGTCGGCGGTGGGGCTGGTCTCGGCGTCGACGCGGTTGATGCCGGTCGGCAGCGTCTGGGCCGCGACCGTCACCTTCTGGTCGACCTGGACGAACTGCACCCGCGAGTCCTTGGCGATCGCCTTGGCCGCGGAGGGGGCCATGTTCGCGGAGTAGCCGCGCAGGGCGTGGCTGTAGGTGCGGGTGAGCTTCGTCTTGTGCTTGTTGCCGTGCTCCTTGGCGACCTTCGAGGAGTCGTTGCCCTTCTTGAGCACCACGATGTAGTCGACGGCTTCTTCGGCCTGGACGGCGGGGGCGGTGGCGGCGACGAGGAACGCCGCTGCCAGGACGGACAGGAGGGAATGACGCATGGGGGTACTCCTCCAATTAAGGGGGATTTTCGGGAGCAAACGCATCTTCGAACGCCCTCCATGCGGGTGCCAGGGTCCAAATAAATCCGTTATTGTATTTTGACCAATTCCTAATAAAGTGCCAGGACCCTTGACAGTGCCGGTTTCGAGGAGGGTGGAACCTTCCTAAAATGGATGGTTAACCCACATGACACATGCCTGTCATATTGGCTAATTCTCATGGTGGCCGGAACTCTGGCCCGGTCCGGCGCTCCGGCGTGGCTCCCCTGTTCGAGGACGTCCGAGAAGGGGCATCTGAAAAGGGAAAGGAGCACCATGACCGAGCCCGTGATCGACAAGAGCGTCCCGAACTCCGCTCGGATCTGGAACTACTTCCTGGGCGGCAAGGACCACTACCCGGTCGACGAGGAGGCGGGGGACGCCTACCTGGCCGCCTTTCCCGGGATCGCGGACATCGCCAGGACCGGCCGGCTCTTCTTGGGCCGCGTCGTGCGATACCTGGTCCAGGAGGAGGGGATCGGCCAGTTCCTCGACATCGGGACGGGCCTGCCGACCGTCGACAACACCCACGAGCTGGCGCAGCGGGCCGACCCGTCCGCCCGGATCGTCTACGTGGACAACGACCCCCTCGTGCTCTCCCACGCGCGGGCGCTGCTGACCAGCACCCCCGAGGGTGCCACCGACTACATCGACGCCGACATGCGCGAGCCCGCCATGATCCTGGAGAAGACGCACGGGACGCTGGACTTCGACAGGCCCGTGGCCCTGACGCTGATGGGCGTCCTGGGGCATGTGGGCGACGACGGGGAGGCGCACGCCCTGGTGGCGGAGCTGCTGGACGGCCTGCCGCCGGGAAGCTTCCTCGCCCTGTACGACAGCCACGACGAGAACGCCGCGCTGAACGAGGCGCAGCAGCGCTACGACGGCACCGGGGCGGTGCCCTACAAGCTCCGGAGCAGGGCGCAGATCGAGGCGTTCTTCTCCGGCCTGGAGCTGGTGGAGCCGGGTGTCGTCCCGTGCCCGAGATGGCGCCCGGAGGTGGACTTCGGCGATGTTCCGGACAGTCCCACGCTCTGCGGGGTCGGGCGAAAGGCGTAGGAGGCGGATGAAGAAGAACCACATCGTGAGCGGACCGGCCGGACCGGCCGCCGCCATCGAGTGGCGGGCCGGTCCCACCGCGCCCCGGATGATCCTCGGAGCCCAGCTGCGCCGGCTCAGGGAGGCGGGGAACATCACCCGTGAGGTCGCGGCCGGCGCCATCCGCGGCTCCGAGTCGAAGATCAGCCGCATGGAGCTGGGTCGGCACAAGTTCAAGATCCGCGACCTCGAGGACCTGCTGGATCTGTACGGGGTCACCGAGGAGGCGGAGCGCTCCGTCCTGCTGGAGCTGGGCCGGCAGTCCGGCCTGCCCGGCTGGTGGCAGCCCTACAGCGACCTGGTCCCGTTGTGGTTCGAGTCCTGCCTCGGCCTGGAGCAGGCCGCCAGCGTCATCCGCTGCTACGAGATCCGCGCGGTCCACGACCTGCTGCAGACCCCCGACTACGCCAGGGCCGAGCTGGTCCGCCTCCACCCGGACGAGACCCGGGAGCGCGTCGCCCGGAGGGTGGAGCTGCGGCTGCACCGCCAGGACGTGCTGACCCGCCCCGGAGGCCCGCGCCTGTGGGTGGTCCTGGACGAGGCCGCGCTGCGCCGTCCGGCCGGGGACCTCGCGCTCATGCGCGCCCAGTTCGACCACCTGGCCGAGCTCTCCGCCCGCCCGAACGTCCGGATCCAGGTCCTGCCGTTCTCCTACGGGGTGCACGCCGCCAGCGGCACCCCGATCACCCTGATCCGGCTCCCCGCCGGCGACCTCCCCGACGTGGTCTTCCTGGAGCGCCGCTACGACGGCACCTACCCCGACCGTCCCGCCGAGGTCGGCCGCTACCGCCAGCTCGTCGACGAGCTCGGCACCCATGCCCTGCACCCCGAGCGGACCCCGGAGTTCCTCGACGGCGTCCTGCGCGAGCTCTGAGCCCGGCGGGCTCGCCGGGCTCGCGGACGAGGAGCCGCGCCGGGGTGGTCCTCACGGGACGCGGCTCCGTCCGTCCGGTCATCAGCTCTGGGCGAGGCAGCCGCGGATGCCCTTCTCACGTCCCTGTCCGAAGGCGGTGACGCGCTCGATGGCGTCGCCGTGGGCGCTGGGGTCGGTCCACGGGTAGTTGTCGCCGAAGGCCGACAGGGCGGTGCCGATCTCGGTGGTGTCGCCGTCCTCCCAGGTGAGGGTGCCGTCGGTCTGGGAGCCCCACAGGACGGCGCCGGCCAGGCAGTCGGCCTGCAGTTCGCCGGCCTCGGCGACCAGGCTCGTCTGGAGGCGGTTCTGGATGGCGTGGCCCCACTCGTGCGCGATGACGAGGTAGATCCAGGCGTCGCCCTGGGCGTAGCCGGTCTTCATCAGCTGGAAGTCCCAGGCGACGTAGTCCTCGGGGTTGCAGTAGTAGGCGTTGAACGCCTCGGCGATCTCGCCGCCGCAGGTGAAGCGGTTGGGGTCGCTGCCGTTGTAGGCGCCCAGGACGCGCGGCGGGGAGTAGGTGCCGGTGAAGAACTCCGACCAGTGGGTGCTCCAGTAGGTGTCGACGACCTGGATGGCGTCGTTGATCTCCTTGGTGACGTCGGCGTCGGAGAACTGCGTGTTGGGGTCGGGCTGGCCGCTCTGCGCGGGGGCGGGGGGCTGGTCACCGGCGTTGGGCGCCCCGGTGTTGGGGCCGGGCTTCATGGTGGGGACGTTGGTGGGCAGGGTCTGGACGTCACCCACTTGGAACTCGCAGCCCGCGGTGGTGGCCATGACGGCGGCCAGTGCGAGGGGGAGGAGGCGTTTGAACATGTCGTTCTCCGTGCGAAATCAGGGCGGGGGATCATCCATGTCTTCTGACTCCGCAAAGGGGAAAACGGTTCGCCTTTCGGACATTCGGCTCCGAGGTGTTCAGGCGAGTGAGGCGGGATCGGCCAGGACGCGGCGCAGCACCTGGCCCGCGGCTCCGAGAACCGCCGCGTCCGGGCCGGTGACGGCGGGGACGAGGGCGGGCGGGGCGGGGCGCAGGGCGCCGAGCCGCTCGTCGAGGACCGCCTCGACGGCCGGGGCCAGCCAGGGGAAGAGCGGGACGTAGCAGCCGCCCAGCACGATCGTGCCCGGATCGAGGAGGTTCACCGCCGAGGACAGTGCCAGGCCCAGGGCGCGGCCGGCCCGCCGGCACGCCGCGGCGGCCCGCGGGTCGTCCGCGGCGAGGGAGGCGGGATCGGGCAGGGAGCCCCGTCCCGCGTACACCTCCAGGCAGCCCCGGCTCCCGCACCGGCAGGCCGGGCCGCCGTCCGTGACGACCACGTGGCCCAGCTCGCCCGCCAGACCCGACGAACCGCGCAGGAGCCCGCCGTCGCGGACGAGACCCGCGCCGACGCCGATCTCGCCGGAGACGTAGAGGAAGTCACGGGGCGCGGCGCCGAACTCCAGCTCGCCCAGGGCCGCGAGGTTCGCCTCGTTCTCCACCGCGACGGGGGCGACGGAGAGGCGTGCGGCGATGTCGGCGGTCTCGACGTTCCGCCAGCCGAGATGGGGCGCGTGGTGGACGCGTCTTTCGCCGACCGTTCCCGGGACGGCGAGGACCGCCCCGGCGACGCGCAGGGACGGGACGCCGGCGAGGGTCTCGCCCGCCAGGCGGTCCAGCGCGGCCAGCACGGGCTCGGGGCGGCTCGCCCGGTTGTCGGCCCGGACGGTGCGCCGGGCCCGGACGGCCCCGGTCAGGTCGACGAGGCAGGCCGCCAGGTAGTCGACGTTGACCTCCAGCCCGAGGGCGGCGACGTGTTCGCCGCTCAGCCGCACCTCCACACCGGGCCTGCCGCGCTCCCCGCCGCGGGCGGCGGGAGCCTGCGCGACCAGCCCGGCGGAGAGCAGGTCGGCGACCAGGCTGGAGACCGTGGTCTTGGTCAGCCCGGTGAGCTCGGCGAGGGCGGCGCGGGTCAGCGGGCCGCCCCCGGCGATCTCGCCGAGGACCAGTGCCAGGTTGCGGGCGCGCATCGCCCCGTGGCGTACCGGCTGGTTCACGGTCTTGACGATGCCACCTCCCTGTGGTCCCCTTTAGTTCACATTATGGACTAAATAGAGGAGGCCGGGAATGCACGCCTACAAGCCCAAGCCCGAGGACCGCTTCACCTTCGGCCTGTGGACCGTCGGCTGGCAGGCCCGGGACCCGTTCGGCGACGCGACGCGGCCCCCGCTGGACCCGTCCGAGACCCTCCACCGCCTCGCCGAACTGGGCGCCTACGGCGTCACCTTCCACGACGACGACCTGACGGCCGTCGAACCCGACCGCGACAAGGCCGTCGAAAGCTTCAAACGCGCGCTCACCGAGACCGGCCTCAAGGTGCCGATGGCCACCACGAACCTCTTCACCCACCCCGTCTTCAAAGACGGCGCGTTCACCAGCAACGACCGCGACATCCGCCGGTACGCGCTGCGCAAGGTCATCCGCAACATCGACCTGGCAGTGGAACTCGGCGCGACCACCTATGTCTGCTGGGGCGGCCGCGAAGGAGCCGAATCCGACGCCGCGAAGGACGTCCGCGTCGCGCTCGACCGCTACAAGGAGGCCCTGGACGTCCTGACGTCCTACGTCATCGACCGGGGATACGACCTGCGTTTCGCGTTGGAACCCAAGCCCAACGAGCCGCGCGGCGACATCCTCCTGCCGACGATCGGCCACGCCCTGGCCTTCATCAACGAACTGGAGCACCCCGAACGGGTCGGCCTCAACCCCGAGGTCGGGCACGAGCAGATGGCCGGGCTCAACTTCACGCACGGCGTCGCCCAGGCGCTGTGGCACGGCAAGCTCTTCCACATCGACCTCAACGGCCAGCACGGACCCCGCTACGACCAGGACCTGATCTTCGGCCACGGAGACCTCAAGGGAGCCTTCTTCCTGGTGGACCTGCTGGAGTCCGGCGGCTACGACGGCCCCCGGCACTTCGACTACAAGCCGCTGCGCACCGAGACCGACGTCTGGCCGTCCGCCGCCGCCAACATGCGCACCTACCTGATCCTCAAGGAGAAGGCGGCGGCCTTCCGGGCCGACCCCGAGGTCGCCGAGGCGCTGGCCGCGACCCGCGCCCCCGAACTCGCCGCGCCCACGCTCGCCCCCGGCGAGGACCTCGACGGGCTGCTGGCCGAGGAGTTCGACCCGGACGTCGCCGGCCTGCGCGACAGCCACTACACCCGGCTGAACCAGCTGGCCCTGGAACACCTCATGGGAGTGCGGGGATGACCCTCGTCGCCGGGGTGGACTCCTCCACCCAGAGCTGCAAAGTGGTCATCCGGGACGCCGAGACGGGCGAAGCCGTCCGCGAAGGCGCCGCCCCGCACCCGCCCGGCACCGAGGTGGCGCCCGACGCCTGGTGGAACGCCTTCCTGCGGGCCGTCGAACGGGCCGGCGGACTGTCGGACGTGGCGGCCCTGAGCATCGCCGCCCAGCAGCACGGCATGATCTGCCTGGACGAGCGCGGCGGAGTCGTCCGGGACGCGCTGCTGTGGAACGACACCCGCTCGGCCTCCGCCGCCGCGGATCTGGTCGCCGAACGGGGCGCGCGCTGGTGGGCCGAGACGGTGGGCAGCGTTCCCGTGGCCTCCTTCACCGTCGCCAAGCTGCGCTGGCTGGCCGAACACGAACCGGACAACGCCCGCCGCACGGCTTCGGTCTGTCTGCCGCACGACTGGCTGACCCGCCGCCTCACCGGAGGGCTGACCACCGACCGGGGCGACGCCTCGGGCACCGGCTACTGGTCGCCCGCCACCGGCGAATACCGGCACGACGTGCTGAAGGACGCACTCGGAACGCTTCCGGAACCGCCGCGTGTGCTCGGTCCGCGCGAACAGGCGGGGGAGTGGGAGGGAAGGGCCGTCGCCTCCGGCACGGGCGACAACATGGCGGCCATGCTGGGCGTGGGAGGGACTCCGGGTGCCTCCGGAGATATCGTCGTGTCGATCGGCACGTCGGGGACCGCCTTCGCCGTCGCGGACACCCCCAGCGCGGACCCGTCGGGGAAGGTCGCCGGGTTCGCCGACGCCACCGGCCGCTACCTCCCTCTGGTGTGCACCCTCAACGCGGCCAGAGTCCTGGACGCGACCGCCTCCCTGCTCGGGGTGAGCCTCGAACGCCTCTCCGAGCTGGCCCTGAGCGCCCCGCCCGGAGCGGACGGCCTGGTGCTGCTGCCCTACCTGGAAGGGGAACGCACCCCCAATCTCCCGGACGCAGCCGGCTCCCTGCACGGGCTCCGCCCGTCCACCGCCACGCCCGCCCATATGGCACGAGCCGCCGTCGAAGGACTGCTGTGCCACCTGGCCGACGCCGTGGACGCGCTCGGACCCGACCCGGAACGGATCCTGCTCATCGGAGGAGGTGCGCGTTCCGAGGCCGTACGGCGTATCGCCCCGGCCGTCTTCGGCCGTCCCGTCCTCGTCCCCGAGCCGGGAGAGTATGTTGCGACCGGCGCGGCACGTCAGGCGGCCTGGCTGCTGGCGGGGACCCCCGACCCGCCGGAGTGGGCTTCGGCGGGTCGGGAGCGCTACGACGCCGAGCCCGTCCCCCGGATCAGAGAGCGCTACGCGGAGGTCAGGCCGTAGCAGGAGAGCGTGCCCGGGTCCGGGCGCGGGGTCAGCGCCGCGATGTCCACCGTCACCGCGATCGGGTCGTGACTCCGCGGGCCGTGCGCGTTGTCCAGCGGCTACGATCATTGGTGCGGGGAAGGAGCCCTTGATGGCGCAGGCTTACGTGCAGGTGACCACCACGACCGACGAACGGGCGGAGGCGGCCGAGCTGGCCGCCGCGGCGGTGTCCGAAAGACTGGCCGCGTGCGCCCAGGTCCTCGGTCCGATCGCCAGCACCTACTGGTGGGAGGGGGAGATCGAGACCGCCGAGGAGTGGATGGTCCTGTTCAAGACCACCGCGGACAGGTTCGAGGAACTGGCGGGGCTGATCAACGAACAGCATTCCTATGAGACACCCGAGATCATCGCCACCCCGGTGGTGGCCGGCAGCGCCGACTACCTGGGCTGGGTGAGCGAGCAGACCGTCGAGCCCGCGGTCGAGGAGGACGAGCTGGAGATCATCGACTGACGCTCGTTTGGTCTTGCCGCGGCCCGGTGACATATCGGAACATAAGGCGTCACTTACGGGAGAGTCGCCATGCAGAACGATGCCGCGCGAGACCACGGACTCTTCGGGCCGGGGTCGGTGACCTGGCGGATCATGGGCGAGCCGGTGCTGGTGGTCGGCGGACTCCGGGCCCTGCTGCTGCAGGCGCTGCACCCCCACTCGATGTGGGGCACCGCGCAGAACTCCGCGCTGATGGACCCCGAGGCGGCCTGGGCGCGCCTGGGGCGCACCATCGAATTCGTCGGCGTCCGCACCTGGGGCGACCTCGAGGAGGTCGAACGGGTCGGGCGCCGGGTGCGCAAGCTGCATTCCAAGCTGAGCGGAATCGACCAGCGGACGGGTGAGGCCTTCCGGGTGGACGACCCGGAGAACCTCCTGTGGGTGCACCTGGGCGAGGTCGACTCCTACCTGGACGTCGCCCGGCGGTCGGGACTCCCGCTGAGCCGCCAGGAGTGCGACCGCTTCGTGGACGAGCAGCGCCGCGCCGCCGAGGTCGTCGGCCTCGACCCCGCGGACGTCCCGGCCTCGGTGGGCGAGATGCGGGACTACTACCGGGCGATGCGCCCGCACCTGTACGCCTGCCACGAGGCGCGGGAGAGCCTGCGCCGGCTGTTCAACCCCCCGGTGCCCATGCCCTACACCCCGTTGAAACTCGCCGCGCCGTCGCTGGCCGTGCTGGTGGTGTCGACGCTGCCGCGCTGGGCGCGGCGGATGTACGGGCTGCCCGGCCTGCCGACGTCCGACCTGGCGGCGACGGCGACGCTCAAGACGCTCTACCGGGCCAGCCGGCTGGTGCCCTCTTCACTGCGCTACCCGCCGGAGGCCCGGCGCGCCCACGAGTTGACCCGGGAGGCGCTCAGCCACGCCGCATGAGCCTGCCGACGGCCGCCATGAGCTCCTCGGACATCTCCTCCGACTTGCCCTCCTGCGCGCTCAGCGCGACGCAGTGCCGGACGTGGCCGTCCAGCAGGCCCAGGGCGACCTTGTCGAGGGCCGCCTGGATCGCGCTGATCTGGGTGAGGACGTCGATGCAGTAGCGGTCGTCCTCGACCATGCGCTCGATGCCGCGCACCTGGCCTTCGATCCGGCGCAGTCTGGTCTGCAGCTGTTCCTTGGTCGCGGTGTAGCCGCGGGTGGTCATGGCGGGCCTCACATTCGCAGGGCGGGTGCGGCATCAGAGTACCCAGCCCCCAGAGGGTATGCTAAGTTCCTGGCTTGATACCCATACCCGGTATACCTATGAGGAGGGTCACATGTCCGACCGCACCTACACCGTCAAGGGCATGACCTGCGGCCACTGCAAGGCCTCCGTCACCGAGGAGATCACCGAGCTTCCCGGCGTCACCGGGGTGGACGTCGACCTCGAGACCGGCAGGGTCACCGTCGCAGGCGAGGGCTTCACCGACGAGGAGATCCGCAAGGCCGTCGAAGAGGCCGGCTACCAGGTCGTCTGATCGATCACCGCGTTGCGGGCCGCGGTGCCGCAGGGTCAGCCGTCATCGACAGGTCACTCAAAGCGATGATCCCATAGGGGGCGGGTCGGTTCAGGACGGGGGGACGTTCCAGGAGGTGATGACCTCCCGGCCGTGCTCCAGGCCCAGCGTGCAGGTGGTCCCCGTCCGCAGGGCGAACAGCCTGCCGTGGTCGGCGGGCAGGCCCAGCCACCGCGCGGTCAGGATGCGCAGCAGGTGACCGTGGGCCACCAGCGCCACGTCCCCCGACTCCAGGTGGGGGCGGACCGCGGCGATCACCCGGTCGCAGCGCTCGCCGACCGCCCGGACCGTCTCGCCGGGCGTGGCGCCGGGGACGATCTCGTGGGTCCAGACCGCCCAGCCGGGGATCTCCTGGCGGATCTCCGCGGTGGTGCGGCCCTCGTACCCGCCGTAGTCCCACTCCCACAGGTCGTCCAGCGGCTCGGCCCCGGGCAGCCCCGCCAGGCGCGCGGTGGCGCGGGCCCGCAGTGCGGGGGAGCAGAAGGCACACACGATGTGGCGCGCGGCCACCCGGGGCGCGAGAGCGGAAGCCTCCTCCTCCCCGCGCGGCGTGAGCGGGAGGTCGGTCCGGCCGGTGTGCTTGCGCATCCGGCTCCACTCGGTCTCTCCGTGGCGCAGGATCAGCAGTTCCCCCATGGAGGTCACGTTACGGGACGGTGCCTTCGTCCAGAAGATCCGTGACCGGAGTGAAAGGCAGCCCGTGCGCCAGGGCGACCCCGCCGTGCGTGAGCCGCCCCGCGTGCGTGTTGAGGCCCGGCGCCAGCGCCGGATCCTCGCGGAGGGCCCTCCGCCAGCCCTTGCCGGCCAGTGCCAGCGCGTAGGGAAGCGTGACGTTGGACAACGCGTGCGTCGAGGTGTGGGGCACCGCGCCCGGCATGTTGGTGACGCAGTAGAAGACCGACTCGTGGACCCGGTACGTCGGGTCGGTGTGGGTGGTGGGGCGGGAGTCCTCGAAACAGCCGCCCTGGTCGATCGAGATGTCCACCAGCACCGACCCGGGCCGCATCCGGCCGACCAGTTCATGGGAGATCACGGTCGGGGCCTTGGCGCCGGGGATGAGCACCGCGCCGATCACCAGGTCCGAGCGGACCGCCTGGCGCTCCACTTCGTAGGCGCTGGAGACGAGGGTCCTGATCCGGCCCTCGTACACCGAGTCGATCTGGCGGAGCCGCTCGACGTTGACGTCCACGACCGTCACCCGTGCGCCCAGGCCCATCGCGATCCGGGCGGCGTTCAGCCCGGCCACCCCGGCGCCCAGCACCAGCACCTCGGCCGGAGGAACTCCCGGCACCCCGCCGGGCAGCAGCCCCCGCCCGCCGTTGAAGCTCAGCAGGTGGTGGGCGCCGACCTGGGGGGCGAGCCGCCCGGCCACCTCCGACATGGGCGCCAACAGCGGCAGCGCCCCGCCGGGAGTCTGCACCGTCTCGTAGGCGATCGCGGTGGTCCCGGAGGCCAGCAGCGCGTCCGTGCACTCGCGGGAGGCGGCCAGATGCAGGTAGGTGAAGAGGATCTGCCCCTCGCGCATCCGGTGGTACTCCGAGGGCACCGGCTCCTTGACCTTGAGGACCAGCTCGCCCTCGGCCCACACCTCGTCCGCGGAGTCCAGGAGCTTGGCCCCCGCCTGGGCGTACTCCTCGTCGGGCAGGGCCGAACCGGTCCCCGCTCCGCGTTCGACGAACACCTCGTGGCCCGCGCGGACGAGTTCGTGCGCACCCGCCGGGGTGATCGCCACCCGGTCCTCGTGATCCTTGACCTCGCGTGGAATGCCGACCTTCACCGATTGCCTCCAGGTACGCGGGACGCGGGCCGCGTCCGTCCTCCCAGGGTGCGCCACGGCCCGCACCGCTCGCCAGCCGCACTGTGTACGGCTCCGCGCGGCTTCGGCGACACAGTGTCAGCCGCGCCTCGAGGAAGGCTTCCCGCTCGGGCTCACAGCCACTCCTCGGCGATGACGAAGGCGAGCCGCTCCAGCAGCGGGCCCGCGGCGCTGATGCAGCGCTCCACATCGGGTTCCAGGTCGGTGAGCGAGTAGGCGGCGCTGATCCGCGCGCGGCGCAGCTGCTCCCCGGTGAGCGCCCTGCGGCCGCAGACGGCCACCACCGGGACGTTCGCCCGGGCCGCGGAGCGGGCCACTCCGACCGGGGCCTTGCCGCGCAGGGTCTGGGCGTCCAGCGAGCCCTCCCCGGTGATCACCAGCCGGGCGCCGGCCAGCCGCCGGGTGAAGCCGAGCAGGTCCAGCAGGTAGCCGATGCCCGGCTCGACCCTGGCGCCGAGGAAGGTCATCGCGGCGAAACCGACCCCGCCGGCCGCGCCCGCCCCCGGACGGTCCCGGGCGGTCCGGCGCGTGGCGGCCTCGGCCAGGTCCGCCCAGCGCTGCAGCCCGGCCTCCAGGACCTTCACGCCGTCCCGCCCCGCGCCCTTCTGCGGCGCGTAGACGGCCGCGGCGCCCTCCCGGCCCAGCAGCGGGTTGTCGACGTCGGAGGCGACGACGATCTCGAGGCCGGCCAGGTCGTTGAACCCGCGCAGGTCCAGCGCGTGCAGCATGCGCAGCGCGGCCCCGCCGGGCGGCAGCTGGTGGCCCTTGGCGTCCAGGAGCCGGGCGCCGAGGGCCTGGACCATCCCGGCGCCGCCGTCGGTGCAGGCGCTGCCGCCCAGGCCCAGCACGATCCTGCGGGCCCCGCTCCGGGCGGCGGCGAGGACGAGCTGGCCGGTGCCGAGGCTGGAGGCGGTCATCGGTTGGGGCCGTCCGCCCGGCAGCCGGTGCAGCCCGGAGGCCTCGGCCAGCTCCACCACGGCGGTGTCGCCGCGGACCGCGTAGGCGGCTTCGACCGGTTCGCCCGTGGGGCCCGCGACCCGCGCGGTCCGCCGTTCGAACCCGGCGGCGATGGCGGCCTCGGCCGTGCCGTCGCCCCCGTCGGCGACGGGCAGGGTCACGAGCGGGACGTCGGGCCGGTGCCGGGCCAGCCCCGCGGCCAGATGAGCGGCGGCCTGGGACGCGCTGAGCGAACCTTTGAACTTGTCCGGGGAGATGAGAACGTGCCCGGTGGGTGAAGCCACCACATGCCTTTCTGGCCGTGAATCAGCAGGGAGAGCTCCATTCAAGCCCACCCGGGCCGCCGGCAGGCGAGAGTGTCCCAGCCGATACACAAACGGCTGCCCGGAGCCTCTTGCCAAGGCTCCGGGCAGCCGTTCCCGCGTTCTCTCAGAGGCCCAGCAGCTGCTGCACGGGGTCGAGCGCGAAGAAGACCGCGAAGACCGCGGTGATGAGCCACAGCAGCCAGCCCGTGCGGCGGCCCAGCGCGGTGCGCACGACGGTGTAGGCGACGATTCCGGCGCCGATGCCGGTGGTGATCGAGTAGGTGAAGGGCATCATCACCACGGTCACGAACGCCGGGATGACGATCTCGGGGTCGGACCAGTCGATCTTGGCGACCTGGGCCATCATCAGCGAGCCGACGATCACCAGTGCGGGGGCGGCGGCCTGGGTCGGGACCACCGAGGCCAGCGGGGTGAAGAAGAGGGTGACCGTGAACAGCAGGCCGGTGACCAGGTTGGCCAGGCCGGTCCGGGCGCCCTCGCCGATGCCGGCGGCGGACTCGACGAAGACGGTGTTGGCCGAGGAACTGGTGACACCGCCCAGCGCCGCGGAGACGCCGTCGACGGTGAGGATCCGGCCCAGGCCGGGCACCTGGCCCTGCTCGTCGGCGGTCCCGGCCTCCTCGCTGAGTCCCACGATGGTGCCCATGGCGTCGAAGAAGCCCGACAGCACCAGGGTGAACAGGACGACCACCGCGGTGACGACGCCGGCCTGGCCGAAGCCGCCGAACAGGTCGAACTGCCCGAACAGCGAGAGGTCGGGCGCGGCCAGCAGCCGCTCGGGCAGCTGCGGCACCACCAGGCCCCATTGTTCGCCGGGGACGGTGGCGACGGAGTTGATCGCCGTGGCCATGGCGGTGCCGGCGATGATGCTGATGAGGATGGCGCCGGGAACCCTGCGCACGTGCAGCACGAACATCAGCAGCAGGGTCGCCGTGAAGACGAGGATCGGCCAGCCCTGCAGCTTCCCGCCCTGGCCGAGGGTGAGCACGGTGCCCTCCCCCGAGCTGACGAACCCGGCGTCGACCAGGCCGATGAGGGCGATGAAGGCGCCGATCCCCGCGGTGATGGCGTACTTGAGCGCCAGCGGGATGGAGTCCATGATCATCTTCCGGACCCCGGTGACGGCCAGCAGTACGATGATCACGCCCTCCAGCACCACCAGGCCCATGGCCTGCGGCCAGGTCATCTGGGGGGCCGCCTGGTAGGCCACGACGGCGTTGATGCCCAGGCCGGAGGCGACGGCCATCGGCACGTTCCCGACCAGGCCCATGAGGATGGTGGAGATCGCCGCCGACAGCGCGGTCATCGCGGTGAGCTGGGGGATCGACAGCTGTGCGCCGGTCACGTCAGTGGCGCCGCCGAGGATGATCGGGTTCAGCAGCAGGATGTAGGCCATCGCCACGAAGGTGGTGATTCCGCCCCGGAACTCGCGGCCCACGGTGGTCCGCCGTTCCGACAGGGCGAAGCGCCGATCCAGCACCGAGCTTGCCGCCATTAGGGTCCTTCCATAAAAACGTGAACCGATGTCCTTAATCGGTTCACGGTGAATTATGGCGTGACCAGGCAGGCGGAGTACCCGGCGGGGGTGACCTGGAGTTCGAGCCGGTCGCCGGGAGTGAACTCGAATATGACCTGTATCTCAGGGAATTTCGTAGTGAAGTACTGCGCGGTGCCCAGCCGGGCCCGGTACAGCCCGCCCTCCGCCGCGGCGAGCTCGATCTCCCCCGAGCCGCCGGTCAGCCCCTCGGCCACGGACTGCCAGGTGTTCCCGTCATAACGGTCAAGCCGGACGGGCAGTTCGGCGGCGGTCCGGCCGCGCAGGGAATCGACGACTCTCAGGGTGAGGCTCATGACCACATCCTGCCGGGTTCGGATGATCCTCCAAACCCCCGCCACTAGCCTGGGGGAGTGAAACTCCGGGATCTTCTGGACATCGGCGAGCTGGGCCTGCGCCTGCTGTCCGGCGAACACGCGCTGGACCGTCCCATCCGCTGGGTCTACCTCACCGAACTGGTGGAGACCGGACGTTACCTGTCGGGTAACGAACTGGTGCTCACCGGATTGATCGGACCCCAGCTGAGGGAGTGTCCCGAGGCGTTGGTGGAGGAGCTGGTCGACGCGGGGGCGACGGCGCTGGGCGTGGGGCTCTCGGTCCAGGACGAGGTTCCCGGACGGGTCAGGGAGGCGTGCGCGCGCAGCGGGCTGCCGCTGGTGGAGGTGCCGCGGGAGCTGTCGTTCGGCACCATCAGCGAGGTGGTCACCCGGCGGCTGACCGCCGAGCGGGCGGCGGGGCTGGCCACCGTGCTGGGGCGGCATCGCAGGCTGATCTCCTCGGTGGCCGAGGGGTCCGGGCTGCGGCGGGTCTTCGAGCTCACCCGCGCCGAGCTGGGCCGGGCCTGCTGGGTGGTGTCGCCGACGGGGCGGGTGATCACGGGTCCGGGCCGGGACCTGCCCGAGCCCGTGCGGCTGGCCGCCGAGTACCTGACCGCCGGGCGGCTGCCCCATGTGGTGAACGGGGTGAACGGGGCGGACGGGGCCGGCGGCGGCTCCTACACGCTGCTGCCGGTCAACACCCGGGCCGCGCACCGGGTGGCCGGCTGGTTCCTGGTCTGCGAGGGCGCGCTGGTGGACGTGCCGGAGGAGAGCCGGGAGTCGGCCTACGAGCTGGCGGCGCTCACCGCGCTGGAGCGGGCGCGGCTGGAGGAGGGGCACCGGGTCGAGCGCCGGCTGCTGAACGCGCTGCTGGACCCGGCGGTGGCCGAGCCCGCCGAGGTCGCGGCCCGGATGCGGGCCTGCGGCCTCGACCCCGAACGCCGGTTCGTCGCGGTGGCCTGCGAGTTCGGGGGAGCCGACGACGGGGTGGCGGTGCTGCGCGAGCTGATGCCGGAGGCGGCGGCGGTGACCGCGCTGGAGGGCGAGGCGGTGACCGTGGTGCCGGACGCGGACCCGGACCTCGTCGAGCGGCTGCGCGCGTCGGTCGCGCTGCTGGAGACCGCTCTGGTGCGCGAACGGCTGACCGTGGGGGTCAGCGCCCCGGCGGCCGGCCCGTCGCTGCTGCGCGGCGCGGTCGAGGAGGCCAGGCACACCCGGCGGCTGGCCTCGGCCCGCAGGACCGGCCGGGCCCATGTGGTGACCAGCGACGAGATCCACTCCCACGCGCTGCTGCTGGCGACCGTGCCCGACGGGGTGCGCCGCTCGTTCCGCGACCGGCTGCTCGCGCCGCTCCAGGTCTACGACACCGAGCACCACTCCGACCTCGTCCGGACGCTGACCGCCTTCCTCGACAACTCCGGTTCCTGGAACCGGTGCGCCGGGCAGCTCCACCTCCACGTCAACACGTTGCGTTACCGGATCCGCCGGATCGAGGAGCTCACCGGCCGTGACCTGTCGACTTTGGAGGACAGAGTCGACTTTTTCCTGGCACTGCGCGCGATGTGATGCTTCTCTCCGCCACAATCAACAACAATGCACACGCGGCCCCACCCCTGACGGGGGCGCGGTTCGGGCGGCAGGTGAGGGTGCGAGGATCCCGAAGGTCCCCAGCATCACCATAAAAGTAATGACTTTGTGCAAGCGGGGCATGACTCCAAGTTAAGAGGAGCGGGTGTCAGTGAGTCAAGAGACTCTGGGAGACCGGATCAGGAACCTCCGTATCAAGCTGGGCATAAGCCAGGCCCAGCTGGCCTTCCCCGAGCTCTCCGACAGCTATATCTCCCTGATCGAGAGCGACAAGCGGGTGCCCGCCCCCAGCGTGATCGACCTGCTCGCGCGCAAGCTCAACTGCTCGCCCACCTATCTGGTCAGCGGCGTCAGCGAGGACATCGTCGACGAGCTGCGGGTCACCCTGGAGTACGCCGAGATCGCCTTGCAGAACGGCGCGGCCGCCGAGGCGCGCGACCGTTTCGCCGAGGTGCTCTCCCACTCCGACGCGCTGGCGCTGCCCGAGATGCTGCGCCAGGCCCGCTGGGGCCACGCGTTGTCGCTGGAGGCCGCCGGCGAGCTGGAGGAGGCCATCGCCGCGCTGCGGGAGATCGCCGCGAACTCGTCCCTGGAGTACGACCGCGACCACTGGACCCGCGCCCACGTGGCGCTCAGCCGCTGCCTGCGCGAGCGCGGGGACACCAGCGCCGGCGTCCAGGTGGCCGAGGAGGCGCTGCGCCGCCTGTCGGTGGCCGGGGGCGAGTACACCGACGCCGCCGTCCACCTGGGGGCCACCCTGCTGGGCTGCTGCATCGAGCGCGGCGACCTGGTGCGGGCCGGGCAGCTCGCCGACGACCTGGTGGCGCGGGCCGAGAGGATCGGCACCGTGCAGGCCAGGATCGCCGCCTACTGGGAGGCCGCGTACGTGGCTGAGATGCGCGGGGAGTATGAGCGCGGCGTCGCCCTGGCCGAGCGGGCGCTGAGCCTCCTGGGCGAGGACGAGGATCCGCGCAACCTGTCCCGGCTGAAGCTGGCCTACGTCTCGCTGCTGCTGCGCGCCCGCCCGTCCGAGGCGTCCCGGGGCAAGGAGATCCTGCTGAAGGCACGCAGGGAGATCGAGGGCAACGCGGCCGGCGAGGTGGACACCGCCTGGTGCCTGACCGAGCTGGCCCGCGCCGAGACCCTGCTGGGCCGCCCCGCCGAGGCCGTCGAGCTGGCCGAGCAGGCGCTGAGCCTGCTGGGTGACGCGCCGCGGCGCACCTCCGCCTGGGCGCTGACCGTGCTGGGCGAGGCCTACGTGCGGCTGGGCCGCCGGGCCGAGGCCCTGGACGTGCTGACCCGCGCCGCCACCCATCTGGAGGAGATGGAGTCGACCCGCGACGCCGCCCAGGCGTGGTTCGACCTGGCCGAGCTCATGGGCGAGACGGGCGAGGAGACCCACCGGCGCGACGCCTACCGGAGGGCGCTGGCCTGCGTCGGCCTTTAGGAGGAGGGATCATCCTCAAGAAGGAGAAGGCCTCGGCCGCGACGGCCGGGGCCTTCTGCCGTCCGGGGAGGCGGATGGCGGATCAGGCGGCCAGGACCACCGATTCCCTGCCGCCGCGGCGGCCGTGCCTGCCGAAGACGACCAGCCGCAGGACCAGGAACCGGCAGGTGCCGGCGACACCCGAGGCGAGGATGTAGACGCTCTGGTCGAGCAGGGCGCTGGGGTGGACGACGAGGTGGTGCAGCGTCAGCATCGCCCCGGTGGTCACCAGGTAGGCGCCGAGCGCGGTGAGCGTCGACTCGCCGTGCATGCGCCAGCCGCGCCGGTCGCTCTTGAAGGACACGCGTCCGTGCAGCTCGTTGACCAGGAGGGTGCCCGCGGCGGTGACCAGCGCGTTGGCGAGGACCAGGCTCATGGCGGCGTCCAGCAGGACGAGCGCCCAGCTGGACAGGAGGGTGACGCCGCCGCCGCAGACGACGAAACGGATGAAGGAGGAGACGGGACCGGGCGTGCGGGCGTCGAGCCGCACGGCCCGGCGGCCACCGGGCGTCCGATGGCCTTCGGGGTCGGTGGGCCTGGGCCCTGTGTTGTCTTCCCTGCCGCTCATGTTCGCACGCTATCGTCAGTCACTGACACTTTTAACCTCTCGAGCACCTTAGTAAGAGAGGACCTTGATTTATAGAACTGGGTTCTGTCTCTTGCGTCACTCCCGCGCGCGGGGGATATCCGGACGGCACCTGGGGGGGAGGCCCCGGGGCGGCGTCGGCTGGAAGGATGAAAGGGTGCCCAGGTCCCTGCTCCGCCCGCTCTACTCGACGGTGACGTGGCGGCGCTGGGCGTTCATGATCCTCGGCGGGATGATGGCCACCCCCTACCTGACCATCGCGATGGTCGCGGGCGGCATCACGGGCGAGATGCTCGGCGGGGCCGACTCGCTCTGGGCGCAGCTTCCGGGGTTCCTGCTCATCCTGGCGGGCGGGCTGTTCGTGACCGGCCTGCTGCCGGTGGCGCGCCGGCTGGAGTGCTCGATCTCCCTGGAGATGCTGGGCGCGCCGGAGCAGCCGGGCCAGGACACCCGATGGCCGGCCCGCGCCCGCGCCGCCGTGTGGTTCACCGTCCACGTGCTGGTCGGCGGGCTGGTCGGCCTCTTCAGCGTGATCGTCCCCCTGCTGGCCTGCTGGATCCTCAGCCTGCCCTTCCACGGCGGGCCTCCGGGGGACACGCTGCCCTGGCCGCCACGGGGCTGGACGATCACGTGGGCGCTTCCGCTGGGGCTTCTCCCGCTGCTGGCCTTCGGCTACGGGGTCGTCCTGCTCGGCGGGCTGGCCGCCAGGGGCGCCGCCTGGGCCCTGGGGCCCTCGCCCGAGGAGCGGATCGCCGCGGCCGAGCGGCGGGCCGAGGCCCAGGCCGAACGCACCAGGCTCGCCCGGGAGCTGCACGACTCCGTCGGACACGCCCTCAGCATCGTCACCGTGCAGTCCGGCGCGGCGGCCCGGGTCCTGGAACGGGACCCGGCGTTCGTCCGGCAGGCGCTGCAGGCGATCGAGGAGTGCGCGCGGACCGCGCTGGAGGACCTCGACCACGTCCTCGGCCTCCTCCGCGAAGAGGAGGCGGGCCGGCGCCGCACCCCCCAGCGGACCCTGCGCGATCTGGAGGAGCTGCTCGGCAAGACCGGCCTGGAGATCGACCTGCGCCGGACGGGGGACCTGGACAGGCTGCCCGCCGTAGTCTCCCGGGAGGCCTACCGGATCGTCCAGGAGGGCCTGACCAACGTGGCGAAGCACGCCGGGCACGTGCCGGTCGACCTGCTGCTGTCCGTCGGCCCCGCCGAACTCGACCTGGAACTGAGCAACCCGATGGGCACGCGCACCCACGGCGGCGGAGGGACCGGCGGCCGGGGGCTGGCCGGACTGGGCGAACGGGTCCACGTCCTGCGCGGCAGGCTGAGCGCCGGCTCCGACCGGGGCCGCTGGTACCTGCGCGCCTCCATCCCGATTCCGAAGGGGAACACATGACCACGGTGCTGATCGTCGACGACGAGAGGCTGATCCGCGCGGGACTGCGGGCCATCGTGGCCGCCGAACCGGACCTGGAGGTGGTCGGCGAGGCGGCCGACGGGGCGGAGGCGCTGAGCGAGACGCTCCGGCTCGGGCCCGAGGTGGTGCTCATGGACGTGCGGATGCCGGGGATCGACGGGATCCAGGCCACCCGCGACCTCCTGGCGAGGGTCCCGCGCCCGCCCCGGATCCTGGTGGTCACCACCTTCGAGAACGACGACCACGTCTACGACGCCCTGCGCGCAGGGGCGAGCGGCTTCCTCCTGAAGCGCTCGCGGCCCGAGGAGATCCTGCAGGCCATCCGGATGGTCGTCCAGGGGGACACCCTGCTCTTCCCCGCGGCGATCCGGGCGCTGGTCGCCGAGCACGGCCAGCCCGCCCACGCGCGCGCAGACTGGCACGACCGGCTGACCGAACGCGAGGCCGAGGTGCTGCGGCTGATGGCCTCCGGCCTGTCCAACGCCGAGATCGCCGACTCCCTGGTGGTCAGCCCCCAGACGGTCAAGACGCACGTGGGCAACCTGCTCGCCAAGCTCGGCGCCAGGGACCGCACCCAGGCGGTGATCTTCGCCTACGAGAGCGGCTTCATCCAGCCGCGCTAATCGGCGCCAGCCTTGGCGGAGGAACCGGACTGGCCGGGGTCTTTGAGCTGGGAGAGCATCGCGTTGTAGCGGGCGAGCTCGGCGTCCTCGTCGCGTTCGGCCTTGCGGTCGGTGCGGCGGGAGAGCCTCTGGTCGGAGACCGCCCACTGGACGACGATCGCGATCAGCACGACGAAGGTGGGGATCTCGCCGAAGCCCCAGGCGATGGCGCCGCCCGTCTGCAGGTCGTGCACGGCCGTGACGCCCCACGGGGGCTGGACCGCCTTGTACCAGTCGGCGGCCAGCGGCTCGCCCATGTTCATCAGCGCGATGCCGAAGAACGCGTGGAACGGCATGGTGACGAACAGCATCAGCAGCCGGGCCACGTGGGGGATCTTGTGCGGCGACGGGTCCACGCCGATGATCACCCAGTAGAACAGGTAGCCGCTGAGCAGGAAGTGCACCAGCATCCAGATGTGCCCGAGGTGGTTGCGCATCATCCACTCGAACGCGGGGCTGAAGTACAGGGCGTAGGTGCTGCCGATGAAGATCAGCCCGGCGACCACCGGATGGGCCATGACCCTGGTGTACCGGCTGCCCAGGAAGGCGGACAGCCACTCGCGCGGCCCCCGGTCGCCGCGCACCTCGGCGGGCCTGAGCGCGCGCAGCGCCAGGGTCATCGGGGCGCCCAGCACCAGGAAGATCGGGGTCATCATGGCGAGCGTCATGTGCTGGGCCATGTGCACGCTGAACAACACCGGGGCGTAGGTGGCGACACCGCTCAGGGTGACGATGGCGAGGGAGACGAGCGCGACGCACCAGGCGATCGTGCGGCCCCACGGCCAGGAGTCGCCGCGGCGGCGCAGCCGCAGCACCCCGGCCAGGTACAGGCCGCCCAGCACCAGGATCAGCACCACCCAGAACAGGTCGAACCGCCACAGCGAGGCGAGCCTGGCCACGGTGATCGGAGGCGGCATCTCGTAGCCGATCAGCGCCTCCACCGTGCTCACCGAGCCGGTCGTGGCCGGGGGAGCGGTCTGGGCGAGCGCGACCGCCACGCCCATGGTCGCGCCCATGATCGCCGCCTCGACGACGGCGAGCCGGGTGAACGCCAGGGGCCTGCCCTCGCGGATCGCCGGGACCGTGTGCTCCCGGTGCCGCCAGCCGATCCAGCCCAGGACGGCGAGCAGCACGATCTTGACCAGGATGATCCGGCCGTAGTCGGTGGTGAACAGCTGCAGCGGGTCGGGCAGCCGGGAGACGGTGTTGGCCAGCCCGGACAGGCCCGTCACGACCAGGCACCCGACGGCCAGCCGGCTGAACCGGCTGACGGCGGTGTCCAGCAGCCGGCCCCCGCTCATCGCGTGCCAGACCAGGACGGCGAGCCCGCCCACCCAGGGCACCACGGCCAGCAGGTGCAGGGCGAGCCCGACCACAGCGACCGAGTGGTTGGGGGAGGAGGCCGAGTGGCCGGTCAGCCCGGGCGGCAGCAGCGCCGCCAGGGCCAGCGCCAGCAGGCCCAGGGAGGCGGCCGGGGTGGAGACCGTGCGGGCCAGCAGCGCCACCATCACGCTCATGAGGATGACCACCAGCAGCGCGGTCCCCTGCGGGATCTGCCCGGCATAGCTGGACAGCTCGTGGCCGCGCAGCAGCCCGGTGACCGGAAGGCCGAGGATCTCGGCGACGGTCAGCACCAGGGTGGCTCCCGCGGCGGCGGCCCAGACGGCGGCGCACCAGGCCGACGCCTGCAGGTAGCGCTGGGCCGCCGAGGTCAGGCCGTCCTTGATCAGGGGGAGCAGCACGACCGCCATGACCAGGCAGCCGACGGTCAGAGCCGCGGCGATGTCCATCACGGTGCGGACCACCGGCAGTCCCCAGCGGACCAGGACCCCGGCGTCGCTGATGCCGGGGATGACCCGTTCGGCGACCGCCCCGCCGACGTAGAGCGCGCCGACCAGGCCGATCACGGTGGTGACGACCGCGATGGCGGCGGCCTTGGCGACCCCGCGCATCAGCGACGCCGCCGCATCGTGAACATGAGGCCGATGCCCGCGCCGGCGGCCAGCCCGGCGCCGACCATGATCCAGCGGGTGGCGCCGCCCTCGGCCGGGGCGTCCTCGGCGCTCTGCGCGCCCTGGCCGGTACCGGGGTCTTCGGCGGCGGGACCGGTGCCGCCCTCACCGGTCACCGTGAAGGACAGCACCCCGGTGACCGGATGGCCGTCGGCGGAGATCACCCGGTAGCCGACGGTGTACTTCCCGGCGGGCAGGGTCCCCTTGATCTTCTGGACGACCTTCTCGCCGTCCAGATCGGCGGCGCCCTTCTGCACCTCGGCCTCGGATTTCTCCGGGCGGATGACGACTTTGGCCGAGCGCAGGGCCTCGTTGAAGGTCAGCGTCACCTGGGAAGGGGCGGCGATCTCGGCTCCGTCGGCGGGGGTGCTGCCGGTGAGCGCGGTGTGCGCCCGGGCGGGAGCGGCGAGGAGGAGCAGCAGAAGCGTGGCCAGCGCGGTGAGCGGGCCGATCCGTCGAGCAGGAGAGGTCATGGTCTTCTCGGTTCGGGGCTGGAGACCCTTCCACCTTATTGACCCCTCGGGGCGGACGGCGCCCGCCCGCCCCTGACGGGGGGTCAGCAGTCGCAGCCGCAGTCGCAGCAGCAGCCGTCCCCGCAGCAGTTTGAGCAGCCGTCGCAGCCCGAGCAGCAGTCGCCGCAGCCGTCGCACCGGGTGCAGGCGCACCGGTCGGAGCACGGGGACCCGTGGTACTCGCTCCACTCCGGCCGCCACAGGCCGCAGGTGCAGCCGACCAGGGAGCCGGCCAGGCACAGTTCGGGTCCGCAGCCCGGACGGCTCTTGGGCGGACGGTAGCCGGGAGGGACCTGCCCGGGCGGGGGGTAGTGCCCCGGCGGGGGGTACTGGCCTACGGCGGGCAGGACGGGAAGCCCTCCCCGGCTGGAGGCGGAGGGCTCGTCGAACACCGCGTACGGGTGGCCCTGGAACGTCCGGTCCACCGCCTTGCGGACCTCCCGTTCCAGCAGGGCCTTCACCAGCGCGCGGTCCTCGAACTCGACCTCGGCCAGGGCCAGGCGCAGCCCGTGCAGGGACTCGTCGCACAGGCGCCGGGCCTCGCGCAGGGGGGTGTCGGTGGCGGTCAGGGGGTTGAAGGCCCCGATGGAGTGGTCGGCGGGCAGGTCCTCGACGGCGTCCAGCAGGTGGGCGAGCCTGCCGAAGAACCGGCCGGCCTCGGCCAGGGGTTCGGCGTTGCCCGGCCTGCCCGCCAGCACCGCGGTGTGCGCGAAGGCGGCCGCGACGGCGGTCTCGGTCGGCTCCAGCAGCTCCAGCAGGGTGAGGCCCGGCGTCCGTTCCAGCACGGTCTGGCGGGCCACGGCGTCCCGGAGGACGTCCACGTCGAAGCCCAGGCCCTCCCCGGTCGTGCCGCCCGCGGCGTCCCAGCGGTCGGCCATCCGGCCGGCGGCCGCGGCGACCGGCCTGCGGGCGTAGGGACCGTCGCCGTCGGCGATGTGGTCGCGGGTCTTGCCCGCGGCCAGCAGCAGGGAGACGGCGGCGGCCAGGCGCGCGCCCTCGGCCCGCGCCGTCACCACGTCGGCGCTCTTGAAGCCCCGCAGCGCGCACGCTCCGGCCTTGCGGCGCGGGGACGTCTCGGCGGACTGGGCCTCGGTGAGCACGGAGACCAGCAGTCCGTCGTAGTTGGTCACCAGCCGGGCACGGTGGCCGTGCTCATCGCGCAGGGTGAGGCACAACCCGCAGAGGTGGGCCATCCAGTCTTTGAACAAAGTCGTACACATACCGTGCCGACAGGGTCGTACCACCCCGAACATCGTTTTCCCTTCGCAAACCAGACAGCGCATTATTCACCGACGCCGCCGTTCGCGTGGTGGTTCGAGGGATGAGTGAGAAAAATCAACCTCCGGGTAGTTCGCCGAGCTTCACCTGCACGGTCTGCTCCGCTCCATCCCGACGGATCTTCACCGGTACGGTCTGGCCCACGTTCAGACCGGCCAGGACCTCGGCGAGCGCGGTGGTGGTCGGGGTCGCCCGTCCGTTGACCTCGGTGATGACGTCGCCCTTGCGCAGGTCCGCCGCGTCCGCCGCGCCGCCCTCGGCCACCGAGACGACCGCGACCCCGCCGGGCTCGCCGGTGGTGATGTTGAAGGTCTGGGCGATCGTGACGTTCAGCGCGGCCCGTCCGGAGCTGGTGACCTTGCCGGAGGAGATCAGCTGGGGCGCGATGGTGCGGACGGTGTTGCTGGGGATGGCGAATCCGATGCCCGGGGCCGGGGAGCCCTCGCCGGTGCCCGCGGCCAGTGTGGGGATGCCGACGACCTCGTTGTTCAGGGTGACCAGTGCGCCGCCGCTGTTGCCGGGGTTGATGGCCGCGTTGGTCTGCACCGCGTCGGAGATGGTGGCACCGGGGAAGGAGCCCTGCCGCCGGCCGGTCACCGTCCGGCCGGTCGCCGAGACGATGCCGTTGGTGACGCTGCCCGACAGGCCCAGCGGACTGCCCATGGCCAGGACGATCTGCCCCACCTTCAGTTGGGCGGAGTCGCCGAAGGTCGCCGGGGGGAGGTTCGCTCCGTCCACCTTCACGACGGCCAGGTCTCCGGCGTTGAAGGAGCCGACCAGCCGGGCGTTCAGCGGGTTGCCGCCGCTGGAGGGCACCACCTGGAAGGTGCGGGCCCCGGCCACTACGTGCGCGTTGGTCACGATGTGGCCGTCGGCGTCGTAGACGACACCCGACCCCTCGCCCTGGTCGGTGTTGATCTGGACGACGGACGGCAGCGCGGCGGCGACGATCCGCGTGTAGGCGTCCTCCAGCCCGGCCGCGGCGGTCGCCTGCCCCGGAGAAGCGGTCCGCGTCGTCGTGCCGTTCTCGCCGCCGCCTCCGGTGCATCCGGTCAACAGTGCGGCGGCCAGCGCCGCCGCGCAGAGCTCTCGTTTCCTCACGAACGTTCTGTTCCCCCGCTGGCGGCCTCATAGACGGCATCCCGGAAGTGGCGGGGAGGAGAGCGTTCCCTCTCGACCGGAGATTTGCACGGCCGTGGCACTGACCTTCTCCGGCGGAACGGCGTACGCTCGAAAATGCCGTATCAGGATAAAACGGAAGAGACGGTAAAGGTATGGACATTCTGCCGGGCTGTGGTCAGTGCAGCTGCTCCGACGAGACCCAGAAGGTGGACGGCACCCTCCACTCGACGACCCTCAAGGACTGAGTCGAGGGCGGCGGGCCCGCCGGGCGGGCCCGCTCAGGCCTTGCTCTCCAGCCAGCTCGTGATCTCGTCGCCCATCGCGGTGCGGACGGCGAGGATCACCGCTCCCAGGGTGAGGAGCGGAGTGATCACCCACTTCTCCGCCCTGCCGTTCGTCCGCGGGATCAGCGGCACCCCCAGCCGCCAGGGCGCCGGCCACAGCACCGGGCAGCCGCGCGGGGTGCAGCAGTCGCCGGCCACATGGACGACGCAGCCCAGCGCGACGGCGTAGCCCGCCCACGTCATGTCGACGTCGTGCATCCAGTAGACGAGCCCCGCCGCGGCCAGCGCGTTGAGCACCCCGGTGAAGGCGTCGCTGGAGCCGGTCCCGACGCCCAGGCCGCGCAGGCCGAGCCCGACGAGCAGGAACAGCAGCACCCACCAGATCCGCTCGTGGTGGGTGGCCAGCCAGTCGGCCCCGTATCCGGCGCCCAGCGCGAAGAGGATCGAGTGGGTGGCCTGCCGGTGCCCGCCCGAGACCTTGGAGACGACCTTGCAGAGCCCCCGGCTGAAGATCCCGAAGGTGTTGGCGATGGTGCCGTCATGGTGGTCGACGTCGGGCAGCATCGCGGCTCCGGCGCACACCACGGTCCCGGCCGCGATCTGCCCGGCGGACAGCTGCACCGCGTAGCCCTGCAGCAGCCCGGCGTCCTGGATCAGCGGCACGGCGGCCAGCCAGGCCACCGCGCCCGACAGGGCGTGGGTGGGGCCCATCATGCGGCACGCGCCTCGGAGGTCAGCACGGGCGGATTATCACCCGCCCGCCCGCCGGAATCGCGGCCGCCGCGCTGTTCGTACGGGATTGTTACGGCAGGGTGAGGATCTCCGCGCCCGTCTCCGTCACCAGGATGGTGTGCTCGAACTGGGCGGTGCGCCTGCGGTCCCGGGTCACCACCGTCCAGCCGTCGTCCCACATGTCGTAGTCGTGGGTGCCCAGGGTGAGCATGGGCTCGATGGTGAAGGTCATGCCCGTCTCGATGAGCGTGGTGGCGTGCGGGTCGTCGTAGTGCGGTATGACCAGCCCGGAGTGGAACGTGGTGCCGATGCCGTGGCCGGTGAAGTCGCGCACCACTCCGTAGCCGAAACGGCGGGCGTAGGCCTCGATCACCCGGCCGATCACGTTGACGGCGCGGCCCGGGCGGACCGCCTTGATACCGCGCATCATGGCCTCGCGGGTGCGCTCCACCAGCAGGCGTGACTCCTCCTCGACGTCGCCGACCAGGAACGTGGCGTCGGTGTCGCCGTGGACCCCGCCGACGAAGGCGGTGATGTCGACGTTGACGATGTCGCCGTCGCGCAGGACGGTGTCATCGGGGATGCCGTGGCAGATCACCTCGTTGATCGAGGTGCACAGCGACTTGGGGAAGCCCCGGTACCCCAGGGTGGAGGGGTAGGCGCCGTGGTCGAGGAGGAACTCGTGGCCGATCCGGTCGAGCTCGTCGGTGGTGATCCCCGGACGCACGGCCGCGCCGACCTCGGCCAGGGCCTGCCCGGCGATCCGGCCGGCCACCCGCATGGCCTCGATGATCTCGGGCGTCTTGACATCGGGCTCGCCCGTCCTGGGGGACCTCTTCCCGACGTACTCGGGCCGCTCGATGTTCGCCGGGACCTTGCGCGGGGGCGAGACCTTGCCGGGCGTGAGATACGTCGTCGTCATGGAATGAGAGTTTAGATGCCCGGATCAGGGCAGGAATTCGTACAGGAGGAGTGATCATGTCTGATGAGGGACACTGGTTTTTCTGTCTGCGGCACATGAAGGTGGAGCAGGGGCCCGGCTGCCCCGACAGGGTCCGGATGGGCCCCTATGACTCCGAGGAGGCCGCACGGTTCGCCCTGACCACCGCGCAGGAGCGCAACGAGGAGTGGGACTCTCAGGAGAGCTGAGGCCCGCTGACGGCGTCCAGCAGCCGCGCCAGCCGCTCCCGCAGTCCGCGTCGGGGGCTCTCCTCGGCGGCCGCGGCGCTCACCAGGTGCTGCGCCTGGTCGAACGTGACCAGGCCGCTGGGCCGGACCGTCAGCGCCTCGTGCGCCAGCCCGGTCAGCTCCCGGTCCCCGCCGTCCAGGGCGAGGATCACCGCTCCGGTGCGCCGGGCGTCGTCCACCCGCTCCAGCAGCGGGTCGGGCGCCCGCTCGGGCGAGACCACGAACAATGCCTCGCCGCGCCGGGCGTCGGCGAGGCGGTCGAGCCCGACCGACAGGTGCGCGGGCGCGCCCGGCGGAGGGTCCCAGCGCACCAGGGTGGGCTTGAGCTCGGGGACGAAGCGGCTCTCGTCGTCCAGGTGGGCGGCCAGATGCCAGGGCTCGTCCTCGGGGGTGCCCAGCAGCAGCAGGTCCTCCCGCGCCGAGGAGCGCAGGGTCCGGGCGAACCTCCGGGTGTCGGCCATGAGCTCGGTGGAGGAGAGCAGCTCCCGCAGCAGTGTCACTTGACCGGCGTCCATGGCTCCCATCCTGACGCAGCGGGCCCGCCTCCGCCCGGGGATCGCCACGGGCAGGGTCGATGGAATCCCGTTCGGACGCACCTGGCAGGATCACGAACATGAGCGATCTCCCTGACGTGAGCGGCCTGACCATCGGCATCCTGGGCGGAACCGGGGACCAGGGCAAGGGCCTGGCCCGCCGGTTCGCCCTCGCCGGGCACCAGGTGATCATCGGTTCGCGGGCCGCCGACCGCGCCCAGGAGGCGGCGGCGGAACTCGGCGAAGGGGTGCGCGGCCTCGACAACGCGGCCTGCGCCACCGAGTCCGACATCGTGATCATCGCGGTTCCCTGGGGCGGGCACCAGGCGACCCTCGAGTCGCTGAAGTCCGAGCTGGCCGGGAAGATCGTGGTGGACTGCGTGAACCCGATGGGCTTCGACAAGAAGGGCGCCTACGCCCTGCCGGTCGAGGAGGGCAGCGCCGCCCAGCAGGCGGAGGCCATCCTCACCGACAGCCGCGTCGTGGCCGCCTTCCACCACGTGTCGGCCGTGCTGCTGCTCGACCCCCAGGTCGACGAGATCGACCTGGACGTGCTGGTGCTGGGCGACGACCGGGAGGCGACCGACCTCGTCCAGGCCCTGGCCTCGCGGATCCCCGGCGTCCGCGGGATCTACGGCGGGCGGCTGCGCAACGCCCACCAGATCGAGGCCTTCACCGCCAACCTCATCTCCATCAACCGCCGCTACAAGGCCCACGCCGGCATCCGCGTCACCGACGTGTGAGCCGACGGACCACCGCACGGATCCGAACAGAGGCGGAACGGCCCCGGCGAGAGCCGGGGCCGTTCCTTTTCTCCTCCAGGGGGCGGGAGGGAGAGATCAGTGGTAGGAGTGCTCCGGAGCCGGGAAGGCGCCGCCGACGACCTCCTCGGCGTAGGAGCGGGCGGCCTCGGAGAGCATGTCGCCGACCGCGGCGTACTTCTTCACGAACTTGGCGGTGTGCGGGACCAGCCCGGCCATGTCCTGCCAGACGAGCACCTGGGCGTCGGTCGCCGCACCCGCGCCGATGCCGATGGTCGGGATCGAGAGCGAGGTGGTGACCCGCTCCGCGAGGTCCTCGGGCACGCACTCCAGCACCACGGAGAAGGCGCCCGCGGCCTCCAGCGCCTTGGCGTCCTGCAGCAGCTGCTCGCCGGCCTCGCCGCGGCCCTGGACCCGGTAGCCGCCGAAGACGTTGACCGACTGCGGGGTCAGCCCGAGGTGGCCCATCACCGGGATGCCGGCCGCGACCATGGCCTCGGCCTGCGGCAGCACCCGGCGGCCGCCCTCCAGCTTGACCGCGTGAGCGCCGGTCTCCTTGAGGAAGCGGGTGGCGGTGGCCAGGGCCTGCTCGACCGAGCCCTGGTAGGAGCCGAACGGGAGGTCGGCGACGACCAGTGCGCGCTTGGAGCCGCGCACGACCGCGGCGGTGAGCGGGAGGAGGTCGTCGACCGTCACCGGGACGGTGGAGTCGTATCCGTAGACGACCATGGCGGCGGAGTCGCCGACGAGCAGGACGGGGATGCCCGCCTCGTCGAAGATCCGTGCGGTGAGCGCGTCGTAGGCGGTGAGCATCGGCCACTTCTCGCCGCGGGCCTTGGCCGCTGCGATGTCGCGTACGGTGATCCGCCGGGTTCCCTGGCCGCCATAGAGCATGGTCGACCGGTCCTGCGCTGTGGACATGCTTGATCTACCTCCAGTCTCGAGGCGCCCCTTCGGCGTACCCGGACGGGATCGATGATCCCACCAACTCAACGGCAGGGGAAGGGTCCCCATTCCCAGCTTTTTGTCCAAAGGTGAAGGAAATCTCACTCCCGGTGCCGGGCCGGACACGGGCGGACCCCGCCGGAAGGGCCGGCCGGACTCGCCGCGCGGCGACCGCTCTTGGGTGGGTAACCACGCACGAAACGCTTCGGTACCCCATACTTGAGCGCAGGACTCGACAGGCGGACGGCGGCGGGAGCGGCAGACGTGAGAACCGCGATGGCGCGAAAGGCCACTGCGTCCATTCCGGATTCGGCGTCCAGGACCCTGGTCCTCGGCCTCGACGCCGACGGCAGGATCGTCCAGTCGGGCCGCAACGCGGCCTCGGTGCTGGCGCTGGAGCCCGCGGAACTGCTGGGCACCCCGCTGGCCGAGCTGATCGAAGAGGGCGCGGAGCAACTCGAGGGCCTCCTCGCGGCGGTCGCCGAGGGGCAGGAGCGCACCGCGGTCTGGCGGATGCGCGGCCCCGGCGAGGCCGTGGTGACGATCCAGCCGATGATCGGCGGGACGGACCTGGCCGCGCTGGCGCACATCAAGATCGCGCTGCCGTCGGCCGAGCGCTTCCAGGACCCGGTGCAGGTGCGCCGCGCCCTGTTCGACGACCCGCTCACCCGCTTCGGCGCCAACCTCGACCTCGACCAGTGCGCCCGCGAGCTGGCGAACGTCGTCGTGCCGCACTACTGCAACGTCGCGGCGATCGTGGTACTGGAGAGCCTGGTCGCCGCCGACGAGTCGCCCGGAGCGGCCGGCGGCTCGGCGGTGCTGCGCCGGATCGCGCTGGCCACCGACAACCACGACCTGGACTGGGCGTCGACGTTCCCCACCGGCGAGGTGCTGGTCTACCCGCCCGACACCCCCTACCGCGACTGCCTGGACCGCAGGGAGGCCGTGCACCTGCGGCAGATCACCGAGGAGCAGGCCACCGAGATCGCCGCGGCCTGGCGCCGCGACCCGGTGAAGGAGCTGCTGAGCGACGTCTCGATGGTGATGCTGCCGCTGATCGCCCAGGGCTCCCTGCTCGGGATGATGATCTGCACCAGGACCGCGGGCTTCCGCCGGTTCGACGCCTACGACGTCGAGATCGGCATGGAGTTCGCCTCCCGCGCCGCCATCGTCATCGACAACGCCCGCCGCTTCAGCCGGGAGCGGGCCACCGCCCTCACCCTGCAGCGCAGCCTGCTGCCCAACCGGCTGTCCCACCCGTCCTCGGTCGAGGTCAGGCACCGCTACCTGCCCGGCAGCAAGCTGGTCGAGGTCGGCGGCGACTGGTACGAGTCGATCGCGCTGCCCGGCGGCCGGGTCGCGCTGATCGTCGGCGACGTCGCGGGCCACGGCGTCAAGGCCGCCGTCACCATGGGGCGGCTGCGCACGGCGCTGCACACGCTGGCCAACCTGGACTACCCGCCGGCCGACGCCCTGCACATCCTGCACGAGCTGATGACCGAGCTCGGCGAGCAGGAACCGCACTTCGCGACCTGCGTCTACGGGGTCTACGACGCCATCAGCGGCCTGCTGGAGATCGCCTCGGCGGGGCACCTGCCGCCGCTGCTGCTGCGCGCCGACGGCACCACCGAGTACCTCGACCTGCCCGACGCCCCGCCGCTGGGCGTGGTCGGCGGCAACCCGATCGAGAGCCGCGAGTTCGCCGTCGAGGACGGCAGCATGTTCGTCATCTACACCGACGGCCTGGTCGAGAGCCGGGGCCGCGACATCGACGACGGGCTGGCCCGGCTGCGCGGGATCTTCGACGCGTCCGCGCTGGAGCGCCCGATGGAGGACCTGGCCAAGGCCTGCCTGGCCGGCGTCTACGACGACCACCACCGCGACGACATCGCGCTGCTCATCGCCCGGCTGCGGCGGCTGCCGTCCGACACCCACGAGTCGTGGACGCTGCCCAACGACCCGGCGGCCGTGCGCCGCGCCCGCGGCCTGGTGCGCGCCCAGCTGGAGGAGTGGGGTCTGGCCGAGCTGTCCTACACCGCCGAGCTGCTGGCGTCCGAGCTGGTCACCAACGCGGTGCGGTACTCGCCGGGCGCGCTGGAGCTGCGGCTGCTGCGCGAACGCACCCTGGTCATCGAGGTGATGGACCGTTCGGCGGCGCTGCCGAGGCTGCGCCGCGCCGCGGACGACGACGAGGGCGGGCGGGGCCTGCTGGTGGTCAGCGAGTTCGCCCGCCGCTGGGGCACCCGCAGGACCGCCCTGGGCAAGGTCGTCTGGTGCGACCTGCCGCTGCCGGGCACCGACCCGGACGACACCGACTTCAGCGAGCAGTGGCCGGGCCAGTACCACCACACCGACGAGTTCCCGCTGCCGCGGCTGCCCCAGGACTGAGGGAGTTCAGCGGCGGGCGTCGTTCAGGACGACGGTCTTGGCGAGCTTGTCGTGCCAGGCCTGACGCTTGGGCCTGTCCCACAGCGGCGAGAAGGAGTTGATCGTGGTGATCAGGCCGATCAGCGGCAGCATGCCCAGGAACCCGAAACCCATCGGGTAGAGGGCGGCGCGGCCGAAGGCCCTGCCCCGCGACAGCGGCAGATGGGGGGCGTCGACGGAAGCCACCCGCAGGCGCATGAGGCGTTTGCCCAGGGTGCGGGACCACAACGCGTTCTGGACGCCGTCGTAGAGGAAGTACCCGCCGAAGACGATCAGGAAGAGGGAGGCGACGGCCAGGTTCCCCACGGCGGTCTCCATCTCGGGGTCCCGCTTCTGGGCGGTCACCATGATCGGGACGATCAGGGCGACCGCCGTGACGGCCGCGATGAGGACGTCGATGACCCTGGCCAGGAGTCGTTTGCCGAGATGGGCCACGGCGAAGTAGCCCGGCGGCGCGTCAGGCGGCCCCCAGGGGGGCGCGGCGTAGTAGTACCGGTCGTGCGGGCCGTAGGGGTCATAGGCCGGGTGGTGGGCCTGCGAGGGGTACTGTCCGCCGTACTGTCCTGGCGCGAGGCGCGGATCGCGCGGATCCTGCCGGCCGGGCGGCGTCGCCATGGGAACTCCCATCGGTCAGGGAGCGATGATCATAGCTGGCCGAACGTCGTGTTTCAGTGTTTTTCGCGCCAACGGGACGTGATGGGCAGGCGGCGGTCGCGTCCGAAGTTCTTGCCGGTGATCTTCGGGCCCGGCGGGTACTGGCGCCGCTTGTACTCGGCCCGGTCGACCAGCAGGATGACGCGCTCGACCAGGGCCGGGTCGTGGCCGGCCGCGACCAGCTCGTCGTGGCCCAGGTCCCGCTCGACGTAGTCGTCCAGCAGCCGGTCGAGGACCTCGTACGGCGGCAGGGAGTCGACGTCCCGCTGGTCGGGGCGCAGCTCGGCGGACGGCTCCTTCTCGATGATCGCCACCGGGATCGGCTCGGGGCCCAGCGCGGCCAGGAACGGGCCGGGGCCCATCTGGGTGTTGCGCCAGCGCGACAGCTCCCACACCAGGGTCTTGGTGAGGTCCTTGATCGGGCCGAAGCCGCCGGCGCTGTCGCCGTAGAGGGTGGAGTACCCGACGGCGAGCTCGCTCTTGTTGCCGGTGGTCAGCACCAGGTGGCCGTGCTGGTTGGACAGGCCCATGAGCAGGTTGCCGCGGATGCGGGCCTGAAGGTTCTCGGCCGCCAGGCCGGTCAGCTCCAGCTCCCGCTCGTAGGCCTCCACCAGGTCGCGGATGGGCAGGGTCCGGGCGTGCAGGCCCTGGCGCTTGACCAGCTCCTCGGCGTCGCTCACCGAATGGTCGCTGGAGTAGCGGGAGGGCATGAGCACCACGTGGACCTTCTCGGGGCCCAGCGCGTCGGCGGCGATGGCGGCCACCAGCGCCGAGTCGATGCCGCCGGACAGGCCGAGGATCACCGAGCGGAAGCCGTTCTTGCGGACGTAGTCGCGCACCCCGGTGACGAGGGCGCCGTACACCTCGGCGGCGTCGTCGAGCGGTTCGGCCAGCGGCGCGGGCTCGGCGGGGCCGTCCCGCCGGGGCCCGTCGGAGACGAACCTGCGCTCGACGGTGATCGTGGTGCCGTCCCCTGCGTCCAGCGGGAAGGAGCCCTCGCCCAGCGAGGAGTCGGCCTCGGGCAGGTCGAGGTCGGCGATCAGCAGGTCCTCGGTGAACCGGGGGGCGCGGGCCAGCAGCCTCCCGGAGGCGTCGACGACGAGGGAGTCGCCGTCGAAGACGAGCTCGTCCTGGCCGCCGACCATGTTGACGTAGGCCAGCGCGCAGCCGGCCTCCCGGGCGCGGCGGGCGCACAGCTCCAGCCGCACGTCGTCCTTGCTGCGCTCGTAGGGCGAGCCGTTGATCACCAGTAGCAGCCCGGCGCGGGCCTTGGCCGTGGCGCTGACCGGCCCGCCGTCCTGCCACAGGTCCTCGCAGATGGCGGAGGCGACGTCCACCCCGGCGATCCGGACGACCGGCAGCCGGTCGCCCGGCACGAAGTACCGGAACTCGTCGAAGACCCCGTAGTTGGGCAGGTGGTGCTTGGCCGAGCGCAGCAGCACCTCACCCCGGTGCAGCCAGGCGAGTGAGTTCTCGGGGGCACCGGGGGGCTGCCCGGCCGCGGCGGTCTCCCTGCGGTCGAGGTAGCCGACGGCCACGGGCAGCTCGCCCAGGCCCTCGGCGGCCAGCCGGGCGGCCAGCTCGACCAGGCACCTGCGGGAGGCCTCCGCGAAGGACCCGCGCAGCGCCAGGTCCTCCACCGGATAACCGGTCAGCACCATTTCCGGGAAGGCCGCCAGATCCGCGCCGGCCTCCAGGGCGCGACGGGCTCCGGAGACGACGAGCTCGGCGTTCCCGCCGAGGTCGCCGACCGTGGGATTCACCTGGGCGAGAGCGATGCGTAGACGTGCCACGCCGACCAGCCTAAGGCCTGTTTCGAAGTCGAGACAGTCCGGTGCCCGGTGGCGTCTGTCCGGTGGGATCCGTGGTGGGTCCCGGTCCGGGGTCGGCGCCTGGGGCGTTCCGGATGCGGCCGAGCAGAGGCCTCCCCTTCGGGGCGGCTGCCGCCTCGCCTCCCGCCGCCTGTTGGGGCGGTGCGGGTGCGGGTGGCGGTTGACTCGGCCAGGGCTCCTTGCAGCCCCGGCCCGAACACGCCCAACGCGTGCCGGGAAGAAGAGAAGTCGACCGACGCGGTCTTGGGGTCGGCCGGATCGGTCCAGGTGACGAACGCGCCGAGCGCGGCCGAGACCAGGTCCCGATCGGCGACCAGCCCGCAGGACGGGCAGCGGTGCACCCGCTGCTTAAGGGTCTTGGGTGTCCTCTGCCCGCACAGGCAGTGCTGGGACAGCGCGGTGCTGAACGTGGCCGCCCGCCCCAGCCTGCCGCCGACTGCGGCGCATTCGGCGGCCAGCGCCGTCTTCAGCATGCCGGGGGTGAAGACGGCGCACGCCCGCCCCCACAACCGGAACCACGCGCTGACCGGGCCGTCCCACCGCCACGCCGCAGCCTTGTTCGCACCCCGCGTGCGGCGCACACCACTCTCGGGGCCGCCGGAGGCATCCGGCGGCCCCGGCCTGGTGGCAACGGTGGTCTGCATGACCCCGGATCCTGCCATGAGCGACCGACAGAACGCAGAGAGTCACCAAAATTGTCGCCACTATCCGGTGAAACCGAGCTCGAATCCTTCACCGGCACATCCACCGATCCGCCTGCGACCGGACTTCGAGACAGGCCTTAGATCAGAGTCCGGGGAACTCCCCGGCCGAGGGGAGTGGCCTGGGCCACTCCCCTCGGCCCGCCGGGTCCGCGGGACGCCCGGTGCCGGCGGGGACGTGTCAGAGCACCTCGATGTAGCGCCTGCGCTCGTACTCGGTCACCTGGCGGCGGTAGTCCTCCCACTCCGCGCGCTTGTTGCGCAGGAAGAAGTCGAAGACGTGCTCGCCTAGGACGTCCGCGAGCAGCTCGGAGCGCTCCATCGCGCGGATCGCCTCGTCGAGGGACTGGGGCAGCGGCTGGATGCCCAGTACCCGGCGCTCGGCCGGGGTCAGCGCCCACACGTCGTCCTCGGCGCCCGCGGGCAGCTCGTAGCCCTCCTCGATGCCCTTCAGGCCGGCGCCCAGGATGGCGGCGAAGGCCAGGTAGGGGTTGCAGGAGCTGTCGAGCGAACGGAACTCGATCCGGGTGGCGTGGCCCTTCTGCGGCTTGTACATGGGCACGCGGATCAACGCCGAGCGGTTGTTGTGGCCCCAGCAGACGTAGGACGGGGCCTCGCCGCCCTGCCCGGCGGCCGAACCGGGGCCGCCCCACAGGCGCTTGTAGGAGTTGACCCACTGGTTGCAGACCGCGGTGATCTCCGGCGCGTGCTTGAGCAGGCCCGCGATGAAGGCGCGGCCGACCTTGGAGAGCTGGTACTCGGCGCCCGGCTCGTAGAAGGCGTTGCGGTCGCCTTCGAACAGCGACATGTGGGTGTGCATGCCCGAGCCCGGGTACTCGGTGAACGGCTTGGGCATGAACGAGGCCCAGACGCCCTGCTCCAGCGCGACCTCCTTCATGACCAGGCGGAAGGTCATGATGTTGTCGGCGGTGGTGAGCGCGTCGGCGTACCGCAGGTCGATCTCCTGCTGGCCGGGGGCGCCCTCGTGGTGGCTGTACTCCACCGAGATGCCCATCGACTCCAGCATGGTGATCGCGTTGCGGCGGAAGTCGTGCGCCGTCGAGTGCGGGGTGTGGTCGAAGTAACCCGCCTGGTCGACCGGCTCGGGCGGCTCCCCCGCGGAGGGGAGGCTCTTGAGCAGGAAGAACTCGATCTCAGGGTGGGTGTAGAAGGTGAACCCCAGGTCCGCGGCCTTGCCCAGGGTGCGCTTCAGCACGTACCTGGGGTCGGCGAAGGAGGGGGTGCCGTCCGGCATCAGGATGTCGCAGAACATCCGGGCCACACCGGGGGCCTCCGCCCGCCACGGCAGCACCTGGAAGGTCGAGGGGTCGGGCTTGGCCAGCATGTCGGCCTCATGGACCCGGGCGAAACCCTGGATCGACGAGCCGTCGAAGCCGATGCCCTCGGCGAAGGCGCCCTCCAGTTCGGCCGGAGCGACGGCCACGGACTTCAGGAAGCCCAGGACGTCGGTGAACCAGAGCCTGATGAACCGGATGTCCCGCTCCTCGAGGGTCCGGAGCACGAACTCCTGCTGACGGTCCAATGCCATTCTCCTTACGAGCCTATGAACCGGAGTCGAGGCTGATCAGCCGCCACACCGGGCCTTGCCGCCAGTCTGCCTTGTGGGTGTTTCCCCAGCGTTACAAACCTACCCGCCGGGTGCGACCTGGGTAGTGGCCCGTCCAGGGTCGAAGTCCTCGAACGATCGCACAGTTCCGGGATACCTTCATCCCGTGAGCGTTATCTGTGTGCCCTATCACCTTGACGAGCGGCTGCCGGACTTCGAGGCGCCGGTCGAGGCCGACGAGACCATCACGCTGCTGCTCCCCGAGGCCGGGCACTGGCGGCGGATGGCGGTGCTCTACGACACGGTCGCGGACTCGGTGGCCAAGCTGGTGGGCGAGGGGGACAGGCCGGTCGTCGTCTCGGGCGACTGCACCACCTCGCTGGCCGTGGTGGCCGGCCTGCAGCGCGCCGGGATCAGCCCCTCCATCGTCTGGTTCGACGCCCACGGAGACGTCCACACCCCGCAGAGCACCCTGTCGGGTTATCTGGGCGGTATGCCGCTGCGCCTGCTGGTGGGGGCCAACCCCGAGGTGATCGCCGATCTGCTGGGCCTGGAGCCGGTGCCCGAGCAGCGGGTCGTCCTGGTGGACGCCCGCGACCTGGACCCGCCGGAGGCCGAGTACCTGGCCGGCGCCGAGATCATCCGCTGCGAGGTGGCCGAGGTGGACGAGCCGGTGCTGCCCGATGGACCGATCTACCTTCATGTGGACTTCGACGTCATCGACGGCGAGGAGCTGCCGGGCCTGCTGTACCCCGCGCCCGGGGGCCCGTCGCGCAAGAAGGTGGGCAAGGCGCTCCGCCGGGTGCTGGACACCGGCCGGGTCGTGGCGGTGGGCGGGGCCTGCACCTGGGTGCCGGGCCACGGCACGGCGGCTCTGGTGGAGCCCATCATGACCGGACTTTGACCCGGAGTACCCGGAAGCCGCGGCGGCGCTCACCTAACGTGAGCGCATGCTGACCTCCGAGCTGCTGTCGCCCCTGACCTGGCGGGTCCCCTCTCTGGCCGCCCCCTGCCGGGTCCACGAGGGGCTGTGGGCGGTCGGGGAGGAGACCGCCGCCTGGGCCAGGTCGAGGGGGCTGGTGATCGGCGACGCCGACACCTCGCGGCTGGGCCGCGGCCGGTTCGAGCGGCTGGCCTGCCGGGTCTTCCCGGACGCCCCGGTCTCCCGGGTCACCTTGTCCACCAAATGGCTGATCTGGTTGTTCGCCTTCGACGACCTGCGCGACGAGACCCCGTTCGGCGGCTCGGCGACCGCGGTGGACGCCCTCTACGAGGAGATGGCGCGGGCGGTGCGCCGGGGCGCGCCCCGCGCCGGGGCCGGCCCGCTGGAGATCGTGCTGGCCGAGCTGTGGCGGGAGACGTCCGAGGGGATGGGCGGCGAGTGGCGCCGCCGGTTCCGCACCCATCTGGAGTGGCACCGGCAGGGCTGCGCGGACGAGGCGGTCGGCCGCCGCACCGGGGTGCTCCCCTCGCTGGAGGACTATCCGCGGCTGCGCCGCCGCACCAACGGCCCGTTCATGCTGGACCTGGCCGAGCCGGTCCTGGGGGCCGAACTGCCCGAGGAGCTGATCCGCACCCGTTCCTGGCGTCGGCTCTTCGACGGGGTCAACGATGTCACGGCATGGTGCAACGACGTCGCCTCCTACCCGCACGAACACGGCCGGGGCGAGCTGTGCAACTACGTCGCGCTGGCGGCGAGGGAGCTGGAGCTGGAGCCGCTGACGGCGGTCGCCTGGGTGAGCGAGCGCATCGAGGAGGGGCTCGCCCGGGTGGCCGAGGCCGCCGAGGACCTCACCGCGGAATCCGCCTGGCGCGGGCTGGATCCGTCCCTGCGCGAGCCGGCCGGCCGGGTGGTCGACGCCCTGCTGGCGGTGCCCCGCGCCCAGCTGGACTGGATCGCGGAGAGCGGGCGTTACAGCCCCATGCCGGACCCTTCCGTCCCTTCACCGAGACGTCGGGTCAGCGTAACTTTGAAGTGAGGTCTGTAACGTTCCGGAGACCTTGAGCATAGTGATCCACTCCCGGCGGTCCCTGGACGGTTAGTTTGAAGATTGTGAGTGAACGCCGTACATCCCTCACCGCAAGGCTCGCGCGGCTTGGCTTCTCCGACGCGTCCGCGGCCGAGAGGGCTCTCTCCTCTTCCCCTGTTCCTCTCGACGATCCGCTTCTCGACGCGCTGGGCGGGACCGCCGAACCCGACCTGGCGCTGGACGGACTCATCCGGCTGTTCGAAGCCGACCCGGACCTTCCCGGACGGATGGCGGCCGACCCCCTCTTCACCCGCAGGCTCCTGGCGGTCCTGGGCGTGAGCGCGGCCCTGGGCGAGCACCTGGCGCGCCACCCGGAGCAGTGGAACGTTCTCACCGGCCCTCCCGATCCGCCCCCTCCGGGGCGGTTGCGCGCCGAGCTGCTCACCGCGGTGGGCGCCGACCCCGGCGACCCGGTCCCCGTCGGCCTCCCCGACGCGCTGGACGCGCTGCGCGTCGCCTACCGGGGCAGGCTGCTGCACCTGGCGGGCCGCGACCTGACCGGCGAGGCGGACGTGGGGGAGGTGGCCGAGGAACTGGCCGTCCTCGCCGACGCCGCGCTGGAGGCGGGCCTGGCCATAGCCCGCGCCCAGGTGCCCGAGCACACGCTGTGCCGCCTGGCCGTCATCGGCATGGGCAAGTCCGGCGGGCGCGAGCTCAACTACGTCTCCGACGTGGACGTCATCTTCGTCGCAGAGCCCGCCGAGTCCGCCGAGGGGCGGACCGGCGGCGAGGAGGAGGCGCTGCGCGCGGCGACCCGGCTGGCCGCCGCGATGATGCGGGCGTGTTCGGACATCACCCCCGAGGGATCCCTGTGGGAGGTGGACGCCAATCTCCGCCCGGAGGGCAAGTCGGGTCCGCTGGTGCGCACCCTGGCCAGCCACCGCGCCTACTACGAGCGCTGGGCCAAGACCTGGGAGTTCCAAGCGCTGCTCAAGGCCCGTCCGGTGGCCGGCGACCTCGAGCTGGGCCAGGACTACCTCGACGCGCTCTCCCCGCTGGTGTGGAAGGCGGCCGCGGGGGAGAGCTTCGTCTCGGACGTGCAGGCGATGCGCCGCAGGGTCGAGGACCACCTGAAGGAACGGCACGGCGAGGTCGAGCGGCAGCTCAAGCTCGGCCCCGGTGGTCTGCGCGACGTGGAGTTCGCCGTGCAGCTCCTCCAGATGGTCCACGGCAGGGCGGACGAGCTGCTGCACAGCCCCAACACCCTGGGCGCCCTGACCGCGCTGTCGGAGGGCGGGTACGTCGGACGCGACGACGCCGCCGCGCTCGCCGAGGCGTACCGGTTCCTGCGCCGCACCGAGCACCTCATCCAGCTGCACCGGCTGCGCCGCACCCATCTGGTGCCCGCGGACGAGGCGGGGCTGCGGCGGCTGGGCCGGGCGCTGGGACTGACCGGCGACCCGGCTCGGCAGTTCACGGACCTGTGGCGGCGGCACGCGCGGGGCGTCAGGCGCATCCACGAGAAGCTCTTCTACCGGCCGCTGCTGGTGGCGGTGGCCAACCTGCCGGGCGAGGAGGCCAGGCTCACCCCCGAGGCGGCGCGGGCCCGGCTGCTGGCGCTGGGCTACAACGACCCTGCCGGGGCACTGCGCCACATCGAGGCGCTCACCCGCGGGGTGTCGCGCAGGGCGGCGATCCAGCGCACCCTGCTGCCGGTGATGCTCGGCTGGTTCGCCGACGCGCCCGACCCGGACGCCGGGCTGCTGGGCTTCCGCCGGGTCAGCGACGCGCTGGGGGCCACCCCCTGGTACCTGCGGCTGCTGCGCGACGACGTGACGGTCGCCGAGCGGATGGCGCGGCTGCTGGCGTCCAGCGCCTACGTCACCGACCTGCTGCTGCGCGCCCCGGACGGGGTGAAGATCCTGGGCGACGACGCGGAGCTGGCGCCCCGCTCCCTGACGGATCTGCGTGCCGAGGCCCTGGCGGTGGTGGGCAGGCACGGTGACCGGGAGAAGGCAGAGCACGCCGTCGCGGCGGTCCGGGCGATCCGGCGCCGGGAGCTGTTCCGGGTGTCGGTGGCCGACCTGCTCGGCCTGGCCGACGTCCGGACGGTCAGCGAGGCGCTCAGCGACATCACCTCCGTCACCCTCGAGGCCGCGCTCACCGCGGCGGTCAACAAGGTCGAGACCGAGCGGGGGGAGCCGATCCCGGCCCGGCTGGCGATCGTGGCGATGGGCCGCTTCGGCGGGCGCGAGCTGGGCTACGGCAGCGACGCCGACGTCATGTTCGTCTACGAGCCGGTGGACGGCGCCGAGGACCGGCAGGCGCACAGGGCCGCGCACACCGTGGCCGAGGAGCTGCGCCGGCTGCTGGCGCTGCCGGCACCCGAGCCGCCGCTGGGCATCGACCCCAACCTCCGTCCGGAGGGCAAGTCGGGCCCGCTGGTGCGCAGCCTGTCGTCCTACGCCGCCTACTACCGGCGCTGGTCCTCGCCCTGGGAGAGCCAGGCGCTGCTGCGCGCGGATCCCGTCATCGGCGACAGGGAGCTGTGCGCGAGGTTCGCCGAGGTCATCAACCCGATCCGCTGGCCGGAGGGCGGCGTCGGCGAGCAGGAAGTGCAGCACATCCGCCGGCTCAAGGCGCGGATGGAGGCCGAGCGGCTGCCGCGCGGCGTCGACCGGAGGCTGCACCTCAAGCTCGGCCCGGGCGGGCTGTCGGATGTGGAGTGGGTGGCGCAGCTGCTGCAGCTGCGCCACGCGTTCGAGGTGCCCGAGCTGCGCACCACCAGGACGCTCAGCGCGCTGGAGGCGGCGGTGGAGTACTCGCTGCTGACCGCCCGGGACGCCAGGACGCTCATCGACGCCTGGTGTCTGGCCACCCGGATCCGCGGCGCGGTGATGCTGGTGCGCGGACGGGCGTCGGACCTGCTGCCGACCGACCACCACCGGGAGCGCACGGCGGTCAGCAGGCTGCTGGGCTACCCGGGCAGCGGTGACCTGCTGGAGGACTGGCGCAGGCACGCCCGCCATGCCCGCGAGGTCACCGAGCGCGTCTTCTACGGGACGGGCTGAGCTTTCCGTACCGGGCACGGCGGCGGCCCCCTCCGCCGACCGTGCCCGGGCACGCCGTCAGCGGCGGGCGGTCACCCTGGTGGGCAGCGAGATGAAGCCGCGGTTGATGGAGGTGTGCACGCGTTTGGCGGCGGCCTCGTCGATCTCGTAGTCGGCGATGGCCGCCGTCAGTTCCTTCAGGGCCAGCCGAGCCTCCAGCCGCGCCAGGGGCGCGCCCAGGCAGTGGTGGCGGCCGTTGCCGAAGGTGAGGTGCTGGCGGGTGTCGCGGTCGAGGTCGAACCGGTCGGGGTCGGGGAAGACCTCGGGATCGCGGTTGGCCGCGCCGTTCAGCAGCAGGACCTTGGCGCCGGCGGGGATCGTCACCCCGTGGAGTTCGACGTCCTCGGTGGTGGTGCGGGGCGACGACTGGGCGACCGGGTCGTAGCGCAGGGTCTCCTCGATCCAGTCCTCGATCCGGCCGGCGAAGGCGCGCTCGCGCTCGGCGGGGTGCTTCCACGCGGCGTGCCAGGCGTTGCCCAGCAGCAGCATCGTGGTCTCCGAGCCCGCGCCGATCAGGAGGATCAGGATCCCGATGATCTCTTCGGGGGTGAGCCGGTCCTCGTTCTCGGTGGCCTGGAGCAGCCCCGACAGCAGGTCGTCCTGGGGCCGCTTGGCGCGTTCGGCGGTCAGCTCCGCGTAGTAGCCGATCAGCGCGCCCATGGCGTCGGTCGAGCCCTCGTGCATCTCGCCGTCGCCCTCCTCCGGGGCGTGCATGACGGCGAAGCTGATGTCACGGACCTTCGCGCGGTCGGACTCGGGGACGCCGACCAGCTCGGAGATGACGTCGGTGGGGTAGGTCTTGGCGAAGTCGATCAGGTCGAACTCGTCGCCCTCCAGCAGCGGCTCCAGGTGGGTGCGGGCGATCTCCAGCAGCCGGGGTTCGAGGGCGGCGATCCGGCGGGGGGTGAAGGCCTTGTTGACCAGCCCGCGCATCCGGGTGTGCTTCGGCGGGTCCATGGCCACGAAGGAGAAGAACTGCTCGGCCTGGGGCCCCCAGAAGGGCTCCTCGATCCGGATCCCGTTCCTGCTGGAGAAGCGCCGGTCGTCGCGGAACGCGGCCAGGACGTCGGCGTGCCGGGAGAGCGCCCAGAACCCGTCCTTCTCGTTGTGGTAGACGGGCGCCTCTTCCCGCAGCCGCGCGTAGAACGGGTACGGGTCCTCGTGGACCGTGAAGTCGAACGGGCTGTAACGCAGCTCCATCGCCGCACCTTTCACATTGTTTATGGCCACCAAGTCGATCATGTCGTGAAAATCTCGAGATGTCAGGGATACGTAGGGCAGAATGACGTTCCGTGAGTGCTGAACGTGCCCCGCGAGGAATCGACCCCACCAAGGCGCACCCCGCGCGCCGGTACGACTACTGGCTCGGCGGCAAGGACAACTTCGCCGCGGACCGGGAGTCGGCCGAGATCCTCGCCGCGGGATTCCCCACCATCAGGCTCGCCGCGCTGGAGAACCGCAAGTTCCTGCAGCGGGTGGTGCGCTACCTCGCGGCCGAAGTCGGGATCAGGCAGTTCCTCGACATCGGCGCGGGGCTTCCGTCGGCGGGCAACGTGCACGAGATCGCCCAGAGCATCGCCCCGGAGTCGCGGGTGGTCTACGTCGACAACGATCCGATCGTGCTGGTGCACGCCCGCGCGCTGCTGAACAGCTCTCCCAAGGGCGCGACCGCGTACGTGGACGCGGACCTCCGCGAGCCCGAGAAGATCCTGGGCGCCCCCGAGCTCTCCCAGACGCTGGACCTGTCGCGGCCGACGGCGCTGATCCTGGTCGCGACCATGCACTTCATCACCGAGGAAGAGGACGCCTACGGGCTGTTGGGCCGGCTGCGCGAGGCACTCGCTCCCGGCAGCCACATCGTTCTGACGCACGCGACCCTCGACTACCTCTCCCCGGAGCGACGGGCCGAGGTCGTCGAGGCCGACAAGAAGAGCGGCGTGCGCTTCCAGATGCGGACCACCGAGGAATTCGCCCGGTTCTTCGAGGGACTCGACCTCGTCGAACCGGGGATCACCTCCGTCGTCGACTGGCGTCCCGACGTCCCGCCGGAGGAGCGCCCGTCCCGCGAGGACGTCTCGATACTCGGGGCCGTCGCCAGGGTCCCCTGAGGCGGGAAGGCGCCGGGGGAGAGGCTCCTCACCGGCTCCGGAGGGGGCCGCTGCTTCGGTGGGCCAGCCAGGCCCCGCCGCTCCCCAGCAGGATCAGCGCGACGCCGGCCACCGCGTCCACGATGTAGTGGTTGGCCGTCGCCATGATGACGAGCACGGTCGCCACCGGGTAGAGCACGCCGAGCAGCCGCGCCCACCAGGCGCGGCCCAGCAGCAGCAGCGCGATGCCGCACCAGATCGCCCAGCCCGCGTGCATGGACGGCATCGCGGCGTACTGGTTGGCCATCGCGGTCGAGGCCCCCGAGGAGTACAGGCCGGGGGTGTCGAAGAAGACGACCGGGTCGACGAAGCCGTGCTCGGGTAGGAAGCGCGGCGGCGCCAGCGGGTACAGCCAGAAGCCGACCAGCGCCATCCCGGTGGCGGCCATGATGCCGGTGCGCAGCCAGACGTAGTGGTGGGGCCGGTGGCGGTAGAGCCAGACGACGATGCCGACCGTCACCACGAAGTGGGCGCTCAGATAGAAGAGGTTGGCGGCCACGGCCAGCCATTCGTGGTGCAGCAGCGCCTGGTTGAGGCCCAGTTCCACGTTCACGCCCGCGGCCTGCTCCCACCGCAGGATCTGCTGGGCGTGCCGGAACGCCTCCTGCGTCCCGTCCGGGTCGTTGAGGATGATCCGCGTCGCCATGTAGGCGGCGTAGAACAGGGCGATGAGCAGGAGCTCGCGCCAGACGGGGGGTGTACGGACCGCCGGGGTCGCCGGCCGGGAGTCCGCGCCCCCACCCGTGGCCGAGGCTTCCTTGGCTTCAGGGGGAGGTGGGGCGATCTGGACCATGCATTGACTTTGTCGGAAATTCACACTTCTGAGATCACCAAGTCGGATGGTCTTCATCTCAGACTTTTGGAGTAGTACCCCTGGCGCCGGAGTCGGGGAGGGGTCAGGGCAGGGGCGCTTCTTCCGGGGTGCGAGTGCCGACGGTGAAGAGATGTCCACAGAATCCGGGAAAAGACCAACCGGGGCTGTGCGTAGTCGTACGGTGACTCTGACAGGCCCTCGCCGACCCAAGGAGCACATGTGAGCACCGACGGACAGCCGCACATCCTCGCCATCGGTGGCGGCGGTTTCCTGCCCAACTCCCGCTACGGGCTCGACCCCAGCCCTCTGCTGCGCTACGCCTTCGACCTCACCGGGCAGGACCGTCCGCGGGTCTGCTTCCTGGCCACCGCCACCGGCGACCCGGCCGAGCGGCTGGCCCTGGCCTACGACGCCTTCGGCCGGATGGACGCCGAGGTCAGCCACCTGGCGCTGTTCCCCATGCCCAACATCGAGGACGTGCGCGGCCACCTGCTCGCCCAGGACCTCGTCTACGTCTTCGGCGGCAGCGTGGTGAACCTGCTGGCGCTGTGGCGGGCGCACGGGCTGGCGGAGGTCTTCGAGGAGGTCTGGCGCTCGGGCGTGGTGCTGGCGGGGCAGAGCGCGGGCGCGCTGTGCTGGCACTCGGGCGGCAACACCGACTCCTTCGGGCCCGAGCTGCGCCCGCTGAAGGACGGGCTGGGCCTGCTGCCCTACTCCTGCGGCGTGCACTACGACAGCGACCCGCAGCGGCGCCCGCTGCTGCAGGCCTCGGTCGGCTCGGGGGAGCTGCCCGACGGGTACGCCGCCGACGAGGGCGTCGGGCTGCACTACGTGGGCACCGAGTTCGTCCAGGCGGTGACCTACCGGCCGAACGCCAGGGCGTGGCGGATCGAGGGCGACGGGTCGGGCGGAGTGAAGGAGACGCCCATCGAGCCGCGCCAGCTCAAGTAGTCTCTGCAGTGTGATTTTCGTGCACGCGGGCTTCGGTGACCAGGCTGTTCCCTACCAGGAGGGGTGGGCGCTGCAGCGCCGCACCCATGCGCGCCGGGTCGCCGGCGAGATCGACGACACCGTCATCCTGCTGGAGCACGAGCCGGTCTACACCGCCGGCAAGCGCACCGAGCCGCTGGACCGGCCGCTGGGGGACCCGGGGGCCCCGGTGGTCGACGTCGACCGCGGGGGGAAGATCACCTGGCACGGTCCGGGGCAGCTGACGTTCTACCCGATCGTCAGGCTCTCCGACCCGATCGACGTGGTGGCCTTCGTCCGGGTGCTGGAGGAGGCCATGATCGGCGTGATGGCGGAGTTCGGCCTTCAGGGGGTGCGGGTCGAGGGCCGCAGCGGGGTCTGGCTGGTCGACGGGGTGCGTCCGGACCGCAAGCTGGTCTCGGTGGGGCTGCGGGTCTCCCAGGGGGTGACCATGCACGGAGTCCAGATCAACTGCGACTGCGACCTGTCCTGGTTCGACAAGATCGTTCCCTGCGGTCTCAAGGACGTCTCGTCCACCTCGCTCACCGAGGAGGTGGGCCGCCGGGTGAGCGTCCGCGAGGTGCTCCCGCTGGTGGAGAGGCACCTCGCGGAGCAGCTGGGCGCGGCCGAGACGGCACATCGGACACTCGCCCAGCTGTAGGGCCTTCAACAGGATCTAGCAAGGAATCCCGGCCGTTCACGGCCGGGAGGAATTGCGCCCCGTAGAGCGAGGCCAAGCGCCGCGTACCGAACCAGTCAGGGGCGTTCTGCTGTCCGATGGACTCCTTGACGATCGCCGGTGGTAAGCCGCCGCAGGGCGCGGCGAAGGACGACGGCGACCAGAAGTGCTCTGCCCGCAGGCAGCGGCGGACGTGCTGGCCGGACTTTTCACGCGGGTAGCGCGCCGATCTTCTTTGCCGCCGGTCGGCGGGGGTGGAGACGGAGGTTTTGGGCGGATGGCGCGCCGGGAGGTGCACATGATCGTCTTCTAGCGGAGTCCTCTGTCAGGCTGAGCGCACACGTCCTGCATGACCTGCTCGCAGACGAGGTACTTCGCCTTCCTTGCACATGCCGGAATCCGGGAAACACTCTCAGTGTCGGAGTCAGGACGCTACGTTGTGGGTGTGAAGATCGTGGTGCAGGTGAAGCTCCTCCCGGACGAGGCCACCGGGGTGGCTCTGCGGGAGACGCTGCACGCCTGCAACCGGGCCGCGAATCACGTCTCCCGGCGCGCGTTCGAGAGCGGCGTCAAGGGCGGGCGGGCGCTTCAGCGGCTGGTGTACGCGGAGGTGAAGGCGTTGGGCCTGTCGGCCCAGCCCGCCCTGCACGTCGTGCGCAAGACCGCCGGGGCTTATGCGACCTTGAAGGCGAACCTGAAGGCCGGGAACTACGGCCGGGAGGGCTCCGAACGGCGCAAGGCCGTGGAGTCCAAGCCGGTCCGGTTCCGCAAGGACGCCGCCCAGCCGTTCGACGACCGGTCACTGTCCTGGCAGCTGGAGGCCCGTACCGTCTCGATCTGGACCGTCCACGGCCGCGTGAGGGATATCGGGTTCCAGTGCTCGCCGTCCCAGCTGAAGACGCTCACCGAGTACCGGCGCGGGGAGTCCGATCTGGTGCTGCGGGGCGGTAACTGGTACCTGTACGCGGTCTGTGAGGTCCCCGAACCCGACCTGGGCGAGGTGGTCGGCTTCCTGGGTGGGGATCTGGGGATCGTGAACATCGCCACCACCAGCGACGGCACCCGGTATGCCGGCAGGCACCTCAACCAGGTCCGGCACCAGAACCGGCGGCTACGCAGCAGGCTGCAGAAGAAGGGCACCAGGTCCGCCAAGCGGCTGCTGCGCAAGCTGTCGGGCCGGGAGGCGCGGTTCGCGGCCGACACCGACCATCGCATCGCCAAGCAGCTGGTGACCGAGGCTCAACGCACCTGCCGCGGGATCGCCCTGGAAGATTTGGGCGGCATCCGCGGCAGGGTACGGCTGCGCAAGCCCCAGCGGGTCACGCTGCATTCCTGGTCGTTCGCGCAGCTCGGCGCGTTCATCTCCTACAAGGCCGCCCTGGCGGGTGTGGCGGTGGTGTTCGTCGATCCCCGCCACACCTCGCAGGAATGCAGCCGCTGTCACCACGTCAGCCGGGGCAACCGGCCTGACCGGTCCACCTTCCTTTGCACGTCGTGTGGCTTCGCTGAGCACGCCGACGTGAACGCAGGCCGCACCATCGCCCAGCGCGGTGAAGCGGTCTGGGCAGTGAGTCACGCTGCCGACGACGCGGCCTGAACCACACCCGCCAGGTGTGAGGAAGAGCTGCAAGCCCGGCCCTTCAGGGCCGAGAAGCTGACCCCATCGTCTTGAAGATCGCTTCTCCGTGCGCGGCGGCGTCGGCGAAGAACCTGCCCAGGGTGTGGTAGCTGGGCTTGAACAGGTTGTCCCGGGCGGCGTCGGTCCAGCTCGACACGCCCTGGACGTCCGCCATCGCCATGGCGGCCAGGTCGAAGCGGCGGGAGGGGAAGGGCGTGTCGGCCAGGTGGTCGGCGGCGATCTTCACCCGCTCCGGGGACAGGAAGATGATGTCGAAGCCCAGCGCCTCGGTGCCGTTCTCGGTGAGGAGCCGGCCTCCGCAGACGATGTCGGCCTCGGGTGAGCGCCCCTCCCAGGGGTCGCCCGTGATCAGGTAGTGCAGCCCCTGCCAGTTGCCGGCCAGGTCGAGCACCCTTCCGGGGTGGGCCTTGCGCCAGTCGGGGGAGCCGAACACCTGCCGCGCCATCTGGCCCGGGTCGGCGCCGCCCTCCACCGGCAGCCTCAGATAGGTCATGGCCAGCGCCACGGCTGTTCCTCTCATTTGTTCATGTGCGACTCGTTTGACAACAGCGAGTCACCCTAGAGAGATCAGCTCACGTGCGGGAGCCAAAACCGGGAATCGGCCTGATGGACCACCCGATTGTTATACAGACTGTACTTTTCCATGCCTCAGTCCACCTTCTGGACACGTACGGCGGTGCCGTAGGCGCAGATCTCCGTCCCCAGGTCACGCAGGTCGTTGGCCTCGTAGCGGACGGCGAGGACGGCGTCGGCGCCCATCTCCTCGGCGGCCCTGATCAGCCGTCTGCGCGCCTCCAGGCGGAAGTCGTGCAGCTCCTTGGTCATGGTCCGGGGCTCGCCGCCCAGGAAGCTCTTCAGGCCCGCCTCGAGGCTGGAGGCTCCGCTGCGGACCAGGACGGTGAGGCCGAACACATCGCCGAGGACCTCGGTCACCCGGTATCCGGGCAGGTCGTTCATGGTCGAGACGATCATGGGGGGTGCCTCCGCTGCGGATGAAGAACGCCGATCTGAGACGTACCCTAGCCATGTGAGTGCTGTGGCCCCAGAGGGACGGAAGCTGCTGCGGCTGGAAGTCCGCAACGCAGAAGTACCCATCGAACGCAAACCGCCGTGGATCAAGACCAAGCTCAAGATGGGCCCCCAGTACCGGGAGCTCACCGAGCTGGTCAAGGACGAGGGGCTGCACACCGTCTGCCAGGAGGCCGGCTGCCCCAACATCTTCGAGTGCTGGGAGGACCGCGAGGCCACCTTCCTCATCGGGGGCGACCAGTGCACCCGGCGCTGTGACTTCTGCCAGATCGACACCGGCAAGCCCGCCGAGTACGACACCGGCGAGCCCGTCCGGGTGGCCGAGTCCGTCGCGTCCATGGGCCTGAAGTACGCCACCGTCACGGGCGTGGCCCGCGACGACCTGCCGGACCAGGGCGCCTGGCTGTACGCCGAGACCGTCCGCCAGATCCACGCACAGGTCCCCGGCTGCGGGGTCGAGCTGCTGGCCCCTGACTTCAACGGGCTGCCCGAGCTGCTCGGCGAGGTCTTCTCGGCCGCCCCCGAGGTGTTCGCGCACAACCTGGAGACGGTGCCGCGGATCTTCAAGCGGATCCGCCCCGCCTTCCGCTACGAGCGCTCCCTGGACGTGATCACCCAGGCGCGCCGGGCCGGGCTGGTCACCAAGTCCAACCTCATCCTGGGCATGGGGGAGACCCGCGAGGAGATCTCCCAGGCGCTGGGCGACCTGCACGAGGCCGGCTGCGAACTGATCACCATCACCCAGTACCTGCGTCCCACCCCCCGGCACCACCCCGTGGAACGCTGGGTGAAGCCGGAGGAGTTCGTCGAGCTCCAGGAGGAGGCGACGGAGATCGGTTTCGCCGGCGTCATGTCCGGGCCGCTGGTGCGCTCCAGCTACCGCGCGGGCCGGTTGTACCGGCAGGCCGTCGAGGCACGCGCCGATCACTAGAATGAGCGACATGGCAGAGAACGACGACAAGCCCGGGCGCTTCCGGCAGATCCGCATGGTGGCCCAGCTGGTCCACCGTTCCAACCCGAAGGCGCTCCCGATCGTCTTCGCCTCGGCGCTGGGCACCCTGGCGCTGTTCGTGGTCCTCGGCTTCTTCATCAGCAGCTTGTGGTTCATGATCCCGCTGGGCATCATGGCGGCGATCATCGTCGGCATGGTGATCTTCGGGCAGCTGGCCCAGAAGACCCAGTACAAGATGCTCGAAGGCCAGATCGGCGCCGCCTACGGTGTGCTCGACACCATGCGGGGCAACTGGGTGGTGACCCCGGCCGTGGGCGGCAACCGCAGCATGGACGTGGTGCACCGGGTGGTCGGCAGGCCCGGCGTCATCCTGGTCTCCGAGGGGCCGCCCTCGCGGGTGGCCTCGCTGCTGGGCGCGGAGAAGAAGAAGATCTCCCGTCTCGCCGCCACGGTGCCGATCTACGACTTCCAGGTCGGCGACGAAGAGGGCCAGGTTCCGCTCTCCAAGCTGCAGAGCAAGATCATGAAGCTGCCGCGCAACCTCAACAAGGCCCAGGTCAACGATCTGAACGACCGGCTGCGCGCGCTGCCCTCCAAGCCGGGCATGCCCGGCGGGCCGATGCCCCGCAACGTCCGCATGCCCAAGCCGCCCCGGCCCCGCTCCCGCTGACACGGCCCCGCCGAGGACGGCACGACGACATGACGAAGCCCGCGGAGGAATCCGCGGGCTTCGGTGTTCTCAGGGGGCTTCGGGAGTCTTCGGGCTCACCGGCTCTCGATGACGATCGTGGCGGCGGCCCTGTCGTGCAGGCCGCGGTGGTCGCGGTCCCACAGCAGGGCGGGCACCACCAGGAGCAGCAGCAGCGTGCGGACCAGTGCCCACACCGGGCCGACCGGCCTGCCGTCGATCCGCACCACGTGCAGTCCGGCGATCAGCTTGCCCAGCGTGGTGCCGGCGAAGGCCACCAGCAGCCAGGCCTGCACCCCGAAGACGGCCAGGGTCATCAGGTTCTTGGTCTGGTCGGACCAGCCGAAGGCGTTGGCCAGGCCCCCGGCGATCAGCATGCACAGGAACCAGTCGATCAGGAGCGCGACCAGCCGCCGCGCGTAGCTGGCGACCGAGCCGCGGCCGGTCCGGGGCAGCCCGAGTTGCTCTCCCGGATATCCCAGCTCTGCTCCGGCCGCCCGCGCCCCGCTCAGCCACGTCCCGGTCCAGCGGGATCTGTTCTCGTTACCGCTCACCCCACAAAAGTACCGGCAGCGTCGGGAGGCACGATCGCACGGTGGCCCGGCGGGGTAGGACGTAGGCTGGGCTGCGGTTAGAGCGTCGTGAACACCGGAAGTCGTAACACATCGGAAACAGACGAGATACGACCGCAATCTAGAGTCATTGATCGTTGGAAGAACCCTGGGAGGCCGGATGTTCAACAGCGCCGAAGAAGTCCTGACCTATATCCGTGAAGAGGGGGTGGAGTTCGTCGACGTACGGTTCGTCGACCTGCCCGGCACCGTCCAGCACTTCACCTTCCCCGCCTCGAACTTCGGCGAGAACGTCTTCAGCGACGGCCTGATGTTCGACGGCTCCTCGATCCGCGGATTCCAGGAGATCCACGAGTCGGACATGCTGCTGCTGCCCGACCCGACCACCGCGGTCATCGACCCGTTCCGCCAGCACAAGACGCTGAACATCATGTTCTTCGTCCACGACCCGCTGACCGGCGAGCCCTACAGCCGCGACCCCCGCAACATCGCCAAGAAGGCGCAGGACTACCTGATCGGCACCGGCATCGCCGACACCGCCTTCTTCGGTCCCGAGGCGGAGTTCTACATCTTCGACGACGTGCGCTTCAAGACCTCGGCCAACGAGGGCTTCTACTTCCTGGACTCGATCGAGGGCGCCTGGAACACCGGACGTGAGGAGGAGGGCGGCAACCTGGGCGCCAAGCCCCCCTTCAAGGGCGGCTACTTCCCGGTCCCGCCGATGGACCACTACACCGACCTGCGCTCGGAGATGTCCAAGCAGCTCATGCAGGTGGGCATCGAGGTCGAGATGCAGCACCACGAGGTGGGCACCGCCGGCCAGGCCGAGATCGACATCCGGTTCTCGACGCTGCTGCACTCGGCCGACAACCTGATGCTCTACAAGTACGTCGTGAAGAGCGTGGCCCGCGCCCACGGCAAGGCCGTCACGTTCATGCCCAAGCCCATCTTCGGCGACAACGGCTCCGGCATGCACTGCCACCAGTCGCTGTGGAAGGACGGCGGCCCGCTGTTCTACGACGAGGTCGGTTACGCCGGCCTGTCGGACACGGCCCGCTTCTACATCGGCGGCCTGCTCAAGCACGCCCCGGCCCTGCTGGCCTTCACCAATCCGACGGTCAACAGCTACCACCGCCTGGTGCCCGGCTATGAGGCCCCGGTGAACCTGGTCTACAGCCAGCGCAACCGCAGCGCCTGCATCCGCATCCCGATCACCGGCACCAACCCCAAGGCCAAGCGCATCGAGTTCCGCGTCCCGGACCCGTCCTGCAACCCGTACCTGGCCTTCGCGGCGATGCTCATGGCCGGCCTCGACGGCATCAGGAACAAGATCGAGCCGATCGAGCCCGTCGACAAGGACCTGTACGAGCTCCCGCCGGAGGAGGCCCGCAACATCCCGCAGGTCCCCGGCTCCCTCGAGGCCGTCCTCCAGGCCCTCGAAGCCGACCACGCCTTCCTCCTGGAGGGCGGCGTCTTCACCGAGGACCTCATCGACACCTGGATCGCCTACAAGCGCGAGCACGAACTCGACCCCATCCGTCTCCGCCCCCACCCGCACGAGTTCGAGCTGTACTTCGACATCTGATCGAAGAACGCCCTGACCAGCGGCGGAGGAGTCTCCAAAGCCGGTCGGGGCGCTTACGGGGCACAAGGCTCAGACGAGGCCGCCGTCCGTTCCCTCACCTGGGGAGCGGGCGGCGGCCTCGCTCGGACGCGGGGGCTCTCAGGCCGCTTCCGTTGTCGGGAGGGGCGATGATGGGGGCCAGGTGGCGGCGGGCGAAGTCGGCGGCGGCGGCGGAGTCGTGGAGGTCGGCGGCGCCGCTGCGGGAGAGGCAGTAGGAGATGACGACGCGGGCCAGGACGTCGGCCGCCGTCTCCATGGAGTCGTACTCGACGTCCGAGTCGCGCATGATCTCCAGGTAGTAGGCGCGGAGAAGAAGGATGAGGGGCTCGCCGCGGGTGGTGAAGGACGGCAGGAACTGGCCCGGGTCGCTGAAGAGCAGCGGTGCCAGCTTGCCGTGGCGGGCGTAGTCGAGGACGAAGACGAAACCGGCGGCGACCTTGTCGGGGAGGGTCTTCTCGGCGCGGGCGATGACGCGGCCGCGGGCGTACAGGTCGCGGGCCTCCTCGATGAGGACGGCCGTCACCAGGTCCTGCTTGCTGGGGTAGCGGCGGTGGACGGTGACGCGGGAGACTCCGGCGCGGCGGGCTATCTCCTCCATCTTGGCGCGGCGGATGCCCCTGGCGAGGAACTCCTCCAGAGCGGCCCGCAGGATGCGGGCCGTGGTGGGGTGGTGCTCGGGAGACTCCTCCCTGGTGATCTCGTCCAGCATCCGCGCTCCCTCAGCCGAATTAGATTCGGTTTCCCTCTTCCCCTGGTGTCCAGGATGTAACACAATGCGGAAAACGTAACATCGCTTCAACGTCGAGGTAGCGCTATGGATCTTGGGACGATGGCCGCGCGGTTCCCGGACAAGCCGGCTGTGATCATGGCGGGCTCCGGTCGTGCCGTCACCTACAGGGAACTCGACGAGGCGTCCAACCGTCTCGCCCAGGTGTTCCACGAAGCGGGTCTCCGGCCCGGAGAGCACATCGCGTTCATGCTCGAGAACCGGTGGGAGTTCTTCGCCGTGGCGTGGGCCGCGCAGCGCTCCGGCCTCTACTACACGGCCATCAGCACCCGGCTCACCGCCGACGAGGCCGGCTACATCGTCGGCAACTGCGAGGCCAAGGCGTTCGTCACCGCCCACGCCCTCGCCGGCATCGCAGGGCAGATCACCGCGGGCAACGAGCGGCTCGTCCTCAAGCTCATGCTGGACGGCACCGCCGAGGGCTTCACCTCCTACGAGGAGACCGTGGCCGCCGCCCCGGCCGTCCCGCTGGAGAACCAGGTCGAGGGCATCGACATGCTCTACTCGTCCGGCACCACCGGGCGGCCCAAGGGCATCAAGCCGGTCATCAACTTCGACCCGTTCGGCACGCCCGGAGTGCTGTTCCACCTCATCCAGTTCCTCTTCGCGCCCGACGAGCACTCCGTCTACCTCTCGCCCGCGCCGCTCTACCACGCCGCCCCCCTGCGCTACACGATGACGTTCCAGCGCTTCGGGGCCACCGTCATCGTCATGGAGAAGTTCGACGCCGAGAAGGCGCTGTCGCTCATCCAGGAGCACCGGGTGACGCACAGCCAGTGGGTGCCGACGATGTTCATCCGGATGCTCAAGCTCCCCGAGGAGGTCCGCGCCTCCTACGACGTCTCCAGCCTCAAGTTCGCCGTCCACGCCGCGGCTCCCTGCCCCCTCCCGGTCAAGCAGCAGATGATCGAGTGGTGGGGGCCGGTCATCCACGAGTACTACGCCGGCACCGAGGGCAACTGCTTCATGTACGTCAACAGCGAGGACTGGCTGGCGCACCCCGGCACCGTCGGCAAGCCGGTGCTCGGTGAGATCCACGTGCTGGACGAGTCCGGCGAGGAACTGCCCCCCGGCGAGATCGGCGTCCTGTACTTCGACAAGGGCCCGGACTTCGTCTACCACGGCGACCCGGAGAAGACCGCCTCCTCGCGCGACCCCAAGGGCCGCGGCTGGACCACCCTCGGCGACATCGGCTACGTGGACGAGGACGGCTTCCTCTACCTCACCGACCGCCAGTCCCACATGATCATCAGCGGTGGGGTCAACATCTACCCGCAGGAGGCCGAGAACCTGCTGGCGGTGCACCCGAAGGTCGCCGACGTCGCGGTCTTCGGCGTCCCCGACCCGGAGATGGGCGAGCAGGTCAAGGCCGTCGTCCAGCCGATGTCGATGGACGAGGCGGGCGAGGAACTGGCCGCCGAGCTCATCGCCTACTGCCGCGACAACCTCGCGCACTACAAGTGCCCGAGGAGCATCGACTTCCGCGAGGAACTGCCCCGCCACCCCACCGGCAAGCTGCTCAAGCGCGTCCTCCGCGACGAGTACGCCAAGCAGGCCTGAGCCGAAAGGACCCCTTCCTTCATGTCCACGATCGCGGAGAACGTCGAACGGCTCCGTAAGACCTTCGCCTCAGGGAAGACCAAGTCGCTCTCCTGGCGGCGGTCCCAGCTGGAGGCCCTCCACCTGCTGATCACCGAGCGCGAGAGCGAGATCGTGGAGGCCCTCGGCGAGGACCTCGGCCGCGAGGCGTTCGACTCGTGGTTCGCCGACCTGTCGTCCACCAAGACCGAACTGGTCGACGCCAGGAAGAACCTCGCCAAGTGGGTCCGCCCCCGCAAGGCCGGCACCCCCCTGGCGATGCTGCCGGCCCGCTCCTGGGTGCAGTACGAGCCGCTGGGCACCGTCCTGATCATCGGGCCGTGGAACTACCCGGTGTACCTGACGCTCAGCCCGGCGGTGGCCGCGATCGCCGCCGGCAACTGCGTGATCATCAAGCCGTCGGAGCACGCCCCGGCCACCTCGGCGCTGCTGGCCCGGCTGGTCCCGCAGTACCTGGACCAGGACGCGGTGCAGGTGGTGGAGGGCGCCGCCGACGTCACCCAGGAACTGCTCGACCAGGGCCTGGACCACGTCCTGTTCACCGGCGGCCCGCAGATCGCCAAGGCGATCATGGCCGGGGCGGCCAGGCACCTCACCCCGGTGACGCTGGAGCTGGGCGGCAAGTCCCCGGTCATCGTCGCGGCCGACACCGACGTGGCCACCGCCGCGCGGCGGATCGTCTTCGGCAAGCAGCTCAACTCCGGGCAGACGTGCATCGCGCCGGACTACGCGTTGGTCGACGCGAAGGTCGCCGACCGGTTCACCGAAGAGGTCGTCAAGGCCGTCGAGGAGATGAGCGGCGGCGACGGCGGACGGGCCCGCCGGATCGTCAACGAGCGGCACGCCCGGCGGCTCGCCGGCCTGCTGGACGGGCACGGCGGCAAGGTCGTGCACGGAGGCGACAGCGACCCGGACGCCAGGACCGTCGACTTCACCGTCGTGGTCGACCCGGACCCGGACTCCCCGCTGATGACCGAGGAGATCTTCGGCCCGATCCTGCCGATCCTCCAGGTCTCCTCGGTCGCCGAGGCCGTCGAGTTCGTGCGGGCCCGGCCCAAGCCTCTGGCCGCCTACCTGTTCACCGGGAGCAAGGGCGACGAGCGCCGCTTCCTGGCGGACGTCAGCGCCGGCGGGGTCGTGATCAACCATGTCGGCTACCACGCCCTCAACCCGAACCTTCCGTTCGGCGGCGTGGGCAACAGCGGCATGGGCGCCTACCACGGCGAGTACGGCTTCAAGACCTTCAGCCACGCCAAGGCCTGCTTGAGGAAGGGCATCAGCCCCGACCCCGGGTTCGTCTACCCGCCTTACACCGAGTCCACCAAGAAGCTGCTGCGCCGCCTGCTCTGACGGCGTCCGAAACCACCCTCCCGCTGATCCCGGCCCGTCTCCCCGGCCGGGATCAGCTTTCTTCCGCCAGGACGGCGCGAAGGGCGGAGGGAAGATCCGGGTCGGCGAAGGTGAAACCGGACTCCAGGAGCCGGGCGGGAAGGACACGCTGGCTGATGAGGGGGCCCTCGGAGGCGAACTCGCGCAGGACGAGCTTGAGGAGGGGGGCGGGCGCGGCGAAGAAGGCCGGACGGCTCAGCGCGCGGCCCAGTTCCCTGGTGTACTCGGCGTTGGTGACGGGCCGGGGGGCGGTGAGGTTCACCGGGCCGGCCAGAGGCGCGGCGATGAGGTGGTGGAGGGCGCGGACCTCGTCGCGCAGGGTGATCCAGCTCGTCCACTGGCGGCCGCTGCCGAGTCTCCCGCCCAGGCCGAGCCGGAAGAGCGGGAGCGTCTTGCCGAGGATCCCGCCGCGGGCGGACAGGACGATGCCGGTGCGGGGGTGGACCACCCGGACTCCCGCGGCGGCGGCCGGTTCCGCGGCGGCCTCCCAATCGGCCGTCAGATCCGCGAGGAAGCCGGTGCCCTTCGAAGCCGTCTCGGTGGTCTCCGTCGCGCCGGTGTCCCCGTAGAAGCCGATCGCGGAGCCGCTGACGAGCACCGGCGGGGGAGCCGTCAGGCCCGCCAGCCCCTCGGCCAGCAGGCGCGTCCCCTTGATCCGGCTCTGGTAGACCTCCCGCTTGTAGGACTCCGTCCACGGCCGGTCGCCGATGCCCGCGCCCGCCAGGTGCACGACCGCGTCCGCGCCCTCCAGGGCCGCCCGGTCGAGCTCGCCGGCGGCGGGATCCCAGAAGATCTCGTCGGGACGGGACGGCGGCCTGCGCACCAGCCGCGAGACGTCGAAGCCCTCGCCGCGCAGATGCGCGGCGAGGGCTCCACCGATCAGACCTGAGGCACCCGAGATGATCGCTCGCACGCCTCCAGCCTAGGGGGACCTCCTCCTCAGAGACCGAGCTCTGACTCGAAGTGCCCCTCCTCCAGCCGGTTCTTGACCGTGGTGAGGAAGCGGGCGGCGTCGGCGCCGTCCACCAGCCGGTGGTCGTAGGTCAGGGACAGGTAGACCATGGACCGGATGGCGATGACCTCGCCCAGGTTCGGGTCGTTGACCACGACCGGGCGCTTGACGACCGCGCCGGTGCCCAGGATGGCGACCTGGGGCTGGTTGATGATCGGCGTGTCGAACAGCGCGCCGCGGCTGCCGGTGTTGGTGATGGTGAACGTGCCGCCGCCGAGCTCGTCGGGGCTGACGTTGCCGGTGCGGGTGCGCTCGGCCAGGTCGGCGATCTTGCGGGCGAGCCCGGCGAGGTTGAGCTCGCCGGCGTCCTTAATCACCGGCACGGACAGGCCGCGCTCGGCGTCCACCGCGATGCCCAGGTGCTCGGCGTCGTGGTAGACGACCTCGTTGTTCTCGGTGTCGATGACCGAGTTGATGACCGGGTGCGCCTTCAGGGCTTCGACGGAGGCGAGGGCGAAGAACGGCAGGAACGACAGCTTGACGCCCTCGCGGGCCTGGAAGTCGGCCTTGGCGAGGTCGCGCAGCTTGGCGACCTTGGTGATGTCCACCTCGACGACCGAGGTGAGCTGGGCGGAGGTCTGCAGGGACTCGACCATGCGCCGGGCGATCGTCTGGCGCATGCGGCTCAGCTTCTCGGTCTTGCCGCGCTTGGCCGCGGCGGCGGCCGGGACCGGAGCGGGCGCGGCCGGAGCCGCCGGAGCGGACGGGGCCTGCGCCGGAGCGGCGGCGGGGGCCGGGGCCGCCGCGGCGGCCTTGGCCTTGGCGGCGTCCTGGACGTCCTGCTTGCGGATACGGCCACCGACACCGGTGCCCTTCACCGTGGACAGGTCGACGCCGAGCTCGGAGGCCATCTTGCGGACCAGCGGCGTCACGTAGGCGCCCTCGGCCTCGGCCGGAGCGGGCGCCTGCGGGGCGGCGGCCTGCGGGGCGGCCTGCGGAGCGGGCGCCGGAGGCTCGGGTGCGGGCGGCGGGGTCGGGGCGGCCGGAGGCGCGGCCGGAGGCCACGTCGGGGCCGGGGCGGCGACGGGCGGCGCGGGCGGCTCCGGCTCGGGCTCGGGCGCCGCGGCGGGCGGGGCCGCCGGGGCCGGGGCCTCGTCCGCGCCGGAGATGATCGCCAGCTCGGCGCCGACCTCGACGGTCTCGTCTTCGGCGACGGTGATGCTGGTCAGGATGCCCGCGGCGGGAGAGGGGATCTCGGTGTCGACCTTGTCGGTCGATACCTCGAGGAGCGGCTCGTCGACCTCGACGTGCTCACCCTCCTTCTTCAGCCAGCGGGTGACGGTGCCCTCGGTGACGCTCTCGCCGAGCTGGGGCATGGTGACGGAGACCGGCATGGTTCTCAGCGACTCCTCGTAGTGTGGCTGGTGGTCGTCAGCCGTGGACGTGCAGGGGCTTGCCGGCGAGGGCGAGTGCTGCCTCGCCGACCGCCTCGGACTGGGTGGGGTGCGCGTGGAGCAGCTGCGCGACCTCGCTGGGCAGGGCCTCCCAGTTGTAGAGCAGCTGGCCTTCGGTGACCAGCTCGCCGATCCGGGCGCCCACCATGTGGACCCCGAGGATCGGGCCGTCTTTCTCGGCGATCATCTTGACCTCGCCCTGGGTGCCCAGGATCTTGCTCTTGGGGTTGCCCGCGAGGTCGTAGGTGATCTCCGTGATCTCCAGGCCGAGCTCGCGCGCCTTGGCGGACGTGATGCCCACCGACGCGACCTCGGGGTTGGAGTAGGTGATGCGGGGGACCCCGTCGTAGTCGATCGGGGTGGGGTTGAGGCCCGCCACCTTCTCGGCCGTCAGGATGCCCTCGGCGAAGCCCACGTGGGCCAGCTGCAGGGTCGGGATCAGGTCGCCCACGGCCGAGACGGTCGGGACGGAGGTGGTGCAGTACTCGTCGACGATCACGAAGCCGCGCTCGGTGCGCACCCCGTTCTCCTCGAAGCCCAGGCCCTCGGAGACCGGGCCGCGGCCCACGGCCACCAGCAGCAGCTCGGCGTCGATGGTCTTGCCGTTCTCCAGGGAGACCGACACACCGGAATCGGTGGTCTTCACTCCGGAGAAGCGGGCGCCGAGCTCGAACTTGATGCCGCGCTTGCGGAAGGCCCGCTCCAGCCGCTTGGAGGAGGACTCCTCCTCCAGGGGCAGCAGGTGCGGCAGGCCCTCGACGATGGTCACCTCGGCGCCGAACGAGCGCCACACGGAGGCGAACTCGACGCCGATGACGCCGCCGCCCAGGATCACGACCGAGGCGGGGACGTGGTCGAGCTCGAGCGCGTGGTCGCTGGAGATGACCTTGTCGCCGTCGATCTCGAGGCCGGGCAGGGAGCGGGGGGCCGAGCCGGTGGCCAGCACGACGTGCGAGCCCTCGTAGACGTCGTCGCCGACGGCCACGGAGGTCGGCGAGGCCAGCCGTCCGGCGCCGGTGACGATCTCGATGCCCCTGGACTTGATCAGGCCGGTGAGGCCCTTGACCGTGGTGGAGACGATCTTGTTCTTGTAGGCCTGCACCCCGGGCACGTCGATGCCCCCGAAGCTGGCCTTGATGCCGTAGGCGGCCGCCTCGTTGACCTCGTCGGCCACCTCCGCCGAATGCAGCAGGGCCTTGGTGGGGACGCAGCCCCGGTTCAGGCACGTGCCGCCGAGGACGGGGTCCTTCTCGATCAGGACGACGCGCATGCCCAGTTCCGACGCGCGCAGCGCGCAGGCGTAGCCGCCGCTCCCGCCGCCGAGCACGACGAGGTCGTACGGGCCCTTGTTCGCCACTGGACGCTCCTTCTTGTGGATCTCGTTTCTCCGGCCCTGGTCAGGCACCTAGAGAAATGCCAGGTAGAGCCATCTTTTCATTTGTACTGAGCGGTAATGGCCGCTGGAAGGTTTGACTCAGGTCACAGCAGGCCCGCGGCGGCGTCCTCGGCGATCTGGATCAGGGCGCGGGTCGCGGCGCCGGTGCCGCCCTTGGGGGTGTAGCCGTAGGGCTCGCCCTTGTTGTAGGCCGGGCCGGCGATGTCCAGGTGCGCCCACCGCACGCCCTCGGGCACGAACTCCTTGAGGAAGACGCCCGCGGCGAGCATGCCGCCCCAGCGCTCGCCGCTGATGTTGGCGATGTCGGCGACCTGGGAGTCGAAGCCCTTGCGCAGTTCCTCGGGCAGCGGCATGCCCCAGGCGGTCTCGCCCGCCTTCTGGGCGGCCTGGACGACCTTCTCGCGCACCTCGTCGGAGTTGGCCATGACGCCGGTGGTCCGCACGCCCAGGGCGACCAGCGCGGCGCCGGTCAGGGTCGCCACGTCGACCAGCAGGTCGGGGGAGTCCTCGGCGGAGCGCACGATGGCGTCGGCCATGACGAGCCTGCCCTCGGCGTCGGTGTTCAGCACCTCGACGGTCTTGCCGCCGTAGATGGTGATGACGTCGGAGGGCCGCTGGGCGGTGCCCGACGGCATGTTCTCGGCGATGGTCAGGTAGCCCACCACGTTGACCTTGGGCTTGAGCGCGGCGACGGCCTGGAGCGAGGCGAGCACGGCGGCCGCACCGCCCATGTCGGACTTCATCCAGTCCATGCCCTCGGCCGGCTTGATCGAGATGCCGCCGGTGTCGAAGGTGATGCCCTTGCCGACGAACACCACGGTCCTGGTGGCCTGCGGGTGCCGGTAGGACAGGCGCACCAGCCTGGGCGGGTTGACCGAACCCTGGCCGACGCCGACGAGGCCGCCGTAGCCGCCGTCGACCAGCGCCTTCTCGTCCAGGATCTCCACGTCGAGGCCGCTGTCGCGGGCGACCTGCTCGGCGACCCCCGCCAGGTCCTCGGGGGCCAGGTGGGAGGGCGGGGTGTTCACCAGGTCGCGTGCCAGGGAGACGGCCGCAGCGACCTTCTCCGCGTGCTCCACCACGGGGGTGGCGTCGAGTCCGGTGACGAGCACGAGCTCGCCCACCGGTTCGGTCTGCTCGCCGGTGCGGTAGCGGCCGAAGGAGTAGTTGCCCAGAAGGGCGCCCGTGGCCACGGCCGAGACCAGTTCGGGGGTGTCGGCGGGCAGCGCCAGCGCGACCCGCGCGGTGCCCGCCAGCGCGCGCACGGCGGCGCCGGCGGCCCGGCGCAGTTCCTCGGGGCCGGGGTCCTCGCCGAGTCCGGCGGCCACGATCACCTTGGCGGGCAGCGCGCCCAGGGTCGGGAGCTTGACCACCTCACCGGCCTTGCCGGTGGCGCCGACGGCCTTGAGCGCCTCTACGAGGCGCCCGTCCAGCGCGCCGTCCACGCCCTGCGACCCGGCGGCCGGGACGACCTCGGGGCCCACGCCGATGACGAGGGCGTCGACATCGAGGGAGGCGGGGTCGGTCTGGCTGATGCTGAGATTCGTCGTCACGCCTCTCGACCTTACTCGCCCCCAGCACCTGTTTTCCCCGTTTCGATCAAGCCTTGCCTCGATCCGGGGCGGCTCGCAAAGCCTGTAATTTATGGTTGTTTGTCGGTTTTTAACCTAGGGTGGCGAAGATCAACACCGTGGTTCCGGCGAGCTCGGCCAGAGCCCCCAGGACGTCCCCGGTGATCCCCCCGAACCGGCGGACCAGATGGCGGCGGAACAGCACGGCGGCGCCCAGCGCGGCGGGCACGGCCGCGGTCAGGAGCAGGACGTCCGCCGCCGAGCGGGTCCACCAGGCGGCGACCGCGGCCGCGAGCGCCGACAGCGCGCAGGTCCAGGCGAGCGGGATCCGGACCGGTACCGTCCCGGCGACCTGCGCGCCCAGCCCGTCCGGACGGGCCGGAGGCACACCGGGAGAGCAGGCCCAGGTCAGGGCGAGCCGCGCGGTCGCCCCGGCCAGCACCAGCGCCAGGGCCGGATGCGTGGCCGCGCCCACAGCCGCGACCTGCGCCAGCAGGGTGAACACGAGCGCGACGACGCCGAACGGCCCGATGTCCGAGCGCTTCATGACCGCGAGCGCCTCGGCGGCGGGCCTGCCGCTGCCCAGCCCGTCGGCGACGTCGGCGAGCCCGTCCAGGTGCAGCGCCCGGGTGAGCACCGCGCCCAGCCCCACCGCCAGCACGGCGGCCGGGGCGGTGCCGGCGCCCGCCAGGTCCAGCAGGAGGAAGGCCGCGGCCTGCAGCGCCCCGAGCACCGCGCCGACCAGCGGCGCCCAGGCCATGGACGCGCCGAACACCCTCCGGTCGGCCTCGACGAAGCCGACGGGCAGAACGCTGAGCAGGCCGAAGGACAGCCGAAGGCCAGGGGGAAGGCTCACGGGCAGCGAGGCTATCGGGAGGGCTACAGGGGCAGGGGACGGCCCGCCACCACGAGGGACACGTCCTCGGACTCGGCGGCCAACCGCTGGTTCAGCTCGCCGAGCAGGTCGCGGAACAGCCGCCCCGCACGGTTCTCGGGCACGAGCGAGAGCCCCACCTCGTCGGAGACGGCCACCACGACGGCCTCCGTGTGACGCCACGCGGTCACGAGCTCCGCGAGAAGCGGCCGGACGGAGTCCGGGTCCTCCCACGCCCCCGTACGGTCCATGACGGAGGCCAGCCAGGTGCCCAGCCCGTCCACCAGGATCGCGCCGCGGCCGCCGCGCAGCAGCCCGGAGAGCTCGTCGGACTCCACCACCCGCCACCAGGACGGCCTGCGGGTCCGGTGCGCGCGCACCCGTTCGTCCCATTCGGGGTCGGAGCCGTCCGCCCGGGGCCCGGTGGCGAGGTAGGTCACCTCGGGATGGGCGATGAGCCGCAATTCGGCCTCGGCGGACTTCCCGGACCTGGAGCCGCCGAGCAGCAGCGTCCGGTGCGGTCCGGTGACGGGCGCCCGCCAGAACTCCAGCCGCCGCCGCAACTCGGCCGCGTCCCGCACGCGGTGGTCGACGTGGACGGCGTGGACGGCGGTGTGCGCGGCCACGGCTCCCCGCCGCCGCAGCACGGCCAGATGCTCCGGCCGCCCCAGCAGGTCCAGCAGGACGGCGTCGTAGACGGCTCCCGGAGCCGGTTCCGGCCAGGCTCCGTGATGCCCGTAGAGCAGCCGCCCACCCGAGGCCGTCCGTACGTCGAAGCCTCCGGGAACCTCCACCGCCTCCAAGTCCTCCAAAGGCAGCCCGTCCACCAGGATCCGCAGCGGAGCACGGCTTTCGCCCCGGCGGCGCAGCGGCGCGCAGGAGGAACACCGGCAGCCGTGGGCGGGCCAGCCCAGCGGAGAGGCGTCGCCCTCGATCTCGATTCGCATGGCGAGGCGCACTATACGAGGAGGCGCACTGGGCTCGTCGCGGGAGGTTCACCCCGCCGTTCCCGGCGAGAAGCACGCCGGACATGGCATGATCGCACTGGGACACATCCCCGGAGCGGTACTGTGCACGAAGTCGAGGGGAGTCTGGCGGACATGGCGTGGACGTGGCGGTACGAGAAGGCGGACGGGACGGAGATCCCGGCGAGCGTTCTGCCCGCGCCTTTCGATCAGCCCGATTACCAGCCGACCCAGTCCGACGCGGAGAGCTGGCTGGGCGAGAACTGGCGCCTGCTGGCCGACGCGGGCGTCGCCCGGGTGCGTCTGCTGGACGACGACCGCGTGGTGTACGGCCCGATGCCCCTCAGTCTCGACTGATCGCCGGGCGGCGTCCTACGGCCGGGTGGCGGGGGACCTGGTCTCGGCGGGGTCCCGGATGACGGCGTCGCCCAGCACCTCGTCGACGCGCGCCAGCAGTTCGGCCTCGAGCCGCACCCCGCGGGCCTTGACGTTGTCGCGGATCTGCTCGGGCCGGGAGGCGCCGACGATCGCCGAGGAGACGTTCGGGTTCTGCAGTACCCAGGCCACCGCGAGCTGGGCCATGGTCAGCCCCGCCTCCTGAGCGAGCGGGCGGAGATCCTGCACCCGGGTGAGGACCTCGTCCCGCATCCAGAACTTCACGAAGTCCGCGCCGCTCTTGTCGTCGGTGGCGCGCGAGCCGGGCGGCGGGGCCTGCCCCGGCAGGTACTTGCCGGTCAGGACGCCCTGTGCGATCGGCGACCAGACGATCTGGCCGATGCCCTCGCGCTCGCACAAGGGCACGACCTCCTGCTCGATGACCCGGTAGAGCATCGAGTACTGCGGCTGGTTGGAGATGATCCGGTCGAAGCCTCGCTCCTCGGCGATCTTCAGCGCTGCGGAGATCTCCTCGGCCCGCCACTCCGAGACCCCGATGTAGAGGGCCTTGCCCTGGCGGACGACGTCCTCGAACGCCCGCATGGTCTCCTCGAGCGGGGTCTCGTGGTCGAAGCGGTGCGCCTGGTAGAGGTCGACGTAGTCGGTGCCGAGCCGGCGCAGCGAGCCGTCGATCGACTCCATGATGTGCTTGCGGGACAGGCCCCGGTCGTTGGGCCCGGGCCCGGTCGGCCAGTAGACCTTGGTGAAGATCTCCAGCGACTCCCGGCGCTGCCCCTTGAGCGCGCGCCCCAGGACCGTCTCGGCGCGGGTGCCGGCGTAGACGTCGGCGGTGTCGAAGGTGGTGATCCCCTCGTCGAGGGCGGCGTGCACGCAGGCGACCGCCGTGTCCTCCTCGACCTGGGAGCCGTGGGTGATCCAGTTGCCGTAGGAGATTTCGGAGATCTTCAGACCGCTGCGGCCCAGGTATCGGAATTCCATGATCCCGATCCTAGGTCGCTCAGATCTTGTCCTTGTCGCCCGGTCCGTAGCGCGGGTTGGGGATGCGCAGCCGCCGCATCTGCAGCGAGCGGGTCGCGGCGTACAGGCCGACGCCCTTGCGCTCCTCGTTCGGGAAGCGCTCGGCGGCCAGCTTCTTGACCTTCTGGGAGAGCAGCAGGCTCTCGGTCAGCACGACGAACAGCAGCACCGGCGGGATCAGCATGAACAGCAGCTGGGTGACCGGGGTCTGGACGAAGCTCACCAGGACGATCACGAACATGATCAGCATGAGGTGGGAGCCGACCGTCCGCCGCGAGTCGACGTAGTCGCGGGCGAACTCGCGCACCGGGCCCTGGTCCCGCTTGGGCAGGTACCGGGAGTCGCCCCGCGCCATGCCCTCGCGCGCCTTGGACCGCTGCTGGGCCTGCCGCTCGCGGACCTGCCGGTAGGCCTCCTTGCGGTCACGGGGCGCGGTCACCAGCTGGTTGCGCCGGACCTTCTCGGCCTCGCGCCGCTTGGGAGTGGGCCGGCCCTTGCCGCCCTCCTTCACCGGACGCGCTTCGGCGTCCTGTGAGGAGGCGGGGGCGTCTGAGGAGTCACTGCGACGTCGGAACACGGAAGAAGGATATTTGATGTCGATACCGGCGAGGAACCTCATGGTCGGTCCATGCGTCAACAACGTAGGGTGATAAAAGGCCCGTCAGTGGCTGGCTCGGGTTTAGCGACCCCGTATCGAAGGGACGTCCGCGCGCGATGAGCGTGATGAAGCGAATGTCGATGATCTTCAGATCCAAGGCCAACAACGCGCTGGACCGGCTCGAGGATCCGCGGGAGACCCTGGACTACTCCTACCAGCGCCAGCTCGAGATGCTGCAGAAGGTGCGCCGGGGCGTGGCCGACGTGGCGACCTCCCGCAAGCGTCTGGAACTGCAGATCACTCGCCTGGAGAAGGAGCACAACAAGCTCACCGACCAGGGCCGCCAGGCGCTGCAGGTGGGCCGGGAGGATCTGGCCAGGTCCGCGCTGGAGCGCCGCGCCGGGCTGGACTCCCAGTTGACCGATCTCCGCGCGCAGTACGAGCAGCTGCAGCGCGAGGAGGAGAAGCTCACCCTGGCGGCGCAGCGGTTGCAGGCCAAGGTGGACGCCTTCCGCACCCGCAAGGAGACGATCAAGGCGACGTACACCGCCGCCGAGGCGCAGACCAGGATCAGCGAGGCGTTCAGCGGCATCTCCGAGGAGATGGGCGACGTGGGTCTGGCGATCCAGCGCGCCGAGGACAAGACCGCGCAGCTGCAGGCCAGGGCCGGGGCGATCGACGAGCTGCTGGAGTCCGGCGCGCTGGAGGACTTCTCCGGGCCGCGCGACGACATCCAGGCCGAGCTCGACCGGATGAACGCCACGAGCGGAGTGGAGCTGGAGCTGGAGCGGCTCAAGGCCGAGCTGGGCCAGGGCGGCGAGGCGCCCCGGCAGATCGACGCGGGCCCCGCTCAGGCGCAGCAGCCTCAGCAGCCCGGGCAGCAGAAGCAGTGGCCGCCGCAGCAGGGGGGCTGAACATGATCGTCCGGATCATGGGGGAGGGCCAGCTCGAGCTCGACCAGGCCGAGCTGTCCGGCCTGAACGACCTGGACGCCGTGCTGGAGTCGGCGATCGAGACCGGCGACGAGGACGGCTTCCGGCGGGCGCTGACCGCGCTCCTCGACAGCGTGCGGGAGCGGGGCTCGGTGCTCCCCGCCGACAGCCTGGAGCCCTCCGACCTGGTGCTGCCCCCCGCCGACGCCCACATCGACGAGGTACGGGCGATGCTGGGCGAGTCCGGCCTCATCCCGGAGTAGGAGCGGCGACGGGGCGCACGGCCGAAGCCGTGCGCCCCGCCGGCTCACGCGGGCGGGCCTCCCGTCAGGGGAGGGCCAGCATGCGGTCGAGGGCGGCCTTGGCGTGGCCTGCGGTCTCCGGGTCGACCGTGATCTGGTTGGGGACCTCGCCGCGGACGAGGGACTCCAGGGCCCACACCAGGTGGGGCAGGTCGATCCGGTTCATGGTGGAGCAGAAGCAGACCGTCTTGTCGAGGAACATGACGTTCTTGTCCGGGTGGGCGGCGGCCAGCCGCTTGACCAGGTTGAGCTCGGTGCCGATCGCCCAGGAGCTGCCGGGCTCGGCGGCGTCCAGGGTCTTGATGATGTACTCGGTGGAGCCGATGAGGTCGGCGGCCGTGACGACCTCGTGCCGGCATTCGGGGTGCACCAGGACGTTGACGCCCGGCACCCGCTCGCGGACCTCGTCCACCGACTCCTTGCTGAAGCGGCCGTGCACCGAGCAGTGGCCCTTCCACAGGATCACCTTGGCGTCGCGCAGCTGCTCGTCGGTCAGCCCGCCGTTCGGCCGGTGGGGGTTGTAGACCACGCAGTCGTCCAGGGACAGGCCGAGTTCCAGCACCGCGGTGTTGCGGCCCAGGTGCTGGTCGGGCAGGAAGAGGATCTGCTCGCCCTGCTCGAAGGCCCACTCCAGCGCCCGCTTGGCGTTGGAGGAGGTGCACACCACACCGCCGCGGCGGCCCACGAAGGCCTTGATGTCGGCGGAGGAGTTCATGTAGGTGACCGGGACGACCCGGTCGCCGATCCCCAGGTCCGTCAGGACGTCCCAGCACTCCTCGACCTGGTCGAAGGTGGCCATGTCGGCCATCGAGCAGCCCGCGGCGAGGTCCGGGAGGATCACCTTCTGGTCGTCGCCGGTGAGGATGTCGGCGGACTCGGCCATGAAGTGCACGCCGCAGAAGACGATGTAGGGGGCCTGCGGCCGGGCGGCGGCGTCACGGGCCAGCTTGAAGGAGTCCCCTGTGACGTCGGCGAACTGGATGACCTCGTCGCGCTGGTAGTGGTGGCCGAGCACGAAGACCTGGTCGCCGAGAGCCGCCTTGGCCGCCGCGGCCCTGGCCACGAGCTCGGGGTCGGAGGCGGGGGGCAGCTCGCCGGGGCACTGCACGCCCCGTTCGCTGCCGGGGTCCGCGCCCTGGCCCAGGAACAGCAGAGGGAGATCGGTTGTGGTCGTCACGGGGGCTCCTTCCCGCGCACGGGGGACTGGCTGCCGGAAGCTGTGGGAACACAGTCTCCGGACTTATCGTCGGAGTGACGATTCCCATGTAACCACATACCGGGCAGAGCGTGCGCCGTCGGGGGTCATCGGGGGCGCGGACCCTGTGGCACCATGAGAAAAACCCCGCCGGCCGGGGAAGAACCGAGCCGACAGGTACGTTGTGACTGCTAGGCAAATCCTCGGCCCCGTATTGGGAGTACAGAAATATGACGGAGACCAGCACTCAGCAGGGGATCATCCTCACTGACGCCGCCGCTCAGAAGGTCAAGGCCCTGCTCGAGCAGGAAGGCCGTGACGACCTGGCGCTGCGCGTGGCCGTGCAGCCGGGCGGCTGCTCCGGGCTGATCTACCAGCTGTTCTTCGACGAGCGCCAGCTCGACGGCGACATCACCTACGACTTCGACGGCGTCACCGTCGTCACCGACCGGATGAGCGCCCCCTACCTGGGCGGGGCCACGGTCGACTTCGTCGACACGATCGAGAAGCAGGGCTTCACGATCGACAACCCCAACGCCACCGGCTCCTGCGCCTGCGGCGACAGCTTCTCCTGAGGGCTTCTCGGCACCTCAAGGGCCTGGCAGAGTAATCTGTCCAGGCCCTTTTTCATTCATCCTCTAAGGAGAGCCACGCCGTGCGCATAGCCGTGACAGGCTCCATCGCGACCGACCATCTGATGACCTTCCCCGGCCGGTTCTCCGACCAGCTGCTGCCCGACCAGCTCCAGCAGGTCTCGCTCTCCTTCCTGGTGGACGAACTGGAGATCCGGCGCGGCGGCATCGCCGCCAACATCTCCTTCGGCCTCGGCTGCCTGGGGCTGAACCCGCTGCTGGTCGGCGCGGTCGGCACCGACTTCGCCGACTACCGCGCCTGGCTGGAGCGCCACGGGGTGGACTGCTCCGGCGTGCACGTCTCCGAGCTGCGGCACACCGCCCGGTTCATGTGCACCACCGACACCGACCACAACCAGATGGCCTCCTTCTACGCGGGGGCGATGAGCGAGGCCCGCAACATCGAGCTGGCCCCGCTCGGCGAGATCGACCTGGTGGTGGTCAGCCCCAACGACCCCGAGGCGATGGTGCGGCACACCGACGAGTGCCGCACCCGGGGCATCGCGTTCGCCGCCGACCCGTCCCAGCAGCTGGCCCGCATGGACGGCGCCGAGGTGCGCAGCCTCATCGGCGGAGCCGCGTACCTGTTCACCAACGAGTACGAGAAGGCGCTCTGCGAGCAGAAGTCCGGCTGGTCGGACGCCGAGATCCTGGACCGGGTGGACGTCCGGGTCACCACCCTGGGCTCCAAGGGCGTGATGATCGACCGTAAGGGCGAGCCCGGCCTGCACGTCCCGGCCGCGCCCGAGGTCCGCAAGGTCGAGCCGACCGGCGTGGGCGACGCCTTCCGCGCCGGCTTCCTCGCCGCCGTCGCCTGGAACCTGGGCCTGGAGCGCGCCGCCCAGCTGGGCAACCTCGTGGCCGCCCACGCGCTGGAGACCGCCGGCGGCCAGGAGTACACCCTGGTGCGCGAGGACCTCCTCACCCGGATGGGCCAGGCCTACGGCTCCGAGGCCGCCGAGGAGATCGCCGCCCACCTGGGCTGAAGACCCCGCTGACCCTCCCGGTGGCCGGGAGGGTCCTCAGTAGTCGCGACGGACGTGGAAGGCCCATCCCCCCTGGGGGAGGGCCTCCTCGCGCACGAACGTCTGCGACTTCATCCGGCACCAGGCCGGGATGTCGGTGCGGGCCGCGACGTCGTCGGCCTGCACCGCGATGATCTGGCCGAGCTGCACCTCGCGGATGCGCTCGGCCAGCATGATGATCGGGATGGGGCACTTGCGCCCCAGCGCGTCGAGGACCAGGGCGGCCGGGGGGCCGGCCGGGACGGGCGGCGGCGCCGGGGGCGCCGGGGGCTGCTTGCGGGTGACGCGGCGGCGGAAGCCCATGGGTCACGCTTCCCTTCTCGGCGGGCGGGCGTCAGATCACGCCCGCGCTCTTGCGCAACCGGGTCACCGCGTCGGGCAACACGGCGAGGAACCGGTCGACGTCCGCGGTGGTCGCTCCAAGGGGCAGCGATACCCGGACGTTGCCATGGGTAACCACTCCCATGGCCTCCAGTACATGACTGGGTCGAAGCGTATCGGCCGTGCACGAACTACCGGACGAAACCTCGAAACCCAGCCGGTCCAGTTCGGTGATGATGGCCTCGCCTTCCACATAGAGGAAAGAAAAGGTCACCAAGTGGGGAAGACGGTGCACCGGATCGCCCACGATCTCTACGTCCTCCACCAATTCCGGCAGGCGGGTGCGGATGCGTTCGACCAGCCCCCACAGGCGGGGCGCGTCGGCGGCGAACTCCGCCGAGTGGGCCTCCAGCGCCGCGGCGGTGGCCAGCGCCGCGGGGACGTTCGGCGGCCCGGGCACCCGCCCGCCCTCCCTCTCGTCGGCGGGCAGCGGTGACTTCCACCGGGTGCCCTTCCTGACCACCAGCAGGCCGGAGCCCGGCGGGCCGCCGAACTTGTGGGCGCTGGCCGCCAGCAGGGACGAGCCGTCCGGGACCGGCACCCGCCCCGCGGACTGGGCCGCGTCCACGAACAGCGGGACCCCGGCCGCCCGGCACGCCTCGGCGGCCTCCGCCACGGGCTGCACCGTCCCCACCTCGTGGTTGGCGGACTGCAGGCAGGCCAGCGCGGTGTCGGGGCGCAGCGCGGCGGCGAACGCCTCCGGATCGACCCGGCCACGGAGGTCCACCGGCACCGTGGTGACCGTCCCGCCCTCCCGCTCGTGGGTCTGCGCGGCGTGCAGGACGCTGGAGTGCTCCACCGCGCTCACCACCAGGTGGCGCCCCACCCGCCGGCGGGCGGACAGCGCACCCAGTACGGCCAGGTGGACGGCCTGGGTCCCCGACGCGGTGAAGCTCAGCTCGTCCGGCCTGACTTTCAGGGAGGCCGCGGTCCGGGCCCTTGCCTCATCGAGTAGCATTCTGGCCCGTCGTCCGGACCCGTACAGGCGCGCCGGATCCGCCCATCCCGTTTCGAACGCCGCCATGAGCGCCGATCGAGCGGCGGGGTGCAGCGGTGCGGTTGAGGCAGCGTCGAAGTAAGGCACAGCACGACATTAACGGGGGTCCCGAGGGGGACTCCCAGGACACCCGCGCTAATGTGTCCACCAAACGAGGATCTATTTGAATGCAGCCGCCCGGGATGGCTCCCGGGCTTCATCTGTGGGGAAGGCAATCCGTGAGTCCGACCCGCTCTAGGGAGCGGCGTACGCCAGTGCGTGGCCGCCGAGCGCTGAGAAGCGCGACCACGCTGGCTTTGCTGGCGATGGCCGCCACCGCCTGTGACGCTGAACAGTGGAAGCGCATTGGGTACCCCGACCCCGCCAGCGAGCAGGGCGACCGCATGCTCTCGCTCTGGCAGGGCGCGTGGATCGCGGCGATCATCATCGGTGTGATCGTCTGGGGCCTGATCATCTGGGCCGTGTTGTTCCACCGCAAGCGGAAGGGCGAGGAAGGTCTGCCCGCGCAGGTGCGTTACAACCTGCCGGTCGAGATTCTCTACACCGCAGTGCCGTTCGTCATCATCGGTGTGCTGTTCTTCTACACCGCCCGTGACGAGGCCCAAGTCGAGAAGATCACCAAAAAGCCCGACGTGACGGTCGACGTGATCGGCTACCAGTGGAGCTGGCAGTTCGACTACCTCGGCGACACTTACAAGAAGGCCGACGGCTCGCCGATCAGCATCGTCGGCACCCCGACGAGCCCCGACGCTCCGGGCGGCACCGCCCAGGGGCAGAAGCCGGTCCTGGTCATTCCCGTGGACAAGACCATCCGCTTCAACCTCAAGTCGGACAACGTCATCCACTCCTTCTGGGTTCCCGCCTTCATCTACAAGAAGGACGTCGTTCCCGGATACGTGAACAAGTTCGAGCTGCGCCCGACCAAGGTCGGGACGTACGAAGGCCGTTGCGCCGAATTCTGCGGCCTCGACCACAGCCGGATGCTCTTCCAGGTGAAGGTCGTCACGCAGGCCGAGTTCGACGACTTCGTGGCCCAGCAGAAGTCTGGAGGCGCGCAGTGACCGCGATCTCAGAGAGGCCCGCGCTCACCCCCGCGGAACAGCCTCACACCAGCAAGGGGCGGTTGATCGTCAACTGGATGACGTCGACCGACCACAAGGTCATCGGGTACATGTACCTCATCACCTCCTTCGTGTTCTTCCTCATCGGAGGCGTGATGGCTCTGGTGATCAGGACGGAGCTGTACAAGCCCGGCATGCAGGTGGTGACCAACGAGCAGTTCAACCAGCTCTTCACCATGCACGGCACGATCATGCTGCTGATGTTCGCGACCCCGCTGTTCGCGGGCTTCGCCAACGTCATCATGCCGCTGCAGATCGGTTCACCCGACGTGGCGTTCCCGCGCATGAACATGCTGGCGTTCTGGTTCTTCCTGTTCGGCAGCCTGGTCGTGCTCGCCGCCTTCCTCACCCCTGACGGCGCCGCCAGCTTCGGCTGGTTCGCCTACACGCCGCTGTCGGACGCCACCCGCACTCCGGGCTTCGGCGGCGACCTGTGGGTGATCGGCCTGTCGCTGTCGGGTCTGGGCACCATCCTGGGCTCGGTCAACTTCATCACCACGATCCTGTGCATGCGCGCCCCGGGCATGACCATGTTCCGGATGTCGATCTTCAGCTGGAACGTCCTGCTGACCTCGATCCTCGTCCTGCTGGCCTTCCCGGTCCTGGCCGCGGCGATGCTGGCCCTGTTCGCCGACCGCAAGTTCGGCGCGCACGTCTTCGACTCCGCCCACGGCGGCGCGATCCTCTGGCAGCACCTCTTCTGGTTCTTCGGCCACCCCGAGGTGTACATCATCGCCCTGCCGTTCTTCGGCATCGTGACGGAGATCCTGCCGGTGTTCAGCCGCAAGCCGGTCTTCGGCTACATCGGCCTGGTCGGCGCGACCATCGCGATCGCCGGTCTGTCGATCACCGTCTGGGCGCACCACATGTTCGTGACCGGTCAGGTGCTCCTACCGTTCTTCTCGTTCATGACGTTCCTCATCGCGGTGCCCACCGGTGTGAAGTTCTTCAACTGGATCGGCACGATGTGGCGGGGACACCTGTCCTTCGAGAGCCCGATGCTCTTCTCGGTCGGCTTCCTGGTCACCTTCCTCTTCGGCGGTCTGACCGGCGTCATGCTGGCCTCGCCCCCGATGGACTTCCAGCTGTCGGACTCCTACTTCGTGGTGGCGCACTTCCACTACGTGATCTTCGGTACCGTCGTCTTCGCGATGTTCGCGGGCTTCTACTTCTGGTGGCCCAAGTTCACCGGCAAGATGCTCAACGACACCCTGGGCAAGATCCACTTCTGGATCCTGTTCATCGGCTTCCACACCACCTTCCTCGTCCAGCACTGGCTGGGCGCGGCCGGCATGCCCCGGCGCTACGCCGACTACGCCTCGGAGTTCACCGGCCTGAACGAGCTGTCCACTCTGGGCTCGTTCCTGCTGGGCGTCTCGATGCTGCCGTTCTTCTACAACCTGTACATCACGTGGAAGAAGGGCAAGAAGGTCAACGTGGACGACCCGTGGGGCTACGGAGGCTCCCTCGAGTGGGCGACCTCCTGCCCGCCGCCGCGGCACAACTTCAACTCCATCCCGCGCATCCGCTCCGAGCGGCCGGCCTTCGACCTGCACCACGCCGCGGAGGCGCAGCGTGCCGCGGAGAAGTTCAGCGTGCAGACGGTGTCGACGAAGAAGCTGGAGGGCTGATCGATGCGCATCCAGGCCTACATGTTCTACGGGTGCGGGATCTTCTTCCTGATCACCGACGTCGTCTACTGGCTCTTCTCCGGTGACTGGACGGGCACCACCGCCCTGGCGATGTCCGTCGGTCTCGCCTTCATGATCGGCTTCTACGCCCACTTCACCGTCAACCGGCTGGAGAAGCTCAAGGGCGGCGAGCTGCCCGAGGACGACAAGACCGGCGAGATCGCCGACCTGGCCGGCAAGGTGGGCGAGTTCAGCCCGCACAGCTGGTGGCCGCTGTTCGTGGGCCTCTCGGCCGCGGGCCTCTGCCTGGGCCTGGTGTTCGGCTGGTGGCTGGTGCTGCTGTCCGCCGCCTGCCTCGTCATGTCCGTGATCGGACTGGTCTTCGAGTACTACCGGGGCCAGTACGTCGAGGCGTAAAGAGATATCGACCGAAGGCCGGTGTGCTCCCGAGCGGGAGCGCACCGGCCTTCGGCATAATCGCATTCCGTTATGAGATGCTCACCCGGTGAGGTTTCCCTCACCGGTGCGCGCGGGTAGCCAAGAGCACAGAAGTGGTGTTCGTCCGCTTCTCTGTGATCTTCGGGGGCGTTCGGGGTCTTCGGGGCCCGGAACGGGATGACAACGGGAGGTTCGGTGCCGGTCTACCGCACCGTGTCGAGGGCGGGAGCCGCGGGACTGCTCCTGGCCCCGCTGCTGGCCAGCTGCTCGCAGGACAAGCCGCTCCCCCCTCGGGCCGGAGTCGTGATCTCACCGGCGGGCGTCGCGGTGAAGCCCGACACCCCCATCGTGGTGAGGGCCGACGAGGGAACGCTCCAGGACGTCACCGTCAGGGACCAGAAGGGCACGGCGGTCGAGGGCGTCATGGCCGACGACGGCAGCACCTGGACCTCCCGGTTCCCGCTGGTCCCCGGCAGCAGGTACCGGGTGAGGGCGGCGGCGCTCGGCACCGACGGGCAGATCCAGACGGGCGGCGGGAGTTTCACCACCACCCGCCCCAAGCAGACCGTGGAGAGCACGGTCCTGTTCCCCTCCCCCCGCGAGGTCGTCGGGGTGGGGATGGCGGTCAAGATCGGGTTCGACCGCGCCGTCACCAACAAGGAGGGGGTGGAGCGGGCGCTGGAGGTGCGCAGCTCCAAGCCGGTCGAGGGTGCCTGGCGCTGGTTCGACGACCAGAACGTCATCTTCCGTCCCAAGGAGTACTGGCCCGCCTACACCAGGGTCAGGGTCGTCGGTCATCTGACCGGAGTGCCCTTGGCGGGGAAGCACTACGGCGCCAGGGACGTCGACCTGGAGTTCAACGTCGGCGAGCGCATCGAGAGCATCGGCGATGCCCGCAAGCACCGGGTCGTGGTCAAGCGCAACGGCAGGACGGTGCGGACGATGCCCGCGAGCATGGGCAAGGGCGGGGTCCGCAAGTACACCACCACCAACGGGATCCACCTGACCATGGAGAAGGAGTACATGACCGTCATGACCTCTCCCGGCATCGGGCCCGGCCAGCCGGGCTACTACCGGCAGAACGTCAACTGGACGGTCCGGATCTCCAACAGCGGCGAGTACCTGCACAGCGCGCCCTGGTCGGTGGGCTCCCAGGGGCGCGCCAACGTCAGCCACGGCTGCATCAACCTCTCGCCGGCGAACGGCAAGTGGTTCCACAACATCAGCCACCGGGGCGACCCCGTGGTGATCACCGGCACGGACCGGGAGCTCGAGCCGGAGAACGGCTGGGGCTACTGGCAGCTGGGCTGGAAGGAGTGGCTGAAGGGCAGTAGGGCCCAGGGCTTCACCACCGGGCCGCTGAAGGACTCCACGGCCACGGCGGGCACCCGGGCCCCGGTCGGCTCCTCGGACGTCACAGAGAGCCGTCAGGAGCTCAGGAGTCCCTGAGCCGCTGCGAGACCGTCACCCAGCGTTCCAGCAGTGAGCGGGCGGCACCGGAGTCGATGGTCTCGCCGGCCTGCTCGTAGGCGGCCTTGAGCGCGGGAAGGAGCCGGTCGGCGCCGGGGGCTCCCTCGGCGGCGACCAGGGCCGCCGCCGCGTTCAGCTGGACCATGTCCCGGACGGGGCCGCTCTCGCCCGCCAGGACCCGGTGCACGACCCCGGCGTTGAACTCCGCGTCCGCGCCGCGCAGGTCCTCCAGCGTGGATCTGGGGATGCCCAGCTCCGCCGGGTCGAAGAGCGTCTCCTCCACCCGCCCTTCCCGCACGCACCACACCGTCGACGGGCCGGTGGTGCTCAGCTCGTCCAGGCCGTCCTCGCCGCGGAAGACCAGGGCCGAGCAGCCGCGCTCGGCGAAGACCCCGGCGACGACCGGGGCCATGCGCTGGTGGAAGACGCCGACGGCCATGGCGCGGGGCCGGGCCGGGTTGGTCAGCGGGCCGAGGAAGTTGAAGAAGGTGGGGGTGCCCAGCTCCTTGCGCACCCCGCCGGCGTAGCGCATCGCCGGGTGGTAGAGCGGGGCGAAGAGGAAGCCGATCCCGGCCTCCTGGATCACCTGCGAGGTCTTCTCCGGCGGCAGGTCGATCACCACGCCCAGCGCCTCCAGCACGTCCGCGGTGCCGCAGGCGGAGGAGGCGGCCCGGTTGCCGTGCTTGGCGATGCGGACCCCGGCCCCGGCGGCCACGATGGCGGCCATCGTGGAGAAGTTGACCGTGTGGTGGCGGTCGCCCCCGGTGCCCACCAGGTCGACGACGCCGTCGGAGGGGAGCTCCAAGGGGGTGGCGCTGGCCAGCATGCCCTCGGCGATGCCGGCGATCTCGGTGACCGTCTCGCCCTTGGCCCGCAGCGCGATCGCGAAGCCCGCCATCTGGGCGTCGGTGGCGGCGCCCGCCATGATCTGGCTCATCGCCCACTCGGCCTCGGCGGAGGACAGCGTCTGCCCGTCGAGCAGGGCGTTGAGCAGGGAGGGCCAGGTCGTACGGGCAGCCACGTGAGGCCTCTTTCGCGTCAGGGTCAGAGAACCGGCAGTCGGTCGTTGAGTCGGGTGCGCAGCAGACCCGCCGCGGTCTGGGCTGCGGCCATCGGGTCCAGCGGCTGGGTGAGCACGGCCTCGGCCCGCGACCAGGTGGCCAGCCAGCCGTCGTCGCGCCGGGCGATCAGCACCAGCATCGGCGGGCAGTCGTAGACCTCGTCCTTGGCCTGGCGGCACACGCCGAGCCCGCCCGCGGGCTGGGCCTCGGCGTCCAGGACGACCAGGTCGAAGCCGCCCTCGTCCAGCAGCCTGACCACCGCGGGCTGGGTGGCGCACTCGACGTACTCCAGCGGGGGCAGATCCATGGCGGGCCGGCGGCCGATGGCCAACCGGAGCTGCTCGCGGACGCCGGCGTCGTCGCTGTAGACGAGGACCTTCACCGGGGGGGCCGGGTTTTCGGCGGACTGGGTGGCGCTCATGCCCGAGAGGGTACCGCTTCCGCCTGGCCGGACAAAGGGTGGCCGCCCGGAGGCCGCGTGGTGCGAAGGCGGGGCCCGTGCGAACGGAGAGTAGTAGATCGTGACGAATGCGATACATTCCGCCAAGGAGGCCTACGTGGTGAAACGTAGGGGTAGGTGGCGAAGTTCCAATCGTGACCCAAGGATCGGTCTCTAACAGGGGGTCCGGTGCAGGGTGGCGGCCGGGTGACGTAATAATGCTGCCCGTGGCAACAGCATCCGCGATTAAGACAACACCGCTTGGCGAGCGGGAGAATCGTCCCAACCTCGTCAACGTGGGGACGATCGTCTGGTTGTCGTCTGAGCTCATGTTCTTCGCGGCGTTGTTCGCGATGTACTTCACCATCCGGTCGGTGACCAAGGGCGCCGGCGGGGAATGGCCCCAGGCCGAGTTGAACTTGCCGTTCGCGCTGCTCAACACGGTGGTCCTCGTCATCTCTTCGGTGACGTGCCAGATGGGCGTCTTCGCCGTCGAGAAGCGCGGTCTGCCCGACGACGTGCGTCGTCGGAAGATGCGCTTCTGGTTCGCGATCTCCTTCGTCCTGGGTCTCTACTTCGTGATCGGCCAGCTCATCGAGTACCGAGAGCTGATCCACGAGGGCATGACCCTCTCCGCGCACGCCTACGGCTCGGTCTTCTACCTGACCACCGGCTTTCACGGCATGCACGTGACCGGAGGTCTGGTGGCGTTCCTGCTGGTTCTGGGACGCACGTACGCCGCGAAGCGCTGGACACATGAGCAGGCGACGAGCGCGATCGTCGTTTCGTACTACTGGCACTTCGTGGACGTGGTCTGGATCGGCCTGTTCGCGACCATCTACCTGATCAGATAACGGGGACCATCCGTGACTAGGTTCACTGCATGGCGCCGACGCTCCTGGGCGGGCTACGCCGTCATGCTCGCCGCCCTTGTGGCGATCGGCGTCATCTACGCCGGGTTGTCGCCCGCGACCGACAAGGCCGAGGCCACCGGTACCCAGGCCCAGGCGCAGGACCTGGCCAAGGGCCGGGAGCTGTACAACCAGAACTGCGCCAGCTGCCACGGCCTCAACGCCGAGGGCACCAAGGACGCCAAGGGCCAGAAGGCACCGAGCCTGATCGGCGTCGGCGCGGCCGCGGTCGACTTCCAGATCACCACCGGCCGCATGCCGGCGATGACCATGGCGGCCCAGGTCCCGCGCAAGAAGGTCGTGGCTCCGTTCGACGACCACAAGAACGTCGAGGCCGTCTCCGCCTACATCCAGTCCCTGGGTGGAGGACCGGGCGTTCCCGAAGTTCCTGAGGGCGGCGACGTGGCGCTGGGCGGGAAGCTCTTCCGCACCAACTGCGCGCAGTGCCACAACTTCACCGGCCAGGGCGGCGCCCTGACCGGCGGCAAGTACGCGCCTGACCTCCACCAGACCACGCCGGTCCAGATCTACGAGGCGATGCTCACCGGTCCGCAGGCGATGCCGGTCTTCAACGACACGACGCTGACCCCGCAGGACAAGGCCGCGATCATCGCGTTCATCGAGACCGTCCGCGCCGAGCCCAACCCGGGCGGCAACGGCCTCGGCCGGATGGGCCCGGTCTCCGAGGGTCTCGCCGCCTGGCTGGTGGGCATCGGCCTGCTCGTCCTCTGCGCGATGTGGATCACCGCCAAGAAGCCGAAGAAGCTGAAGAAGTCATGAGTGACGAAACCAACGAGACCGCACCCGCCGGGCCCGAGCGTGTCATCGGCACGCCGGCCCCGGTGAAGTCCGGCACGCTGCTGGCGTCCGGCGGAAGTGACGGCGAGGACTACAAGCCGGGCACCGAGCTCGACGAGGCCAAGGCCAAGAGGACCGAGCGGGTCGTCGCTCTGTTCTTCCTGATCGCCTTCGCCGCGAGCGTCGGCTTCATGGTCTACTTCGTGGGATGGAGCGGCCGCGACGGCGGCATGCACGGCATCGAGCGGGCCAGGGAGAGCAACCTCTGGCTCGGCGGCCTGATGACGCTCTCGTTCCTGGCGATAGGCATCGGCGTCACGATCTGGATGCGCAAGCTGATGACCAGCGCGCCGATCGAGCAGGCGCGCTACGACCTGGCCACGGACGAGGAGACCCGCTCCTCCCTCGCCCAGGACCTCAAGCAGGGCGCGCTCGACAGCGGTCTGACCAAGCGTCCGCTGCTGCGCCGCACCCTGCTGCTGGCCGCGGCCCCGCTGGGCCTGGCTCCGCTGTTCCTGCTGCGCGACCTCGGTCCGCTGCCGGAGAAGCGGCTGCGCATGACCTACTGGGGCAAGGCCGTGGCCGAGGCCAAGAAGGCCGGCAAGAAGGGCGTCCGGGTCGTCCTCGACGCGGGCCCCGACGGCGCCCCGATCAAGGCGGCCGACTTCAACACGCCCGGCGGCATGATCACCGTGCTGCCCGAGGGCATCCACCACGAAGACGGCGCCCTGACCCAGATCGCCAAGGCGTCGACCATCCTGATCAACATCGAGCCTGACAAGATCAAGCCGATCAAGGGCCAGGAGAACTGGACCGTCAACGGGATCATCGCGTACTCCAAGATCTGCACGCACGTCGGCTGCCCCGCGGCCCTGTACGAGCAGACCACGCACCACATCCTGTGCCCGTGCCACCAGTCGACCTTCGACGCCACCGACGGCGCCAAGGTCGTCTTCGGGCCGGCGGCCCGGCCGCTGCCTCAGCTGCCGCTCGCCGTCGACGACGAGGGGTACCTGATCGCCACGGGAGACTTCCCCGAGCCCATCGGCCCGAGCTACTGGGAGCGTGGCTGATCATGGCTGACACATCCCTGCCCAAGGCGGTCTCCGGGCCGCTGAACCACATCGACGACAGGCTGGGTTCGAGTAACTTCCTCAAGCGGAACGTCAAGAAGGTCTTCCCGGACCACTGGTCGTTCCTGCTCGGCGAGATCGCGCTCTACTCGTTCATCATCCTGCTGCTGACCGGCACCTTCCTCACACTCTGGTTCAAGCCGAGCATGCTCGAGGTGCACTACGACGGCTCCTACGAGCCGCTCAAGACGGTGCTGATGTCCGAGGCGTACGCCTCGACCCTGCACATCAGCTTCGACGTCCGCGGCGGTCTGCTCATGCGGCAGATCCACCACTGGGCGGCCCTGCTGTTCATGGCGTCCCTGATGGCGCACATGCTGCGGGTGTTCTTCACCGGCGCCTACCGCAAGCCGCGCGAGTTCAACTGGTTCATCGGCCTGGGCCTGTTCACGCTGGGCATGCTCGAGGGCCTGTTCGGCTACTCGCTGCCGGACGACCTGCTGTCGGGCACCGGTCTGCGCATCACCCAGGGTGTGCTCGAGGCGATTCCGCTGGTGGGCACCTACGGGTACATGTTCCTGTTCGGCGGGGAATTCCCCGGCGAGGACATCATCCCCAGGATGTTCACCCTGCACATCCTGCTGGTCCCCGGCATCATCCTGGCGCTGATCACCGCGCACATGATGATCATGTGGCACCAGAAGCACACCCAGATGCCGGGCACCGGCGGCACCGAGCAGAAGGTGACGGGCTACCCGTTCTACCCGGTCTTCCTGGGCAAGAGCGGCGCCTACTTCCTGTTCACCTTCGCGGTGCTGGCGCTGATGGGCACCTTCGCGCAGATCAACCCGGTCTGGCTGTTCGGCCCGTACGACCCGTCGGCGATCTCCGCCGCCTCCCAACCCGACTTCTACATGGGTCTGCTGGAAGGTTCGCTGCGGCTCATGCCGCCGTGGGAGATCGTGCTCTTCGGGCACACGCTCAGCCTGAGCGTGCTGATCCCGGCGCTGGTGCCGCTGGGCCTGGTGTTCACGGGCGCGGCGATCTGGCCCTGGCTGGAGCGCTGGATCACCGGCGACCACCGGTACCACCACGTCAACGACCGCCCGCGCAACGCGCCGACCCGCACCAGCGCCGGCATGGCGATGATCACGTTCTACGGCCTGCTCTGGCTGGCCGGCGCGAACGACGTCATCTCCGAGAGGTTCCACGTGTCGCTGTACGCCACGACGTGGTTCTTCCGGTTCGCCATCTTCATCGGCCCGGTCCTGGCGTTCATCATCACCAAGCGGATCTGCCTGGGCCTCCAGCGCAGCGACGCCGCGACGATGGCGCACGGCTACGAGGCCGGCATCATCACGATGAGCCCCGAGGGCAAGTTCGAGGAGGTGCACCGGGTCCCCTCCGCCGCGGAGATCGCCAAGATCACCTCCAAGGAGGAGCCGCGCCCGCCGCTGCCCGCGGTGGACGCCAACGGGGTGCCGGCCAAGGGTTCCAAGGGCCCGATCGGCCACCTGCGGACCCGGCTGAACATGTGGTGGAACTCCGACTCGATCCCGATCGAGGGCGACGGCCACCCGCACGAGCACCACGAGAAGGAGCTCGTCGAGGACGAGAGCCGCAAGGAGCTCACCCGCTGAGGCGAGGTTGCCACACGACCGCCGAGAGGGAGCCCGTCACCGGAAGGTGGCGGGCTCCCTCTCGTTCGTCCGGGGTGCGGCGGCGTCGGCTACCGAGGTGCGGGCCAGTGCTCCGGCCTTCAGGCCGGGGGTGAAGGCCCGGGTGGGAGGGCCGCCGGATCCGAGCGTGCTCTCACCGGGTCTGTGCTGCTGCTCGATGTACTGGCGCAGGGCGCTGAGTGGTGCGCCGCCGACCGACCCGGCGAGGCAGGAGCCCGGCCACGGTTTGTTCGCCCGCCGGTAGCGGCGGGCCGGGTCGGGGAGTTCGGTGCGCATCCTGGGGGAGGAGACGCCCTTGAGGGAGTTCGCCAGCCGGGACAGGGCGATCTTGGGCGGGAGGTTTACCGGCAGGTGCACGTGGTCGTTTTCGCCGTTGAACTCCGCCGGGTCGGTCTCGAAGTCCGCGCGCACCTCTCGAATGATCTCCTCCAGCCGCTCCGGATGCCGACCGGTGAAGACCGGGTGCCGGTACTCGGCGGCGGGGATCCCGGGGCGTGGAGCGCGGAAATACGGCACCCACCAGCCTCCATGCCTCAGCGTAGCCGATCGCAAACAGATGGTAAGGTCTGGGTGTGCAGCTCCGTTACAACTTCCGGCTCTACCCGACTCCGGGTCAGCGGCAAGCGCTGGCCAGGGCGTTCGGGTGCGCGCGGGTGGTGTTCAACGACGGGCTGCGCGCCCGGCGGGATGCGCACGCGGCCGGGCGGCCGTACCTCTCGGATGTGGAGTTGTCCAGGCTGGTCATCACCGCGGCCAAGCACACCGAGGAGCGGGCGTGGCTGGGCGAGGTCTCCGCCGTCGTCCTCCAGCAGGCCTTGGCCGACCTGAACGCCGCCTACCGGAACTTCTTCGCCTCCCTCACTGGCAGGCGCAAGGGCCCGAAGGTCGCCCCGCCGAGGTACCGGTCCCGCAAGGATGCCCGGCAGGCGGTGCGGTTCACCAGGAACGCCCGGTTCGCGCTCACGGCGGGCGGGAGGCTGCGCCTGCCGAAGGTCGGGGACGTCGAGGTCCGCTGGTCGCGGGACCTGCCCTCGGAGCCTTCATCGGTCACCGTCGTCAAGGACGCGGCGGATCGGTACTACGCCTCGTTCGTCGTCCAGACCTGCGATGAGCTGCTGCCGCCGGTGGAGGCGGAGGTGGGGATCGATCTGGGGCTGGCGTCGTTCGCGGTCTGCTCGGACGGGACCGTGATCGACAACCCGCGCGTGCTGCGCCGTGCTGAGCGGCGGTTGAAGAAGGCGCAGCAGGCCCTCTCCCGCAAAGCCAAGGGCTCGGCGAACCGGGCCAAGGCCCGTGCCCGCGTCGCGAAACTCCACGCGAGGGTGGCCGACACCCGCCGGGACTTCGCGCACCAGCTCTCCACACGCATCATCCGCGACAACCAAGCGGTATACGTGGAAGACCTGTGCGTCACCGGCCTGGCCCGCACCCGGCTGGCCAAGTCCGTGCACGACGCGGGCTGGTCGGCGTTCGTGAACATGCTGGAGTACAAGGCCGCCCGCCACGGGCGTTACTTCGCGAAGATCGGCAGGTTCGAGCCCACCAGCCAGGTGTGCTCGGCGTGCGGGGCCAAGGACGGGCCCAAGCCCCTGCACGTGAGGGAATGGACCTGCGCCGCCTGCGACACCGTCCACGACCGGGACGTCAACGCCGCGAGAAACATCCTGGCCGCCGGACGGGCGGACAGACCAAACGCCTGTGGAGCGCAGGTAAGACCGGGAGCAGTCCCGGCACCGCGCGGCGAAGCAGGAACCCACTCCAAGCTCACACCCGCACGGGTGTAGCAGGGGAGAATCCCCTGCCCTTCAAGGCGGGGAGGACGTCAATCCTCGGGCAGGCCCAGGGAGAACATCGACTCCAGGTCGTGCTGGGAGTAGGTGCGGAAGGCGATGTGGGTGTCGGTGTGCACCACACCGGGGACCTTGCTGATCCGTCCCGGGATGACCTCGGCCAGCTCGTCATGGTGCCGCACCCGCACCATGGCCAGGAGGTCGTGGTCGCCGGTGATGGAGTAGACCTCGCTGACGCCCTCCAGTTTCACGATCGCCTCGGCGACCTCGTTGATCTGGTCCACCTCGGTCTGGATGAGCACGATCGCGGTTATCAAGGCGATTCTCCTTCTATGGCGACTTCGCGGTCTTTCGAGCCTAACGGCGGCCGGGCAGGGCGGCCGCGCGCCGGGCCGCCCTGGGGGAGCGGGCCAGCAGCCCCAGGAGGGCGCCCGCGACGAAGCCGTAGATGTGCGCCACGTAGGCGACGCCGTCGGCCTCGCCGAGGCTGAACCACTGCAGGACGAAGAACTGGCCGAGCAGCACCCAGGCGGGCAGCCGGAACGGGATGATCCCGGAGACCAGGGCGATGGTGCGCGAGCGCGGGTACATGACCAGGTGGGAGCCCAGCACGCCCGCGACGGCGCCGGAGGCGCCGATGAGGGGCACCGTGGAGTCGGGGTAGGTGACGGCGAAGCCGTAGGCGGCCACCAGCCCGCAGCCCAGGTAGAAGAGCAGGAAGCGCAGCCTGCCCAGCCTGTCCTCGGTGGCCTGCCCGAAGACGAACAGGTAGATCATGTTGCCGAGCAGGTGCAGCCAGCCGCTGTGCAGGAACATGGAGGTGAAGGCGGACAGCAGGGGGTTCTTGCCCGCCACCTCCGTTTCCTCCAGCCCGCAGGTGACGACCACGACGCCCGGCAGCGGGACCGGCTCGTTGTCGGTCAGCTCCTGCGGGACGGCGCCGTACTCCCGGATGAAGACCGCCTGGTCGCAGATCTGCTCGCGCTGGCTGCCGTAGGAGTTCCCGAAGGTCGCCATCGGGGTCATCAGGAAGATCAGGAAGTTGAACGCGATGAGCGCGTAGGTGACGAGCGGGGCCCGCCGGGTGGGCTGGTTGTCATACAGGGGCATCGCCACGACGGCCAGCGTAGGGCTTCGGCTCCTGATAAGCACCTTCTATCCACGCCCTCAGCCGCTCCGCGCCGCCCGCCGGGCAGCTCCACACGCCGTCCACCAGGACCAGCCGCGCGCCGGGGGAGTCCAGCCAGCGCAGCAGGCACTCCATCTCCTCGCAGGAGGCGGTGTAGCGGCGGCCGGGCTCGGGCAGGACGGTCTGCGCGGTGGCCGTGCAGGCCTCCACGTAGGGCCCGTAGACGGTGGCGTGCGGCGGAATGACGCTGGTGGCCGCGAGCCTGCCGTGCCGCACGACCGCCAGCTCCCAGCCGCCGTCGAAGCCGGGACGGGCGGCCACCAGCTCGGGGAGGTCCGCCAGGGCCGCCAGCCGCTGGAACCGCCCGGAGGCCCGCAGGAAGGCGGCGAGCCGGTCGCGCTGGACGGCGGCCTCCTCGTAGCGCAGTTCGGCGGCGAGGCGCTCGATCCTGTCCTGCACCGCGGCGACGACGGGGTGGACGTCCCGGGCCATCATCTCCCGGACCGAGTCGACGTGCCGGGCGTACTCCTCGTCGCTCTCGCGGCCCTCGCAGGGGGCGCCGCACCGGCCCAGTTCGGCCAGGGCGCAGGAGTAGGCCTTGCCCTCGGCGATCCGGCGCGGCGTGAGAGGCTGGGCGCACTGGCGCAGCCTGGTGGCCTCCCGCAGGGCCTCACGCGCCTCCTCGGCGACCCGTCCCGAGGAGAAGGGCCCGATGTAGGCGCAGCCGTCGTCGCGGCACTCGCGGACGACGGAGAGCCGGGGGAAGGCCTCGTCGGTGAGCTTGAGCCACAGGGCGCGTTCGGGGAACTTGGAGCGGCGGTTGTAGCGCGGTTTGTGCTCGGCGATGAGCCGCAGCTCGCGGATCTCGGCCTCCAGCCCGGTGGCGCAGGGAATGGTGCGCACCCGTTCGGCGATGCCGACCATCTCGCGGATGCGCTTGCGGGTCTCCCCGGCGGTGAAGTACGAGCGCACCCGGCTGCGGAGGTCGCCGCTCTTGCCGATGTAGAGGATGTCGCCCCGGTGGTCCTCGAAGAAGTACACGCCGGGCCCCGACGGCACGTCGTCGGCCAGGTGGCGTTTGGCCTGCTGCTGCGGGGAGGGGGCGCGGGCGAAGCTCCTGGCCTCCTCCAGGGAGGTGACGCCGAAGGCGCCGAGCCGCTCGAACAGCCCGTGCAGCACGTCCACGGTGGCGCGGGCGTCGGCCAGCGCCCGGTGGTTGGGCTTGGTGGGGGTGCCGAAGAACCGGGCGAGGGTCTCCAGTCTGCGGTTGGGCACCTCCTCGCGGGTGAGGACGCGCCGCGCGAGGTCGACGGTGTCGAGCACGGGGAAGGCGGGCCAGGGGTGGCCCAGCCGGGCGCAGGCGGCCTTGAGGAAGCCGATGTCGAAGGGCGCGTTGTGCGCCACCAGAACGCAGCCGCGGGCGAACTCCAGGAAGGTGGGGACGACCTCGGCCACCGCGGGGGCGCCCACCAGCATCTGCTGGGTGATCCCGGTGAGGACGGTGATGTGGGGCGGGACCGGCAGCCCGCAGTCGACCAGGGTGGCCAGCTCGCCGACGATCTCGCCGCCGCGGACCTTGACCGCCCCGATCTCGGTGATCCCCGAGTCCGCGGGCGACCCGCCGGTGGTCTCCAGGTCGACCACGACGAAGGTCGCCTCGCTGAGCGGGGTGCCGAGATCGTCGAGGCTGCCTTGAACGGAACGCATGCTCGGCACCGTAGGCGCTCCGTGTGACAAAATCTGTACACACGGAAGGAGCAGGACGATCACCTCGGACGAAAGCCTCAAGCAACCGCTTCCCGAAGCGGTGCGCCAGTACGTGGTCGAGGTGGCCGCGGAGGTGCTCGGCAAGCTCGCGGCCGAGGAGATCCCGGTGCCCCTGCGGCGGGTGGCGAAGTTCCGCCCGCAGAGCCGGGCCAGGCAGGGCGCGGTGCCGATCGCCGCCCAGCTGGAGCGCGACGCCGACTTCCGGGCCAGGGTGACGGCGCCGTTGCGCGAGGGCCAGCCGGAGCTGGTGGCGGCCCTGGAGGCGGGGGAGCCGCCCGCCGCCGCGGATCCGGTGCGGCTGGCTGCGCTGGCCTACCTGCTGCGCCCCGAGGGCTGGGCGTCCTACGTGGAGACGGCGCGGGCCGAGCTGGAGCGTTCGCTGAAGGCGGCCCACGAGGCCGAGGCCGCCAGGACGGTCGCCGAGCTGAGGGAGCAGCTGGCCGAGGCCAGGGCGACCCGGGGCGGGGAGCTGGACAAGCTGCGCGGCGAGCTCAAGGACGCCAGGGGCGAGATCGCCGACCTGCGGCGCAAGCTCCATGAGGAGCGGCGGCGGACCAGGGAGGCCTCCGAGCGGCTGGCGGAGCTGGAGCGGGGCAGGGGAGCCGAGCGGGAGGAGCACCTGGCCGCCCTGGGCGGTCTGGAGAAGGAGCTCAGGACGCTGCGGGCCAAGCTGGTGTCGGCGGAGACGGCGTTGGAGGCCGGCCGCAAGGCCGCGCGCGAGGGCCGCAGCCTGGCCGACGTGCGGCTGCGGCTGCTGCTCGACACGCTGGTGGACGCCGCGCAGGGGGTGCGCAGGGAGCTGAACCTGCCCTCGGTGATCTCCAAGCCCGCCGATCACGTGAGCGGCGCCGAGGCGGCCCCGGCGGTCCCGGCGGGGCGCTCCCTGTCGGAGCAGGACGCCCAGCAGTTCAACGAGCTGCTCACGGTTCCGCAGGTTCATCTCATCGTCGACGGCTACAACGTCACCAAGACCGGCTACGGCGAGCTTCCGCTGGCCGACCAGCGCAGCAGGCTGGTGAACGGGCTGGGCGGCCTCTACTCCCAGACCCAGGCGGAGATCACGGTGGTGTTCGACGGCGCCTCGCTGGACGGCCCGGTGGCGGTGCAGGCTCCGCGGGGGGTGCGGGTGCTCTTCAGCCGGCCGGGGCAGATCGCGGACGAGCTGATCGCCGAGCTGGTGCGGGCCGAGCCGCCGGGCCGGCCCTTCGTGGTGGTCTCCTCCGACCAGGAGGTGGCCGCCTCGGCACGGCGCGCGGGGGGCAGGACGGCCACCGCGACGCTGCTGCTCAAGCGGCTCGGACGCTTCTGAGCGGTAGGCCCGTGCAGTGAGGGCCATGAAGGTTCTGAGAAAAGCGTGATTTATAGAGGTTTCGGTTGAGGAAGACCCCTCCCATCACTAAGGTCAACGGCTGACAAAGAACTTTCAGAAGGGCGTCCCCCAGCCGTGGCCAGTGCTCGTCCGAAGATCCGCCGCATGGCCGCAGTCTGCCTGGTCCTCACCGCTTCCTGGAGTGTTCCCGGAGCCGTCCAGGCGCTGCCCGCCGAGCCGTCGCCGGCCGCCGCGCGCAAGAAGCTCGAGAAGCTCGACGAGCAGGTCGAGCAGCTGGTGGACAAGTTCAACAAGGTCAACGGCGAGCTCAAGATCGCCAAGCGGAAGCTGGAGTCGGCCAAGAAGTCGGCGGACCGCGAGACCACCGCCTACGACAACGCCCGGCGGAACGTGGTGCAGATGGCGGCCGACGCCTACAAGACCGGTGACATCAGCGACATCTCGACGCTGATCTCCTCCGGCAACCCGCAGGACGTGCTGGACCAGGTGTCGATGTTCTCGCACGTCTCCCAGAACCGGGGCGACAAGATCAAGGAATTCCTCTACGCGGCCCAGCGCATGGAGCGGGAGAAGGGCCACGCCCAGGAGGCCTACGACAAGGTCAACGCCAAGGCCAAGGACCTCAGGCAGCAGAAGGCCGTCGTGGAGAAGGCCATCGCCAAGCAGCGCGCCCTGGTGCAGCGGCTGGGCGGAGAGGACCCCCCCGCCACGGCGGGCCCGCAGGGCGGCGACTACACCGGACCGGCCACCGGCTCGGCCAAGATCGCTCTGGAGTACGCCTACAAGCAGCTCGGCAAGCCCTACGTCTACGGCGGCGAGGGGCCGAACGGCTTCGACTGCTCGGGCCTGACCATGCGCGCCTGGGGCGCGGCGGGCGTCTCCCTGCCTCACAACGCGGCCGCGCAGTACTCGGTGACCGCCTCCAAGCGGGTCTCCTACGCGAACCTTCAGCCGGGCGACCTGGTCTTCTTCAGTGGGCTCGGTCACATGGGCATGTACGTCGGCGGCGGCAAGATGATCCACGCTCCCCGAACCGGCCGGAACATCGAGATCGTCAGCATCTCTGATGGCTACTACCGCGGTCGTTTCGTGGGCGCGGGCCGTCCCTGAGGCCCCCCGAAACCCCGGTGTAACACCGGGTTAACCCGGGTCAGAACCCTGTCATCACGGGTGAGACCTGTGTCACCCGCTGGGTAAAGCCCGCTTCACCTGGGCTTTTCCTACTTTGCGGGGCATTTGCCTTTCCTGGTTTCTTTGATACCTTCGTGGAAGCGCGACGTTATCCGAACGTTGCCAACCGGTGGCGTCCCCCAGGCGCCAACCTGTGATCTGAGCCGACCAGCTGATCCGAGAGCCGGTGTCGTGGCAGACACCCGAGCCGCGCAGTGAAGCGTAGGACAGTGCGTCTTGAGTCGGCGTCACAAGTCCATCCGTGTCCTTCCGTCGAACACCGGGGCCATCAGGGGTCCCGTCCGGGGCCTCATCGCGCCCCCTCGTCCGTGAAGGCAACGTCGAGTCCGCGTCATCACGCGGAGCCGGGGACCCAATCCGAGCGCACCCCACACCACCCCTAAAGGGTGTGAGCCATGCGCACGGCGGGGTGAATCGGCCGGCTGTGTGAATCCCTGTAGCCGTCCGTAGGGCGAACCTTCCTGCCCGAACCCGTCAGCTAACCCGGTAGACGTCAGGAAGAAGGAGATTCCCCTGTCTCGCAATCTTGGCATCCGCCTGTCCTCTGTTCGTCGTACGCAGCTGGCCACCGGCCTGCTCGCGGCCACCGCGGTCATGACTCCCGTGGTGGCGGCGCCGGCTCCCGCGGAAGCGGCGGTCAGCGCGGCGACCGTGCAGAAGACGAAAAAAGTCAAGAAGAAGAAATCGTGGTCCGAGCGCCGGCAGGTGGCTCAGGAAGCTCTGAAGTGGGCGAAGAAGAAGAAAGGCAGCCCGTACGTGTACGGCGCGGCCGGTCCCAGCTCCTTCGACTGCTCCGGGCTTGCGGGCTACGTCTACCGCAAGGCGGGCGTGAAGCTGCCACGCACCACCGGAGCCATCTACAGAGGTGTCGGCACCAAGGTCAAGTGGAAGGACCTCGCCCCTGGCGACCTGGTCTTCTTCTACGGCGGCCGGAGCCACATGGGCATCGTCTCCAAGGTGGCGGGCGAGAAGGTCTACATGATCCACGCGCCGCGCACCGGTGACCACGTCCGACAGGTACTTCTCGACAGGTACCGCAAGCAGACCTTCAACGGGGCCGTCCGGCCCTACTAGGCAGTCCACGGTGGCGGAGGACCCTCCGCTCCGCCACCAGCAGGAACATCCGACAAAGTCAGACGCGGGATTGGTCCCCTCCGGGGGACCGTCCTCCCGCCGAGTCCGCTGCACAGCGGAGCCGGGGAACCAACCGCCGGTCGCACAGACCGGCACGGGGTGAATCGACGGCCAGCCGTCGTAGGGCTATTCCAGGCCCGAATCCGTCAGCTAACCCGGTAGGCGGCATGGAACCAGGAGTTGAGTACCACATGACCGGTCGTCACCACCGCAAGAACCTCTCCCTGACCGCCAAGATCGCGGGCGGCCTGCTCGCCGGAAGCACCCTCGCCAGCACCTTCGCCGTCGCGGCGAACGCCAACACCCTCCCCGAGGCGACCGGCTCCGGTTCCGGCAAGGGCAACGTGAACGCCGCCTCCCTGCACACCGGCCTGGTGCTGGACGGTCTGACCACCGCCGAGACCGACTTCGTCGCCGACCGGGAGCAGCAGCAGCGCCCCGAGACCCGTGACGAGTCCGCCGAGAAGACCGAGAAGACCGACGCGGACGAGAAGAAGGTCGGCAAGGGCGCCTCCGCCGACGACTTCATCAGCAAGGCCAAGACCCAGCTGGGCATCCGCGAGGACGGCTCCGGCAAGACCAAGTTCCAGGAGTGGTACGCCAAGACCGAGCGCGCGGCCGAGACCGTCGAGCGCGACGGCGGCAGCCGCAACTCCTACCTGAAGGCCGCCTGGTGCAACATGTTCGTCTCCTGGGTCGCCGAGGAGACCGGCACCGAGGACACCGTCGGCCAGGACGCCTGGACCATCGCGCACGCCAAGTGGTTCAAGAAGGAGGGGCGCTGGGGCACCACCCCGAAGAAGGGCGCCATCGTCTTCTTCAACTGGCAGGGCGAGAAGAACCTGGACAGCATCGTCCACGTCGGCATCGTCGCCGACGTCAAGGGCGGCACCGTCAAGACCATCGAGGGCAACACCTCCAACGCGGTCCTGGAGCGCGACCGCAAGCCCTCCCAGATCGTGGGCTACGGCTACCCCGAGTTCACCCGCTGATCACCCGGCTCCTGAGGGCCCCGGTATGCCGGTTTCCGGTGCGGTCGTAGGATCGCACCCCATGGAAGCCGACGTACCGGGGCCCTCCGCTTTCCCCGGCCCCTCGGAGCGCGCCGTCTGCGGCCGCAGGGGGTTCCTGCTGGCCGGGCTGCTCGGGCTCGCGGGCTGCCGGCAGAGCTCTAGGGACGGTTCCGCGCCCGCCACGGCCACCGTCGGCCGCGCGGAGGCGGAGGCACTGCTCGAAGCCCGTTCCCGCGCGGTGCTGGAGCACGACGCGGAACGTTTCCTCGCCACGGTCCACCCGGACGAGCCCGGCTTCCGCGCTCGGCAGGAGGAGCTGTTCACCGCGCTGGCCCGGCTGCCGTTCGACGGCTGGCGGGAGAGCGTCGAGAAGATCGAGGGTTCACTGGCCACGCTGAGGCTGGCCTACCGCTACCGCGGCTTCGACACCTCGGATGTGGTGCACACCACCTACCTGGAGCTGGGACGGGCGGGCGGGCGCACGCTGATCACGGGTGACGGAGGGGACCTGCGGGACGCCCCGGAGATCTGGGCGGACCCCGACGTCGAAGCCGTCCGGGGCAGGTCCGGGCTGGCCGTGGGCACCGGTCCGCTGAAGCAGGTCGCCGACCAGCTCGACCGTTCCGTTCCGGCGGTCTCCGCCGTGGTCGGCACCGGCTGGGCCCGCCGCGCCGTGGCGCTCGTGCCCGGTGACGCCGACCGCGCCGAGGAGCTGGCGGGCGGCCAGCCGCTCGACGGCATCGTCGCGGTCGCCACCGCCACCCGCAACGCCGACGGGAGCCCGGGGCAGGCCCGGATCCTCGTCTCCCCGGAGAGCTGGCCGAAGCTCAGCCCGGTGGGCCGCCGGGTGGTGCTGACCCACGAGCTGACCCATGTGGCGATGGAGAGCGCCGGGGACGACCGCACCCCCCTGTGGCTGGTGGAGGGGTTCGCCGACCACGTCGCCTACCTGGACACGGGCACTCCTGTCGTCTCGGCGGCCCGCGAGCTCGCGGCCGAGGTGAGGAGGGGTGAGCTGCCCGCGCGGCTGCCGTCCCGCGAGGACTTCGCGACCGGCTCCCCCCGGCTGAGTCAGGCCTACCAGGAGGCCTGGCTGGCCTGCCGGATGATCGCGGAGGAGTACGGTGAGGACCGGCTGCTGAGGCTCTACCGGGAAGCGGGGGCCGGATCGGAGCGGGACGCCCTGCGCGAGGTCCTGGGCACCGCGGACCTGACCGGGGCCTGGCGGGAGTACTTGCGCAGGGAACTGGGATGATCCCTGAAATCATCTGAAACTACGCCGTTAACCGGCACAATCCATGATGGGCCGAAGAAAGGAAGCGGCGTTCCTCCCCGCCGGGTCAGGAGCCGCCACGCCGCGACGTGCGATGAAGACCCTGATCCTGACCAACGACTTCCCGCCGCGAGCCGGGGGGATCCAGCAGTTCGTGCACAATCTCGCGCTGCGCCGTCCGCAGGGCTCGGTGGTGGTGTACGCGCCGGCGTGGAAGGGCGCCGCGGCCTTCGACGCGGAGCAGCCGTTCGAGGTGGTGCGGCATCCCACCTCGCTGATGCTGCCCGAGCCGTCCGTGCTGCGGCGGGCCAAGCAGATCGTCGACTCCCACGGGTGCGACTCGGTACTGTTCGGGGCGTCGGCGCCGCTCGGGCTGCTGGCGCCCGCGCTGCGCGGGCACGGAGTGGAGCGCGCCGTGGGCATCACCCACGGGCACGAGGCGGCCTGGGCGCAGCTTCCCGTGGCGCGCCGGCTGCTGCGCCGCATCGGCGACGGCCTCGACGTGCTCACCTACCTGGGGGAGTACACCCGGTCCCGGATGGCGGCGGTGTTGTCGCCCGACGCGGCGGCGCGGATGGCGAGGCTGGCGCCGGGCGTGGACGAGACGCTCTTCCACGCCGGGGCCGGAGGGGCGGAGATCCGGAGCCGGCACGGGCTGGAGGACCGTCCCGTGGCGGTGTGCGTCTCCCGGCTGGTGCCGCGCAAGGGGCAGGACACCTTGATCCGCGCCTGGCCGCAGGTGCTCCGGGAAGTGCCGGAGGCCGCGTTGCTGCTGGTCGGCGGCGGGCCCTACCGCAAGGAGCTGGAGGGCCTGGCGGACGCGATGGGCGTCGGCTCCTCGGTGGTGTTCACCGGTTCGGTGCCGTGGGAGGAACTGCCCGCGCATTATGACGCGGGCGACGTGTTCGCGATGCCCTGCCGGACGCGACGGCGCGGCCTGGACGTCGAGGGGCTGGGGATCGTCTACCTGGAGGCCTCGGCCACCGGGCTGCCGGTGGTGGCGGGGGATTCGGGCGGTGCGCCCGACGCGGTCCTGGACGGGGAGACCGGGGTCGTGGTGCCCGGAAGGTCGGTGGAGTCCGTCGCGGCCCGGGTCGCCGAACTGCTGGCCGATCCGGGCACGGCCCGCGAGATGGGAGCGAAGGGGCGTTCCTGGGTGGAGCGGGAGTGGACCTGGGTGCGGCAGGCGGCCCGGCTGGACGCCCTGCTGCAGGGGCGCGAAGGGGAGAGCGCCGGAGGCTGAGCGTGTGCTCGGCCTCCGGCGCTCTCCGCCGGGTCCGGTTCCCGGGTCAGCGGCCCTGTCCGCGGCGCAGGGGAAGCGCCTTCTTGACCGCCTCGTGCCGCCCGGTCTTGACCGTGGGCTGCGGCTGGCGCTTGATCTTGCTCTTCGCCGAACGGCGCTTCTCGGCCTGTGCGCCCTCTTCGATCTTGTTGCGTGATAGCCGGGCCATCGCGGTACCAGCCTCCTCTTCCGGGACTCTGGGCTTGGGAACCTGGGTTCCAGTGCCCTCAGTCTCCCCGGCGGCGAACCAGGACGTAACCGCCAAAAGGTAGATCGTGCGTAGTACCGGGCCGCGGCGATCAGCCGTAGATCTCCTCGATCTGCGCCGAGAAGTCCCGCACCACCAGATGGCGCTTCACCTTCAGCGACGGGGTGAGGTAGTCGTTCTCCACGGTGAAGTCGCCTGGCAGGATGCGGAACTCGCGGATCTGCTCGGCCCGCGAGACCGACAGGTTGGCGTCGGCGACCGCCTTGCCGACCTCCTCCTTGACCTTCGGGTGCTCGCGCAACTCGGCGAACGGCACGTCCCCCAGCCCGTGGACCTCCTGCCACGGGCCCGCGGCCTCGGCGTCCAGGGTGATCAGCGCCGCGATGAACTTGCGCCCGTCGCCGACCACCAGGCACTGGCTGACCAGCGGGTGGGCCCTGACCCGGTCCTCCAGCGGGGCCGGCGCGACGTTCTTGCCGCCCGCGGTGACCAGGATCTCCTTCTTGCGGCCGGTGATGGACAGGAAGCCGTCCTCGTCCAGGGAGCCCAGGTCGCCGGTGTGGAACCAGCCGTCCTCCAGCGCCTCCTTGGAGGCCGCCTCGTTGTTCCAGTAGCCGCGCAGCACGCCGACGCCCTTGACGAGGATCTCGCCGTCGTCGGCGATGCGCACCGAGGTGCCCGGAATCGGCCGTCCGACCGTGCCGATCTTCAGGTGGCGCGGGGTGTTCACCGCGGCGGGGGCGGTGGTCTCGGTCAGCCCGTAGCCCTCCAGGATGGTGATGCCCACCCCGCGGAAGAAGTGGCCGAGCCGGTCGCCCAGGGCGGCGCCGCCGGAGACCGCGTGGGTGACGTTGCCGCCCACCGCCTCGCGCAGCTTGCCGTAGACCAGCTTGTCGAAGACCGCGTGCTTGACCTTCAGCCCCAGGGACGGGCCGCCGGCCTGGTCGAGGGCCCTGCTGTAGGCGATCGCGGTGTCGGTCGCCTTGGCGAAGATCCCGCCCTTGCCTCCGGCGATCGCCTTCTGCTCGGCGCCGTTGTAGACCTTCTCGAAGACGCGGGGCACGGCCAGCAGGAAGGTCGGCTTGAACGAGCCGAGGTCGTCCAGCAGGTTCTTGATGTCGGGGCTGTGGCCCAGCACCACGCCGGCCTCGATGACCAGCACCTGGATCAGCCGCGCGAAGACGTGGGCCAGCGGCAGGAACAGCAGCGTGGAGCCGCCGGTGGCGCGCAGGACCTCGTCCAGCTCGCCGACCTCGGCGTTGCGGCACAGCTCGGTGAAGTTGGCGTGGGTCAGCTCGCAGCCCTTGGGCCGCCCGGTGGTGCCGGAGGTGTAGATCAGCGTGGCGAGGTCGCCTCCGTGCCGGGACGTGCGGCGCTCCTCCACCTGCTCGTCGGTGATCTGCTCGCCCGCGGCGGCCAGCTCGGCCAGGCCGCCCTCGTCGATCACCCAGGTCCGCTCGGCCCCGGCCTCGCGGGCGGAGGCCTCGTGGGCGGTGGTCTCGGTGAAGATCCCGGTGGCGCCGGAGTCGGACAGGATCCAGGAGATCTGCTCGACCGAGGAGGTCTCGTAGATCGGGACGGTCACGGCCCCCGCGGTCCAGATCGCGTAGTCGACGACCGTCCACTCGTAGCGGGTGCGGCACAGCAGCCCCAGGCGGTCGCCGGGCTGGACGCCCAGCGCGATCAGGCCCTTGGCCAGCCGTACCACATCGTCCCTGAAGGCGCCGATGGAGACGGACTCCCAGCCGGACGCGGACGGGCGCCGGAAGGCGATCTGGCCGGGGTTGCGCGCGGCGCGTTCGAAGACCGTGTCGGTCGTCGTCACGGAGTCGGGCACTTCCACCAGGGCGGGAACGGTGAACTCGCGCACTGACTTGGTCCTTCACATGAAACGGGCGGGGGCTGGTCGACGGTACCGCGATTTTGCTACTGGTGGGTAGGGGGGTGGTGGGCCCCTCCTCAACAGGCAAAACCTCTTCCAAGATATCTCTGTAAGGGACAGAATGCGGTTCTCCCGACGCGGAGGGCCGCACGAAAGGGCCCCTTCCCCGACAGGGACGCGCAGTTATGTTGGAAGCATGCGGATCCATGTGGTGAGTGACGTCCACGGAAGGGCGGACGCGCTCGCCCGGGCCGGGGACGGTGCGGACGCGCTGATCTGCCTGGGCGACCTGATCCTCTTCATCGACTACGAGGACCACGGGCAGGGTCTTTTCGCCGAGCTCTTCGGCCCGGAGGCGGCAGGCCACTACGTGCGGCTGCGGGCCGGTCGGCACTACGAGGAGTCCAGGCGCTTCTCCAAGGAGATGTGGGCCACCCTGGACGGCGACGCCTGGCCGCACATCGAGGCGGCCGTCCGCCGCCAGTACGCCGAGCTGTTCGCCGCGATGCCCGTCCCGTCCTATCTGACCTACGGCAACGTCGACGTGCCCGCGCTGTGGCCCGAGTACGCCCGCGACGGGCAGACCGTGCTGGACGGCCAGACCGTCGAGATCGGCGGGCTGAGCTTCGGCTTCGTCGGGGGAGGGCTGCGCACGAAGTACCGCACCCCCTATGAGATCGACGACGTCGAGTACGCGGCGAAGGTCGAGGCCGTCGGGCAGGTGGACGTCCTGTGCTGCCACATCCCTCCCGCGGTGCCCGAACTGCTCTACGACACCGTCGCGCGCCGGTTCGAGCGCGGGAGCGAGGCGTTCCTGCGGGCGATCGAGAAGACCCAGCCGCGTTACGCGCTGTTCGGGCACGTCCACCAGCCGCTGGTCCGCAGGATGCGCATCGGCCGCACCGAATGCGTGAACGTGGGGCACTTCCGCGCCACGGGCGCGCCCTATGTCCTGCGCCTGGAAGACTGATCTTTGGCTGTAGGACCACACGAAGGGGACGCGATGGCCGACCGTACCAGCTCCAGAATCATCATCCAGGCGGACAAGAAGGCGATCATGGGGGTCATCGCCGATTACCCGTCCTATCCCGACTGGGCGGACGGGATCAAGTCCGCCGAGGTGCTGAGCGAGCACCCCGACGGGCGTCCCGAACTGGTGCGGATGACGCTGTCGTCCGGGCCGATCAGCGACACCTACACCGTGCGCTGCCAGTGGTCGGGGGACGACGAGCTGCGCTGGGACCTGTCCGAGGCGGGCGCGGTGGTGAACGGTATGAACGGCAGCTACACGCTGGCCGAGGGCGCCGCGGGCACGGAGGTCGTCTACGAGCTGGCCGTGGACGTCAAGATCCCGATGATCGGCATGTTCAAACGCAAGGCGGAGAAGATAATCATTGACTCCGCGTTGAAGGGGTTGAAACGCCAGGTCGAGAAGTGACCGGTGGACCAGACCGATACCTGCCGGTAACCGCGCGAGCACGATACGGTTACCGGCCGACCATGAGGTGAGTGGAAACGAATGACCGATCAGCCTGGCCATGTGCTCGACGAGGCGTTCAAGCTCTTCGAGGCGGTCCGCCGGCGGATGGCCGACGACCGCGGACCGGGGGACGTGTGGAGCGAGGCGGTCCGGGAGGACCGGCCCGCCGGCGTCTGCCCCCACGGATGCCCGGTCTGCCGGACGGTGGAGGCCGCGAAGGCGTCCGGTCCCGACGTCCTGGGCCATGTGGTCGACGCAGGCCAGTCCCTGTTCGCCGCCTTCCAGGACGTCCTCGCCGGGTATGAACGCTCCCGCGAGGCACGCTCCGGCGGGTGGGACGGGACGGGACGGGCGGACCGGGAGCCTCGAGGAGGAGGCTCCGGGACCGGCGGGGAAGACCCGCTGGACATCGGCTGACCGTACGACCCGGGTGAGAGGACCGCCCGGCTGGAACAGGAGGCGCGGCAATGTCGCTGACCATTGGTGTGGATGTGGGGGGTACCAAGGTCGCCGCCGGGGTGGTCGACGAACAGGGGCGGATCCTGGAGAAGCTGCGCAGGCCCACGCCCTCCTTTGACCCGGAGGAGACCGCGGGGGTCATCGCCGGGATGGTCGAGCTGCTCAAGGGCAAGCACGAGGACGTGATCGCGGTCGGCCTCGGCGCGGCGGGCTTCGTCGACGAGAGCCGCTCGGTCGTGCTGTTCGCCCCCAATCTCGCCTGGCGGGACGAACCGGTCAAGGACAAGGTCGAGCACCGTGTGGGCCTGCCCGTGGTGGTGGAGAACGACGCGAACGCGATGGCCTGGGGCGAGGCGCGGTTCGGCGCGGGACGCGGCGAGCCGTACCTGGTGTGCGTCACTCTGGGCACCGGGATCGGCGGGGGCATCATCGTCGACGGCAAGCTGTACCGGGGCCGTTACGGGCTGGGCGCGGAGTTCGGGCACATGCGGGTGGTCCCCGACGGGCGGCGCTGCGGCTGCGGCAACCGGGGCTGCTGGGAGCAGTACGCCTCGGGCAACGCGCTCGCGCACGAGGCCCGCGACCTGGCCCGGGTGGACCCGGTCCGCGCGGCCCGCATGATCGAGCTCAGCGGCGGTTCGCCCGAGGTGATCACCGGTCTCGCGGTGTCCCAGGCCGCGCGCGAGGGGGATCCGGCGGCGCTGGAGTGCTTCCAGACGGTGGCCGAGTGGACCGGCCAGGGCATGGCCGATCTGGCCGCCACCCTGGATCCGGGCGCGTTCATCATCGGCGGCGGCCTGTCGGCGGTGGCCGACCTGCTGATGGAGCCGATCAGGAAGGCGTTCGCCGACAGGGTCACCGGCCACGGGTACCGCAGGCTCGCCGACGTGCGCGTCGCCGAGCTCGGCCCGGACGCCGGCATCGTCGGCGCGGCGGACCTGGCCCGGCAGTGAGGCGGCGGGTACCGCGCTGATCAGGATCCTCGGCTACAACGTCCGGTCGCTGCGGGACGACCCGGAGGCGGTGGCCAGGGTGGTGCGGGCCTGCGCGCCGGACGTGCTGTGCCTGCAGGAGATGCCCCGCTTCGGCCGCTGGCGGGTCCGGCGTGACGCGCTGGCGGCCGCCTGCGGGATGACGGTGCTGGCGAGCCGCAGGCAGGCCGGTCTCGCGGTGTTCGGCGGCCCGAGGGTGCGGCTGCTGGCGGCCGAGTACCGGTTGTTGTCGTGGACGCCGCCGCTGCACCGCAGGGCGCTGGCCGTCGCCCGGATCCGGGTGGACGGGCGGCCTCTGGCGGTCGCCTCCACCCATCTGGACCTGGCGCCCGGCGCGAGGCTGCGGCACGGGATGGAGATCCTCCGGCTGCTGTCGGCCTGCCCGGATCCCGTCGTGCTGGCCGGCGATCTCAACGAGGGGCGGGACGGGCCGGTGTGGAGGCTGCTGGCCGGGGTCTTCCAGGACGCGCACGAGGTGGCGCCGGAAGGCGGGTCGCCGACCTTTCCGGCGAGGGCGCCTCGGCGCAGGATCGACGGGATCTTCGCCGACCGCGGGCTGAGGGTGCTCGGCTGCGGGGTGCCCGAGGACCCGGCCGGCGACTTTCCGCAGGCCACGGACCACTGTCCGGTGCTGGCCAGGATCGAACCGCCCTGACCTCACCTGAGGGGGACACCCTTGGAAAGAGAGTGTGTTCCGCCGTCTCGCCGGGCAGATGCCGCTAGAGTCCCAAGCTCGGGTAAAGGCGGAGGGTGGACCCTTGAAGATCTTGATCAATCTGGGCCGCGGCAAGGCCGTCACGGCGGCTCCGGGCAAACGGCAGGCGCTGGTGTTCGACAAGGAGTGGAACGACCCGGAGAAGGTCCACAAGGACGGGGCGCACGCCGAGTGGCTGCCCAAGGAGTCGGCCTACCACCTGGTGACCCTGAACGTCATCGTCGACGGCCAGGCCGACGGGGCGAAGCTCAAGCTCACGATCACCGAGTACGAGCGCGACAAGGACACCCGGGTCAAGGACGCGCTGGGCGAGGACAAGGTCGGCAACGGAACCAAGGCGGAGTACACCCTGTCGGGCCTGGTGTGGATGGACGAGAAGAAGCGCTACCGGGCCGAGGTGGAGAACTTCGGCACCGCGGCGGTGACCGTCGAGAAGGCCTACCTCAAGGTCGCCCGCTGATCCCGCGCGGGGCGCTCAGATGACGGCGCCGTCGTCGTCGCCGTCCCTGGGTTCGTCGCCCATGCGCAGCACCAGGGTGACGAAGCCGCCGATGAAGGCGGCGACCGCCAGGAACGCGGCCCAGCCCGGGGCCTGCCAGCGGAAGATGACCGTGGCGAGGATGTAGAGCGGCCCGCCGACCAGGCACAGCCAGGCGAGCCGGCTGGCCGGGTCGCCGGTGGGCAGCGGCGGGGGAGGCGGCGGTTCGTAGTGCCCTTCTTCGTCTGGTTCGGGGAACTCGTCGTCCTCCTTCTCCACGCCCTCGGAGAAGTAGACGACCCGGGCGGTCGGCAGCCTGCCCGTGTTGTCCTGACGGTCGTCGCCGGGGTCCGCCGGGCCGAGGTTCTCCTCGTCCGGCCAGGAGACGTCGGTGGGGGTCTCGCCGAACCCCGCCACGATCTCGGCGAAGATCGCGTCCTCGTCGCGTTCGGGGAGCGGCGCCCCCCTGTCCCGCAGCACGCTGGAGTGCAGCAGCCGCTCGGCCTCGGTCCTCCGCGAGGCGTCGACGTGCACGTGGTCCAGGACGTCGGGACCATCGCCGCCGCCCGGCAGCGCGTAGGCGGCGATCCCCGCCTCGCGCAGCACGGTGAGCAGCTGGTCCGCGAGTTCGGGAACCAGGTCGATCAGGAGTGTGTAGGCGTCCGCTGACAGGCCGTTCTCGCGGCGGTTCACTTCCCTCAACCCCTCCGGACTCCGGCGACCATCATGCGTTGAGCCTACGGTGCGAATCGTCCCACGGGAGGCAAGGGGGCGCGATCGTTCCGTCTGACCGATCCCGTGCGAAGATGTCTCCCACTTTCATCGTCGGAGACGAATCGCGGAGTTGCGGAGAAGAGGCGGTCTGGATGTTCTGGTGGGTGGTCAAGGCGATCGTGGGGCCGCTCCTTGTGATCATCTGGCGGCCGGAGAACAGGGGCATGGAGAACGTGCCGGAAGAGGGGCCGGCCATCCTGGCCAGCAACCACCTGTCCTTCGCCGACCATTTCTTCGGCCCGTGGCCGCTGCGCCGCAGGATCGTGTTCCTGGGCAAGCGCGACTACTTCACCGGCAAGGGGATCAAGGGCTGGTTCAGCCGGATGTTCTTCAGCGGCGTCGGGGTGATCCCGATCGACCGGACCGGCGGCAAGGCCAGCGAGGAGGCCCTGGCCACCGGGCTGCGGGTGCTGCGCGAGGGCAAGCTGCTGGGCATCTACCCCGAGGGCACCCGGGTGCCGGACAACCGGCTGTTCAAGGGCAAGACCGGGGTGGCCCGGCTGGCCCTGCAGGGCCGGGTGCCGGTGATCCCGATGGCGATGATGCACACCTTCGAGCTGATGCCCGCGGGCTCCCGGCCCCGGGTCTTCGGCCTGCCGGGCCGGCCCGGCGTGCGCTTCGGTGAGCCGATGGACTTCTCGGAGTACTACGGCAGGGAGGACGACCGCGAGGTCCTCCGCATGATCACGGACAAGATCATGATGGCGATCAGGGAGCTGTCCGGGCAGGAGTACGTCGACCGCTACGCGGCCGAGGTCAAGGCCGAGGCGGCGGGCAGGGCGGTCAGGAAGGACGACGACGAGGAGTGAACGTCGAGGCGGCGCTGTGGCGCGCCCTGGCTGCCTTCCGGATCGTCGCCTGCGTGTACGCGGCGGTCCTCGTCGTCTCCAATCACCAGTCCTACCTCCACCCGGCGGGCGGCTGGGCGGTCCTGGCCGTCATGGTGCTGTGGACGGCCTTCACCGTCCGCGCCTACGCCGACGGCGGGGCGGGTCCCGTCCTGGCCGGTCTCGACCTGGCGGTCTGCGTGGCGTGCCTGCTGGCCACCGGGCTGGTGGAGACCCAGCAGCACCTGGCCGAAGGCCGCCCCAACCTGACGGTCAGCTGGGTGGCGACGCCCGTCATGGTGTGGGCGCTGCTCGGCGGCATCCGCTGGGGGGCCGCGGCGGCGGTGCTCGTCGGGGTGCCCGACATGCTGCTGCGCTGGCTGTACGGCGGGGAGTTCCAGCAGACCACCGTCAACGGGCTGGTGCTGCTGCTGATGGCCGGGGTGGTGATCGGCTACCTGGGGCGGCTCGCCCTCTACAGCCAGGAGCGCCTGGCCCGGGCGGTGGAGCTGGAGACCGCCACCAGGGAACGTGAGCGGCTCGCCCGGGACCTGCACGACTCGGTGCTGCAGGTGCTGGCGCTGGTGCGCCGCAGGGGCGCCGAGCTGGGCGGCGAGGCCGCCGAGCTGGGCCGGCTGGCCGGGGAGCAGGAGGTGGCGCTGCGGGCGCTGATCTCCCGTCCGGCGGGCGAACCCGAACCCGCCGGAGAGAACGACCTGCGCCCGCTGCTGGACCGCTACGCCTCGTCCTCGGTGCAGATCGCCGCCCCGGCGACCCCGGTGCGCCTGCCCGGCCGCGCCGCCGCGGAACTGGCGGCGGCGGTGGGCGCCGCGCTCGACAACGTCTCCCGGCACTGCGGCCGGGACGCGCGGGCCTGGGTGCTGGTGGAGGACGACGGGGAGACGGTGACGGTCAGCGTCCGCGACGACGGCCCCGGCATCCCCGAGGGGCGGCTGGAGGCGGCGGAACGGGACGGGCGGCTGGGTCTGGCCCAGTCGGTGAAGGGCCGGATCCGCGATCTGGGCGGCACCGTCGAGATCTCCTCCTCGCCCGGCGAAGGCACCGAACTGGAACTGGTCGTCCCGCGTCCGCGTTAACACCGCTCTTAGTCCGCCGGCGGCATCATGTGGATCAGAGAGGGAGAGGGCATTCTCCCGATGGCTTCCCCCCGATTTCGTGGCAGGAGTGACCCATGTCCGAGCGGACGAACGACCCGGGGCCGGCTGAGAACCCCGAGAACCCCGGAAACCCCGGAAACCCCGAGAGCACTGACAAGGTCGTGGCGGCGGCGCCCTCCGAGCCCTCCGCGGACCAGACGTCCGCGCCGACGGCTCCGCCTGCCCTGCCAGGCCGGTTCCGCGCGCTGGCGGGCGCGGTGCCGCTGGCGGTACTCGCCTCCGGCCTGGTCGGCGGTCTGGTCGGCGGAGGGGTGGTGGCCGTGGTCGCGGGCTTCGGCGATGACGACCACCGAGGCCGCCACCACGTCATGCGGTTCCACGACGAAGGCTGGCAGGAGCGGGGGCGGATGTTCCACCACCGCCCCGGCCACGAGGGTCCGGGCCGCTGGGAGAGCCGTCCGGGACCCGGCGACGGCCCCTTCTTCCAGCAGCCGGGCCCGTCGTTCTCGCCTTCGACGCCCTCACCCTCGCCGACGTCCTGAGAACATGGTCCGGGCGGGACGCCGTGTCCCGCCCGGACGGGCCGAGGACGGCCGGCGGAGGAGAACGATGGCGGGGATCCGGGTGATGGTGGTCGACGATCACCCCATGTGGCGCGAGGCGGTGGCCCGCGACCTGGCCGAGGCCGGGTACGAGGTGGTGGCCACCGCCGGCGAGGGCCGGAAGGCGGTGCGGATCGCGGCGGCGGCCCGCCCCCAGGTCGCGGTCGTCGACCTGCAACTGCCGGACATCAGCGGAGTGCAGGTCACCCGGTCTCTGCTGGCCGCCGACCCGTCGGTGCGGGTGCTGGTGCTGTCGGCCAGCGGCGAGCAGGCGGACGTCCTGGAGGCGGTCAAGGCGGGCGCCACCGGCTACCTGCTGAAGTCCGCCGCCCGTGAGGAGTTCCTGGACGCGGTGGCGCGCACCGCCAAGGGCGACGCGGTCTTCACCCCGGGCCTGGCCGGGCTGGTGCTGGGCGAGTACCGCAGGCTCGCGGCCGCGCCCGTGCCCGAGCCGGACGCGCCGCGCCTGACCGAGCGGGAGACCGAGATCCTGCGGCTGGTCGCCAAGGGGCTGACCTACAAGCAGATCGCCGAAAGGCTGGTGCTCTCCCACCGGACGGTGCAGAACCACGTCCAGAACACCCTGGGCAAGCTCCAACTGCACAACCGCGTGGAATTGGTGCGGTATGCCATCGAAAAAGGACTCGATGGTTAACAGCGGTCTGTAGGGAACCAAGTCGCTCTCTCCGGCATCTATGTGGCCAAGGGACTCCGCGTAAGCCGGAACGAAGGAGAGAGCCATGACGGATCCGGCACCGACCTGGGGGATCAGCGGCCCGCTCTTCCTCGCGCTGTTCGCCGTGGCCGCGGTGGCTCTGTGGTTGCTGGCGATGGGGCTGCGCCGCCTCGCCATGGCGGGCCGTACCCCGGTCCGCGAGCTGCACCCCTACGAGCTGGCCTACCTGGACGGCGGGCGCGCCCGGGTGGTGGCCGCGAGCCTGGCCGCCCTCCGGCTGGTCGGCGCGGTCGACGCGAGACGGAACGGGTCGCTGCGGGTGACCGGCTCCCCGGGCCCCGCGTCCACCCCGCTGGACCAGGCGGTGCTCCAGGCGATCGCCGTGGGGGCCTGGTCCAAGGACCTGGTGTCCCACCACCTCGTCCGGCCGCATCTGAACCGCCTGCACGACTCCCTGGTGGCCGAGGGGCTGCTGAACGGGGCGCGGGAGAAGAAGCGGATCAGGCTGGCCGTGCTGCCGCTGGTGCTCCTGCTGGCGCTGGGCGCTCTCCGGGTCGCCGCCGGCCTGCAGAACGACAGGCCGGTCGGATTCCTGCTGCTCCTCATGGCCTGCGTCGCGGGGGCGGCCCTGCTCCTGCTGGGCGTCCCTGAGCACACTGGGGCGGCCAAGAGGATGCTGCGCGAGGCCCGGGACCGCTACGGGGCGCTGCGCCCCTCGTCCTCGCCGGACTGGAGGTCCTACGGGCCCGAGGCCGCGGCGCTGAGCGTGGCGGTGTTCGGCGTCACCGCGCTGACGGTCATGGACCCGGACTTCGCCTCGGCGGCCGAGGTCCAGCGCCAGTTCGGGCAGGCGGCGTCCTCCGGCTCCTCTTCGGGCGGCTTCTCCTCGTCCGACAGCGGGTCTTCCGACAGCGGGTCTTCCGACGGCGGCTCCTCCTGCGGCGGAGGCGGGTGCGGCGGGTGACCGTCCCGGGCGTCGGCATCGGCTGGCGGCCCCCGCTCGCGCAGTTCACGGCGGGGCTGCCGGGCCTGGGCTTCACCGAGGTGATCGCCGAGTCCCTGCACCGGCCCGACCCCGCGCTGCTGGAGCTGCGGGACCGGGGGGTGCCGGTCGTCCCGCACGGGGTGCGGCTGTCGCTCGGCGGCGCCGGGCCCGTCGAGCCGGACCGGGTCTCCCACCTGGCGCACTGCGCCGAACTGCTGGACGCGCCGCTGGTCAGCGAGCACGTCGCGTTCGTCCGCGCGGGCGGTCTGGAGGCGGGGCACCTGCTGCCCGTGCCGCGCACCCGTGAGGCGCTGGACGCGCTGGCCCGCAACATCCGCCTCACCCGGGCGGAGCTGGACGTGCCGCTGGCGGTCGAGCCGATCGCCGCGCTCTTCGACTGGCCCGACGACGAGTACTCCGAGGGCGACTTCCTCACCGAGCTCCTCGACCGGACCGGCGCGCTGCTCCTGCTGGACGTGGCCAACGTGTACGCCAACGCGCGCAACCGGGGGCAGGACCCGCTCCGGGTGCTGGAGTCCTTCCCGCTCGACCGCGTCGCCTACTGCCATGTGGCGGGTGGCGGCGAACACGACGGGTACTACCACGACACCCACACGCACGCCGTGTCCGAGGAGGTGCTCGCGCTGGTGGCCGAGGCGGAGAGGTTCGGTCCCGCCGAAGGGCGGCTGGGGTACCTGCTGGAACGCGACGGCGGGTATCCGCCCGCCGCCGAACTGAGGGCGGAGCTCGACGCCGTCGCCGACGCCGCCGGAATGGCGCGGATCACATGAGCAGGGACCGGCCGGACCCTCCTTCCGGCGACCTGGCCGCACGCCAGGAGGCGCTGCTCCGGGCCCTGGTGGCCGGAGCTCCGCTGCCCGCCGGATTCGACGCGGCGCGGGTCGGCGCCGCCGCCCGCGCGCTGAGGGGCAAACGGTTCGGCGAGGTCGGGCGGGTCTGGCCGTCCCTGCTGCCCTACCGCGCGGAGTTCCTCGCGTGGGCCGAGGGCAGGCCGCCGCTGGGCTCGTGGCGGGACGGCTGGGAGTTCGCCCGCGCGCACCGTCCCGTACTGGACGCGGAGGCCGCGACCGCGCTGGCCGTCTGCGAGGCGCTGTGGCGGCACGGGGACGAACCCCGGCGGCGTCGGGGTCCGGCGGTGCGCCGGGTTCCGGGAGGTCTGGTCGCGGCGTTCGCCGGGCGGATGATCGTTCTCAGGAGAAGGCGGTTAGGGTCGAGACGACCCCCTTCACGGGGCTCACGGCAGGCAGGCGGGACGAAGGAGGCTTCATGCGGATCGGAGTGCTCACCGGCGGAGGCGACTGCCCGGGGCTCAACGCCGCGATCCGGGCGGTGGTGCGCAGGGGCGTGAAGGAGTTCGGCGACGAGTTCACGGGCTTCCGCGACGGCTGGCACGGCCCCCTCGAACGCGACACCATGCCCCTGGACCTGGAGACCGTCCACGGCATCCTGCCGCTCGGCGGCACCATCCTCGGCTCCTCCCGCACCAACCCGCTGAAGGTCGAGGACGGGATCGCCCGCATCCGGGAGAACCTGGCGGCCCTGGGCCTGGACGCCCTGATCGCCCTCGGCGGGGAGGACACCCTGGGCGTGGCCCTGGCCCTGCACGAGGCGGGGGTGCCGGTGGTCGGCGTGCCCAAGACCATCGACAACGACCTCAGCGGCACCGACTACACCTTCGGGTTCGACACCGCGGTCGGCATCGCCACGGAGGCCGCGGACCGGTTGCGCACCACCGCGGAGAGCCACCACCGGGCGCTGGTCTGCGAGGTGATGGGGCGGCACGCCGGATGGATCGCGCTGCACTCGGGCATGGCGTCGGGCGCGGACGTCGTCCTGATTCCGGAGAAGCCCTTCGATCTGGACGAGGTCACCGCCCACGTCGAGGCGAGGTTCCGGGCCGGGCACGCGCCGGTCCTCGTCGTCTCCGAGGGGGCCCGTCCGGTCGAGGGCTCGCTGGAGCTGCAGACGGGCGAGCGCGACGCCTTCGGGCACGTCCGGCTCGGCGGCATCGGGGAGAGGCTGGCCGCGGAGCTCGAGCGGCGCACCGGCAGGGAGGCGCGCTGCGTCGTCCTGGGCCACCTCCAGCGCGGCGGGACGCCCACCGCGTTCGACCGGGTGCTGGCGACCCGGTTCGGGCTGCACGCCATAGAGGCGGTCCACGCGGGCGACCACGGCACGATGGTGGCGCTGCGCGGCACCGACATCGTGCGGGTGGGCCTGGCCGAGGCCGTCGGCACCCTCAAGACCGTCCCGCTGGAGCGCTATGCCGAGGCCGAGGTCTTCTTCGGCTGATATTCCCGGATTTCCGGGAGCGGAGGATCACCAACGGAACATGGGGCAACCGGTCGAAGTGCTCTTCGAAATGGGCGACACTGAGAGACGATTCCCTTAACTTCTGACGGAGGTCCTGATCATGCCCTTGGCGCCCGCCGCCGGTGAGCCGTGTGTGCTGCTGAAGCTCGGCGAGATCGTCCTGAAGGGCAAGAACCGCCACCAGTTCGAGCAGCGGCTGCAGAGCAACATCCGCAAGGCGCTCGCCTCCACCGGGGTCGGCGTCGACCTGTGGCAGCGCTCCGGAGTGATCGTCATCCGGGCCGGCAGCGGCCTGGCCGAGGACGTCGAGAAGCTCGCCCGACGGCTCGAGGACGTCATGGGCATCGTCATCGTGCACCGCGCCCAGCGGGTGCCCAAGGACGTCGAGTCGATGACGAAGGCGGCGCTCGAGGCCGTCGCCCAGCACCCGATGACGGGCAGGGGCGGCAGCTTCGCGGTGCGCCCCCGCCGCCGTGACAAGCGTTTCCCGATCACCTCTTCGCAGATCGGGATCTCGGTGGGCTCGGAGATCAACGTCAAGTTCGGCCTGCCGGTGAACCTGAAGAACCCCGACATCACCGTCTCCATCGAGGTCGACCGCGACGAGGTGTTCGTCTACACTGACGGCGCCCCCGGCCAGGGCGGCCTGCCGGTGGGCTCCAGCGGCCGCGGCCTGGTGCTGATGTCGGGCGGCATCGACTCCCCGGTCGCCGCCTACCGGATGATGCGGCGCGGCCTGCGGGTGGACTACCTGCACTTCTCCGGCATGCCCTTCACCGGCCCCGAGTCGATCTACAAGGCGTACGCGCTGGTGCGCGAGCTCGACAAGTTCCAGGGCGACTCCCGGCTGTTCGTGGTGCCGTTCGGCAAGGCGCAGCAGCAGATCAAGTCGGCGGGCGAGGACCGGCTGGCGATCATCGCGCAGCGGCGGCTGATGCTCAAGACCGCGGAGATCGTCGCCGAGCGCCGCCGGGCCGGCGCGCTCATCACCGGCGACTCCCTGGGCCAGGTGGCGAGCCAGACCCTGGTCAACATGACCGCGCTGGACGACGCCGTGGACCTTCCGATCCTGCGTCCGCTGGTCGGCATGGACAAGTCCGAGATCATGGACCAGGCGCGCCGGATCTCCACCCTGTCCATCTCCGAGCTGCCCGACGAGGACTGCTGCTCCCTGCTGGCGCCCCGCCGTCCCGAGACCGCGGCGCGCATCGCCGACCTGCGGCAGATCGAGAAGCGGCTGGACGCCGAGGAGCTGGCCGAGCAGCTGGCCGACTCGGTGCAGGAGCACCGGCCGGTCTACGGCTCGGACTGACCGGCCCCGGGGGCCGACCGGCCTTCAGTCGTCGAGGAGCCCTTCGGCGCGCAGCTGGAGGGCGAGCACCTCGACGGGCGGGTCCGGGTCGAAGTCCGAGGGGCGGGGCGTCTCGGGCCCGTCCTCGCCGAACCGCGCCACCTTCTCCAGCCGGACGATGCGGAAGCGGCGTCCGCGCACCTCCAGCGCGTCGAGCCTGGTGGTGATCAGCCGCCACGCCGCCTCCCGGTAGGCGGCCCGGGTGGCCTTGTCGGCGCGTTCCACCGAGGGCGCCACCTGCTGGAGGTACTCGGCGAGGCACTCGCGGGCCCGCTGGGGGGTGGGGCAGGCGGCGGTCGCCGAGCGCCATCCGTCGTGCAGGTACTCGGCGACGGAGAACGCGGGTGCCATGGGGACGGGGACGGGGTGGGAGTCCAGAGCCCGCCTGGCGTCGGCCCTGGCCTGCTCGCGGGGTGCTCCCGGGTACTCGATGGCCTCGGCGAACCGCACGGCGAGCTCGAGCTCGGTCTCGGGCCCGTGGGCGCCGGCGGGGAGCCGGAGGACCTCGGGCCGGTGCGGCGGGGGAGTGCGGGGGTCGGGGTCGGTGGGCCGCGGCGGTTCGGGCTCGCCGAGGTTCATCCGCAGCACCTGCTCGACCCGGATGATCCGGAACCTGCGGCCCGCCACGACGAGCTCGTCGTGGCGCTCCCAGTCCAGGACGTGGGCCGCCGCCAGGTAGGGCTCGGGGTCGGCGGCGGTCCTGGCCTCCATCCGAAGATGGCCGGCCAGGTCGTCACGGGAGCACTGCGGGGTGGCCTCGCCCAGGCTGATCACCCGCCAGTCCTCGCCGACCTCCTCGGCGACCCCGAACATGGGGCCGGCCAGGACGGTCAGCGGGTACTCCCGCCGGGCCCGCCGGGCGTCCTGCGCGATGAGCGCCTGCACCGGATCGGTGGAGGTGAGCTCCCGCAGTCCTCGTTCCAGAGCCTTGTCCTCATGGGGCATGCCCAACATGCTCCCTGCCATTACCTCACTTGCGCAGCTTCTCGCTGGATTGCCCATAAGATCCCGCTTCCCGGACCTACCCGGAGGAAAATCCTCAACCCGGAATAAGGATCCTTCTACCGAAGGCCTCCGGGCACGCGGCCTGTTCCGCGTACCCGGAGGGCGTTTCTCACACCGGAACGGCGCCGCGTCAGGCGAGGGCGGCCGGAGCCGCGGCGGTGGTGAGCTCGCGGCCCACGACGGGCGGCAGGGCGCGGACGAGTTCCGCGAGCTCCGCGAGGTCCTCCTGGACCAGGGCCTGGGGCCCGTCGCACAGGGCGGCCTCGGGGTGCGGGTGCACGTCGATGATGACGCCGTCGGCGCCGATCGCGATGGCCGCCCGGGTGAGCGGGAGCACCAGGTCGCGGTGGCCGCCGGAGTGGGACGGGTCCACGATCACCGGCAGGTGGGACAGGCGCTGGGCCACCGGGACCGCGGAGATGTCCAGGGTGTTGCGGGTGGCCTTCTCGAAGGTGCGGATGCCGCGCTCGCACAGGACGATGTCGAGGTTGCCGCGCTGGGCGACGTACTCGGCCGACATCAGCCACTCCTCGATGGTCCCGCTCATGCCGCGCTTGATCATGACGGGCTTGCCGGCCTCGCCGACCGCCTGCAGCAGCGCGAAGTTCTGGGTGTTGCGGGTGCCGATCTGCAGCATGTCGGCGTACTCGGCGACGAGCTCCACGTCGCGGGCGTCCACGACCTCGGTGACGACCGGCATGCCGGTCTCGGCCCGCACGTCCGCGAGGATCCGCAGGCCCGCCTCGCCGAGGCCCTGGAAGGCGTAGGGGGAGGTGCGGGGCTTGAAGGCGCCGCCGCGCAGCAGGGTGGCCCCGGCGGACTGCGCCATCCGGGCGGCCTCCAGGGTCTGCTCGGGGGTCTCCACGGCGCAGGGGCCGGCGATCAGGGTCATGGTGCCGGGGCCGATCGGGACGCCGCCGACGCGCACGACCGAGCGCTCGGCGTGGTGCTCGCGGCTGACCAGCTTGTAGGGGGCGCTGATCCGCACCACCTCGCCGACGCCGTGCTGGCCGCCCAGGTTCAGTGCCTCGAAGCGCTCGGCGTCGCCGATCAGCCCGACGATGGTGCGGTTGACGCCGCGGCTGACGAAGGCTTCGCCTCCCGCCGCCTCGACGAGCGAAACGACGTTGTCGATGTCGGTTCCGGTGGCTTCGGGGGCCATGACGACGACCATGGATCTCTCCTCGGAGAAGTGTCGGAGAACGCGAAAAAGCCCCGGGCCGAAGGTGCCCGGGGCTCTGGTGAAGCTGGTCAGCGCAGCGTGTGGCTGACGATCACCCCTCCGGGCTCGCCATACCAAAAGAAGTGAACGACGCTACGCACGAGAAACAGACTAAGGCATGCTCGCGGGAGCTCCGTACATCGGGGGGCTGGAATTCGGGCCGGGTCCGAAGGGTGGCAGGATGGGCGGGAAGATGACCCCTCCAGAGAAACCCTTGCCGCCGGGGCAGTACGTGCCCCGGGGATTTCCGGTGCTGCATTACGGGCCCGTTCCGAGATTCCGTCCGGACAAATGGGACTTCAGGGTCTTCGGGCCCACCGTGGATGGAGCGGAGGTCCGCTGGGACTGGGACGAATTCCAGAAGCTGCCGCGCACCCCGGTGGTGTCCGATTTCCACTGCGTCACCAAGTTCACCATCCCCGACAACCTCTGGGAGGGTGTCACCGGCCGCACCCTGCTGGAACTGGCGCCTCCCCATCCCGACGTCACCCACGTCATGCTCTGGGCCGAGTACGGCTACAGCGCCAACATCAGGCTGAGCGACCTGGCCGAGGAGGGGACGCTGTTCGCCACCCACCACAACGGCGAGCCGCTCACCGCCGACCACGGCTTCCCCGTCCGGGCGGTCGTCTCGCACCTGTACGGCTGGAAGAGCGTGAAGTGGGCGCGGGGCATCGAGTACCTCGTCGGCGACCGCCGCGGCTTCTGGGAGGAGCGCGGCTACCACAACATCGCCGACCCCTGGCTCGAGCAGCGCTACTCCTACCAGGAGGAATGAGCAGGGCGGCGAGGCGCGTCGTGGCCGGACCGCCGGGGGAACGAGGCATAGTCACCTGGTGAAAGCGATTGCACGCGAAGCGTGATCGCGGGAGGGTCCTCCCATGCTTCGTGTGCTCGCAGTCGACGACGAACCGCCCGCCCTCGACGAACTGGTCCGCCTGCTGCGCGCCGACCCCCGGATCGAACGGGTGTCGGGGGCCGCCGATCCGGCCGAGGCGCTGCGCGGTCTGGGCCGCATGCTCGCCGGCGACGACCGGCTGGACGCGGTCTTCTTGGACGTGCGCATGCCCGGCCTGGACGGGCTGGACTTCACTCGCCTGCTCTCGGGGTTCGCCGCTCCGCCCGCGGTGGTCTTCGTGACCGCGCACGAGGACGGCGCCGTCGCGGCCTTCGACCTCGGCGCCGTGGACTACCTGCTGAAGCCGGTGCGGCCCGAGCGGTTGGCCGAGGCGGTCCGGCGGGTGGAGCGGACGGTGCGGCGCGCCGCGGAGGCGGCCCCCGCGCCGGACGAGGTGATCCCGGTGGAGCTCGGCGGCAGGACCCGCATGGTCAGCCGCTCGGCGGTCACGCACGTGGAGGCGCACGGCGACTACGTCCGCCTGCACACGGTCGGGGAGAAGGCCGGCTATCTGGTCCGCATCCCGCTGAGCGCGCTGGCCCGGCGCTGGGAGGGCGCGGGGTTCATCCGGATCCACCGCAGCACGCTCGTGGCGTCCGCGCACATCGAGGAACTGCGGTTCGACTCGGGCCGGGCCTCGGTCCGGGTGGGGGGCGCGGAGCTGCCGGTGAGCCGGCGGCACACCCGCCAGGTGCGGGACCTGCTGGTGCGCGGCTTCAGGTCGGACCCTCGTTGAGCGGTGCCCCCGCCGACCGTTCGTCGTACAGAATCCACCGCTCGCCCAGTGGTCACTCTACGTACATCGACGACTACTGACCGTTGGTCGCGGGGAGGGGGTCGGGGTCTGCTCTCGGAGCCTCCGGGCACCTACTGTTCTCATCAGTAAGGCGATTCTGGAGGTCCTCCAAAGGCCCGGGGCTTTCGCTCCGGGACAGGAGGGTCACAGCCGCCGGATCCCGTACCGGGGGGGTGGGATCCGGTGGTGAGGGCTCAGGCGCCGAGCGGACAGTCGGGGGGTTGTCCGTCTCGGCGCCTGAGCGTTTTCCGGGCCCCTCGGAAGGCGGGCCGCCTCCCCCGAAGAGCCCCCTCTCAGCCTCGCAGCCGCTTCAACGCGTCGATGTCGGCCTTGTGCGGCTCGACGGAGCGGCCCGGCGTCTCGATGACGAACGGCACCCCCGCCACGGCCGGATGCCCCAGCAGCTCGGCGAACGGACCCTCGCCGATGTGGCCCTTGCCGATGTTCTCGTGCCGGTCCTTCTTGGAGCCGCACACGTCCTTGGAGTCGTTGGCGTGGACCAGCCGCAGCCTGCCCTCGCCGACGGTGTCGACCAGCGCGTCCAGGGTCTGGGCCACGCCCTGCTCCGCGGTCAGGTCGTGACCCGCGGCGAAGGCGTGGCAGGTGTCCAGGCAGACTCCGAGCTTCGGGTGGTGCTCTAGCGCCTCGAAGTAGGGGCCGAGCTGGTCGACGGTGGCGCACAGCATCGCGCCCTGCCCGGCCATCGGCTCCAGCAGCAGGCTGGGCGCGTCCTCGGGCAGCGACTCCAGCAGCGGCAGCAGCCGCTCGTGGATCTGGGCCATCGCCGCCTCCACCGGCTGGGTGACCGCGGAGCCGGTGTGCACCACCACGCCCAGCGCGCCGATCGCGGCGCCGCGCTCCATCGCGTGGGCCACCGAGCCGATCGACTTCTCCAGGGTGTCGGCGTTGGGCGAGCCGAAGTTCACCAGGTAGGAGGCGTGCACGTAGACGGGCAGCTCCGACTCCCGCAGCAGGGCGTCCTCGGCGGGCTTGCCGGGGCTCTGCGCCCAGCCGCGGGGGTTGCCGACGAAGACCTGGACGGCCTCGGCCCCGATCTCCGCCGCGTACTTCAGTCCTGCGGTGCCGAGCCCTCCGGCCACCGGTACGTGCGCCCCGATGGGGCTTGGCTGCGTGCTCATGATGGGCCAAGGGTAGTGGTCCGCACCGACATCAGTCCCAGATGGTGATGATGGCACCCTTGGGGACGCGTTGTCCGTTGTCGGGATCCTGGTCGATGATCCGGCCGGTGTTCAGCTTGTGCTGCACGTTGACCTGGAAGCCGCGCTTCTGCAGGTGCTCGACGGCGTCGTCGATGGTGCGGCCGAAGACCAGGGGCACCTTGACGTTGCCGTGCTCGTCCGGCTCGTCGTCGCAGAACGGGTTGATGGCCGAGAGGAAGCAGTCGTCGTTCTTGTTGACGCCCAGGGTGACGGCGTCGCCCGGCTTGAGCAGGGTGCCCGGGGCGGGGTTCTGCCACAGGATGGCGCCGTTGTCCTTGGCCGGGTCGGTCTGCACCTGCTCGTAGATGGGCAGGTCGCCGTTCAGCTGGCTCTTGAGGGTCTCGAGCTGGGCGTAGGCCTCGTCCTTGTTCTTGCCGGACAGGTCGGGCATGGCGAGGCCGCTGCTGATGAGCAGGACGAGCGGCTCGTCCCGGGCCAGCTCGGTGCCGGCCTTGGGGTTGGTGCCCAGGGCCATGCCCTCGGCCGCGGCTCCGGGCTTCTTCTCCTGGGTCACCGACACGAAGGCCTTGAGCGTCTCGGCGGCCTGCTCGGCGGTCTGCCCCGTCACGTCGGGGACCTTGAGGGGGGTGAGGCCCTTGGAGAGCACCAGCGTGATGGTCTCGCCGGGCTGGACCTTGCTGCCCACCCCGGGATCGACCTCGGCGACGGTGCCCTTGCGCGCGGTCTCGGAGTACTTCCTGGTGTCGGCGATCGAGTAGGCGATGCCCTCGGCCCGCAGCTCGGCCACGGCGTCGGCCTGGCTCAGCCCGATGATCTCCGGCACGTGGTCGTACTTGCCGGAGACCTGGTACCAGGTGGCCCAGCCGATCACCATGGACGCGATGACGCCCAGGGTCACCAGCACGAACTTCCCGGTGAGGAAGTGCAGGATCCGGTCGAACAGCATGACCGGTTCCTGCGGCGGCGGCCCGTCGGGGACCATGCCGAGCGGCATCACGGTCGTGTGGCCGTTCGGCATCACGGTGGTGCGGTTGTCTGCCCGGCCGGGGAGCGTGCTCTGGGGCATGGAGGCGCCCGGCAGGGAGCCGCCCGGGCCCGGCAGCCCCGGCACCGACAGGACGGAGGTGGCGTTGTCGGGCGCGGGCGGGACGGGGGCGGCCGGGAGTTCCAGGGAGGCGTCCGTCAGCAGCGCGTAGAAGTGGTCGGCGTCGACCGGGCGGCCCGCAGGGTCCTTGCTGGTCGCCGAGATCACCAGCGCGTCGATCCGCGGCGGGATGCCGGGCACCAGCTGGGACGGCAGCGGGATCTGCTCGTTGACGTGCCGCCAGGCCACCTGGAGAGGGGTCTCGCCCACGTGCGGCTGGCGTCCGGTGAGCAGCTCGAACAGCAGGATGCCCGCCGCGTACACGTCGGTGCGGGTGTCGGACTGGCCGGTGACCACCTGCTCGGGCGCCATGTAGGCGACGGTGCCGATGATCATGCCGGTCTTGGTCTGCCTGCTGTCGGTCTCGGCGCGGGCGAGGCCGAAGTCGGCGACCTTGACCTGGCCGTCGGTGGTCAGCAGCACGTTCTCGGGCTTGACGTCGCGGTGGATCAGGCCGGCCCGGTGCGCGGCGCCCAGCGCCGCCAGGACCGGCGCCGTGATGTCCAGGGCGTCGCGGACGGGCAGCCGGCCGCGCTCGTCCAGCAGGTCGCGCAGGGTGCGGCCGGGCAGGTACTCCATGGTGAGGTAGGTGTGCGGGCCCGAGGTGCCCTGGTCGTACACCGCCACCACGTTCGGGTGGGACAGCGCGGCCGCGGCCTTGGCCTCGCCCATGAAGCGGCGGACGAACTCCTCGTCCTGCGCCAGGTGCGGGTGCATCACCTTGAGCGCGATGGTGCGGTTCAGCCTGAGGTCCCGGCCCACGTAGACGGTGGCCATGCCGCCACGGGCGACCTTCGACTCAATGCGGTAGCGCTCGTCGAGTACCTGCCCGACGAGGGGGTCTACTGCTGTCGCGTCCACCAGGGCAGTGTAAGGGCGAAACGGACTTCTCCCCATCGCTCTGCGGGACTACCTTACGGCCGTTCCAAAACGTGATCTTTTGTGAGGGGCGGCCGCCCGCGGAGCCGCCGCAGCTCAGGGCGGGTCAGGCGCCGGTGCCGGCCAGCCCCTCGAAGGGGGAGGAGGCCTGGGCGAGGCGCCGCCGCGGGATGCGCCCGGCCAGCCGCGCCGCGCGTCCCCCCTCGACCGCGCTGCGCATCGCGGCCGCCATCAGCGCCGGACGGTGGGCGCGGGTGACGGCGGTGGCCAGCAGCACGGCGTCGCAGCCCAGCTCCATCGCCAGCGCCGCGTCGCTGGCCGTGCCGATCCCGGCGTCCAGGATCACCGGCACGCCCGCCCGCTCGACGATCAGCTCGATGTTGTGGGGGTTGCGGACGCCCAGACCGGAGCCGATGGGCGCGCCGAGCGGCATGACGGCCGCGCAGCCCGCCTGCTCCAGCCGCTGGGCCAGCACCGGGTCGTCGTTGGTGTAGGGCAGGACGACGAAGCCCTCGGCCACCAGGCGCTCGGCCGCGTCCAGCAGTTCGACGGGGTCGGGCAGCAGGGTGTGCTCGTCGGCGACGACCTCCAGCTTCACCCACTCGGTGCCGAGCGCCTCGCGGGCCAGCCGGGCGGTCATGACGGCCTCGCCCGAGGTGAAGCAGCCCGCGGTGTTGGGCAGCACGCCGATGCCGTGCCGCTCCAGCAGTTCCAGCACCGAGCCCTTCATCGAGGGGTCGACCCGGCGCATGGCGACCGTGGTCAGCTCGGTGCCGGAGGCGATCAGCGCCTCCTCCAGGACGTGCAGGCTGGGCGCTCCGCCCGTGCCCATGATGAGCCGGGATCCGAACTCGCGGCCCGCGATGACCAGCGGGCCGGACGCGTCGGTCGTGTTCACTTGTTCAGCCTCCCTGGACCGCGGTGAGGATCTCCACCCGGTCGGCGTCCCTGACGGGGGTCGTGGGCCAGGCGGCGCGCGGCACCACCTCTTCGTTCAGCGCCACCGCCACGCCCCGTTCGGCGTCGGTGACCTGCGACACGACCGCCGCGACGGTCGCGCCGTCGGGAAGGTCGCGGGCCTGGCCGTTGATGGTCACTCTCATCTGTCGTCTCCGATGGTGGCGGGCCGCGCGGGCGCGAAGCGGTCGGCGCCGAACGGGCGGACCGCCTCGGGGGGCTCCCGGCCGTCCAGCAGGTCCGCCATCGCGTCGGCGGTGAGGGGGGTGAGCAGGATGCCGTTGCGGAAGTGCCCGGTGGCCGCCAGCAGGCCCTCGGGCCCGACCGGGCCGATGATCGGGGCGTTGTCGGGGGATCCGGGCCGGAAGGAGGCGGTGACCTCCTTGAACTCCAGCTCGGTGACGCCGGGGAAGAGCGTGCGGGCGTCGCGCAGCAGCTCCCACAGGCCGCCCGCGGTGACCCGGGAGTCGAAGCCGAGTTCCTCCTGGGTCGCGCCGACGACCAGTTCGCCGTCCGGGCGCGGCACGAGGTACATCGAGAAGCCGCGCACCAGGCCCCGGGTGGCCCTGGTGAGGAAGGGGTGGGGGCTGTGCAGCCGCAGGATCTGGCCTTTCACCGGCCTCACCGGCAGGCCGGTCAGCTCCCGGGACCAGCTTCCGGCCGCCACGACGACGCGTTCGGCGGCCAGGACGTCCCCGTCCTCCAGCCGGACGCCGCGCACCCGGCCGTCCTGGACGACGAGCTCAAGGGCCCGCTTGCGCACGAGGGGGAGGTGCTCGCAGGCCGCGAGCAGCGCGCGCAGCAGCCGTCTGGGGTCGACGGAGCCGTCGTCGGGGGCGAGGATCCCGCCCCGCACGGACGGCGCGAGCATGGGTTCGAGCCTGCGGCACTCCCGGCCGGTGAGGAGTTCGGTGCGCAGCCCCAGCGAGGTCTGGAAGCGGTGCTGGTCCTGGAGGAAGGCCAGGTCGTCGGCGTCGTAGGCGACGGACAGGTTGCCCTCGCGCCGGTGGCCGATGTCGATCCCGGTGAGGTCGGCCAGTTCGGCCGCGAACCGCGGGTAGCGGTCGCGGGAGTCGACGCCGAGCCTGAGGTGGTCCTCCTCGCCGTACTGCAGTTCGCCGACGGGCGTCAGCATCCCGGCCGCCACATGGCTGGCGCCGCTTCCGGGCTCGGGGTCCACGAGGGTGACCGGCAGTCCCCGCTGGGACGCCCGCCAGGCGATGGCCAGGCCTATCGCCCCTGCGCCGATGACCACGATCACAGGTCGCTCCCTTCGCCGGCATGATCCGGATCAGGTTCTGGCGGTCGGGAGGACTGCTCCCCTCTCAGCCCGTACCGGGCTCCCGCGCTCCGTACGGAGCCCAGCGTATGCCCTGAGCAGTACCGATCAGATATCGGGCATCCTGGACATGGACGGTGACGGGGCGAAAGTTAGGGTGTCCTGCCAGGAGAACCGGGATCTCGGAGGATCACATGGAACGCGTCATCGTGGTGGGCGGTGGCCTGGCGGGTGTGCGCGCCGTGGAGGCGCTGCGGGCCAAGGGCTACGCCGGAAGGCTCACGCTGGTCGGAGCGGAGCCGCACCGGCCCTACGACCGTCCGCCGCTGTCGAAGGCCGTCCTGGCGGGCGAGCGCGAGGACACCACGGTCGACGCCTCTTGGGACTCCCTGGACTGCGAACTGCTGCTGGGGCACCGCGCGACCGGGCTGCGCGTGCAGGACCGCGTCCTGGAGACCACCGCGGGCGAACTGCCCTACGACGGGCTGGTGATCGCCACCGGAGCCGACACCGTCCGGCTTCCCGGCCCCGGCCGCCAGCACGTGATCAGGACCATCGACGACTCCCTGGAACTGCGCGGCAAGCTGGTCCCCGGCGCCCGCGTGGTGATCGTCGGCGCGGGCTGGATCGGCGCGGAGGTCGCCACGACGGCGGCGAAGCTGGGCTGCGAGGTCACCGTGCTGGAGGCCGCGCCCGCGCCTTTGGCCAACGCGCTCGGCCCGGAGCTGGGCGCGCTGACCGCCCCCTGGTACGCCGAGGCAGGGGTCCGGCTGCGCTGCGGGGTCAAGGTCGCCTCGATCGAGGAGGGCGGCGTCGCGCTGGTGGACGGGGAGTTCCTGCCGGCCGAGGCCGTCGTCGTCGGCATCGGCGTGCGGCCCTCGCTGGACTGGGTGAGCGGCCTGGAGGTCGAGAACGGCCTGGTGGTGGACGCCTCGCTGCGCACCTCCCGTCCGGAGATCGTCGCGGTCGGCGACTGCGCGGCCTGGTGGTCCAACCGGTACGGGCGCCGGCTGCGGGTGGAGCACTGGGACGCGGCGCTGAACGCCCCCGACGTCGCGGTGGCGTCGCTGCTGGGCCAGGAGGCGGTCTACGACGACCCGCCCTACTTCTGGTCCGAGCAGTTCGGGCGCATGGTCCAGTACGCGGGCCACCACCCGGGGGCCGAGCGGATGGTCTTCCGGGGCGACCCGGAGACCGACCGGTCCTGGGCGGTCTTCTGGCTCGACGGGGACCTGCTGCGAGCCGTCCTGACGGTGGCCGCGCCCCGCGACCTGATGCAGGCCCGCAGGCTCCTGACAGCGGGGACACCGGTGGACGCGGAGAAGCTCGCCGACCCCTCGGTCCCCGTCCGGAACGCGGTCCTGGCTGTTTCATAGTCCCCGCGGGATGGTAGACACGGAAACGTGACGAAGACGCACGTTGACATCGATCCGGAACTCGACTCCCTGGTGGGCGAATGGCTCACTTTCGCGGAAGCGGGGCAGGTCGCGGGAGTGCCCGCGAGCAGAGTGAAGCAGTGGGTGAAGGAGGGCAAGCTGCTGGCCGCCTACCGGCAGTCCGGAGGCGGCCCGCAGATACCGGCCGCGTTCCTGGCGGAAGGGCAGGTGGTCAAGGGCCTGCCCGGGACCCTGACGCTGCTGTCCGACGCCGGTTTCGACGAAACGGCCGCGTTGCGCTGGCTGTTCACCGGCGACGACACCCTGCCCGGCACCCCGGTCCAGGCGCTCCGCGAGAACCGGGGCACCGAGATCAGGCGCCGGGCCCAGGCCCTGGCCTTCTGATGTCGCTTCTGACGACCGACCGGGCGGTGGCGCTGCGCCGCCGCCTGGACGCGGCCCGCCTCTACCTCTGCGTGGACTCCCGGTCCGCGCAGGGGGACCTGCCGGAGTTCCTGGACGCCGTCCTGGCCGGCGGGGTGGACATCGTCCAGCTCCGCGAGAAGGGGCTGGAGGCGCGGCGCGAGATCGAGCTGCTGGGGGTGTTCCGGGAGGCCTGCGACCGGCACGGGGCGCTGCTGGCGGTCAACGACCGGGCGGACGTGGCGTTCGCGGTGAAGTCCGACGTGCTGCACCTGGGCCAGGGGGACCTGCCGGTCGAGGTGGCGCGGCACATCGTCGGCGAGGACATCCTCATCGGCCGCTCCACCCACTCGGTGGAGCAGGCGGCCGCGGCCGCCCGGGAGCCGGGCGTGGACTACTTCGCGGTGGGCCCGGTGTGGCCCACGGCGACCAAGCCGGGACGTCCGGCGGCGGGTCTGGAGCCGGTCGCCGCCTCGGTGGGGGCCACCCGGCCCTGGTTCGCCATCGGCGGGATCGACGCGGGCAACCTCGACCAGGTGATGGCGGCCGGGGCCACCCGGGTGGTGGTGGTCAGGGCCCTGACCGAGGCCCCCGACCCGGGGAAGGCGGCGCGGGAGCTGGCGGCCCGGCTGCGGGGGCGATAATGGGGGCATGAACCCCAAGTCATCCGACGAGGAGCGCCGGCCGGGGCGTCCGGCCCCGGACCGGCCGCTGCTGCCCGACCGCACGTCCGACGAGCAGGACCCGGGCTGGGGGGACTGGCGCGAGGACTCGGGCAACGACGACAGGCTGCGCGAGGACGTGCCCCCGCACTGGTGATCCCCGGCCCTTCCGGCCCGCGGGCCGGAAGAAGCGCGAAACGCCTGAGGCGATGGGCGAATGGTGATATTTATGCATTTCGCCTTATCCCTCTGGCCGGAGTGCGCGCAGGTGCAGACCAAGCATGACGCCCCGCTCCGACCCGGCGATCCCCGCCGGGTCGGCGGCTACACCCTGACCGGACGGCTCGGCGAAGGCGGGCAGGGCGTGGTGTACCTGGCGCGCGACCGCGAGGGCGCCGTGGTCACGGTGAAGCTGCTCAAGGGCGGCGGATCGGCCGGGGCCAAGGCGCGCGGGCGCTTCACCAAGGAGGCCGAGGCCGCCCGCCGGGTCCAGGTGCCCCAGGTCGCCCGGATCCTGGACGCCCGCGTCACCGGCGACCGCCCCTTCATCGTCAGCGAGTTCGTGCGGGGCCGCACCCTCCAGGAGGTCGTGGCCGCCGAAGGGCCGCTGCGCGGCGCCGAACTGCGCAAGGTGGCGCTGCGCACCGCCGCCGGGCTCGCCGCGATCCACAAGGCCGAGATCGTCCACCGGGACTTCAAGCCCGGCAACGTGGTGCTCGGTCCGCGCGGCGCCAAAGTGATCGACTTCGGGGTGGCCCGGCTGCTGGACGGCGACACCCCGATCACCTCCCATCCCGTCGGCACCCCCGCCTACATGTCCCCCGAGCAGATCGAGGACCTGCCGGTGGGGCCGAAGTCCGACGTCTTCTCCTGGGGCGCGACCATGGTCTACGCGGCCACCGGGCGGCCGCCCTTCGGTGGCGGCACCAACGCCGCCGTCATGCGCCGCATCACCGACCGGGAGCCCGACCTGGGCGCGCTGCGCGGCAGCCTGCGCGGCCTGGTGGCGCGCTGCCTGGACAAGGAGCCCGCGGCGCGCCCGACCGCGGCGGAGATCGCCCGCTTCCTGCGGGCCGAGGCCGCGCCTGCGGCCCGCAAGTCCGCGAAGGTGCCCCGCTACCGGTCGAACATGATCATCGCGCTGGGCGTGGTGATGGCCCTCGGCTTCACCGTGGGGCTGCTCCTGGGCTGACCGGCTCAGCGCCGGTGCGTCATGACCGTCAGGGTGGCGGTGCTGCCGTCGGGGGCGAGGTGGATCGACGGCCGGCCGTCGGCGAGCGTGAACCCCTCGCCGGCGTAGAACGCGCGGGACTCCTCGTCCGCCGACCGGATGTTGGTCCAGACCTCCTGGGCCGCGTACCGGCCGTGGGCGCGGTCGACCAGCTCGCGCAGGAACATGCGGGCGACGCCCTCACCGCTCCACTGGGGGGAGAGGACGACCCGGCGCAGCTCGATCCGGGGGGAGCCGACCCCGCCCAGGACCGCGAACCCCACGATCGTGTTGCGGATCTCCCCGACGAGGTGTTCCTGGGCGGGGTCCTCGAAGACCTGCTCGTGCCAGGCGCGCCCGGTGTCGCGATCCCATGCGACGCTCCGGGCCGCGTCCCGGTTCTCGTCCAGGGCGACCGCCTTGGACAGTTCGGATCTGCTCGTCGGCCTGATAGTGAACACCATTCAGATTTAGCACAAGGAAGCGAGTCGCGCAGGCAGAGTCACCATCGGCCAGTGCCCGGTGGGCAGCTCGTGGAAGGTCCACTCCGGGCCGGACAGCTCGGAGAACGCCGGCACCGTCCCGATCATGGAGCGGACCGCGGCCAGGGGGATGGTGCAGCAGATCATCGTCTTGGGGACGGCCGTGCGCTCCCGCGGCCTGACCAGGGGCTGGGTCGCCGCGCCGAACGGCTCGGGCGTGGCGTGCGCGAGGACGTGCTCGCGCTGCTCCTCGGTGAAGCCGGCGTCGGCGAAGTCCGGCACCGGGATGGTGAATCCGTCGCCCACCGCCGCCCGGACGGCGGCCTGCTCCTGCGGCTCCTGGAAGTCGATCTGCGCCATGCCCGACGGGAGGGGCGCGGTGTCGACGTAGACGACCCTGGCGAGTTGCTCCGGGATCCGGTCGGCCACCGCGGTGACCGGCAGGTTCGCGCCGCTGTGGCCGACGAGCACGACATCCCGGCGGTCGCCGATGACGTCCAGGATGTCCTGGGCGTGGGTGTCCACGTTCACCTCGGGGGAGGCCTCGGCGGCGCGCTCGGCCAGGCCGGTGAGGGTCACGGGGAGGACCTCGTGGCCCTGTTCGCGCAGGACCGCCGCCACCTCGTCCCACACCCAGGCGCCGAGCCAGAAACCGGGAACCAGTACGTAAGTCGCCATTCTTCGGCACCTTTCCTTGCGTCAATGTCGCCCTTCCCTCGGGGCGTGGATCCGAAGCTAGGGTGGTTACCGGACAGAACCTGTCCGGTAAAGAAAGGTGATCCGTGTCATATCCCACGACCCGGGTGCTGGCCATGCTGGAGCTGCTGCAGGCGCACCACCGGATGGGCGGGGCCGAGCTGGCGGAGCGGCTCGGCGTGGACGAGCGGACCGTCCGGCGGTACGCGCGCCGGCTCGACGAGCTGGGCATCCCGGTCGTCGCCGAACGCGGTCGGTACGGCGGATACCGGCTGATGCCCGGCTACAAGTTGCCGCCGCTGATGCTGAGCGACGACGAGGCGACGGCCACGGTGCTCGGGCTGCTGGCCGCGAGGCGGCTGGGACTGGCGGCGACCGCGGCCGAGGCGGCGCTCGCCAAGGTGCGCCGGGTGCTGCCGACCGTGCTGGGGGAGCGGGTCGAGGCGCTGCGGGAGGCCCTCGGGTTCACGCTCGCCGAACGGCAGGCCGTCACCCCGGACGCGGACAAGGTGCTCGGCCTGGCCGCGGCCGTGCGGCAGCGGCGGCGCGTGACGCTGCGGTACCGCTCGCACCAGGGCGCGGAGTCCGAACGCGAACTCGACGCCTACGGGCTGGTGTTCCACTCCGGACGCTGGTACGTGACGGGGCACGACCACCGCTCGTCGCAGACCCGCACCTTCCGGGTGGACAGGGTGCTCTCGGTCACCCCCGGGACGGCGACCTACGAGATCCCCTCCGACGCCGATCCCGTCCAGCACGTCACGCGGTCACTGGCGAACGTGCCTTACACGCACCGGGTCGAAGTGGTCCTCCACGCGCCCCTGGAAGAGGTGGGGAAACGCGTCCCGCCGTCGGTGGGCACACTGTCGAAGGAAGGCGACGGGACACTCCTGCGCACCCGCGCGGACTCGCTGGACGGCATGGCCGCGCTGCTGGCGGGGCTCGGCGGCCGGTTCACCGTCCGGGAGCCCCCGGAGCTGGAGGAGGCCGTACGGAGGCTGGCGGCGACGTTGCTGGAGAGCGTCACCACGTCTTGAGCCGACGTAGGGCGGGAAGGGCCGTCGGAGGTCACAGCCAGCCGAGCCAGTCCCACTTCAGCCAGTCCAGCGCCCGCTCCATCGGCTTGGTGCGGTTCGCCGGGTCACGGTCGACCCAGCCGTTCTTGCGGAGCCGCTTCAGCTCCTTGCGCAGGACGCTCTTCAGCTTGTTCGAGTCGTAGGCGGCCCTTCCGGTGGCGGAGACGAACTCCGGCTCGGGGTCGGGGCCGCGCAGGATCTCCACCAGCCGGTCGAGCGCGGCCTTGTCGCCCCGGGAGACCAGGCGGGCGAGCGTGGACGCGCAGATCGCCGGGTCGGGGGAGTCCAGCAGCCGGGGCAGCAGGGCATCGGCGCCGGCGTCGGCCCACGGTTTGAGGGGCCACATCAGCCTCTCGGCCGCCGCGACGCGCACCTCCCGCGCGGGGTGCTCCAGCAGCTCCGCCAGCACGCCGATGATCCGGCCCGAGGTGACGGGGTTCGGGCCGTACCATCGGTGGAGGTCGCTGAGCGTGTACAGGACGCCTGTGACCGCCTCCGGTTCGTGGTTCTGGAAGATCCAGAGGCATTCCTCCAACGCCCGTTCGGCCAGCCGGGCGTCTTCGACGGTGTCCAGGACCGACATCGCGCTCACGACCACCGCGGGGGCGGGGTGACGGAGGAAGGGGAGGACCTCGAGGGCCCCTTCATAGGACGGGAAGTACTCGTAGGTGTCGAGGACGGCTTCCAGGACGTGCGGATCGTGCCGCCACCGGGGGATCAGGGAGAGGACGAAGGGCCCGAGGGCGGGGTCGTCCTCGTTGCTCAGGGCGTCGAGCGCCTCGATCACCTGCCGGGGGTCGTCGCTCCGGCAGGCGTGGAGGACCCCCTGGAAGTAGGGGTCCTGCGCGTGTGAAGAGGAGCTCTTCATCGGGGAGTACTGTGCGTCCACACGTCACCTTCGTTCTGCGGTCCGGTGGCGGGGGGACGTTCCGCTATGACGCGCGGACGGCGGGGAAGGTTCTCGTGCGGCCCGGAGGAGACGGCGGGCCGCACGAGAAGACGGGTCAGCGGGCGGGCTGCTTGTAGACCGCGACGGCGCAGGCGCTGCCGAGGCCGATGTTGTGCTGCAGCGCGACGCGGGCGCCCTCGACCTGGCGGGCGCCGGCCTGGCCGCGCAGCTGCCAGGTCAGCTCGGCGCACTGGGCGATGCCGGTGGCGCCCAGCGGGTGGCCCTTGGAGATCAGGCCTCCGGACGGGTTGACGACCCACTTGCCGCCGTAGGTGGTGGCCTGGGCGTCGATCAGCTTGTGCGCCTCGCCGACCTCGGCCATGCCCAGGGCCTCGTAGGTGATGAGCTCGTTGGCGCTGAAGCAGTCGTGCAGCTCGATGACGTCGACGTCGTCGATGGAGATCTCGGCCTCGTCCATGGCGCGCTTGGCGGCCCGCTCGGAGCAGCCGTAGCCGACGACGTTGATGGAGGACTTGTCCTCGAAGCTGTCGGGAGTGTCGGTGGAGATGTACTGGCCGGCGATCTCGATCGCCCGGTCCCACAGGTCGTGCTCGTCCACGAACCGCTCGCTGGCCACGATCGCGGCGGCGGCGCCGTCGGAGGTGGGGGAGCACTGCAGCTTGGTCAGCGGGTCGAAGATCATGGTCGAGTTCAGCACCTCCTCGAGGGTGTACTCGTCCTGGAACTGGGCGTAGGGGTTGTTGGTGGAGTGCTTGTGGTTCTTCCACCCGATCCAGGCGAAGTGCTCGGGCTTGGAGCCGTACTTCTCCATGTGCTCGCGGCCCGCGTTGCCGAACATCTGCGGCATCGGCGCCGCGGCCTCCCAGCCGCCCCGGCCTTCCACCATCGCCTTCAGGTGGTGGTCGATGATGGTGACCTTCGAGCTCCCCATGCCCGCGCCGAGCGAGCCCTTCTGCATCTTCTCCATGCCGAGGGCCAGCGTGCAGTCGGCCAGGCCGCCCCGGATCGCGTTGCGCGCCAGGAACAGCGCGGACGAGCCCGTCGCGCAGGCGTTGGCGACCGTCATCACCGGGATGCCCGTCATGCCGGTCTCGTAGAGGGCGCGCTGGCCCATCGACCCGTACATCGACCCGGCGTAGGCCTGCTCGACCTTCTCGTAGGCGACGCCGGCGTCCTCCAGGGCCTTGCCCACGGCCTCCTTGGCCATGTCCGGGTACTCCCAGTCCCGGGATCCCGGCTTCTCGAACTTGGTCATCCCGACCCCGACCACGAACACCCGACCGGCCATCGCCCGTCCTCCTCGACATAACCGAAACTGATTCGGTTCGAATATAGGGGGGCGGGGTAGCGCTTGCTTGGGCACGTCCCGGCTTCCGGGACTTCCCCGCGCCGCGCGCCGCCGATTAGCCTTGCCGGACCATGGAGATCCCCCGGCAGATCGGCCCGTACCGTCCGCTGGAACACCTCGGCTCGGGCGGGATGGGCGAGGTGTACCTGGCCCGGGCCCCCGACGGGACACTGCTGGCGGTCAAGACGATCCGCGCGGACCTCATCACGAGGCCGGACCTGCGTGTCCGGCTGCGGCGCGAGGCCGAGGCGCTCTCCCGGGTGCGCGGCGAGCACCTCGCCGAACTCGTCGGATACGACCTGGACACCGAACCGCCCTACCTGGCCACCCGGTACGTCCAGGGGCGGTCGCTGCGGGACGTCGTGACCGGGGACGGGCCCCTGCCCCCCGCCGCCCTCTGGCGGCTCGCCGACGGGCTCGCCCGGGCGCTCACCACCGTCCACCGGGCCGGATACCTGCACCGCGACCTCAAACCCGCCAACGTCATGGTCGTGGACGGCTCACCCGTCGTCATCGACTTCGGCATCAGTCACGCCCTGGACGACACCCGCCTGTCCCGCCACGGCCGGGCCAGCGGAACCCCCGCCTACATGGCGCCGGAACTCGTCGCATCGGGCCGGGCCGAACCGGCCGGAGACGTCTACTCGTGGGCCGCGACCGTCGCTTATGCGGCCACCGGCCGCGACGCCCACTGGTCCGGCCTCGGCCCCGCCGATCTCGCCCGGATCCTCTTCTCCGCCGAGACGCTCTCCCCGGAACTACGCGACGTCCTGGACCCGGCCTTCGCCCCCGACCCCCGCGACCGCCCCGCCGCCGACGAACTCGTGGAACGCCTCGCCTCGCTGGCCCCCGTCACCGGAGCCGACCTCCACCTGGACCACCCTCATGATCCGGCGGCCACCACCGTCACGCTCACGCTGCCGGGGTCTCGCAGGGTCACCCTCGATCTGCCGGCTGATGTCGGGGCGGGTACGACTCTCCGCTTTCCGGGACAGGGCCGTCTGGGACGCAATGGAGGGGCGCCGGGGACTCTGCACCTGCATCTGGTTTCCCCGAAAGCCCTTCCGCCTGTAGCGACTGAGTCTGTACCTGGGCGTTTGGAAGCACGCCGGTCACGGCGCATATTTTTGTTGATTCCAGTGTTGTTTCTTGTGGTGGCAACGGTGCTCATGGTCCAAGTCGGTTCGATGACCGGCGAGACCTCAAAGAGCCCAGATCGAATTATTTCTTCTCCTGGTTCCGTGTCATCGATCTTGTATGTCGAACTTCCATCGGGTTGTCGGTTGTTGGAGGCGGTTGGGCCCGAGAAGATCGAAGAAGGAACGGGGATTCCTGCTGCTTCGGTGATGCCCGCCCCTGTTTATAAAGAACACAATGATGTGAAGTCTTGCGAGGTCGCCATGCGTGGCCGCAGCCTGCACTTGGTGCTGAACCTCATTCGGTCGGCCACGCGAGAGAGGGCGTCTGAACGGGCTATGAGTATCTTCCAATCACTCCTGCAGAAGGAGAAGAAGAACCCTTATTCAAAGCTGATCGCTGAAGATGTTGATCTCGGTGATGGAGCCTTCTTCTATGAAAAAACCGAGATAGACAACCAAGTTGCGATGGGCTGGAAAGTGCTCATGGGAAACGTGATCGTGAGTGCCGAACTTTTCCTGGAGCTCGACAGCTATCGGAAGTCGGACGAACAGGCGATTCTGCGAGAGCGCTTTGAGAAGCTGGTCACCGAAATCATCACGGCTTTTCCCAACCAAGCGGTCGTGATGGCTCCTGCTCCCTGAAACTCAGACGCGGCGGGCGGTGGCGGCGACGGTGAGGTCGGTGAGCGCTGCGCGGGCCTCGTCGGTGATGGGAGCCTCGCCGAGGGCCTTGTACGCCTCGGAGGCGAAGTCCTCGATGAGGGACTCGCAACCGTCCAGGGCTCCGGTCTCGGTGAGGATGGCGCGAAGTTCTTCCACGCCGTCGAGGTCGAGCTCGGGGTCGCCGAGACGCTGGGTGAGAACCTCGCGCTGGGCGTCGGAGCCGTTCTGGTAGGCCAGCGCGATCAGAACGGTGCGCTTGCCTTCGCGCAGGTCGTCTCCGGCGGGCTTGCCGGTCTCGGCGGGGTCACCGAAGACACCCAGAACGTCGTCACGGAGTTGGAAGGCCGCGCCGAGGGGCAGTCCATAAGCGGACAGGGCGTCGAGGTCGGCCTGAGAGGCACCGGCCATGGCGGCGCCCAGGTGCAGGGGGCGCTCGATCGTGTACTTGGCGCTCTTGTACTTGACCACCCGCAGGGCGGATTCGACGTCGCCGGTGCCGCGTGCCTGCTCGAGCATGTCGAGGTACTGGCCGCACATGACTTCGCTGCGCATGATGTCGTAGATGGGACGGCCGGCGTCCAGGACGTCCCGGGGGAGGCCGCTGGTGTCGAACATCTCACCGCACCAGGAGAGGACCAGGTCGCCGAGCAGGATCGCCGCGCCGGAGCCGAACGCCTCGGCGCCGCCGGGCCAGCCCTCGGTACGGTGCATGGCCTCGAACCGGCGGTGGACCGAAGGCTGTCCGCGCCGGGTGTCGCTGCCGTCCATGACGTCGTCGTGGATCAGCGCGCTGGCCTGGAGGAGTTCCAGGGAGGCGGCCGCCGTCACGATCTCCGGGCGGTCCGCGCCGCCCGCTCCGCGCCAGCCCCAGTAGCAGAAGGCGGGACGCAGGCGCTTGCCGCCGGACAGCAGGGCGTCCAGGGCCCCGAGCATGGGGGAGAGGTCCTCGGTGATCGAGAGCAGAACGGGACGCTGCCGATCAACGAAGGCGTAAAGGGCCTCATCGACCTCTTTGCGGACGCGGCTCGAAGTCATGCGCGCCAGCCTAATGGCGAACGATCGATTTCTGTACCTTTGGGTGTTCTGTTGTTTCTCTGGTCCCTCTCATCTCCTGGTCGGCGCCGGATCGGTAATCTTCTCCCATGACCTCCGCACGCCCCTCCATCCGTGAGCTCCTCGCCAGTGGCGAGAAGTCCTTCTCCTTCGAGTTCTTCCCGCCGAAGACGGAGCAGGGGGCGATCAACCTGTGGCGCAGCATCCGCGAACTGGAGGCGCTGCGGCCCACCTTCGTCTCGGTCACCTACGGGGCGGGCGGATCGACCCGTGACACCACGGTGGAGATCGTCGAGCGGATCGCCACCGACACCACCCTCACCCCTGTGGCGCACTTCACAGCGGTGAACCACTCCGTCGCCGAGCTGCGACAGCTGATCGGCCGATTCGCCTCGGTCGGCGTCACCAACCTGCTCGCCCTGAGGGGAGACCCGCCCGGCGACCCGATGGGCGAGTGGGTCCGCCACCCCGAGGGCGTCGAGTACGCCGAGGAGCTGGTGCGGCTGATCAAGGCCTGCGGTGACTTCTGTGTGGGCGTCGCGGCCTTCCCCTACAAGCACCCGCGTTCCCCTGACATCGAGGCCGACACTCGCCGGTTCGTGGAGAAGTGCCGGGCCGGAGCCGACTACGCGATCACTCAAATGTTCTTCCGTGCCGAGGACTACTTCCGGCTCCGGGACCGGGTGGCCGCGCAGGGCTGCGACATCCCGATCCTGCCGGGGATCATGCCCGTCACGCAGCTCAGCACGATCGAGCGCTCCGAGCAGCTGTCCGGCGCGCCGTTCCCGCCGGAGCTGGCCGAACGGTTCCGCTCCGTCGCGGACGACCCCGAGGCGCTGCGGCAGATGGGAATCGAGCACTGCGCCGAGCTCTGCCAGGAGCTGCTGGACGCCGGCGCGCCCGGCATCCACTTCATCACCATGAACCGGTCGACCGCGACGCGTGAGGTCTTCGGGCTGCTCAACACGAACGCCGCGGTCTGAGCCCGCGTCAGGGCTTGGAGCTCCCGGCGAGGGGCACCCGGACGAGCGGCAGCGGCGCGCCCATCACCGCGTAGGGAGGGCCGCCGCCGGGGAACTCGAAGGAGCTGAGCAGGTCGACGAACCCCACGGACCGGTAGAGCCGGTGGGCCGGGGTCTCGGGCCTCCGGTCCAGGGTCGAGAGCACGACGGTGCTCTCGGGCCGGTCGGTGCACAGGGTCGTCAGCAGTCTCCGCCCCAGCCCCATGCCCTGGTAGTCGGGGTGAACGTGGAGTTCGGCCACCTCGTAGGCGTCACCCAGCCAGTGCTCGGCGTGCTCGTGGCCGCTCCGGGCGGACAACTCCGACTCCACGACGTCGTGCCACCACTGCCCGGACGAGCCGTGGAAGCCGTAGATGAAGCCGACGATCGTGCTGCCGAGGGTGCGTCGGCGCTCCACGACGAAGGCCCGGAAACGGGGGTGGTCCGCGTGCCGCTGCATGATCGCCTGACGTCCGGGGAGTTGACTCCTCGGCGGGTTCATCGCGGCTATGTACACATCGAGCAGAGCGTTGAGCATGCGCCGGAACGTCCTGGCGTCGATCTCTCGCAGGGTGGGCTCTCTCACCTATCCGAGCCTAAGCCCGAACACTTACCTGCGGTCAACCGGTCGGCAGACTCCGTTCAGTGCGGGTCAGCTTTTCGTAGATGTCCCACAGAATCTTGTCTGATGCTGATCGGAGGTTTTTTTGATTCTTCACGAGGTCATCACCCCATGTACGAGCCTCCGGGCCCAGCCAGGCATCCGTCGCGTTGAAGGTACGGAACGGGGGGTTAAGCGCCTCCCGCATCTGATCGATGCTCCCGTAGGCAGCGCTGTACCGCTGGAACAGCTCGCGATAGGCGGGGTTGGGGACGCTGCCCGGAGGCACCGTCGCCGGAGTGTAGGGCGGGGGGACGCTGCCCGGGGGAGGGGGAGCGGCGGGCATGCCCATGGTCAGCTCACTTTCGCCGCGGTGGTGAGTTTCGCGGCGTCTTCCAGCCGCGGGGCCAGCGGGGTGGACTGGAGGACCTGAAGGACCTCGGCCCGGTTGCCGAGCTTGTCGGCCTCGGCGAGCAGCGACGCCACCCACCGGGAGTCCATGTGGAACTGGTTGTCGGAGGTGGCGATCGACTGGGTGATCGCCTTCAGTTTGGCCTCGTCGCCTTCGGCCGCGTCGATGAGCCGGGCGGTTCCCTCGGGACCGAGCCGCTCGTAGTAGGCGGCCGTGTACTCCGGATCCTTCGCGTGCTCGGTGAGGTTCTTCCAGACGCCGGTCGCGACCGGAGCACCGCCCTGGAACGCGGTGTTGGTGGCGTAGGCGTCGGTGACGGCGACCTTGATGGCCTCGTCGGTGCTGCCGAAGGCACCCAGGTCGGACCCGGTGCCGGGGGGCGCGGCGGGCTCGGCGGGCTCGGCGGGGGAGTCGTTCCCGGCGGGCTGGTCGGCGTCGTTCCCATTGACGACGGGCTGATCGGTGTTGTTGTCGCCTACAGGTGAAGTTTGAGGCGGCTTGTTGTTGTCGCCGTTCTCTCCGGACGTGCCGGGTTGAGCGGCATCAGTGGTGTTCCCGGGCGTCGGACTGGAAGCCTCGGAAAGCCCGTTGGAAGCGTTGTTATTCGGCTTGCTCGGCGTGACGTCACGTCCGAGTTCGGGAGCCGTCGGCGTTTTGACGTCCGGTTCCTCCCGCTGTGCCAGGGCGAGGTTGCGCCGCCGCGTCAGCATGCCGAGCTGGTCGGTGATCCACTGCTGGACGGCCCGCGCCTGCTGGTACCCGGCGGCGGACACCCCGGCCGGCGCGGGATTCGCGCGCAGCCACTGCTCGATGTCCCCGGCCGCCCGCTGCAGCTGCTGGACCACCTGCCCGAGCGCGGCGGGGTCGATCCCCCGGAAGTTCGGGTCGCGGCTGGCCGGACCTGACCGCATGCTCATCGGCGCTCCCCGTTCCCGGATACCTCTCGTGATTTTTGTGTATCACAGGTCTTCCGGAAACGTCTGCCATGTGCACCGAGAACGTGAGATTTCCAGAAAAAGGAAAAGGGTCGGGCCGCCGGAGAACAGGCGGCCCGACCCCGAGGATCAGGAGAGCGCCTTCTTGATCGACTCCTCGTCCCGCGCCACGTAAGCGCGCCCGTCGTCGGTGATGACGATCGGCCGCTGGATCAGCGAGGGGTGCGCGGCGAGGGTCTCCACCCACGCCTTCCGGTCCCGCTCGGCGTCCTTCAGCCCCAGCTCCTTGGCGAGGGGTTCTCCCATCCGCGTGATGTCCCAAGGCTCGAGCCCCAGCTTGCCGAGCACGTCCTCGATCTCCGCCGCGGTCGGCCCGTCCTCCAGATACCGCCGCTCCCGGATCTCACACCCCGCGTCCGCCAACGCATCCTTGGCCGCACGGCTCTTGGAACACTTCGGGTTGTGCCAGATTTCCATGCCTCCGACTCTAAGGCGTGTCGAAGCGAGGTCAGCGGCCAGTCGTTGATGACGCGGACGGGGCTTCCTTCTGAATATGGACAAGGGTTTCAGGCGGCAGCGTCGCCGGATTGTGGAGGCACGGTTGTCTCAACTATGGGACAGGCGCGCCATAGGTGTCCCGATTGTGCTGGCGGCGGTGTCGATGATCGCGGAGGCGCAATGGGGCCTGTTCACGATGCGTCAGGCGCGAGAGGCCGGAGCGCCCCGGCGTGATCTGGTTCGGCTTGAGCAAGCCGGTGTCCTCGAACGGATCGCGCACGGGGCCTACCTGGCCGCGGCCGTACCGCGTTCGGATCTGCTGGAACTCAAGGCGGCGGGGCTGCAACTCGCTCCCGGGACACCGATCGACGCCCGAGCCCGCACCGGAACCCGGCTCAATCGATCTTGAGATGTCGGCCGCGGATGTCGATGGCGATGTCCAGGGCACCGCCCAGCGCCTCGGCGTAGGACGCCAATGTCGACACGCGGACCACGTCCAGGGTGCCGGTCTCGATGGCGGAGACCCGTCGTCGGGTCACGCCCATATGCTCGGCCACTTCACACTGCGTCAGTCCGAGGCGCTTGCGGATCTCGCTCAGTCGCAGCCCGACCAGCCGCCGGGCGGCCCGCCGTTCGATCTCCTCTATCTCACCGGGCTCGTCGAAGATCGCCGCAAGCGCGGAGTTGTCCGATTTCATCTCGCCTCCTGTCGCTCCTGTAGCCATGTGCGGTACCGCTCGGACGCGATGCCACGAGTCGTGGCCATTCGCGAACGGACTCGACGATCTCAAGGCATACAAGAGAGTGCCGGGCCGCGCCGCCGACGCCGAACTCGTCGAACTCGGCCAGGAGTCGGGCATCTGACCACGCTGCCGTTGTTCCGACTCCTCTCGTACCAACAGCTTCTTCTTTTCCCAGGACACCGGATCTTCCCAGGGCACCGGATGCGATCACGCTGTGACCCGCCCGCCCTGCTACGCCTGGTGAAAAACGTTCGGTGGTCCCGGCCTACTACGATCATGGTCCATGACCGCCGCCTGCGCGTGCTGCGGCGCCGCCCTCACCGAGACCGACCGGATCGACGTCGGCTTCCGACTGCCCGACCCGGCGCTCGGCCGGCCCGAATCCGACCTGACCTGGCTGCGCAAAGGACTCCTGCGCGTCGCCGGCGAGGGCGGCTTCCTGCGGTGCCTGCTGCCGGTGCGGCTGACGGGCGGAGTGGAGCTCTGGCTCGGGATCTGGATCGAGGTCTCCGAGGAGGACCTGCTCCGCGCGGACGAGATCTGGGAGGACCCGGCCTACGCCGGGTTCACCGCGACGGGGCGGGTGGCCAACCTCGTGAAGCCCTGGGGAGAGGAGATCGTCGGCGCGGAACTCCTCGTGGACGTCCGCGACGTCGGCGAGTTGCCGGTCGCCCGATCCTCACCCCACCCCGTGCTCTCCAGGGTGGTCGATGAGGAGTGGGACCGCGACCGGGTGCTCAGCCGGTTCGGCCACGCCCTCCCGATCCCCGTGCGGGTCGCGCTCGACGCCACCTGGTCGGTCGAGCGGACGGCGGGTATGGAGGCCCGAGGCGACGGAACCAAGGACCGGTTCTCCGAGCCGGGCAGGCTCGTCCTCGTCGACGTGCTCCGCACGTCGGCCCCGGCCGGCCCGGAAGACCACCTGCGCCGGGTTCTGGAGGACGCGCCCGACACGGCGCCCGAAGACCGGATCACCGAGACCGCGCCCGACGGGACGCTCCGGCACGCGTTCTGGCTCCAGCGAGAGGACCACTGGGAGCTTCACGGGTTCGCGCTCGACGGAACCACCCTGGTGGAGCTGTCCTGCCTGTTCCACGAACCCTCCGATCTGAACTGGGCCCTGCACGTCTGGCGGTCGATCGCGCACAGCTGACCGACCGGCTTGGACCGCGGCTCGTCCAGCGCGAGCCTGAACGGCGGACCGGCTCGCGAAGACCGATATCCCGGTCGAGGAGGCGACATCGGCCTTCTCCACCACGAAGGTCAGCGGGATGGACGAGCGAGGCTGACGGACCGCACGACGGACAGGCCGGGGCAGAGGCCGCCGCGGTACCGCTCACCCGCACGGATCGGGCTCCGGTCCGCGTTCTCCATCACCTGGAGCCGGACGGGCTGAGCAGTTCGACCGGTGGCAGTTTCAGGACGTTGGGCAGGGACGAGCCGTCCGGGACACGGATCACGATGGTCGGGAGGTAGTCGCCGTCGGGCAGGCCGTTCAGAGTGATCTCGGCCGTGCGGGCCGCGTCATCAAGGGTTCCGGGGACGATGTGCTTCCGGCCGCCTATCTGAACGAGTTGCAGGACGGCGGAGGGCGTCGTTCCGGTTCGGGTGGCGCTCAGAGTCACGAGTAGTCGTGCCGGCTGGTACCAGAGATGACGGGTCTCGGGGATGGAGTGCGAGTCCGCCGCCAGTTCGATGTCGCCGCGGGAGTCCACGAGGGTCACCCGCTCGATGTCGATCTTTGAAAGTGCGGTCTCGGCGGGTGTTTCGGCGTCGCCGCCGGTCTCCGTGGACGTGGCCTGGGCCGGGACGAGCGGGGGCGGGGCGGCCGGTACGCCGACCCGTTCGAGCATCCAGCGGCAGACGTCGTCACACGTCCAGCCCGGCCATTGGGCCCGCTGGTGGGGTGAGGCCTCGGGTTCGATCTCGGTCTGTTCGGCGACGATCCGGCGTTCTGTGTTCTCGCTCTGCCGGCGTTCCTCGAACGCCACGACGAACGTGGCGGTCTGCTCCCATCCGGAGGACGTGACCTCCGGGACGGAAGTGCCGACGGACGCGGCGTGCGCGCGGCGCGCCTCGTCCTGCCAGACGGCGACGTCTTTGAGGGTGGGGCGGTAGGCGCGTTTGCCGAACGCGTCGACGACGCGCTGCCGGTCGGCCATGATGAGCTCGTAGCAGCTGGTGATCTCGAGCTTCTGCGCGAGCACGGTCCGTTGCTTCGCGTCCAGCCCGCTGATGTCGGAGAGGTCGTTGACCGGCATCGCCGTTCCTTTCAACGTCGGCGGTGGACTGCGTCCGGTGCCGCCGGCACCGGACGCGACCTTCGGATCGGATCGGATCGGTCAGCTCACCCGTACCACTGGTACTGCCCTTTGGGCTGGAAGCCGACGAACGGGCCCGGCTTTCCGCAGCAGTACAGGCGGAAGGTGGATGTGAGCTCGTACACCCCGTCCTCGATGGTGTTCGCGGGGACGCGGTACTGGTGCTCGACGCAGAGCTGGTCGCAGCCCTTCCAGTTCTTCACGGTGAGCGCGTCGGCCGGGAGCCGGCTGGAGAGCTTGAAGTCGTTGGGGCCGCCCAGCTCTTCGAAACGGATGTCGAACACCAGGTCGCCGCCCATGCACTGCCAGGCCAGGCCCAGGAACTCGATGCGGAACCGGACGTCGAACGGGTCGCCGACCCGGATGATCTTCGGCGAGGGGACGCCGCTCAGGTCCAGGACCGCTGAGGACCAGCGGAACTGCAGCATCGCGGTCGGCGGATTGACCTCCGTGTATCCGGCCAGGTCGTCATCCCGCCAGCAGGCCGAGGGCATGGTCATGGTCGCGCTCCTTACTGGGTTCGCCGGGGTTCCGGCTGGTCACGGTGCGAGTCGATCGTCCGCCGCCCCGCGCAAACAGCGGTGTATCCGGCGGTAAGCCGGCGATTAATACGCTCCGGCAGCGCTGTTCGTTCGCTTAATCCGAGTCTGCGATCTCCGTCAGCGGCCGTTGATCAGCGTCCGGTACAGCTGCACGGTGGTCTCCGACAGTTCGACGGACAGCTCGCGACGCAACGTGATCTCGCACCGCCTGAACTGCTGCACGATGAGATGAGGCTGGTCGAGCGCCGCGTAAGCGCGCATCAGTAGCTGGTGTGCGGTCTCCCGGCACGGGTCCGTCCCGAGGAGTTCGCTCCCGACCGAGACGGCCTCACCCACATCACCGTGTTCGAGCAGCAGGACGCAGAAACGTTCGAGGACGGCACAGTGCTCGATGTGGAACCGGCGTTGGGTCTCCATGTACCAGTCGCCGCTGGTGTCGCCTTCCAGGAGCGGGCCCGCATACAGCTTTCTCGCCTCGTGAAAACTCTTGATCGCCGCGACCCTGTCTCCGCGGTCGATCGCCTGGTGGCCTCGCGCGACCGACTGATTGTAGTCATTGACATCGATCCGGCAGCAAAACTCCGGATCGATGTGATAGGACCCGTTTCTGTAAACGATATGCGTTCGATCGGGATGGTGCGCCCGCAGTTTCTGTCGGAGTTGATATACGGTGACGTTCAGATTGTTGCGCGCCGACTTCGGACTCGACCCGGGCCAGAACGCCTCCATCAGCACCTCGCGCCGGACGGGTCGCCCATAGTGCAACAGAAGGAACTTCAGTAGTGAGGCGGCCCGCCGTGAAGACCACGGCGCCAAGGTCCTCCCTCGGCACTCAGCCTCGAAAGGCCCGAAAAGCCGTGCTTCGAGGTCCGCCTGGATCTCGACGGAGCCGCTGCCTCCACCGGCCGGCGCCAACGGTGCGATCGACCCCTCGCCCTTCCCTTCGTCCAGGCCCGCTGCCTGGTAAAGAGCCTGCAGAACGGCCCGCTGCGCCGCCGCGGCCGCGACCATGTCGCCCAGCAGTCGCTCATGCGCCGCGATCGCCTCCACGAGTTCGGGATAGGGCCTGTCCTGTTCACCGCGCCTACCCCGCCAAGAAAGGGCTTTCCACCAATGAGACTTTCCCCCGCGCTCCCTCATGATGGGCCTTTTCCTGATGTGTGATCTACTTTCTCTTTCCCCGGCTCGAGTATGGCCTCATGGGGCATCACCCACGAGAAGTCGGACGGAGTTGACCCCAAGTGGCCGCCCGGCTCCGTGGCCCGCAAATGCATTCTGCGATCAAGCGGGCCCGGCCCCTCCCCGGCAGGTGTGGCGATCCTGACCTCGGCGTGCACTGGAGGCGACTCGCGGACGATCCGGGTGTTGCACATCGGGTCCTGGGCTCAAGGGATCAATGCACCATCAATAATGATCTCGGTCGTTGCCCTGCCCCACCACAATGGCCGGACCGAAGGGGTCAACCGCCTAATCGGGGGCAAGACCCTCACCCATTGGTTATTCATTTAGAACAGCGTGAGATTTAGACTTCTCAGGGACCTTCCTGGGGGTGGCCATGCGTGTCTTGCCTTGGTTCGTGCTGCTGGCTCTCATCGGAGGCTGGTGCGCCCTTGGGGCACCGGCCTCGGCGGCGGCACCGGCATCAGTGGAGGCGCGGCGCGATGCGGTGCTGGTCAATCCGCCTTCGGGCCCCCCGGGCACGGTCGTGGAGATCTCGACGGACTACGAGACATGCGCCTTCGCCGGCGAGGGCACAAGGGATGGGAGTGGGGCGCCCGCACCGCAGTTGAGCTGGCGACTGCCGGGCGGCCCGGTCCAGGAGCTCACGGCCTCGTCCGTGACGATCCCGGAAGGGGCGGCCGGGCAGGTCGAGTTCATAGCGAGCTGCCCGGCAGGCTGGGCGCCCCTCACGGTGGTCTCGACGTTCACGATCACCGCTCCAGAGCCGATGACGATCGCGAGCGCCACTGGGCGCGCTGAGGCGGGCGCCACGACGGTGTTCGACGTGTCCGGCATCAGGTGCGACTTCAATGACACCGGCGCGCCTGCCGGTGCCGGCGGGCAGATCCGCATCGTCTTCGGCGGCTCCGGTCAACTCTTCACCCTGTCCGGCGCGTCCGGGCAGGTGACCGCACAGGTGCCCGGCACGCCCGGCCCGAGCACCGTCTCGGTCGAATGCGCGTTGGACGCCGACTTCACCAGCGAGCAGATCCCGTTCGTGATCGACACCTCGAAGACCGGCGGACCACCGACCGGGCCGCAGGAGACGCCGACGCTGACCCTGTCGCCCACTGCCGCCCGGCCCGGCGGCACCGTCCGGCTCGTTCTCTCGGGTTTCCCCGCATGCGATGAGTATGCCGCCACCCTCGACGGGGCCCCGCTGACGCTGCGGCCAGGACCGGTCTTCACAGTTCCGAAGAAGACGTCGCCGGGCGCGCACACCGTACGGCTGACATGTGTCACACAGGTGACGGCGCTCAGCGGACGGCCCGTCCGGCTCGTGGCGTCTGCGGACGTCGTCCGGTCCGCTCGGCTGACGGTGCTGCGTCCCGATGAGACCACACCGCCCGACGAGTCCGGGACGAGTGGCCTCCCGGCGGTCCCGGCTGCCGGGACCCGAGCACTGGAGGTCGATCTGCGCGGCCTTGCGGGAGCCGTGAGCGCCGCCGTCATCGTCACGCTGGCGTTTCTGACGGCTCGGGCGCTGGCACTGCGCGACCAGCTCATCCCCCGCAAGCACCGCTTCCCTCTGCTCGGGTTCCCGGCCGAGTTCTTCAACAAGGCGCTGGAGAAACTCAACGAGAGGCGCAAGACCGAGGAGCCTCGCCATCCCTGGGTTCATTTCCTCGGAGGTGTCGCTTTCGCCGCCACCGTGCAGGCCTTCGCCAATGCGGACGCGCGCACACCGTCTGGCGCACTGTCGGCGCATGGGTTCGCGGTGCTCCTGGCCGCCTTCGCCGGCGCGGTGACGCTCACCGTCCTGACCTATGCGGGGGTCGGGCACCTGGTCGAGACTCGCGACCTCATCGGGCCGTTCGGCAAGTACCGGACGCTCTGGACGGGCCTCGCCGTCGCCTGCGTCATGTCCGTGGTCTCCTACCTGCTGAGACTGAATCCCGGCTATGTCTTCGGGCTCATCGGCTACTTCACGATCGCCGAGTGGCGCGGCCAGGCCACGCAGGAGCGCAAACTCCAGGCGATCGTCTGTGCCGCCTGGACGACGTTCCTCGTCGCCCTGATCTGCTGCGGTGTTTGGATGGTCGCCTCCGACTCCTACGACCTGGCCCTCAAGACTTTGACGGTCACCGTCCTGGAGACCGGGATGCTGGCGCTGATCCCCGCCCCGCTCCTCGACGGCGGCGAACTCTTGCAGAACCGCCCCGCCGCATGGCTCGCGACCTTCCCGCCCATGCTCACGGTCTGGCTCTACCTCGCTTGGTCGACCGCCGAGTCCTCCCCCTGGGCCACCCTGCTGAAGATGACCGCCGTCATGCTCGCCGTGGCCGTCTTGTCGTATCCCCTATGGAACCACGCCCGCGCCAAGGCCGCCCGCGAGGCGGCCGCCCTCCATCCCCGCCTGTCCTCACCTTGAGAAGGCGATCTGCAGGGTTCGGCGGGTATTGGTGGAGGCGGCGACCCCAGCGGTCCGGAGGTGTTCGGCCAACTTGAAATCGGTGTGTTGGTCGGATTCAACTGGTCGTTGCAACGCTCTGATGCAGGAGGGCGTCGTGGCGCAGGGAAGGGCGCGTGCGGTGATCGAGCGTGTGCTGAGGCAAGCGGAGGACATGGCGGACAAGCTCGCTTGAATCCGATGCCCGGTCACACCAGCAGGGTGTGCAGCCGTCCGCGCATGTCCTTGACCTCCGGTACGTCGCGCCACGGGTTCGAGAGGGCCATGATCTCGACGAGATGGCCGTCCAGCCGGGCCGAGGAGACCAGCGGGGCGATGCGAGACAGAGTGTCCATGCGTTCTGCGGCGAGGAGCGGCTCGGACGAGCGGAAGGCGACCTGCACCTGGCGGGTGAGGAGGTTGGCTCCGAGCCAGGGGGGAGGTGGGGAGAAGGAATTCCACCGCCTCGTGCAGCGTGTCCTGCGCCGCCTTCCAGTCGCCTTGCTCATAGAGGGCGACGCCCACGTTCCCGGTCAGGTTCGCGCGCTCGTCAGCAGGCAGAAGTGAGAAAGCGGCATTGGCCGGAATCTGGGGGATCGCCGCACCGCGTTGTCGCTGTGGCCGATGGTCAGGGTCTTGCCATCGGGGCTGAACGTCATCGCCGAGACCTCTCCGGTTGCCGGGCCGGAGTCCCGACCGGCGGCAAGTCGAACTCGCTGTCGGCCGTCCGGCGGCCTCGTGACCAGGGGTGATTCTGCCGAGTTTGTCCTCCTGCTCCCGCGCCTTTCGATGCTCGAAGATCGCCTGCTACCGTCACAAATACACTGACGTCTATTAAAGGAATGGTCATGAGGCGACACCGATCCACCCCCCGGCGGATGTCCCTGGTGGCGGCTTTGACGGCTGCGGCGGCCACCCTAGCGGTGGTCGCCGCCCCGCCCGCGCACGCGGCCGGGCCCGTCGGCTACACCCTCGTTCCCGGCGGCGCCGGTTACCAGACCGCGCTCGAGCAGAAGGCCGGGTTCTGGAACCTGAACCGCCTGGCGGCGGCCTCGCTCAACCCCGACGGAGCCGAGGGAGTCGCCCCGGCGGCCGGATGGGACGACTCCGCCCGACCCTGGACCGGCGACGGGAAGATCACCCGGACGACGGGCAAGCTGGTGCTGCGGATGCAGAACGCCGAGGGCGCGCCTGGTAACGACATCCTCGCGCCCTGCACGGCCACAGTGGTCCAGAGCCAGAACCAGAGCGTCGTGGTCACCGCCGCCCACTGCCTGCGCCTCAACTGGGGACTCAACGGCCTGAACGTGAACATAGCCGCCGCGAACGCGCTGTTCATCCCGGGCTTCCGCGGCGAGAACCTGCCGCGGGTCGCTCCGGGCACCGACCTGAGCAGCGGCCCGGAGATCGGCTCCGACGTCGCCCCCTACGGGGTGTGGGCGGTGACCCGCTACTGGCTGACCGAGGGCTGGGCGGGCCAGGCCAACTTCCTCAACAACAATGACATGATCGCGATGGTCGTCGACAGCCCGACCGATGCCCGTCCGATCGAGGAGGTCGTGGGCGGCGGCCAGCCGATCGGCTTCAACGTGGCCCGCAAGACGCCGCGCACGAGCTTCGGCTACCCGTCCGTCAACTACAAGAGCTACAGCGGTCCCAATTTCTCCAGCACCGGAGTGGCGGTCATCAACGGCTCCCCGAACAGGAACAACATCCCCGCTTCTAAGCAGCGCATCTACGACGGGCGCTCTCTCTTCTACTCCCAGGGCCCCAGCTGGATCAACCGCGAGTGGTTCTCCGACACCAACAGCGACCTGATGACCATCCAGCAAAGCCCCGGCTGCAGCGGCGGCCCGTGGTTCAAGGACTTCAACCCTGCCACCGGTGAGGGCACCCTGGTCGGCGTCACCTCGCACTTCGCCAAGGACGTCAACGGCGGACTCGACCTGATCGCCGAACTCGAGAGCCGCGCCCCCAGCCCCTACACGGCCGGGACGAACTTCGGCAACCAGGAGCAGGCCGCCTTCAACGCCGCCCAGGCCGTCACCCCGGGAGCCTGACCGTGCCACGTGCCCTCAAACGCGCCCTGAGCGTGCTGGCCGCGGCCGTCCTGCTGGCGCACCTCCCCGCCGGCCAGGCGGCCGCGGCGCGGCCGACGCTGACCGACGGATTCGGGCTGACCCAGGTCACGAGCGCCGCCAGCACGGCTCCGACCAACACCGACAACAACTTCGTGATCACGGTGACGTCCGCCCAGGTGGCCGGCCAGCAGAACATCCGGATCATCCTGCCGAGCGATTACGCAGGCAACCCGACCAAGCGCTACCCCGTTCTGTACTTCCTGCACGGCTCGCCGGACGACCCGTCCGCGTCCTTCTACGGCAACGACGTGCTTGCGGGGGCACCCGGCATGATCACCGTCGTGCCGGACGGCGGCAACCGCGGCTGGTACGCCAACTGGCTCGACCAGAACACCCCCGCCGGGGCCGCGAACTGGGAGAACTTCCACATCCAGCAGGTGATCCCGTTCATCGACGCCAACCTGCGCACCATCGCCACCAAGCAGGCCCGCGCCATCGCCGGCGTCTCGATGGGCGGCTTCGGCGCCTTCCGCTACGCCCAGCGGCACCCCGGCCTGTTCAGCCAGGTCGGCTCCCTGTCCGGCGACCTGGAGCTCGGCGCCAACCAGATGACGCTGCGCCTGGCCGTCGTCGCCTCGCTCACCAACGTGAGCGGCGCGCTGTGCGGCTCCAGCTCCGGGACGATCGACTGCGACGACGACTCCTACGCTCCCGGGGTGGACAGCGACGCTCTCTTCGGCAGCCCCTACCCGGTGTTCAACGCCGACTGGCGCTGGAACGAGGCCGACCCGGTCGCCAACGCAGAGAAACTCCGCGGCATGGGCATCCACATCTACATCGGCAACGGTGACGGGGGGAACTACGACATCCGCGAGTGGTGGCTGGAGAGCGCGTCCGCTCACATGAAGACCAAGCTCGACTCCCTCGGCATCCCCGTCCACTACGAGAACTACGGCAACGGCGCCACCTGGGGCCCCTACTGCCAGGGCGGCGGCCACGAGCCCGGCTGCTGGTACCAGGACCTGATCGACCTGATGCCCCGCCTCAGATCCTCCCTCACCCCGGCCTCCTGACCCACCCCCGGTTCCACGCCGCCAGGCGGTTCCGAGCCCCTGGCGGCGTCACTCCACTCCGTCACCGTGTCGGGCCTGGGACCGCCGAGATGAATCGCGGGTCCGACTCGACGTGCTTCAGCCGGCGGACAGCCCGTTCGTACCGTTGATCAGGGAAATCCATTGGCGGTCCGGTCGGCAGTTGGTGCTGCCCGCAGCACTCGATCACCACCCAAGACCGGAACGTGGCAGCCGATGTCGCACAGGCGCTGGTCGCCGAAGCGATCGGTGGGCGATTCCACAGCTGGACCAGCCCGGAAACGGTGCTGGTCGACGACGTCGCCGAACGGCTCGCCCTGTCCCTGCCACGGGACGACACCACCCGTTTCCTCGAGCCCGGCCCCTGCGGGCTCACATCGGACCACCTGGAGCGCTGGCTCGCGGTACGCGATTCCGTGCCATGGCAAGACGTCTCGGACGACGGTGGGGAGACCCGGTGACCCCGTCCCGTGACGGCGCGGTAGAAGACATCCGCGCCTTCGACGGCACCATAGAAACCGCCCGCGTCGCGTTCCTCGCCCTCATTTTCGTCCTCGCCCGCGAGGGCATCGCGCTCGACGATGTCAGCCTGCTCCGCCGCGTCAGCTTCCAGGCCGATGACCCCCAAGATCCGCTGATCCTCACCCGGTACATCAACATCCATCTCTCGGAGACCCGGCGCACGCTCTCCTTACAGGGCGTCGGGATGAGAACGATCCTCAACACCCGTAACCGATGGTGTCGAGTGGCGCTGCCAGATCCGCCAGGCCGATCTCGGGGTTGAGGCGGCGGACGAGGTCGGGCGTGAGCTTTTGATGGTCGAAGACGCTCACGACGTCTGCTGGATCAACCGTCCGACCGAAGTAGTCCGAGGCGTACGCGCAGTAGGCCTCGGGTGTTCGGGCGGCCAGAAGGTCGAACAGCCACATCGCGCCATCAGGATCCCGGACCTCGGGATATTCAATGGTGCCGGTCTGCCAAGCCGTGTCGTCCCGGCTGCGCCACAGGCACACCGTGGCCGCAAGAATCGGGTGGTCCAAGCCGACGTCGTCGCAGAAGGAGGGCTCGGTCACGTAGGCGGCGAACTCCTGAGGGACCGAATCGATGAGCCCCGGCCACGTGTCGTAGCCGTCATCGCCGTAGGGACTCATCAGCGATTCGTGGTCGAATCCCCGGATGAAGGCACCGCCGCGAGCGAAGACGATCGAGTATTCGTCCCCGCTGCCGTTGGTCATGGAGGCGAGCTCCTCCTCCGGCCCCCATCGCCGGTCGAAGGCGTAACAGACGTATCCGTTGGCGCTCAAGATGGCGTCCAGGACGGCGTACGACTGGCTCAGGCGCCGGACTGCGGCGATGGAGGGGAGGCTTCCGGCAAGGTCGGTAGCGGTCACTCGGACATTCAATAGCACGACCACGACATTCTTGATCGCGGTAACTGGCATGGAGGCTGCTTGCGATCTTTGCTGGTTGCGGCGATGACACCCTGCTGGAGTGTCTATTAATCGATTGGTTTTCGACGTCCGCTGTCAGCGGTGGACGATCCCGCACTGGTAGGTGGCGGTCGTCAGGAAGCCGGGGGTGATGCGGATGCCGGTCAGGTGTTCGGCCAAGGCATAGGCGCCGTCGATGACGGCTCCGAAGTCCTCGGCGTCCTCGTCGCGGTCGGTGATGGTGAAGCCGATGGCCGCCATCACCTCCAGGAGGGCATCAGGGGCGCTGCCATAGCGGGTACCGGCGAACAGGGGGTCAAAGCCCAGGCGCAGGTCGCCGTCCTCACGCCAGACGAAGTCGGAGACGGCGTTGACATTGCGGAAGTGGGAGACCAGGCGGGTACCGGCCGACAACGGCACGTTGATCTCCTCCCGCACTCCGAGGAAGCCGTTGATCTCAACACCGAGTGCCCACCCGTTGATCTCGCTCACCCCGATGCACATCCCGGAGTCCTCCCTGGGCCACGTCCTCTCGGCCAAGGCCCTGATGCCGGTGACCGCCGGACCGGCCTCGGCGCCGATCCGGTGCAGGAACTCCCAAGGGGACAGGCCCTGTACCAGGGTCAGGCAGTACTCCTGAGGGATCTCGTTGTAGTCCTCATCCTCTGCCCAGGCGTAATCGGCCGCGCTCACATTGATCATCACGGCATTGTGGCGGGCAGCGCCGACACTTCGCGGTCAGGCCCCTGGCTGCCCTCCCCTGCGGGGAGTGTTGAGAATCGATCGGTTCTCGCACTCGGTTGCCCGAGAGTCCGGCGCTGCGTCGGCAGTCATCGTTTTGGGGCGGTTCGCGCCACGGCATGTCCGGATGATCTCTAGAGTGCGGTGGTGGCATCGAGGAAGGCCGTGCGGGCCGTGACCGGACTGGCCGTGCTCGCCAGCGGGGCAGTGCTGTATCAGCGTGCGACGCTCAGCAGCGGGCTCGTGTACCTGGCAGTGGCCGTGGCGCTGTTCGCCGGAGCCACGGTGGCGGTCTTCGTGCTGGCATTCAGGCGGGCCCATCGGACGATCTGGCTGGTGGTACCGGCGCTGATCCTGGCCGGCACCGCAGTGGTGGAGCTGACGGTCAAGCAGGAGTTCGGCTGTCCCTGGCTCCACGGGGAGGCGGATCTGCCTGCCGTGAGCGCGCCGCCGCAGGAGACGGTGCGGGCCTACCTGGACGCCGTGGTGAACGACGACAGGAAGACCGCCGGACGCATCACCTCTCCCGCTTTCCTCCGCCAGGAGGGCGCCTACCCGGACAGCCCGTTCTGCAACTGGCGGGAGGTCTCCGACCTCCGGATCCATATCCCGGCCCCAGCCCCCGCCCGCGACGGCTACCGGGAAGTGGTGAGCATCGACCTCGAATTCGACCTCGAACAGCGAGAACCGATCACCAGGCCCGACGGCCACACCATCGATGGCTACATCCTCGGCCGGGAATTCCCCACCGACAGATGGAAGATCATCGACAGGATCGACATCGGCCCCTGATCCACCACCGCACTTCCCGCAATAACCAAGATCATTATTGGTGGTGCATTGACCCCTTGAGTCCAAGTTCGATTTACAACACCCCACACGGTCGTGACCACCTTGTGTCTCATCCGTAGTCGTCCGCACTTGCGTTGCTGCGGGTAGCCGGCAGGGGGTTCTTGGCGACGTCGGCGGAGGTTCCGTCAACGAACGGTGCCGATATGGAAGTCCAAAGTGGTCAGGAGTTCCGCTGTGACGTCGATGCCGGTCAGGTGCTCGGCGAGGCTGAACGGCACCTCGTCGTCGGCGTCGTCGATATGGAAGCCGATCCGTTTCAGCTCCTCGAAGACCGGGAGGGGCTCTCCGCGGCTCACGCGGAGGTGGACGGGGTCGAAACCGAGTCGGCGGACACCGTCTTGGACCCAGACGAAGTCGGCGACGTGGTTGACGTTCTGGAAGTGGGAGACCAGCTCTGTTCCGGCGGACAGGGGGCCGTAGACCGAGGGGTTCACCCCGAGGGACCCGATGCACTCGAACCCTAGGATCCAGCCGTCGAGCTCGGCGACCGCGATGTTCTCGTCGGTCTCCTCCTGAGGCCACAGCTCCGGCAGCAGGTCCTCCCAGCAGACGCCGGTCTCGCCGGGCTCGGCACCGATCCGGGTGAGGAACTCCGGTGCGGAGATGCCGCGAACGAGCGTCAGGCAGTGCTCCTCCGGGATCTCTTCGTACATGGCCGGAAGAATAGCGATCTCGTTTGAACGGGATGTTCTTCGATCAGGCGGCGACCTGTCGGCGTGTCACCGGACGATCCGGTTCCTCTGGAAGGTCAAGGAGCAGGCTCGGGGCCGGATCATGGCGCGGGCGCTCCAGTCGCTGCGCAAGTACGGCTACCCGCCGGACAAACAGCCCGCGGCGATCGAGCGCGTGCTGAAGCAAGCGGAGGACATGGCGGACAAGCTCGCTTGAATCCGATGGCCGGTCACACCAGCAGGGTGTGAAGCTGTTGGCGCATGTCCTTGATTTCCGGCACGTCGCGCCATGGGGTGGAGAGGGCCATGATCTCGGTGAGGTAGCCGTCCAACCGGGCTGAGGAGACCAGCGGGGCGATACGCGACAGAGTGTCCATGAGGTCTGCGGCGAGGAGCGGCTCGGATGAACGGAAGGCGGCCTGTACCTGGCGGGCCAGGTAGTTGGCTCCGAGCAGGGGGGACAGAGGGGAGATGAGCTCCACTGCTTCGTGGAGCGCGTCTTGTGCGGCCTTCCATGAGCCTTGGTCGTAGAACGCGACGCCCACGGCTCCCATGAGATCCGCGCGCTGGAAATCGGATAGGTCGGTTCCGACTTCCCGTGCCCGATCCAGGGACACCGACGAGTGCCGCTTTTCTCCAAGCAGCCCTAGCGACCTTCCGAGTCGCGCGGATGCCTGTGACTCCTGCTCTGAGGAGATCTCCGGGACTGTCAGGGCCTGCCGGGCGTACCACTCCCCGCGCTGGCCATCGCCCTGATAGGCGTAGAACATCGAGAGCTCGTTGAGCGCACTGACCTGACCGTCGTGATCCTGGCTTGCGTGGGCGAACGCCACGGCGAGCTTGCCCGCTTCCTGGGCCTGGGGGAGGCGGCGGGCGTCGTACTGGACGAGGGAGACCTGGCGGGCCAGTGACGACGCCGTTTTGAGGAGCCGGGTGTCCTTGCTGCCGGTGACGGCGTTCCGGACGCGGCGAAGGTGCCGGTCGGCGTCCTGGAAAGCGGTGAGGCCTCCTGATCCGTAGAGGGATTTGTTGACCCTGTCGGCGATGAGCTGCACATAATCCGGGTCGCGGTAGGGGTTGCCGTCGGCGCTGGGGACGAGGGTCACGGTGGCCACGCTGGTGAGGAACGCGCGTCGTTTCACTTCAGCCTCATTGGTTTTGCGTCTTATGACTATTTCGTAACCTACCCGCCCGAGTAGTCGGGAAAGGCGGTTGAATCCGATATCTTGTTTCCCGCCCGCCACCGTGGACACCCACGCCTGGGTGCGTCCCCAGGCGTCGCCCAGCTGGGCCTGGGTCCACCCGCGCTCCTTCATGATCGCTTTGGTGGCTTCGGGTAGTTCCCTGAACTCCATGGGGCCGAGGCTAAAGGACGACCGGATATCTGTCAGCATCGCGTATAAGCGGTTCTCATGCCCGCCTGGTCGACGGCCGCCGGGGTCTTCAGGATCGTCCCGCTCGCGCATTCTTCGAGAACGCAGGAACGGGGGAACGATGTCACAGGAAATGGCGAAGAACGAGAAAGCGGCATTGGCCGGAATCCGGCGGAGCGCCGCAGGGATCGAACTGAACCTCACCACGCGGCCCGCCCCCGACGTCCCGGCGACCGTCCGCTCCCTGCTGCGTCTGCGGTTCGCGTCCTGGCGCGTTCCGGCGGACCTGGCCGAGGACGTGCTGCTCGCCGCCGTCGAACTCGTCAGCAACGCCTGCGACGCCGCCCCCGACACCGAGATCGCCTTCCGGGCCCGTCTCGACCCGGCCACCGGAGCGGTATGGGTCGGTGCCTGGGACACGTGTCGTGGCATGCCGACCGCGCGGCGGCCCGAACTCACCATCGAGGACATCGACGCGCTCCCCGAGGACCACGCGTTCGGAGGGTGGGGCCTGCCACTCGTCGCGGCCCTCGCGGCCGACTGCGGAGTGACCCGCACCGCCGACGGCAAATGGGTCCACGCCGTCTTCTTGCCGCGCCCGCGATGACCGTCCTCGAAACGGGGCGGGCGTCAGGCGGGGACGGCGGCGGTGAGGCGGGCGGCGAGGGCGCGGATGCGGGCGATGAGTTCGGGCGGGTCGTGGACTTCGAAGCCGATGCCCGTCAGGGCGACCCAGAGGGCGAGTTCGTCGAGGTCGTTCGCGCCGGTGGACAACGTGCAGGACCGCTCGTCGATCGGCTCGATCGTCGCCACCGTGGGCGGCATGCGTTCGGCGACGGACTCGGCGGGGGCGTGCATCGTGAAATGGGCCCGGTACCGGTAGGGCGCGCTGGAGATCGACCGGGACATGTAGGCCGCCAGGTCGGGGTCAGGCGGGTCGCGGGGGACGAACCGCGGGCCGTTCGGGGTTCGCAGAGCCAGGCGGTCGACGCGGTAGGTGCGCCAGCCGGCCCGGTCGGTGTCCCAGCCGAGCAGGTACCAGTGCCATCCCGAGTGGACGAGCCGATGGGGTTCGGCGGTGCGGACGCCCTCTCGGGCGTCGTGCGTCCGGTAGTCGAAACGCAGGGTCTCATGGTCGCGGCAGGCGGCGGCGATCGCGGTCAGGGACGCCGGGTCGACCGTCGAACCCGCATGGCCCAGCGGCACGGTCATCGACTGCAGCGCGTGCACGCGGTGCCGGAGCCTGGACGGCAGCACCCGTTCCAGTTTGGCCAGAGCCCGCACGGAGGTCTCCTCGATCCCCGACACCGAACCTCCGGCCGCCGTCCGCAGCCCCACCGCGACCGCGACCGCCTCGTCGTCGTCCAGCAGGAGCGGCGGCAGGTCCGTGCCCGCGCCGAGCCGGTAGCCGGGCGCGCCCGCGGTGGCGTGTACGGGATAGCCGAGCTCACGCAGCCGTCCGACGTCACGACGGACGGTCCGCGCGGTCACGCCGAGCCGCTCCGCCAGTTCCACGCCCGACCACTCCCGGTGGGTCTGCAGAAGCGAGAGCAGTCTGAGCAGCCGGGCCGATGTCTCCAACACGCTCTCCAGAATGCCCCACTTCTTAGGACCGGTCCTGACCTAGCTCGTTCCTAACGTGTTCCGCATGACGTCCACCACTGAGATCCGTCCTTTCCGCATCGACATCCCGCAGTCCGCGCTCGACGACCTGCACGACCGGCTGGAGCGCGCCCTCTGGCCCGACGAGCTGCCCGGCGTCGGCTGGTCGTACGGCATCCCGGTCTCGTACGTGCGGCGGCTGGCCGAGTACTGGCGCACCGGATACGACTGGCGGAAGCACGAGGCGGCGCTCAACGAGTACCCGCAGTTCACCACCGAGATCGACGGCCAGAACATCCACTTCCTGCACGTGCGGTCGCCCGAGCCGGACGCGATGCCGCTGATCCTCACCCACGGCTGGCCCGGCTCGGTCGCCGAGTTCCTGAAGGTCATCGGCCCGCTCACCGACCCCCGCGCCCACGGCGGCGACCCCGCCGACGCCTTCCACCTCGTCGTGCCGTCCATCCCCGGCTTCGGTTTCTCCGGCCCGACCCGCGAGACCGGCTGGGACCTGCACCGGGTCGCCCGCGCGTGGGCCGAGCTGATGAGCCGCCTCGGCTACGAGCGCTACGGCGCCCAGGGCGGCGACAGCGGCTCGGTCATCTCTCCCGAACTCGGCCGCGCCGCCCCCGGCCACGTGGCCGGCGTGCACGTCAACGGCGCGCTCGGCTTCCCGACCTTCGACCCGGCCGAGATGGAGGGTCTCACCGAGGCCGAGCAGGCCCGCATGCAGCTCTACGCCGACGACGACCGCTCCGGCTACGCGATCATCCAGGCCACCCGGCCGCAGACCGTCGCCTTCGGCCTGCACGACTCTCCCGCCGCCCAGCTGGCCTGGATCGCGGAGAAGTTCAAGGAGTGGACCGACCCCGCCCACGACCTGCCCGAGGACGCGGTCGACCGCGACCAGATGCTCACCGACGTGTCGATCTACTGGCTGACCCGCACCGCCGCCTCGTCGGCCCGCCTCTACAAGGAAGGCTCGGCGCAGTGGGGGAGGCCGGTCGAACGCTCGGAGATCCCGCACGGCGTCGCGGTCTTCCCCGGCGACGGCGGGATCCGGCGCGTCGCCGAACGCGAGCACAACGTCATCCACTGGTCGGAGTTCGACCGCGGCGGCCACTTCGCCGCCATGGAGGCCCCCGACCTGCTCGTCGACGACGTCCGAGCGTTCTTCCGCAAGGTCCGCTGACGACGGGCCCCACGCGACGGCTCGGGCCCGCCCGGTCCTGCGGCCCCCGGTCAGGGGTCCGACGGCGTCGACCGGGAAGAGCCCGGCTGTCCGAGGCGCAGCTGCTTCCAGCCGTCCTCGACCGAGCGGCGGCATCCGCCGGGTTCGTCTCCCACGCTGACGTACAGGGCGGTCAGCATGGGGACGCAGTGGTCGAGTGTCTCGAGCGGGAGGGGGCCGTTGGCGACGAGGGAGGCCAGGCCGTGGCCGATGGTCCAGCTCTGGATCGCCAGCTCGAGGGGGACGACGTCGGGGTGGAAGCGGCCGGCCTCCCTGGCGCGCAGGGCCGCTTGGACGAGGTGCTCCAGGGTCGCGTCGGCGGCCTTGAGGTCTTCGAGTTCGAAGGCCGCGTCGAACATGACCCGGTACAGGTCGGGATGGTCCAGGGCGTTGGCGAGGTAGGAGGCGATCAGGGCCGCCAGGTCCCGCACCGGGTCCGCTGACGTCGTCAGCTCCGCGAACCGGGCGGCCAGACGGGTGAAACCCTCCTGGCGCAGCGCTTTCCACACGCCGTCCATGCCGTCGAAGTAGGTGTAGACGGCCATCGTCGACACGCCTGTCCCGGCTACCAGCGAGCGCAGGGTGATGGGCTCGCGGACGCGGAGCATGTGCGCGGCCCGTTCGATGAGCAGGGTGCGGACCGCCGGGTCTTTCGTCCTCGCCATGCCCGTAGTATACATTGCATTGCAATGCTATATATTCGGGGTCCGATTCCCCGAGATGTCATGACCAAGGAGCGAGCATGCCCATCACCCTGGTGAACCCCGAAGGACTGCCGAAGGTCGACCTCTACCGGCAGGTGTCGGTCGCCACCGGCTCGAAGACGGTCTTCCTCGCCGGCCAGGTCGCCCGCGACGCCGACGGCAACAAGATCGGTGAAGGCGACCTCGCCGCCCAGGTCGAGCAGTGCTACCTCAACGTCGCCACCGCCCTGGCCGAGGTCGGCGCCACCTTCGACGACGTGGCGAAACTGACCGTCTACTACGTCGCCGACCAGACCCCTGACATGATGCCCCGGTTCCTGGAGGGGGTCGCCCGGGCCGCCGAGAAGCTGGGCGTCACCCCGGCGGCGCCGCTCACCGGAATAGGCGTCGCCGCACTGGCCGAGCCCGACCTCCTGGTCGAGGTCGAGGCCATCGCGGTCCTCGACTGAACCGGAGCGGGGACGACGGCCCGCGCGGGAACGGACGTGCCTCCGCCCTGACGCCGGGGCGGAGGCACGGGGCGGAGGGATCAGGCGAAGTCGTAGGTGGCGTCCACGGTGACGCCGCCGCTGCAGAACCAGCCGGAGCCGCTGACGGACTGGTTGGTCCAGGTGACGACGGTGCCGCTGACGGTGCCGCCGGTCAGGGTGCCGCTGTAGGTGCAGCCGAGCGCGCTCATCGCGAAGGACATCGAGGCGGGGGCGGCGATGTCGCCGCTCCAGGGCAGGGAGGCGGGGCTGACGGGCACGCCGCAGCCGGTCGCGGTCGCCGAGGTGACGGTGATGGCCGTGCCGCTCTTGGTGCCGCTGAGGGTGGAGCTGCAGGTGGCGACGGTGCTGTTGTTGACCTTCACCACGACGGTGCCGGTGGCGAGTTGCGCGGCCTGGGCGGGGGCCGCCGTCAGGGCGACGGCGGCGGCGGAGGCCGCGCCGAGTGCGGCGAGTCTGGCGGTGCGGGACATGGTTCCTCTTCTCGGGGAGATTCGGGCGCGGGAGAAGCGCCCGGGGTGGGACGGCCGCCGCCGCGGTCCGGGCCCGCCTATGTCGGGTAGGCGGTGACGGTGCGTTGACGGCCGGAAACGGACTTCTGCCGCCCTTGTCGGCGGTTCCCCTGAAGGTAGATCGCGTTTCTCGGTCCGGCAACAGCCAAGCGTTAGCTTGGTTTGGCCGGATGCTGCCATCCGCCGCCCCTTCGTGAACCCGCCCACCGCATCCGGTGGGCCGCCTGATTATGCACTCGATGTATACGCCGTGTGTATAGTCGGTGGCATGTCCGTCGGTCTCGCCCTGCTGGGCCTTCTCGAAGCAGGTCCCCGGCACGGGTACGACCTGAAGCGTTCCTACGACGACAGGTTCGGGCACGGCCGCGCCCTGCACTACGGGCAGGTCTACTCGACACTCGCGAGGCTGCTGAAGAACGGCCTCGTGGAGGTGGAGTCCGAGCCCGGGGACGGGCCGGAGCGCAAGCGGTACGCGATCACCCCGGCGGGCGTCGCCGATGTGGCCGGGTGGCTGGCGCAACCGGAGAAGCCCGAGCCGTACCTGCAGAGCACCCTCTACACCAAGGTCGTCCTGGCGCTGCTCACCGGGCGGGACGCCGCCGATCTGCTGGACGTCCAGCGTTCCGAGCACCTGCGGCTGATGCGCGAGCTGACCCGCCGCAAGAGCGAAGGCGACCTCGCCGACCAGCTCATCTGCGACCACGCGCTGTTCCACCTCGAGGCCGACCTGCGCTGGCTGGAGCTCACCGCGGCCCGCCTCGGGCAACTCGCCGCCCACGTCCGCTCCTAACCCCCGGGAGAACGCATGGCCACCCCCATGAACGACCCGCTCCTGATCGCCGAGGACCTGCATCTGAGTTTCGGGCCCACCCGGGCGTTGGACTCGGCGTCGCTGCGGGTGCGCGCCGGGGAGGTGCTGGCGCTGATGGGGCCGTCGGGGTCCGGCAAGTCCACGCTGCTGCACTGCCTGGCCGGGATCCTCACCCCCGACTCCGGGCGGGTGCTCTTCGCGGGACGTGACCTGTCGGCGATGTCGGACGCCGAACGCAGCGCGCTGCGCCGTACCGAGTTCGGGTTCGTCTTCCAGTTCGGGCAGCTGGTGCCGGAGCTGACCTGCCTGGAGAACGTGGCGCTGCCGCTGCGCCTGGCCGGGACGGGCCGTCGTGAGGCGCAGCGGCACGCGGCCGAATGGCTGGAGCGTCTCGAGGTCGCCGACGTGGCGCGCAAGCGGCCCGGGCAGGCCTCCGGCGGGCAGGGGCAGCGGGTCGCGGTGGCCCGCGCGCTGGTCACCCGTCCGAAGGTGGTCTTCGCCGACGAGCCGACGGGGGCGCTGGACTCCCTCAACGGGGAGAAGGTGATGCGGCTGCTCGTGGCGGCCGCCCGCCACACCGGGGCCGCGGTGGTGCTGGTCACCCACGAGGCGCGGGTCGCCGCGTACTCCGACCGGGAGGCCGTGGTCCGCGACGGCCGCGTCCGCGAGCAGGAGCCCGTCCGATGAGGCGGTGGGGCGCCGAGCTGGCGCTGGGGATGCGGCTGAGCGTGTCGGGCGGCCGTTCGGGCTGGGTCCGGCTCGCCATGATCGCGGTCGGGGTGGGGCTCGGGGTGGCGATGCTCCTGGCCGCCGCGACGATCCCGGGCCTGATGGCGGCCCGCGACGCCCGGCTCACCGCGCGGACCGTCGAGCTGAACCAGCCGGTTTCCCGAGGTCCCGACACGCTGCTGATCAACAGCGGCGGGACGGAGTACCGGGGACGGACGATCAGCGGCGAACTGGTGCGGGCCGAGGGCGACCGCGCTCCGCTGCCGCCCGGCGTGGAACGGCTGCCGGCCGCGGGCGAGATGGTGGTGTCGCCCGCGCTGGCGCGGCTGCTCGCCTCCGACGAGGGCGCGCTGCTGCGCGGCCGTTGGAACGAGCGGGTGATCGGCACGATCGGCGCCGAAGGGCTGTCCGGGCCCCGCGAGTACTTCTTCTACCTCGGCACCGACCGGCTGACCGAGGATTCCGCCGCCCGGATCCGGTCGTTCGGCATCGCGCAGAGCCGGGAGGGGGCCCTGGCGACGGCGCTGCTGCTCCTGTGCCTGATCGGCCTGGTGGCGTTGCTGCTGCCGGTGGCGGTCTTCCTCACGTCCGCGGTGCGCTTCGGAGGCGAGGGCCGCGATCGCAGGCTCGCCGCGCTGCGGCTGGTCGGCGCGGACGCCGCCATGATCCGCCGGATCGCCGCCGGGGAGACCCTGGCCGGCGCGCTGCTGGGGCTCGTCGTCGGCGGGTTGTTCTTCCTCGCCGCGGGCCTGATGGCGCACCGGTTCGTGCCCGCGGGCGTCAGCTTCTACTCCGCGGACTTCCGTCCGGTGCCCGCCCTGGCGGCCCTGGTCGTGGTGCTGGTCCCGGTCACCGCGGTGCTGGCCACGGTCTTCGCGCTGCGCCGGGTGGTGGTCGAACCGCTGGGCGTCGTCCGTCGTGCCGACGAGCGCCGGCGGCGGCTGTGGTGGCGGCTCTTCCTGCCCGTGGTCGGCCTCGCTCTGCTGTACCCGCTGCGCGACGGGCTCACCACGCTCTCGTACGGGGACGTGTACCAGGTCATGGCGGGGGTGGCGGCCCTGCTGGCCGGTGTGGCGCTGCTGTTGCCCTGGCTGGTGGAGGCGGTGGTCCACCGGCTGGGAGGCGGAAGCGTCGCCTGGGAGCTGGCGGTGCGCCGCCTGCAGCTCGACAGCGGCACCGCCGTGCGGGCGGTCTCCGGCATCGCCGTCTCGGTCGCGGGCGCCATCGCGCTGCAGGGGCTGCTCGTCACCGTCCAGGCCCAGTACACGGTGGAGACCAGGCACGGCACCGCCCGCTTCCAGTCCTTGGTGATGCCCAACGACGAGCGGTCCGGGCAGGACGGACACTGGAAGGAGATGCTGGAGGAGACATCCGGGGTCCTCGCGGTCGAAACCTTGACACTGATAATGCCGACGCAGCCGGGCGGCCAAGAGGGCTACGCCGGGCTGCAGATAGGCGGTTGCGCCGCTCTGCAGCAGTTCGCCGAGCTCGGTGCCTGCACGGACGGCGACACCTTCGTCATCTCCGATCCGGGTGTACCGCAGCCCCGCCCCGGTGAAGTCTATTTCCTCGACAAAGCCAGGAGCGAGGCGTCCCGGTGGACGCTGCCGCCCACGGTTCGTACCGTTACTCCCGCACAAGGCGACATGCACCGATCCGGAGCGCCGGCCATCCTGGTCACCCCCAAGGCGTTGAAGGGCGTCCGGACCGACCCGACCTCCGTCAGCCTCTACGTCGCGCTCGACTCCTCCGATCCCGACGCGGTCGAACGGCTCCGCAACACCGTCGCACAGACCGACCCGACCGCTTATGTCGTCCCGGTCCTCGAGCGGACGGTCCTGAGCACCCTGGTGAAGATCAGGCAGGCGCTCCTCGCCGGCGCCACCGCGCTGCTGCTGCTCATCGGCGCGAGCATGCTGGTCAACGTCGCCGAGCAGCTCCGGGAACGGCGCCGGGTGCTCGCCGTGCTGACGGCCTTCGGCACCCGCCGGAGCACCCTGGCCGGATCGGTCCTCTACCAGGTGGCCGTTCCCGTGCTGCTCGGCCTGGCGCTGGCCGTCGCCACCGGCACCGGACTGGCGGCCATCCTGCAGGCCGCGGCCGGGGCCCCGGTCCAGCCGGACTGGACGGGTATCGGCGCCACCTCCGGCGCGGCCGCCCTCGTCGTCCTCCTGACGACGGCGGCGAGCCTCCCCCTGCTGTGGCGGCTGACCAGCCCCGGCGGCCTCCGCAGCGAATGACGCCTTCCGCGCCGCTCGCGCCCCCGCCACGGATGCGCGGGGTGAGCGCGCCGGGCGGCACCCCGTCGGGCGGAGTCAGGCGACTTCGGTGGCGGTGCCGCCGGTGAGGCGGAGGAGCTCGTCGTAGGTGGTGGGGAAGACGGTGTGAGGATGGCCGCCGGCGGCCCAGACGACGGGGTGCTTGCTCAGCCAGGTGTCGACGAGGGTGCGCAGCGGGGCGGGGTGGCCTACGGGGGCGACGCCGCCGATGGGCTGGCCGGTGGCCTCGCGCACGAACTCGGGGGTGGCGCGCTTGACCTCGGCGGCGCCGACGACGACGGCGATGTGCTTGACGTCCACGCGGTGGGCGCCGCTGGTGAGCACGAGGAGCGGGGAGCCGTCGGCGTCGAAGACGAGGCTGTTGGCGATGGCGCCGACCTCGCAGCCCAGCAGGTCGGCGGCGGCCTGGGCGGTGGGGGCGGGTTCGGCGAGCTCCACGATGCGGCCGGAGGCGCCCTTGGCGGCCAGGGCGGCGGCGACGCGTTCGACGTTCGGATGCACGGGCCACAGCCTATCGACGCGGGAGACATCCACCCCTAACATCCGGCCATGGTTGATTTGCCCAATGTCGTTCTCTGGTCGATTCCCGCGTTCCTGCTGCTCCTGGCGCTCGAGGCGGTCTCGTACCGGCTGCGGCCCGACGAGGACGAGAGGGGCTTCGCGGGCAAGGACACCGCGACGAGCCTGGCGATGGGCCTCGGCAGCCTCGGCTGGGACCTGCTGTGGGCCTTTCCCATCGCCCTCGTCAACGGCCTGCTCTTCGGCTGGCTGTACGACCTGACGCCGTGGACGATCCCCGTGACGTGGCAGTGGATCGTCGTCGCGGTCTTCGTGACGGACTTCTTCTACTACTTCTCGCACCGGGCGCACCACCGGATCGGGATCCTGTGGGCCTCGCACGTCGCCCACCACTCCAGCGAATACTTCAACCTCTCGACGGCGCTGCGCCAGACGTGGACGAATTTCACCGGCTGGATCTTCTACGTGCCGATGGCCGTCCTCGGGTTCCACCCGGCGGTGATGGCCTTCTCCTACGGGGTGAACCTCGTCTACCAGTTCTGGATTCACACCGAACGGATCGACAAACTGCCGAGGCCGGTCGAGTACGTCTTCAACACGCCGTCCCACCACCGGGTGCACCACGGTTCGCAAGGGTCGTACCTGGACCGGAATTACGGCGGCATCATCATCCTGTGGGACCGGCTGTTCGGGACGTTCACCCCCGAGACCGAGCGGGTCGTCTACGGGTTGACGAAGAACATCGGCACGTTCAACCCTTTGCGCGTCGCCTTCCAGGAATACGCGTCGATCGCGCGGAACGTCGTGTCGGCTTCCAGCTGGCGCGGACGGCTCGGATACGTGTTCGCCGAACCGGGCTGGCAGCCGGCCGCCAAGGGGAGTGAGTGAGATGGCACTGCCTCTGTTCTTCGGTTTGAGCGCCGCGCACATCCTGGCGCAGGTCATCGGGATTCCCGCGGCGGAGTTCGTGACGAAGGCCCTGCTGATGCCGGTGCTCGCGTGGTGGCTGCACCAGCGGGGCGGCCCCCGGCTCATGGTCGCGGGGCTGCTGCTGTCGACCGGGGGAGACATAGCGCTGGAATTCGACGGGCTCTTCATCGCCGGGATGCTGTTCTTCGCGGCGGCCCACGTCTGTTACGTCACCTTCTTCATGCGCTCCCGCAAGGCGGAAGGACGTCTGCGCTGGACGATCCTCGGGGCGTACGCCGCCATGTGGGCGGTGGGCGTCGCCATTCTCTGGCCCGGGCTCGGCGCACTGCAGATTCCCGTGGCGGTGTACTCGCTCCTGCTGACGGCCACCGCCGCCACCGCGGCTTCGTACGGGGTGCGGACGGGCGTCGGGGGCGCATTGTTCCTGGTCTCGGACCTGCTCATCGGGCTTCGTCTCACGGACACGGAAGTCCCGATGCACGGAGTGCTCGTGATGGCGACGTATATAGCGGCGCAGTATCTGCTCGCCTCCGGGACTCTCCGGCGCGTCGAAAGACGGGCTCCCACACCCTCGTGACCCGTTTTGTCAGACCCGTGTGTTCTCCTCGAAGTACCCGGTTGACCTGGGGTTCGAGTGGATCTCGAACACGTCGATCGAACGTATTGACGATTGATTGACGGTCGGGTTTACTGGGGGCATGTCGAACCGATGTTCGACATGGTGTGGGACTCGCGGCCCGCACTGGAGCACGGGCGAACCGGAGGCGGCGCACCGCCGGTTCGCACCGGTCCCGGGCAGGGGGAGGGGAAGCCCCTTGCCCGGGCCGGACGCTCTCAGAGCGCGGACGCGGGTGATCGTCCCAGGTGAGGCCGGTCGGCCGCGCCTGGCGAAAGGAGGCCACGCAATGACCGTGCACCCCATGCCCCCCGGACGCCCGTCCCCTCGGACCGTTCCGGCCGCCCAGAACCTGCTCCGTGTGGCCCGCCAGCTGCTGGCGGACGCCGCGGAGGCCACCCACCCCAACCTCCGCTACGCCACCGCCCACCTGGCCGCGCTCCGCGCCGCCGCCGCGGTCCTGGCCGTCCGCGAGCCCGCCGCCCCGCCGCGCCGGGGCCGTCCCCGCAGCGCCTGGGTCCTCCTGGCCGCCGCCGAGCCCCTCCTGGCCGAGTGGGCGGCCTTCTTCGCCGCCGGCGCCGACAAGCGCGCCGCCGCCGAAGCCGGCTTCCCCGACGCCACCACCCCCGCCGAGGCCGACGCGCTCCTGCACGACGCGGGCCAGTTCGTCACCCTGGTGGAGGACACCCTCGGCATCCCCACCCAGCAGTCGCTTCCCATGACCGGCTGACCCGGCCCCCTCGCCGACCGACCCGGCACGGCCCGGCCTTCCCCGCCGTGCGGCGGTCCCGGACGGTCGAGGCCGGTCGAGGCCACGAGGGCGAGCACACGCCCGGCCCCGCTCGGGGAGTCAGGCGCGGGGCGAGTCGATGACGGTGACGCGGCTGACGCCGGGGACGGTGCGGGCCAGTACCGAGACGACGCGGTCGGTCAGGGCGTCCGCGCTGCCGGTGAGCGTCACCACGCCGTTGCGCACCACGATGTCCCAGCCGGAGGCGCCGGGCACCAGTCCTTCGAGGGCGGCGGCCACATCGTCGCAGACGCGGTCGTCGCTGTGGGTGAGCACGCGCATCAGGTCGCGGCGGCTGACCATGCCCACCAGCCTCCCGCCGTCCAGCACCGGCACGCTCTTGACGCGCTCGGCCATCATCCGCTCGGCGAGCGAGGCCACGTCGGTGTTCTCCCGGGCGCTGAGCACCTCGCTCGTCATCACCTCGCGCACCCGCGCGGGCGGCGCCTCGCCCGGCTCGGCGACCGGGCGGGTGAAGGCCCGCGGGTCGGCGGTGAACTCGCCGCGCAGCAGGTCGGCCTCGCTGACGATCCCGACCATCCGGCCGTCGGCGTCGACCACCGGGGCCGCGGTCAGATCGTGCTCGTACAGCACCCGGATCGCCTGCCGGATCGGCGCGGACTCCGGCACCGTCACGACAGGTCCGGTCATCACCTCGGACACGAGCATGGGAATCCTCCAGGACGCGGAACCGAGGACGCCACGGCGTCCTCCGGGGGGTCTCCGGATCCGGCGAGGCGCCGGGCCGCGGTCCTGTTCTGGTCCGACGGCCTCCGGAAGGTCGACCTCCACCTCATCGCGGGCGGCTCCGCGAGAGCAGAGCCGTTCTTCACCCAAGGAAAGGGGCTTAGGTCCTTCGCCGTGCCGATGCGGCTCAACGGCGGGCCGGACGGCCGGAGTCCCCGGCGGACGAGGCCGCTTCGCGGGAGGCGAGAGGGGGTATGGCAGTCTGATCCGGCTATGGGGTCATTTGGGGCTGGGCGGGCGGTGGTGCCGCTGCTGGCGTTCCTGGGGGTGGTGGCCTACTCGCTGCCGATGGCGGTGATGTCGCCGGCGCTGCCCGACCTGCAGACGGAGATGGGGACCAGTGCGGCGGGGGCCGCCTGGAGCGTGACGGGGATGGTGCTGAGCGCCTCGGTGGCGACGCCGGTGGCGGGCAGGCTGGGAGACCTGCTGGGGGCGCGGCGGGTGCTCGTCTGGGTGCTCGGCGTCGGGATCGCGGGGCAGGTCGTGTCGGCGGTGGCGGCCACGCTGCCGGTGCTGCTGGCGGGGCGGGTGCTGGCGGGGGTGGGCAGCGGGGTGTTCCCGCTGGCCTACACGATCATCCGGAAGGCCTACCCGCCCGAGCGCACGTCCTCGGCCGTAGGGCTGATGTCGTCGATGCTCGGGCTGGGCGGGGTGCTGTCGTGGGTGATCGCGGGGCCGGTGATCGACCACCTGGGGTGGCGGTGGCTGATCTGGGTGCCCGCGGTGATCCTGCTGCCTGGAACGTTCCTCGCCCGGCGGGCGCTGCCCCCGGTCGCGGGCGAGCCGGGACGGCGGGTCGACTGGTGGGGGGCGGCGCTCTTCGGGGGGTGGCTCACCGCCGGGCTCACCGCGCTCACCCAGGGCTCGGTGTGGGGCTGGACGTCGGGGCCGGTGCTGGGACTGCTGGCGGGCGCCGCGGTGGGGGCGGCCGCCTGGGCGCTGATCGAGGCGAAGGTGCCCGACCCGCTGCTGGACCTGCGGCTGATGCGGCTGCGCGGAGTGTGGACCGCCAACCTCGGGTCGCTGCTGGCGGGATACTGCCTGATGGCGGCGGGCCTGCTCTTCCCGCTGCTGATCCAGCTCCCCGAACGCGACGGGTTCGGGTTCGGGGGGACCGCGACGGACACCGCGGTCGTCGCGCTGCCCGCGAGCGTCGCGATGACGTTCATGGGGCTGGTGAACGGAAGGCTCGACCGGCGGTTCGGGGGGCGGGCCGTCCTGGCCGCGGGCGCGCTGCTCACCGCGGCGGGGTACGGGACCCTGATCTTCTGGCACACCGAGCTGTGGCAGCTCATGGTCACCAACGTGCTGCGGGGCGCCGGGCTGGGGATGGCGTACGCGGCGGTGGCGACGCTCGTCGTGACGGCCGTCCCGGTCTCGCAGACGGGGGTGGCGAGCGGGGTCAACACCCTGCTGCGGACGGTCGGGGCGGGTCTGGGCACCCAGCTGACGGCGATCCTGGTGGCCGCCTACTCGCTGACCCGGACGGGGTTCGTCCTGGCCTTCACCGTCTGCACGGTCCTGGCCCTGGGCGTCCTGGCCGTGGCGCTGCTGGTGCCGCGCCGCCCGGAGCCCGCGGGCCCGGCGGCGGACCCGGCCGACGAGGGGCCCGTCACCGCCCTGTGAGGGCGGAGGAAGACCGAAGGCCCGGTCCTGACGAGGACCGGGCCGCAAGCCTGGGCGTCAATCCCGGGAGGGGATCAGAAACTCTCGACGGCGCGCCGCGCCTCAGGGTCGAGCACGCCCCAGTTGATCAGCTCCTCGGTCAGCTCGGTCGGGGACTTGTCGTAGATCACGGCCAGCGACCGGAGGTCCTCCTGGCGGATCGACAGGACCTTCCCGTTGTAGTCGCCTCGCTGGGACTGGATCGTCGCGGCGTAGCGGGCGAGGGGGCCGGCCTTGTCCTTCGGAAGCTGGGCGAGCCGCTCCAGGTCGATGACGAGCTTCGGCGTCGGGCCCAGGGGGCTCGGCGCGGCGCCGCCGGGGAGCAACTCGTTGACGGGCACGCCGTAGAACTCGGCGAGCTCGTTCAGCTTCTGAACGGTGACGGCGCGGTCGCCCCGCTCGTACGAACCAACGACGACGGCCTTCCAGCGGCCACGGGACTTCTCCTCCACACCGTGTAGGGACAGCCCCTGCTGGGTACGGATGGCGCGAAGCCTCGCGCCCAGAGCCTTTGCGTATTCAGACGGCATCTTTGCGGCCCCCAGGCTCACTTGTAGTCGGACGTTGTCACAGGGCGGTCCGGGGTCCCAACGAGATCGGGTGACCACCCTGAGTATGGTTACGGACAGTGACGGTAAAACGGAGACGGCCAAAGGTCAAGCTGTTCGGAAAAATCAGGTCGAACCTGTCACCCTCGGTCGACCCCTTCCCGGGCGGGCGAGCCCGCCCGCAGGGCCCTCTCCGGGGCTCCCGGAAGCCGGGTGTGACCCCTCTCACCTGCTCTTATGAAGCCTACGGGCCCCGGATGACCGGCGGGACGAGGCTGATACCGTAAAGGTGACATCACATCCTTTAAGGACCGTCCCGTGAGGCGGGGAAGGAGGTTGACGGTGGTGAGCGCTGCCCGAAATCACGAAGAACCCCAGTACAAGGCGGTTCTGGAGGCCCCGGAGATCCGCCGGGCCCTCACTCGGATCGCGCACGAGATCCTCGAACGCACCAAGGGCGGCTCCGACGTCGTCCTGCTGGGAATCCAGACGCGGGGAGTGAACCTCGCCGGGATGCTGGCCAGGCGCCTCGAGGAAGTCGAAGGCCTGAAAATACCCCGCGGATCGCTCGATGTGACGATGTACCGTGACGATCTGCGCATGAAGCCCGCCCGCGCGATCGGCAGGACCGAGCTTCCCGCGGACGGCATCGACGACAAGGTCGTGGTGCTCGTCGACGACGTGCTCTTCTCCGGCCGCACCATCCGGGCCGCGCTCGACGCCCTCAACGACCTGGGCCGGCCCCGCGCCGTCCAGCTCGCGGTCCTGGTCGACCGGGGCCACCGCGAGCTGCCGATCCGCGCCGACTACGTCGGCAAGAACCTCCCCACCTCGCTGAAGGAGACCGTCCGGGTCCTGCTCGGCGACGTGGACGGACGTGACGCGGTCCTGCTGGGGCCGAAGGGGGACAACGGTAAGTGAAGCGCCATCTGATCTCCGCGGCCGACCTGTCCAGGGACGACGCGCTCCTGGTCCTCGACACCGCCGAGGAACTGGCCCGGATCTCCAGCCGCTCGGTCAAGAAACTCCCCACCCTGCGCGGACGGACGGTGGTGAACCTCTTCTTCGAGGACTCCACCCGCACCCGGATCTCGTTCGAGGCCGCCGCCAAGCGCCTGTCCGCGGACGTCATCAACTTCTCCGCCAAGGGCTCCAGCGTCTCCAAGGGCGAGTCCCTGAAGGACACCGCCCTCACCCTGGAGGCGATGGGCGCCGACGGCGTCGTCATCCGGCACGGCGCGTCCGGCGCGCCCTACCGGCTGGCCGACTGGGTCAACGGCAACGTGGTCAACGCCGGGGACGGCACCCACGAGCACCCCACCCAGGCCCTGCTGGACGCCTTCACCATGCGCCGCCACCTGGGAGACCTGGCCGGACGCAAGATCACCATCGTGGGCGACGTGCTGCACAGCCGAGTGGCGCGTTCCAACGTGCTGCTGCTGTCCACGCTGGGCGCCGAGGTCACCCTGGTGGCCCCGCCGACCCTGCTGCCGGTCTCGGTGGACACCTGGCCCTGCCACGTCTCCTACGACCTGGACGCCGCGCTGCCCAAGAGCGACGCCGTCATGATGCTGCGGGTCCAGCGCGAGCGCATGAACGCCGCCTACTTCCCCACGGTCCGGGAGTACAGCCGCCGCTACGGCCTTTCGGCCGACCGGTACGCGCACCTTCCCGACCACGCCATCGTCATGCACCCCGGCCCGATGAACCGGGGTGTGGAGATCGCCGCCGAGGTCGCCGACTCCACCCGGTCCACCATCGTCGAGCAGGTCGGCAACGGCGTCAGCGTGCGCATGGCCGTCCTGTACCTGCTGCTGGGCGGATCAGAGCCCGCGATCGGGGCCGGCGAGTGAGCAGCGAACGACAAGCAGAGGACGCAGTGAGCACCTTTCTCATCAAGAACGCCCGGATCCTGGGCGGCGAGCCCCGCGACATCCTGATCGCCGACGGCCGGATCGCCGAGGTCGGCACCGGGCTGGAGGCCGACGGCGCGCAGGTCGTGGACGCCACCGGCCTGATCGCCCTGCCCGGCCTGGTCGACCTGCACACGCACCTGCGCGAGCCGGGCCGCGAGGACAACGAGACGGTCCTCACCGGCACCCGGGCCGCCGCGAAGGGCGGGTTCACCGCGGTCCACGCCATGGCCAACACCAACCCCGTCGCCGACACCGCGGGCGTCGTCGAGCAGGTCTGGCGGCTGGGCCGCGAGCACGGCTACTGCGACGTGCACCCGGTCGGCGCGGTCACCGAGGGCATCGCCGGCAAGAAGCTCGCCGAGCTCGGCGCGATGGCGGACTCCGCGGCGAACGTGCGGGTCTTCTCCGACGACGGCCACTGCGTCTCCGACGCGGTGATCATGCGCCGGGCCCTGGAGTACGTGAAGGCCTTCGACGGCGTCATCGCCCAGCACGCCCAGGAGCCCCGGCTGACCGAGGGCGCCCAGATGAACGAGGGCGAGGTCTCCGACCGGCTCGGCCTGCAGGGCTGGCCCGCCGTCGCCGAGGAGGCGATCATCGCCCGCGACTGCCTGCTCGCCGGGCACGTGGGCTCCCGCCTGCACATCTGCCACGTCTCGACGGCCGGCTCCGTCGAGCTGATCCGCTGGGCGAAGGGCAAGGGCTGGAACATCACCGCCGAGGTGACCCCGCACCACCTCTTCCTCACCGACGCCTGCTGCGAGAGCTCCCCGTCCGGACGCTCCTACGACCCGATCTACAAGGTGAACCCGCCGCTGCGCACCCAGGCCGACGTGGACGCCGTCCGCGCGGGCCTGGCCGACGGCACCATCGACTGCGTCGCCACCGACCACGCCCCCCACGCCGTGGAGGACAAGGAGACCGAGTGGGCCGACGCCGCGATGGGAATGATCGGTCTTGAGACGGCGTTGCCCGTGGTCCAGGCCGCCATGGTCGACACCGGGCTACTGGACTGGACGCAGGTCGCCGACCGCATGTCGGCCAGGCCCGCGGAGATCGGAAGGCTCGAGGGCCAAGGCCGTCCGCTGGAAGCGGGCTCCCCGGCCAACATCACCCTCTACGACCCCGAGTACCGGGCGCAGGTCGACGCGTCGTCCTTCGCCTCCAAGAGCCGGAACACCCCTTACACCGGCCTAGAACTGCCCGGACGGGTGGTCGCCACGTTCCTGCGGGGCCGCCCCACCGTGCTGGAAGGAAAGCTCGTATGACCCAGGCCATGCTCGTCCTGGAGGACGGCCGTGTGTTCCACGGCGAATCCTTCGGAGCGGAGGGCGAAACCTTCGGGGAGGTCGTCTTCAACACCGGCATGACCGGCTATCAGGAGACGCTCACCGACCCGTCCTACCACCGGCAGATCGTCGCGATGACCGCCCCGCACATCGGCAACACCGGGGTCAACGACCTCGACCCCGAGTCGCGGCGCATCCAGGTCGCCGGTTACGTGGTGCGCCAGCCCGCCCGGGTGGCCTCCAACTGGCGCGCCCAGCGCTCCCTCGACCAGGAGCTGAAGAACCACGGCGTGGTCGGCATCGCGATGCCCGGCACCCGCGCCCTCACCCGCCACCTGCGCGACCGGGGCGCGATGCGCGCCGGCATCTCCTCGGTGGAGACCGACCCGCGCGCCCTGCTGGCCCGGGTGCTGGTCAGCCCCGGCATGGCCGGCTCGGACCTGGCCGCCGAGGTGGCGACCAAGGAGCCGTACACCGTCCCGGCCCGCGGCGAGACCCTGTTCCGGGTCGCGGCCGTCGACCTGGGCATCAAGGCCATGACGCCCTACCGGCTGTCCGAGCGCGGCTGCGAGGTGACGGTCCTTCCCGCCACCGTGACCGCGGAGCAGATCCTGGCCCTGAACCCCGACGGGGTGTTCTTCTCCAACGGCCCCGGCGACCCGGCCACGGCCGACGGCCCGGTGACCGCGCTGCGCGGCGTCCTGGCCGCGGGCAAGCCGTTCTTCGGCATCTGCTTCGGCAACCAGATCTTCGGCCGGGCCCTGGGCCTGGGCACCTACAAGCTGAGGTTCGGCCACCGCGGCGTGAACCAGCCGGTGCAGGACCGCCACACCGGGCGGGTCGAGATCTCCGCGCACAACCACGGGTTCGCCGTGGACGCCCCGCTGGACGGCCCGTTCGAGACGCCGTTCGGCCGGGCCGAGGTCTCGCACGTCAACCTCAACGACGGCTGCGTCGAGGGCCTGCGGCTGCTGGACCGCCCGGCCTTCTCCGTCCAGTACCACCCCGAGGCCGCGGCCGGACCGCACGACTCCACCGGGTTGTTCGACCGGTTCTGCGCCCTCATGCAGCAGCAGCGTTCCAACGAGTCCGGGGAAGGTGCCTGATGCCCAGGCGCGAGGATCTGAAGTCCGTCCTGATCATCGGCTCCGGGCCGATCGTCATCGGCCAGGCCTGCGAGTTCGACTACTCCGGGACCCAGGCCTGCCGGGTGCTCAAGGCCGAGGGCCTGCGGGTCGTCCTGGTCAACAGCAACCCGGCGACCATCATGACCGACCCGGAGTTCGCCGACGCCACCTACGTCGAGCCGATCACCCCCGAGGTCGTCGAGAAGATCATCGCCAAGGAGCGGCCCGACGCCCTCCTGCCCACCCTGGGCGGCCAGACCGCACTGAACTGCGCGGTCGCGCTGCACGAGGCCGGAGTCCTGGAGCGGTACGACGTCGAGCTGATCGGCGCGAACTTCGACGCGATCCAGCGCGGCGAGAACCGCGAGATCTTCAAGGGCATCGTCGAGGACCTCGGTGCCGAGGTGGCGCGCAGCGTCATCTGCCACACCATGGACGAGGTGCTGGCCGCCACCGAGCAGCTCGGCTACCCGGTGGTCGTCCGCCCGTCCTTCACCATGGGCGGCCTGGGCTCCGGCTTCGCCCACGACGAGACGGAGCTGCGCCAGATCGCCGGCGCGGGCCTGGCGGCGTCCCCGACCAGCGAGGTGCTCCTGGAGGAGTCCATCCTCGGCTGGAAGGAGTACGAGCTGGAGCTGATGCGCGACAAGAACGACAACGTCGTGGTCGTCTGCTCCATCGAGAACCTCGACCCGATGGGCGTGCACACCGGCGACTCCATCACCGTCGCCCCCGCGATGACGCTCACCGACCGCGAGTACCAGCACATGCGGGACGTCGCGATCGCCGTCATCCGCAGGGTCGGCGTGGACACCGGCGGCTGCAACATCCAGTTCGCGGTGCACCCGTCCACTGGGCGCATGATCGTCATCGAGATGAACCCGCGGGTCTCCCGCTCCTCGGCGCTGGCCTCCAAGGCCACCGGCTTCCCGATCGCCAAGATCGCGGCCCGGCTGGCGGTCGGCTACACCCTGGACGAGATCCCCAACGACATCACCAAGGTCACCCCGGCGTCGTTCGAGCCGACCCTCGACTACATCGTGGTGAAGGTGCCGCGGTTCGCGTTCGAGAAGTTCCCCGGCGCCGACCCCACGCTGACCACCCACATGAAGTCGGTCGGCGAGGCCATGGCCATCGGCCGGTCCTTCCCCGAGGCGCTGCAGAAGGCGCTGCGCTCGCTGGAGCAGAAGGGCGCGTCCTTCTCCTGGGAGACCCCGCCCGCGCTGGAGGAGCTGCTCGAGCGCATCCGCGTCCCGCACGACGGGCGGCTGCACGAGGTCCAGCAGGCGCTGCTGGCGGGCGCGACCATCGAGCAGGTCTACTCGATCACCGGCATCGACCCCTGGTTCCTCGACCAGATCCTCGCCATCAACGAGATCGCCGCCGACATCCGGCTCTCGGAGGACGCGCTGACCGCGCGCAAGCTGCTGGCCGCCAAGCGGCACGGCTTCTCCGACGCCCAGATCGGGCAGCTGCGCGGCCTGTCGGAGGAGGTCGTCCGCGAGGTCCGGCACGCGCTGGGCGTCCGCCCCGTCTACCTGACGGTCGACACCTGCGCCGCCGAGTTCGCCGCCCAGACCCCGTACCTGTACTCCTCCTACGACGAGGAGACCGAGGTCCCGGTCGGCACCAAGCCCAAGGTGCTCATCCTGGGCTCGGGCCCCAACCGCATCGGCCAGGGCGTGGAGTTCGACTACTCCTGCGTCCACGCCTCCTTCACGCTGGCCGAGGCGGGCTACGAGACCGTCATGGTCAACTGCAACCCCGAGACGGTCTCCACCGACTACGACACCTCCGACCGGCTGTACTTCGAGCCGCTCACCCTGGAGGACGTGCTGGAGGTCGTGTACGCCGAGCAGCGCACCGGCGTTGTCGCCGGCGTGATCGTCCAGCTCGGCGGGCAGACCCCGCTGGGCCTGGCGCAGAAGCTCAAGGACGCGGGCGTGCCGATCGTCGGCACCTCGCCCGAGAGCATCCACCTCGCCGAGGACCGCGGCGCGTTCGGCCACGTGCTGGCCCAGGCGGAGCTGCCCGCGCCCAAGCACGGCACCGCCACCTCCGCCGAGGAGGCCGTGCAGATCGCCAACGAGATCGGCTATCCGGTGCTGGTCCGCCCGTCCTACGTGCTGGGCGGCCGCGGCATGGAGATCGTCTACGACGACGCCAGCCTGGTGACGTACATGTCCACCGCCACCGAGGTCAGCCTCGACCGGCCGGTGCTGGTCGACAGGTTCCTCGACGAGGCCATCGAGATCGACGTCGACGCCCTCTACGACGGCACCGAGCTCTACCTCGGCGGCGTCATGGAGCACATCGAGGAGGCCGGCATCCACTCCGGCGACTCGGCGTGCGCGCTGCCGCCGATCACGCTGGGCCGCGAGGACATCAAGCGCATCCGCGAGTCGACGCTGCGCCTGGCGCGCGGCATCGGCGTGCGGGGCCTGATGAACGTGCAGTACGCGCTGTCCGCGGGCGTCCTGTACGTCCTGGAGGCCAACCCGCGGGCCTCCCGCACCGTCCCGTTCGTGTCCAAGGCCACGGCGGTGCCGCTGGCCAAGGCGGCCGCGCGGGTGATGATGGGCGCCACGGTCGCGCAGCTGCGCGCCGAGGGCGTGCTGCCGCCCACCGGCGACGGCGGGACGCTGCCGCTGGACGCGCCGATCGCGGTCAAGGAGGCGGTGCTTCCGTTCAACCGGTTCCGCAACGCCCAGGGGCAGGGCGTCGACACCGTCCTGGGCCCGGAGATGCGCTCGACCGGCGAGGTCATGGGCATCGACGAGGTCTTCGGCACCGCCTACGCCAAGTCGCAGGCCGCCGCCTACGGCTCGCTGCCGACCAAGGGCCGGGTGTTCGTCTCGGTGGCCAACCGCGACAAGCGCCACATGATCTTCCCGGTGAAGCGCCTGGCCGACCTGGGCTTCGAGATCCTGGCCACCTCGGGCACCGCCGAGGTGCTGCGCCGCAACGGCGTTCATGCCAAGGTGGTCCGCAAGCACAGCGACGGTCCCGGGCCCGACGGCGAACCGACGGTCGTGCGGCGCGTCCTCGACGGGGAAGTGGATCTCATCGTCAATACTCCGTTCGGTGGTCCCGGTCAGCCCGGGCCCCGGCTGGACGGCTACGAGATCCGCACCGCGGCGGTGGTCCGCGGCATCCCCTGCGTCACCACGGTGCAGGGCCTCGCCGCGGCCGTCCAGGGGATCGAGGCCGTCACCCGCGGCGACATCGGGGTGCGCTCGCTCCAGGAGCACGCCGGGCGCCTGCGCGGCGGCTGGGCGCTCCAGTAGGAAGAACGACAGAGAGGTAGGCCGCCATCTCCGCCGAGGGACCAGTGCAGTCACCCGGCACCGTGCTCACGGTCCGGCAGGTGGCGGCCTATCACGCGATGACCCTGGTGGCCCCCGCGGTCGCCGAGCGGTTCCGGCCCGGCCAGTTCCTGGCCGTCGCGGTGGGCGGGGAGCACACCTCGCTCCTGGCCCGCCGCTGCTTCCCCATCTATGAGGTGAAGTCCGACTACGGCGGCACGGTGGAGTTCGTCTTCGAGGTGAACGATCCGGGCACCGAGTGGCTGGCCGGCCGCCGGTCCCGGGACGGGCTCGACGTCGTCGGCCCGCTGGGCCGGCCGTTCCCGCTGCCCCGGGATCCGGCGTCCTGCCTGCTGGTGGGCGGGGCGCACGGGTCGTCCGGGCTGTTCTCGCTGGCCGACGCGCTGCGCAGGCGCGACTGCCAGGTGCACTTCGTGCTCGGCGCGCCCCGCGCCCACGAGGTCTTCGGCGCCCGCAGCGCCCAGCGCATCGGGGAGAGCGCCACCGTCGTGACCCGCGACGGCTCGCTGGGCGTCTCGGGCACCATCCCGGACGTGCTGCCGCGCGTCATGGAGGAGACCGGGGCCGACGTCGTCTACGCGGCGGGTCCCACCGCGCTGCTGGGGTCGGTCAGCTCGGTCGCCGCCGCGATGGGCGTCCCCTGCCAGGTGAGCGTGGGGGAGTGGCTGGCCAGGACGGCGGCCTGCGGCATCGGCACCTGCCAGGCGTGCGTGCTGCCGGTGATCGGCGACGACGGGCACACCCGCATGGTCAGGGCCTGCGCCGAAGGGCCGGTGCTGCGCGGTGAGCGCGTCCGCTGGTCCGACCTGGGGACCATCCCCCTGGACGCCCTGGGCGGGCCCCGCGCCCCCCTGGCGGCGCCGGAGCCCGCCTCGTGACGTCGGAGCCCCTCTCCCTGCCCCCGGCCCGCCGTCCGCTCTGGAGGGCCGTCCGCTCGCGCGACGGAGGATCGCCTTGGACCTGAGTACCCGGATCGGCGCCGTCACCCTGGCCAACCCGGTGCTGACCGCCTCCGGGTGCGGGGGCAGCGGGCGTGAGCTGGCGCAGTTCACCGATCTGTCGCGGCTCGGGGCTTTCGTCACCTGCTCGGTGATGATGCAGCCGCGGGCGGGCCGGCCCACCCCGCGCATCGCCGAGACGCCCAGCGGGATGCTGAACGCGATGGGCCTGCCGGGTCCGGGCGTCGACTCCTTCCTGGCGCGGGACCTCCCCTGGCTTTCCGGACAGGACGTCAGGACGGTCGTCTCGGTCGCGGGCAACACCCTGGGCGAGTTCGGGGAGGTGGCCAGGCTGCTGGCGGACTCCCCGCTGGCGTCGGCGATCACCGCGGTCGAGGTGAACGTCGCCTGCCCCAACGCCGAGGACCGGGGGCGCATGTTCGCGGCCTCTCCTTCCGCCGCCGCGGCGGTGGTGCGCGCGGTTCGCAGCGCAATTCATCGAGATACTCCGGTATTGGCGAAACTTTCGCCCGATGTAACCGATATCGGGACAATTGCCCTTGCGTGCGCGGACGCCGGCGTCACCGGGCTCTCCCTCATCAACACGATGTCCGGTCTGGCCATTGATCCGCACACATTGCGCCCCGCCCTCACCGGGGTTTCGGGCGGCCTTTCCGGACCGGCGCTGCGGCCCGTCGCGCTGCGCTGCGTCTACCAGGTCCACGCCGCGCTGCCGGAACTGCCGATCGTCGGCGGCGGGGGAGTGGCCACCGGCCGGGACGCCCTGGAATTCGTCGTGGCGGGCGCCAGCGCCGTCTCGGTGGGCACCACCCTGCTGCACGACCCGTCGGCCCCCCAAAGGATCTTGAGGGAGCTGGAGGACGCCCTCACCGCCCACGGCATCCCCCGGCTCGCCGACGCCGTGGGGCTGGCGCACCGCGCCGCCGCCGCGATCGGCCCGCAGATCGTGCGCGGCCCCGAAGAACCGATCAAGGAGCTCACATGACCCCCGCACCCGTCGCGGTCGCGCTGGACACCGACGACCTGGCCGTCGCCACCCGCTGGGCCGGGCAGGTGGGCCCGCACGTCAGCACCCTCAAGGTGGGCCTCGAGCTCTACCTCGGACACGGGCCCGCGGTGGTGGAGGAGATCCGCGCGGCGGGCGGCGGGCGCATCTTCCTCGACCTGAAGCTGCACGACATCCCCGCCACCGTCGCGGCCGCGGCCAGGGCCGTGTCCGGGCTCGCCCCGCACTACCTGACCGTGCACGCCTCCGGCGGCGCCGACATGGTCAAGGCCGCGGTCGCCGCGGCCCCTGAGACGAAGATCACCGCGGTCACCGTGCTCACCTCGATGGGCGAGCCCGACCTGGCCGCCGTCGGGCTCGCCGGGCCCGCCCTGGACGCCGCGCGCAGGCTCGCCGCGCTGGCCGTCGGGGCCGGGGCGCGGGCCCTGGTCTGCTCGCCCCGCGAGGTCGCCGCGATCCGGGCCGAGGTCGGCCCCGGCATCGACCTCATCACCCCGGGAGTGCGCCCGCGCGGCGCCGCCGCGGACGACCAGACCCGTGTCGCCACCCCTCGCGAGGCGCTGGACGCCGGGGCGGATCTGCTCGTGATCGGGCGCCCCATCACCCGCGCCGAGGACCCCGCGGCGGCCGCCGCGGGGATCGCTTCGGGGCTGCGCGGACGGGACTGAAGAAAGTCCAGGCAGCCGGGTTCTCCGGGCTCCGTGATGGACACAGCGTGATCTTGTGATTACAGATAGAGAATTTCGTGAATTTCTGGCGGGATAAACTGCCGATCACGTTGCTTTATCAGGGGGTAAGTCGCTAGTTTCCGGGGCGTCCGACTCCGTCGAGTGGAAAACACGAGGTGACCGGCGTGGCTCTTCCGCCTCTTACCCCCGAACAGCGTGCCGCGGCCCTGGAAAAGGCCGCACTGGCCCGCCGTGAGCGCGCTGAGGTCAAGAACAAGCTCAAGCACGGGGGAATCTCTCTCTCTGAGGTCCTCAAAGCGGGCCAGACCGATGACATCGTCGGAAAGATGAAGGTCTCGGCTCTGCTGGAATCGCTTCCCGGCGTGGGCAAGGTTCGTGCCAAGCAGATCATGGAGCGCCTCGGCATCGCCGAGTCCCGCCGGGTGCGGGGCCTGGGTGCCAACCAGCGCGCCTCCCTGGAGCGCGAGTTCGGCGGCGGCCGCTAGGCCGTCCCGTCCCCCCGGCGGGTCAGGGGACAGGTCCTGACCCTGCCGGGTGTTCCACCGTGATAGACCTGAAGCGCGATGGACACCACTGAATCCGCGGCCTCCGCGACCTCCCCGTCCTCGGCCCGGCGGCTCACGGTCCTGTCCGGGCCCTCCGGCGTCGGCAAGAGCACCGTCGTCGCCCGACTCCGCGAGTCCCACCCCGAGGTGTGGCTCTCGATCTCGGTGACGACCCGCAAGCCCCGGCCCGGCGAGACCGACGGGGTCCAGTACTTCTTCACCGACGACGCGGGCTTCGACCGCCTGATCGCCTCCGGCGAGCTGCTGGAGTGGGCGGAGTTCGCGGGCAACCGCTACGGCACCCCGCGCCGCCCCGTCGAGGAGCGGCTGGCCTCCGGAGTCCCCACCCTGCTGGAGATCGACCTGCAGGGGGCCAGGCAGGTGCGGGAGAGCATGCCCGAGGCGCTGCTGGTCTTCCTCGCGCCGCCCAGCTGGGACGAGCTGGTGCGCCGGCTCACCGGCCGCGGCACCGAGTCGCCGGAGGTGATCGAGCGCCGCCTGGAGGCGGCCCGGGTCGAACTGGCGGCCGAGAAGGAGTTCGATCTCACCCTCGTCAACCACTCCGTGCAGGGAGTCTGCGACGAGCTGCTAGCCTTGATGGCTGACCATTGAGGACTCGGAAAGGCGTCAGTGTGGCAGCCAACAGCGAAGGCATCACCAACCCGTCGATCGATGAGCTCCTGGAGGTCGTCGACACCAAGTACGGCCTGGTGAGCATCGCGGCCAAGCGGGCCCGGCAGATCAACGCCTACTACGCCCAGCTCGGCGAGGGCCTGCTGGAGTACGTCGGGCCGCTGGTGGAGACCCAGGTCCAGGAGAAGCCGCTCTCCATCGCCCTGCGCGAGGTGCGCGAGGGGCTCCTGCACACCGAACCCGTCGAGGGCTGAGCCCCTCCGCCTTGGACGAGCAGCAGAAGCAGGACGCGCCGAGGGTCGTCCTGGGGGTCGGTGCCGGCATCGCCTCCTACAAGGTGTGCGAGCTGCTGCGGCGGCTCACCGAGTCCGGGCACTCCGTGAAGGTCGTGCCCACCGCGGACGCGCTGCGTTTCGTGGGGGAGCCGACCTGGGCGGCGCTGTCCGGGCAGCCGGTCGCGACCTCCGTCTGGGAGGGCGTCTCGGACGTCCCGCACGTGCGCATCGGGCAGCGGGCGGACCTGGTGTTCGTCGCGCCCGCCACCGCGGACCTCCTGGCCAAGGCCGCCCACGGCCTGGCCGACGACCTGCTGACCAACACCCTCCTCACCGCCCGGTGCCCGGTGGTGTTCGCACCCGCCATGCACACCGAGATGTGGGAGCACCCGGCCACGCAGGCCAACGTGGCGACGCTGCGCGAGCGCGGCAACATCGTCGTCGAACCCGCCTCCGGACGGCTGACCGGCAAGGACACCGGCCCCGGCCGGCTGCCCGACCCCGCCGAGCTGTTCGAGGTGGCCCGGCTCGTCCTGGCGCGGACGCCGCGGGACCTCGCCGGACGGCGCGTCGTCATCTCCGCCGGAGGGACCCGCGAGCCCATCGACCCGGTGCGGTTCATCGGCAACCGCTCGTCCGGGCTGCAGGGGTACGCCCTGGCGAAGGTCGCGGCGGCCCGCGGGGCCGAGGTCACGCTGGTGGCGGCCAACACCTCCCTGCCCGACCCGGCGGGAGCCGCGGTCGTGCGGGTCGGCTCGGCGCTGGAGATGCGCACCGCCGTCCTGGAGGCCGCCGCGTCCGCCGACGTGGTGGTGATGGCGGCGGCGGTCGCCGACTTCCGGCCCGTGACGTCCGCCACGTCCAAGATCAAGAAAAAGGACGGCACGGACACCCTGCCGATCGAGCTGGTGAAGAACCCCGACATCCTGGCCGAGCTCGTCCAGCGGCGCGTCCCCGGACAGGTCGTCGTCGGCTTCGCGGCCGAGACCGACCACGTCCTGGAGCACGGACGGGCCAAACTGGCGCGCAAGGGCTGCGACCTGCTCGTCGTCAACCAGGTGGGGGAGAACCTCACCTTCGGCGCCCCCGACAACGCCGGGGTGGTGCTGTCCGCTTCCGGACCCGCGCGGGAGATCCCGCGCGGGAGCAAGGAGGCGCTCGCCGCCGTCGTCTGGGACGAGATCGCCGCCCTGCTGGGATGAACCGCCCGCGAAGCCTTCGGCACGGCCTGCGCCATGCCGATCTCGCACCATAGGACTAGACTGCCTTCGGCTCGGCCGGGTGCGCGTTTCGTGAGAGCCTGTCCGCCCCGAGTACCGCAAACCATCTGCTACTGGTGAGTCAGCAGCCGCTGCAAGGAGTTCACGTAGTGTCCCGTCGCCTCTTCACCTCTGAATCGGTCACCGAGGGCCACCCGGACAAGATCGCGGACCAGATCAGTGACGCGATCCTCGATTCCATGCTCAAGGACGACCCGAAGAGCCGGGTCGCGGTCGAGACCATGATCACCACCGGTCAGGTGCACGTGGCCGGCGAGGTCACCACCGAGACCTACGTGGACATCCCGGGCGTCATCCGGGAGAAGATCCTCGAGATCGGCTACGACTCCTCGGCCAAGGGCTTCGACGGCCACTCCTGTGGCGTGTCGGTCTCCATCGGCGCCCAGTCCCCCGACATCGCCCAGGGCGTCGACGACGCCTACGAGGCCCGCGAGGGCGAGGCCGGAGACGACCTCGACCGCCAGGGCGCCGGCGACCAGGGCCTGATGTTCGGCTACGCCACCAACGAGACCCCGCAGCTCATGCCGCTGCCGATCACCATCGCGCACCGGCTGGCCCAGCGCCTGTCCCAGGTCCGCAAGGAGGGCCAGGTCGCCTACCTGCGCCCGGACGGCAAGACCCAGGTCACCATCGAGTACGACGGCGCCAAGGCCGTCCGCCTCGACACCGTCGTGGTCTCCTCCCAGCACGCTCCCGACATCTCCCTCAAGGAGCTGCTGACCCCGGACATCAAGGAGCTCGTCGTCGACCCGGTCCTGGCCGAGTTCGAGCTCGACACCGACGGCTACCGGCTGCTGGTCAACCCGACCGGCCGCTTCGAGATCGGCGGCCCGATGGGCGACGCCGGCCTGACCGGACGCAAGATCATCGTCGACACCTACGGCGGTTACGCCCGCCACGGCGGCGGCGCCTTCTCCGGCAAGGACCCGTCCAAGGTCGACCGCTCCGCCGCCTACGCCATGCGCTGGGTCGCCAAGAACATCGTCGCCGCCGGCCTCGCCGACCGCGCCGAGGTCCAGGTCGCCTACGCCATCGGCAAGGCCCAGCCCGTCGGCGTCTTCGTCGAGGGCTTCGGCACCGAGAAGGTCGACATCGAGAAGCTCCAGGAAGCCGTCCTGGAGGTCTTCGACCTGCGTCCGGCCGCGATCGTCCGCGACCTCGACCTGCTGCGCCCGATCTACTCCCAGACCGCCGCCTACGGCCACTTCGGCCGTGAGCTGCCGGACTTCTCCTGGGAGCGCACCGACCGCGCCGACGCCCTGCGCGCCGCCGCCGGCCTGTGACCCGCGCCTCCTGACGACGGCCCGCACCCTCCGGTGCGGGCCGTCGGCCCTCGGCTGCACCCGGATGCACATGCGGCCATCACGGCGAACGCCCCGGCATGAACCCTTCAGGGACCATGCCGGGGCGTTCAGGTGTTCACAGGGCTTCCCGCGGCGATGTCGGGACTACCACCAGGCGCTGCATCCGCTGTTGCCGCAGACGCGGAAGAGGACCTTGTTGTACCCGTTGGAACTTCCGTAGTCCGCAATGCCCGTGACGGTGACGTAGGAGCTGCTGGAGGTCAGCCGCCTCTTCAGATCGAAGCGGATCCAGGTGTCGTTTCCCCATCCCCTCGAATGGGTTCCCCAGCTCAGGTTGTATTTTCCGTTGCCGATGGACGACCAGGTCTTCCAGATCTGCCAGTGGGCGCCGTTCGGGGTGAAGAGGTAGGTGGTCGCCGAAGCCGCGTGGGCCGTTCCCGGGACGGCGATGACCGCGGCTCCTGCGGCGAGGCCGACGATTGCCGCTTTGATTCGTTTCATGATTTTGATGATCGTCATGCGGAGTGTCGGGTGCAATGCATTTCCGGGGTGTCCAACATCACTTGCGCATGGCTTCGCGGATATGCCTCTCTTCTTACGGTTAACCCTTTTCCCCGCCCAGTGGCTCCGCAATGGATGCGATGGTCCTTTCCCTGGTTGGAGAGGCGTGCGAGCGATTTTTTGGTCTATGGGGAAGAAGGATGGTTTTCCGTTCGGTGACCGAATCACCGCTTTGTCGGTCGATGGTCGCGGAGGCCGGCGGCCCTCCGCGACGTGGGACTACCACCAGCTGCCGCCTTCGCTGGTGCCGCGGGTGCGGAAGAGGACCTTGTCGTACCCGTTGGAGCTTTCGTGGTCGAAGGCGCCCACGGGGTGCTGCAGGGTTTCCGTTGCCGATGGACGGCCAGGTCTTCCAGATCTGTCAGTGGGCGCCGTTCGGGGTGAAGAGGTAGGTGGTCGCCGAAGCCGCGTGGGCCGTTCCCGGGACGGCGATGACCGCGGCTCCTGCGGCGAGGCCGACGATTGCCGCTTTGATTCGTTTCATGATTTTGATGATCGTCATGAGGGGTGCCGAGGGCGATGCCTTTCCGGGATGTTCGACATCGTTGGGGCGTGGATTCGCGGATATGCTTCTCTCCTTGCGGTTGGCCTTTTTCTCCGCTTTGATCGTTCCTTAATGGATGTTGTAGTCCTTTCTCTCCGGTGCGGTCGTGCGGCCTTCGGGAGGTGCGCGCCGTGCCCGGGAGACGGGCGGCGAGTGGTAGGTGTGGGGGGTGAGCGAGGACGGTTTGATCCCGGGGCTGGAAGGGGTTCCGGTCCTGGAGCGCGCGGGGGAGCGGACGCGGCCCGGTACGGGCCGTCCGGCGGCGCGACGCAAAGGGGTGCCCGAGGAGGCGTCGGCTCTGCCCGTCGCGAGGGTGGCGGTCGACGTCTCCCTGCCGCACCTGGACCGGCCGTTCGACTACCTCGTGCCCGCCAAGCTCGACGCCGAAGCGGTCCCGGGATGCCGGGTACGGGTGCGCTTCGCGGGCAAGCTCATGGACGGCTACCTGCTGGAGAGAGTCGCCGAGAGCGAGCACGAGGGCAGGCTGGCCTTCCTGGAACGGGTGATCTCCCCCGAGCCCGTGCTGACCCCGGAGATCGCCGCCCTGGCCCGCGAACTCGCCGACCGCCACGCCGGCACCCTCGCCGACGTCCTGCGGCTGGCGATTCCGCCCCGCCACGCCCGCGCCGAGAAGCAGCCATCGGCCCCTGGCCCCTCCCGCGTCCCCGCCCCGCGGGACCCCGGCCCCTGGGCCGACTACCCGGCGGGCCCCTCCTTCCTGGCCGCACTCGCCGACGGCAGGTCCCCCCGGGCCGTCTGGACCGCGCTGCCGGGCCCCGACTGGCCCGCCGCCGTCGCCCGCGCCGCCCGCGCCACCCTCGCCTCCGGCCGCGGCACCCTCATCGTCGTCGCCGACGGACGCGAGGCCGCCCGCCTCGACACCGCCCTCACCCTGGAGTTCGCGTCCGACGGCGCCACTGCGCAGAACCCCCCCGCGGAGCCGGACCCCGCCGACGCGCCGGAGCCCTTGGGCCGGGACTCTTCGACGGCCGAAGCCGCCTTTGAGGCGGAGCCGGAGGCCGGTCCGGAATGGGTGGTGCTGACGGCCGAAGCGGGCCCGGAGAAGCGGTACCGGCAGTGGTCGCGGGTGCTGCGGGGGGAGGCGCGCATCGTCGTCGGGACCAGGGGGGCGATGTTCGCGCCGGTGCGGGAACTCGGGCTCGTGGTGTTGTGGGACGACGGGGACGACGTGCACGCCGAGCCGCACGCGCCCTACCCGCACGCGCGGGAGGTGCTGGCGCTGAGGGCGCATCGGACGGGGGCCGGAGCGCTTTTCGGGGGGTTCACCCGCACCGCGGACACGACGCAGCTCATCGCCGGGGGATGGGCGCACGGGCTGGCGGCCGCGCGGGAGACGGTGCGGGGCCGGATGCCGCTGGTGCGCCCGGCGGGCCAGGACGCCGAGCTGGCCAGGGACGAGGCGGCGCGGACGGCGCGGCTGCCGGCGCTGGCGTTCCGGACGGCGAGGGAGGCGCTGGCCGAGGGGCCGGTGCTGGTGCAGGTGCCCCGGCGCGGCTACCTGCCCGCGCTGGCCTGCCGCCGGTGCCGGGAGCCCGCCCGGTGCGCCGGGTGCGCCGGGCCGCTGGCGCTGGAGTCGTCGCGCTCCGTCCCCCACTGCCTGTGGTGCGGCGGGCTCGCGGGCGGCTGGAAGTGCCCCGCATGCGGAGACCGCCAGATCAGGGCCGTCGTGGTGGGCGCCGGCCGGACGGCGGAGGAGCTGGGCCGGGCGTTTCCCGGCGTGACGGTGCGGACCTCGGGCCGGGACGGCGTCCTGGCGTCCGTGGGGAGCCGCCCGGAACTCGTCGTCTCCACGCCCGGCGCGGAACCGGTGGCCGAGCGGGGCTACGCCGCCGCGCTGCTGCTCGACGGCTGGGCGCTGCTGGGCCGGGCCGACCTGCGCGCCAACGAGGAGGCGCTGCGCCGCTGGCTGAACGCCGCGGCCCTGGTCCGCCCGCACGGCGGGGTGGTGCTGGTCGCCGACTCCGCGCTGCCCGTCGTCCAGGCCGTCGTCCGCTGGGACCCGGTCACCTTCGCCGAACGGGAGCTGGACGAGCGCCGTGGGCTGCGCTTCCCCCCGGCCGCCCGGATGGCGTCCCTCACCGGCACCCCGGACGCCCTCAAGGACTTCCTGGACACCACCCGCCTGCCCTCCGAAGCCGAGGTCCTCGGCCCCGTCCCGGTGGGCGGCGGCCGGGAGCGGGCCCTCCTGCGCGTCCCCGCCTCCGCGGCGCCCGCCCTGGCCCGGAGCCTGAAGGAGACCCAGGGCATCCGCAGCGCCCGCAAAGCCCCCGATCCCGTCCGCGTCGAGGTCGACCCCCTGGAACTCATCTGAGCCGTCCCCGGGGCGGTCCGCCGGGAGCCGCTCACGAGGAGTCGTCCGGCGGCGGGATTCGTGCGGCGGACGGTCGGCGGGCAGGTGGCCGCCCGCGGAAGAAGCGGTGCCGGGGAGGGAAAGCCCGGAGGTGGAGGGATTCTCGGCCGACGGCTCCGGCGTTCTCGCGCGGAGAGGGGTGGGGAGGGGCATAGGGTACGACGGTGGCTGAGAAGTGGGTGGAAACGACGGTCGAAGGGTTCGAGGCGTGGGCCGCCGCGAAGGGGGGCGCCGACCTGCACGGGGCGCGCATCCTGGTGGAGCTGGCCGACCTGAACCGGACCGCGGAGCTGGACGGGGAACTGCTGCGGGAGATCCTGCTGGAGGACTTCCCCGAGAACGTGGTGGCGGGGCCGGAGGACGGGCCCGCGGTGCTGGGCGCGGCGCGCGACCTGGTGTCCTTCCTCGCCGAGGGCGGGGAGCTGGACGAGGCCCGCGTGCGCGAGCTGACCGGGGTGCTCGACACGGTCGGGCCCGAGTTCGCCGCGGCGCTGGAGGAGAGCAGCGAGAACGACGGGAACGCCGCCGAGCTGTTCCACCGGATGATGAGCGCCGACGGCGTCGACCTCGACGACGAGGCCGCCGTCGAGGAGTGGGTGCGGGAGTTCGAGTCCCTCTCCGACGAGGAGAAGGTCGAGCGTGCCATGCGGCAGTTCGCCGCGGACAACGTGGTGCCGCCCGTCCGGCTGGCGCCCCGCGAGGAGCTGGTCGCCGCGGCCCGCGCGTCGTCGCTCTTCACGAGCGCGCTCGAGCTGGCGGCCTGGGCCGACGGCCGTGCCCTGGAAGAGGGCCGGCTCGCCGAGGACGACGTGAAGACGGCGGTGGAGGCCCTCGGCCTGCGTCCCTCCGATGAGGACGGCGAGAACCTCGAGCTGGAGCACCTCTGGCGGGCCGTGCGGCACGCCGACCTGGTGGAGGTGGAGGGCGGCCGCGCGCGCCGCGCCGAAGGCCTGGACACCGGCGACGACGAGGCCGCGCTGGGCCTGTGGATCGCGCTGTTCGACGGGGTGGTCACCCACGAGTTCGCCGAGGGCGAGGCGCTCAGCCCGCTGGAGGTGTGCCAGGGGGAGCTGCCCAGCGTGCTGCTGCACCTGTACGAGCACGGCACCGCCGCCCCGCTCGGCGAGCTGGTCTCCGGCCTGATCGAGCACGTCCAGGACACCTATGAGGTCGCCGACGCGCAGACCCTCGCGCAGGGCCTGCCGCAGGCGCTGCGGATGGAGCTGGACGGCCTGGCCCGCTGGGGCGCGCTGGCGTCGGCCGACGGCGAGGTCTCCTTCACCCCGCTGGGCGTCTACGCCGTCCGGGAGCTGCTGCTGGCCGACGGCTACACCGCCCCGCTCATCGGCGACCTCGCCGAGGGCTCGGCGGACGAGCTGGTCGCGGGCCTGGTGCACCACCGGGAGGACACCGCCGAGCAGGAGATCGGCCTGTGGCTGGCGGCCCGCTCCGCCGAGGAGGCCGCGACCGGGCTGCTGGAGCTGATGCGCGACGGCCACCCGGCTCAGCGCAACATCGCCGCCGTCGTCCTGCAGCAGGTCGGTCGCGAGGCCGAGCCGCTGGTCCGCGGCGCCCTGGACGCCCCGCAGACCCGCCCGTACGCCGCGATCTGGCTGAACACCCACGGCGACGAGGAGACGGCTCCGTCCGAGTCGGACCTGCAGTGGATGTTCGTCGACACGCTCGCCGGAATGGTCGAGGCGGTGGGCCCGCACGACGCCGTCCAGATCGCCCTGGCCGAGAGCGAGGTCGACAACGACCTCACCGAGCTGGTCGGGGGCGTCTGGCGCCTGGACCACCCCCACGTCGGGGAGGTCCTCGAGGCGATCGGCGAGCACCACCACGACAAGGAGTTCGCCAAGCTCGCCCGCAAGGCGGCCTTCAAGGCCCGCTCCAAGTAGTCCCGGTAGTCCCGCCGCCGCGCCCCGCCCTCGCGGGGCGCGGCGCGGTCGGTCGTGCGAGCTGGCGAAACCGGGGTGAAGGCGCTCGTAGACTGGGCTTGATCCGGAGAACCTTCAGCTTGAGGAGATGGCTTTGGCGGTCAAGCCGATACGTTTGTTCGGTGACCCGGTGCTGCGGACGCCGGCGGAGCCCGTCAAGGACTTCGACAAGGAGCTGCGGCAGCTGGTCAAGGACCTCACCGACACCATGATCGACGCCCCGGGCGCGGGGCTCGCCGCGCCCCAGCTGGGCGTGGGCCTGCGGGTGTTCACGTACTACGTGGACGACCGGCTCGGACATCTGGTGAACCCGTCGCTGGACCTCGGCGAGGAGCAGCAGGACGGCGAGGAGGGGTGCCTGTCCCTGCCGGGGCTGTCGTTCCCGACGCCGCGCGCCTACCGGGCCGTGGCCAGGGGGTTCAACATGCACGGCGAGCCGATCACGGTGGAGGGCACCGAGCTGCTGGCGCGGTGCGTCCAGCACGAGACCGACCACCTCGACGGCATCCTGTTCATCGACCGGATGGACCCCGAGCAGCGGAAGCTCGCGATGAGGGCGATCCGGGAGGCCGAGTGGTTCGGCGAGCCCGCGCCGGCGGTCAGGGACTCTCCGCACCGGACGTTCGGGCGGGCCATCTGAGATGAGACTGGTCTTCGCCGGAACCCCCGAGACGGCGGTGCCGCCGCTCAAGGCGCTGCTGGAGTCCGATCACGAGGTGGTGGCCGTGGTCACCCGTCCGGACGCCCCCGCGGGGCGCGGCCGGAAGCTGGTGGCCTGCCCCGTCGCCGAGCTCGCCGAGGCCCGCGGCATCGAGGTCCTCAAACCCGCCAAGGCGGACGACCCGGACTTCCTGCGGCGGCTGGAGGAGCTGGCCCCCGACTGCTGCCCGGTCGTCGCCTACGGCGCGATCCTGCGCAAGGCGGCCCTGGACGTCCCCCGGCTCGGCTGGGTCAACCTGCACTTCTCGCTGCTGCCCGCCTGGCGCGGCGCGGCCCCGGTCCAGCGGGCGATCCTCGCCGGGGACGAGATCACCGGCGCGATGACCTTCCTCATCGAGGAGGGTCTGGACACCGGCCCGGTCTTCGGTCACCTCACCGAGCCGATCCGGCCCGACGACACCAGCGGCACCCTCCTGGAGCGCCTGTCCCAAGCGGGCGCCCGCCTGCTGCGCGACACCATGGACGGCCTGGAGGCCGGCGCCCTGCGCGCGGTCCCGCAGCCGGAGGAGGGCGTCTCCCACGCGGCCAAGCTCACACCCGAGGACGCCCGGGTCGACTGGAACGCCCCCGCCATGCGGGTGGACCGCCTCTGCCGCGCGTGCACTCCGGCCCCGGGTCCCTGGACGACCTTCCGCGACGACCGCCTCAAGCTCGGTCCCGTGCGTCTGGCCGCCGGCGCGGGCCCCCTGGCCCCCGGCGAGCTGAAGGTCACCAAGAACGAGGTCCTGGTCGGCACCGCCACCCACCCGGTGGCCCTGAGCGAGGTCCAGCCTCCCGGCAAGAAGCGCATGAGGGCCGTGGACTGGGCGCGCGGCCTCCGTCTCACCCCGGAAGACCGCCTCCGGTGACCCCGGGTCGGCGCGGAGAACGGATGTCATTCACCCTGTTCGGCTGTGGTCTGGGCGGGTTTGGTGTGTCAGGGGAGAAGACGGATGCCTGAGCAGCGGCGGCGTAGCGCCCACCGGAACCGGGGCCACGACAATCGGAGGCCCGCGCGGCAGGCGCAGCGGCGGACGCCCGGAGACGCGGTGCGCAAGGCCGTCTACGACGTGCTGCGGGCCGTGGACACGCGGGACGCGTACGCGAACCTGCTGCTGCCCAAGGTGCTGCGGGAACGCGGGCTCGGAGGGCGCGACGCGGCGCTGGCGACCGAGTTGACGTACGGGACGCTGCGCGGCCGGGGGACGTACGACGCGATCCTCGACATGTGCAGCGACCGTCCGGTGAACCAGATCGACGCGCCGCTGCGGGACCTCCTGCGGCTCGGGACGCACCAGCTGCTGCGGACGCGGATCCCGGCGCACGCGGCGGTCTCCACCACCGTCGACCTCGTGCGGTCGGTCGCGGGCCCCGGCCAGGCGAAGTTCGCCAACGCGGTGCTGCGGCGGGTGACCACCCGGGACCTGCCCGGGTGGCTGGTGATCGTGGCGCCCGAGGACGAGCTGGGCCGCCTGTCCGTCACCTACAGCCATCCCCGGTGGGTGGTCTCGGCGCTGCGCGACGCGGTCGGCAAGGACGAGATCGAGGACCTCCTGGCGGCGGACAACGAGCGCCCCGGAGTCACGCTGGTGGCCCGCCCGGGACGCGCGTCCGTGGACGAGCTCTACGAGCTGGGCGCAGGCCCCGCCGCGTATTCCCCGTACGGGGCCTACCTGCCCGAAGGCGACCCCGGGGAACTGGCGCCGGTCCGGGAGGGAAGGGCCGGGGTCCAGGACGAGGGCAGCCAGCTCGTGGCGCTGGCCCTGGCCGCGGTTCCCGTCGAGGGCCCGGACGCCCGCTGGCTGGACCTGTGCGCGGGCCCCGGAGGCAAGGCCGCCCTGCTGTCGGGCCTCGCCGGGCAGAGGGACGCCCGCCTGGTGGCCTGCGACGTTCAGCCGCACCGCGCCGAGCTGGTGCGCAAGGTGGTCTCGCCCGGCACGGCCGTGCTGGTCGCCGACGGAACCCGGCCCGCCTGGAAGCCGGAGAGCTTCGACCGGGTGCTGGTGGACGTCCCCTGCACCGGCCTGGGAGCCCTGCGCCGCCGACCGGAGGCCCGCTGGCGCCGCACCCCGCAGAACGTCGCCGAGCTGGGCCCGCTCCAGCGCGACCTGCTGCGCACCGCCCTGGACTCCGTCCGCCCCGGAGGCGTCGTGGCTTACGTCACGTGCTCTCCGCACCTGGCCGAGACGAGGGTCGTCGTCGACGACGTGCTGCGTTCCCGCCAGGACGTCCAGCGCCTGGACTCCGTGGACGTCCTGACTCAGGTGGCCCCGCACCTCTCGGGCCTGGGCGCGGGCCCGTACGCCCAGTTCTGGCCGCACCGCCACGGCACCGACGCGATGTTCCTCGCCCTGCTGCGCCGCACCGCCTGAGTGGACGGGCGTCCGGAGCATCCCGCCGCGGATGCGATCATCGAGTGATGGCTCAGATACTTTCGGCGATCGGCAGCGCGGTGTTCTCCATCCCGTTCCTGCTGGTCGTCTACTGGTGCGTGAGTCCGGTCGCCGGCGCCAGGGGGCTGGTGCTGCTGATGCTCAGCAGCTCCCTCAACGAACTGGTCAAGCTGTGGACGTCCGAGCCGCGCCCGTATTGGATCGATCCATCGATCGTCCCCGGCGCGTACGTCGACTCGTTCGGCATGCCCTCGGGCCACGCCCAGAACGCCGTCGTGGTGTGGGGGGTCCTGGCCTGGTCCCTGGGTCGCCGCGCCGCCTGGGCGGCGGCGGTCGTGATGGCGCTGGGCATCGGCTGGTCCAGGCACGCGCTGGGCGTGCACTCGGTCGACCAGATCCTGGCGGGCTGGGGACTCGGCCTGGCCGTGCTGGCCGCGGCGATGGCCTGGACGGGGCGATTGGCCGACTGGTGGCGGAGATGGCCGCTGCCCGACCGGCTGGCCCTGGCGGTGCTGCCGCCCTTCGTGCTGTTCGGGGTGACGGTCCTGGCCGCCCGCGGCCTCGGCGACGAGACGTTCCCCTGGACGTGGGTCGAGGCGGTTCGCAGGTCGGGCGGACAGGGGCCGAGGATCTCCTCGGACACCGGTGCCGCGGGCTGCGGCTTCCTCGCGGGCTGCCTGGCGGGCCTGGCGCCGCGGGCGGGGGTGCCCCCGCTGGATCCGGCGAGGGGCTGGCGCCGGGGCGCGCTGCGCGTCCTGGCCGGCCTGGCCGTGCTCTGCCTGCCGACCGCGGCCTACCTGGTCATGGTGGGCCTCGCCTCGCCCTTCGCCCCCGCCGTGTTCGCCCTGGCCGCCCTCGCGGGCGCGTGGGCGGTCTGGGGAGCCCCCGTGGCGTTCGAGCGCCTCGGCCTGGCCGGCGGGACACCGGTGCCCCCGCGCGTTCCCCCGTCCGGGTGAGCGCTCTGGCCTGGCCGAACCCTAAACTCGGTGCATCATGGGAATACAGATCTCTCCGAGCATCCTCTCCGCCGACTTCGCCCACCTGGCGCGTGACATCGAGGCCGTCTCCGACGCCGCCGACTGGGTGCACGTCGACGTGATGGACAACCACTTCGTCCCCAACCTCACCCTCGGGCTGCCGATCGTCGAGTCGCTGCTGAAGCACAGCAGCATCCCGATCGACTGCCATCTCATGATCGCGGACCCGGACCGCTGGGCCCCGGCCTACGCCGAGGCGGGAGCGGGCAGCGTCACGATCCACGCCGAGGCGGCCAAGGCCCCGATCCGCACGCTGCGGATGATCCGCGCGGCGGGCGCCCGCGCCTCGCTGGCGCTGAGCCCGGCCACCCCGGTGGAGCCGTACGAGGACCTGCTGGGCGAGCTGGACATGCTGCTGCTGATGACGGTCGAGCCCGGCTTCGGCGGCCAGAAGTTCCTGGACGTGGTGCTGCCCAAGATCCGCCGCGCCCGCGAGCTGATCAAGGGCCGGGACCTCGACCTGTGGCTTCAGGTCGACGGCGGGGTCTCCGCCGAGACGATCGAGCGCTGCGCCGAGGCCGGCGCTGACGTGTTCGTGGCGGGAAGCGCCGTCTACGGCGCCGAGGACCCGGCCGAGGCGGTGCGCAACCTCAAGGCCCTGGCGGAGAAGACGGTCCGCCCGGAGCGCCCGATCGGCTTCGGCAGGGGCTGACCGGCCGCGGCCCCGCCGTCCGAAGACGGACGCCCCCGGCTGTGCCGAGGAACACCGGCCATGGCAAACTTGTTGGAGAGTCATGAGACTCGCAACGTGAAGTAGTGTCACTGCCAACTCAGGCAGCGGCCTGCGGCGACGTTCAGTGAAAACAGCAGTAACACAGCGTGCTCCGGGGTCGGTGAAATTCCGAACCGGCGGTAAGAGTCCGCGACCCGGCCGAAGCCATCGGCCGGTTGAGCCGGTGGAATTCCGGTACCGACGGTGACAGTCCGGATGGGAGGCAGCGCGCGCGCCGTACCCTGCCCGCATGGGCGAGGGTGTGGTTTTCCTCACCCCCGGAGCTCCCCGCCAGATAAGGGAGGACAGGGGAGTGTTCACCGGAATCGTCGAAGAACTCGGCGAGATCATCAGCAAGACGGACGGCCCGGAATCGGCCGTTCTGCAGATCCGAGGGCCACTGGTCGTCTCGGACGCCGCACACGGCTCGTCCATCGCGGTCAACGGCGTCTGCCTGACCGTCGTGGACCTCAAGGACGACACGTTCACCGCGGACGTGATGCGCGAGACGCTGGAGCGCAGCTCTCTCGGCGCCCTGGAGCCCGGCTCCAGAGTCAACCTGGAGCGGCCGGTACGCCTGCAGGACAGGCTCGGCGGCCATCTGGTCCAGGGCCATGTGGACGGGGTCGGCGTGATCGTCGAACGCGTCCCGTCGGAGAAGTGGGAGATCGTCCGCATCTCCCTGCCCGAGGCGCTCAGCCGCTATGTGGTGGAGAAGGGCTCGATCACGGTCGACGGCGTCAGCCTCACCGTGGTGGAGGCGGCCGAGGACTCCTTCACCATCAGCCTCATCCCCACCACCCTGGAGTTGACCACCCTGGGTCGCAAGGGTCCCTCAGACCCCGTGAACCTCGAGGTGGACGTCGTCGCCAAGTACGTCGAGCGCATGATCGGAGCGCGGCAGTGAGCGTTTTCAGCACCATCGAAGAGGCGATCGCGGACATCGCCGCGGGCCGTCCGGTCGTCGTGGTCGATGACGAGAACCGCGAGAACGAGGGCGACCTCGTCTTCGCCGCGGAGCACGCCACCCCCGAGCTGATGGCCTTCACCGTCCGCTACACCTCCGGCTACATCTGCGCCCCGCTCACCGAGGCCGACTGCCTCCGGCTCCAGCTGCCGCCGATGTACCACACCAACCAGGACGTGCGCGGCACCGCCTACACCGTCAGCGTGGACGCCGCCGAGGGCGTGAGCACCGGCATCTCCGCCGCCGACCGCGCCCACACCATCCGCCTCCTGGCCGACCCGGGCACCGTGCCCTCCGACCTGCGCCGCCCCGGCCACGTGGTGCCGCTGCGCGCCCGCGAGGGCGGCGTGCTGGTGCGGCGCGGCCACACCGAGGCCACCATCGACCTGGCCCGGCTGGCCGGCTGCCGCCCCGCCGGGGTGCTGTGCGAGATCGTCAACGACGACGGCACCATGGCCCGGCTGCCCCAGCTGGAGGTCTTCGCCAAGGAGCACGACCTCAAGCTGATCTCCATCGAGCAGCTGGTGGCCTACCGCAAGCGCACCGAGCGCCTGGTCTCCCGCGACGCCCAGACCGTCATCCCCAACCGGTTCGGCGACTGGCGCGCCTTCGGCTACACCAGCTCCATCGACGGCGGCGAGCACATCGCCCTCGTCTACGGAGACCTCGGCGACGGCGAGGACGTGCTGGTGCGGGTGCACTCCGAATGCCTCACCGGCGACGTCCTGCACTCCGACCGCTGCGACTGCGGCGCCCAGCTCGACGCCGCGATGGCCGAGATCGCGCTGGCGGGCCGGGGCGTGGTGGTCTACCTGCGCGGGCACGAGGGCCGCGGCATCGGCCTGATCGCCAAGCTCAAGGCCTACGCGCTGCAGGACCAGGGCTCCGACACCGTGGACGCCAACGTCGAGCTCGGCCACCCGGTCGACGCCCGCGACTACACCAACGCCGCGCACATCCTCGCCGACCTGGGCGTGGAGTCGGTGCGGCTGCTGACCAACAACCCGGCCAAGGTCGAGGCCCTCACCGGCTTCGGCGTGCGGCTGCTGGGCCGGGCCGCGATGCCGGTCCACGTCACCGAGCACAACCTCCGCTACCTGACGGCCAAGCGCGACCGGCTCGGACACCACATCGAGGGGCTGTGATGAGCGGCGAAGGACGTCCTCAGGACACCACGGTCGAGGCCGGCGGCCTGACCATCGGGATCGTCGCGGCCCGCTGGCACGGCCCGATCACCGACCAGCTGCTGGCCCGGGCCGTCGAGGCCGCCAAGGCGTGCGGCGCCCATCCGACCGCCGTCCGGGTGGCGGGCGCCCTCGAGCTGCCGGTCGTGGCCCAGCAGCTGGCCCGCACCCACCACGCGGTCGTGGCCCTGGGCTGCGTCGTCAGGGGTGAGACCGCTCACTTCGACTATGTCTGCGACTCGGTGACCGCGGGTCTGACCAGGATCGCCCTCGATGAGGCGACCCCGGTCGGCAACGGCGTCCTGACCTGCGAGAACCTGGCCCAGGCCGAGAACAGGGCCGGTCTGCCCGGCAGCGCCGAGGACAAGGGCTGGGAGTCGGTCGTGGCCGCGCTGGACGCCGCTTTGACCCTCCGTGAACTGCGGCGGAGCGAAGTCTGAGATCCGAGCGCGGTAGAGTAACGTGCCCGCAACACGGCGGGCACGTTACCCGCGTTCAGCGAGGCAGGGAGGCGAATGTGACCGCGCTCAGCACGGCAGAAGACCTGCGAGGGCCGCGTCACGGGAGCCATGCCGGGCACGGCATGGAGCATCGACGCTCCTGACGGCTCCGGAACGGTTCCCAGACCACGCCATCCCTGACCATCACTGAAAGGCATCACTGTGCTCTCCCTCGTACTTCCCAAGGGCTCGCTGGAAAAGGCGACCTTCGAGCTGTTCGGCGCCGCCGACCTGGCCGTCCAGCGCTCCAGTGACCGCGACTACCGGGCGTCCATCGACGACCCGCGCATCGACAAGGTCCGGGTGCTGCGCCCGCAGGAGATCCCCACCTACCTCGAGCAGGGCCTGTTCGACCTGGGGATCACCGGCCGCGACTGGATCAGCGAGACCGACGCGGACGTCGTCTCGCTGGGCGAGCTGAAGTACTCCAAGGCCACCTCCAACCCGGTCCGGGTGATCATGGCGGTGCCGCAGGACGCCCCCTGGCAGAAGGTCTCCGACCTGCCGGACGGCGTGCGCATCTCCACCGAGTTCCCGGCGCTGACCGACCGGTTCCTGGCCGAGCACGGCGTCAAGGCCAAGGTCGTGCCGTCCTACGGCGCCACCGAGGCCAAGGTCCCCGACATCGTGGACGCGATCGTCGACCTGACCGAGACCGGCTCGTCGCTGCGCAAGAACGGGCTGCGCATCCTCGACACCCTGCTGGTCAGCTACACCGAGCTGGTCGCCAACCGCGAGGCCTACGAGAACCCCGAGAAGCGCGCGGCGATGGAGGACATCGCGCTGCTGCTGCAGGGCGTCATCCGGGCCCGCGGCAACGTGCTGATCAAGCTGAACGTGTCGGCCGCCCAGCTCCAGGACGTGCTGAACGTGGTGCCCTCCATGGCCTCCCCGACCGTCACCCCGCTGGCGGGCGGCGAGATGTTCGCGGTGGAGAGCGTCGTGGCCAAGAACGGCATCAACGAGCTCATTCCGAACGTCAAGGCCGCGGGCGGCCGCGACATCCTCGAGATCCCGATCTCGAAGATCATCGACTAGCGGGGATCCGTGACCGGCAAGACCTGGCGGCCCCGCCGCACCCGGGCGATGGCCTACGCGATGGCGGCCGTGATCATGGTGCTCATGATCTGGCTGGCCCTCGCGATCGCCGACACCTTCAAGCTGGTCGACCGGATCGGCATGCTCCTCTTCGGCCTGCTCGTGGCGGCCATCCTCGCGATGGTCGCCCGGGCCCGGGTCACCGCGGACGACGAGGGCCTGACCGTCGTCAACCCGCTGCGCACCCACCGCTACAGCTGGGCCGAGGTGGTGGGCGTCTCGTTCGAGCGCGGCGCCCCCTGGCCCTACCTGGACCTCTCCGACGGCACCTCCAAGGGTGCCGTCGGCATCCAGGGCTCGGAGGGCGAGGCCGCCTGGACCGCGGTCACCGAGCTCCGGCAGCTGATCGCCGAACGCGGCGAGGCCCAAGAACCCCGCTGACCTCGGTCAAGATCGCTCCATCGCCCGCTGGCGGGCCGCCGGGGCGGGAATGCACGGCGGGTGACACTTCCCGCCGCGCAGGACGGTGAGCTCAGGCTCGACGTCACCGCCCTGGACTACCTGATCCTCGCGATCTACTTCGCGACCGTGCTCGGGATCGGTTTCGCCGCGCGGCTGACGATCCGCTCCAGCGTGGACTTCTTCCTGTCCGGGCGTTCGCTGCCCGCCTGGATCACCGGCCTGGCGTTCCTGTCGGCCAACCTCGGCGCGACCGAGATCCTCGGCATGGCCGCCAACGGCGCCCAGTACGGGCTGATGACCACGCACTACTACTGGATCGGCGCGGTCCCGGCGATGGTCTTCCTCGGCATCGTGATGATGCCGTTCTACTACCGATCCGGCGTGCACAGCGTGCCGGAGTTCCTGCGCCGCCGGTTCAACTCCCAGACCCAGCTGCTGAACGCGGTGACCTTCGCGATCGCGCAGATCCTCATCGCGGGCATCAACCTGTACGCGCTGGCGCTGGTGATGCGGGCGCTGGTCGGCTGGCCGCTGCCGGTCTCGGTGGTGGTCGCCGCGGCGTTCGTCCTGGCGTACATCACGCTGGGCGGCCTGTCCTCGGCGATCTACAACGAGGTGCTGCAGTTCTTCGTGATCGTCGCCGGGCTGATCCCGCTGGTGGTGCTCGGGCTGATCAAGGTGGGCGGCCTCGGCGGGCTGGCCGACCGGATCAGAAACGACTCCCCGCTGGGCGAGCCGGGCCTGCACACCTGGGCCGACACCGGGTCCACCGCGGACAACCCGATGCAGGCGAGCTGGCTGGGCATCCTGCTGGGCCTGGGCTTCGTGTTGTCGTTCGGGTACTGGACGACGAACTTCGCCGAGGTGCAGCGCGGCCTGTCGGCCAAGAACACGGCGGCGGCCCGGATGACCCCGATCGTCGCGGCCTTCCCCAAGATCGTCATCCCGGTGCTCACCGTGGTCCCCGGCATGATCGCGCTGGTGGTGTTCCCCGCGCTGAGCGAGCCCGGCGCCACCTACAACAACGCGATCCCGCTGCTCATGGGGGACCTGCTGCCGAACGGGGTGCTGGGGGTCGCGCTCACCGGGCTGCTCGCCTCGTTCATGGCGGGCATGGCGGCGAACGTCTCGGGCTTCAACACGGTCTTCACCTACGACATCTGGAGGGGGCACCTGCGCAAGGGCCGCCCCGACACCTACTACGTGTCGACCGGCCGGTGGATGACCGTCGTGGCCGTGGTCGGCGGCATCATGACGGCGTTCATCGCCGCCCAGTACAGCAACATCATGGGCTACATGCAGCAGCTGTTCTCGTTCTTCAACGCGCCGCTGTTCGCCACCTTCATCCTCGGTCTCGTGTGGCGGAAGATGACGCCCTGGGCGGGCTTCTGGGGGCTGCTGATCGGCACGCTCAGCGCCGTCACGTCCTACCTGCTGTTCCTGGCGGGGCCGCTGGAGGACTTCTACGGGACGGAGCTCAACGCCAGCTTCTGGGGCGCGGGCATCGCGTTCGTCGTGGACATCACCGTGTCCGTCGCGGTCAGCCTGGCGACGGCGGGCACGTCCAAGTCGGACGAGGAGCTGAAGGGCCTGGTGCGGGGCCTGCCCAGCGACCGGCCCGACGACTTCCAGGCCGGCGACGAGAAGTGGTACCGCTCGCCCGTCAAGCTGGGCCTGGGCGCGCTCGCCCTGTCCCTGGCCTGCTACATCCCGTTCTGGTAGGAGCCCGAGATGCGCCGTCTGCTCACCGAACTGCTGGCCAACCTGCTCGACATCCGGGTCGTCATAGGCGGTCTCTTCGCCATCTACGGCGTCATCCTGACGGTCGTCGGGATCATCGACAGCCCGGCCGCCCGCCAGAAGGCCCAGGGCGTGGACATCAACCTGTGGGTCGGTCTGGTGATGCTGGCGTTCGGCCTGTGCTTCCTGTTCTGGAGCATGCTCCATCCCAGACACCAGGTCCACGAGGCCGAGGAGCCCGACGAGGATTAGACGACCGTGACGGGGTGGCGGACGACCGCGCCGAAGAGGTAGCCCTTGGTGTTGTAGGGGGCGCCGAGGGACTGGGTGACGCCCAGCTCGTCCGTGGCGCGGGCCATGAGCTCGGCGGGGCCGCGGCTCGAGGGAGACCAGGGGAACTCCCACTGGGCCCAGGTGTGGGGCAGGCGGGGGCCGACGATCCGGGCGGGGCGCCACTGCAGGCCGCCGTCGGTGCTCACCTCGACCGAGCGGATCGCGCCGTTGCCCGACCAGGAGCGTCCGGTCAGCAGGTACTCGCGGCCCTTGGCGATCCTCGCGCGGGGGGAGAGCTCGAAGGCGCTCTTGACCGGCACCGTGGTCAGCGGGGCGCTGCCCTCGGGCGGGTGCCCCAGCCCGAACAGCCGGTAGAAGTCGGTGTCCCAGGGGGAGTGCAGGGGGCCGGTGGAGACCTCGATGTCCCCGAGCCACTTGATCGAGGCGACGCCCACCCAGTCGGGCACGACCAGCCGCGCCGGGTGGCCGTGCTCGGGCCGCAGCGGGTGGCCGTTCATCTCGTAGGCGACCAGGACGTCCTTCATCGCCTTGGAGACGGGCAGGGGCCTGCGGACGGGCCCGTAGTCCACCCCGTCCCTGATGAAGGGGCGGTCCAGGCCGCGGGGGAGCAGGTCCACCGCGTCGTCGCGCAGGCCGGCCCGCTCCAGCAGCACCGACAGCGGGACGCCGGTCCAGTGGGCGACGCCGATCGCGCCCAGGCCCCAGGGGGTGCCCTCCACCCGCTGGTTCTGCTGGACGGTGTAGAGGCTGCGGCCGTTGCCGGCGCACTCGATGAACGCGGTCACCGAGCGGGAGGGCAAGGCGCGCAGGTCCTCCAGGCCGAACTCCACGGGGCCGCCGAGCAGGCCGTCGCCGTGCAGCCGCATCGTCCACGTACGCGGATCGATCTCGGGGACCCCGCTGTGGCAGCGGACGAAGAACTGCTCCGCGGGGGTGTGGTGGCCGGATCCGCGCAGGCACTCCCAGCGCATCTCGAAATCCTCGCCGGTGCCCGGGCGGCCGGCGTCGCGGACCTGCTGTCCGCGGAACGAGTCTTCACGCAGCACCATCTCAGGATGCTCCATCAATCCCTACTGAGTCAATCGACAATCAGGGTATGCGGTCCGCGAGGCCGCTGAGGTCGAGGAAGGCGAGGTCGGCCGGAGCGCCGGGATCGCCCGGCGGGCGCGCGCCCTCCTCGATCGCCCGCCGGACCGCGCCCGGCGTCAACCCCGGCGCCCCGGTGCGGGCCAGGACGGCGCTGGTGGTGTGCGGCGGCAGCGCGGCCAGCCCGGCCCGGACGCCGGAGGCCGGACCGTCCCGCCAGTGCGGGTCGGGCACGATCAGCCCGCCCAGCACCTCGATCGGCACCGCGCCGGTGACCACCAGGATCGGGCCGCAGCCGCCTTCGCGCAGCGCCCTGACGTCCCGGTCGACCCTGCGTTCGCCGTCGATGAGGGCCACGGCGTCCTCGTCCGTGGCCAGCAGTACCGCCGCGATCCTCAACATCTCTCGACCATAACCGCCCCCGGCGGACGGCGGTGGGATTCCCCGGCGGCGGGCCGGAGAGATCGGCGTGCCGGATTCGCCAGCGATCACCAGGGTGTGCGAGATTGTTCATCATGCGCGGTGGTTTCCCCCTCCTCTCCAGTGCGGTGGCGGCTGTCCTGGCGTTGGCCGCCGGGGTGTGGCCCTCGGTCCGGGTCCAGGCCGTCAACGGCCCCGACGCGGAAGAGATGCGGGCGGAGTACCGCGCGGTGTTCGCCGACCAGTCCTGGCCCAGGCCCGCTCCGGGCTCGTGGACGCTCCCGAAGCCGTCCGCCGACGGGCTGCCGCCCGTCATCAGCCGGATCGAGACGCAGGAGAAGGTCGTCTTCCTGACCATCGACGACGGCTACGAGTACGACGCGGAGTTCGCCGAGATCGTGCGCAAGGAGAAGGTCCCCATCCTGACCTTCCTCACCTCGGTCTACATCCCGCAACACGGGCCGTACTTCTGGGCGCTGAAGAACGCCGGCTCCCGCATGGAGAACCACACGGTCAACCACAAGAACCTCGCGCTGCTCGGTCCCGAGGGCCAGCGCCAGGAGATCTGCGGCGCCTCGGACAAGATCGAGGAGCAGTACGGCCGCCGCCCGACCGTCTTCCGCCCGCCGTTCGGCAGCTACAACCAGACGACGCTGCAGGTGACCAAGGAGTGCGGCATGAAGTCCGTGCTGCTGTGGTCGGCGGAGTTCTACAACGGCACGAGGTCGCCGCAGGGCGTCCCCGACGCCTTCGTGCGCGGTGACGGGGGACAGGGCTTCAAGCCCGGGGACATCGTCCTCATGCACTACCGCAAGGGCCTTGCCTCGCAGATGCGGACGATCCTCGGCTGGATCCGCGACCAGGGCTTCAAGCCCGCGGCCATCGAGAACTACCTGCCGGAGTCCCTGGGCGGCAACGCCGAGGGCTGAGCCTCAGATCCCGCGCATCCGCAGCACCTGCAGGGCGAGGTTGAGGTTCAGCTGCAGGTGCGGGTCCTCGGTGAAGGGCCCGACCAGCCGCTCCAGCTTGCCGATGCGGTAGCGCAGCGTGTTGTAGTGGAAGTGCAGCCTGCGCGCCGTCTCGGCCACGTTCAGGTTGGTCTCCAGCAGCACCTGCAGGGTGCGTCGCAGGTCGGCCGACTCCGGGTCGGCGTCCTCGGCGAGCTCGCCCAGCGTCTCCCGGACGAAGGAGTGCAGTTCGGCGGTGTCCTCCACCAGGCTGAGCAGCCGGTAGACGCCGAGCGAGTCGAAGTGCGCGGTCTCGCCGGGGCCGTGCATCTGCCGGCCGACCCGTACCGCCTTGACCGCCTGGTCGTAGGCGTCGGGCAGCGCCTCGGGCGTCTTCACCGGGCGGCTGACTCCGGTGGAGAACACCGGCGACTCCCCGGAGGAGACCTCGCGGACCAGCCCGGTCACCAGGTCCTGCAGGTCGCCGATCGAGGGAAGGCCGACGACCGCGACGATCTCGTGGGCGAACGAGGCCACCGCGGCGGCCCGGTCCCTGCGGCGCACCGCCGCGGTCCAGGCCGCGGCGAGCCGCTCCTGCGCGAGCTTGGCGGCCTCCTCGTCGGCGCCGGCGGCGTCGAGGTCCGGTGAGGCGACGAGCACCGCGACGGGCCGGTCCAGGTCCCAGCCGAATCCGGCGCAGTGCGCCACGACGCGGGAGCCGTCTCCGGCCCGTCCGGCGAGCACGTCGCGCAGGAAGTCGGCGCGGTACTTGCTCTCCACCGCGGCGACGGCCTGCTGCTTGGTGATGACGAGGGCGGCGACGGTGGCGGCGCGCTCGAGGATGCCGACCTCGGTGTCGCTGAGGCCGCCGCCGGGGCAGTGCGCGGCGATGAGCCCGTGGTCGAGGCCGCCCGCGGCGACCGGCACCGCCAGCCGGTCGCCGTGCAGGCCCGGTTCGGGGTGGTCGTCCAGCCAGTCCTCCAGCGCGCGCAGGTCCTGCGGGTCGCCTGCCCGGGCCAGGACGCGCTGCTCGCCGTCCAGGGTGAGGACCGCGCCGGGCAGCAGGGCCGCCAGCTCCTCGGTCACCTCGCGCAGCCCGCCGCCGCACAGGACGATCTGGACCAGCGCCCGGTGCACCTCCTCGGTGCGGGCGAGGATCGCCGCCTGCCGGTTGAGGATGTCGGTGAGCACCTGGTTGAGGATGTCGTCGAAGCCGACGTGCTCGGGCAGCTGGATGAGCGGGAAGCCGAGCCGGTCGGCCTGGGCGAGCATCTCGGCGGGCAGTTCGTCGAGGTAGGCGCCGGGTTTGACGGCCAGCGCCGCGACGCCGCGCTCGTTCAGCCCGGTCACCAGGTGGCCGAGCGCGGCGGGGCGGTTGCGCAGTGGGTAGCCGGTGGTCAGCAGCAGCTCGTTGGGCTTGACCCAGGCCAGGACGTCGGGCACCTCCATCACGTTGAGGCGCTGCACCACCCGGTCGAGCCCGGAGGCGCCGGCGACGAGTTCGGCGTCGGCGAGGGTGGAGACGCCCAGGACCTCGCGGACGGGCAGGCCGTAGGTGAGGGTGCCGGTACTGGCCAGCCGCAGCCGGGGCGGGAGGGCGCGGTTCTCGCCGGTGCGTCTGGTCCAGAGGTCTGTTCGGTTCTCCATTGCGCGACAACCCTCACAAGAAAGACGAACAAGGGCAAGTATCCTTGGCAACTTTCTCCATACGGCGATCTTGGTCATACGGTTAACGTCCCGTTGACATCACAAAGACGGAGGCGATCCGGTGATCGAACGGAGCGAGGCTGCTCTCAGGACCGTGCCCCACCCGGTCGCGCCGGACCACGGCGCCGAGCCGGTCCGCGCCCCGGTTCCCGGGGCCGCCGGGCTCGCCGTGCGTGAGGCGGTGGAACGTCCGCGCCGGCCCGCCAGGGTGATCGCGGTCTTCCCCTCGGCCGTCTATCTGCGGCTCAACGGAGGCTGCGAACCCCGCGTCGTCGCGCTCGTCGGATCCGACGGCATGCGCCCGGCCAACTCCATCGTGGTCCCGGCCGGGGTCAAGCAGCAGCCCTTCGCCGGGGTGCGCGAGGGCGACACCGCCTGGGTCGGGGACGGATACGCGGAGGCGGGCGGCCTGCGCGTCAGGGTGAAGCGCTGGTGGGATTCGCGCCCGGTGCTCGGCCCGCTGCCCGAGGCCAGACTGAGGCACGGGGCGATGCTGCTGGAGACGGCGCTGGACCCGCGCGCCTGCGGGCTGGCCGGGCACCCCGGCCCCGCCGCGCTGGCCGCGGGCTGCGCGGCGGGCGACCTGGCCCAGGCGGTACAGGCGGCCGAGCGGATCGTCGGGCTCGGCCCCGGCCTCACCCCCAGCGGCGACGACGTGATCGCCGGGATGCTGCTGTCGCTGCGGCTGCTCGGCGAGGTGACGACCGGCGGCTCCCGCGCGGTGTGGCTGGCCGACTGGCTCGGCGCCGCCGTGACCACCGACGCGGAGACCCGCACCACCTCGCTGTCGGCCTCCCTGCTGCACTGCGCGGCGGCGGGGCAGCCCAGCGGCGAGGCGGCGGCGGTGCTGCGCGCCCTGGCCGGACGCGAAGCGCTGGCGCCCGCCGTGCGCAGGCTGGTGGCCTCCAGCCGCTACTCCGGCGCAGACCTGGCCTGGGGCCTGCTCGCGGGCTGCAGGGCGGTACTCGCGCTCAACCGGCCCTCCTCCAGGCTGGCCTCTGCGTGAGCGAACCGGTCCCGGTCGCAGGACCGCACGCCCTCCGCGAGGCGGTCGCGGCGCTGAGGCGGGGCCGCGACGTGCTGCTGTCCGGCGCGGAGCTGACCCTCTCCGAGGAGATCGCGCTGAAGGACGAGGCCGCCGCCCTGGGGAGGCTGGTCCTGGGCCCCGGCGCCGCGCCCGGCACCCTGCCGCCCGGCAGGTTCGGCGTCGTGGGGGTCGGCGCGGAGGCGACCGGCCGGGTGCTGCGTTCGCTGACCCTCGCCGGAGAGGGCGGCAGGGTGCTGCCGGTGGGCTCCCGCGACCTGTCGGCCGCGGTGTGCGGGCGCTCCACCCTCCAGGCGCTGGCCGCGCTGGACGAGGATCCGCTCGTCACCGTCATCGTGATCGCGGCGGAGCCCCCGCCGCCGGAGGTCTCCGCGCTGCTGAGGGAGGCGGCCCGCCGGCTGGCGACCCCCGTGGTCTCGGCGGCGCCCGGGGAGGAGCGGGCGGTGCTGGCCCGGCTCGGGCTGCCCGCCGGTCCGTAGCCGTCCGGGTCGGAGCCGGCACCCGCGGTCGGTGAAATTTCCCCCTGGGCATGAGGGAGATAGGAGATTGTCCACGGAGCGGCCAGATAACTGTGACAGCCCTAGAGGATCTTGGGCGGGAACGGTCCGCGACAATGGCGGCATGACGCTCACCGGCACCCAGCACACCATCACCGCCGGCCCCTACCGGGCGGTCGTCACCGAGCAGGGCGGGACGCTGCGCTCCCTCACCCTCGCCGGCCGGCCCCTGGTCCTGGAACACGACCCCGACGAAGTGGTCCCGGCGGCCCTCGGCCAGATCCTGGCGCCCTGGCCCAACCGGATAGACCGCGGCGTGTACGTCTTCGAGGGCGTCGAACAGCGCACCCCCGTCACCGAGCCCGAACGCGACTGCGCGATCCACGGACTGGTGCGCTGGGAGTCCTGGACGGCCGGCGAGCGCCGGGACTCCCGCGTGACCCTGCGCCACCGGCTGCTCGGCCGTCCCGGCTACCCGTACCGGCTCGACCTGGCCGTCACCTACGAACTCGACGCCGAACGGGGGCTGAACGTGACGCTCTCGGCCACCAACTCCGGCACCCGCAACGCCCCCTACGGGCAGAGCGCGCACCCCTACCTCACCGTGGGGCTGCCGCTGGACGAGTGCACCGTGACGTTCGGCGCCACCCACTACCAGCCCGTCAACGACCGGCTCATCCCGTCCGGGGCGCCCGTCCCCGTCACCGGCACCCGCTACGACCTGACCGCGGGCGGCCGTTTCGGCGACCGCCGCATCGACACCGCCTACACCGGGCTGCCGTCCACAGAAGAGCGGGTGTGGGTCGGGCTCAGCGGAGGAGGCCGGACCGTCGGGCTGTGGGCGGACCGCGGCCACCCCTGGTTCCAGCTCTACACCGCTGACGACCTTCCCGGAGAAAAGGCGCGCACCGGACTGGCCGTCGAGCCGATGACCTGTCCGCCCAACGCATTCAACACCGGTGTCGACCTCATCACCTTGAAACCGGGGGACACATTCTCCGGATCTTGGGGGATCATCTCCTTGTGAACCTCAGCCTGTCGAAGACCGACGATCTGGCGGAGCGGGTACGCGCCCTGGCCGCCGATCTAGCCAGCCAGTTCCCCGGACCCGCCGGGGGCCGTCAGCCAGTCCACACGGTGTTCGTCCCGGCCGACCGCTTCTCCCCCGCCACCCCGGCGGAGTGGGGGGAGCGGGCGCTGCGGCTGCTCAACAAGCACACCCCGGGCGACGGCTCCTTCGGCACCGCCTTCACCCTCGACCCGAGCCTGGCCGGGACGATCCGCTCGCGGGTCGCCGCCAAGCTCGCCCGCGAGCCGATCGAGGACCTGCGCATCGACTTCGCCGACGCGTACGGCACGCGCGGCGACGACGAGGAGGACGCCCACGTCGCCCAGGCCGTCGAGTCCGTCGCCGCCGCCTACAACGCCCAGCAGCTCCCGCACTTCTGGGGGGTGCGCGTCAAGTCGTTCTCCGGCGGCGGGCACGAGCGGGCGATGCGCACCCTCGACGGCTTCCTCACCTCGCTGCGCGACCGGCTCGGCCGGCTGCCCGGCGGCTTCACCATCACGCTGCCCGACGTCATGGCGGCCGAACAGGTCGGCGTGTTCACCGAGTACCTCGACCGGCTCGAGGCCGCGCTCGGCCTGCCGGGCGGGGTGCTGCACTTCGAGATCCAGATCGAGCGGCCCGAGGCGGTGGCCGACCACCGCGGCGGCCTGGGCGTCCGGCGGATCCTCACCTCCGGCCAGGGCAGGATCGGCACCGTGCACTTCGGCGCCGCCTCCTACACCGCGGCGCTGGGGCTGCCCCACGAGGAGCAGCGGCTGGACCACCCGGCCTGCGACTTCGCCCGGCACATCCTGCAGACGTCCGTGGCCGGGCGCGGCATCCGGCTGTCGGACGGCCCGTCGCACCTGGTCCCCCGCGACGAGGGCAGCGACGAGATCACCGCGTGCTGGCAGGCCCACGCCACCGGCGTCCGGCACTCCCTGGCGCACGGCTTCTACCAGAGCTGGGACCTGCACCCGGCCCACCTGACCGCCCGCTACGCCGCCCTGTTCGACTTCCACCTCACCGGCGTGGAGACCACCATCGGCAAGGTCAAGGCGGCTCCCGTGCCCGATCCCCACCTCGTGGAACGCCTCCAGCGCGGAGTCGCCTGCGGGGCCCTGGACGCCTCGGCGCTGCCCGGCCAGGGACACGAAAGCGGCCCGGGTTCGTGACCCGGGCCGCCTCGGTCCGCCCGTCTACTTCACGGCGAGCAGGTCGACCACGAAGATGAGGGTCTCGCCCGGCTTGATCGCCGCGCCCGCGCCGCGCTGGCCGTAGCCCAGGTGCGGCGGGATGACGAGCCGGCGGCGGCCGCCGACCTTCATGCCGGCCACGCCCATGTCCCAGCCCTTGATGACCCGGCCGCCGCCGAGCGGGAAGGTGAACGGCTCGCCCCGGTTCCAGGACGCGTCGAACTCCTCGCCCGTGGAGTGCGCCACACCCACGTACTGCACCGTCACCTGGCTGCCGCGGGTCGCCTCGTCCCCGTCCCCGACCACCAGGTCGGTGATCTCGAGGTTGGCGGGCGGCGGGCCCTCGGGGAAGTCGATCTCAGGGCGTTCAAGCGCCATGTCTTCAGGCTCCTTAGAAATCTTGCTGACCTGCCGAGATTACTAGAGCGCGTTCGCCGGGATCCCCGGTGCGACGGGGCGCCGTCTCGGTTCCGCCGGAAGGACAGGGCAGACTGGCCCCATGCGGGTAGCTTTGTGTCAGATCGAGGTGGGGGACGAGCCGGAGGCCAACCTGGCCGCGGTGCGCGAGGCGCTGGCGCGGGCCGGGGACGCCGACCTGGCCGTCTTCCCCGAGGCCACCATGATCAGGTTCGGCAACGGCCTGCGGAGGGTCGCCGAACCCCTGGACGGACCGTTCGTCAAGGGGCTGCGCGAGGCGGCCGCGGAGCACGGCACCGCGCTGGTCGCCGGGGTCTTCGAGCCCGCCTCCGACGGGCGCACCCACAACACCACCGTGGTGATCGACTCCTCGGGGGCGCTGGCCGGCTCCTACCGGAAGATCCATCTGTTCGACGCGTTCGCCTTCGCCGAGTCCGACACCGTCGCGCCGGGATCCGAGCCCGTCGTCGTGGACGTCGGCGGCATCCGGCTCGGCCTGGTCACCTGCTACGACGTCCGGTTCCCCGAACTGGCGCGCGCCCTGGTGGACCAAGGCGCGCACCTGCTGGTGGTGACCGCGGCCTGGGCGCAGGGCCCCTTCAAGGAGGAGCACTGGACGACCCTGGTGCGGGCCCGCGCGATCGAGAACACGATCTGGACGGTCGCCGTGGGCAAGGCCCCCGACCGGAGCGACCCCCCGCACGGCGGCCGCACCGGGGTGGGCCGCAGCATGCTGGTCGACCCGATGGGCACCGTCGTCACCGACCTGGGCCCGTTCCCCGCCGTCCGCACCCTCCCGGTGGACCTGACGCTGACCGGCGAGGTCCGCCGCGTCCTGCCGTCCCTGGAGCACCGCAGGCTTTAGGCCGGGCGTTCGAAGCGGGAGGCGCGGGCGGCCGCGCGGTCCTGCGCGGGCAGGGAGCAGGCCGCCAGCACGGCGGTCTCCAGCTCTCCGGCCAGGGCGAACGGCTGCTCGGAGACGATCCAGTCGACGATGCCGCGGCTCTGCAGGTCGGCGGCGCGGATGCCCTGGGACTCGGCGAGCTCGGCGGCCCTGCCGGGCGTGCGGTGGACGATGACGGACGCGCCCTCGGGCGGCAGCGGCGAGAGCCAGGCGTGCTCGGCGCACAACACCCGGTCGGCGGGCAGCAGGGCCAGCGCCGCGCCGCCCGCGCCCTCTCCCAGCAGCAGGCAGACGGTCGCGGTGTCCAGGGTGATCAGGTCGGCCAGGCAGCGGGCGATCTCCCCGGCCAGGCCCCGGTTCTCGGCGTCCGCGGACAGCACCGCGCCGGGCGTGTCGACCACGGTGACCAGCGGCAGACCCAGTTCGGCGGCGAGCCGCATGCCGCGCCGGGCGACCCGCAGCCCCGCGGGTCCGATCGGGTGGCCGGTGCGCTGGCTGTGCCGGTCCTGGGCCACGACCACGCAGCGGGCGGCGCCGAACCTGGCCAGCGCCAGCAGCAGCCCCGGGTCGTTCTCGCCCTCGCCGGTGCCCGACAGGAGGCTGACGTCGGAGGCCTCGTCCAGCAGCTCCCGCACGCCGGGACGGTCGTCCCGGCGGGTGTGCCGGACGGACTCCCAGGCCCCCGGCGGCTCTCCCATGGGCCGGGCGTAGCGGTACAGGGGGGCGTACGGGGTGCGGGGCGGCATCAGGACGTTCAGCGCCCGCGCGGCGACCGGGCGCAGGTCCTCGAGGGCGACGACGGCGTCGACCAGGCCGCGGGCGGCGAGGTTCTCCGCCCGCTGCACGCCCTCGGGGAACGGCTCCCCGTACAGCCCCTCGTACACCCGGGGGCCGAGGAAGCCGATGAGCGCGCCGGGCTCGGCGACCGTCACATGGCCGAGCGACCCCCAGGAGGCCAGGACGCCCCCGGTGGTCGGATGCCGCAGGTAGACCAGGTAGGGGAGGCGGGCCGCGCGGTGCGCCATGACGGCGGCGGTGATCCGCGCCATCTGCACGAACGCGAAGGTGCCCTCCTGCATGCGCGTGCCGCCGGAGGACGGCGCGGCCAGCAGCGGCAGGCCCTCCCGGGTGGCGCGTTCGACGGCGGCGACGATCCGGTCGGCGGTGGCCGCCCCGATCGATCCGGCCAGGAACCCGAACTCGCTGACGACCAGCGCGACCCGCCGCCCGTCCAGCAGGCCCTCCCCGGTGAGGACGGCCTCGTCGACGCCGGACCGCTCCGCGGCGGCGGCGAGCTCACCGGCGTAGCCGGCCGGCTGGCGGGGCGGGGAGTCCCAGGAGCGCCAGCTGCCCGGATCGAGCGTCAGGTCGATGAGCCGCCGGGCGGTTCCGCGATCTTCCACACCTCGATTCAACCACCCGACCGCCCGCCCCCGGCGTCCGGTCCGCCGCCCGGACGCCGTCAGAGTCCGGGGAGCAGTTTCTTCTGCACCTTGCCGAGCGCGTTGCGCGGCAGCGAGTCGACCAGGCGGACGGCGCGGGGCCGCTTGTGCGCGGACAGGCCGCCGGCCACGAAGTCGATCAGCTCCCGTTCGCCGACCGCGTCGGAGACGACGACGAACGCCGTCACCTGCTCGCCCAGGTCCGGGTGCGGGGTGCCGATCACGGCGGCCTCCCGGACGGCGGGGTGGGCCAGCAGCGCCGCCTCGACCTCGCCCGCGCCGATGCGGTAGCCGCCGCTCTTGATCAGGTCGGTGGAGGCGCGGCCGACGATCCGGTGCCAGCCGTCGGGGGCGATCGTCGCGATGTCCCCGGTGCGGAACCAGCCGTCCCGCAGGGCCTCGGCGGTGGCCTCGGGGCGGTTCAGGTAGCCGTTGAAGACCGTCGGAGCGCACACGAGCAGTTCGCCGGGGCTCTCGCCGTCGTGCGGGACGGGGCCGCCGTCCTCGGCGACGAGCCGGGTGCTCACCCCCTTCAGGGGCAGGCCGACCTGGCCCGGGCGGCGCTCCCCGTCATGGCGGGCGCTGACGGTGATGAGCGTCTCGGTCATGCCGTAGCGCTCGACGGCGCGGTGCCCCGACCTCGCCTCCAGCGCCTCGAAGACGGGGGCGGGCAGGCCCGCGCTGCCCGAGACCAGCAGCCGCGCGCCGCGCAGAGCCTCGGCCGCCCCGGACTCCACCACGCGGGACCAGACGGTGGGGACGCCGAAGTACAGGGTGCCTCCGGCCGCCGCGTACGCCTCGGGCGTCGGGCGCCCGGTGTGCACGAGGGCCGAACCCGTGCGCAGGGCGCCCAGCACGCCCAGGACGAGGCCGTGGACGTGGAAGAGCGGCAGGCCGTGGACGAGGGTGTCCTCCGCGGTCCAGGCCCAGGCCTCGGCGAGCGCGTCCAGGTCGGCGGCGATCGCGTCCCGGGAGACCATCACTCCCTTGGGCGGGCCGGTCGTGCCGCTGGTGTAGAGGATCATCGCGGTCTCGCCGCCCGGCGGCTCGGGGAAGGAAGCCGTGCCGCGCCCGGTGGCGGGGACGGACGGAAGCCCGAAGTCGCCGTCGCCGACGAGCAGTTCGGCGCCGGAGTCGGTGAGGATGTGGGTGCGTTCGGCGGGCCCGGAGTCCGGCGGCACCGGCACCACCGGCACCCCGGCCAGTAGGCAGCCGACCACGGCGACCACGGTGTCGAGGGTGGCGGTGGCGTTCACCGCGACCGCGCGGGCCCCGCCCACGCGCCCGGCGACGGCCGCCGCGCGGGCGAACAGCTCCTCGCGGGTGGTCTTCTCGTCCGCGACGCGCAGGGGGCGCCCGTCGTGTCCGCCCAGCAGTGCCATGCCCTCAGTCCTCCGTCTCGTCGTGCGCGTCCTGCTCGTCCTGCTCGTCCAGCCAGGCCCGGACGGACGCGTCGTGCTCGCCCAGCAGGGGCGGCGGGGTGTGCTCGAACCGGTGCCCGTCGAAGCGCAGCGCGGGCCCGGGAAGCTCGATCTCGCCGAGTTCGGGATGGTCCACGGTGACCACGAGGCCCTGGGAGCGGGTCTGCTCCCAGTCGTACACCTCGTCGAGGGAGCGGATGGAGCCGGCCGGGACTCCGGCTCCGGCGAAGCGCTCCAGCCAGACCGCGCGGGGCTCGGCGGCGAGGGTCTTCTCGATCTCCGCGGTCAGCTCGGGCCTGCGCCGGGTGCGGTCGGGGAGCTCCGCGAACCGGGGGTCGTCGGGGTCGAGTCCCACGACGGGCGCGAACCTCCGCCAGATGGACTGGTTGGCCACGCCTATCTGCAGCAGCCCGTCCGCGCACCGGAACGTCCCGTACGGGGCCAGGGACGGATGGTCGTTGCCGAGCGACTCCGGCACCTCTCCGGCGACGGTCCAGCGCGTCCCCTGGAAGCCGTGCGCGCCCACCACGGAGGCCAGCAGAGACGTCCGGACGACTTGGCCGCGTCCCGTCTTCGTGCGCTCGTACAGCGCTGCGAGCACTCCGGCGACGACGTTCTGCGCCGCGAGCATGTCGGCGACCGTCATCCCGACCTTGCTGGGCTGCCCGGGAGGGCCCGTCACGCTCATCAGGCCCGCCTCGCCCTGCACGATCGCGTCGTATCCCGGACGCCCGCCTTCGGGCCCGTCGTGCCCGAAACCGGTCACCGACATGACGACCAGCCGGGGGTTGGCCTCCAGCAGCCGGTCGAAGCCCAGGCCGAGGCGGTCCATCACCCCGGTGCGGAAGTTCTCCACCAGCACGTCCGCCCGGCGGACCAGCCGCAGCAGCACGTCCAGGCCGGCGGGGTCCTTGAGGTCGAGGGTGATCGACTCCTTGTTCCGGTTGCACGACAGGTAGTACGTGCTCACCCCGTCGGCGAACGGCGGCCCCCAGCCGCGGGTCTCGTCCCCGCCGGGCTGCTCCACCTTGATCACCCGCGCGCCGAGGTCGCCGAGCGTCTGGGTCGCGTGCGGACCCGCCACCACCCGGCTGAGATCCACGACGAGCACCCCGTCGAGCGGTCCAGACACCAGCGAACACCTCCGAACCAGAAGTATCGCCTGTTCCCGGGCACAAGAGAATCGAGGGGTGCCGAGACGCCGGGGGGCTCAGCCGAGCTTGCCCGCGACCTCGGACAGCGCCGCGGACAGGACCTCGGCGGGCTGGGCGCCCGAGACCGCCCACTGCCCCTCGAACAGGAAGAACGGCACCCCGCTGACGCCCAGCGCCCTGGCGTGCTCCAGCCCGGCCCCGATCTCGGCCACGCCCTCCCGGGAGGCGAACATCTCCCGCACCCGCCCGCCCGGCAGACCGGCCTCGCCGGCCAGATCCGCCAGCGTCTCCTCGTCCGAGACGTCGAGGCCCTCGGCGTGGTGGGCCCGGAAGACCCGGGAGACCACGGCGTCCTGGACGCCGTCGTCGCCGGCCTCGCCGGCCAGCCAGATCACCCGGTGCGCCGAGAGGCTGTTGGCCCGCCTCGCCAGTTCCGGCGCGTACGGCAGCCCCTCCGCGGATGTCAGGGCGCGCAGCCGGTCGTGGGCGGCGGCGACCTTGTCGGCGCCGCCGAACTTCTCGCGCAGCCAGTCGTCGGCCAGTCCGCCGTCCCGCACCGGGGCCGAGGGGTCGAGCTGGAAGGGGCGCCAGGACACCTCCGCCTCCCCGGGGAAGTCCTTCAGCGCGGCCCGCATCCGGGCCTGGCCGAGGTAGCACCAGGGGCAGACGACGTCGGAAAAGATGTCGATCTTCACGGACGCGACAACCCCCGGACAGCCGGGTAAATTCCCGGTCCGCTTTTCCCGCACCCTCCGCGACGCGCCCAGAACCGCTGGTAGACCGAGGCTGTGATCGAGGCACGGGGGCTGAGCAAACGTTATGGGGACAGGACCGCGGTCGACCGGCTGGACTTCGTCGTGCGGCCGGGAACGGTCACCGGATTCCTCGGCCCCAACGGGGCGGGCAAATCGACCACGATGCGGATGATCCTCGGCCTGGACCGGCCCAGCGAGGGCACCGCCCTGGTGGGCGGCAGGCGCTACCGCGACCTGCACGCGCCGCTGCGCCAAGTGGGGGCGCTGCTCGACGCCAAGGCCGTGCACGGCGGGCGCAGCGCCCGCAACCACCTGCGCTGCCTGGCCGCCGCCAACGCGATCCCCGCCGGACGGGTCGAGGAGGTGCTGGAGCTGGTCGGCCTGTCCGCCGTCGCCGACCGCCCGTGCCGCGGCTTCTCCCTGGGCATGGGCCAGCGGCTGGGCATCGCCGCCGCGCTGCTCGGCGACCCCGCCGTGCTGATCTTCGACGAGCCGGTCAACGGGCTCGACCCCGAGGGCATCCTGTGGATCCGCACCCTCATGCGGAGCCTGGCGGCCGAGGGCCGGACGGTCTTCGTCTCCAGCCACCTCATGGCGGAGATGGCGCTGACCGCCGAGCACCTGCTGGTCATCGGCCGGGGCCGCATCCTGGCGGACACCGGCATGAAGGAGTTCATCGAGACCAACTCCGAGCACTACCTGCGGGTGCGCACCCCCCGCCCGGACATGCTCTGCCCGCTGCTGGTCCGGCGTGGCCTGCGGGTGGAGCCGGAGCCCGGCGGGTCCTTCCGGATCAGAGGCGCCTCCGCCCCCGCGGTGGGGGAGCTGGCCGCCCGCGCGGGAGTGGCGCTGCACGAGCTGAGCCCCGTCCGCGCGTCCCTGGAGGAGGCCTTCCTGCGGCTGACCGGAGAGAGCGTCGAGTACCACGCCGACATCCCGAGGGAGGCCGCGTGAGGAGGAGGAACCCGCCCCTGCACCTGACGGCGGCCCCCGCCAGGCCCCTTCCCCGCAGGCGCCCCGCCTTCGGCCACACGGTGGGCTCGGAGTGGCTCAAGCTGAGGTCGGTCCGCTCCACCTACTGGACGGTCCTGGCGACCCTGGTCGTCTCCGTCGGGCTGAGCGGACTGCTGGCGCTGGCCTTCGTCACGAGCTGGGACCGGCTGCCCGAACGCGACAGGGCGCTGTTCGACCCCACCTCCTACGCCATGACCGGCACCAACATCGGGCTGCTGGTCCTGTCCGTCCTGGGCGTCCTGACCATGACCTCGGAGTACTCCACCGGCACGATCCGCGTCTCGCTCGCCGCCGTGCCCGACCGCACCCGCTTCCTGGCCGCCAAGGTCCTCGTGCTGGGCGCGGTCGCCCTCGCCGTGGGCCAGGTCTCGGCCTTCGCCAGCTTCCTGCTCGGCCAGCTCTTCTTCGCCTCCCGCGACCTGGACGTCTCCCTGGGCGAGCCGGGCGTCCTGCGCGCCGTCTCCGGCTGCGGCCTCTACCTCACCCTGGTCACCCTGCTGGCCTTCGGCATCGGCGTCCTGCTCCGGCACACCGCCGCCGCCATCACCACCGTCGTCGGCCTGATGTTCGTCCTCCCGATCATCGCCGCCTTCCTGCCCGGAGAGCGGTGGCTGGCCGTCCGCAGGCTCATCCCCTCGCAGGCGGGCTCCGCCGTCACCGTCGTCCACCCCAACGAGACCTACCTCGCGCCCCTGCCCGGCCTCGGCGTCTTCTGCTGCTACCTCGCGGCGGTCCTCGTCCCGGCGTATCTGCTCTTCCTGCGGCGCGACGCCTGAGCTGAGCCGCCGGACCGGCGACGGCCCAGAGCCTGTCTCGAAGTCCGGTCGCAGGCGGATCGGTGGATGCGCTGAGGAGGGATTCCCGGTGCGGTTTACCGGAGGTCGGAAAGAATTTTGGTGACTCTCTGCGTTCTGTCGGTCGCTCATGGCAGGATCCGGGGTCATGCAGACGACCGCCGCCACCAGGTCGGGGCCGCCGGATGCCTCCGGTGGCCTCGAGGGCGGTGCGCGTCCCACACGGGGTGCGAACAAGGCTGCGGCGTGGCGGTGGGACGGACCGGTGTCGGTGATCCGCCTGCCGCTGGTGGTGGACGAGCAGGCCTCCGCCCGGTTGGAGGCGTTGTTCGGAGCGATGTTCTGTCTCAAGCGGGCGGTGCAGCGCGAGGCCCGTTCCCGGACGGAGGCGTTCTGGAAGGGCGGGCGTCGCCGGGAGGCGGACGCGGCGGCTTGGCGGCGTGAGGTGGGCCTGACGCGTCCGGCGTTGGAGCGGGCGGCGTATGGGCATCTGGACGCCTCGGGCTGGCTGCGCCACCACGCCACCAAGGCGTTGGCGCTGCATCAGGCCGACGAGGTGTGGACCGGGGTGGAACGGCACCTGTTCCCCGACGCCTCCGGCAGGCGCGCCGGGCGAACCCGGACGGGTTCGTGGTGGGAGTACACGCGCATCCCCGGCCGGGCCCGTTCACACACGACGGCCCGCAAGTGGGAGACGTTCCGGCTGCACGGCAGCCTGCAGGGCCATCTGGACGCCTGGCGCCATCCCGGCCTGCCTTCGGAGGTGAGGTCTCCCGCGCAGGCCGCGCGGCTGGCACCGGGGATGCCGGTGCTGGCCCAGCCCCGCCGTATGCCCGCGCCCCGGCCTGCCGCCGCTCGCGGGGGCAGGGCCTTGTGGTGGGAGCATGAGGGGCCGCTGGCGGTGGTGTTCACCGGCGGCCCCGACAGCGTGCGCGGGGAGCTGGTGCTGCCGGTGCGGCTGCCCCAGGGCGCGGGCCGGTGGAGGCGGCTGTGCCACTTCCTGGGCAGGCCCGAGTCCTGGCACAAGATCGATCTGGTGCGGCGACCCCATCCCGCGGCTCCCGGCGGGTGGGTGTACGAGGCGCACCTGATGGTCCTGGACGGCGGCTACACCTTCCCGGCCACGGACGAGCGCCGACGGCAGACGGCTGCTGTGGAGCGGATCGGCGGGGTGGACCTCAACGTCTCCAACCTCTCCGTCGTCTCCCTGCCCGCCGCCCTGCACCCCTCCGGCGGGCCGGTGCTGGCCGACCAGATCACCCTCACCGACCTGGAGCGCGCCGCCGTGCAGCGCCAGCGGACCAGAGCCCGCCGGCGCGCCCGGGCGCTGGAGCGCTCACGCCGCGCCAACAACAAGGCCCGCTACGAACTGTCGCGCCGCCAGCGCAGACGGCGCGAGCGCAGGCGGGCCGCCGGACTGCCCGAGCGGCGGGTCGACCTCCCCAAGGGGCCACGCCTGGCCGATGCGGCGGGCCGCCCCTTGACCTCCTACCGCAAGGACCGGACCACCGGCGGCTACCGGGCGCTGCGCACCCGCACCCGCGCCGACCAAGCTGGACGCACCGAAGCCAGGCGAGCTCGCGCCAGGCGGGCAGCCGAGCGGATCACCGCCGCCCACGGGGTGCGGCTGACCATCGAGGACGGAACGGTCGGCTCCTGGTTCCGGCTGTGGGGACGGGCCTGCGCGGTGTTCACCCCCGGCATGCTCAAGACGGCGCTGGCCGCCGAATGCGCCGCTGCGGGCGGCCGACTGGGACGGGCATCGACGTTCACCACCGCCCTGTCCCAGCACTGCCTGTGCGGCCAGCGAACACCCAAGACCCTTCGGCAGCGGGTGCACCACTGCCCGTCCTGCGGGCTGACCGCAGACCGGGACCTGGTCTCGGCCGCACTGGGCGCGTTCGTCACCTGGACCGATGCGGCCGACCCCCGCACGGCGTCGGTCGACTTCTCTTCTTCCCGGCACGCCCTGGGCGTGTTCGGGCTGGGGCTGCAAGGAGCCCTGGCCGAGTCAACCGCCACCCGCACCCGCCCCGCCCCAACAGGCGGGGAAGGGAGGCGAGGCGGCAGCCGCCCCGAAGGGGAGGCCTCTGCTCGGCCGCATCCGGAACGCCAGCGGCGCCGACCCCGGACCGGGACCCGTCACGGGTCCCGCCGGGCAGACGCCGCCGGGCACCGGACTGTCTCGACTTCGAGACAGTCCTTAGGGTGGTCCCGTGCGGGATCCACTGGTCGAGCGGATGCGGGGCTTCGGGACGACGATCTTCGCGGAGATGTCCGCGCTGGCCGTCCGGACCGGGGCGATCAACCTGGGGCAGGGCTTCCCCGACGAGGGCGGGCCCGCGAGCGTGCTGGAACGGGCCGTCGAGGCGATCCGCGAAGGCGGCAACCAGTACCCGCCCGGCATCGGGATCCCCGAGCTGCGGCGGGCCGTGAGCGAGCAGCGCCTCGCCCGCTACGGCCAGGAGTACGACCCCGACACGGAGGTCCTCGTCACCGTGGGTGCCACCGAGGCGATCGCGTCCGCCGTCCTGGCCCTCGCCGGGCCCGGCGACGAGGTGATCGCCTTCGAGCCGTTCTACGACTCCTACGCCGCGACGGTCGCGCTGGCCGGGGCCCGCATCGTCCCCGTCACCCTGCGGCCCGACGGAGGCCGCTTCACCTTCGACCCCGACGAGCTCCGCCGGGCCGTGACACCCCGGACGAAGGCCGTCATCGTCAACTCCCCGCACAACCCGTGCGGAACCGTCTTCACCGAGGAGGAGCTGCGGTTCGTCGCCGGGATCTGCGTCGAGCACGACCTGACGGCGATCACCGACGAGGTGTACGAGTACCTGACCTTCGACGACGCCGTGCACCTGCCCCTGGCGGCCTTCCCCGGCATGCGGGAGCGGACGGTGACGATCTCCTCGGCGGGCAAGACGTTCTCCGTCACCGGCTGGAAGACCGGCTGGGTCTGCGCGCCCGAGCCCTACATACGGGCCGTCAAGACGGTCAAGCAGTTCCTCACCTACGTGGGCGCGGGCCCGTGGCAGCACGCCGTCGCCCACGGCCTGCGGCACGAACTCGACTGGGTCGAGGGGCTGCGCGGGTCCCTGCAGGCCAAACGCGACAGGCTCTCGGCCGGGCTGGAATCGGCCGGCTTCACCGTCCACCGGCCCCAGGGCACCTACTTCGTCCAGGCCGACCCGCGCCCCCTGGGCCACGAGGACGGCGAGGCCCTCGCCAGGGCCCTGCCCGGCCTCGCCGGAGTCGTGTGCATCCCCACCGGGGTCTTCTACGCCGATCCCGCGCGGGGACGGCACTACGTCCGGTTCGCCTTCTGTAAGAAGGACGAGGTCATCGACGAGGCGGTGGAGCGGCTGCGGCGCGGCCTGCGACGGCCCTGAGGCGCGAGGGGGAACCGGCGTCGTCTCGGCGGAGGATGGTTATACCCTTCGTGGCGTGGCTGGACCGTCTCTCATCAAACCCCAGTTCCCCGACGACGACGGGAGCGCCGACGCGGCCCTGACGGCCGCGCTCACCGCGTACGCCGCGGGTCAGGGCGGCGAACACGCCGTTCTCGACGCGCTGTCCCGAAGCCGGGTGCTGGTGCCGATCGTCGCCGTCCTCACCTCCGAGGAGACCGTCGAGGGGATGCGCCGGGAGAAGGAGAGCGAGATGGCGCTGCCGACCCTCGTCGGGGCGGACGGGCGGCGCGGGGTGCTCGGCTTCACCTCGCTGCAGACCCTCCAGCTGTGGCGCCCGGACGCCCGGCCGGTGCCGGTCTGGGCCCCCGACGCCTGCAAGACCGCGCTCGAGGAGGGGGCCGAGGCCCTGGTCCTGGACGTCGCAGGGCCGATCCCGTTCGCGGTGGACGGGGTGCGTCTGCACCTGCTGGCCGAGGGCCGCCCGGTGCCCCCGCCGCACCAGGACCCCGAGGTGCTCGCCGCGATCGAGGCGGCGTTCGGCCTGGAGGCCGGGGTCACCGGGGTCAAGGTCGGCCCCGGCGAGGGCGCGGAGCTGGCCGTCCGCTTCAGCGTGGACCCCGGCGTGGACGAGGAGGCCGCCGTCCGGCGGGTCGGCGACAGGCTGGCCGACGTGCTGCGCGGCAGGATCGTCGGGGGCGTCGAACTGGCGGTCTCGCGCCGGTAGTGTCACCCGGGTGACCCAGACCTCCCCCCGGGATCCCTGGTTCGACCCCGTCCGGCGGCGGCCCGTGCCGGTCACCCTGGTCACGGCCGCCGTGCTGGCCCTCCTGGCCTGGCGCCTGGGGCCCCGCTCCGACCTGGCGGCCTTCGCCGTCCTCGGACTGGCCGGGACGTTCCTGGCCTTCATCGACGCCGAGCTGCTGCGGCTGCCCGACCCGCTGACGCTGCCGCTCCCGCCGGCCCTGCTCGTCCTGCTGGGGGCCGCGGCGCTCGGAGAACCGGACGGCGCCGCCCCGGGCACCTTCCGGGGCGCCCTGTACGGGATGGGGGCGCTGCTGCTGGTCTACGGGCTGCTGTGGTTCGCCGCCCCCTCCCAGATCGGCCTGGGCGATGTGAAGCTGGCGCCGTCGCTGGGCCTGGTGCTGGGCTGGCTCGGCCTGGAGGCGTTCGTCACCGGGGTCGTGGCGATCCACGTGCTGGGCGGGCTGTGGGGCGCCGCGCTGCTGGCCACCCGGCGCGCGGGGCGCGGCTCGTCCTTCCCGTTCGGGCCGTTCATGCTGGCCGGGACGCTGATCGCGGTGCTGCTGCACGGCTGAGCGCGTCTCACGTTCCGGACGCCGTGTCCGGGTGGTGGCCGCGAGGTGGAAGAATTACCAGCATGTTGCGCTGGTTGACCGCTGGGGAGTCGCACGGCCCGGCCCTCGTCGCGATCGTGGAGGGCATGCCCGCCGGAGTGCGGGTGACGTCCGCGGACATCGCCGAGGGGCTGCGCCGCCGCAGGCTGGGCCACGGCCGCGGGGCCCGGATGAAGTTCGAGCAGGACAAGGTCACGATCGTCGGGGGGATCCGGCACGGGTCGACCCTCGGCGGGCCGGTCGCGATCGAGGTCGGCAACTCCGAGTGGCCCAAATGGGAGACGGTCATGGCCGCCGACCCGGTGGACCCGGAGGTGCTGGCGGCGCAGGCGCGCAACGCCCCGCTGTCACGGCCCAGGCCGGGGCACGCCGACCTCTCGGGCATCCAGAAGTACGGCTTCGACGACGCCCGGCCGGTCCTGGAGCGCGCGAGCGCCCGCGAGACCGCGGCCCGCGTCGCGCTCGGCGAGGTCGCCAAGGCCTTCCTGCGCCAGGCTCTGGGCGTCGAGGTGTTCAGCCATGTGGTCTCGCTCGGCGAGATCGAGGTGCCGGCCGACGCGCCGCTGCCCGGGCCCGAGGACCTCGAGGCGATCGACGCCAGCCCCGCCCGTTGCTTCCACGCAGAGACCGACGCGGCGATGGTCGCGCACGTCGACGAGCTGAAGAGGGCCGGAGACACTCTGGGCGGCGTGGTCGAGGTGCTGGCCTACGGGCTGCCGCCGGGTCTGGGCAGCTACGTGCACTGGGACAGGCGGCTGGACTCCCGCCTCGCCGGGATCCTCATGGGCATCCAGGCGATCAAGGGCGTCGCGGTCGGCGACGGGTTCGAGACCGCCCGCAGGCCCGGCTCCCTGGCCCACGACGAGATCGAGGGCACCCCCGAGGGTGTGCGGCGGCGCACCAACCGGGCCGGGGGCATCGAGGGCGGCATGACCAACGGCGAGGTCCTGCGGGTCCGCGCCGCGATGAAGCCGATCTCCACCGTGCCGCGCCAGCTCGACACCATCGACGTGCTCACCGGGGAGCCGGCCAAGGCGATCAACCAGCGCAGCGACGTCACCGCGGTGCCCGCCGCCGGTGTCGTCGCCGAGGCGATGGTGGCGCTGGTGCTGGCCGACGCGGTGCTGGAGAAGTTCGGCGGCGACAGCGTCGAGGAGACGGCCCGCAACGCCCGCGCCTACCTGCAGTCCCTGGTGGTCAAGTGAGCCCCCGCGCGGTGCTGATCGGCCCGCCCGGCTGCGGCAAGACCACGATCGGCACGCGGCTGGCCGCCGAGCTCGGCGTGGGGTTCCGCGACACCGACGCCGACATCGAGGCCGCGGCGGGCAAGCCGATCAGCGACATCTTCATCGAGGACGGCGAGCAGCACTTCCGCGCGCTGGAGCGCGAGGCGGTGCGCACGGCGCTCGCCGAGCACGACGGCGTCCTGGCCCTGGGCGGCGGGGCGGTCATGGCCGAGGAGACGCAGGAGCTGCTGGCCGGCCACGAGGTGATCTACCTCGAGGTGTCCCTGGCCGAGGCGGTCAAGCGCGTCGGGCTGAACTCCGCGCGCCCCCTGCTGGTGCTCAACCCGCGCTCCCAGCTGCGCAAGCTGCTGGAGGAACGCCTGCCGATCTACCGGCGGCTGGCGAAGATCACCGCTGACACCACCGAGCGTTCCGAGGAGGAGGTCGTCGCCGGTCTGGCGGCGGCCCTGGAGGAGTCCTGATGAGCGAGGTCACCCGGATCACCGTCGGCGGGGACGAACCCTACGACGTGGTGATCGGCACCGGGATCCTCGGCGAGCTGCCCGCGCTGGTGGGCGAGCGCGCCCGGACGGTCGCGGTGGTCTACTCCGAGAACCTGCCGGAGATCGCCCGGCCCGTCGCCGGCGCGCTGGAGAAGGCCGGGTACCTGACGCACCTGGTGCCGGTGCCCGACGGCGAGGCCGCCAAGAACGTCTCGGTGCTGTCGGGGCTGTGGTCGAGGTTCGCCGAGCTGGGCGTGACCCGCTCGGACGCCGTCGTGGGCGTCGGCGGCGGCGCCACCACCGACCTGGCCGGGTTCGCCGCGGCCTCGTGGCTGCGCGGGGTGCGCTGCGTGCTGGTGCCGACCACGCTGCTGGCCATGGTCGACGCGGCCGTCGGCGGCAAGACCGGCATCAACATCGCCGAGGGCAAGAACCTCGTGGGAGCCTTCGCCCCGCCCGCCGGGGTGCTGTGCGATCTGGCCACGCTGATGACGGTCCCGCGCGAGGACTACATCTCCGGCCTCGCCGAGACGATCAAGGCGGGGTTCATCCGCGACCCCCGCATCCTCGAGCTCGTCGAGTGCGACCCCGAGGGCGCCGCCCGTCCGGACGGGCCGCACACCAGGGAGCTGGTGGTGCGGGCGATCCAGGTGAAGGCCGACGTGGTGGGCGCCGACCTCAAGGAGTCGGGCCTGCGCGAGATCCTCAACTACGGCCACACCCTCGCCCACGCCATCGAGAAGAGCGAGGACTACCGGTTCCGCCACGGCCACGCCGTCGCCATCGGCTGTGTGTTCGCCGCGGAGCTCGCCCGCCTCGACGGCCGTATCGACGACGAGCTCGTGGAGCGCCACCGTTCGGTCTTCTCCTCCGTCGGCCTGCCCATCTCCTACCGCGCCGAGGCGTGGGAGGAGCTTCGCGCGACCATGAACGTCGACAAGAAGACCCGCGGCGCCACCCTGCGCTTCGTCGTCCTCGACGGCCTCGCCTCCTGCGGCCGCCTCGCCGGCCCGTCGGAGGACCTGCTCCGCTCCGCCTACGCCGAGGTGGCCCGATGAAGAAGGTGCTCGTCCTCAACGGCCCCAACCTCCGCAGGCTGGGCACCCGGGAACCGGAGATCTACGGCGCGGACACCTTCGACGACCTGGTGAAGCTGTGCCGGGAGACCGGCCTGGAGCTGGGGCTGGACGTCGAGGTCCGGCAGACCGACGACGAGGCCGAGATGGTGGGCTGGGTGCACCGGGCCGCGGACGAGCGCACCCCGGTCGTGCTGAACCCGGCGGCCTTCACCCACTACTCCTACGCCCTGCACGACGCCCTGGCCCAGCGCACCGCGCCGTTGATCGAGGTGCACATCTCCAACCCGGCCACCCGCGAGGAGTTCCGCCACACCTCGGTGGTCGCCTCGGTGGCCACCGGGACCATCGCGGGCTTCGGCCTCCGCTCCTACGTCCTGGCCCTACAGGCCATCGCCGAGCTGGAGTAGCGGCTCCCGCTCCGGGGCCTCTGGGATTGGGCGGGATTCTGTGGAAGGCTGCCGAAGATAAGCGCGTACTTACCTTCGGAGGCCGGCCGTGCAGTTCCGAGACCGCCTGCTCGTCAGGCTCTATGTGCTCGTCGCGATCGGTGCGCTGATCGCCACCTGGTCGCAGAACATCCGCTTCTTCCGCCAGGAGGACGCCGGCGGGCTCGCCGGGTTCATCGAGGCCTGCTACGCCAACGCGGCGGCGGCGTCCATCACCAACGACGTGCTCTTCATGGCGCTGGCGGCCTGGGTGCTGATGGCGGTGGAGGCCCGGCGGCTGGGGATCCGGCACCTGTGGGTGTACTTCGTGCTCTCGGGCGTCCTGGCGATCAGTGTGGCGTTCCCGCTGTTCCTGGCGGTGCGCCAGCGCAGGATCGGGCGGATGCGCGAGGCCGGGGAGGAGGGCGGGGAGGAGCCCTGAGGGCTCACCCCGCGGACCTCAGGGCGTTCTCCACGGCGAGTTCGAGCTCCACGGCCACCTGGTCGAGGGCACTGGTGTCGCGCGCGGCGCGGCACAGGATGGTGGCGCCCTCGACGGCCGAGACGATGAGGGTGGACAGGCTCGCGGCGCGCTCGGCGGAGCAGCCGCCCGCCACCAGGCCCGCGGACAGCGCCTCCCGCCAGCGGCGGAAGGCGCGGGCGGCGGCGTCGGCGAGCTGCGGCGCCTCCTCGTGCGACTCGACGGTGACCGCGGCGATGGGACAGCCCGCCTGGAAGTCGCTCTTGACCAGGACGCGGCGCCACCAGCCGATGAAGGCGTGCACGGCGGCGACGGAATCGCCCTCCTTGATGGCCGACTCGGTGCCCGCCGCGACGAAGTCCCCCGCGTAGCGCATGGCCTCGACGGCGAGCTGGACCTTCCCGCCGGGGAAGTGGTGGTAGATCGAGCCGCGCGGAGCCCCGCTGTGCGCGATCACGTCCCGGAAGCCCGTCCCGGTGTAGCCGCGCTCCCGGAACAGGTACACGGCGCTGCGCACCATGCGCTCTTTCGCACTCACGCCCCCAGTATGACGCACATCATAGAGCGCTCGGTGAGATAGATAGAGTTCTGAGGTGCCTCATAGGAATTCCCATGGACCGCCGGATCTCCACCAGCTGCGGACGTTCCTGGCGGTCTACCGGGCGGGTTCGGTCACCGCGGGGGCGCGGCTGGTGGGGTTGTCCCAGCCGACGGTGACCACGCAGCTCAGGGCGCTGGAGGAGCGGCTCGGGCGGGCGCTGTTCGAGCGGCTGCCGCGCGGGGTGGCGCCGACCGCGGCGGCCGACGCGCTCGCCGCCCGGCTGGCGGGGCCGCTGGACGCGCTGGAGGAGGTCGCCGGGGGAGCGGGCGCGCGGGAGTCGGCGCCCGAACCCCCGGTCCAGCTGGGTGGTCCGGCGGAGGCGCTGGCCGCGCTGGTCCTGCCCGTCCTGGCGCCGCTCGTGGCCGAGGGGGTGCGGCTGAGGGTCGCCACAGGGCTGGCCGAGGACCTGCTGGCCGGGCTGCGGGCGGGCGTCCACGACCTGGTGTTCTCGTCGGTCCGTCCGCGCGGCCGGACGCTGCTGGCCGAACCGCTCCTGGACGAGGAGTTCGTGCTCGTCGCCTCCCCGGCGACCGCGGAAGCCGTCGGCCCCGGACTGCTCGAGGCGGCGGGGCCCGCCGCGCTGGACGGCGTACCGCTGGTGGCCTACGCCGACGATCTGCCGATCCTGCGCCGCTACTGGCGCCATGTGTTCGGCGTTCGCCTCACCGTCGCCCCGGCCCTGGTCGTCCCGGACCTGCGCGGTGTGCTGGCGGCGGTGGCCTTCGGGGCCGGGGTGAGCGTCCTGCCGCGCTACCTGTGCGCGTCCGGTCTGGAGGCGGGCACGCTCGTCGCGCTGCTGGAGCCGGACGACCCGCCGATCAACACCATGTTCCTCGTGCGGCGGGCCGGCGCGCCCGCCGGCCCGCACGTGACGGCGGTGTACCGGCGTCTCCAGGAGGCGCTGGGCCGCCGCTCGTTCTAAGGAACGCATCCTCCGATCTCCCGATTCTTTCCCTTTTCCATTGGATTTCCGATAGATCGGATAGGGATTTCTCTTGGTCTCCGGGGGTCCGTGCGACATAGCGTGGATGGCATGTCGAAGATCCTTTTTGTGATGACCGGAGCCGACCACTGGACGCTCGCCGACGGCACCCGCCACCCCACGGGTTTCTGGGCCGAGGAGGCCGTGGCGCCGTACGAGGCCTTGGTCAAGGCGGGGCACGAGATCGTCGTCGCCACTCCCGGAGGCGTCGTCCCCGTGGCCGACCGGGCGAGCCTGGCGCCGGAGGCGAACGGCGGCGGGGAGGGCGCCGGCAGGATCGCCGCGGCGCTCGACGCGATGGACGAGCTGCGCTCGCCGGTGAAGGTCGAGGAGGTGGACCTCGCGGACTACGACGCGCTCTTCTACCCCGGCGGGCACGGCCCGATGGAGGACCTGGCCGTCGATCCCGGCTCCGGCGCGCTGCTGGGCAGGGCCCTGGACTCCGGCAAGCCGATCGGCGTGGTCTGCCATGGGCCCGCCGCGCTGCTGGCCGCCCGCGGTGACGACGGCTCCTCCCCGTTCGCCGGATACCGGCTGACCGGGTTCACCAACGCCGAGGAGATCCAGGCCGGGTTCGCGGAGAAGGCGCCCTGGCTGCTCCAGGACCGGCTGGTGGAGCTCGGCGCGGACTTCCGGGAGGGCGAGCCGTGGGCGCCGCACGTCGAGGTCGACCGCAACCTGGTGACCGGCCAGAACCCGGCCTCCTCCGGACCGGTGGCCGTGGAGCTGCTCGAGAAACTGGGCTGAGCCGGTGTGCGGGACATCGTGGGTGGGTCGGCAAGATGGTGGATCGACCTTCCTACGAAAGGAGTCGTGATGGCCACCGCACTCTCACGTCCCGCAGAAGCCTCCGGAACCTTCCCGATCGGCGGCGATCTGACCGTCAACCGGCTCGGCTACGGCGCCATGCAGCTCACCGGCCCCGGCGTCTGGGGTGATCCGCAGGACCCGGACGAAGCCGTCCGGGTCCTGCGCCGGGCCGTCGAGCTCGGCGTGAACCTCATCGACACCGCCGACTCCTACGGGCCCTTCGTCAGCGAGATGCTGATCAAGAAGGCGCTGCACCCCTATCCCGAGGACCTCGTCATCGCCACCAAGGGCGGGCTCACCCGTTCGGGCCCGGACGACTGGCGGCCCGTCGGGCGCCCCGAGTACCTGCGCCAGCAGACCGAGCTGAGCCTGCGCCACCTGGGCGTCGAGCGCATCGACCTCTACCAGCTGCACCGCATCGACGCCAAGGTGCCGCTCGCCGACCAGTTGGGCGAGCTGGTGAAGCTCCGGGAGGAGGGCAAGATCCGCCACATCGGGCTGTCGGAGGTGACGGTCGCCCAGCTGGAGGAGGCGCGAGGGATCGCCGAGATCGTCTCGGTGCAGAACCTCTACAACCTCGCCCACCGCGACGCCGAGGACGTGCTGGAGTACTGCGAGCGGGAGGGGATCGCCTTCATCCCCTGGTTCCCGATCGCCACCGGGCGGCTCGCCCGGCCGGGCGGCCCGCTGGACGCCTTCTCCCGCGAGCACGGCGCCACGCCCTCGCAGCTGGCCCTGGCCTGGCTGCTGCGCCGCTCCCCGGTCATGCTCCCCATCCCGGGCACCTCCAAGGTCGCCCACCTGGAGGAGAACACCGAGGCGGCCCGCATCACCCTCACCGACACCGAGTACGAGGCGCTCACCGCCGCCGTCTGAGGAGTCCGCCCATGTCGACCCGTACGACTATGACATTCGTCATATTGACGCGGGCCTTCGGTGTTGACCACCCTCCCTATGACAGTCGTCATAGGGGGATGGGAGCGCCGCCGGGCGGTTCGCCGTCCGGCACGACCATCTGCCAGAGCTGCCAGCCGGAGAGAGAATGATCAAGATCGAGAACGCGGGGTCCGGGGTCTACGTCCTCCGCTTCCAGAACGGCGAGAACCGCTTCTCGCCCGAGTTCCTCGAGGGCGTGAACAAGGCGCTGGACGAGGTGGAGGGCGAGGCCAGGGCGCTGGTCACCACCGGCGAGGACAAGTTCTACTCCAACGGCCTGGACCTGGACTGGCTGAACGCCCACGGGCAGCAGAGCAACTGGTACGTGGGGGAGATCCACGCCCTGTACGCCAGGTTCCTCAAGCAGAACCTCCCGTCCGTCGCCGCCGTCAACGGCCACGCGTTCGCCGGCGGCGGCATGCTCGCCCTCAGCCACGACTTCGCCGTGATGCGCGAGGACCGGGGCTGGTTCTGCCTGCCGGAAGTGGACATCAACATCCCGTTCACCCCCGGGATGGCGGCCCTCGTCCAGGCCAAGCTCTCCACGGAGACCGCGCACGAGGTCATGCTCACCGGCCGCCGCTACACCGGTCCCGAGGCGGTCGAGGCGGGGATCGTGCGGCGGACGGCGTCCGAGGGCGAGGTGGTGGGGGCGGCGATCGAACTGGCCGCGGCCCTGGCAGGCAAGGACGGCAGGACGTTCGGCGCGATCCGCCGCACCATGTACCGGCCCGCCATCCAGGCGCTCTCCGCCGAGCCGACCCTCCGACTGCCCTAGAAAATCTGACGATTGGCATACTGAACCGAATTCGGTATGCCTGAACCCTACTGTCGACCCACTGACGAGGAGCGGAACACATGCGGATCGGAATGCCCCTGGGCTACGCCGGCGGCTTCAAGGAGAGCGTCGCCGAGCTGGTCGAGTACGAGAAGGCCGGACTGGACATCGTCTACGTCGCCGAGGCCTACAGCTTCGACGGCGTGAGCCAGCTGGGCTACATCGCCGCCAAGACCGAGCGGCTGGAGATCGCCTCGGGCATTCTCAACATCTACTCCCGCACGCCGACCCTGATGGCGATGACCGCCGCGGGCGTGGACTACGTCTCCGACGGCCGCTTCACCCTGGGCATCGGCGCGTCGGGCCCGCAGGTGATCGAGGGCTTCCACGGCGTGCCCTACCACGCGCCGCTGGGCCGCACCCGCGAGGTCATCGAGATCTGCCGCAAGGTCTGGAAGCGCGAGGCCCCGCTGGAGCACCACGGCAAGTACTACGAGCTGCCGCTCGACCCCGCCAAGGGCACCGGCCTCGGCAAGGCCCTGAAGATCATCAACCACCCGGTGCGCCCCGACATCCCGATCCAGGTCGCCGCGATCGGCGAGAAGAACGTCGAACTGACCGCCGAGCTCGCCAACGGCTGGCAGCCGATCTTCTTCCTGCCGGAGAAGGCCAAGGACGTGTGGGGCGAGGCGCTGAGCAAGGGCGAGGCCAAGCGCGACCCGGCCCTGGGCACGCTCGACATCGTCGCCCAGGCCCCGCTGGCCATCGGCGAGGACGTCGATGGCTACCTGGACTTCGGCCGCCCCATGGCCGCCCTCTACATCGGCGGCATGGGCGCCAAGGGCAAGAACTTCTACAACTCCCTCTGCCGCCGCTACGGCTGGGAGAAGGAGGCCGAGGAGATCCAGGACCTCTACCTGTCCGGCAAGAAGAACGAGGCCGCCGAGAAGGTCCCCGCCGAACTCGTGCGCAACATGTCCCTCATCGGCCCCGAGTCCTGGGTCAAGGAGCGTCTGGCCGCCTTCAAGGAGGTCGGCGTCACCACCCTGAACATCACCCCGATCGCCGCCGACCACAAGTCCAAGATCAAGCTGGTCGAGCGCATCAAGGAACTCGCCGCCGACATCTGAGCCGCGGCCGGAACCCCGCGGGCGCCAGGGCGTCCGCGGGGTTCTCGCTCTTCGCGGAACCCGTGGCGGCGTCTTCCGCCGCCCTCCCTGGAGCGGGCGGCCGTCGCGAGGGCCGAATCGCCGCCGCGACGGGCCGCGGCCGCCGAACGCAGTAAACTGACGGATCGAGTTCCCCTCGAGCGCGGGGTCAGGGCGGACGGCCCGGAGCTCCTCATCAGACCATCAAGCCAGGGACCGCCCGTCCACGGGCGGGCTCCGCAACGGAAAGACGATTCGAGTGGCGACGACGAACGACCTGAAGAACGGCATGGTACTCAAGCTCGACGGCGGCGAGCTGTGGTCGGTCGTGGAGTTCCAGCACGTCAAGCCGGGCAAGGGCCCCGCCTTCGTCCGCACCAAGATCAAGCACGTCAAGTCCGGCAAGATCGTCGACAAGACCTTCAACGCCGGGATGAAGGTGGAGACCGCGACCGTCGACAAGCGCGACATGCAGTTCTCCTACAAGGACGGCGAAGACTACGTCTTCATGGACACCGAGTCCTACGAGATGCTGCACGTCTCGCCGGCGGTCCTCGGCGACGCGGCCAAGTTCCTGCTGGACAACGGCCAGGCGATGCTGGCGATGCACGAGAGCGAGGTGCTCTACGTCGAGCTCCCCGTGACCGTCGAGATCGTCGTCGCGCACACCGACCCCGGCCTGCAGGGCGACCGCTCCACCGGCGGCAACAAGCCCGCGACCCTGGAGACCGGCGCGGAGATCAAGGTCCCGCTGTTCATCACCACCGGTGAGAAGATCAAGGTCGACACCCGGACCGGCGACTACCTCGGCCGCGCCTGATGGCCGCTCGCACCAAGGCCCGCCGCTACGCCTTCGAGATCCTCTTCGAGGCGCAGCAGCGGGACATCTCCCCGGGCGAGGTGCTGCAGCGCCGCGGCAAGCCCAAGGGCGAGGAGCTGGCCGAGCACGGCCACGCCGTCCGCCTGATCGAGGGGGTCACCAGGCACCGCGAGCGCATCGACGAGCTGCTGGCCACCTACGCGGTGGGCTGGACGCTGGACCGCATGCCCGCGGTGGACCTGACCGTGCTGCGCATCGGCGCCTTCGAGCTGCTGTGGGCCGACGACGTCCCCGACGGGGTGGCCCTCAGCGAGGCGGTGGCGCTGGCCACCGAGTTCTCCACCGAGGAGTCGCCGAAGTTCGTCAACGGCCTGCTCTCGCGGCTGCAGGACCTCAAGCCGAGCCTGGCCCTGTGATCCCAGGCGGGCCCGTCCGGCACGGGCCCGTCCCGGGCCGGGGCCTCCCCGTTCCTCCCATGCCGTCGCGCGCATGGGCCGGTGCGTCGTCGGCCCGCGCGGCTAGGCTGGGGGCATGACCGTGGACGAAGGAGTGCGCAGTCCCGGCGGCGGGCCGGGCAGGCCGGGGGCCCGCGCCGCGGTGCGGGACGTGCTGGCCCCGCTGCTGGAGAACGGCCCGCTGGACGTGGTCGACGTCGGAGGCGGCACCGGGCACACCGCGGTCCCGCTGGCGGCTCTGGGCCACAGGGTGACGGTCGTCGACCCCAACCCCGACGCGCTGGCGGCCCTGGAGCGCCGTGCCGCCGAGGCCGGGGTCGGGGTGCGCGCCGTGCAGGGCGAGGCCGCAGGGCTGGAGGGCGCCGTCGGAGCCGCGGCGGCCGACCTCGTCCTGTGCCACAGCGTGCTGCAGTACGTCGACGACCTCGACGCAGCCGTGGGCTCGCTCGTCGCCGCGCTGCGTCCCGGGGGAGGGCTGAGCCTGCTGGTGCCCGGGGCCCTGGCCGCGGTGGTCCACCGGGCCGCGACCGGTCGCTTCGAGGAGGCCCGCCGGCTGCTGGAGGACCCCGGGGAGGAGGGCCGCCTTCCGCGCCGTTTCACCCCCGAATCCCTGCTGGAGCTGGCCGCGTCGGCCGGGCTGACGGAGCCCGAGGTCCACGGGGTGCAGATCTTCTCCGATCTCGTGCCCGGGAGCCCCGCCGAGCCCGACCCGCACACCGCCGAGTCCCTGCGCGCCCTGGAGGCGGCGGCCGCCACCCATCCGGTGCTGCGCTCGCTGGCCGCCAGGCTGCACCTGTTCGCCAGACGCCCGGCCTGATGTCCCGCAAACAGCAGCTGGACCGCCCGGGGACGCCTCCCGGCCCGCCCGCCGACGACACCGGCTGCCCGATCCTGCACGTGGACATGGACGCGTTCTTCGTGTCCGTGGAACTGCTGGAACGCCCCGAGCTGAGGGGGAAGCCGGTCCTGGTCGGCGGCCTGGGCAACCGCGGGGTGGTGGCCGCGGCCTCCTATGAGGCCCGGCGGTTCGGGGTGCACTCGGCCATGCCGATGAGCAGGGCGTTGCGGCTGTGCCCCCGGGCGGTGGTCCTGGCGCCGCGGCACGGCGAGTACTCGGCGGTCTCCCGCCGGGTCAGGGAGATCTTCCTGTCGTTCACCCCGGAGGTGGAGCCGCTCTCGCTGGACGAGGCCTTCCTGGACGTGGCGGGGGCGCGCAAGCTGTTCGGCCGCCCGGTGGAGATCGCCACCGCCATCCGGGAGCGGGTGGCGGGCGAGCTGGGCGTGACCTGCTCGGTGGGGGTGGCGCCCACGAAGTTCCTGGCCAAGCTGGCCTCCACCCGCTGCAAGCCCGACGGGCTGCTGGTGGTGCCGGCGGACGGCGTCCTGGAGTTCCTGCACCCCCTGCCCGTGGCGGCCCTGTGGGGCGTGGGCGAACGGACGGAGGAGCATCTGTGCAGGATGGGGCTGCGTACCGTGGGGGAGTTGGCCCGGATCCCGCTGGAGACGCTCAGGCGCGAGCTGGGGGCCGCCCAGGGCGCGCATCTGCACGAGCTGGCCTGGGGCCGGGATCCGCGCCCCGTCCGCCCGCACGTCCCCGACAAGAGCGTCGGCGCAGAGGAGACGTTCGAGATCGACATCGCGGAGCCGGAGGAGGTGCGCCGGGAGCTGCTGCGGCTGGCGGAGAAGGTCGGCGCCCGGCTGCGGGCGTCGGGAAACCGCGGGCGCACCGTGAGCGTCAAACTCAGAGAGCCGGACTTCTCGACGATCACCAGGTCCCGTACCCTTCCCGAGCCGACGGATCTCTCACGTGTGATCTACATCACAGCGTGCGAGCTCTATGAGGCCTCGGGACTGGAGCGGGTACCACTCCGGTTGCTGGGTGTCCGGGTCGAGAACCTGGCCGGTGCCGGCCCGGAGGTCCGCCAGCTCGCCCTGGACGAACCAGAGCACGGCTGGCGGGAGGCCGAGCAGGCGATGGACGAGGCCGCACGCAGGTTCGGCCGGGGGGCGATCCGCCCCGCGGCCCTGATCCGTCCGTCCCGCGGCCCGCGCGGGAACGGACGGGACGACGGTGGCGAAGGGGACGGTGGGGCACTATGAGAAGGACCACAGATGAATAGCTTGTGGGCTCACCACGACGGTTTCCTTCACTCCGGTCGCCCGGACTCGTATTCTGGGCATATCACCGTTAGCCAGGTCCCCGTCCGGCTAAGGAGCACCAGGCACCTGATCCACGGGGCAGTCGTTGGGAGGCACCGTGCCGCTCTCTGAGCACGAGCAACGTCTGCTCGAGCAGATCGAGCGCGAACTGTATGCGGAAGACCCGAAGTTCGCGCATGCCGTCCGCACCACCAATCCACAGAGCCACTACAAGCGTCAGATCATCAAGGCCGCCCTCGGCCTGGTGGTCGGCATCTCGGTGCTGATGGCCGGTCTGGTGGTGAGCAAGGGCACCCTCAGCGTCGCGATCAGCGTGACGGGTTTCCTGGTCATGCTCGCCAGCGGCGTGTGGGCCCTGTCCAGCTGGAAGCGCATGACCGGTATCGGCGGAGACTACGACTCCGGCAGGTCCGGCGGCGGCCGGGCACCTCGCCGGCAGCAGCAGTCCGGGTTCATGAACCGGCTCGAAGAGCGGTGGCGCCGCAGGACCGAAGAGGGTTCCTGACGCTCCTCCGCTCCCACGGCAGATGAAGGAGGCCGCACCCCGACGGGGTGCGGCCTCCTTCACGTCGTGGGCCTCAGCTTTTGCGCCGCCGCTCCACCAGCCCCCTCAGCCGGTCGGCGGCCCGGCGCAGGACGTCCAGGGACGAGGCCGGGAACAGCCGGGCCTGCCACCGGTCGGCGCTGGAGGAGGAGGAGGCCAGGGCGGCGCGGACGGCCTTGGTGTCGGCGCGCAGCCCCTGCGGGGTGACCCGCTGGAGGCGGCCGGGCGGGGCATAGCGGGACAGCTCCTGGGCGAGGGCGATGCGGGCGAGCGGTTCGGCGATCTCCGGGCCGAGGGCGGGCCCGAGCCGGCGCAGGACGCCGCGGGGCGACTCCGAGGCGTTCCAGCCCAGCCTGTGGTCGATCGTGTCGGCCCGCAGTTGAGCCCAGGCCGCCGTGGCGGCCGCGGCGGGATCGTCCGCCCCGGCCCAGCGCCGCCATCCGGCCGCCTCCCTGACCAGGCGCAGTGCCGCGGACAGGAGCACCATGGCCAGGACGCCCAGGATCCAGCCCACCGGGACGGAGGAGCCCCGCGACGCCATCGCCTCGGGGGCCTGCGTCTTCGGTGCCTCGGGCAGGGGGGCGGCTCCGGGCGTCTCGCCCGCGGCCGCCGTGGGGGCGGGGGCGGGGCCGGCGGGCTCGGGAGTCGGCTTCGCCTCGGTCTGGCGGGAGGGCTGCCGGGTGTAGTCGGGGATCCCCACCGAGTCCGGAGCACCCGGCCCGGACGGCGTCGGCTCGAACCGCACCCACCCGGAGCCCTCGAAGTACAGCTCGGGCCAGGCGTGGGCGTCCTTCTGCCGGACGACGTAGCGGCCGTCCTCCCCCTGGGAGCCGGGCGCGTACCCGACGACGACGCGCGAGGGGATGTCCAGCAGCCGGGTCATCAGCGCCATCGTCGCGGCGAACTGCTCGCAGTATCCCCGGCGGTCGCGCAGGAAGGCCACCAGGTCCGACATCCGGCTCGGTGGCGCCGGGTCCAGCGAGTAGGTGAACTCCTTGTGGAACCAGCGCTGCAGCAGCACCGCCTTGTCGAACGGCGTGGCGCCCTTGGCGGTGATCTTCCGGGTCAGCCGGGTCAGCTCCGCGGGGAGCCTGTCCGGCAGCCGGGTGTACTCGGCCGGCATCACGTGGAGGCCGGCCCGGCGCAGCTGCTCGGTGGTGGGCGTGGCCCGGCGGCTGTCCACCGAGTACGCCATGCCGTCGGCGTCCCCGGTGGTGGAGAAGACCATCAGCGACTGCCGGTCGGCCCGCCAGCCGTCCCCGTCGATCCGCACCTCCCGCGGCGCGTACGGAAGCGGCAGGAACTGCATGTCCCTGATCTTCTCGCCGACCGCGATCTCGGTGGTGGCGTCCTCGGCGGACGCCACCGACAGGCCGGGAACGACGGGCAGGGGCTGCCCCTTCTCGATCGGCGGCGCCGCCCCGGCGGACAGGGGGGAGTAGGTCCAGCGGTTGCCGTCGAACCGGTCGAGCGCGTAGATCCGCAGGTAGTCGGGGTTTCGCGCGGTGGTGCTGTAGCTCAGGACCTCCTCGTCGCCCAGCCGGGTGATCTTGCGTTTGAGGTCGACGAGCGGATCGGCCGTGGTGATCGTGGTGGAGCCGCCCGTGCCGCGGTCGCCCAGGTCGAACATCCCGGCGGAGGTGACGCCGGGCAGCAGGACGGACAGCAGGACGGGCACCGCCACGGCGACCGCTATCGAGGCGGCGCCGACCCGCAGCCCCGCCGAGCCCGTGGGCCGCGGCGCCGGTTCCTCCCGGTCGGGGCGCGGGGTGAAGACCGGCCGCCCCCAGCCCGTCACCCGGGTCCGGGCGTCGGCGACCAGCATGGCCAGGTATCCGGCGGAGCCCGCGGCGAACGCCGCCCAGTGCACGCTCTCGGCGGGCACCGCGACGGGGACGCTGTACATGGCCAGCAGCGGCAGCCCGGCGGGAGCGGCCCGGCGCAGCCGGACGGCCAGCAGGTCCACGACCACCGCGACCAGTCCGACTCCCAGGACGGTCAGCAGCCGCACCCCGTCGTTGACCGGGAGCGGCGCGGCGTAGGTCTCGGCGGTGTCGCCGCCCTCCCGCAGCACGTCGGCGAGCGCGCCCAGCGAACCGGGGGTGGGGATCGCCCACAGGATCGCCGACGCGCCCGAGTACAGCGCCGTCACGTACAGCAGCAGCACGGCGGGTCCGGCCAGCAGGTCGAACACCGGGGGCAGCCGGAGCCGCCGGACGATCATCGCGGCCGCCGTCACCACCGCGACGGCGCCGGCCGCGGGGACGACCCAGCTGCGGTCCTGGAACAGCGGGTAGAGGCTGCCGGCGCTCAGCAGCGTCGCCAGCGCCGCGATCACGCTCATCCCGGGCCTGGCGCCCATGACGTTCATACGGACCGTCCCTCCCTACTGCGCACCGGGCACCCCCTGCACGCCCGCCCAGGCGGCGGGCAGTTCGGCGACCGAGGAGAGGGCCAGCACCCGCCAGCCCGCGCCGCGCAGGAACCCGGCCGCGTCGCCGTCGGTCCGCTGGTCCCGGCCCAGGAGGACGGCGACCCCGATCGCGGTGCCGCGCCGGGCGGCGGCGACGGACCTGGCCTCCTCCGCGGTGAGCCGGCCGAAGATCCCGACGATCAGCGCCTCGCCGTCGCGTCCCGATCCGCGCACGGCGGCGAGCCCCGGCAGGAGCGCGGTGTCGTCGCTCTGACCGATGACGGCCAGCACGTCCAGCAGTTCGTCGCCGGAGGCGGAGCCCGACCCGGCGGAAAGGTCGGCGCTGCGGCCCGCGTCGGTGACGAAGCGCAGCGGCAGCCCCTCGCGCGCCAGGTGGATCCCCACCGACGCGGCGACCGACACGGCCTGCTCGAAGGAGGAGCCGGGCCCCTCCCCGGTGTGCGCGGCGCGGCGGGTGTCCAGCAGCAGGATGGCGCGGCTCTGCCACTCCTGCTCCTCGCGCCGGACCATCAGCTCGCCGTACCGGGCGGTGGAGCGCCAGTGCACCCGGCGCAGGTCGTCGCCGCGCCGGTACTCCCGCGGCGTCACGTCGTCCTCGCCCGCGGTGGACAGCGTCCTGGCCAGGCTCTGGCCCTCCCCGTGCCATGCGCCGGGGATGCTCCCGGGCGGCAGCTCGACGGTCAGCGGGGTGACGGTCAGGGTGTCGGTGAGGCTGAAGGCGCGGGCCAGTTCCACCAGCCCGAACGGGTCGGCCAGCCGGACGGTCAGCGGCCCGACCTTGAACCGGCCCCGGACGTCCGAGCGCAGCCGGTAGCTCAGCTCCCGCGAGCCCAGCGGCTCGATCCGGTCGAGCACGAACCTGGCCCGTCCGCCCAGCGTGTAGGGCACCCGGTCCTCGACCAGCAGCAGTCCCGACGGCAGCCGCGACACGTTCTCCAGCCGCACGTCGGCCCGCGCCTCGTGGCCGACGGGCAGCCGTGAGGGGCCGAGCCTGCGCGCGCAGGCCAGCCGGTAGCGGGTGCGGGAGACGGCGAACACCGAGAACAGCGGCAGCACCAGCACCAGCAGCCCGGCCCGCAGCAGTTCCTGCTCGCCGAGCAGGAACGCGCACGCCACCGCGGTGAAGCCGGCCGCGATGAACGACCGTCCCCGGGTGGTGAGCGCGTCCAGCACCACCTTCGCCAGCCTCACGGTCAGCCCCGCACGGGCAGCCGCGCCACCAGCTCGCTCACGATCTGCTCCGGGCGGCGCCGTTCGACCTGGGCCTCGGCCGTGGTCAGCAGCCGGTGCGCCAGCACCGGGACGGCCAGCGCCTGCAGGTCGTCGGGCAGCACGTACTCGCGCTCCTCCAGAGCGGCGCGGGCCCGCGCCGCGCGGACCAGTTGCAGGGTGGCCCGGGGGGAGGCGCCGAGGCGCAACTCCGGGTGGTTGCGGGTGGCGTTGACCATGTCGACGGCGTACTGCTTGACCGCGGGGGAGGTGTGCACGGTGCGGACCGCCTCGATCAGCCTGCGCACGTCCGCGACGGTCGCGGCGGGCGAGAGCGAGTCCAGCGGCGAGCTGCGGCCGTGGCTGTCCAGCATGTCGAGTTCGGCGACCGGGCTGGGGTAGCCCATGGAGATGCGGGCGGTGAACCGGTCGCGCTGCGCCTCGGGCAGCGGATAGGTTCCCTCCATCTCGACCGGGTTCTGGGTGGCGATCACCATGAAGGGGCGTTCCAGCGGGTAGGTGGTGCCGTCCACCGTCACCTGGCGCTCCTCCATGCACTCCAGCAGCGCCGCCTGGGTCTTGGGCGAGGCGCGGTTGATCTCGTCGCCGATCAGGAGGTTGGCGAAGACCGGTCCGGGCACGAACTCGAACTCGCGCCGCTCCTGCTGGTAGATGCTGACCCCGGTGATGTCGCTGGGCAGGAGGTCGGGGGTGAACTGCACCCGGCGGACCGTGCCGTCGATGGCGCGGGCGAGGGTCTTGGCGAGCATGGTCTTGCCGACGCCGGGGACGTCCTCGATGAGAAGGTGGCCCTCCGCGAGCATCACGATCAGCGCGAGCCGCACCGCCTCGGACTTGCCCTCGATGACGGATTCGACGGTCGCCCGGATCTTCCCGGTCCGGCCGGCGACCTCGCCGAAGCCCTGTCCGACGCCGGCCTCGCCCTGCACACCCACTGCCACGAAGTCTCCGCCCTGAGTCCGCCCTTGTTCCAGGGCCAAATGTATTGCTCTCCACATGCTGATGTGGCTTGGAGCATTATCCGGGGTTCGTCGGCGTTGCCGACAATATGGGGCTCTATAAGCCTGCCACTGTTACCGACAGTACGCCGCTAAGTGCTTCATCGGCCATGTTTCGGACATCTCGCGGACGCACCGCCACCCGGGGCCTCGGCCCCCCACGGTCCCCCCACTCCGCCCCACCCTTGCTGAGCAGGCAATTTCACATCCCCAGGTCCCGAGAAACACAGGTTTTCACAGTTGACGGTGGGGAAGAGTGGAGTACAGTGGGGCGCTGTGGGGGAAGGGTCTCCACACGCATTCTCGAGCTGTTGACGGGCGTCCAATGGCGCGAGGGGGTGGCTTCGTGTTCCTCGGAACACATCCACTCCGCCTCGACGACAAAGGACGACTGTTCCTGCCGGCCAAGTACCGCGAGGAGCTGTCTGGGGGACTGGTGATCACGAAGGGCCAGGAACGCTGCCTGTACGTCTTCCCCATGGCAGAGTTCGAGCGCATCACCGAGGCGCTCGCCACGGCTCCGGTCACCGCCAGGTCCGTCCGCGCCTACAGCCGGGTCTTCTTCGCCAGCGCCTCCGACGAGATCCCCGACAAGAGCGGCCGCATCACGATCCCCGCGGCGCTGCGCTCCTACGCCGGGCTGACGCGCGACTGCGCGGTCATCGGGGCGAACTCCCGCCTTGAGATCTGGGACGCACCCTCCTGGGAGGCCTATCTGGCCCAGGAGGAGGAGTCCTTCTCCGACCTGTCGGAGGAGGTGCTACCCGGAATCCTTTAGCAAGATCCCGACGGGCCGACGTCCGGCCAGGTCTCCACCCGCTCTCCCCGCCGGCTGGCACAGCTTCCCCGGTGCCAGGTGGCCCTTCCTCAGGGCAGCGGTTGGGGACCTGACCGGACGAGCCCCAAGGGCCGCATGTCCGATCGACCGCGAGCGGTCGGCTGCAGTGGGGGTAGACAAGACCATGAATGAGTCCGGACACGTTCCGGTCCTGCTCGACCGCGTTCTGTCGACGCTGGGTCCCGCCGTGGGCGAACCGGGGGCCCTGTACGTCGACGGAACCCTCGGCATGGGCGGCCACGCCGAGGCCATGCTCAAGGCCTACCCCGAGGTCAGGCTGCTCGGCCTCGACCGCGATCCCATGGCCCTGGAACGCGCGGGCGCGCGCCTGGAACCCTTCGGGGACAGGGTGATGCTCGTCCACGCGGTCTACGACGAGCTTCCCGAGGTGCTGGCGAAGCTGGGCCTGGACCGGATCGACGCGATCCTCTTCGACCTGGGCGTCTCCTCGCCCCAGCTGGACGAGCCCGAACGCGGGTTCGCCTATTCCTATGACGCCCCGCTGGACATGCGCATGGACCAGACCCGGGGCATGACCGCCGCGGACGTGGTGAACACCTACGCCCCGGCGGACCTGGCGCGGATCCTGCGCGAGTACGGGGAGGAGCGCTTCGCCCAGCGCGTCGCCTCGGCGATCGTGCGGGAGCGGGCCAAGGAGCCGTTCACCGGCACCCTCCGGCTGGCCGAGCTGGTCCGCACGGCGATCCCTGCGGCGACCCGCCGGAGCGGCGGCAACCCTGCCAAACGCACCTTCCAGGCGTTGCGCATCGAGGTGAACAGCGAGCTGAAGGTCTGGGAGCGGGCGCTGCCCGCGGCCATGGACGCGCTCGCGGTGGGCGGCCGCGTGGCGGTGCTGTCCTACCACTCCCTGGAGGACAGGATCACCAAACGGGTCCTGGCCGAGCGCACCACCGATCACACCCCGGCGGGGCTCCCGGTGTCACTGCCGGAGTTCGAGCCGAGGTTCCGCCTGCTCACCCGGGGGAGCGAGCAGGCCTCCGAAGAGGAGATCAGCAGCAATCCGCGGGCGGCATCAGTGCGTTTCCGGGCCGCGGAGCGGGTTCGGGAGGACGCATGACGACGATCGAGCGCAAGACCGTCGCACCAACCCGGCGGCGATCCGCCGGGCCCGGGCCCCAGAGCGATACCCGGCCGGATCGCAGGACCGGGAGCAGGAAGGGCCGGAAGGAGCCGGAGGATCCGCCGGCGAAGGCCGACGGGACCGGCACCGGGGAGAAGAAACCGGGGCGCACACGGCGTAAGGCGGATCCGGCCGAATCGGGCGCGCGCAAGGCGAAAGAGCGCACGCCGAAGCCGCGTACGCCTGAAAGACGCACGCTGAAGCCCACCAAGGTGCGGCCGGAAGCCGAACCGTCCAAGGCGAGGCAGCCTCAGACCCGGTCTCGGCCCAGGCCGCGACCGTCGTCGGGACGTCCTCGTGCTCCGTTCGTGTTGCTCATCCTTTGTCTGCTGGGCGGAGCGTTGGTCAGCCTTCTGGTGCTGAACACCGTGCTGGCACGTGACGCCTACACCCTGAGCGCGCTGGAAGGCAGTGAACGGCAGCTCACTCAGCAGAAGCAGGCTCTCATCGAGGAGATCGCACGGGAGGAGTCACCGGGCCGACTGGCGCTCAAGGCTCGTAATCAGGGGATGGTACAGCCCAGCGAGCTCGCTTTCGTCGATCCGGGTAACGGTCGAGTAACTGGTGGGAAGAAGCGTCCGGTCCCGTCCGCCGCGGCGGCCGCCGCTGCCGCCGCCGGAGTCATCGGGGTGCCGGGCGCGATCGTCCCCGGCGACGGCATCCCCGGCTGGACCGGACTCACCGAGAACGAGCCGGCCGAGCCGGCCGGGCGGCCCCAGCAGAACGGCCGGAACACCCCCGACGGACAGAACGAGCCCGAGAGGACCCCGTGACCGAACGCCCGCGTACCCCCGGCGGAGCGGTACCTCCGGGCCGACGCGGCCCGCGCGGCCCGGTGCCGCCGGCGCGCGGGCCCCAGCCGGGCCGCCGGTCCGGCTCGGGGACCCTGCCTCCCAGGCCCGCGGCCCGGCGCGCCCCCGCCAAGCGCGACGACCGGACCGGCGGGGAGCGGACCACCCGTCCCTCCCCGCCGCGCCGTCCTCCCCGCCGTCCCGCGTCGCGCACCTCGATGCGGCTGAAGGACCCGATGCGGCGGCTCAACGCCGCGCTGCTGATGATCGCCTTCGTGCTGTCGCTGTTCGCGGGGCGGCTGGTGCAGCTGCAGGGCATCAACTCCGACACCTACGAGCAGGCCGCCATCGAGCAGCGGCTGCGGAAGATCGACCTGCCCGCGACCCGGGGCGGCATCACCGACGCCGACGGCAACCCGCTGGCGCTCACCCAGGAGGCGCGCGGCGTCTTCGTCGACCCCACCCGGATCGACCCGGCGAAGAAGACGGAGATCGCCGCCCGGCTCTCGTCCATGCTCGGCCTGGACATCGGCTTCGTGCTCAAGAGCCTGGAGAAGAAGAACACCCAGTACGTGCCGCTCGCCCACCAGGTGCCGCCCGAGCGGGGCAAGCTGGTGCTGTCGCTGGGCTACAAGGGCATCGGCAACGTGCCGGAGTCGCGCCGCTCCTACCCGGCCGACGCGGTCGCCGCGAACGTGATCGGGTTCGTCAACCGGGACGGCGACGGCGGTGAGGGCCTGGAGTACGCCTACAACAAGCTGCTCAAAGGCGAGGCCGGCTGGCAGCGGGTGGAGATCAGCCCCGACGGGCAGCACATCCCGATGGGCGAGGGCCAGACCAAGGAACCCGTGCCCGGCAGGGGACTGCGGCTGACGCTGAGCCAGGACATCCAGTGGAAGGCCGAGGAGGCGATCTCGGCCGCGGTGAAGAAGTACAAGGCCGAGTCCGGCACCGTCGTGGTGATGACCCCCGACGCCAAGATCCTGGCGATGGCCTCCTACCCGACCTTCGACCCCAACGAGTACTCCAAGGCGAGCCCCGCCCAGCGCAGCAACCGCGTGGTGGGGGAGGCGTTCGAGCCGGGCAGCACGGGCAAGGTCATCACCGCCGCCGCGCTGCTGGAGGAGGGCCTGGTCACTCCGGAGACGCCCTTCACCGTCCCGGACCACATCTGGAAGCTCGGCACCGAATTCGAGGACTCGCACTCCCACAAGACCTGGAAGAACATCACCTTCGGCGGGATCCTCGCCAAGTCGAGCAACGTGGGCACCATCCTGGCCTCGGAGAACCTCAGCAACGACAAGCTGCACTCCTATCTGACGTCGTTCGGCTTCGGCTCGCCCACGGGAGTGGGGCTGCCGGGGGAGACGCCCGGCCTGTTCAACCCGACGAGCAAGTGGAGCGGCACCGACCGGTATCCCATCTCCTACGGGCAGACGATCTCGGTGAACGCCCTGCAGATGGCCAGCGTTTACGCGACCATCGCCAACGGCGGCGTCCGGGTCACCCCGATGCTGGTCGCCGGAACCCTGGACGGAGAGGGGCATTTCGTCCCCGCCCCGGCGCCGCAGAGCCGCCGGGTCATCAGCCAGGACACCGCCCGCCAGCTGATCCGCATGCTGGAGGGCGCGACGACCAACGAGGGCACCGCCCCGGCGGCGCGCATCTCCGGGTTCCGGGTGGCGGGCAAGACCGGCACCGCCGATCGCTACGTGGAGTCCAGCAGCGGCTACGACGGGTACACCGCCTCCTTCGTGGGCATGGCTCCGGCGGATGATCCCCAGCTCATCGTCCAGGTCGTGCTGCAAGATCCCAAGAAGAAGTACTACGGTGGCGAGGTGGCCGCGCCGGTCTTCAGGGACGTGATGGAGTTCGCCCTGAAGACCCGCAAGGTGGCCCCCACAGGGACGGCGGTGCCGACCCTGAAGATGTTCGCCGACTGAGGGAGACCCCAACCAGGGCTCCCGTGTCGGCGTCAGACAGAGCGATGTCCGTACGAGAGAGCCATGAGATGCGTCCTTCGAGCAATCCCGCTCGGCCGCTGTCGGGTCTCGCAGAGCGGCTCGGTGTGCCCGGGCCGCTCGAAGGCGAGATCTCCGGGGTCACCCATGACTCCCGGCAGATCCGGCCGGGCGACCTGTACGCCGCGCTCCCCGGAGCGCGGTTCCACGGGGCGCAGTTCGCCGCGCAGGCCGCCGAGGCCGGCGCGGCCGCCATCCTGACCGACCCCGAGGGCCGCGAGGCCGCGGAGGAGACGGGCCTGCCCGTCCTGGTCGTCGAGGCGGTCCGCCCGGTGCTGGGCGACGCCGCGGCCTACGTGTACGGGGACCCGGCGAGGCAGCTTCTGCTGCTGGGCGTCACCGGCACCAGCGGCAAGACGACCACCGCCTACATCCTGGAGGCGGGCCTGACCGGGGCGGGACTTCCCGCCGGGGTGATCGGGACGGTGGAGACCCGCCTGGCGGGCGAGCGGCTGCCGTCCGCGCTGACCACCCCCGAGTCCACCGACCTGCACGCCACCTTCGCCACCGCCCTCGAGCGCGGGGTCGAGGCGATCGCCATGGAGGTCTCCAGCCACGCGCTGGAGCAGGCCAGGGTCGGCGGCGTGGTCTTCGACGTGGCACTGTTCACCAACCTGTCGCAGGACCACCTCGACTACCACCCGACCATGGACGACTACTTCGCCGCCAAAGCGAAGCTGTTCACCCGTGCGCACAGCCTCGTGGGCGTCGTCAACACCGACGACCCCTACGGGCGCAGGCTCGCCGGGATCGCCGAGGTGCCCGTCACCACGTTCTCGCCCGGCGGCGACAGAGGCGCCGACTGGCGGGCCGAGGAGGTCAGGCTGGGCCCGGAGGGCAGTTCGTTCCGGATCGTGGGCCCCGGCGGCATCGAGGCGGTCGCGCAGGTGCGGCTGGCCGGCCCGTTCAACGTCGCCAACGCGCTCGGCGCGATCGTCGCCCTGGTCGAGGCGGGCATCCCGCTGCAGCGCGCGGTCGACGGGGTGGCCCGGATGCCGGGCGTCCCCGGCCGGATGGAGCGCGTGGACGAGGGCCAGGAGTTCGCCGCGCTCGTCGACTACGCGCACAAGCCGGGCGCGGTCGAGGCGGTGCTGACCACCCTGCGCCCGGTCACCGAGGGCAGGCTGATCATCGTGCTGGGCTGCGGCGGCGACCGGGACAAGGGCAAACGCCCGCTCATGGGCGCGGCCGCGGCCCGGCTGGCGGACCTGGCGATCTTCACCGACGACAACCCGAGGTCCGAGGACCCCCTGGCCATCCTGACGGCGATGCTGGAGGGCGTGCTGGAGGTGCCCCGGGCCGAGCGCGCCCAGGTGGTCGTGGAGCCCGACAGGGCGGCGGCTATCGCGCTGGCCGTCGCCAGGGCGGGCCGGGGCGACGTGCTGGTGGTGGCGGGCAAGGGCCACGAGCGCGGACAGTACACAGCGGGGCAGGTGACCCCGTTCGACGACCGCGAGGTCCTCGCCAAGGCCATCCGGGAGTGCCGGTGATAGAGCTTTCCCTGTCCGAGATCGCGACGCTGACCGGCGGCACGCTGCACGGTCCCGACGCCCTGGTGACCGGCCCGGTCGTCATCGACTCCCGTCAGGCCGGGCCCGGCGCGCTGTTCGTCGCGCTGCCCGGCGAGCGGGTGGACGGCCACGACTTCGCCGCCGCCGCGATGGCGGGCGGCGCGGCCGGCGTCCTGGGCGGACGGCCGCTTCCGGGCATCCCCACCGTCGTGGCCGGCCCCTGCGACGACGTCCACGAGGTGGACGACGTCGTGGGCGCGCTGGGCCGACTGGCCAAGGGCGTGCTGGGCCGGCTGCCGCGGGCCACCGTGATCGGGATCACCGGATCCTCCGGCAAGACCTCCACCAAGGACCTCATCGCCCAGGTGCTGGCCGAGGCCGGCCCCACGATCGCCCCCGAGGGGTCGCTCAACAACGAGATCGGCCACCCTCTGACCGTGCTGCGGGCCGACGAGTCCACCCGCTTCCTGGTGCTGGAGAAGAGCGCGCGTGGAGTCGGTCACATCTCCTACCTGACGCGGATCGCCCCGCCGCACATCGGTGTGGTGCTCAACGTCGGCACCGCGCACCTCGGCGAGTTCGGCAGCCGCGAGGCCGTCGCCCGGGCCAAGGGCGAACTGGTCGAGGCGCTGGAGCACACCGGGGCGGCGGTGCTGAACGCCGACGACCCGCTGGTGCGGGCCATGGCCGCGCGCACCGACGGCCGCGCGGTGCTGTTCGGGCGTTCCCCCGAGGCCGAGGTCAGGGCCGTCGAGGAGACCTGTGACGAGGAGGGCCGCGCCAGGTTCACCCTGGTCACCCCCGAGGGCTCCGTCCGGGTGGAGTTGCGGCTGCACGGCGCGCACGCCGTCGCCAACGCGCTGGCCGCGGCCGCGACGGCCCGGCAGGCGGGGATGCCGCTGGAGGACGTCGCCGCGGCGCTGTCGCGCGCCGTGCCGGTCAGCCGCTGGCGCATGGAGGTCGACCGCAGGGCGGACGGCCTGACGGTCGTCAACGACGCCTACAACGCCAATCCGGAGTCGATGCGCGCCGCGCTCGACGCGTTGTCCATGATGTCCGGAGGGCGCCGGACCTATGCGGTGCTCGGCCACATGGCCGAGTTGGGGCCCGCCTCCGTTGCGGAACACGAGAAGATCGGACAACATGCCGCGCGGACCGGTGTCACCGGTCTGGTCGCGGTCGGTCCGGCTGCGGCGCCCTTGCTGGAGGGCGCCAAGCGGGTGGCGTCATGGAACGGAGAGTGCGTACAGGTGGATGACGTCGGTACGGCGGTGGCCGTGCTGGGCGAACGGCTCAGGCCGGGGGACGTGGTGCTCGTCAAGGGCTCGCGCGTCGCCGGACTGGAGCGGGTGGCCCGGGCACTGCTCACGGACGCCCCCCCGGAGGATGAGGCGTGAACAACGTAATCCTGGCGAGCGGGATCTCTCTGATCATCGGCCTGCTCGGCACCCCCCTGTGGATTCGGCTGGTGGTACGCCTCGGCTACGGGCAGATGATCCGTGAGGACGGCGTCAGCACCCACCAGAGCAAGCGCGGCACCCCCACCATGGGCGGCACCGTCATCGTGGTCGGCTCGCTGACCGGGTACGCCGCGGCCCACCTGATCACCTGGACGGTCCCGACGATCTCCGGCGGGCTCGTGCTGTTCCTCATGGCGGGCCTGGGCGTCGTCGGCTTCGTCGACGACTACATCAAGGTCTTCAAGCAGCGCAGCCTCGGCCTGCGCAGCCGCGCCAAGGCCACCGGCATCGTCATCGTCGGCGTGGTCTTCGCGGTGGGCTGCCTGCAGTTCCCCAACCCGATGCAGCTCACCCCGGCGGCGCCCTCGCTGTCGTTCCTGCGGGACTTCGGGCCGAGCATCGGCCCCTACCTGTTCGTGCTCTGGGCGCTGATCCTCATCCAGGGCGTGTCCAACGGCGTGAACCTCACCGACGGACTGGACGGCCTGGCGTCGGGCACCGTCGGCCTGATCCTCGCCGCCTACGTGATCATCGGCAACTGGCAGTTCCGGCAGAGCTGCGCCCAGGCCCTGGTGCCCAACTGCTACGAGGTGCGCGACCCCCTCGACCTCGCGGTGGTCGCCGCGGCCGTGCTCGGCGCGTGCTTCGGCTTCCTGTGGTGGAACGCCCCGCCCGCCAAGATCTTCATGGGCGACACCGGCTCGCTGGCCCTGGGCGGCGTGCTGGTGGGGCTGGCCATCACCACCCGCACCCAGTTCCTGCTGGCCATCCTGGGCGGCATGATCGTGCTGATCACCATGTCGGTGATCCTGCAGGTGGGCTGGTTCAAGATCAGCGGTAAACTGTTCGACCAGCCCAGACGTCTGTTCAAGATGGCCCCGCTGCAGCACCACTTCGAGCTGTCGGGTTGGGCGGAGACCACGATCGTGGTGCGGTTCTGGCTGATCTGCGGCCTGTGCGTCGCCGCCGGCGTCGGCCTGTTCTATCTGGAGTGGGTGCCCAAGTAATGCGGTTCAAGGACGTTCACATCACGGTGGCCGGGCTGGGCGTGTCCGGCCGGGCCGCCGCGCGGGTGCTGGCCGAACGCGGCGCGGTCGTCACCGCGGTGGACGCCCGGACCGAGGGCATCGAGGGCCTGGCCGAGCTGCGGGCCGCGGGCGTCACGGTCCGCCTCGGCGACGGCGAGACCCTGCCGGAGGGCACCGAGCTGGTCGTCACCTCCCCCGGCTGGAAGCCGTCCACGCCGCTGCTGGCCGCCGCCGCGGCCCGGGGCGTGGAGATCATCGGCGAGGTGGAGCTGGCCTGGCGGCTGCGTCCGGCCGAGGGCGCCGCGCCCTGGCTGGCGCTGACCGGGACCAACGGCAAGACCACCGCGGTGAGGATGCTCACCAGCATCCTCACCGCCGCGGGGCACGACGCGGTGGCCGTCGGGAACGTCGGCGAGCCCATCGTCGAGGCGGTGCTCGCCGACCACGACGTGCTGGCCGTCGAACTGTCCAGCTACCAGCTGCACTGGTCCTCCAGCCTGGCGCCGCACGCGGCGGCCGTCCTCAACGTCGCGCCCGACCACCTGGACTGGCACGGCTCGCTGGAGTCCTACGCCGGGGCCAAGGCCAAGATCTACGGGCCCGGGACGATCCGGGTCTGCAACGCCGACGACGAGACGACGGTCGCGCTCGCCGGCCCGGACGCCTACGGGTTCACCCTGCGGATGCCGGCTCCCGGCCAGTTCGGCGTGGTCGAGGACCTCCTGGTCGACCGCGCCACCGTCGCCGACCCGGCACGTTCGGCCGACGAGCTGGCCGAGTTGCGGGACGTCGTCCCGTTCGCCCCGCACAACGTGGCCAACGCGCTGGCCGCCGCCGCGCTGGCCCGTGCCTTCGGGGTGCCGGCCGAGGCGGTCCGGGAGGGGCTGCGGGCCTTCCGCCCCGACCCGCACAGGATCGCCTTCGTCGCGGACGTGGGCGGGGTCGCCTACGTGGACGACTCCAAGGCCACCAACCCGCACGCCGCCGCCGCGTCCCTGGCCGCCTACGAGCACATCGTGTGGATCGCGGGCGGGCTGCTCAAGGGCGCCGACGTCGACGACCTCGTCGCCACGGCCGCCCCGAGGCTGCGCGGCGTCGTCCTGCTCGGCGCCGACCGGGCCCGGATCGCCGAGGCTCTCGCGCGACACGCCCCCGGGGTTCCGGTCGCCGAGGTCGCCGCGACGGACACTGATGCGATGGACCTCGTGGTGAACCAGGCGGCCCGGCTCGCACAGCCGGGCGACACCGTACTGCTGGCCCCCGCGGCCGCCTCCATGGACATGTTCGCCGACTACAAGGCACGCGGGAACGCGTTCGCCGCCGCGGTGGAACGGCTGGGAAGCGCCGGCGCCGATCCCGCCGATCCCCCGGCGAGAGGGGAGAAGCCGGGCTCGTGACGGCCGCCTCCACCGGCGGAGCCGAGCCGGAACGCGCCAGGACGGGCCTGAGGGTCCAGGTGGCCAACGTGCTCAGCCTGCTGGACCGCCCGCTCACCTCCTACTACCTCGTCATCGGCTGCTCGCTGCTGCTGCTCACCCTCGGCCTGACCATGGTGCTGTCGGCCTCCTCGGTGATCTCGCTCAAGAACACCGGCTCGGCGTTCACGCTGCTGCAGAAGCAGGCCACCTGGGTGGCGCTGGGCCTGCCGCTGATGGTGCTGACCGCGATGCTGCCGGTGCGCACCTTCCGGGTCCTGGCCTATCCGATCATGCTGCTGGCCATCCTCGGCCTCGCCCTGGTGCTGGTGCCCGGCCTCGGCCAGAGCGCGGGCGGGGCGACCCGCTGGCTGAGCTTCGGCGGCGGGTTCCAGCTCCAGCCGTCCGAGCCGGCCAAGCTCGGGCTGGTGCTGTGGGGCGCGGACCTGCTGGCCCGCAAGGAGAAGCTGCGGATGCTGACGGACTGGAAGCAGCTGCTCATCCCGCTGCTGCCGGGCACCGGCCTCATCGTCATCCTGGTCATGCTCGGCGACGACCTGGGCACCACCCTGGTGCTCTTCGTGATCTTCCTGGCCCTGCTGTGGGTGATCGGCGCCCCGATGCGGCTGTTCGTCGGCGTCTCGGCGCTGGTCCTGCTGCTGACCTCCATCCTCATCGTGGTCGAGCCCTACCGGATGCAGCGGCTCACCGGCTTCCTCGACCCCTCGGGCGACCCGCTGGGCGCCGGCTACCAGAGCAACCAGGGCCTGTTCATGCTGGGCTCGGGCGGCTGGTTCGGCACCGGCGTGGGCGAGGGCCGGGCCAAGTGGGAGTACCTTCCGCACGGCGACACCGACTTCATCTTCGCCGTCCTGGGCGAGGAGTTCGGGCTGGTCGGCACCCTCATCGTGCTGAGCCTGTTCGGGCTGCTGGCCTACGCCGGGCTGCGGATCGCCAGGCGGGTGCGCGACCCGTTCATGCGGCTGGCCGCCACCGGCATCACCGCCTGGATCGTGGTCCAGGCGATCGTGAACATCGGCGCGGTCATCAACGTCCTACCGATCACCGGCATCCCGCTGCCGCTGGTGTCCTACGGAGGCTCGGCGCTGATCCCCACGCTCATCGCGCTGGGCATCCTGCTGGCGTTCGCCAAGCGGGAGCCGGGCGCCCGCCAGGCGCTGGCCGCGCGTGGTCCCGGACCGGGCGCGCGCGTCCTAAGCTGGCTGGGTCTGGGACCCAGATAGAACCCCCCGTACCGAGATTCGAGGATCTCTGCAGAAAGGTTGTCGTGTCATGAGGGTTGTCCTCGCCGGCGGTGGCACAGCCGGGCACATCGAGCCGGCGCTCGCCCTCGCCGACGCGTTGCGACGCATGGACCCGTCCGTGCAGATCACCTGCCTGGGCACCGAGCGCGGCCTGGAGACCACCCTGGTCCCGCAGCGCGGTTACGAGCTCGCGCTCATCCCTCCGGTCCCGCTGCCCCGCACGCTCACCCCCCGGCTGCTCGCGGTGCCCGGCCGGCTGAACGGCGCGATCAACTCCGCCGCCGCGGTGCTGGACCGGGTCGGCGCCGACGTCCTCGTGGGCTTCGGCGGGTACGTGGCGACCCCGGGCTATCTGGCCGCCCGCCGCAGGCACATCCCGATCATCGTGCACGAGGCCAACCCCAAGCCGGGCCTGGCCAACAAGCTCGGCGCGCGCTTCACCGAGCACGTCGCGGTCTCCCACCAGGACTCACCGCTGCCGCACGCCAGGTTCGTCGGCATCCCGATCCGCCGGCAGATCGCCGAGCTCGACCGGCTGGCCATCGGCGACAAGGCCCGCAGCTACTTCGGGCTCGACGCCGACCTGCCGACCCTGCTGGTCTTCGGCGGGTCCCAGGGCGCCCGCTCCCTCAACCGGGCGGCGGTGGCGGCGGCTCCGGCCTTCCGCGCCGCCGGGGTGCAGGTGCTGCACATCGTCGGCAAGAAGAACACCGAGGAGGCCCCGCCCGGACGCCCGGGCGAGCCGCAGTACGTCACGATCCCCTACTGCGACCGGATGGACCTCGCCTACGCCGCCGCGGACCTGGCCATGTGCCGGGCGGGCGCGATGACCTGCGCCGAGCTGTCGGCGGTCGGCCTGCCGGCGGCGTACGTGCCGCTGCCGATCGGCAACGGGGAGCAGGCGCTGAACGCCCAGCCGATCGTGGACGGAGGCGGGGGCCTCATGGTCGAGGACGGCGCGCTGACCCCCGAGTGGATCGTCCACAACATGCTGCCGATCCTGAAGGACGCCGAAACCGTCGTGCGCATGTCGGAGGCCGCCGCCCGGATGGGCCACCGAGACGCCGACGTCAAGCTCGCGCAGATGGTCTTCGAGGTCGTCCGCGCCAGAAGAGGGGGCAACTCGTGAGCCTCGTCAGTCCCGTCGACGTCGTGCCCGCCGACCAGTTGGGGAAGGTGCACTTCATCGCGATCGGCGGCGCCGGCATGTCCGGCATCGCGCGGATCATGCTGGGCCGCGGCATGACGGTCTCCGGCAGCGACGCCAAGGACTCCGAGCTGCTGGAGCAGCTCGCCGGGATGGGCGCGAAGGTCTTCGTCGGGCACGACGCCGCCCACCTGGGCGACGCCGACACCGTCGTGGTCTCCACCGCGATCCGCCAGGACAACCCCGAACTGGCCGCCGCGCGGGAGCGGGGGCTGCGGATCCTGCACCGGGCCGCGGCGCTGGCCTCGCTCATGGCGGGGCGGCGGGCGGTCGCGGTGGCCGGTACGCACGGCAAGACCACGACCACCTCGATGCTCACGGTCGCCCTGCAGCACGCGGGCCTCGACCCGTCCTACTGCATCGGCGGCCAGCTGGTCACCACCGGCCTGGGCGCGGCCGAGGGCACCGGCGACGTGTTCGCGGCCGAGGCGGACGAGAGCGACGGCTCATTCCTCATGTACTCCCCGCGGGTGGCGGTCATCACCAACGTCGAGGCCGACCACCTGGACAACTACGGGGGGTTCGAGGAGGTCAAGGCGAACTTCGCGCGCTTCGTCGAGCGCATCGAGCCCGGCGGGATCCTGGTCGCCGGGGTCGACGACCCGGTGGTGCGGGAACTGGCGGCCAAGGCGCCCCGGGTGCTGGGCTACGGCGAGGCCGAGGACGCCGACGTCAGGGTCACCGGATTCACGCCGCGCGGGCTCGGCTCCACGTTCGAGCTCTCAGGTGTCGGCCCGGTCGAGCTCTCGGTCCCCGGACGGCACAACGCGCTCAACGCCGCGGCCGTCGTCGCGGTCGCCAAGGCGCTCGGCGCCGACCTGGCCAAGGTGGTGGAGGGCCTGGCCGCCTTCGGCGGGGCCCGCCGGAGGCTCGAGCTGAAGGGCGAGGCCGGAGGCGTCCAGGTCTTCGACAGCTACGCGCACCACCCGACCGAGCTGACCGCGGACCTGTCGGCGACCCGCGACTACGTCGGGGAGAGCGGCCGGTCCCGGATCGTCGTGGTCTTCCAGCCCCACCTGTACAGCCGCACCCGGTTCTTCGCCGCGGAGTTCGGCGCGGCCCTGGGCGCAGCCGACGTCGCGGTCGTCCTGGACGTCTACGGCGCCCGCGAGGATCCCGAGCCGGGGGTGAGCGGCCGGCTGATCGTCGACGCGGTGCCCGAGGGGCCGCAGGTGCACTACCTGCCCGACTTCGCCACCGCCGCCGAGCGGGTCGCCGCGCTCGCCGCGCCCGGCGACGTCGTGATCACCGCGGGTGCGGGCGACGTCACCACGCTCGGCCCGCGGATCCTGTCCCTGCTCTCCTGACGCCGGGCCGGGCCGGGTCCGGCGGCCTGGCGTGTCGGAGGTTCCAGCGGGCGCGGGGAGAGGACATCATCGGCACATGGCCACCACGCAGCCGCCCTCTTCGAGGGACGATCCGGCGCGGGACGCCGGGGAGCCCGGGGAGGATCCGGAGCTCCCGGAGCGCAAGCGCCCCGTCCGGCGCGCCCGCTGGAAGGTGCTGTTCGTCGTCCTGCTCATCGCGGCGCTGCTCGGCGCCGCGGTCTGGGTGGTGCTCGGCTCCAAGCTGCTGGTGGTGCGCGAGGTGTCGGTGCGCGGAATCTCGCTGCTGGACCGCGAGCGGGTGCTGCAGGCGGCCAGGGTCCCGGTCGGGACGCCGCTGGCGCGGCTGGACGCGGGGGCGGTGAAGCGCCGGGTGGCCGGAGTCCGGGAAGTGGAGTCGGTCTCGGTGTCGCGGAGCTGGCCCACGACCCTGGTCATCACCGTGCGGGAGCGGTCCCCGATCGCCACGGTCGAGCAGAACGGTCTGTTCCAGCACGTGGACCGCTTCGGTGTGACAGTTCTCACGTCTCCTCGCAGGCCCGCTCACCTGCCGCTTTTCGTGGTGGCGGCCCCGGGCGCGGGAGATCCGGCGACCCGGGAGGGACTGAAGGTGCTGCGGGAACTGCCGCCGCGGTGGAAAACGAAATTGGTGACAATTGAAGCGTTGAGTGCTGAATCAGTGGTTCTGCGGCTGGAAGGCGGTCTCACCGTGGTGTGGGGCGCGGCCGAGCGCACCGACGAGAAGCACCGCCTGTTGAAGGCGCTGCTGTCGACCAAGGCGGGCCGGGCCGCGCGCACCATAGACGTCAGCGCGCCGGAAGTGGTCACTACCAGATGATCGGCAATTCCCGCGAATCAGGGTGAGTCGGCGTCACTGCGACACGCCGATCTCCTTGTGCCCCTGTTAGTTGACCCTGATGGGGGGCAGCCCTACTGTCCCTAGCAGTCCTCAGGTTGACATAACTGTAAGCCTCAACTTGAGGGTCAAGGTTTATCTGGAACAGCAAGCTAGCGGAAAGGCCCCTCCTCGTGGCAGCACCGCAGAACTACCTAGCGGTCATCAAAGTCGTCGGTATCGGCGGCGGCGGTGTCAATGCCGTCAACCGGATGATCGAAGAGGGGCTCAAGGGCGTCGAGTTCATCGCGATCAACACTGACGCCCAGGCGCTTCTGATGAGCGACGCCGACGTCAAGCTCGACGTCGGCCGCGAACTCACCAGGGGACTGGGCGCCGGCGCCAACCCCGAGGTCGGCCGCAAGGCCGCCGAGGACCACCGCGAGGAGATCGAGGAGGTCCTCAAGGGGGCCGACATGGTCTTCGTGACCGCGGGCGAGGGCGGCGGCACCGGCACCGGCGGCGCCCCTGTCGTGGCGAACATCGCCCGTACCCTCGGCGCCCTGACCATCGGCGTGGTCACCCGTCCGTTCAGCTTCGAGGGCAAGCGCCGGGCCGCCCAGGCCGAGGCGGGCATCGAGACGCTGCGCGACGAGGTCGACACCCTCATCGTCATCCCCAACGACCGGCTGCTGTCGATCTCCGACCGGCAGGTCAGCGTGCTGGACGCCTTCAAGGCCGCCGACCAGGTCCTGCTCTCCGGTGTCCAGGGCATCACCGACCTCATCACCACCCCGGGTCTGATCAACCTGGACTTCGCCGACGTGAAGTCGGTGATGTCGGGAGCCGGCTCGGCGCTCATGGGCATCGGCTCGGCGCGCGGCGACGACCGGTCCGTGGCCGCGGCCGAGATGGCGATCTCCAGCCCGCTGCTGGAGGCCAGCATCGACGGCGCCCACGGGGTGCTGCTGTCCATCTCCGGCGGCTCCGATCTCGGCCTGTTCGAGATCAACGAGGCGGCGCAGCTGGTGTCCAACGCCGCGGCGCAGGACGCCAACATCATCTTCGGCGCGGTCATCGACGACGCGCTCGGCGACGAGGTGCGGGTGACCGTCATCGCGGCGGGCTTCGACGAGATCCAGCCGGTGGCGCCCGAACCGGACGTCAAACGGCTGCCGCCGCCACCGATCCGGCCCACCGTCACCGAGGCGGCCGCCAAGCCGGTGACTCCGGCGGCCCCGCCGGAGCCGGGGCCGAAGGTCCCCGAGCCCGCGCCGGAGCCCGAGCCCGCGTCGCTCGAGGAGTCGGCCGGGTCGCAGGAGGACGCCTCGGAGGAACAGCCGGAGCAGGCGCACCCTAAGGTGCCGCGGCCGGTGCAGGATCCGCCCGCGGTGACCCGTTTCGACCGGTTCACCGGAGGGGAGCCCACCCGGCGCCGTCCCGTCGTGTTCGACGACGACGACCCCCTCGACGTCCCCGACTTCCTGAAGTAGCAGTGACACGCGAAGAAGAGCTCGCAGCCAATCTGCGGGACGTTGGGGAACGGATCGCTCTCGCCTGCCGGGAGGCGGGGCGGGACCCGGGCGAGGTCACCCTGATCGCGGTCACCAAGACGTTCCCTGCGTCCGATGTCCGGCTGCTGGCCGGTCTGGGCATCACCGACGTGGGGGAGAACCGCGACCAGGAGGCCGCCCCCAAGGCGGCCGCCTGCGGCGACCTCCCTCTCGTCTGGCACTTCATCGGAGCGCTGCAGACCAACAAGGTCAAGTCGGTCGTGCGATACGCGCGGGTCGTACAGTCCGTCGACCGGCCGCGTCTGGTCACCGCCCTCTCGGAGGAGGCGGTGAAACAGGGGAAAAAAGTGACTTGTTTGGCGCAGGTTTCGCTGGATCCTCCTGATTCGTCCGGGCGGAGCGGGGTAAAACCTGATCACCTCTTGGCACTGGCCGACCGGATAAGCACTGCCCCCGGACTGGAACTCGGTGGCATCATGGCGGTCGCGCCGCTGGGCGCCGATCCGGCTCCGGCGTTCGAACGGCTGGCCGGATACGCCGAGAAGCTGAGATCCGTCCATCCGGACGCCGGGATCGTCTCGGCCGGTATGAGCGGTGACCTGAAGGAGGCGATCGCCTGTGGTGCGACACACGTGCGCATCGGTACGGCGTTGCTCGGAGGTAGGCGGACAATCGTCGGGTAATGTCCGCGAGTAAGTAGCGGGCGACGTCCGCGACTCGGGTTGAACAGGACATCCTGGACGGAATATCGGATCGGAGGGGCCCAGTGGCCAGCGCGATGCGCAAGATGGCGGTCTATCTCGGCCTCGTCGAGGACGACCGATATGACGACTATGACGTCTACGACGAAGAATACGATGAGCCGGAGGCGGAGCACACGGCGCACCCGCCCCGCCGTCGTCCGGTCGAGGACGACCACCAGCCCACGCAGATCGCGACGGGTCCGCCGGTGCCGGCGCAGGAGAGGCGAGAGCCCGCTGTATCGGATTTGGCGCGTATCACTACGCTTCACCCTAGGACGTACAACGAGGCTCGGACCATCGGGGAGCATTTCCGTGAGGGCACCCCGGTGATCATGAATCTGACGGAGATGGTCGACAGCGACGCCAAACGGCTGGTCGATTTCGCGGCAGGTCTCGTGTTCGGGCTCCACGGGAGCATCGAACGTGTTACGAACAGAGTGTTCTTGCTCTCTCCGGCCAATGTCGAGGTGACCGCCGAAGACAAGGCCAGGATGGCAGAACGCGGATTCTTCAACCAAAGCTGACAGCCACATGCGAGAGTGTCCGTGACAGTCGTTGGAGCCATCCTGACGGTGGTGCTGTATCTGTTCCTGCTGATCCTGATCGGCAGGCTGATCCTGGACTACCTCAAGATGTATGCGGAGAGCACGTCGAGGCAGCCTTGGCGGCCCAAGGGGATCGTTCTGGTGTTCGCAGAACCCATCTGGACGGTCACAGAACCCATCCTCATTCGTCTGAGACGTATCTTCAAACCGTTGCGATTGGGTAACGTGAGTCTCGATCTGAGCTTCATGGTGCTCTTTCTGATCGTCCTGATCCTGATTCGGGTGGTCGGAGGGCTGACGCCATGATCGTCTTCGCCCGGGAGCTTTGATCGGATACCGTCCTCTGGGACAGACTCCAAGCGCGCCAAGGAGACCACCATGCCGCTGACACCCGCGGATGTGCGGAACAAGCAGTTCAGCACGACCCGGCTTCGACCGGGATACGACGAGGAAGAGGTCGACGCCTTTCTCGACGAGGTCGAGGCCGAACTCGACCGCCTGATCCAGGAGAACGAGGAACTGCGGGCCAAGCTGGCCGAGTGCCTGCGCGGCAAGGTCCCCGCCATGGCGGCCCCGATCGTGGAGCCCAAGCAGGATCTCGCCCCCCCGATGCCGGAGCCGATCCGGCAGCCCGAGCCCATGCAGCAGCCGGAGCCGGTCGGCATGGGCCTGGCGCACGAGCCGCGCATCGAGCCCCGGCCCAGCACCGAGGACAACATGGACACCGCGGCGCGGGTGCTCGCCCTGGCGCAGCAGACCGCGGACCAGGCGATCGCGGACGCCCGCCGGGAGGCCGACGAGACCCTCGGCCGAGCCCGCCGCGAGGCGGAGGACATCCTGGGCAAGGCGCGCCGCCAGGCCGACCAGATCGTCTCCGAGGCCCGCTCCCGGGCCGAGCAGCTCGACCGGGACGCCCAGGAGCGGCACCGCCAGGTCATGGGCTCCCTGGTGCAGCAGCGCGAGGAGCTGGAGCGCAAGGTCGACGACCTGCGCGCCTTCGAACGCGAGTACCGCAGCCGGCTGAAGGCCTACCTGGAAGGCCAGCTGCGCGAGCTCGAGGTCGGCGCCAACGAGGGCGGTTTCCCCGGAGCGACGATCACAGGCCCCCAGCCGGTCCCCGTGGCGGCCCACGCAGGCCAGCCCGCCCCCGTCTCCACCGGCCCCACCCCGTTCCCGCCCCCGGCCGAGCCCGCGCAGCACAGCGGTACCGGCGCCTTCCACGCCGCGGTGGAAGCCCCGCCGCACGACCGCCGCTGACCCGTCGGTACACCGGACGAGCGTGTACGCGGAAGATGTCGATCTTTCGTTGACACGGCCTCTTCGCCTGACGTGCTGATGCTCCGACAGGCGATAGGGTGCTGACTCTGCCGACACCTCGCCCAGTCGCGAGGACCGGTCGAAGCGCTGGGTACCGGGAGAGGGAGTCCTTGTGATCATCCTGAGTGGCCTGCTGGTCATCGTGGCGATCGCCCTGCTGGTGGCGGGGATCGTGACGGAAGAGCAGGGAGTGCTGGGCCTGACGGGGCTGCAGCTGATCTATGTCTCGATCGCTGTCAGCGTCGTGTCGGCCCTGTGCCTGGCCATCGGAGTGCTCATCCGGCGCAGGGAGCTGTTCGGGTCCGCCCCGGCCCGCCCCGCGGCCCCCAAGTCCCGGCCCACCGGCAGGGCGGCACGGCGGGCGGCGGCCAAGGCGACCGAGGAGCCCGCCCCCCTCCCCGAGCCGGAGGAGGACACTCCGTACGCCTTCCCGATGCCGACCGCGCAGGTGCCGGACGACGCGCTCGTGTACGTCATCCCCGGCCGCAAGCGCTACCACCTCGACACCTGCCGGCAGCTCGCCGGACGGCAGACCGAGGAGCTCACCTACATAGAGGCCCAGGAAGAGGGGTTCAGCCCCTGCACCGCCTGCCTGCCCGACACCGCTCTGGCGGCGCGCGCCACCGCGGCCGCGGCGGGCGGCGGTGCGCCGGACGGCGAGCCGGACCCCGGCCTCGCCACCGAGCCCGGCCCGGGCCTCGAACCCACCCTGAACTTCGAGGCGGCCCCGGCCTCCGAGCCGGACCCGGCGCCCTCGCTCCCGCAGGAGCGGTCCGGCTCCTTCTCCGCCGTCGGCGGCATGGACTGGACGTCCGGGCCCGTGTCCTCGGAGCCCCCCGCCGCCGACACCATCACCGACTGGGACCCCAAGGCGCTGACCGCCGACCCGCTCGACCCCTCCTACCCGTTGCCGGAGGAGTCCTACAGCGGCCCGAACCCCTTGGAGCCCCGCCGGAGCGGCGACTCCTGGTCCTCTCCGGCGCCCGCGGAGCCCTTCTGGTCCAAGTCCGCCGAAGCCGAGCCCGCCCTCGACCGGCCCACCCCCGAGCAGGGAACCCCCCTGCCCGAGCCGCCGCTGGAGGAGTCCCCGCTGAGCGGGTCTCCGCTGGAGGACCCGGTCCTGCCGGAACCGGTCGGCTCCGCGTCCGACCCCGAGCCCGAGGGCGACTCCTCCGAGGACCCGGCCTCCCGGCCCGAGCACGCCGCCGAGGAGGAGGCGCTCGCAGAGCCCGCCGCCGACACCCACCCCGTGGTCCCCGGCTCCCGTGAGCCCGAGGAGGCCCCCGGCGGCCCCATCGTCCGCATCCTCAGCGGCACCAAGCGCTACCACCGCCCGGACTGCGCCCTCATCGAGGACATCGGCGAGGAGGACGAGGACCTGGAGAGCATCAGCCGCGACACCGCCAAGGAGCGCGGTTGCACTCCCTGCCTGGTCTGCCAGCCCGACAAGGAGCACGCGGTCTGAGCACTCTCCTCCGCTCTTCACCACAGAAGCCCGTGCCGTCAGGCACGGGCTTCTCGCGTGTGTGCGGACTCCCGGTGTGCTTGCGCGCCGAGGGGCGGCCGGGCGTCAGAGGTGGTGGCGGGAGCGGCGGGCGGCGCGCTGGGCGCGGCGCTGCTCGCGGGTGAGCTTGCGCTTGACGGTGAGGGCGCCGAAGAGGATGAAGCCGGTGAAGCGGATGACGGGGGCGTGGGGGTCGACGGTGTCGTTGCCGGGGTCGTCGACGGCGCCGAAGATCGCGGAGGCGTTGCTCTCGACGCGGACGCCCGGGGGGACGACGACGTCGACGGCGCCGAAGATGCAGCTGACGTTGACGACGACCTCGCGCTGGGTGAGGACCGCGGTGCGGTAGTCGAGGTCGACGCCGCCGAAGACGCAGTTGACGGTGGTGACGGGCTCGACGAGCCAGCGGCCCTTGCGTTCGGCCGCGCCGAAGAAGCACTGGATGTCGCTGGAGCCGCGGACCGGCGGGGGAAGGGAGGGCTCCTCCTTGGACAGGGAGACCTTCGGGCGGGGCAGGTCGCCGGTGAGCGGCTCCAGTTCGGCGTAGGTCTTGGCGGCGTAGAGGCGGTCCAGGCGCTCGGAGTGCTCCTCCGGGGTCAGCCTGCCCTCGGAGAGCGCGTCTCCGAGGATCTCCGCCACCCGGTCCCGGTCCGCGTCCGACGCCCTCAACTGGGGGGTGTTCTCTAGCTCCACCTCTTCACTATGACAAAGGGGGCCGCCCCCCTCTACCGGGGGCGACCCCGAGAAGACCCTGAGAACACCCTGAGCCGCGGACCGCCGCGAGGGCCGCGCGGGACGCGGCCCTCGCGGGAGGTCAGGCCTTCTTCAGGACGAAGGACAGGCCGAGGTCCGCCTCGTGGTGGGTGGGTTCGGCGCCGGGCTCCAGTTCGGTGAAGGAGGTGGCGAGGACCTCGCCGCCGATGTCCGCGCCGTGCTCGCGCAGCGCCTCGCCCATCTCCGGGTCGGAGGCGGACCAGGCCAGGGTGATGCGGTCGGTGACCTCCAGGCCGGACTGCTTGCGGGCGTCCTGGATCATCCGGACGGCCTCGCGGGCCAGGCCCGCCCGGCGCAGCTCCGCGGTGATCTCCAGGTCGAGCGCGAGGGTCTCGCCCGCCGCCGACTCCACGGCCCAGCCGGAACGGGGGCGCTCGGTGACGATCACGTCGTCGGGGCCGAGCTCGACCGTGCCGACCTCGGGCACCTCGGCGGTGAAGGAGCCCGCCCGGCGCAGGGCGGTGACGAGCCCCGCCGGCTCGGAGGCGGTGACCGCCTTGGCGACCAGCGGCGTCTGCTTGCCGAAGCGCTTGCCCAGCTCGCGGAAATTGGGCTTGACCTCGTATTCGACCAGGTCGCCGCCGATGGAGGACAGGTCCTCGAAGGAGCCGACGTTCAGCTCCTCGGCGATCTGGGCGCGCAGCTCGCCGGGCAGGGAGGCCCAGCCGGGCGCGCCGACCAGGGCCCGGCCGAGCGGCTGGCGGATGCGCACCGACGAGGACGTCCGGGCGGCGCGGCCCAGGTCGACCAGCCGCCGGACCAGCGCCATCTGCGCGGTCAGGTCGGCGTCCAGCAGCGCGGCGTCGACCTTCGGCCAGGACGCCAGGTGCACCGACTCGGGGGAGCCCTCGGGCCGGATCACGTCCCAGACGTGGTCGGTGACGAACGGCACCAGCGGGGCCATGAGCCGGGTCAGCGTCTCCAGGCACTCGTACAGGGTCGCGAACGCCGAGCTGTTCTCCGGGGTGGTCGGGCCCTCCCAGAACCGGCGGCGGGACCGGCGGACGTACCAGTTGGACAGGTCGTCGACGAACTCGCCGAGCCGGCGTCCCGCGGCCTGGGTGTCGAAGACCTCCAGCGCCTCGGTGACCTCGGAGACCGTGCGGTTCAGTTCGGCCAGCGCCCACCGGTCCAGCAGCGGCCGGTCGGCGGGGGCGGGGGCCTCGCCGAGCCGGTCGGGCGTCCAGGCGTTGCCCTGCGAGGCGGCCGCGTTGGAGTACAGGACGAAGAAGGAGGCGGTGTTCCAGTAGGTCAGCAGGACCTTGCGGACGATCTCCTCCAGCACGTTGTGGCCGACCCGGCGGGCCGCCCACGGCGAGCCGGAGCAGGCCATGAACCAGCGCAGGGCGTCGGCGCCGTGCTGGTCCATCAGCGGCAGCGGCTGCAGCACGTTGCCCAGGTGCTTGGACATCTTGCGCCCGTCCTCGGCGAGGATCAGCCCGAGGCACAGCACGTTCTCATAGGAGGACCTGTCGAACACCAGGGTGCCGACGGCCATGAGGGAGTAGAACCAGCCGCGGGTCTGGTCGGTGGCCTCGCAGATGAACTGCGCGGGGTAGGCCTGCTCGAACTCCTCCTGGCCCCGGTAGGGCGCGCCGTGCTGGGCGAACGGCATGGAGCCCGAGTCGTACCAGGCGTCGATGACGTCGGGGACGCGGGTCGCCGTCTGGGCGCAGACCGGGCAGGGGAAGGTCACGTCGTCGACGAACGGGCGGTGCGGGTCGAGTTCGGAGTGGTCCTCGCCGGCCAGTTCCGACAGCTCCTTGAGGGAGCCGACGCAGGTGACGTGCTCGTCGGGGCACAGCCACAGCGGCAGCGGGGTGCCCCAGTAGCGGGAGCGCGACAGCGACCAGTCGACGTTGTTGCGCAGCCACTCGCCGTACCGGCCCTCCTTGATGGTCTCGGGGAACCAGTTGGTGCCGGCGTTCTCGCGCAGCAGCTCGTCCTTGACGGCGGTGGTACGGATGTACCAGGCGGGCAGCGCGTAGTACAGCAGCGCCGAGTGGCAGCGCCAGCAGTGCGGGTAGCTGTGCTCGAAGTGCGAGCCGCGGAAGAGCAGGCCGCGTTCCCGCAGGTCGGCGGTCAGCGCCTCGTCGGCCTCCTTGAACAAGACGCCGCCGACCGTCGGGACGTCCTCCAGGAAGCGGCCGTCGGGGCCGATGGGGTTGACGACGGGCAGCCCGTAGCGCTTGCACGTCTGGAGGTCGTCGGCGCCGAAGGCCGGCGCCTGGTGGACCAGGCCGGTGCCGTCCTCGACGGTGACGTACTCGGCGAGCAGCACGAAGTGCGCGCCGGGGATCTCGACCAGTTCGAACGGGCGGCTGTAGGGGGTGCGCTCCAGCTCGGAGCCGGAGAAGGACTCCCGGACGGTCCAGCCCTCGCCCAGCGCGCTCTCCAGCAGAGGCTCGGCGACGATGACGGGCTTCTCGCCGTCCTTCTCCGCCACCACGTAGGTGACGCCGGGGTGGACGGCGACGGCGGTGTTGGAGACCAGCGTCCACGGGGTGGTGGTCCAGATGAGCAGGTCGGCGCCCTCGAAGCGGCCGGAGGTGACGGGCATCCGCACGTAGACCGAGGGGCTGCTGACCGTCTCGTAGCCGCCGGGCTGGCCGAGCTCGTGGTCGGACAGGCCGGTGCCGCAGCGGGGGCAGTAGGGGGTGATCCGGTGGTCGCGGAAGAGGAGGTCCTTCTCCCAGATGACCTTCAGGGACCACCAGACCGACTCGATGTAGGAGGGGTCCATGGTGCGGTAGGCCTGGTGGAGGTCCACCCAGTAGCCCATCCGCTCGGTGAGCTCCTCGAAGGCGTCGGTGTGGCGCATGACCGAGGCGCGGCAGCGCTCGTTGAACTCGGCGATGCCGTAGGCCTCGATCTGCGGCTTGCCCGACAGGCCGAGCTCCTTCTCCACCGCGACCTCGACGGGCAGGCCGTGGCAGTCCCAGCCGGCCTTGCGGGGCACGTGGTAGCCCTGCATGGTCTTGAACCGGGGGAAGACGTCCTTGAAGACGCGGGCCTCGACGTGGTGCACGCCGGGCATGCCGTTGGCGGTGGGCGGACCTTCGTAGAAGACCCAGCGGGGGCCGTCCGCGTTGCGTTCGAGCGACCGCTGGAAGATCTTCTCGTCCTGCCAGCGGCGCAGCAGGTCGCGTTCGAGGGCCGGCAGATCGACCTGCGCGGGAAGAGGACGGAAGGACACGGTGGTACGACCTCCAAGACGGTAAGGACTGTCCTTGAAGGGACGACCCGAACGGGCCGCGGTACCACCCTCCTTGACCACGCGGCGACGATCGCGCGTGATCCGCTTCGTTGGCGTCCGGCTGCCGGTTCTACTGGGCTCCGGGCTCTCCCGGGCTCGGGGCTGTTCTTCCGGCGGCTCCGAGGTGATGGCCTCATCACTGCCTTGCCATGGACTGACACGATTGTACGGGGCGCGCGGGCCCGTGTTCGACTCGAATTACGGTCAGGAATATCCCATAGAAGGGTGAAATATGACGATCAAAGTAGCGATCAGGGTGGGGCCCGGGGCGTCGCGCACGAAGGTCGGCGGCACCCACGGCGACGCGCTGGTCGTCAAGGTCACCGCCCGCGCGGTGGAGGGTCAGGCGACCGAGGCGGCGCTGGAGGCCGTCGCGAAAGCCCTGGGGATAAGGCGCAGAGACGTCCGGCTGCTCTCCGGCGCCACAAGCCGCGAGAAGGTCATCGAGGTTGACGGAGATGTGACCCTGCTCACACAGAAGCTCGGTCAACTGCGCGGTTCGTGACGGCTTGTCGTGGGGCATATGCGGGTGGTGACCAAACGGTGTTGTTTGCCGCACCCCGGAGGGAGACCTATGCTGCCCGCACTGCCAGTCGATAACAAGATCAACGCTAGGGGGACCGACATGGCCGGCACCGCAAGCGTGGCCCAGGAGGCCAAGAAGGCAGAGAAGCTCCCGGTCCGAGAAGGGGAGGAACGCTGGACCGCGGAGGAGCTGGAGGCGGTGCGGACCAGGCTGACCGCCGAGGCGCGGGAGCTCTCCGCGGAGATCGCCGCCGCCCTGTCCCAGGCGGCCGAGGGCACGGATCTGGGCGAGGGGGCCGGGGACGACCAGGCGGACGCGGGCGCCAAGACCTATGAACGCGAACACGAGTTGGCGCTCACCAACAACTCGCGTGACCTCCTGCAGCAGAACGAGCGCGCGATCGCGCGAATAGAGGCGGGCACCTATGGTGTCTGTGAGGAATGCGGCAAGGCCATAGGCAAGGCACGCCTTCAGGCCTTCCCGCGTGCGACGCTATGTGTGAAATGCAAACAACGCGAGGAACGACGCTGAGCGAGATCCAGAACGAGGGAGACGGAGCCGGGACCGCCTCCGGGACGGAGACGGGGTCCCGGCCCCGTCGTATCGCCGTCCTGACGGCGGTGGCCCTCACGGCGCTGCTGGCCGACCAGATCACCAAGATCCTGGTGGTGGCCGGGCTGGAGGGCGAGCGGCCGATCGAGCTGCTGGGCGGGCTGACCACGCTGCGGGTCACCCGCAACAGCGGGGCCGCCTTCTCCATCGGCACGGGCATGACCTGGGTGTTCACCATCATCGCCATCGGCGTGGTGATCGCCATCGTGCGCACCGCGCGGGACCTGCGCAGCCTGCCCTGGGCGCTGAGCCTGGGCCTGCTGCTCGGGGGCGCGCTGGGCAACCTGATCGACCGTGTCCTCCGGGCGCCGGGCGCCTTCCAGGGCCATGTGGTCGACTGGATCGAGTGGCCCAACTGGCCGGTGTTCAACCTGGCCGACTCCGCCATCGTCTGCGGCGGCGTGCTCGCCGTCGTCCTGGCCGCCCGCGGCTACCAGCTCGACGGCACCCGCGACACCGGCGAGAAGGCCGGGCCCGTCGGGTCCGCCGGGCGGAAGGACGCGGAGACCAGCGGGGAGGACGCCGTATGAGCGACCACCGCTCCCTCTACGTTCCCGAGGGCCTGGAGGGCGAGAGGGTGGACGCCGCCCTGGCGCGGCTGTTCGGCCTCTCCCGCTCCCGCGCCGCCGAGGTGATCGCCGCCGGCGACGTCCAGCTGGACGGCCGGGACGTCGCCAAGTCCGACCGGGTCACGGCGGGCTCCTGGCTGGAGGTCGTCCTTCCGCCGCCGCCGGCCGCGCCCGTCGCGGTGCCCGAGCCGGTGCCGGGCATGACGATCCTCTACGAGGACGAGCACATCATCGTGGTGAACAAGCCCATCGGGGTCGCGGCCCACCCCACCACGGGCTGGACCGGGCCCACGGTCATCGGCGGCCTGCTGGGCACCGGGCACACCGTGGCGACCAGCGGCGCGGCCGAGAGGCAGGGCATCGTCCACCGGCTGGACGCCAACACCACCGGCTGCATGGTCGTGGCCAAGAGCGAACTGGCCTACTCCAGGCTGAAGAGCGCCTTCCGGGAGCGGGAGGTCGACAAGCGCTACCACGCGCTGGTCCAGGGCCACCCCGACCCGTTCCGCGGCACGGTCGACGCCCCGATCGACCGGCACCCCTCGGGCAGCGGCAGGTTCGCGGTGGTCGCGGGCGGCCGCCCGTCGGTCACCCACTACGACACGATCGAGGCGTTCCGGGCCGCGTCCCTGCTGGACATCACCCTGGAGACCGGCCGCACCCACCAGATCCGGGTGCACATGTCGGCGCTGCGCCACCCCTGCGTGGGGGACATGCTCTACGGGGCCGACCCGACCCTGGCGGCCCGGCTGGGCGTCACCCGGCAGTGGCTGCACGCCGTCCGCCTGGGTTTCATGCACCCGGCCACGGACGAGTACGTCGAGTTCACCAGCCCCTACCCCGAGGACCTGCAGAAGGCCCTGGACATCGTCGCCGCCGAGTCCTGAACCGGGGAGCCCGGCCCGGCTACCGGGCCCGGTCACTCCCGGATCTCGCCCAGGCTCACCCGGACGGCGTGGATCGCGGCGTCGTACAGGTCCGACTCCACGAACCGCGCCCCGGGGAACCGGGCGAGCTCGTTCTGCAGGTCGGCCAGCGACAGGTGGCTGAGCAGCAGGGCCAGCGCGGTACTTCCCGGAGGGACGGCCTCGCGCAGTTCGGTGATCTTCTCGTCCTTGATCCCGGTGTCGATGAGCCTGCCCAGCAGCGCCCCGCCGCCGGCGCCGGCCGCGCCGCCGATGAGGCCTCCGAGCGGCCCGCCGAACAGGGTGCCCAGCAGCAGCCCCCACATCCCCGCGCCCAGCGCCCCCTTGCCGGGGGTGAAGTCCTGGGTCTCCCGGACGGTGGACCCGCCGTCCTCCGCGCGTTCGATGAACACCGCGTCGTGCAGGCGCACCTGCCCGTTCTTCTGCATCCGCAGCGCGGTGAGCATGAACTCGCCCGCCTTCAGCGGATCGTCGAACCCGATCACCAGGAGTTTCTGCGGCGCTTCCGTCATGCCACCACCCTTCCCGCCCGTCTCTCCCGTGGAACATCGGCGCCGTGTGATCTCCCCGGCCGCCTAGGATGACCGCCATGGCGAGAGTGTCGAAGGGGGCGAAGGCGGCGTCCGGGGGGACCCCGGCCACCGTCGCCGCGTCCAGGGCCGGGATCGTGTTCACGCTGCACCCGTACGAGGTCGACGCCTCCGCCGAGTCCTACGGCGAGGCGGCGGCCGCGGCGCTGGGAGTCCCCCCGGAGCGGCTGTTCAAGACCCTGCTGGCCGAGGTGGACGGGAGCCTGACGGTGGGGGTGGTCCCGGTGTCGGGCCGGCTGGACCTCAAGGCGCTGGCCGCCGCCGTCGGCGGCAAGCGCGCCCAGATGGCGGCTCCGGCCGACGCGGAACGGGCCACCGGGTACGTGGTGGGCGGGATCAGCCCGCTGGGACAGCGCAAGCGGCTGCCCGTGGTGGTCGACGAGAGCGCCTCAGACTTCCCGACGGTCTACGTCTCGGCCGGGCGGCGCGGCCTGCAGATCGAACTCGCCCCGGCGGACCTGCTGCGGCTCACCGAAGCCAGGACCGCCGTGATAGGCGGGGCGTAGCCGGCCGGCGGCGTCCAGCGCCTCCAGCATCCCGAAGACGATCACCGAGACCAGCGGCTGCAGCGTCACCACGGCGGTCGCGCCGAGGTCCAGCGGCCCGGTGACCCGGGTGCCGTTCGCGGCGGTCGCCACGGTGTGCTCGAAGCCGTCCAGGCCGAACCGGTGGCCCAGCCACCAGGCGAGGAGGGAGCCGAGCAGCCCGCCGGCGAACAGGCCGAGCACCAGCGGCACCTCGTTGGAGCGACCGGCCCGCCAGTAGGCGACGGCGCCCGCCAGCAGCCCCACGGCCACGCAGATCGCGGCCAGCGTGCCGTCCGCGCCGATGAGCACCTCCGACTCCGAGTCGGCCGGGTAGGCGCGTCCGTTGACGACCACGTACTCGGGCCGCTCGGCCAGCCGGGACCACAGTAGTCCGGCGACCAGGCCCAGCAGCGCGAGCACCCCGGTGGTGATCCCCCAGATCCTCACTAGCCGCCCCAAAACCCACGCTCCTGACGTCCCGGAAAGCTGATCTCTCGCAGCGTAACGCGGGGGAAAGGGTGCCTTGGTGAAGGGAGCGCAAAGTCGGCACCCCCAGGTAGTGTTCCGGTCATGTCAGGATTCAGCTCGGCGTTCGAACGCCTGGGTGCCGCGCTGTCCGCCATCGCCCTGCAGCAGCAGGAGACCCTGGCGGGATATCTGCCCCGCGCCGACTGGAGCGCGGACCTCGGGGCGCGGACCTACACCAGCGGCGGCGTCACCGTCCGGGTGGGGCTGCTGGGCAGCTACGCGGCCGGTGAGCGCACCTGGCTGTGGGGCTGGGCCAACCGGCAGTTCGGGCCCGAGCATCCCGCGGTCGCGCCCACCCTGGCCGTCCGGGAGCTGGGCGAGCGGCTGGCCATCCCCGAGTTCACCACCCCCGAGCTCGACCTGTCCTGGTACCGGGGGCCCGCCGCGCACGGCGGCGAGCTGGTCGCGCTGGCCGCGTCCGGGGCGCTGGCCGGCTCGGGCTACATCGGCGCCGGCTACGACGGGGGCTCGGCCTACCTTCAGGTGGACGACCCGCAGGTGCCCACGGCCGCCTTCGACCCGATCCCGGTGCCCTCACTGATCACGAACGCGGTGGCGCTCTTCCCGGCGGACCCCCGGCTGACCCTGACCCGCTTCCTGTCCCATCACCGGGTCCCCTTCCGCCAGTCGGGGGCGGTGACCGAGGCGAGGCTGCCCGGCGGGGGCACCGCCAGGGCGATCTTCGACGAGTACGGCAGGTTCAAGAACTGGGAGACGACCCTGCACGTGTAGATATTCCCGGGCGAAAGGCAGGGGAGTGTCGCGAATGTCATCTCGCCTCCTGAAACTCGATTGCGGGTCAGGGCCCGGCCTTCCGTAGACTGAGCTGCGTGATTTCCCGAATCGACCTGCGCGGCGCCCTGCCGGACGACCTGCGCTCCGTGATGCCCCGAGCCGACTTCGACGTCGAGGCCGCCCTGGAGAAGGTGCGGCCGATCTGTGAGGACGTCCGGCATCACGGCGTCGAGGCGGTGCTGCGTTACACCAGGGATTTCGACGGTGTCGAGCTGACCACCACGCGGGTGCCCGCCCAGGCGATCACCGACGCGCTGGAGGGGCTCGACCCCGCGGTGCGCGACGCCCTGGAGGAGGCGATCCGGCGCACCCGGATCGTGCACCGCGCCCAGCGCCGCACCGACGTCACCACCCAGGTGGTGCCCGGCGGCACCGTCACCGAGCGGTGGGTGCCGGTCGACCGGGTCGGCCTGTACGTGCCGGGCGGCAAGGCCGTCTACCCCTCCAGCGTGGTCATGAACGTGGTCCCCGCCCAGGAGGCCGGGGTGCGCTCGCTGGCCGTCACCTCGCCCGCCCAGAAGGAGTTCGGCGGGCTGCCGCACCCGGCCATCCTGGCGGCCTGCGCGCTGCTGGGCGTGGACGAGGTCTACGCCGCGGGCGGGGCGCAGAGCCTGGCGATGTTCGCCTACGGCACCGAGGAGTGCCCGCGGGTTGACCTGATCACCGGACCCGGCTCGATCTGGGTGGCCGCCGCCAAGCGGCACCTGCGCGGAGTCGTCGGCATCGACGCCGAGGCCGGCCCCACCGAGATCGCGATCCTGGCGGACGCCACCGCCAACCCCGCCTATGTCGCGGCCGACCTGATCAGCCAGGCCGAGCACGACACCATCGCCGCGTCCGTGCTGGTCACCGACTCCGAGGACCTGGCCGAGGCCGTCGTCGCCGAGCTGGCCGAGCAGGTGGCGCGCACCAAGCACCGCGAGCGGGTCGCCGAGGCGCTGTCGGGCAGGCAGTCGGCGATCATCCTGGTCTCCTCGACGGACGACGGACTGGCCGTGGTCGACGCCTACGCCGCCGAGCACCTGGAGATCCACACCGCGGACGCCGCGGCGGTCGCGGCCCGGGTGCGCAACGCCGGCGCGATCTTCGTCGGCGACCACTCCCCGGTCTCCCTGGGCGACTACCTGGCCGGCTCCAACCACGTGCTGCCGACCGGCGGCTGCGCCTGCCACTCCTCCGGTCTGTCGGTGCAGTCCTTCCTGCGCGGCATCCACGTGGTCGACTACGACCGCGCCGCGCTGGCCGAGGCCACGGCCATGGTCGTCGCGCTCGCCGAATCCGAGGACCTGCCCGCGCACGGCTCCGCGCTCAAGGCCCGCTTCGACTGGGAGATCCCGTCTTGAGCTCGCTGGAGGACCTGCCGCTGCGGGACGACCTGCGCGGGGAGAAGCCCTACGGGGCTCCGCAGCTGGACGTCCCGGTCCAGCTGAACACCAACGAGAACCCTTACGGCCCGTCGCCGGAGCTGGTGCGGGCCCTGGGGGAGGCGGTGGCCGAGGCCGCCGCCTCGCTCAACCGCTACCCCGACCGCGACGCCACGGCGCTGCGCGCGGACCTGGCGGCGTACCTGAACGCCGAGGCCGGGGTGCACCTGGACGCCTCTCAGGTGTGGGCCGCCAACGGCTCCAACGAGATCATCCTGCAGATCCTGCAGGCCTTCGGCGGCCCGGGGCGCACCGCGCTGGGCTTCGAGCCGTCGTACTCGATGCACCCGACGATCACCAAGGTCGCCAACACCCGCTGGATCAACGCCTTCCGCGCCGAGGACTTCGGCCTGGAGGCCGAGCGGGCCGTCGCCGCCATCGTCGAGCACCGGCCCGACGTGGTGTTCCTCACCTCGCCGAACAACCCGACCGGCACCGCGCTGGACCACGGGGCGATCAAGGCGGTGCTGGACGTCGCGCCCGGCATGGTGGTGGTCGACGAGGCCTACGGCGAGTTCCGGCGGGAGGACACGCCCTCGGCGCTGGAACTGCTGCCCGGCAACCCGCGGCTGATCGTCACCCGTACGATGTCCAAGGCGTTCGCCCTCGCGGGCGCGCGCGTGGGCTACCTGGCGGCCGATCCCGCGGTGCTGGACGCCCTGCTGCTGGTCCGCATGCCCTACCACCTGTCCACGGTCACCCAGACGGTCGCCCGTACCGCGCTGTCGTTCCGGGAGGAGCTGCTCGGCTACGTCGGCGAGCTCCGCCGGGAGCGCGACGCCACCGTCGAGTGGCTGCGCGGCGAGGGGTTCGAGGTGGCCGACTCCGACGCCAACTTCGTCCTGTTCGGGGAGTTCTCCGACCGGGACGCCGTGTGGCGGCGGATGCTCGACCACGGCGTGCTCATCCGCGTGGTCGGCCCCCCGGCCTGGTTGCGGGTGACGGTGGGGACGCCCGAGGAGATGGCAGCTTTCCGCAGAGCTTTGAAGGAGTCAGTGTGAGCCGTGTCGGCCGCGTGGAGCGGGGCACCAAGGAGACCAAGGTCCTGGTCGAGATCGACCTGGACGGCACCGGCGAGGTCGACGTGGCGACCGGGGTCGGGTTCTTCGACCACATGCTGGCCCAGCTGGGCAAACACGGCTCGTTCGACCTCACCGTCAAGACCGACGGGGACCTGCACATCGACAGCCACCACACGATCGAGGACACCTCGATCGCGCTGGGCCGGGCGTTCAAGCAGGCGCTGGGCGACAAGCGCGGCATCCGCCGGTTCGCCGACGCCTCGATCCCGCTGGACGAGTCCCTCGCCCAGGTGACGGTGGACCTGTCGGGCCGCCCCTACCTGGTGCACTCCGAGCCCGAGGGCATGGCCCCGATGATCGGCCCGGACTACGACACCACGATGACCCGGCACATCTTCGAGTCGTTCGTGGCGAGCGCCGAGATCGCCCTGCACGTCCACGTCCCCTACGGGCGCAACGCGCACCACATCGTCGAGGCGCAGTTCAAGGCGCTGGCGCGGGCACTGAGGTACGCCTCCGAGCTCGATCCGCGGGTGCACGGGATCCCCTCCACCAAGGGCGCTCTGTGACGGCCTCAGGCGGTGTCACGGCGTCGGCGGTGCTGGCGGAAGGGGGGATCAACCTCTTCGGGACCACCTTCCCGACGTTCGCGCTGTTCCTGTTCGCGTTGTCCCTGTTCTTCCTGACCGGGGTCTACAGCTTCTTCAAGCAGGGGTTGAAGGGCGCGGCCATCATCGTGCTGATGCTGGCCGTCCTGTCGTTCGTCGCGGGTCTGGGGAGGATGTAGTGAAGAAGGTCGTCGTTCTGGACTACGGCTCGGGCAACCTCAGGTCGGCCGAGCGCGCCGTCGCCCGCGTCGGCGCGGACGTCACGGTCACCTCCGACTTCGAGGAGGCGCTGGAGGCCGACGGGCTGGTCGTGCCCGGCGTGGGCGCCTTCGCCGCCTGCATGGAGGGCCTGAAGGCGGTCAAGGGCGAGCGGATCATCGGCCGCCGCCTGGCCGGGAGCCGTCCGGTCCTGGGCATCTGCGTCGGCATGCAGATCCTCTTCGGCAAGGGCGTCGAGCACGGCATCACCACCGAGGGCTGCGGCGAGTGGCCCGGCACCGTCGAGCGGCTGGAGGCCCCCGTGCTGCCGCACATGGGCTGGAACACCGTCGAGGCCCCGCCGGAGTCGGTGCTCTTCGCCGGCCTCGACCCCGACACCCGCTTCTACTTCGTGCACTCCTACGGCGTGCGCACCTGGGAACTGCAGGACAGCACCCTCCAGCCCCCGCTGGTCACCTGGGCCGAGCACGGCGAACGCTTCGTGGCCGCGGTCGAGAACGGTCCCCTCAGCGCGGCCCAGTTCCACCCGGAGAAGTCCGGTGACGCCGGCGCCCAGCTGCTGAAGAACTGGCTCGGCACCCTCTGAACGCGAACGTGGACGACGCCCCGGCCTGGAAGGCCGGGGCGTCGTCGTTTCCGGCCCGTCGAGGCGGCGTTCTCCGGGGTCGCGGGTGGCCGCGGTCCTCGCGGCACCCGATACTCGGACGGTGAGCAGAGAGCGGGCGCGGCGCAGGGCCGAGCGGGAGGCCGCGGCGGCGCGGCTGGCCGAGAAGCGGCGGGCCGGGGCGGAGCGTGAGGCGCGCCGCCGGGAGCGGTGGCGGCGGATGCGGGGACGGCTGCCGAGGACGGCGCCGGGCGCGGCAGCGCGCGGGAGGCGCAGGCGGGCGCTGGGCGTCGCGGCCGTGTTCCTCGCGCTCCAGGGGGCGGCCTGGCTGCTCGGCCTCCCGTCGATGGCCAGGTTCGGGGTACTGGTCGTCTCGCTGCTGGTCTTTCCGATCGGTGCCTTCCTCGTGTTCGACCGACGCTGAGACAGTCTTTTATTTTTGTCTCACCTCCGCTACTTTGTAAGCAGACGCTTGCTTGGTGGAGGTGCCATGATCGCGCCAGGTTCACTGCTGTGGAAGTACGCCGGAGACTTCAGATCCCTGATCCCCGGTGCCAGCGCGGGGCTGATGCAGCTCCTGTACCCGCCGTTGGGGGCGGGGGTCGCCGAGCACTCGGAGTTCTTCTCCGATCCGTTCGGACGCATCTACCGGTCGGTGCCGCAGATCTGGGCGAGCATCTTCGAACCGGACGCCGCGGAGCGGGCCCTGCGGATCCGGGACCTGCACACCGGGATCAAGGGCGTGGAGCAGGGGCGGCGCTACCACGCACTGGATCCCGAGACGTTCTGGTGGGCGCACGCCACCTTCACCTGGGAGATCTTCCGGTCGGTGGAGCTGTTCCACCCCGAGACCCTCACCGCCGACCAGGAGGAGGAGCTCTACGCCGAGACGGTCGAGTGGTACGAGCGGTACGGGATGAGCATGAAGCCCGTCCCCGGCGACTACGCCGCCTTCCGCGCGAAGTTCCACCGCATCTGCGCGGAGGAACTGGCCCCCAACCCCGCCGCGGACCGGGCACTGGACATCGCCCTGCACGGACGGGGCATCTCGGTGCTGCCGAACGCGCCCGCGCTGATCGGCCGGGCCGCCTCCCTGGTGGCCGAGCCGGGCGCCCGCTCGTCCGCCTTCGGCTGCATGCCGGAGATCGTCCGGGAGCGCTTCGGCATCCCGTGGAGCGCCATGGACAGGCTCGTCTTCGCGGCGAGGTGCCAGGCGATCAGCCGGGGATGGGAGGCGGTGCCCGACGGGATCAACCGGATGGCGCTGCGGACCATGCTGCGCTACGTCGGCAGCGCCACCCGGGAGCAGCGCTACCGGCCCGCCGCCTGAAGCGGGAAAGGGGCACCGCGGACGGACGGAGGCGGCACGCGCCTCCGCCTCCGGCCGTCCGCGGCGGGTTCAGGAGCGGTCCAGCGCGCGGTCCAGGTTGACCGCCGAGCTGATCAGCGCCAGGTGGGTGAAGGCCTGCGGGAAGTTGCCGAGGGCCTCGCCGGACGGGCCGATCTCCTCGGCGTACAGGCCGACGTGGTTGGCGTAGGTCAACATCTTCTCGAAGATCATGCGTGACTCCTTCACCCGTCCCGCCTGGGTGAGGGCGTCCACGTACCAGAAGCTGCAGAGGTTGAACGTGCCCTCCTCCCCGTCCAGCCCGTCGTGGCCGGTGTGGGCGTACCGGTGGACCAGGCTGTCGGAGACAAGCTCGGTGCCGATCCGGTCGAGCGTCATGAGGAAGCGCGGGTCGGTCGGGCCGCTGAACTTGACCATCGGCATGCACAGCACCGAGGCGTCCAGCAGCTTGCTGCCCGGATGCATGACGTAGGCGCCCAGCTCCGGGTCCCAGCACTCCTGCTGGACGAACCGGTAGGCGCGGGCGGCCAGGCGCTGCCACTTGTTGATCCGCGCGGGCAGGCCCCGGTCGCGGGCCAGGCGTCCGGCGCGCTCGAAGGCCGTCCAGGTCATCAGGGCCGAGTAGGTGAAGCGCCGGCGGCCGCCGCGCACCTCCCAGATGCCCTCGTCGGGCTCCTCCCAGTGGTCGGCCAGCCAGTCCAGCCGCTGGGACAGGCCCTGCCACAGATCGTAGGAGATCGGCACCTCGCGGTTGTAGAGGTAGACCGCGTCCATGAGCTCGCCGTACACGTCCAGCTGGCGCTGCCCGGCGGCGCCGTTGCCGATGCGGACCGGCCGCGAGCCCCGGTAGCCCTCCAGGTGGTCCAGGGTGTGCTCGGGCAGCTTGTCGCTGCCGTCCACCGAGTACATGATCATGATGTCACGTTCCAGCGTCGCCTCCTCGCAGCGGTGCTGGAGCCACTCCATGAACGCCGAGGCCTCCTCCAGGAAGCCCAGCGTCATCAGGGAGTAGATGGTGAACGCCGAGTCGCGCAGCCAGGTGTAGCGGTAGTCCCAGTTGCGGACCCCTCCGATGCCCTCGGGCAGGGAGGTGGTCGGCGCGGCCACCAGCGCGCCGGTGGGGTGGTAGACGAGCAGCTTGAGCGCCAGCGCCGAGCGGTGCACCATCTCCCGCCACCGGCCCCGGTAGCGGGACTGGCCGATCCAGTTCTGCCAGTACTCCTGGGTGCGCAGGAACAACTGGTCGGCCTCGCCCGCGACCAGCGGGTGGACCTGGCCGCCCCACTCCAGCACGACGTCCACCGTCTCGCCCTCGTCCAGGGTGAACACGGCGTACACGCCGTCCTCGTCCCGGCGGAGCGGGACGCTGGAGCGCAGCACGAACCGTCCGGCCTGGGAGGTGAAGACCGCGCCGACCCCCTCGACGACCTCGACCTCGTGCGGGACCCGCCCGTAGTCGAACGCCGGATAGCACGCCAGCTCGAAGGTGGCCCGGCCGCGCACGGCCCGCGCCTGGCGGACCAGCAGGTCGCGGGGGAGGGCCGAGGCGCTGGTCTCCGGCACCATGAAGTCGATGACCTCGCCGACCGCCTCGGCGGTCAGGAACCGGGTCATCAGGATGTTGGTGTCTGGCAGGTAGAGCTGCTTGGGGCGGCTGCCCGTCCGGCAGGACAGCGAGAAGAAGCCGCCCTTCTTGGCGTCCAGCAGCGAGGCGAACAACGACGGGGAGTCGAACCGGCCGGGGCAGAACCAGTCGATGGTCCCGTCGGTGCCGACGAGTGCGACGGTGCGCAGGTCGCCGACGATCGCGTGTTCTTCGATGGGGAGGTAACGGCCGTACTGGACCGATCCATGTCGAGGCACACCTCTGATGGTCCGCGCCGATGTGTCCGCCGGATTTCGTGAATGTTAACAACGTGATCCGGATCACGACCGGAGAGTAATCGCAGGTGCAAGGATAATGCGTTTCGGCCGGTCAGGGCCCGGCCGGTAGGGTGGTGGGTCATGACCCTGACGCTGCTTCCCGCCGTTGACGTCGCCGATGGCCAGGCCGTACGCCTGGTGCAGGGCGAGGCCGGCACCGAGACCTCCTACGGCAACCCCCTCGACGCCGCGCTGGCCTGGCAGAGCGCCGGCGCCGAGTGGATCCACCTCGTCGACCTGGACGCCGCCTTCGGCCGCGGCTCCAACCGTGAACTGCTGCGCGAGGTGACCGGCCGGCTGGACGTCAAGGTCGAACTGTCCGGCGGCATCCGCGACGACGCCTCCCTGCGCGCGGCCCTGGACACCGGCTGCGCCCGGGTGAACATCGGCACCGCCGCGCTGGAGAACCCCGAGTGGTGCCGCAAGATCATCTCCGAGTTCGGCGACCGCATCGCCGTCGGCCTGGACGTCCGGGGCACCACCCTGGCCGCCCGCGGCTGGACCCAGGAGGGCGGCGACCTCTGGGAGGTCCTGGAGCGCCTGGAGAAGGACGGCTGCCCGCGCTACGTCGTCACCGACGTCACCAAGGACGGCACCCTGCGCGGCCCGAACGTCGAGCTGCTGCGCGAGGTGTGCCGCCGCACCGACAAGCCGGTCGTCGCCTCCGGCGGCGTCTCCTCCCTGGACGACCTGCGGGCGCTGGCGACCCTGGTCCCCGAGGGCGTCGAGGGCGCGATCGTCGGCAAGGCCCTGTACGCGCAGGCCTTCACCCTCCAAGAGGCGCTGGAGGCCGTTCGATGATCGAACGGATCTCGTCGGGCGGCCCGTGGGAGGAGGCCTTCGGCTACTCCCGCGCCGTGCTGGCCGGGGACATGGCCTTCGTGTCCGGCTGCACCTCCGTGGTCGACGGCGAGGTCGTCCACGTCGGCGACGCCTACGAACAGGCCCGCACCGCCTTCCAGGTGGCGCTGTGGTCGCTGGAGCGCCTGGGCCTGTCGCCCAAGGACGTGGTGCGCACGCGCATGTACGTGACGGGCGCCGAGCACGTCGAGGCCGTGGGACGCGCCCACGGCTCGTTGTTCGGCGACGTCAGGCCCGCCTCCAGCCTGCTGCTGGTGGCCGGGCTGATCGACCCGCGCATGCTGGTCGAGGTCGAGGTCGACGCCTACGCGGGAGATGTGATCACATGACCGTCGCCATCCGAGTGATCCCCTGTCTGGACGTCGACGCGGGCCGTGTCGTCAAGGGGGTCAACTTCCAGAACCTGCGTGACGCGGGCGACCCGGTGGAGCTGGCCCGCCGCTACGACGCCGAGGGCGCGGACGAGCTGACGTTCCTGGACATCACCGCCTCGTCCGGGGACAGGTCCACCACCTACGACGTGGTCCGGCGGACCGCCGAGCAGGTGTTCATCCCGCTGACCGTGGGCGGCGGCGTCCGGACGGTCGAGGACGTGGACAAACTGCTGCGGGCGGGGGCCGACAAGGTGTCGATCAACACCGCGGCGATCGCCCGGCCGGAGTTCCTGCGCGAGGCGGCGCACCGGTTCGGCTCGCAGTGCATCGTGCTGTCGGTGGACGCCCGGCGCTGCGCGGACACACCGTCCGGCTTCGAGGTGACCACCCACGGCGGGCGCAAGGGCACCGGCATCGACGCGATCGAGTGGTCGCGCAGGGCCGAGGAGCTCGGGGTGGGGGAGATCCTGCTCAACTCCATGGACGCCGACGGCACCAAGAGCGGGTTCGACCTGGAGATGCTGGCGCGGGTCCGCGGGGTGGTCACCGTTCCGGTGATCGCCAGCGGCGGCGCGGGCGCGCTGGAGCACTTCGCCCCGGCCGTCGCCGCAGGGGCCGACGCGGTGCTGGCCGCCTCGGTCTTCCACTTCGGCGAGCTGAAGATCTCCGAGGTGAAGGACGCGATCAGGAGCGCCGGGCACCCGGTGCGCTGAGGACCATCCCCGGGCGGCGGTCCCGTCCGGGGACAGTCCGGTTCGTTATACGAAAAACCGGGCTTTACCCTGGTTCTTCGTGAGAATCGCGATTGCTACTTTCGCCGGCCTGCCGGACGGGGACGAGGACCTCCCCGCGCTGCGTGAGGCGCTGGCGGGCCACGGGCACACCGCCGAGCCCGTGGTCTGGGACTCCGGCGCGGACTGGGCGGCGTTCGACCTCGTGGTCGTCCGCAACACCTGGGACTACATCGTCCGCCTGGAGGAGTTCCTGGCCTGGGCCGACGGGATCGGCAACCTGGCCAACCGGGCCGACGTCCTGCGCTGGAACACCGACAAGAGGTACCTGCGGGACCTGGCCGCGGCCGGCGTCCCGGTCGTCCCCACCCTGTGGGACCCCGAGGACCTGCCCGAATGGCCGGAGTACGTGATCAAGCCCGCGGTGTCGGCCGGCTCGCGGGACACCGCCCGCTGGTCGGCCGTCGAGGCGGCCTCGGCCCGCGCCCATCTGGACCGGCTGCGCGCCGAGGGCCGCACCGTCATGGTCCAGCCCTACCTCGACGCCGTGGACAGCGCGGGCGAGACCGCCCTGATCTTCTTCGACGGAGAGTTCAGCCACGCCGTGCGCAAGGCGCCGATCCTCACCCCCGGCAGCGGGGTCCAGGAGATCATCACCGACGAGAAGGACGAACGGGAGCAGATCACTCCAAGAGAGCCCTCTCCCGCCGAGCTGGCACTGGCCCGCGACGTCCTGGCCGCGGCCCCGCCGGACCTGCTGTACGCCAGGGTCGACCTGCTCCCCGGCCCCGACGGCTCGCCCGTCCTGCTGGAACTGGAGCTGAGCGAGCCGTCCCTCTTCCTGGGTCACGCGCCCGGCGCCGCCGGACGGCTGGCCGCCGCGATCACGCGGCGGCTCTGCTGACGCCCGGGCTCACCCGCCGGCGTTCGCCGCGATCTCGATGACGACCTGCTCCTGGGTGATGGACTGCACCCGGACGTCGAAGTCCCCGGAGGACTGCTCGCCGTCCAGGGGGACGGTGATCTGCTGTCCGCCGATCTTCAGGGTGACGGAGGTGTCGGTGGCGGAGACGAACTCGGCGTTCACGCCCAGGACCTCGGCCTTGGCGTTGACGCCGCGGTCGAAGGTCACGGTGCACTTGCCCTCGACCACGTTGCAGTCGGTGTTCTCGCTGCTGCACGCGGAGGTCGTGGCCAGGGCCAGCGCCAGCAGGGGGGTGGCGAGGAGAAGACGGGTCTTCGAGGAGATCATGCGAGCAGTGTAGGGGCGGGACGTGAACCCGGGCATCGCCCTGCGGGACCACTTGGAGCCTCCCCCGGGGAGGAGGGACCGCCTTCCGGATGACACCTGGCGACGATTTCCGGGGTCCGCGGCGGACGGGTCAGGTCTCCGTCCGATCCACCGCCACCGAGACCACACCGGGCTCCTCCGCCGCGCAGACGGCCAGCCGGCGCAGCCGCAGCCGGTTGTCCTCGGTGAGCGGCGCGGTGGCGGCGCCGATCCGGCGGGCGTCGTCCTCGCAGTCCCACAGCGCCTCGGTGGCGTAGGCCTCGGCGGTGTGCGGGGCGGTGCGCAGCAGCGCGGTGAGCAGCCTCGGCCGCAGGTAGGCGTACTCGGTGGCCGACCAGGCCTCCTTCAGCAGCGGGACCGCGGCGCCCGCGCGCAGCCGTCCCAGGCCCTCCACCGGGCTGGCCGCGGCGCCCCAGCCCTTGGCGGACAGCGCCTCCTCCAGGTCGCCCAGCAGGATCGGCACGTCACGGGCGGTGCCGTGCCTGGCCAGGATGTCGATGCCGATCTCGGCGCAACCCGGCACGCCCCCAGCCCAGGCCCTGGCCCTGGGAAGGGCCTCGGCGCCGTACTCGCGCAGGGCCCGGCAGATGACGCCGCGCCAGCGGCTGGGGCGCTCGGGCAGGAACTCCTCGGCCAGGTCCAGCAGGGCGGGGCTGCGGCGGCGGCCCAGTTCCAGGATGGCCTCGACGGAGGCCTCGGAACGCTGGTGGACCAGCGCGGCCAGTTCGCCGTCCGAGCCGGTGGGGCGCTGCTGCTCCCGGGGATGCGGGGGCGGACTGGAGCGGCGCGTCCGCACCGCCTCGGCGATCACGGAGTGCTCGGAGGCCCACTGCTGGATGACGGGATTGCCGGGGTCGTCGACGAGCCAGTGCAGGTCGTCCTCGTCGCAGCGAGCGGCGGCGACCGGGCCCAGGCCGTGGACGAGCGCCGGGTCGCCCAGGGAGACCAGGGCGTCCAGCGCCTCGAACCAGTTCGCGCCCTCCTCGGCGTAGTGGCGCAGGGGGGTGGCGGCCTCGCGCCTGCTCAACCGGACGAGATCGGTCAGGGTGTCGATCGCCAGGGAGACGCGCCAGTCGTCCGAGGCCGTCTCGTCCTCCGGATCGAAGAGGTGCTCCGCGATCGGATGGACCGGCAGTTCCAGATCGACGACCAAGCGGGCGTAGTAGAGGCTGCGCGACTCTATCTGGCGGTCCCAGCGTGGATCCCTGCGTATGCAGTCATAGACGAACTCGCCTGAGCCCGGGATCTCGGCGGCCCTGCGCGCGGCCCGGCCGAGGCCTCGCTGAAGCTGTCCATGCAGCGTGGTGACGGGGTGAATCACGTTGGCATCCACCCAGCCAGCATGCGCAGGCGAGCACCGCGGGGGCAAGTGCCTTTTGGGACGGGAATAACTGTCGGACGTCGGTGGTAGGGATGGTGGCCGAACATTGTTAACAGTGGGAGATTTTTCGTGCCGGAACGGGTCGACCCTCAGATCCTGCGTGCGGGGCTGCGCGTCCTAGGCGTGGCCATCCGCGCCGAGCCCTTCGTGTTCACCCTCTCGGTGCTCGCCAGCGCCCTGTACGGGGGCACGACGGTGGCCAGCGCATGGGTGCTGGGGCGGGTGACCCAGAAGGTGATCATCCCGGCGTTCGAAGCGGGCAGGACCACCTCGGGCGCGCTCGCCGCGGCGGCCGCCGCGATCGTCGGGGTGGCGGTCCTCAAGGCGCTGGGCGTGGCGGGAAGACGGTTCTGGGCCGGTCTCATGCAGTACCGGATGCAGGCCGCCTACCGGCGCGAGGTGACCCGCAGGTACCTGCGGCTGCCGCTGGCCTGGCACCAGCGCCACCCCACCGGCCAGCTGCTGTCCAACGCCAGCTCCGACGTCGAGGCGGCGTGGGCGCCGCTCGCGCCGCTGCCGATGGCGGTGGGGGTGGTCTTCATGCTGGTGATGGCGGCGGGGGCGATCCTGGTGATCGACCTGCCGCTGGCGCTGATCGGCTTCCTGATCTTCCCGACGATCGCCCTGCTCAACCTGGTCTACCAGCGGAAGCTGGGGCCCAAGGCGGCCCTGGCCCAGCAGCTGCGGGCACGGGTCAGCGAGGTGGCGCACGAGAGCTTCGAGGGCGGCCTGGTGGTCAAGACCCTCGGCCGGGAGGACGCCGAGACCACCAGGTTCCAGACCGAGGCCGACCTGCTGCGCGACACCAACATCCAGGTCGGGCGCATCCGCGGGCTGTTCGACCCGGTGATGGAGACGCTGCCCCGGCTGGGCGTCCTGGCGGTGCTGCTGGTCGGCGCGATCCGGTTGGACGCCGGGGCCGTCGACTCCGGCGAGCTGGTCCAGGTCTGCTACCTGTTCACCCTGCTGTCCTGGCCGATCAGGGCGCTGGGCTGGGTGCTGGCCGAGCTGCCGCGCAGCGTCGTCGGCTGGGAGCGGGTCCGCGAGGTCCTGGACGCCGAGGGCTCACTGCCCTACGGCACCGCGGAGCTCGTCTCCACCGAGGCGGCCGAGCTCCAGGTCAAGGACGTGCGGTACGGCTACGGCGGGAACGGCGGGAGCACCGTGCTGGACGGGGTGGACTTCTCCGTCGCGCCCGCCCGGACCATCGCGGTCGTCGGGTCCACCGGCTCCGGCAAGTCGACCCTGGCCTCGCTCCTCGTCCGGCTGGTCGACCCCGACGAGGGCGCCGTCCTGCTCGACGGGGTCGACGCCCGGGACCTCGCGCCCGGCGAGGTGGCCGACACGGTCGCCCTCGTCCCGCAGGAGACGTTCCTGTTCGACGACACGGTCCGCGGCAACCTGCGGCTGGGCCGGGACCTCCCCGACGAGGAGCTCTGGCGGGCGCTGCGCCTGGCCCAGGCGGACGGGTTCGTCTCCGAGCTCTCCGACGGCCTCGACACCATGATCGGCGAGCGAGGGACCACCCTCTCGGGCGGACAGCGCCAGCGCCTGGCCCTGGCCCGCGCCCTGGTCCGCCGCCCTCGCCTCCTCGTCCTGGACGACGCCACCTCCAGCGTCGACCCCCGCGTGGAGGCCCGCATCCTCCACGGTCTGCGCGACACCCGCGCCAGCGTCGTGGTGATCGCCTACCGCAAGGCCACCATCGCCCTCGCCGACGAGGTCGTCCACCTCGAGCACGGCCGCGTCGCCGACCGGGGCGCCCACGCCGCGCTCCTGGAGCGCTCGGCCGGCTACCGCGACCTCGTCAACGCCTACGAGCAGGCCGAGCAGGCGGCCCTCGCCGAGCAGGCGGGGGAGGAGGGGCCCGCGCTCGCGGGGCCGGCGGAGGGCCTCCAGGAGAAGGCGGAAGGCCTTCCGGAGGAACTGACGGAACCGGAGAAACGGGCGGAGCGCGCGGATCTGCTGGAGGCGGGGTGGGCGGATCCCCCCGGGCCGAAGAGGCGGACGGAGCATGTGGAGACCCCGGCCGGAGACCGCGAGGAGGACGTGACCGCATGACGATGTTGAACGAGGCGGCGCTGCACGAGGGGGCGCTGGCCACCGCGCGGCGCGGGCTGCGGATGACGCCGGAGTTCCGGCGGGGGCTGGTCCTCACGCTGGTGCTGGCGGTGGTGGCCACGGCGGGACGGGTGGTCATCCCGATCGCGGTGCAGCAGACGATCGACCACGGGCTGCCCTCGGGAGGCGCGGGCGGGCCCGACATGGACTACATCCGCAAGGCGGTCGGGGCGTGCGCGGTGGCCGTCCTGCTCACCGGTGTGGCCGCCTACCTGATGAACGTGCGGCTGTACCGCAGCACGGAGACGGGTCTGGCGTCGCTGAGGGTGAGGGCGTTCCGGCACGTGCACGACCTGTCGATGCTCACCCAGAGCGGGGAGCGGCGCGGGGCGCTGGTCTCCCGGGTGACCGGCGACGTCGACCAGATCAGCCAGTTCATGCAGTGGGGCGGGCTGATGCTGCTGGTCTCCGCCGCCGAGGTGCTGGTGGTGACCGGGCTGATGGCCGTCTACTCCTGGCAGCTGACCCTGCTGGTGTGGGCGTCGTTCATCCCGCTGGTGCTGGGGCTGCGCCACTTCCAGAAGAAGATCTCCCAGGCCTATCTGGTGGTCCGCGAGCGGATGGGCGACCTGCTGGCGGTGGTCGGCGAGGCGGTGGTCGGCGCCTCGGTGATCAAGGCGTACGCGGCCGAGGCCAGGACCGCCGAACGGGTGGACCAGGCGGTCGAGCGGGGCAAGCGGGCGCAGACCAGGGCCCAGGCGCTGGTCGCGATGACGTTCCCGCTGAGCGAGGTCGTCGCGGCTCTGGCCACCGCGGCCGTGGTCGTCTGCGGGGTGCTGCTGGGCGTGGGCGGCGCGATCAGCGCCGGCGAGCTGGTGGCGTTCATGTTCCTGGTCACCCTGTTCGTGAGCCCGATGCAGACCGCCACCGAGATCCTCAACGAGGCGCAGAACGCGATCGCGGGCTGGCGGCGGGTGCTCGGAGTGCTGGACACCGAGCCGGACGTCGCCGACCCCGGCGAGGCCGGCCGGACGCTGGAGCGCGGCCCGGTCGCCGTCGCCTTCGAGGACGTCACCTTCGCCTACCCGTCGGGGCCGACGGTGCTGCACGGGGTCGACGTGGACATCGCGCCCCGCAGCCGCGTGGCCGTGGTGGGGGAGACGGGGTCGGGCAAGACGACCTTCGCCAAGCTGCTCACCCGGCTGATGGACCCGGCCTCGGGCACCGTCCGGATCAACGGGGTGCCGCTGCGCGAGATCAGGTTCTCCTCGCTGCGCGAGCGCATCGTCATCGTCCCGCAGGACGGCTTCCTCTTCGACGCCACCCTGGCGGAGAACATCCGCTACGGGCGTCCGGAGTCCACCGACGAGGAGCTGGCGGCGGCGCTCGGCGAGCTCGGCCTGGGCGACTGGCTGGAGGGCCTGCCGCTGGGCCTGGACACCCCGGTGGGCCAGCGCGGCGAGTCCCTGTCGGCGGGGGAGCGCCAGCTGGTCGCGCTGGCCCGCGCCTACCTGGCCGACCCGGATCTGCTGGTGCTGGACGAGGCGACGTCCGCGGTCGACCCGGCCACCGAGGTCCGGCTGCAGCGCGCGCTCGACGGCGTGACCCGGGGCCGGACCGCCGTTTCGATCGCGCACCGGCTGTCCACGGCGCAGGCGGCGGACGAGGTCCTGGTGTTCGACCGGGGCCGGATCGTGCAGCGCGGCCCGCACGCGGAGCTCGTCGCGGTGCCGGGCGTGTACGCCGATCTGCACGCCTCCTGGGTGGCGCAACGAGGGATGTGAAGGCAGGTCGCGGACCGCGCCGGATCACGGTCGGCGGGAGGGGCGTCGGGTTTGCGATGCCGTCCCGTGAGCATCCTGATGCCGACCTGAGGCCGTGCCGTGAGCACCACGTGATCAGGCCTGTGTCGTGCGAGGGGGCAGACCGTTGATTCGCTCGTATTCGTGTGAATACGGTGCGGATTCATGGTCTTGTCCCCCGTACCGGTGATCAGCGCGAAATCCCTTACCAAGCAGGGGTTTTCCTTCTCGCGGATCTTGGTCAGGCGATGCTATTCTCGCCCCAGCGGTTGCAGTCGTGGTTCGTTCAAGTGTTTACCGGTGGTAAAGCGCCCGCGCGGACGATGACAGCGGGCGTTTTGGCTTTCCCGGGGACGGTACCCGGGGGCGAGGGCTCCCCGCGCAGACCGCGATGGGGCCACGAGGTGTGGCGCCGTGTTTTGCCGCAAGGAGAAAGACCATGCCCCAGCAGGGCACCGTGAAGTGGTTCAACGCCGAGAAGGGCTACGGCTTCATCGCCGTGGACGGCGGAGGACCCGACGTCTTCGTCCACTACTCGGCGATCCAGTCCTCCGGCTACCGCAGCCTGGACGAGGCCCAGCGCGTCGAGTTCGAGGTGACCCAGGGCACCCGGGGTCCGCAGGCCGACCAGGTCCGCCCCCTGTAGTCCCACCCTCAGCCGGTACTTCCGGGGAGCCCGTCCCGCCACCGCGGGGCGGGCTCCCCGCGTTCCGGCGCCGCCGCGCGGTCCGCCGCCGCGTCCCGTTGGCGGCCACCGCGGGGGAGGCGGCACAATGGAGGCATGTCAGCGCAAGGGCCCGCGGCCCCGAACTCCACAGCACTCGACCCCAAGATCGCAGCCCGGCTGAAGCGGACCGAGGACGGCCTCGTCCCCGCGATCGTCCAGCAGTACGACACCCGTGAGGTGCTCATGATGGGCTGGATGGACGACGAGGCGCTGCACCGGACCCTCACGACGGGACGCTGCACCTTCTGGTCGCGCAGCCGCAAGGAGTACTGGGTCAAGGGCGAGACCTCCGGGCACGCCCAGTGGGTGAAGTCCGCCGCCCTCGACTGCGACGGCGACGTCGTACTGGTCCAGGTCGACCAGGTCGGCGCGGCCTGCCACACCGGCGACCGCGCCTGCTGGGACGCCGACGACCTCGGGGCCGTCGTAGGGAACCGCCCGGAATGACGGAGTCCACGCGGGAGACCGGCGAGCCGGCCTCCCGCGGCCGGGAGGCGCTCCTGGCCGCACTCGGCTGCGCGGCGGGCGCGATCCTGGTCGTCTACGCCTCGGGCCGCACCTGGGCGACGGTCGACCCGAAGCCGGAAGGCGCCGAGGACCTCCAGGTGACCGGAGAGGCCCTCACCGCCACCGGCGCCCTCGGCTGGGCGGCCCTCGCCGCGCTCGCCGCCCTCGCGGCCACCCGGGGCCGGGCGCGGATCGCGGTCGGCGCCGTCCTCACCCTGCTGGGCGCGGTGATCTGCCTGCTCTCCCTGACCGCGGCCGATCCCTCGTCGGTGGCGGCCGCGGCCGCCGAGGCGTCCGCCCTCTTCAACGCCGGGGACGAGTACTCCATCGCCGGGACGAGCTGGCCGGCGCTCTCGGCCGCCGGCGGGGTGCTCACCGCGCTGGCGGGGGTCGTCACCGCCGTCAGGGGCCATCGCTGGCCCGGCATGTCGGCCCGCTATGACCGGAGGCCCCAGCCGGCGGGAAAGGCCGCGTCCGACGATCCCACGGCCCTGTGGAAATCCCTGGACCGCGGCGAGGACCCCACCGCCGCCGACCCCGAGGAGCACTGAGATCGGAACCTCCGAGCCCGGCGGCACCGTCCTCGTCTTCGAACACGACCCCGACGTCGCCGCCCTCCAGCGGCTCTACCTGGCCCGCGAGGGCTACCACGTCGTCATCGAGCACGACCGCTCCCGGGCGCTCCCCGTGATCGCCGAGACCCGGCCCGACGTCATCGTCCTCGACCTCTCGGAACTGCCCCCTCCCTCCACTCCCACGGAACTGCACCGCCGCGTCACGGACGCCGCCAAACCCGTCCCGGTCATCTGCGTCGTCCCGCCCGGCCCGACCTCCGCGGGCCGCGCCCCGGCCAGGGAGCGCACCGTCCCCCGCCCCTTCAGCCCCCGCACCCTCCTCTCCGCCATCGCCGAGGCCCTGCGCGCCCGCGCCGACGACACCGCCGCCGACGTGCTGCACGCCGGGGACCTCACCCTCGACCCGCAGACCCGCACCGTCCACGTGGGCGACGCCCCCACTCCCCTGACCGCCACCGAGTTCGACCTCCTCGCCCATCTCCTGCGGCACCCCGGCCGCGTCTTCACCCGGGAACAGCTTCTGGCCTCCTCCTGGCCCTCGGGAGCCAACGCCGGAGTCCGCACCGTGGACGTCCACATAGCCCAGCTACGGGCGAAACTGGGCCCTGCCAGTCCCATCCGCACGGTGCGGGGCGTCGGCTACGTGGCGGGCTGAGGCCTTCCGGTCTTCTCCGCGGACGTCCGCGGAGGTCTCCGCCGGCTCGCGGAGAACCTCCGCCGCAGGTTCTCCGCGAGCCCTGAGGGGTAGTTTGGGGGCGTGATGGAGGCTGTGGAGGGGCGGAGCAGGTGGAAGGCGCTGGCGGCTCCCTTGGGGCTGCTGGCGGCCGGGGCCGCCGGGGTGGCGTTCGTCGGGCTCGTCAGCCCCTATGAGGCGGGGCACTATCCGGTCTGTCCCTTCCTGGGCATCACGGGGTGGTACTGCCCGGGATGCGGGGGGCTGCGGATGACCTACGAACTGGCGCACGGGCGGTTCGCGGAGGCGTTTTCGCGCAACGCGCTGGTGTTCGTGATGCTCCCTCTCGCGGCCTACCTGTGGGGGCTGTGGACGATGGCCTCCTGGCGGGGGACGGTGGTCCGGACCAGGCTGGGGAGCCGGGCGGCGATCATTGCGCTGACCGGGTCGATCTTGGTTTTCTGGGTGGTCAGGAATCTGCCGTTCGGGCGGGCGCTGGCGCCTTAGAGCGTGGGGCTCGTGCTCGCGCGGGGCGGCGGGCGGCTACCATCGGGTACGGACAGGGCACCGTGATGAGGGGACAACCGTGAGCGTTCTCGACGAGATCATCGACGGAGTACTCGCGGACCTCGCAGAGCGGCAGAAGACCGTTTCGCTGGAGGACCTCAAGCAGCGGGCCGCCGCCGCCGCGCCGCCGCGGGACGCGATCCGGGCGCTGGGCGGGGACGGCGTCTCGGTCATCGCCGAGGTCAAGCGCAGCAGCCCCTCCAAGGGCGCGCTCGCCGCGATCGCCGACCCGGCCGCGCTCGCCCGCGACTACGAGGCGGGCGGCGCGAAGGTCATCAGCGTACTGACCGAGCAGCGCCGGTTCGGCGGCAGCCTGGAGGACCTGGCGGCCGTCCGGGCGAACGTCGACATCTGCGTCCTGCGCAAGGACTTCATCGTCACCGCCTACCAGCTGTGGGAGGCCCGCGCCTACGGCGCAGACCTCGCGCTGCTCATCGTGGCGGCGCTGGAGCAGGAGGCCCTGGTCTCGCTGATCGAGCGGGCCGAGTCGATCGGGCTGACCCCGCTGGTGGAGGTGCACACCGAGGACGAGGTGGCGCGGGCCGTCGCCGCAGGGGCCAAGGTCATCGGCGTCAACGCGCGCAACCTCAAGACCCTCGAGGTGGAACGCGGCACCTTCGCCAGGCTGGCTCCGCTGATCCCCGACGACGTGATCAAGATCGCCGAATCCGGGGTAAGGGGACCGCACGACCTCCTGGCCTACGCCACCGCGGGCGCGGACGCCGTGCTCGTCGGGGAGAGCCTCGTCACCGGCAGGGACCCGCGCACCGCGGTCGCCGACCTGGTGGCGGCGGGTACGCACCCGGCGCTCCGCCAGGGCAAATAAGATCGGGGCATGACCTCCACCGGCCGCGCACCGCGCGAACGATGGCGCAGGGGTCGGCGTCCCAGCTGAACATCCCCTACACCATCGACAGGAAGACCCCATGACCATCGAAAGTGCCATGCCCGACGCGGCAGGGCGGTTCGGACGTTTCGGCGGGCGGTTCGCCCCCGAAGCCCTCATGGCCGCTCTCGACCAGCTCGAGACCGAGTACGAGAAGGCCAAGCACGACCCGCAGTTCCAGGCGGAGTTCCAGGACCTGCTCGTCAACTACGCGGGCCGTCCGAGCCTGCTGACCGAGGCCAGGCGCTTCTCCGAGCACGCCGGCGGGGCCCGGATCCTGCTCAAGCGCGAGGACCTCAACCACACCGGCTCGCACAAGATCAACAACGTGCTGGGCCAGGCGCTGATGACCAAGCGCATGGGCAAGACCCGGGTGATCGCCGAGACCGGCGCCGGTCAGCACGGCGTGGCCACCGCGACGGCCGCGGCCCTGATGGGCCTGGAGTGCACCGTCTACATGGGCGAGGTCGACACGCAGCGCCAGGCGCTGAACGTCGCGCGCATGCGGATGCTCGGCGCCGAGGTGATCCCGGTCAAGAACGGCAGCCGCACCCTCAAGGACGCCGTCAACGAGGCGTTCCGCGACTGGGTGTCCAGCGTCGAGAACACCCACTACGTCATCGGCACCGTGATGGGCCCGCACCCGTTCCCGATGATGGTCCGCGACTTCGTGCGCGTCATGGGCGTCGAGGCCCGGCAGCAGGCGCTCGATCTGCTCGGGCGCCTCCCCGACGCGGTCGTCGCGTGCGTCGGCGGCGGCTCCAACGCCATCGGCATCTTCCACGAGTTCGTCCCCGACGAGGGCGTGCGGCTGTACGGCTTCGAGGCCGCCGGGCGAGGCGTCGACACCGACGAGCACGCCGCGACCATCACCAAGGGCTCCGTCGGCGTCATCCACGGCATGCGCACCTACCTCCTGCAGGACGAGGAGGGTCAGACCCTGGAGTCCCACTCGATCTCCGCGGGCCTGGACTACCCGGGCGTCGGCCCCGAGCACTCCTGGCTGCACGACACCGGCCGCGCCGTCTACCGGGCGATCACCGACGCCGAGGCCATGGACGCCTTCGCGCTGCTGTGCCGCACCGAGGGCATCATCCCGGCGATCGAGTCCTCGCACGCCCTGGCCGGCGCCATCAAGGTCGGCAAGGAGCTCGGCCCGGACGCCGCCATCGTCGTCAGCCTCTCGGGCCGCGGCGACAAGGACATGCACACCGCGGCCGCCTACTTCGGCCTGATGCCGGAGGAGGGCAAGTGAGCGTCTCCATCGCCTTCGAGAAGGCCAAGGCCGAGAACCGCGCGGCCCTGGTCGGCTACCTGCCCGCCGGCTTCCCGTCCGTCGAGGGAGCCGTGGAGGCCGCCAAGGCCATGGTCGACGGCGGCTGCGACGTCATCGAGATCGGCCTGCCCTACACCGACCCGCTGATGGACGGCCCGACCATCCAGGACGCCGTGCACCGCGCGCTGACCGGCGGGGCCCGGATGGCGGACGTGTTCCGCACCGTCGAGGCCGTCGCCGCCACCGGCGCGCAGACCCTGGTCATGACCTACTGGAACCCGGTCGACCGGTACGGCGTCGAGCGGTTCGCCACCGAGCTGAAGAGCGCGGGCGGCGCCGGGCTGATCACCCCGGACCTCACGCCGGAGGAAGGCGGGGAGTGGCTCGAGGTGGCCGACTCCCTCGACCTCGACAAGGTCTTCCTGGTCGCGCTGAGCTCCACCGAGGAGCGCATCGAGAAGATCACCTCGATCTGCCGCGGCTTCGTCTACGCCGCCTCCCTCATGGGCGTCACCGGCGCGCGCACCGCCATCGACACCGGCGCGGCCGGGCTGGTCGCCCGCACCCGCAGGCACACCGACCTGCCCATCGGGCTGGGCCTGGGCGTCGGCAACGGCGCGCAGGCGGCCGAGGTCGCGGGCTTCGCCGACGGCGTCATCGTCGGCTCGGCCTTCATCAAGCGGCTCCTGGACGCCCCGTCGCAGCCCGCCGGGCTCAAGGCGGTGCACGAACTGGCCGTCGAGCTGTCCGAGGGCGTACGCGCGGGCAGGTGAGCGCAGGGCGCCGTCGGCCGGTGGATTCCGACCGACGGCGTTTTTGCCGCTATCCTCGACGCTCGGTGTCCATCGCGTCACCGAAGGTGGTTGACGGCGGGCTTACGCGCGGTGGCCTAGCCTGCTCCAGGCGAAGACGAGAATTGGGTGAGGGCCGTGGTGGTCGAAGCGCACGAGACGTCTGAACACGAAGAGCGGGACGAGCCGGGGCCGGGGCGACTGGTCGCCCGTGCCTGGACGCAATGGGTGACGACCGTCGCCCGGGTCGTGCTGGCCGGGGTGCTGTTCTGGGCCGGCTGGGTGAAGTTCAACGAGCCTCCCGCGCTGCAGCGCCAGGCGGTCGAAGCCTACGAGCTGCTGCCCTCCGGCGTGGCCGGAGCGGTCGGCTACGGCCTGCCGGTCCTGGAGATGGTGCTGGCGCTGCTGCTGGTGGTGGGCTTCGCGACCAGGTTCAGCGCGGTGATCTCGGCCCTGCTGATGGTTGTTTTCATCGCGGGCATAGCCTCGGTCTGGGCCCGCGGCCTGAACATCGACTGCGGCTGCTTCGGAGGAGGCGGCACGGTCGCCGAGGGGGACACGAAGTACCTGCAGGAGATCCTGCGCGACCTCGGTTTCCTGGCTCTGGCCGTCTGGACCGCGGTGTTCCCTCCGGGACGGCTGTCGCTGGACCGCCGTCTGGGACTGTAGAAGAGCGAACGGGTTCGAAGGGGGAACCGATGGGCAAGGCCACGCGGGAGAGGTCCGCGCGGGAGAGACTGGCCGAGCAGCGCAGGATCGAGGCGCAGCGGGAGAAGCGCACGCGCATGATCACCGTGGTGGGCGGCGCGCTGGCGCTGATCCTGGTCGCGGTCGGCCTGGTCGTCTACATCAACTCCAGCAAGGACAAGAGCGAGGAATACGCCGGAAAGCTGGCACCCGCCACCCGTGAGGCCGACGGCTCGATCGTCATGGCCCAGCCGGGGGTGACCGCCCCGGTCCTGGAGATCTACGAGGACTTCCAGTGCCCCGCCTGCAAGAACCTCGAGGACACCAGCGGCGACACGATCAAGCGGCTGGCCGCCGAGGGCAAGGCGAAGGTGGTCTACCGCCCGTTCCGGCTGTTCGGCCAGGACCCGCTGAAGTCCAACTCCGAGCGGGCCGCCAACGCGGCGCTGTGCGCCCCGGCCGACAAGTGGGTGCGCTTCCACGACGAGATCTTCGACAACCAGCCCCGTGAGGGCAGCGTCGGCTTCCAGAACGACGACCTGATCGCCTGGGGCGGCGAGTCCGGGATCACCGGCGCCGGGTTCGAGAACTGCGTGAAGCAGGGCGAGAAGAACACCCAGGTGGCCTCGATGACCGAGTACGCCCTGAACACCGCGAAGGTCGAGTCCACCCCGACCGTCAAGCTGGACGGCGAGGTGATCACCGACGCGGCCTTCTCCCCGAGCGACCTGGAGAAGGCGGTGGCCTCGGCGAAGTAGGACACGGGCACGCGAGATCCGGCGGCGAGCCGGTCACCCTCACAGGGTGACCGGCTCGTTGTACTTGATGACCCGAGAAGTGACGGGAAAGCGGTAACGTCAACGGTCATGCACCTCGCCTCGATTCCCAGCCCCTCTCAGGGGGTCTGGCATCTCGGCCCCTTCCCGCTGCGGGCCTACGCGTTGATGATCATCTTGGGCGTCGTCGTCGCGGTATGGCTCGGGGAGAAGCGCTGGACCGCCAAGGGCGGCGCTTCCGGGACCGTCGTCGACGTGGCCGTCTGGGCCGTGCCGTTCGGCCTGGTCGGTGGCCGTCTCTACCATGTGGTCACCGACTACCAGATGTACTTCGGTGAAGGCCGCGACCCGCTCGACGCCGTCAAGGTGTGGAACGGCGGTCTCGGCATCTGGGGGGCCGTCGCCTTCGGCGCGCTCGGCGCCTGGATCGGCTGCCGCAGGCTGAACGTGCGCCTGGCCCCGTTCGCCGACGCCATCGCGCCCGGCATCGCGCTGGCCCAGGCCATCGGCCGCTGGGGCAACTGGTGGAACCAGGAGCTGTACGGCAAGCCGACGAACCTGCCGTGGGCCGTGGAGATCGACTACGCGCACCGCCCGAAGGACGCCTACGGCGCGGTGCTGCCCCAGTACGAGACGGTCGGCACCTACCACCCGACGTTCCTGTACGAGTCGTTGTGGTGCCTGGCCCTGGCGATCGTCGTCATCTGGGCGGGCGGCCGCTTCAACCTCAACCACGGCCGTTCGTTCGCGCTGTACGTCGCCGGCTACACCCTGGGCCGCGGCTGGATCGAGGCGCTGCGGATCGACCCGGCGCACGAGTTCCTCGGTCTGCGCCTCAACGACTACACCGCGCTGGTGATCTTCCTCTGCGCCGCGGCCTACCTCTACTTCAACCGCGGAAAGGCCAGGGTGCCCGAGCCGCTGGCCCTTCGGCCCGAGCCCGGCGAGATCGTGTCCGAGAACTCCGGAGAGCCGGAGGAGGCCCCGGCGCCCGAGGCGAAGGACGAGGAGGAGCCCGCCGAACCCGGAGCGGACTCCGAACACGGGGCCGAGGAGGACTCCGGACCCGCCGTGCCGGAGCCCCGGGAGGCGAAGGAGACCTCCGTCGAGGAGACTCCCACCGAGCCCGAGCCCGAGCCCGAGCCCGAGCCCGAGCCCGTCTCCGAGTCTGAGCCCGTCTCCGAGCCTGAGCCTGCCTCCGAGTCCGAGCCCGAGGCCGAGGCCGAGCTCGTCTCCGAGACCGCTGACGGTGAGGCGGAGGCCGCCGCCGAGGACGCGCCGGAGCCCGCCGAGCCGAAGGACGGGGACGAGTCGGTGGCGGAGACCGCCAAGGGCGAGAGATGAGCTCTGGATCGCCGGAGGAGAAGAAACGGCTTCCTGAGCATCATCACCGCCACCGGGACGTCCAGGGCGGCTGGTTGCGCCCGGCCGTCTTCGGCGTGATGGACGGCCTGGTCTCCAACTTCGCGTTGATCGCCGGAGTGGCCGGAGGCCAGGTCGAGCCCAAGATCATCTTGTTGGCGGGTCTGGCCGGCCTGGCCTCGGGGGCGTTCTCGATGGGAGTGGGCGAGTACGTCTCGGTCGCCTCCCAGTCGGAGCTGGCCGAGGCGGAGATCGAGGTGGAGCGCCTGGAGCTGGAGCGCAATCCGGTCGCGGAGAAGGCCGAGCTGGCCGCGCTCTACGAGGAGCGCGGGCTCAGCCCCGAGCTGGCCGCGGAGGTCTCCGAGGCCCTGCACCGCAACCCGGAGGAGGCGCTGGAGGTGCACACCCGGGAGGAGCTGGGCGTCGTGCCGGGCGATCTGCCCTCCCCGCTGCTGGCGGCTCTCGCCTCGTTCGCCGCCTTCAGCGTCGGGGCGCTGCTGCCGGTCCTGCCCTACCTGCTCGGCGCCGTCTCGTTGTGGCCCGCCGCGGTGGTCGCGGCCTTCGGGCTGTTCGGGGCGGGGATGCTGGTCTCCAAGGTCACCGCCCGTTCCTGGTGGTTCAGCGGTCTGCGTCAGCTGTTCTTCGGGGCGGCCGCGGCGACCCTCACCTACGGCATAGGCGCCCTTATCGGCGTCAGCGGACTATAAGCTCACCCGCGACGGATTCGCATGGAGGAGACGGTAGGCGGCATGAGCTCACAGGCCCGGTCCCGCAGCAAGCCCGGCGGCGCGGGCGGGGACGACCTCTGGCCGGAGAACAACGAGTCGGAGCTGCCCAAGGGCAAGATCCTGATCGGGTCGCTGCTGGCGCTGCTGCTGCTCGTCGGCGGCGGCGTCTGGTTCTTCGTCCAGCAGGGCGATGAGGATCCGAAGATCCCGCCCGGCAGCCACCTGCCGGACGTGTACGTGCCGCAGAGCGCCGATCCGGAGAGCTCGGCGCTCTCCCGGCGCGCGTCGGACATCCGCGCCTTCACCGAGGGCGAGGTGTTCGGCGAGCACAAAGAGGTCTCCTACCGCAAGTACGTCTTCACGCTGGTGAAGAGCGAGGTCTCCACCGACTGCGCGCGGGCGGCCTGGGGCGACCTGGTCGTGCAGACGCTGCGGCGCGGTGAGTGCAGCCAGATGGCGCGGGGCGCCTACCTGTCCAAGGACAAGAAGTACGCGGGCGTCTTCGTGGCGGTCAACATGGTGGACGCCAAGAGCGCCCAGCAGGTGCTGAACTCCCTGGACCCTGCGCTGAAGGGCGGGTTCGTCCGGCCTCCGGAGTTCCCCGGCGTGAAGGACTTCGGCAGCGGGTTCACCGCCGCCTACTCCCAGGTCATCGGCCACTACGTGATCATGAGCTGGGTGGGGCGGGCCGGCGGCGAGCAGCCCCAGGCCATGAACGAACTGATCGACGGCAGCCTGGCGGTCCAGAAGCCCGAGGAGTTCGCCTGGGGCCGACTGGTCCAGCTCGATCCGCGATGACGCCGTATGAGCGGGAGCGCCCCGCATCCTCCCCGGAGCGGGAGAAGCCGTCCGGCGGCCCCCGGGGACGGAAGAAGAAGGGCGGCTCGCAGGCGTTCTTCATCGCCGCGGGGGTGGGCGGGGCCCTGGTGGTGGTGCTCATCCTGGTGCTGGCGATCATGTGGCCGAAGGAGAACGCCAAGAAGCGCAAGGCCGAGGAGAAGGTCCCGATGAGCCGGCCCGCCGTGACGGGGCTGGCGCCGGACAGCTACTCCTCCTCGCCCTCCGCCGCGGTGTTCGCCGAGATCGCCACCCGGCAGGAGGACTCCGCGCCGCTGTCGGAGGAGGAGATGTTCCCCGAGAAGGACACGCTGCAGGACGAGGTCTCCGGGGCCGAGCTCGGGCTGCGCCTCTCGGCGCTGGACGACGACTGCGGCCGGGCGGTCTGGGGCACCAGGCTGGGCGAGGCCCTGCAGGACGGGGGCTGCACCCAGGCGGTCCGGGGCCTGTACACCGATGAGAAGAAGGGCCTGCGGGTCCTCGTCGCGGTCTACAACATGCGGGACGAGGACGCGGCGAACAAAGCGGTGGAGGCTTTTGGTGCCGGTTCGGGGGGGTTTGTAAAGCTTCCTGGGAAGACTCCCCAAGGTTTCGGGGAGAACTTCAGCCTCGCCCGGGGTGTGGCGATGGGCCACTACGCCCTGATCACCTGGGCCGAGCGGGCGGACGGCGAGGGCCGGGGCACGAGCAAACCCCTGTTGTCACTGGTGGTGACGGCGGCCAAAGCGGAGGCGATCTACGCCCGCGCCGCCGGGTGATCTGCCGGAAACCGCGATGAAACGGTGAGGTTGATCACCCGTTAACAGACAGGTCTAGACCTGGCGGGTCTGGTTTGTCCCGCTATCATGGGGTAAGCATACGGAACGGCCTCGGTCACGTTCTCTGGTCGAGGCCGGGGAACGGTGTGCCCAGGAGCTGATCGATGATGACAGCTACCAGCCGATCGGCCGAGAAAGTGAAAGTTTCGTCAACCCGGTCAGTCGGGCATGCTTCGGACAGTGATGTAACCTCTAGGTAATACTTCGCAGCAGGGCCAACGCCGTCCCGACCTGCACTGGTCAGTCGACAGTGAGTGAACGAACGGGAGGGTTGATGGCGGCTGCTGCCCTCACACCTGGTCAGCCCGAAGCGCAGGGACTCTACGACCCTGCCAACGAGCACGACGCCTGCGGCGTCGGTATGGTGGCCGATCTTCATGGACGCAAGAGCCATGAGATCGTGGAACATGCCCTGACCGTCCTGCGCAACCTCGACCACCGCGGAGCGGTCGGCGCGGAACCGGACGACGGCGACGGCGTGGGCATCCTCACCCAGATCCCCGACGCCTTCTTCCGCGAGACCGTCGGCTTCGAGCTGCCGGAGGCCGGCGCCTACGCGGCCGGCCTCGCCTTCCTTCCCGCCGATGAGGAGGAGCGCGCCGCCGCGATCGCGCACATCCACGCCGTCATGGCCGAGGAGGGCCTCGCGGTCCTGGGCTGGCGCGAGCCGCCGACCGACCCGAGCTTCTGCGGCCCGGCCGCACGCCGGGTGATGCCGTACTTCGGCCAGCTCTTCGTGAGCGCGGCGGAAGGGGGCCCCTTCGCGGGCGCCAAGGGCATCGACCTGGACCGCGTGGTGTTCTGCGCCCGCGAGCGCATCGAGCAGGACGTGCGGGTGTACTTCCCCAGCCTGTCCAGCCGCACCATCGTCTACAAGGGCATGCTGACCACGCCGCAGCTGGAGCCCTTCTACCCGGACCTGTCGGACCGCCGCTTCGCCACCGCGATCGCGCTGGTGCACTCGCGGTTCTCCACCAACACCTTCCCGGCCTGGGAACTGGCCCACCCGTACCGCTACCTCGCCCACAACGGCGAGATCAACACGGTCAAGGGCAACCGGAACTGGATGCGCGCCCGCGAGGCCCTGCTCGCCTCCGACGTGCTCCCGGGCGACATCTCCCGGATCTTCCCGGTCATCGACATCGAGGCCTCCGACACCGCGTCCTTCGACGAGTGCCTGGAGCTGCTGCACCTGGGCGGCCGGTCGCTGCCGCACGCGGTGCTGATGATGATCCCCGAGGCATGGGAGAACCACACCGAGATGGACCCGGCCCGCCGGGCCTTCTACGAGTTCCACTCCACCCTGATGGAGGCCTGGGACGGCCCCGCGTCGGTCTCCTTCACCGACGGCACCGTCGTCGGCGCGGTCCTGGACCGCAACGGCCTGCGCCCCGGCCGCTACTGGGTGACCGAGGACGGCCTGGTCGTGCTGTCGTCGGAGTCCGGCGTGCTGGACATAGAGCCGTCGAAGGTGGTCCGCAAGGGCCGCCTCCAGCCCGGCAAGATCTTCGTGGTGGACACCGAGGCCGGCCGGATCGTCGAGGACGACGAGGTCAAGGCCGCCCTGGCCGCCGAGCACCCCTACCAGCAGTGGCTGGACGAGGGCCTGGTGCGCTTCGAGGAGCTGCCGCGCCGCGAGCGCGAGGTGCCCACCCACGAGACCCTGGTCAAGCGCCAGCAGACCTTCGGCTACACCAACGAGGAGCTGCGCATCATCCTGGCCCCCATGGCCAGGACGGGCGCCGAGCCGATCGGCTCCATGGGCACCGACACCCCCGTCGCGGCCCTGTCGGAGAAGCCGCGCCTGCTGTTCGACTACTTCAAGCAGCAGTTCGCGCAGGTCACCAACCCGCCGCTGGACGCCATCCGCGAAGAGATGATCACTTCGCTGCTGTCCACCCTCGGCCCCGAGGGCAACCTGCTGGCGCCGGGACCGGACTCCTGCAAGCGGCTGGTGCTGCCCACCCCGATCCTGGACAACGAAGAGCTGGCCAAGATCGTCCACATCGACGACGAGGGCTCGCTGCCGCACCTGCAGGCCCACGTCGTGCACGGCCTGTACAAGGTCGCCGGGGGCGGCGAGGCGCTGCGCAAGCGCCTGGACGAGATCTGCTCGGAGGTGTCGCGCTCCATCGCGGCCGGCGCGCGGATCATCGTGCTGTCCGACCGCGGCGCCGACTCCGGCCTGGCCGCGATCCCGTCGCTGCTGCTCACCGGCACGGTCCACCACCACCTGATCCGGGAGAAGACCCGCACCCAGGTCGGCCTGGTGATCGAGACCGGCGAGGCCCGCGAGTGCCACCACATGGCGCTGCTCATCGGGTACGGCGCCTCCGCCGTCAACCCGTACCTGGCCCTGGAGACCGTGCAGGACCTGGCTCGCCGGGGCGAGCTGACGGGCCTGGGAGACGACCTGGACGCCGCCGCGAACAAGGCGGTCCGCAACGCGGTCAAGGCCTACGGCAAGGGCGTCCTGAAGGTCATGTCCAAGATCGGTGTCTCGACCGTCGCGTCGTACACCGGCGCGCAGATCTTCGAGTCCATCGGCCTGGGCCGGGAGGTCATCGACCGCGCCTTCATCGGCACCGCCTCCAAGCTGGGCGGCGTCGGCTTCGACGTCATCGCCGAAGAGGCGGCCAAGCGGCACGCCCGCGCCTACCCGGCCGGCGGCAACGAGACCCCGCACCGCACCCTCGAGGTCGGCGGCGAGTACCAGTGGCGGCGCGAGGGCGAGCCGCACCTGTTCAACCCGCAGACGGTCTTCAAGCTGCAGCACGCCACCCGCACGCGGCAGTACGAGATCTTCAAGGAGTACACGAGGCTGGTGGACGACCAGTCCTCCCAGCTGATGACCCTGCGCGGTCTGTTCTCCTTCAGGTCGGGCCGCCCCTCGATCCCGGTCGAGGAGGTCGAGCCGATCAGCGAGATCGTCAAGCGGTTCTCCACCGGCGCGATGTCCTACGGCTCCATCTCCGCCGAGGCGCACGAGACCCTCGCGATCGCCATGAACCGGCTGGGCGGCAAGTCCAACACCGGTGAGGGCGGCGAGGACCCCGCGCGGTTCACCCCCGACGCCAACGGCGACTCCCGCCGCTCGGCGATCAAGCAGGTCGCGTCCGGCCGGTTCGGCGTCACCGCCGAGTACCTGACCAACGCCGACGACATCCAGATCAAGATGGCCCAGGGCGCCAAGCCCGGCGAGGGCGGCCAGCTGCCCGGCCACAAGGTCTACCCGTGGGTGGCCAAGACCCGGCACTCCACGCCGGGCGTCGGCCTCATCTCGCCGCCGCCGCACCACGACATCTACTCGATCGAGGACCTCGCCCAGCTCATCCACGACCTGAAGAACGCCAACCCGAAGGCGCGCGTGCACGTCAAGCTCGTCTCGGAGGTCGGCGTCGGCACGGTCGCGGCGGGCGTGTCCAAGGCGCACGCCGACGTCGTCCTGATCTCCGGGCACGACGGCGGCACCGGCGCCTCCCCGCTCACCTCGCTCAAGCACGCCGGCACCCCCTGGGAGCTCGGTCTGGCCGAGACCCAGCAGACCCTGCTGCTCAACGGCCTGCGCGACCGGATCGTGGTGCAGACCGACGGCCAGATGAAGACCGGCCGCGACGTCGTCATCGCCGCCCTGCTGGGCGCCGAGGAGTACGGCTTCGCGACCGCGCCGCTGATCGTCTCCGGCTGCATCATGATGCGGGTCTGCCACCTGGACACCTGCCCGGTGGGCGTGGCGACCCAGAACCCGGTGCTGCGCGAGCGCTTCTCCGGCAAGCCCGAGTTCGTGGTGAACTTCTTCGAGTTCATCGCGCAGGAGGTCCGGGAGCTGCTGGCCGAACTGGGCTTCCGCAGCATCGACGAGGCCATCGGCCACGCCGAGGTGCTGGAGACCCGCGCGGCCGTCGAGCACTGGAAGGCCTCCGGCCTCGACCTGGCGCCGATCTTCCACAAGCCCGAGCTGCCCGAGGGCACCGCCCTGCGCTGCGTGACCACCCAGGACCACGGGCTGGAGAAGGCGCTGGACAACACGCTGATCCAGCTCGCCGAGGGCGCGATCGCGTTCGGCGACAAGGTGAAGCTGGAACTGCCGATCCGGAACGTCAACCGGACCGTCGGCACCATGCTCGGCCACGAGGTGACCAAGAAGTGGGGCGGCGAGGGCCTGCCCGACGACACCATCGACGTCACCTTCACCGGCTCGGCGGGCAACTCCTTCGGCGCGTTCGTGCCGCGGGGCATCACCCTGCGCCTGATCGGCGACTCCAACGACTACCTGGGCAAGGGCCTGTCCGGCGGCCGGATCACCGTGCAGCCCGACCCGTCCGCCCGGTTCGCCGCCGAAGAGCAGATCATCGCGGGCAACGTGCTGCTGTACGGCGCCACGTCCGGCGAGGTCTTCCTGCGCGGCCTGGTGGGCGAGCGGTTCTGCGTACGCAACTCCGGCGCCACCGCGGTCGTCGAGGGCGTCGGGGACCACGCGCTGGAGTACATGACTGGCGGCCGGGTCCTCATCCTCGGCCCGACCGGCCGCAACGTGGCGGCGGGCATGTCCGGCGGCATCGCCTACGTGCTCGACCTCCGGACGCAGCGGGTCAACCCCGAGATGGTGGAGGTCGAGACGCTGACCGCCGACGACCGCAAGTTCGTGCACGGCCTGGTGGCCAGGCACGCCGAGGAGACCGGCTCCACGGTCGCCGCGAAGCTGCTCACCGAGTGGGACACCGCGGTGGAGCGCTTCAGCAAGATCATGCCGCGTGACTACAAGCGGGTGCTGGCGGCCATGGCCGCCGCCGAGGCCGAGGGACGCGACGTCGACGAGGCCGTCATGGCCGCGGCTCAGGGATAGGAGGTACCTCGATGGCTGACCCGAAGGGGTTTTTGAAGGTCACGCGGCGTGAGCTGCCGGCCCGGCGTCCGGTGGACGTGCGGATCCGTGACTGGAAGGAGGTCTACGAGGACTTCCAGCGGCCGGTCCTGGAGCGCCAGGCCAGCCGGTGCATGGACTGCGGCATCCCGTTCTGCCACCAGGGCTGCCCGCTCGGCAACCTCATCCCCGAGTGGAACGACCTGGTCTACAAGCAGGACTGGCAGGGCGGCATCGAGCGCCTGCACGCCACCAACAACTTCCCGGAGTTCACCGGGAAGTTGTGCCCCGCGCCGTGCGAGACCGCCTGCGTCCTGGGCATCAACCAGGACCCGGTGACGATCAAGCGGGTCGAGGCCGAGCTGATCGACCGCGCCTGGAAGGAGGGCTGGGTCAAGCCGCAGCCCCCGGCCGTCAAGACCGGCAAGAAGGTCGCGGTCGTCGGTTCGGGGCCCGCGGGCCTGGCCGCCGCCCAGCAGCTCACCCGCGCCGGCCACGACGTGGTCGTCTACGAGCGCGCCGAGGTCGCGGGCGGTCTGCTGCGCCGCGGCATCCCCGAGTTCAAGATGGAGAAGCGGCACGTCGAGCGCCGGCTGGACCAGATGCGCGCCGAGGGCACCGTCTTCAAGACCGGGGTCAACGTCGGCGTCGACATCACGGCCGACGAGCTGCGCGCGCAGTACGACGCGGTCGTCCTTGCCGGCGGCGCCACCGCGTGGCGCGACCTGAACGTGCCCGGGCGCGAGTACAAGGGCATCTACCAGGCCATGGAGTACCTGCCGGTCGCCAACGAGGTCGCCGAGGGCGTGCTGCCCGAGCCGACCATCACGGCCGAGGGCAAGCACGTCGTGGTCATCGGCGGCGGTGACACCGGCGCCGACTGCATCGGCACCGCGCTGCGCCAGGGCGCCGCCTCGGTCACCCAGCTGGAGATCATGCCGCGTCCGCCGGAGTCCCGGCCCGGCAGCCAGCCCTGGCCGACGTACCCGATGCTGTTCAAGGTCGAGAGCGCCCACGAGGAGCTGGAGGCCGCCGGCGGCCCCCGCGTCTACGGCGTGAACACCCTGGGCTTCACCGCGGACGAGGACGGCAACGTCAAGTCGCTGCGGCTGGTGGACGTCGAGGGCCCGCAGACCGGCTTCAAGCCGATCGAGGGCACCGAGCGGGAGATCCCGGCCGAGCTGGTCACCCTGGCCATGGGCTTCCTCGGCCCGCAGCGGGAGGGGCTGATCGAGCAGCTCGGCGTCGAGCTCGACGGGCGCGGCAACGTGGTCCGCGACCTGGACTACCGGACCTCGGTCGACGGGGTCTACGTGGCCGGCGACATGGGCCGCGGCCAGTCCCTGATCGTCTGGGCGATCGCCGAGGGCCGCGCCGCCGCCTCCCGCGTGGACCGGGGCCTGCAGGGCGACACCGGCCTGCCCTACCCGATCCCGCCGACGGCCCGCCCGATCGCCTGACGGCGGCCGAGAACGGTTTCACCGGGGCGCGTCTTCCGTAAAGGAGACGCGCCCCGGCGCGTTCGGCGGCTTAGGGTGGATCCCATGCGGATCTTCGTCGTGGACGCCTTCACCGACCGGCCCTTCCGGGGCAATCCCGCGGGGGTGTGCCTGCTGGAGGAACCCGCCGACGAACGCTGGATGCAGCAGGCGGCCGCCGAGATGCGGCACTCGGAGACGGCGTTCGTCCGGCCGCTGGAGACCGGCGGATTCGAGCTGCGCTGGTTCACGCCCGCCGTGGAGGTGCGCCTGTGCGGCCACGCCACGCTCGCGGCGGCGCACGTCCTGTTCACCGAGTGGATCGTGGCCTGGGACGAGCTCGCCCGGTTCCACACCAAGAGCGGCCTGCTCACGGTGAGCAGCACGCCGCAGGGCCTCGAACTCGACTTCCCCGCGGTGCCCGCCGCCCGGATGGAGGAGCCCCCAGGAGGGCTGGCGGCGGGGCTGGGCGTCGAGCCGGAATGGGTGGCGTGCAACGCGCAGAACGACGTCCTGGCCGTCGTCGCGGACGCCGAGACGGTCCGGGGGCTGCGCCCCGACCTGGCTCTGCTGGGAGACATCGACGCGCGCGGAGTGTGCGTGACGGCCCCCGCCGACGGCACGGGCCCCGAGGACTTCGTCTCCCGCTTCTTCGCTCCCGCGGTGGGCATCGACGAGGACCCGGTGACGGGCTCCGCCCACTGCATGCTCGCCCCCTACTGGGCGCGGCGCCTGAACAAGACCTCCCTGACCGGGCGGCAGCTGTCGGAGCGGGAAGGCGTCGTCGGCGTGACCGTCCGGGACGACAGGGTGCTGCTGACCGGCCAGGCCGTCACCGTCCTGAAGGGGGACCTGCTCGTCTGACGGCCCCGCCCGGCGGCACGCCCGTCGGGACCGGTCAGCCCATCAGCTCCGACATCCAGGCCTCGACCTCGTCGGCGCGCCGGGGGAGGGACGCCGACAGGTTGACCGCGCCCTCCTCGGTGACCAGGAGGTCGTCCTCGATCCGGACGCCGATGCCGCGCAGCTCCTCGGGGAGCGTCAGGTCGTCGGGCTGCAGGTACAGGCCCGGCTCGACGGTGAGGACCTGACCGGCCTCCAGGACGCCGTCCAGGTACGTCTCGGCCCTGGCCTTGGCGCAGTCGTGCACGTCCATGCCGAGCATGTGCCCCGAGCTGCACAGGGTGTAGCGGCGGTACAGGCCGGACTCGGGGTCGAGGGCGGCCTCGGCGCCGCCGGGCAGCAGGCCCCAGTCGTCCAGGCCCTCGGCGATCACCCGCATCGCGGCCTGGTGGAAGTCGCGGAACCTGGCGCCGGGCCGCACCGCGGCCATCCCGGCCTCCTGCGCCGCGTACACCAGGTCGTAGACGCGCCGCTGGGCGTCGGTGAACCGGCCGCCGACCGGCAGGGTACGGGTGAGGTCGGCGGTGTAGAAGGAGTCGACCTCGACCCCGGCGTCCAGCAGCAGGAGGCCGCCTTCGGGCAGCGGCCCGTCGTTGCGGATCCAGTGCAGCACGCAGGCGTGCGCCCCGGCGGCGGCGATCGTCTCGTAGCCGGGCCCGTTGCCCTCCAGGCGGGCGCGGCGGTTGAAGACGCCCTCGACCCAGCGTTCGCCACGGGCCAGCCCGGAGGCGTACCGCAGTTCACAGACCACGTCCTGGAAGCCGGTGATGGTGTGGCCGACCGCGGCGGCGAGCTGGGCGACCTCCCACTCGTCCTTGATCAGCCGCAGCTCGGCCAGCACCGAGTGCAGTTCGCGGTCGGCGTCGTCGGAGTGCGGGGGGACGAGGGCGTCGACGGCCGGGTCCACGTCGCGGACCACGCGGGTCGGGATCCCGCCGCCCAGCCGCGCCTCGAGGGTCTCCAGGTGGGCGGCGGCCAGGTCGAAGGCGTCCTCGGTCTCGGCGAGGGTGCGGCGGCGGCCCACCCACAGCTCGCCGTGCCTGCGGTCCCGGTAGAACTGCGCGCCCAGGGGGCCGCCGTCGCGGGGGGAGCGGGGGTGGGTGAAGAGGATCGCCTCATGGCCGGAGGGCGTCGGCTCCAGCACCAGCACCGCCTCGGGGACGGCCTCGGTGGCGGTCTCGCCGGTCAGGTGGGCGAAAGCGGTGTGCGGCCGGAACGGGTAGTCGCAGTCGTTGCTGCGGACCTTCAGCCCGCCCGCGGGCACCACCAGCCGCTCGCCGGGGAACCGGGCGGACACCGCGGCCCTGCGCTTGGCGGCGTAGGCGGTCGCGGGGAGAGGCGGCAGGGAGACGTTCGTGTCGGCCCAGCCCCGCTTGAAGAACTCGGCGAGCGCGGGGGTGACGGGGAGGTCATGACTGCCGGTGACGAAGCGGTCGTCGCCGGAGGCGCCACTGGAGGGTGTCATCGACACATCCTACCTTCCGGCCTTCCCACCTGCGGGGATCCTCGGGCGGCGGACGGTGGGCGGCCCGGCCCGGGAGGAGCCTAGGATCGGCCTCCATGGAGACGAAGCGGACCGAGGTGACCACCTGGTACCTGGAGCAGACCGGGTTCGGGCAGCTGAAGCCGGCCGGGCCCGCTCCGGTGGAAGTGGTCAGGGCGGAGGTCCCCAGCCCCGAACTCAGCCGCTACCTGTACCTGGCGGTCGGCGGCGACCACCTGTGGACGGACCGGCTGCCGTGGTCCTACCGGGACTGGGAGCAGTGGCTGGGCCGGCCCGGCGTGGAGACCTGGCTGGCCTGGGACCGGGGCACCCCGGCCGGCTACGCCGAACTGCACCCCAGCGCCGAGGGCGAGGTCGAACTGATCTGCTTCGGCCTGCTGCCCGCCTTCACCGGCCGGGGCATCGGCGGCCACCTGCTCACCGAGGCCACCGCCCGCGCCTGGGACCTGGCCGACCGCTGGGACCTTCCGCCCACGCGGCGGGTCTGGCTGCACACCTGCTCCCTGGACGGCCCCGCGGCCCTGCCCAACTACCTCAAACGGGGTTTCCAGGTCTACGACACCCGGGTCGCCGTCGAGGACGTCTGGGCCCGCCCCCTCGGCCCCTGGCCGGGAGCACACGACTGACCCTCCCTGCCACTTGCCCCGGACGGGCCGTCGGCGTTGACTTGATGAGGTGATCTGGTCCCTGCTGGCGGGCGCGCTGCCGGTACTGGCCTTCCCCCGGCCGTCGCTGGGCTGGCTGGCCTGGGTGGCGCTCGTCCCCGGCCTGCTCCTGGCCAGGTCCGCGGCGTCCAACGCGCAGGCGCTGCGCCGGGGCTGGTGCTTCGGCACCGGGTACCTGCTGGCCGCGCTCTACTGGACGGTCCCCAACATCGGGCCGGGCCTCCTGCCGGTCGCGCTGGTCTTCGGCGCGCCCTGGGCGGCATGGGGAGTGGCGGCCCGGGTCTGCCGGGGCCGGGAGGCGCTGTTCGTCCTGCCCGCCGTGTGGGTGGTCGGCGAGTACCTCCGGTCCTGGCACGGGTTCGGCGGCCCGTGGGCGCTGTACGGGGCGAGCCAGTGGCGCTGGCCGGCCGTGCTCGCGCTGGCGTCCGTCGGCGGGGTGTGGCTGCTGTCGTTCGTCCTCGTCCTGGTCAACACCGCGCTGGCGCTGGCGCTGACCCGGTTCGACCGCAGGGTCCTGCTGGTGCCGCCCGCCGTCGCGCTCTGCCTCCCGCCGGTCTGGTGGGCGGGCGGCACCGGGACGGAGGGACGGCCGTGGCGGGTGGCGCTCGTCCAGCCGGGGGTGATCCACGGGCCGGCGGAGCGGTTCGCGCAGGGGGAGAGGATCTCGGCCGGGATCACCGGCGCGGACCTGATCGTGTGGGGCGAGAGCAGCGTGGGCACCGACCTGAGCCGCGCTCCCGAACTGCGCGGACGGCTGGCGGGCCTGGGCGCCGTGCTGGTCAACGAGGACGCCCGCGACGTCCGGGGCAGGATCTCCAAGTCCTCGGTGCTGCTCGTCGACGGCGTGGAGCGGGGCAGGTACGTCAAGACCAGGCTGGTGCCCTTCGGGGAGTACATCCCCCTGCGTCCCGCTCTCGGCTGGCTGACGCGGATCAGCAAGGCCGCGGCCGAGGACCGCGTCCCGGGCACCGGCAGCGCCGTCCTGGACGTGGAGGGCGTGCCCGTGGCCCCGCTCATCTGCTTCGAGTCCGCCTTCCCCGACCTGGGGCGCGTCGCGGTCCGCGACGGAGCCAGGGTGATCGTCGTCCAGTCCGCCACCTCGACCTTCCAGGAGAGCTGGGCGCCGCCGCAGCACGCCGCGCTGGCCGCGGTCCGGGCGGCCGAGACCGGTCGTCCGGTGGTCCAGGCGGCGCTCACCGGGGTCTCCGCCGCCTTCGACTCCCGGGGCCGGCGCCTGGCCTGGGCCGACACCGGCGAGCGGGGCGCGGTGACCGTCACTCTCCGGCTTCCCGAAGCCGGGAGCCGGACGCCCTACGCCGTCCTCGGCGACGTGGTGCCGCTGCTGTGCGTGCTCCTGGTGGCGGGCCTGGGGGTACGGCCGGTGACTGAGAAGTCGATGAGAGTACGTTGAGAACGGAGCCCGGCCGGTCATGCCGGGCGTCCCCGCTGGTTACCTTGAGGGCATGAGCGCTCCCGAGGAGACACGTGCCCACGTCCTGGTCGTCGACGACGAGCCGGCGGTGCGCCAGGCGCTCTCCAGCAGCCTGCTCTTCGAGGGATACCGGGTGAGCGAGGCCGCCGACGGTGTCGAGGCGCTGGAGCAGGCCGAGAAGCTCCGGCCCGACCTGATCGTGCTGGACGTGCTCATGCCCCGCCTGGACGGGCTGACCGCCTGCCGGAGGCTGCGCACCCAGGGCGAGCGGGTACCGGTGCTCATGCTCACCGCCCGGGACATGGTCGGGGACAGGGTCACCGGCCTGGACGCGGGCGCCGACGACTACCTGGCCAAACCGTTCGAGCTGGACGAGCTGCTCGCCCGGATCCGGGCCCTGCTGCGCCGCAGCGCCTACTCCGCCGAGCCCTCGCGGGAGGAGCCCGACGAGGTCCTGGAGTTCGCCGGGCTGCACATGAACACCCTCACCCGCGAGGTCACCCGCGAAGGCCGCCCGCTGGAGCTGACCCGCACCGAGTACGTGCTGCTCGAGATGTTCATGAACCACCCGCGCCAGGTGCTCACCCGAGAGCAGATCCTGGAGACCGTGTGGGGCTTCGACTTCGAGCCGGCCTCCAACTCCCTGGACGTGTACGTGATGTACCTGCGCCGCAAGACCGAGATCGACGGCCTTCCCCGGCTGGTCCATACCGTCAGGGGCGTCGGCTACGTCCTGCGCGCCGACTCATGAGACGACTCACCCTGCGCGGCCGCCTGGCGCTGCTGACCGCCGCGGCCGTCGCGTTCGCCGTCGCGGCCTGCGCCACGGCCAGCTGGTTCCTGGTGCGCGAGGCGCTGTACTCGGAGCTGGACCGGCAGCTGCGCGACCGGGTGGAGGGACCGGGCCCCAAGCCCCGGTTGTCGCTCCTGGCCCTCGACGCGCTGGCCGACTGCACCTCGGAGGCGACCAAGAGGGTGATGCCCAAGGAGGACCCGAAGGCGCGGCCCCGGAACGGCGCGGGGAACGCGTCCGGCTCGCCGTGGCCGCTGCCCCCCGAGGAACTGCAGCAGGTGGTCCGGGAGGACGGTACGCGCTGCACCATCCCCGACCATGGGGTCATGCCGGTCACTTCGGTTGACAAGAGGGTGGCGCGCGGTGAGGAGAAGGCGGCCTTCCACACCGGCACGGGCGTCGACTACACGGGGAAGGAGATCGACGTCCGGACGTACACCATCGCCTACGACCTGTGGAACGGCGAGCGGGGCGCGGTGATGACCGCGCTGCCGATGGCCCGGGTCACCGGGCCGCTCAACAGCCTGGCCCTCACGCTGACGCTGGTCTCCGTCTTCGGCGTGGGGATCTCGGCCGCCGCCGGGCTGCTCACCGCGCGGGCCTCGCTGCGCCCGGTCGATCGGCTGGCCGAGGCGGTCGAGGAGGTCGCCAGGACCGAGGACCTGTCGGTGCGCATCCCCGAGCGGGGCGGCGACGAGGTCGCCCGGCTCAGCCGCTCCTTCAACACCATGACCGCGGCGCTGGAGGCCTCGCGGGAGCGGCAGCGCGCTCTGATCGCTGACGCCGGACACGAACTGCGCACCCCGCTGACCAGCATGAAGACCAACATCGACCTGCTGATCAGGAGCGAGGAGACCGGCCGGGCGCTGCCCGCCGAGACCAAGAGCGGGATGCTGGCCAGCCTGCGCGCCCAGATGCGCGAACTGACCACCCTCGTCGGCGACCTGCTTCAGCTGGGCAGCCCCGCCGCCCCGCCCCGCCAGACCGGCGAGGTGGCCTTCCACGAGGTGGTCCGCCGCGCGGTGGAGCGGGCCCGGCTGCGCGGCCCCGGCCTGACCGTGACGACCCGGCTGGACCCCTGGTACGTCCAAGGCGACCCCGACACGCTGGAGCGGGCCGTGGTCAACCTGTGCGACAACGCGGTGAAGTTCAGCCCGCCCGGCGGGGCCGTCGAGGTGGTTCTGCGGGGCGGTGAGCTGACCGTCAGGGACCGGGGCCCCGGCATCTCCGAGGAGGACCTCCCCCACGTCTTCGAGCGGTTCTGGCGCTCGCCTCAGGCCCGCAGCCTGCCGGGCTCGGGCCTCGGCCTGTCCATCGTCGCCCAGGTCGTCCAGGAGGCGGGCGGGTCGGTGAGACTGGAACGAGCTCCGGGCGGCGGGACGGTGGCCCGGCTCCGTCTGCCGGGCAATCTCATGCCCACTTAAGACAGACGTAAAGGCTTCTCCCAGAAGTGCCCGCGAGCGTGGCGGGCATGAGTCAAGCGATCAAGCTCGGCGAGGCGCGGTCGGCCGGTCGCCTCGGGCGAGCTCAGGTACATCGTCCTCGGCGGCGGGCGCCGCGGGGAAGGCGCCGGGAATGACGAGATCACCTCCTGGGTACAGGCCGAGGGGAAGGCCGTCGAACTGGGAGACGGGACCACCTCGCTGTACGAACTGGGGTGATCATCCTGGAACGCGTTGACCAGGACGGCCCGGACACACGATGATCTCCGAGGTACGGGACGGGCCGGGGATCGAGCTCTAGGCTGTTGCTCCCGTCTCTTCCGGAGAACCGAGTGCCCACACTTCACAAGTTCGCCGTCCTGGTCATCGGCGCCGCGCTGCTGTTCGGCCTTCTGCTGCCCCCCGAGGCCAGGGAGGGCGAGCGGACGACCGTCGTCCAGCCCGCCGCCCAGGGCACCGAGGCCGTCCCCGCCGCGGCGCCCGGCGGGCCGACCGCCTCGGCGAAGCCCGGCGGCAAGCCGTCCGCGGCGCCCTCCACGCCGCCTCCGCCGCCGCAGCCCGCCTCCGCCCAGGCGGCGCAGGCCAAGGCCAACGAGCTCGGCCAGGTGCCGGTGATCATGTACCACCGGATCCTGGCCAAGGGCGGCTCGGAGATCGACCGCACCCCGGACGAGCTGCGGGCCGAGCTGAAGCGGCTGGCCGAGGCGAACTACGTGCCGGTCACGGCCGCCGAGTTCGTCCAGGGCCGGATCGACATCCCGGCCGGCGCCCACCCGGTGGTGCTCACCTTCGACGACGGCAACCCCACCCAGTTCACGCTCGACGCCGCGGGCAGCCCGGCGCCCGACACGGCCGTCGCCATCCTGATGGAGACGCAGGCCAAGTACCCGTCCTTCCGGCCGGTGGCGACGTTCTTCGTCAACAAGGACCCGTTCCAGCTCGGCGAGGAGTCCAACGCCGGGGTCACCTGGCTGGTCCAGCACGGTTTCGAGATCGCCAACCACACCTACACGCATCCGAACCTGGCGGGCATGCCGGGGAGCAAGGTCGAGTCCGAGATCGCCAAGGCCGAGGACGTGGTGAAGAAGACCTCCGGTTCGCCCTCGGTCACCTTCGCCTACCCGTTCGGCAACGCCCCGCGCACCAAGGACAAGGACAACGAGTTCGTGCTCAAGGGCGACACCTGGCAGTTCCAGGGCGTCTTCCTGGCCGGCTGGAACCCGTCGGTGTCGGTCTTCTCCAAGGAGTTCGACCGGAGCCGGATCTCCCGGATCCGTTCCGAAGGGAAGGTCAAGAAGGACGGGTGCGACAAGTTCTGCTCCACCGCGTGGTTGGAATGGCTGGACAAAAATCCAGACAAGAGGTACACATCTGATGGTGATCCGTCGGCCGTGACAGCGCCCTCCGGATCGATCTCCCAACTGGCTTCGGAATTCGCCGATCGGGCTCGGGTCTACTAGGTTCCGGGTGGTCGTCGGCTGTCTCCGATTGACCTGGGGCCCTGAAGTCTCATATGCTGATCGCTGCGCTGTGGGCCTGCGGTGCCTCGGACGGAGCAGGCGCACGCTCGATCTGGTCGACATCGGTCTTTCCGGGGGCTCAGGCTCCCTTTCCGGTCTTGGCAGGGACGAAATCGGCCCTCCGGCGCTTCGAAGACCGACTCATGTCCGTATCCGGAGCCAGCCCACACATGACGAGCAGCACCGAAGCCACCTCGACCACCCCGCAGGTAGCGGTCAACGACATCGGCTCGGCGGAGGACTTCCTCGCCGCGATCGATCTGACCATCAAATACTTCAATGACGGCGACATCGTCGAAGGCGTCGTCGTCAAGGTCGACCGAGACGAGGTCTTGCTCGACATCGGTTACAAGACCGAGGGCGTCATCCCGTCCCGCGAACTCTCGATCAAGCACGACGTCGACCCCAACGAGGTCGTCACCGTCGGCGACGAGGTCGAGGCCCTGGTCCTCCAGAAGGAGGACAAGGAAGGCCGCCTGATCCTGTCCAAGAAGCGCGCCCAGTACGAGCGCGCCTGGGGCACGATCGAGAAGATCAAGGACGAGGACGGGATCGTCACCGGTACGGTCATCGAGGTCGTCAAGGGCGGTCTCATCCTCGACATCGGCCTGCGCGGCTTCCTCCCGGCCTCCCTGGTCGAGATGCGCCGGGTCCGCGACCTGCAGCCGTATGTCGGCAAGGAGCTCGAAGCCAAGATCATCGAGCTGGACAAGAACCGCAACAACGTGGTCCTGTCCCGCCGCGCCTGGCTCGAGCAGACCCAGTCCGAGGTCCGCCAGACGTTCCTCAACACCCTGCAGAAGGGCCAGGTCCGCAAGGGCGTCGTGTCCTCGATCGTCAACTTCGGCGCCTTCGTGGACCTCGGCGGCGTCGACGGTCTGGTCCACGTCTCCGAGCTGTCCTGGAAGCACATCGACCACCCCTCCGAGGTCGTCGAGGTCGGCCAGGAGGTCACGGTCGAGGTCCTGGACGTCGACATGGAGCGCGAGCGCGTCTCCCTGTCGCTCAAGGCGACCCAGGAAGACCCGTGGCAGCAGTTCGCCCGCACCCACCAGATCGGCCAGGTCGTTCCCGGCCGGGTCACCAAGCTGGTGCCGTTCGGCGCGTTCGTCCGCGTCGAGGAGGGCATCGAGGGCCTGGTGCACATCTCCGAGCTGGCCGAGCGCCACGTGGAGATCCCCGAGCAGGTCGTCCAGGTGGGCGACGAGATCTTCGTCAAGATCATCGACATCGACCTCGACCGTCGCCGCATCAGCCTCTCGCTGAAGCAGGCGAACGAGGGCGCCATGGAGATCACCGACGAGGAGTTCGACCCCACCCTCTACGGCATGCCCGCCGAGTACGACGCCGAGGGCAACTACAAGTACCCCGAAGGCTTCGACCCGGAGACCGGCGAGTGGCTGGAAGGCTACGACGCCCAGCGCGAGACCTGGGAGCGGCAGTACGCCGAGGCCCGTCAGCGCTTCGAGGCCCACCGCAAGCAGATCGACGAGGCCCGCAAGGCCGACGCCGAGGCCGCCGGCGGCGAGGGTGGCCAGACGTCCTACACCGGCGGCTCCGAGGAGCCCACGGGTGGCGCCCTGGCGACCGACGAGGCGCTCGCCGCTCTGCGCGAGAAGCTCTCGGGCGGCCAGTGAGCTGAAGACCGGTCAGCTCCCGCACGGTCGGGGGTGAGCCGGTCCGGTCAGCCGATACCATCTTCGGGTGGTCACGACTGACAAAGGCACCTACAGTGAGGGCCCTGCCGGACCGCCGGCGGGGCCCTCGCTCGTCCCCGGGGGCGCGGCGCGGCTGACACTGATCGGCGTCACCGTCGCCCTGCTCGCCGAAACCCTCCGCTACTCCCTCCCCGTCTTCGTGGAGCTGTCCGTCGGGACGGCCCTCGCGGTGGCACTGCCGGTGGCGCTCGTGCCCTTCCTGGCGCCGGTGCTGCGACCCCTGCTGGGGCCCCGGGTGCTCACCGCCGCGGGCATCGGCGGGCTGCTGCTGTCCCGGTTGGTCGCCCAGGGGTTCGGCCCGGTCCTGGACCTGGCCGTGGTGGCCACGGCGCTGGGTCTGCTGGCCCTGCCCGCGCTGTACGAGAGCGCCCGCGGCCTCTCCGGGGTCGGCTTCGCCATCGCCGCCACCGCGGGACTCGCGGTCGACACCAGCCTGCGCATGTTCTTCGGCACCTGGGACGCGGTCTGGCAGAGCGGGTTCGCGGCCTGGGCCGTCTGCCTGGTCATGGTCGGGGTGGGCGTCGCCGCGCTGGTGCGCGAGCTGGCCTCGGGCGTGGTCGAACCGCCCGGCATCTCCTGGCGTGACGCGATGGGCGCCGCGGCGCTCGGTCCGTTCCTCGCCCTGCAGGTGCTGGTGCTCTCCAGTCCCGCCTTCGTCGCCTCCTCCGGCTGGCTGTCGCTGACCATGGCGCAGGTGGTCGTGCTGACCGGCCAGGCGCTCGCGCTGGCGTTCCTCGCCTCGGGCCTGGCGGTCCGCGCGGTGCCCGGCGGGGTGTGCGTGCTCGGAGGCACCGTGCTGGGCGTCTGCGCCGGCGCTGTAGCCGGCACCTACGCGCTGAACGGCAAGATCATCGTCTTCGCCGTCGTGCCCGCCCAGGTGCTGGCCGCCTGGCTGCTGGCCGTGGCCTGCCGCGCGCCGCTGCGCCGGGCCGGGGACGGCGGGCCGATCTGGCGGGTGGACGTCGGCGCCGCCCTCGGCGGGTTCGCGCTGCTGGCGATCCTCGTCCCGTACACGCTGAACCCGGCGCATCCGCTGCCGTTCCCCAACAACGCGCTCAGCGCCTGTGCGGGCATCCTCATCGGGCTGCTGGCCTCGATCGCCGCCTCCCGCGGCGGACCGCTGCCGGCCCGCGCCCCCCAGCGGGCGGTGGCCGCGCTGGGGGCGTGCCTGGTGCTGCTGATCCCGACCGCGGTGTTCGCGATGTCGGGCGGCGAAGTGGCGGCCTCCGCGGACGAGAAGCGGCTGCGGATCGTCTCCTACAACATCCGCCAGGCGATGCACGACGGCAAGCTCGACCCCGAGCGCGTCGCGGCGGCCATCGAGCGGCAGAAGGCCAACGTGGTGGCGCTGCAGGACGTGGGCCGGGGCGCGCCCGCCTCGGGCACCGCCGACCTGGGCGTGTGGTTGTCACGGCGGCTCGGCATGACGCTGGTGTGGGGCCCGGCCGCCGACTCCCAGTACGGCAACGCCATCCTCACCTCGCTGAAGGTCGAGTCCTCCGGCGGGGGCAGGGTGTTCAGCGGCGAGCAGATCCACGGCGAGCAGGTCCGCGGCTACCGCTGGGCCAGGCTCAGGATGGCGGACGGCACCGTGGACGTGTGGACGACCCGCCTCGCCCCCGGTGAGGAGAAGGCGGCCCACCGCAGCGCCGAGCTGTCGGAGCTGGTGCGGGCCTGGAGCGGCGCCCCCCGGACGATCTTCGCCGGGGACATGGGCGTCGCGTTGGACGGCACCGGCCTGGAGCCGCTGAACGGCACCGGTCTGCGCCGTGCCGCCGGGGCGCGGGAGTCCGGCTCGCAGGGCGTGTTCTGCACCGACGACCTGGTGTTCTCCGAGGCGGTCAGCCCACAGGACGGCATGGTCGCGGTCACCGCGGAGGCCGGATGATCATCTCCCGGGCCGCGGAGCCGGACGCCGGGGAGATCCTCACCCTGCAGCGGGCCGCCTATGTGGCCGAGGCCCAGCTGTACGGCGACCCGTTCCTGGCTCCGCTGGTGGAGCCGCACGAACAGGTGCGGGCGCTGTTCGGCGACGGCGACGCCGTCGTCCTGAAGGCGGTGGACGGCACTCGGATCATCGGTGCCGTCCGGGCCAGGATCCAGGAGGAGACCTGCCTGGTCGGGCGGCTGGTGGTGGCCCCCGACCGGCAGGGCGAGGGCGTGGGGAGCGCGCTGATGAAGGCGGCCGAGGCCGAGGTCGCGGGCCGCGCCACCGCCCTGGTGCTGTTCACCGGCCATCTGTCGGAGGGCAACCTGCGCCTGTACCGCCGCCTGGGCTACGCCGAGTTCCGCCGCGAGCGGGTCTCCGACCACCTGGTGCTGGTGCACCTGCGCAAGCCACTCGGTTAGGGTGCGGATGGCCGTGGCCGAGTGAGGTCCGGAGAGCACCGAGGGAGGCTGGGGATTTGAGCGCGCTACGAGTGGGCCTGACCGGAGGCATCGGGTCGGGTAAGAGCGAGGTCTCACGGCGGCTGGCGGCGGCGGGGGCGGTGCTCATCGACTCCGACGCGCTGGCGCGGGAGGTGGTCGCCCCCGGCAGCGAGGGGCTGGCCCGGATCGTCGAGGAGTTCGGGTCCGGGGTCCTGACCGGGGACGGGGCGCTGAACCGGGAGAAGCTCGGCTCGATCGTCTTCTCCGACCCCGAGAAGCTCGCCCGGCTCAACGCCATCACCCATCCGCTGATCGGGGCGAGGAGCGCCGAACTCCAGGAGGCGGCGCCCGAGGACTCGGTGATCGTCTTCGATGTCCCGCTGCTCGCCGAGAACGGCCTGGCGCCGCTGTACGACCTGGTGGTCGTGGTGGACGCCCCGGTGGAGACCCAGCTGGAGCGGCTCACCGGGCTGCGCGGCATGAGCGAGGAGGAGGCGCGCAAACGCATCGCCGCCCAGGCCACCCGCGAGCAGCGGCTGGCCATCGCCGACCGCGTGATCGACAACTCCGGGACGCTGGAGGGGCTGGCCGAGCAGGTCGACCGGCTGTGGCAGGACCTGCTGAAGCACGGCTCCTGAGGCTCACCCCTGGCGCAGGTCCCACAGCAGGTCGGGCCGGTCGGTGGTGATGCCGTCCACGCCGTACTCCAGGAGGCGCAGCATCGTGTCCTCGTCGTTGATGGTGTAGGCGTAGATCTCCAGCCACCGCTGGTGGGCGTCCCGGACGTACTGGGCGGTGACGGACTGCTTGGAGGGGTGGACGGCTTCGGCGTACCAGCGCACTCCGAACAGTTCGGCCGAGTCCGGGCGGCCCAGGACCGTTCCGCGGACGGCGGGCAGGGCGTCGTTGACCGCCTTCACGTAACGCCAGGAGAAGCTCTGCACCGTGAGCCGCTCGTAGCTCGTCCAGTAGGGGTCGTCTTCCAGCTGCGCGACCAGGCGCCGGGTGAGCCCCGGGTACTCCTCGGGGTTCTTCAGCTCCACCAGCGCCTTGGCGCGGGCCGCCTTGATCGTCCGCAGCGCCTCGGCGAGTGTCGGCACCCGCTCGCCCTTGTAGCGGCGAGCGAACCAGGAGCCTGCGTCCAGCTTCTTGATCTGCTTGAGGGTGAGGTCCCGCACCCGCCACGGTTTGAGCTTCGGGAAGCGCCGCTTCACGTCCGTGGTGCGGGTGAGGGTCCGGTCGTGGACGACGACGAGGTGCCCGTCCTTGGTCTGCCGGACGTCCAGTTCGATGAGGTCGGCCCGCATCTGCCCGGCCAGCCGGAACGCGGCCAGGGTGTTCTCCGGCGCGTAGGCCGAAGCGCCCCGGTGCGCGATGATCTGCACGCCGGCCCAGACCCGGCGTTCCCGGTCGGCGGCGGCGGGGCCGGCGACGACGAGCGGGGCGAGGGCGGCGAGACCGGCCAGGAAGATCGGTGCGCGGAGCCGTGGCATGGGTGGTCCTCCCCTGGGAGTGTTCGGGGTCGGTCTTGGCCTCACGATGCGCCTGCGCGGTGACGCCGCCATGATGGGCCGGCGGGCGGTGACCACCGTAGGACAACTCCGTGACGGGTGGCCAGCGGGACGTGCGGGTCAGCCCCGGAAATCCCCGGTCAGCGGCTCCTCCAGGGGGATCCTCCGGATCGAGGGGAGGTGTTCGTCGAGTTCGCCGGGTTCGAACCGGCACAGCCCCACCGCCCACCAGAACTGGCCGGAGACGCTTCCGGCGTGCTTGTAGCGCCCGTCCGGGGTGATGGCGGCCCAGCCCTCCGGGAGGCCCAGCAGTGTGCAGTGCCGTTCGGCCCCCTGGCCGTCCACCCGCCAGAGGATGGTCGCGCCGTCGTCGCCGCCTCCGGCGAGCAGCCGCCCGTCGGGGGAGAAGGCGACGGACATGATCCGCCGGGTGTGCCCGCGCAGGTCCTGGATCCGGCGTCCGGTGGCGACCTCCCACAGCCGTATCACCGCGTCGTCGCCCGCGGTGGCCAGCAGCCGCCCGTCGGGGGAGAAGGCGGTCGTCCACAGCCGTCCGGTGTGGCCGTCCAGCAGTTGGAGGGAGACGGCGGAGGAGGGGTCCCAGATCCGGGCGGTTCCGTCGTTGCTCGCGCTGGCCAGCAGGCTCCCCGTGCGGTCGAACTGGACCTGGTAGACCCGGTCCTCATGGCCGGCCAGGGTGGTCACGAGGGCTCCGGTGAGGGAGTCCCAGATCCGCACCTTCCGGTCGTCGCAGCCGGTGGCGACGAGCGTGCCGTCGGGAGAGAAGTCGATGCACCGCACCCGGCCCCGGTGGCCGGTGAGGCCGACCACCTGGCGTCCGGTCGTGTGGTACCACAGCCGCACGCTGTCGTCGTCGTTGGCCGTCGCCAGGATCGAGCCGTCGGGGCTGAACGCCTGGGCCCACACGTGGTCGGTCTCCACCGACAGCTCCCGCTCGAAGGTGCCGCTGGCCGCCTGCCACAGGTGGACGCCGCCGTCGTTGGTGGCGGTGCCCAGCCTGCCGCCCGCCGGGCTGAACGTGGCGGAGGTCAGCCGGTCGGAGGTGCCGGTGAGCTCGTGGACGCGCACACCGGTGGCGGGGTCCCAGATCCGCACCACCCCGTCGTTGCCCGCGGTGGCCAGCATCGTCCCGTCCGGGCTGAACCGCACCGACGCGATGCGCCTGCCGTGGCCGCGCAGGGTGTGCCGGCAGACGCCGGTGGCGGTGTCCCACAGCCGGGCCGTCCCGTCGTTGCTGACGGTCGTCAGCTGGGCCCCGTCCGGGCGGAAGACCGGCGGCCAGACCGCGCCGCGGTGCCCGGACAGGGCGTGCAGCAGCCGTCCGAAGCCCGGACCGGGCTCGCCACCGGTCCGTTCCAGGTTCCACAGCCGGACCGCGCCGTCGCTGTCGGAGGTGACCAGGCGGGTGCCCTCGGGGTCGAAGGCGGCCCGGTAGATCGCGCCGGTGTGCCCGGTGAGCGAGCGGGGGGCGTACCGGCCGGTGAGGTCCCACAGCCGGACCGAGCCGTCGGTGTCGCCGGAGACCAGCAGCCCGTCACGGGCGTCCAGCGCGTAGACCCTGCCGGTGTGGCCGTTCAGTTCGCGCAGCAGCGCCCCGGACGGCGGATCCCACACCCGGATCCGGCCGTGCTCGTCGCCGGTGATGAGCATCCCGTCCTCGGTGAAGATCAGCCGGAAGACGGCGCCCTCTCCCTCCATGGTGTGGAGCGGTTCGCCGTCGCCGGACCAGACGCGGACCGTCCCGGCGGAGTCCCCGGTGACGATGAGCCCGCCGTCGGGACTGAAAGCGCAGGTGTAGACGGGCGCGACGTGCCCGGGAAGGGAGGCGTGGAGCTCCGCCGTGCCGGTGCGCCAGATCCGGATCGTGCCGGTGGCGTCTCCCGCGGCGACGAGGTCTCCGTCGGCGTCGGCGACGACCGGCCACACCCCGTCGGGATGGATGTCGATGACCTGTCTCTGCCGTCCGGTGGAGGCGTCCCAGAGACGCAGTGTGCCGTCGGCGGCCCCGGTGACGAGCAGGTCCTCCCCGGCGTACAGGACGGCGTAGGCGCGGTCCCGGTGCCCCTGCAGGATGCGCAGCGGCAAGCCGGTCCGGGAGTCGCAGAGCAGGACGGCGCCGTCCTCGCCGCCGAGCGCGACGGTCGCCCCGTCCGGGCTGTAGGCGGCGGGGGCGGGCAGCCGGCTGGACTGGAAGTGGAAACCGTAGGGGACGCCGACCGCCGAGGGGGCGAACTGCGCCTCGACGTCGCTTCCGGGGACCAGCGCCGCGCCGCTCAGCTCTCCCCGCCGTGACTCGGCGCCCGCGGTCTCGATCACGGCGGCGCGGGACCAGCGGCTGCCGGTGAGCACCGCGTCGCGCAGGTCGGCGCGCACCAGCCGGGCCCGGCCGAAGTCGGCGCCGGTGAGGTCGGCGCCGGCGAGCCTGGCCTCGTCCAGCCTGGCCCCGGTCAGCCGGGCGCCGCGCAGCACCGCCCGGCTGAGGTTGGTGCCCACTAGGCGGGCGTCGGTGAGGTCGGCGCCGGTCAGGTCCACTTCGCCGAGGTCGCGGTACGACAGGTCCTCGCCCTGCAGCCGCGCGCCGCGCAGGTCGGTGCGCGCCGGGGTGCGCAGCCTGGTGGTGATCTTGATGGCGTTGGCGCGGGCGGTGTCGCCGGCCTGCGGATCCCGCAGGACCCGGGCCGTCCACTCCTGGCAGGCGCGGCTGTCGGCGAGGTCGCACAGGAAGTCGACGGTCAGCTGGGACAGGGGACGGCGGTCCAGCGCGACGGGGTCGAGCCCGGTGGTGAGCTCGTCGGCGATGTGCCGGGCCACCAGCCACTCGGAGACCGAGCCGTGGATGAACCCGAACAGGCCCTCGTCAGTGCGCACCAGCAGGCTCCCCGCGCCGACCGCGTGCGCGGTCTGGCCCGGCGACAGGTCGGCCGTGCCGCCGCCCGCCAGGCCGGTGAGGACGGAGGCGACCTCGGTGAGGTCGTCCGGCCGCAGGTAGGGCTCACCGGTCTCCCACAGGCGCAGCGCCAGGATCCGGGTCGCCCGCCACAGCTCCTCCAGGGACAGTCCGCCGGGGGAGCCGGGTATCCCGCGCACCCGCTCCTCCTCGTGCCGCAGCCAGGAGGTGAGGATCTCCTGGTAGAGGTCGGCGGGGCTGACGGTGTGCCGGGCCCGGGAGACGGCGTGCAGCCGCTCCTCGGGAAGGTCGGCGATGAACCCGAGCATGCGCGGGTTCTGGGCGAGGCCGAGCAGGTCCTCCACCCCGCGCAGCAGCGCCATGCGCCGGTCGGCCGCGGCCGCGTCCCCGTACCGGTTGACGAGGAACGCCCGGATCTGGGCGGGGGTGAAGTCGGCGACGCCGAGCACCCTGCGGTTCGGCAGCGTCCCGACCCGCTCGCCGAGCGCGGTGAACACCTGGGAGTGGGACTTGAAGTGCTGGGTGCGCGACGCCACCACGATCTTCGCCTTGCCCTCGGCGGCGGCCAGCAGGGTGTCCAGGTGGTCGGCGGCGCGGTCGTAGGTCACCCGGGTGACCAGCTCGTCGAACCCGTCGAAGAGCAGGACGATGCGGCCCTGGCGCAGCATGTAGTGGAAGGCGCGCAGATCGATGACGTCCTCGCCGTGCGCGGCCAGGTGCGCGGCGACCAGCGCGTCCACCGAGTGTGCCTTGTCGAGCTTGCGCAGCTCGATGAGGATCGGTATGAGATGGGGCAGCTCGGAGGGGATGCGCCGGGCCACCTCCCGCAGCGCGAAGGTCTTGCCTCGGCCGAAGTCGCCGAGCAGCAGCAGGAACCTGCCGTGGTCGGCGGAGAGCAGGTCGAGCATGGCGCCGACGAGGTCGTCCCGTTCGGCCGCGGAGTCGCCGTCCAGTTCCTGGTAGCGCTGCCGGACGTACAGGTCGGGCGGGTACAGCGGGCTGGTGGACAGCTGGACGGTCTGGTCGGTCACGTAGGACGACAGGTCCAGCAGTCCCTGGAACTCCGTCAGGCTGCGCAGCCGCACCCCGCGGCGCAGCGCGTCCTCGCGCAGCGACCGAGGGGGCTGCGGGCCGAGGAACACCAGTTCAGAGCCGAGAGCGTCGCCTCCGGCGTGCACCTGCCGCAGGAAGGCCGAGACCTCCGCCTCGCCGACCTGCCCGACGTGCGCGCCGACCCGGAACTGCCGGACGAAACCGTCCTCCAGACGGGTGACGAGGAGATGCGGGGGCTGGGACGGCACCAGTCTGGTCCTGGCCCCGGGGAAACGGGTCTCGCACGCCTCGACGATCTGGTCGAGCAGCAGGCCGACCGGGTCGGCGGGGCGTTCGGGCGACTCGCGCGGCGGGGGGACGGGCGGGGCGGGCGGGACGGGCCGGAACAGGCCGGTACGGTCGAGGCGTTCGGGCGCGGCGCCGCGCCGCAGCAGGGTCAGCCCGCCGGAGTCGACGGTCAGTATTCGGTGGTGGCCGGGCTCCAGGGCGGGGAGGCACAACGCTCCGGACGGCAGGTCGCCGCGGGCGCCCTGCCTGCCGTGCAGCACCAGGTCGAGCCCGGGGGCGACGAGCCGGTCCAGCAGGTCGGCGTCCCGCAGCCGGTCGGGTTCGCCCTCCAGCGGGCTGTGGTGCAGCGCCCCGAGGCGCAGCCAGCCGTCGCCGAACGCCCGCAGCCGTTCGGCGAACCAGGCGGCCTGGGAGAGGCCGATCACCCCGTGCCGGTCGTCGTCGCGGTGGCTGAGCGCCATGGTCGTGTTGAGCCCGGCGACGACCACCCGCAGCTCGGGCACCGGGAACAGGGTCCACGGCTGGGCGCTGTCGAACACCACGTTGTCCAGGCCCCGGTACAGCTCGGAGAACAGGGAGCTGAAGTGCCGCCATTTGGGCCAGTAAGGCGGTTCGGGCTCCTCGTCGTCGGCCTCGCAGGAGTTGAAATAGGCGCGGCAGGCGGCCTTGGTGACGTCGCGCGCGCCGGGCACCAGCACGACCCGGTGCGGTTCCAGGCCGAGCAGGGTGCGCAGCCCGGTGAGGAAGTCGGCGGCCTCGGCGCACTCGCGGCGGCTGCCGGACTCGGTGAGGTCGCCGGTGACCACCAGCAGGTCGGGCCGCGCGTTCAGCTCGGTGACCTCGGCCCAGACCCGGGCCTGCAGGCCCGCGGCGTCGAACGGCTCGTCGGCCAGCGTCCGCCCGAACCTCGGTCCGGCCAGGTGCAGGATCGTGACGTCCTCCCGGCGCGGCTCCTCGTCGGACGTCTCGGGCGGATAGGACGGCTGGACGGCCGGGGCGCGCCGCGCCTGCCGTCCGCCGTTGGAGCCGTTGCGCGCGGGGACCGGCGGCGCGGGCCGCGCGGCGGGAGGGAACGGGGAGGGCGGTCTGTCCTCGGGCTTGGCCCGTCCGGCGAGGGCCTCGCGCACCCGGGTGAGCAGCAGTTCCCGCGCGGTCTCCTCGTCGGCGACGCCGACGAGGTCGACGTAGGTGATGGTCGACAGGAGCCCCTCGAGCTCGCAGTCCTCCAGCCGGACGGTCACGAGCTTCGCCGACGGGTTGTCGGGGTTGGCGCGCAGCGCGGCCTGCCATTCCATCCGGCCGTAGCGGGAGCGCATGTAGTTGCGGGACAGGACGGCGATGACGACCGCGGCCTCGCTCACCCCCCGGTCCATGAAGTCGATGAAGTTGGTTCCGGGGACGAAGTCCCACGCCTGCAGCATCGTCCGGTAGCCCGCCGCCTCCAGCTCCCAGGCGATCCACGACGCCCACCGCTCGTCCGCGGGCGAGTAGGACACGAAAATCTCAGTCTGCGGCCCCGTCATGCCGCAAGTATCCAGAAAGGATCGCCCCGCTGCACAGACCCACACCATGGATGGTGTCCGGTTCGCCACCGTGTCATGGGATCATGCCCCGGTGAGCCGAGTGTCGACACTGGACTGGATCCGGTTCGGTCTGCTCCTGTCGGGCGTCGTCTGCGTGCTGACCGGGATCCTGCCGGCGCGGGACGCCGAGGCGAGCCTGCGCCGGATAGCCCCGCTGCTGCTCTTCCTGGCCAGCGTGATCGTCCTGGTGGAGCTGACGAAGGAGGCGGGGGTCTTCGACGTCATCGCCGACCGGCTGGCCATCATCGGCCGCGGCCGCTACGGGATGCTGTTCCTCCTGTGCGTGGCGTTCGCCTCCCTGACGACGATGTTCCTCAACCTGGACACCACCGCCGTCCTCCTGACGCCCGTCATGCTCGCCCTGGCGATCCGGACGGGCATCGCGGCGCTCCCGCTGGCGATGACCACCGTGTGGCTGGCCAACACCGCGAGCCTGCTGCTGCCGGTGTCGAACCTGACGAACCTGCTGGCCGCCGACCGCGTCATGCTCACCCCCCGCGAGTTCGCCGCGCGCATGTGGTTCCCGCAGCTGGTGGCGATCGCCGTGACGATGCTGCTGCTGTGGGCGTTCTACTGGCGGCGCGGCGCACGCGGGGCCGACAGGTACGAGCCTCCCGCCCCGATGAAGATCGGCGACCCGGTGCTGTTCGCCGTCGCCTCCGGAGCCTGTCTTCTGTTCATCGTGCTGGTGATGACGGGAGCGCACGTCGAGTACGCGGCGACGGGCGCGGCCGTCGTCACCGTGGCCGCCTTCGCGTGGCGCAGCCCGCGTTCCCTCACCGCCTCGCTGATCCCGTGGCAGCTGCTGGTCTTCGTCACCGGCCTGTTCCTCGTCATCCCGGCGCTGGTCCTGCACGGCCTGGACGTCGTGATGACCGCGCTGATCGGTGCCGACGACGGGGCCGGCGGGGCGTTCCGCGCGGCGCTGACCGGCGCGGCGCTGTCCAACCTCATCAACAACCTGCCCGCCTACACCGCGGGTGAGGCCGTCGTCCCCGTGGACAACGGCGAGCAGCTGCTGGCCCTGCTGGCGGGCACCAACGTCGGGCCGCTCATCACCCCCTGGGCGTCGCTGGCGACGCTTCTTTGGTTCGAGTGGTGCCGCCGGCATGACCTGCGCGTCCCGCTGCGGCGGTTCATGCTGCACGGCACCGTGCTGGCGGCGCTGGCGCTGCCGGCGGTGGTCGTGGCGCTGCTGCTCAGCTGAGCGGCGGCAGGTCCAGGGCGGAGGCCGTCTCCAGCAGCTCGACGAGGGAGGCGACGGCCTCGGGGCGGGCGGCGATGAAGCTGTGCTCGTCGTCGGCCACCGACAGCTCGAACGGACCGCCGTCCAGCGCGGTGAGGACGACGCCCGCCTCGGTGGCGATGAGCGCCCCGGCGGGCAGGTCCACCAGGCCGGTCCGGTAGCCGATCACCGCGTCGATGAGGCCCTGCGCCAGCATCACCCAGGTGAGCTGGGGCGACCACAGTTGCAGCAGCCGCCGGGCCCTGGCCCCCAGCAGGTACTTGTAGGCCAGGGCGGTCGGGTCGGTGCGCCCGACGGGGTAGCCCTGGACGTAGGAGACGATCGGGGCGGTCCCGGAACGGGCCGGACCCGGGGCCAGCGGCGTCCCGCCGGGGCCGCGCGGGCCGTCGCCGCGGACCGCCGACCAGGTCCGCCGGGTGATCGGGTCGTGGATGACGCCCACGGCGGGCGCGCCGTCCAGGCACAGGGCGATCCCCACCGAGTAGGCGGGCAGTCCGATGGTGAGGTTGTGCGTGCCGTCCAGCGGGTCCACGATCCACAGGGCGGCGGCGTCCTCGGCGGGCCCGCCGCTGCGGCCCGACTCCTCGGCCAGGACGGCGTGTCCGGGGTAGGCGTCCCGCAACCGGCCCAGGATGATCTGCTCGGCCCGGTGGTCCAGGTCGGTCACCACGTCGTCCACCCCCTTGGCCCAGGCGGCGAAGCGCGCCCCGGGCGCCAGCGCCGCGCCCGCCTCCTCGGCGGCGGCGACCGCCACGTCCCTGGCCCGCGCGAGATCGATCATCAGCCCTCCTGGAGCAGTTCGGCGGCCCGGCGGGCCAGACGGACGGTCTGCGCGGCCCCGCTGCGGCGGCGCCGCGTGCGGTGGCCGCCCAGACCGGGCGGGCCCAGGGACAGGTCGTGGCCGCCGGGCCGCTCGGCGCCCAGCGCCACCGTCACGGCCTCCCCGGCGACCGCCGTCCGGTGGAAGATCCCGGCGGACAGCGCGTAGACGTCGCCCCGTGTGTAGGCGCCTCCGTCGGAGGGGGAGACCCGCACGGTGCGGTCGGTGGGACGCAGCTCGTCGACGTCGTCGCGGCTGAGCACCTCGAAGACCCGCAGGTCGGGGCCGTCGTCGAGGTCGCCCAGCATGTTGCTCAGCCGGCCGTGGAGCAGCAGGCTGAGCAGGTCCCAGCTGTGGCAGTGCCAGGAGGAGGTGGTGGAGGCCGGGGGCGGCAGCTCCGGCGACCACAGGTGGAGGCAGACTCCGGTGCCGCGGCTGCGCTCGATCGGCAGGCACAGGAAGCCCAGCGGGTGCAGTACCCCTTCGGCGGGGAGGGAGCCCGAGGCGATCAGGCCCAGCGTCCGCCCGGCCCAGCCGGCCACCTCCTCGGCACCGGAGCCCTCCCTCAGCCTCCGGTGCAGTTCTCCGTAGCGCATCGCCCTCATCCCCGTCCGCGGTCCTACGGCCGCCTCTCCGAAGGGCCCCCGTAGGGGTCGACGGCGCGCAGGGCGCGGCGGGCGATGTCGGCGACGTCCCGGTCGCCGAACGAGCGGGGCAGCGGCAGGTCCAGCACCTGGAAGAGGCGGCGGATCTCCTCGATCGTCGGCTCTTCCGAGAGCCGGGCGGCGCGCGCCTGCTCGATCGGCACCCGGCGGGCCTGGTCCAGGCTGTTGAGCAGTTCGGTGTAGCACCAGTCGTAGTAGAACTTGCCCTTGTCGACCCGCAGGGCGGGGCCGGTGGGCTCCTCCCGGGTGATGACCGCGCAGGAGGAGGACAGGTCCCAGCGGAAGGTGGTCATCGTGCCGGACAGCCCGATGTCGATGTCCAGGAGCCGGTAGCGGTCGCGGTGGTAGCAGGCGGCGAGGATGGTGGCGTAGGACTCCTTGCGGGTGCGCTCCAGCGTCCAGGGCTCGTGCTCCTCCCCGGCGGGGGCGCCCGCGCGGCGGAACCGCGCGTAGGCGTCGCAGACCTCCTCGTTCGACGGGTCGATGATCTCCAGCCGGAAGAGCAGGGCGCGCCGCTCGCGTTTGGCGTCGGCGACGCAGCCGGGCAGGGTGACCGCGCGGATGTAGGTGCCGGTCCCTCCCTTGAAGATCCACCGGTCGGTGCCCTGGCGGGCGGCGGCCAGCGCGGAGGCGACCTCGGAGCCGCTGATCACCTGGACCGCCGAGGACTCGTCGAGCGCGTGCCGGGTGCGCAGGACCAGCCGCTCGAAGCCGTCGATGCGCTCGAGCCGTTCGGGCAGCGCCTCCAGGGAGCGCAGGGAGCCGCGGATCTCCTCCTCCACCGGGGCGCTGCGGTAGCGGTCCCGCAGGATGCCCGCGGCCAGCAGGCCCAGGACGAGCAGGGTGGCGCTGGCGATCAGTCCGGGGTCCGGATCGTCGCTGAGCCCGAAGATCGCCACGACCAGCGCGATGACCAGCGCGATCGCGGCGTCGGCGTTCCGGAGAAGCCAGAGAGCGAAACGTGCCAAGGTAATCCCCGTACCTGTCGGCGGCTTCGCCATGGTAAACCGCCGGAGTCCGGCGCGGCCAGACCCGGGCACGGCCGGGAGCGGCGGGAATGCGGAGCGCTGCGGTCGGGGGAGGATTAATCGGGGGAAAATTCCGTTTTTTGGTGCTTGAAGAATTCATCAAGAAATGGGCATACGGTGCACTGTGCTCTTTCTCCTAGGGAATGACCGTCCTAGCGTGTCGGTTGGCGGAGATCCCGGCGAAGGAGCAGCGACGTGGCCGAGAAGGGTTCCTGGGACGAGGGAGGCGGCGCCGGGAGGGAGCCCGGCCGGGACCGCGCCGCGCCCGAGGTGACCTCGGGGGCCTCCGCGGAGGGGAAGCCGCCCAAGAAGGGGTTCAACCCGGCCTGGCTGCTGGTCCCCGCTCTGGGGCTGCTGCTGGGCGGCATGGGGATCGCGAGCATGAACCGCGGGCCCGCGGTCGAGACCGCGCCCACCGTGACCGTCACCGGGCCCACCGCCACCGTGGTGCGGCCCGTCGCTCCGGTCGGGAGCTCCACCACGGCGCCGGGCTGCGGCCTCACCTTCCTCGGCACCTCGATGAGGCCGCCCGTGCCGAGGATCCAGAACGACCAGACGGGCGGGTACCTGGACGCGCCGTCAGGCCAGGTCTTCGTCGTGGTCGACACGACCCTGACGAACTCGGGAACGGAGGATTGTTACGCGACGGCCGGCTACCAGCGTGCCTACACCTCCGGGGACGCCTACCGCACGGGGGACGCGGAAGCCGGAGGCCAGCTGTCCGGTGGACGCGCGGTGACGCAGCCCATTCAGGCCGGAAAAAGTGTCAAAGGCACTTATGTCTTCCAGGTCCCGGCCGGCTCCCAGGTGAGCTCGGTGAGACTGCGCAGCAATGGAAGCGAGCGGTGGACCATTGTCAACGCGGGCTGACGGGGTCTCGACCACGCAATCTCTGGAGAAAACGTCATGAGCACACCCATGGATATCAAGAAACTGCTCGGCGCACGCATGACCGGACCCGACGGCGAGGAACTCGGCACCATCGAGCAGATCTTCTTCGACGACGTGACGGGCGCCCAGGAGTGGGCGCGGCTGCGCATGGGAGGCCTGCTGGGCGGCAAGGACAGGTTCGTCCCGCTCGTGGGAAGCTCGCTGTCCGGCAAGGACCTGACCGTCCCCTACGACAAGAACAAGGTCAAGGACTCGCCGGAGCTGAGCGTGGAGCGGCACATCACGCCCGAGCAGGAGTCGCGGCTGCGCTCGTACTACGAACTGGACGCCGGCGCGCAGACGCGTACGACGACCACCCCGCCGAGCGGGACGGGCAAGACCGCCGCCGCGGCCTCGGCCGCCGCGGCCGGGGTCGCCGGAGAACGGACGCGGGCGGAGGCCCCCGAGACCACGGGACCCGCCGGCACGACGACGGGAGCGCCCGGCACGGCCACGGGGGCAGCCGGCACGACGACGGGAGCGCCCGGCGCCGCTGGAGCGGCCGGCGTGACGTCCGGGGCGGCCGGAGCGGCGGGGCTGGGCCGTGAGCGGACGGCCGAGGCGGGACGGGCCGGGCAGCCGGGGGAACTGGCGCTGACGCGCTGCGAGGAGCGCATCGCCTTCCACACCGAGGAGATCGAGGTGGGCCGGGTGCGGCTGCACAAGTACGTGGACGTCGTGCCGGTGGAGGAGCGGGTCCGGCTCGTCCACGAGGAGTTCGAACTGGAGCGGATCCCGGTCACCGAGGGGGCCGCCGACATCCGTGAGGACTCCCTCGAGGTCGTCCTGCGCGGCCAGGAGGCGTTCGCGGTCAAGGAGATCCACCCGGTGGAGAGGGTGCGTCTGAACGTCAAGCAGGTGCCCGAGGAGCGGGTCATCCACGACGAGATCCGCAAGGAGCGGATCGAGGTCGAACGGATGGAGGGCGCCCCGCGGACCCCGGGGGCGGGCCCGTCCGGGCGGACGGAGAGCAGGGGCGCGGAAAGCTCCGTGGACCGCAGCGACGAGCCTCCCGGCAGGGGAAGGAGGCGGTGACACCGTGCGTTTCCGGGACCGGCGGCCTCGAGAAGGCCGCCGGTCCCGGCTTTTCCGGCGTTCTCCGTGCCCAGTGTTCCCGGAGGGAGGCCCGCCGCCCGCCGGGCGGATTTGTCGGTGCGGGGCCGTACGGTGGGGGGTGATGGCAGTCAGGGGAGGGCACGTGCGCCAGGAACTCGACCTTCAGCGGATCGACAAGCCGTTCGAGGTCGTCACGGAGATGACGCCCGCCGGCGACCAGCCCGCGGCGATCGCCGCGCTGGCCGAGCGGGTCGAGCGCGGTGAGAAGGACTCGGTGCTGCTGGGCGCCACCGGCACCGGAAAGACGGCGACCGTCGCGTGGCTGATCGAGAAGGTCCAGCGGCCGACGCTGGTCATGCTGCCGAACAAGACCATCGCGGCGCAGTTCGCCAACGAGCTGCGCGAGATGCTGCCGGACAACGCCGTCGAGTACTTCGTCTCCTACTACGACTACTACCAGCCGGAGGCGTACGTCCCGCAGACGGACACCTACATCGAGAAGGACTCCTCGATCAACTCCGAGGTCGAGCGGCTGCGGCACTCGGCGACCTCGTCGCTGGTGACCCGGCGGGACGTCGTGGTGGTGGCGTCGGTCTCCTGCATCTACGGCCTCGGCACGCCCGAGGAGTACGTCAGGCAGATGATCAAGCTCGAGGTCGGCATGGAGATCGACCGGGACCGCCTGCTGCGCCGCCTGGTCGACATCCAGTACGCCCGCAACGACCTGGCCTTCACCCGGGGCACCTTCCGGGTGCGCGGCGACACCATCGAGGTGATCCCGCAGTACCAGGAGCTGGCCGTCCGGATCGAGATGTTCGGCGACGAGATCGACAAGCTCTCCACCCTGCATCCGCTCACCGGCGAGGTGATCTCCGAGCACGAGGCGCTGCACATCCTGCCCGCCACCCACTACGGCGTGGGGGAGGAGCGCATGACGCAGGCGATCGCCGGGATCGAGGCCGAACTGGCCGCGCGCCTGGAGGAGCTGGAGCGCCAGGGCAAGCTGCTGGAGGCCCAGCGGCTGCGCATGCGCACCACCTACGACCTGGAGATGATGCGCCAGATCGGCACCTGCTCGGGCATCGAGAACTACTCCCGCCACATGGACGGCCGGCAGGCCGGCTCGGCGCCGCACACCCTGCTGGACTTCTTCCCCGAGGACTTCCTGCTGGTGCTCGACGAGTCCCACCAGACGGTCCCGCAGATCGGCGCCATGTACGAGGGCGACGCCTCCCGCAAGCGCCAGCTGGTCGACCACGGGTTCCGGCTGCCGTCCGCGCTGGACAACCGCCCGCTGAAGTGGGAGGAGTTCCTGGAGCGCATCGGCCAGACGGTCTACCTGTCGGCCACACCCGGCCCGTACGAGCTGGGCCGGGTGCAGGGCGACGTGGTGGAGCAGGTGATCCGCCCGACCGGCCTGGTCGACCCCGAGGTGGTCGTCAAGCCCACCAAGGGCCAGATCGACGACCTCGTCGAGCAGATCCGGGCGCGCACCGAGCGGGACGAGCGGGTGCTGGTCACCACCCTCACCAAGAAGATGGCCGAGGACCTCACCGACTACCTGCTGGAGCTCGGCATCCGGGTGCGCTACCTGCACAGCGAGGTCGACACCCTGCGCCGCATCGAGCTGCTGCGCGAGCTGCGCCAGGGCGACTTCGACGTGCTGGTCGGCATCAACCTGCTGCGCGAGGGCCTGGACCTGCCGGAGGTCTCCCTGGTGGCGATCCTGGACGCCGACAAGGAGGGCTTCCTGCGCTCGGAGACGTCCCTGATCCAGACCATCGGCCGGGCCGCCCGCAACGTCTCGGGCGAAGTCCACATGTACGCCGACAAGATCACCCCGTCGATGGAGCGGGCGATCGACGAGACCAACCGCCGGCGCGACAAGCAGCGGGCCTACAACGCCGAGCACGGTATCGAGCCGCGGGCCCTGCGCAAGAAGATCGCCGACATCCTCGACTCCATCGTCCGCGAGGACGAGGACACCGACACCTATCTGGGCGGTTCCGGCCGCGCCCAGTCCCGGGGCAAGGCCCCGGTCCCGGGTTTCGGCAGCCGCGCCCCCCTGGGCGGCCACACCGCCGACCTGGTCACCGACCGCCCCCGCGAAGAGCTGGAGGACCTCGTCCTGTCCCTCACCGAGCAGATGCACCAGGCGGCCAAGGACCTCCAGTTCGAACTGGCCGCCCGCCTCCGGGACGAGATCAAGGAGCTCAAGCGCGAACTCCGCGACCTCAAGGAGGCCGGCATCGGCTGACCCCGCCCCAAAGCGCCCTCCCGGCGGTCATGGGCGGCCCCGGCCGGGGGCCGGGCTCCGCCGTCCGCGGCGGATCCGGCGCAGGAGGCGGAAGGCCACGTAGAGGAGGGCCAGCAGCAGGAGGAAGGCCAGGACGGGGGCCAGGAGGGCGAGCAGGCTCAGGCCGAGGGAGAGGCCGTCCTCGGCGGTGCTGAGCATCGGGGCGGCGGCGCCGAGGGTGCCGGTGTTGGCGATCGGCCGCACCAGGGTCTTGAGCACGTGCACGGCCAGCGCCACGAGGACGCCGGGAACCCAGCTCAGCCAGGAGTGCTCCTGGAGCGAGGCGAGGTCGGTGCCGAGCCCCGCGTCGAGATTCCCCGCCGCGGCCGTGGCCGCCGTCGCGGCCCCGCCCGCGGCGGGCCGCACCAGCGTCATGACCGCGTCGTTGATCGAGTCGACCACCGGCACCTTGTCCAGCACCATCTCGGCGGCCAGCAGCACCGACAGCCCCGCCAGCACCCACCCGTTCCCCATCCAGGAGAAGTCCCCGGGAAGGACCACCAGTTCGGTGTACCGCCCCAGCAACCCGACCACCAGGATCGGGATGTAGGCGTTGAGCCCGGCCGCCCCGGCCAGCCCCAGTCCCGTCAGGAACGCGAACATGATCCTCCCGCCGCCCGCGCCGCCCGGTGCGGACGCTGGTGAACTCCGGTCCGCCGGTCGCGCCCGTCCCCGAACGGGACGGATCCTGCGGACTCCAACAGATCAGACGGATCAGACCGCCGAACGGATCTGCCGAATCCGTCCGGCCTGACGCCCGGGCGGCCCCAGCGGTCCTGATGGACCGGCGGCCCCCAGCGGTTCCGGGGCGGCCTTGGCGGACCTGATGGCCCCAGCGGTCCTGTCGGTTCCTGCGGCTCCAGCGGCTCTGTCGGCTCCAGTGGTCCCAGTGGTCCCAGTGGTCCTGGCGGCCCGGGTGGACCTGGCGGCCCGGGTGGTCAGCGCAGGAGGAGGGGGAGGAGGACGGCGTCGAGCAGGCGGTCGGCCAGGGACGGGTCGGGGGCCGGGTCGCGGAGCATGGTGCGGTAGCTGAGCAGGGACGGGACCAGGGAGAAGATCAGGCGGGGGTCGGCGTCGGGGCGCAGTTCCCCACGCAGGACGGCGCGGCCGAAGATGCGGCGGACGCACTCGACCCGGGGGTAGAGGATGCGCTGCCGGAAGGCCCGGTCCAGGTCGGGGCTGGCGGACAGCCGGGCCATCACCCGGACGAGGAGTTCACCGTGCTCGGCGTACTCGCGGGCCAGGTGCTCGATGAGGAGGCGGAGTTCGGCGCGCAGGCCCAGGTCGCCCGGGTCCTCGGGCGCGGGGAGCAGGGAGGCGAGGGCCTCCACCAGCAGCTCGTCGAGGCCGGGCCAGCGGCGGCGCAGCGCCTCGCCGTCGACGTCGGCCAGCGCGGCGATCTCCTCGTGGTCGGGTCTGCGGTCGGAGACGTCGCGGAACACGCCGAGGGCGGCGGCGTGGATCTCGTCGAGCCGCAGTGAGAGGTCGCTCTCCGTGAGGGTCACTGCACAGCCTTCATGGGGATCGTCGGTCATCGGGGCGGATGCGGGCATGCGTGTCTCTGTCACCATTCGGTGGCCCACAGTGTTACAGGGGTCCGGTGCCGGTGTCAGGAAGTTGAACCGAAATATCGAGGATTTATCTCTCGGGAAGAGAATTTTTCTCACTAGATCATCGCTTGTGTCGAAAATCGGTTGTCGGGGTGGGTGCGGCGAGGTGTACCACTCAGATACCGGATGGTCGGTATTACCGGGAGCTTCGGTGTGGGATCCGGTTCCCTGCCCGGAACCTCCCTTAGAGTCATCAGAAGCCGGATGGAGGCGCCTGCGGGGGTGGCATGAAGATCTGGGCCCGAGGGGGAGCGCGCGGCCTGCTCGCCCTGGTTCTGCTCGTGGTGACGCTCGCCGGCCTGGCCGTGCCGCTCGTCTCGGAACGGGTGCGCTGCCGGACCTTCGGGATCGGCTGCGACCGTCGGCCTGGAGCACCCGTGACGTCGGACGCGGCCCTTCCCGGCAGGCAGCCGCTCACCCCGCTGGAGGCCGCCTCCCAGGGCGCATACGTGGCGCTGGGCGACTCATTCTCCTCCGGCGAAGGCGCCTACGCGATTCCGGACGACCTGTCTCGGGAGAACCGCTGCCACCGGACGTCCCGCAGCTACGTCCACGCCGTCTCCAGGATGTTCGAGTTCGCCGGGGGCACCCGCTTCTTCGCCTGCGCGGGCGCCCGCACCGAGCACTTCTTCGCGTCCAAGGCGGGCGAACCTCCCCAGTTGGAGCACGTCGACGCGGGCACCAGCCTGATCACTCTCAGCGTCGGCGGCAACGATCTGGGCTTCACCAAGGTCCTGGCGGGCTGCATCCTCACCCTGCCCTGGTCCGGCGGCTGCCAGGAGCAGGACGCCGCGCTGGAGGCCCGGGAACCCGAGCTCCGCAAGGCGCTGGCCTCGATCGTCCAAGGGCTGCTGGAACGCGCGCCCCGCGCCCGCGTCATCCTGCTCGGCTACCCCAGGCTGTTCGGCGAGCGGGAGGGCGAGGCCCTGGATAATCTCGGTGTCGCCGACCAGCGCTGGCTGAACGCCCAGGGAAGGGAGCTGAACGACCTGATCCACGAGGTCGCCAGGGCCGCGGACCGGGAACTGGTCCGGAGCGGGGCTCCCGGCTCGGTGGAGTTCATCGACGTCCACAGCGCCTTCACCGGCCACGAGGTGGGCACCGGCGCCCCCTACGTGAACGGCTTGGACGTCGACCTCAAGGCGTTCGAGGTGGAGTTCCACAGCTACCACCCGAACGCCGCGGGCTACACGGCCCTGGCTGAGCTGGTGACCCGGCAGGTCAGGGCGGGGCCGGGCCGCCCGCTCAACCAGTGGCCCTAGCGCTCAGTCCTCGGCGGACGACAGCGCCGAGAGCCGCTCGACCGAGTCGGCGAACTCCTCGATCATGTCGTAGACGACCTGCTTGGCGGGCTTGATGCTGTTCATCATGCCGACGCACTGGCCGACGAAGTAGTTGACCAGCTGCTGGGCGCCCTCGTTGCCGTTCTCGGCGTGCTTGCTCAGGTGCCGCATGGCCGCCTCGGCGACGATCATCTGCAGCGGCATGGGCAGCGAGCCGGGGGAGTCGGGGCCCTCCCACTCCTCGGTCCACGCCGAGACCAGCTGCCGGGCGGGCTTGCCGGTGCGGGAGCGCGAGCGGATGGTGTCGCGGGCGGTGGCCTGGAGCATCTTCTGCTTGACCGTCTGCGGGGTCTCGGCCTCCTCGGTGGTGAGCCACACCGAGCCGGTCCACACCCCGGACGCGCCCAGCGCCAGGGACGCGGCGATCTGCCGGCCCGAGGCGATGCCGCCGGCGGCCAGTACCGGGATCGGGGCGACCGCGTCGACGACCTGGGGGACCAGCACCATCGTGGAGATCTCACCGGTGTGCCCGCCGGCCTCGCCGCCTTGGGCGACGATGAGGTCGACCCCGGCGGCCACCTGGCGCCGCGCGTGCTCGACGGTGCCCACCAGCGCCGCCACCGGCACCCCGGCGGCCTTGGCCTTCTCCACCATGATCGGAGGGGGCGTGCCCAGCGCGCTGGCGATGAGCTTGATCGGGTGGGACAGCGAGACGTCGATCAGCTCCGTGGCCCCGGCCCCGGTGACGCCGCGCGCGCCGCTCCTGGCGGCTCTGGCCGCGTTCCTTCCGGACAGGTCGGGCACCGGGACGCCGTACTTCTCGAACAGACGGACCAGGAACTCCCAGTGCTCCTGGGGGATCGCCGCGATGGGGTCGCCGCCCTCGCGGGCCGAGGCGTCGATCTTGGCGGGCACCAGGACGTCCACGCCGTAGGGGCGGCCGGCGACCTCCCGGTCGATCCAGGCCAGCTCCTCCTCCAGCCGCTCCGGGGTGTAGGCCACGGCGCCGAGCACGCCGAACCCGCCGGCGTTGGTGACGGCCGCGACCACGTCGCGGCAGTGGCTGAACGCGAACAGCGGGAACTCGATCCCGAGCAGATCACAGACATCGGTCTTCATGCCCCGAACCATACCGAATCGTATTCGGTTTAGCCCAGGGTGCCCCCGCCTCCGGAACAAGAACGCCCCCGCCTCGTCCTGGAGGGACGAGGCGGGGGCGCGGGTCGCGGGAGCGTCAGGCCGGGACGAACTCCAGCAGCGGCTCGCCCTCCTCCTGAGGCGTGAACCGGGCCTTGAGAGCCAGCCCCTCGACGGGCGTGTCCACGCCCGACAGAGCCGCCTGCAGCCAGGGCCCCTCGGGGAGCTCCACCAGGCCGATGTGCGCGGTCCTGCCGCCGTCACGGCTGTACACCGCCGCCCAGCTCACCAGCGTGCCGGTGCCCGCCGCCGTCGCCCACTCCAGCTTCGGGGCGCCGCAGCCGGTGCAGCCCGCGGCGTCCGGCGCGTACCACCTGCCGCACTCGCCGCACCTGCGGATGACCAGCTCGTCCCGCAGGGCTCCGTCGAAGAACGCGTCGGAGCGTCCGTCTCTCTTGATGGTCATCGTGTCACCGTCCTGCTTCCGCGCCGGCGCCCGCGTCCCGGCCGGGCCGGGCCGGGCTGAGGATGAGGGTGCTGTGGTGGTCGAGGATGCCGCCGTTGCCGCTGACGAGGATCACCTCGTTGCGCTCGGCCTGGCGCTCGCCGCCCTGGCCGCGGGCCTGGATGATCGCCTCGGACACCGGGGTCATGCCCCACATGTAGTAGCCCGACAGCTGCCCGCCGCCGGTGTTGGTCGGCAGCCGCCCGCCGGGGCCCAGCGCGCCGGACGCCGCCAGCTCCCCGCCCTCGCCCTTGGCGCAGAACCCGTAGTCCTCCAGGCTCACCAGGGTCGTGAAGGTGTAGCAGTCGTAGATCTGGCACTGGTCGATGTCGGAGACGGTCACCCCGGCCATCTTCATCGCGGTCGGTCCGGAGATCGCGGCGCCGGTGGTCAGCCCGAACCCGCTGTCGCGCTCCATGGTGTTGCCCGGGTGGCCCTGGCCCCAGCCCAGGACGTGCACGGGGGGCTGGGCGAGGTCGGCCGCGCGGTCGGCGCTCGTGACGAGCACCGCGATCGCGCCGTTGGAGACCAGGCAGCAGTCCAGCAGGTGCAGCGGCTCCACGACCCAGCGGGAGCTCTGGTGGTCTTCCAGCGTGATGGGGTCGCGCATCTGAGCGAGGGGGTTCATGGTGGCCCACTGGCGGGTGGACACCGCGATCGCGCCGAGTTGCTCGCTGGTCGTGCCGTAACGCGCCATGTGCCGCTGGGCGGCCAGCGCGTAGAAGGCGTTGACGCTGCGGAACCCCTGCGAGGCCGTCATGCCCGAGTAGCCGTAGTACTCGCGGGCCGAGCGGTCGTAGGCCGCGCCGGAGGACTGCTTGGGCCTCAGCGGCGCGTCGGCGAACACGCACGCGATCGCCGAGGCGGCCCCGCTCTGGACGAGCATCGCCGCGTGGGCGATCATCGCGCCGGCGGTGGCCCCGAAGGCGTGCATGAGGCTGAGCACGCGCAGGTCGCGCAGTCCCAGCACCGAGGCGAGCTCGATGCCGGGCGAGCCGCCCATGCCGTGGCTGACCAGCAGCCCGTCCAGGTCCGTCAGTTCGAGACCGGCGTCGGCCACGGCCAGCCGGACCGCGTCCGCGGCCAGCCGGCGCGGACTGCGCCCGTATACCTTGCCCAGCTCGGTCATCCCGAGACCGGCGATCGCCGCTCCCACCCGATACCTCCCGATGTCCTTTGCGGACACCATACCGAATGGGATTCGGGAGAATTTGAAGCACCCTTGAATGATCAGATATGGACACCGGGAGTTCCCGGTGTGCTACCTTGAGCAGTGGTCGTAGCTGTTCTTTCGCCTGATCGAGTGTTCGATTACCCGCGGAGGTGCTTTCGCGGGTTTTCTTCATTTACGGGGGACTCTCGCGGCGGCCGCAGGTCCACGAAGTGTGGGCCTGGAGTTACAACCCAGGAGTGCAGTATGGCGCAGGGCACCGTCAAGTGGTTCAACGGTGAGAAGGGCTTCGGCTTCATCTCTCAGGATGAGGGCGGCCCGGACGTCTTCGTCCACTTCAGTGCCATCCAGGGAAGCGGTTACCGCAACCTGGAGGAGGCCCAGCGGGTGGAGTTCGACATCACCCAGGGTCCGAAGGGCCCGCAGGCGGAGAACGTCCGCGGGATCTGATCCACTCAAGCGTGCGCAGGACCCCCGCAGCCTTCGGCTGCGGGGGTCCTGTCGGTTCTCACCGCCTTGCGGGGGAGGGGATCAGGTCCGGAACGGCCCCGTCACGCAGTAGGTGATCCCGCCGCTGGAGGAGCCGGACGTCCCGCGCTGCGAGGAGAAGTACAGCCGGTTCCCCGCCGGGTTGAACGCCGGGCCGCACAGCTCCGAGGAGCTCTGACCGGTCACCCGCAGGAACGGCGAGACCTTGTCGTCGGGGGTGATCATGTTGATCTCCATGTTCCCGCCGTCCTCGGCCACGTACAGGTCCCCGTAGGACGAGCCGGTGATGTTGTCCACCCCGGTCAGCGGCGCCGTGCCGTTGGTGACGAGGTTGTCGTCGTAGGCCAGCTCGAAGGTGCTGTTGGCGAGGTTGAACTGCCAGACGCGGTTGTCGCCCTTGGTGGTGATCCACACCGTGTCGTTGGCGTACCAGCAGCCCTCTCCGCCGTTGAAGACCTTGGAGCCGGAGACCTGGTTGCGGGTGGCGGTCGGCGAACCGTCCGGGTCGGGCACGTTCGCCCAGCTGAACGAGCCGGACGTGCCCGAGCCCGCGACCAGCACCTGGAGCGTTCCGGACGACAGGTTCCCCCAGGTGGTGGGGACGAAGCGGTAGAAGCGCCCGGTGCTCTCGTCCTCGGTCATGTAGATGACCTTCCGGACGGGGTCGGCCGCGGCCGCCTCGTGCTTGAACCGGCCCATCGCGGGCCGGGCCACCGCGGCGCCCCCGAAGGGGTAGGTCTCCCAGACCCGCCCGAGGCTGACCTCCTCGCACGACAGCCAGGTGTTCCAGGGCGTCTTGCCGCCCGCGCAGTTGTTGTTGGTGCCGCTGAGGATCCGCGAGGCCGCGGTCGGCGTCCCGCTGGAGTTGAAACGGATCATGGAGGCGCCGCCTCCGGAGGAACTGGACACCTCGGAGTTGGACACGTAGATCCAGCCGGTGCCGTCGGCGAAGCAGGCTCCGCCGTCCGGCGCCTTGTGCCAGGTGTAGGAGGTTCCGGACACCACCTGGCCGGAGCGGGCGATGACCTGGCTGGTGAAGCCGGCGGGCAGCTGGATCCCGTTGGCGTCGGCGGCCAGCAGGGCCCCGTAAGGGCTGGTGGCGTTCTGCGCGGGGGCGGCGAACGCCCCCCGCATCAGCGAGCCGGAGAAGGCTGCGGTTCCGGCGGCGAGCACGCTGGCGCGCATGAAGGTACGGCGTTCCATCGGGGGGTCTCCCTTGGGAAGGTGACGGACGCCTTAGTTGTCCCTGCGCCAGGAGTACGCAGGGACGCCACCGGATCAACGGATCATGACGGTACGGTGTCGGACGGGGGATTCAGGAATCGGCGAATCCATCTGTCGCGGTGATGAGACGGTGTAGAATGCCGGGCTCGTCGAACGCGTGCCCCGCGTCGTCCACGATGTGGAACTCCGCCTCGGGCCAGGCCTTGTGCAGGTCCCAGGCGGTCGCCACGGGCGTGCACACGTCGTACCTGCCCTGGACGATCACCGTGGGGATGTGCCGGATCCGGTCGATGTTGTCCAGCAGCCAGTCGTCGTACTCGAAGAACCCGCCGTTCGTGAAGTAGTGGTTCTCGATCCGCGCGAAGGCCATGGCGTACTCGGGCTCGGCGAAGTGGTCCACGAGGCCGGGGTCGGGCCGCAGGCCGATCGTCCCGCCCTCCCAGGTGGACCAGGCCCGCGCGGCCGGCAGGTGGACGGCCGGGTCCGGGTCGTTCAGCCGGACGGAGAAGGCCTCGATGAGGTTCTCGCGCTCCTCCTCGGGGATCGGCTCCAGGTACCGCTCCCACAGGTCGGGGAAGAGCAGCGACGCGCCGTACTCGTAGAACCAGAACAGCTCGAACGGCCGGAGCATGAAGATCCCGCGCAGCACCAGCTCGCTCACCCGCTCCGGGTGGGTCTCGGCGTAGGCCAGGGACAGCGTGCTGCCCCAGGACCCGCCGAAGACCTGCCACCGCTCGATCCCCAGGTGCCCGCGCAGCAGTTCCATGTCCGCCACCAGGTGCCAGGTGGTGTTGTGCTCCAGGGAGACGGCCGGGTCCGCGGCGTGCGGCAGGCTGCGGCCGCAGTTGCGCTGGTCGAAGAGGACGATGCGGTAGCGGTCGGGGTCGAACTGCCGACGGTGGTCGGGAAGGCACCCTCCACCCGGCCCGCCATGTACCATCACCACAGGCTTGCCCTGTGGATTGCCGCAGACTTCCCAATAAATCCGGTTACCGTCTCCGACCTCGAGCAGGCCTGAATCGTAGGGTTCGATCGGCGGATACAGACTGCGCAGCTCCATGTTCTGACATTCTGTCAGTACGTGGGAGCGCAGGGAGACGGTGGTCGTATTACGGGACGGGGGAGACATTCCCCCATGTCGGCAATAGAGTTTTCCTCAACGACGTCGTGATGAACCCCCTGATGGAGTCTTTACCGTGAGTGACCTCAACGGATCAGGCGGCCAGCGCACCGCACAACCCGGTGGCTTGTCATGGTCGCCTTCCCCCGCGCAGGCGCCCCGAGAACTCCTGAACCCCGCTCCGCTGCCGGCTCCGGCCGGCGGCCAGCAGCAGGGCCAGGGGCAGCAGGGAGAGGGCCACACGCTTCCCGGCTGGGACCTCGTCGACAAGCTCAAGCAGATGGCCGAGCTGCTCGGCGAGGCGCTGTCGGTGGGCGAGCGGCGCATCACCGAGGTCCAGAGCGAGGCGGCCAACCAGCTCGCCTCCGCCCAGTCGGAGCGGGAGAAGGCCCAGCGGGACGCGGCCACCGCCTGGAGCGAGGTGCAGCGCACCCGCACCCGGGCCGAGCAGGCCGAGCGCCGGGTCAGCGAGACCGAGGCGGCGATGCGCCAGCTCGTCACCCAGCACGACAACGTGCAGGCGGCCAGGGACGAGGCGCTGCGCTCGCTGGAGGAGGCCTCCAACGCCCGGCGGGCCGCCGAGGACCGCATCGCCGAGCTGACCCGCGCGGTGGAGACCGTCAGGACCGAGCTGGCCTCGGTGCGCGCGGCCCTCACCGACGCCGAGAACACCGCCCAGGCCCTCCAGGTGGCCGCGGGCAACGCCGCCAAGGAGGCCGAGGAGGCGCGCCGCCAGGCCGCCGAGGCCAACCGCCAGGCGGCCGACTCGGGCCGCCAGGCCGAGGAGTCCCGCCGCAGGGCCGAGGTGGCCGACGCCGAGCGGCAGAACGCCGTGGAGGCCGCCCAGCAGGCCATGGAGCAGGCCAAGGCCGCCGAGTCGGCCCGGGACGCGGCGGCGCAGGACAAGGCCCGTGCCGAGTCCGAGGCCACGCTGGCGCGCTCGCGCACCGAGCAGCTCACCCGGGAGCGGGACGGCGCCATGGCCGCGGTCCGCCAGATCGCCACCGAGCGCGACGCGGCCTTGGAGAAGATCAAGGAACGCGACGCCTGGGTCGACCAGCTCGCCGAGGCGGTCACCGAGCAGCGGGCCCAGCTCGGCGCGCTGTCGCAGGAGCGCGACGCCGCCCGCAACGCCGCGGACCAGGCACGCAGCCTCATCGACGAGCTCACCCGCCAGCTGCGGGTGATCATGCCGTCCTCGCCGCTGCACAACCACGCCGCGCTGAGCGAGGTGGGCGCGACCATGACCGATTCGAGCCGCAACGGATACCCGGGCTGACCCCGGGTGAATGCCCGGTGATCGGTTCCTGACGAACGGATACTGAGCTGCTGTTATTCTGGTACCCCGTGGACAGGGCGGCTCCCGCCGCCGCACGACGACCACGGGAGACCGCTCTTGCGCCTCGCAGATTCCGGCAAAACGCGCATCACCAAACACCTCTTCGTCACCGGGGGGGTCGCGTCCAGCCTGGGCAAGGGCCTCACCGCCTCGAGCCTCGGACGCCTGCTCACGCTGCGCGGCCTGCGGGTCACCATGCAGAAGCTGGACCCGTACCTCAACGTGGACCCGGGCACGATGAACCCGTTCCAGCACGGTGAGGTCTTCGTCACCGACGACGGGGCCGAGACCGACCTGGACATCGGCCACTACGAGCGCTTCCTCGACACCGAGCTGCACGGAAGCGCCAACGTCACCACCGGCCAGGTGTACTCCAACGTGATCGCCAAGGAGCGGCGCGGGGAGTACCTGGGCGACACCGTGCAGGTCATCCCGCACATCACCAACGAGATCAAGGACCGGATCTACGGCATGGCCGGCCCGGACATCGACGTGGTGATCACCGAGGTCGGCGGCACGGTCGGCGACATCGAGTCCCTGCCCTTCCTGGAGGCGGTGCGCCAGATCCGCCACGAGATCGGCCGGGACAACGTGTTCTACCTGCACGTGTCGCTGCTGCCCTACATCGGCCCGTCCGGCGAGCTGAAGACCAAGCCGACCCAGCACTCCGTGGCGGCCCTGCGCAGCATCGGCATCCAGCCCGACGCGATCGTGCTGCGCAGCGACCGCCCGGTCTCGCACAGCATCAAGAACAAGATCAGCCTGATGTGCGACGTCGACCGCGAGGCCGTGGTCTCGGCCGTCGACGCCGCCTCGATCTACGACATTCCCAAGGTCCTGCACTCCGAGGGCCTGGACGCCTACGTGGTGCGCCGCCTGGACCTGCCGTTCCGCGACGTCGACTGGGGTGTCTGGGACGATCTCCTGCGCCGGGTCCACCACCCCGCCCACGAGGTCGAGATCGCCCTGGTCGGCAAGTACATCGACCTGCCCGACGCCTACCTGTCGGTCACCGAGGCGCTGCGCCACGGAGGGTTCGCCAACGACGCCAAGGTCAAGATCCGCTGGGTGAAGTCCGACGACTGCGAGACGCCCGAGGGCGCCCGCGCCCAGCTGGCCGGGGTGGACGGCGTGCTGATCCCCGGCGGGTTCGGCGTGCGCGGCATCGAGGGCAAGGTCGGCGCGATCTCCTACGCCCGCCAGAACAGGCTGCCCACCCTCGGCCTGTGCCTGGGTCTGCAGTGCATGGTCATCGAGGCGGCCCGCAACCTCGCCGGGATCACCGGGGCGGACAGCACCGAGTTCGACGAGAAGGCCGAGCATCCGGTGATCTCCACCATGGCCGACCAGCTCGACGTGATCTCCGGCGACCGGGACCTGGGCGGCACCATGCGCCTGGGCCTGTACCCGGCGGACCTGGCCGAGGGTTCCCTGGTCCGCGACCTGTACGGGGGAGAGGCCCGGGTCTCCGAGCGCCACCGCCACCGCTTCGAGGTCAACAACGCCTACCGGGCGGACCTGGAGAAGGCCGGCGTGATCTTCAGCGGCCTGTCCCCGGACGGCAGGCTGGTGGAGTACGTCGAGCTGTCCCGCGACACGCACCCGTTCTTCGTCGCCACCCAGGCGCACCCGGAGTTCAGGTCGCGGCCCACCAACGCACACCCGCTCTTCGCGGGCCTGGTCGCGGCGGCCCTGGCGCACCAGAAGTGACGGACGCCCCGGCGATGCCCCAGGATGGGCGCATGGACGTCCAGGACACCGTGGAGAGATGGCGGGTGACCGGCTCGGCGGAGCACTTCAAGGGACGGATCATCACCGTCCGCGAGGACGAGGTGCTCATGCCGAACGGCGACGGGCTGGAGCCCGTCCGACGCGAGTACGTGGAGCATCCCGGGGCGGTCGGCACGGTCGCGCTGGACGGCGAGGGCCGGATCCTGCTGCTGCGCCAGTACCGGCACCCGGTCGGGCACCTGCTGTGGGAGGTGCCCGCCGGGCTGCGGGACGTGGCGGGCGAGCCGCTGTGGCGCACCGCCGAGCGGGAGCTGCTGGAGGAGGCCGGCTACCGGGCCGCCACCTGGCACACGCTGCTCGACACCTTCCAGACCCCCGGCATGAGCGACGAGCGGGTCCGGGTGTTCCTCGCCCGCGACCTGGAGCGGGTGCCCGACGAGGAGATCGACTTCGTCCGGGTGCACGAGGAGGCCGACATGCCGGTGGTGTGGCTGCCGCTGGAGGAGGCGGTCGCCAAGGTGCTGGCGGGGGAGATCCACAACGTCCTCGCCGTGTCGGCGATCCTGGCGCTGGAGGCGGCGCGGACCCGGAACTTCGACGATCTACGCGACAAGGAGGCGGCCGAAGCCTAGGCTCGGCCCGTCATGAGCACACTCGAAGCCGCGGTCGGTGCCTATCTGGGGCATCTCGCGGTCGAGCGCGGCCTGGCCGCGAACACGCTCAGCTCCTACCGGCGCGACCTGCGCCGGTACCAGGAGCATCTGCGCACAAGGGGCGTCCTGGATCTGGCCGTGATCGGCGAGAAGGACGTCCAGGACTTCCTGGCCTCTCTCCGGGAGGGCGGCGCCGACCGCGCCCCGCTGTCGGCCGGCTCGGCGGCCCGCGCGGTGGTGGCGGTCCGGGGCCTGCACCGGTTCGCGCTCCGGGAGGGGCTGGCCGACGCCGACCCCTCCCGCGAGGTGCGGCCGCCCGCCGCGCCCCGCCGGCTGCCCAAGGCGATCTCCCTGGCGGACGTGGAGCGGCTGCTGGGCGCGGCCGGGGACGACTCCGCCCGCGGCCTGCGCGACCGGGCGCTGCTGGAGCTGCTGTACGGCTCGGGCGCGCGGATCTCCGAGGCGGTCGGCCTCGACCTGGACGACGTCGAGCTGGACGAGGGCGTCGTCCGGGTCTCCGGCAAGGGGAGCAAGGTGCGGATCGTCCCGATCGGCGGGTACGCGGCCCGGGCGCTGGAGGCCTACCTCGTCCGGGCCCGCCCCCGGCTGGTCAAGGTCGGCCGGGGCACGCCTGCGCTGTTCCTCAACGCCCGGGGCGGGCGGCTGTCCAGGCAGGGCGCCTGGATGGTGCTGGGGGCCGCCGCCGAACGCGCCGGGCTGACGGACGTCTCCCCGCACACGTTGCGACATTCCTTCGCGACCCACCTTCTGGAGCGGGGCGCGGACGTTAGAGTGGTGCAGGAGCTCCTCGGGCACGCCTCAGTGACCACGACACAGGTCTACACCCTCGTGACGGTTCGACTACTGCGTGAGGTCTACGCCACAGCGCACCCCCGCGCACGTGCTTGAACGCGGACGGGGACCGTGTGTCGTGTTGCCGTGACGTTCCCCGCCGCCTAGAGTCCCCGTGCATCGACGGTATCTCCTCGCCGTCGGGGAGGTTCGAACATGCCTGACACAGGCGCGGAAAGCGTGCTCTCGGCGGCCATCGCCACCGAGCCCGGAAGCGCGCTGGGTCCGACAAGACGACCCGTCCCCCGTTTTCCCGACCCCGACCCCCTGGTCCAGCACGGTCCGGCGCGCATCGTCGCCATCTGCAACCAGAAGGGCGGCGTGGGCAAGACCACCACGACCATCAACCTGGGCGCGGCACTGGCCGAGCAGGGGCGCAGGGTGCTGCTGGTGGACTTCGACCCCCAGGGAGCCCTGTCGGTGGGCCTGGGCCAGGGCGACCCCCGGCAACTGGACATCACCGTCCACAACATGCTGCTGGAGAACGACACCGAGTGGGAGGACATCCTCCTGGAGACCTCGGTGGAGGACATGCACCTGCTGCCCAGCAACATCGACCTGTCCGGGGCGGAAGTCCAGCTGGTGCACGAGGTCGGCCGCGAGTACATCCTCTCGGGCAAGCTCAAGCCGGCGGTCGAGCACTACGACTACATCCTCATCGACTGCCAGCCGTCCCTAGGCCTGCTGACGATCAACGCGCTGGCCGCCGCCCAGGGCGTGATCGTGCCCCTGGAGTGCGAGTACTTCGCCATGCGCGGTGTCGCGCTGCTCATGGAGACCATCGAGAAGGTCCAGCAGCGGATCAACCCGTCCCTGACGATCGACGGCTTCCTGGGCACCATGTACGACTCGCGGACCCTGCACACCCGCGAGGTGCTCCAGCGCATCGTGCAGGCCTTCGGAGACCAGGTCTTCCACACGGTGATCAACCGCACCGTGCGCTTCCCCGACGCCACCGTCATGGGAGAGCCGATCACCACGTTCGACCCGTCGTCCATGGGCGCCAACCACTACCGCGAACTGGCCAAGGAAGTCATCCAGCGCTGGAAAGAACTCGGCTGAGGTCGTCCGATCTGCTGTTCTGGGGGGCGACCCCCAGGCCCCCGGGGTCAGGTCGGCCGATCCTCGCTTCGCTGCGGTCGTCCGACCTGCTCCACTAGGCTCATGACGTGGCGGAAGAGCAGGTGAAGGAAGAGTCGGCTCAGGGCTTCCAGGTGCATCTGGACGTCTTCTCGGGGCCGTTCGATCTTCTGCTGGGGTTGATCGCCAAGCACAAGCTGGACATCACCGAGGTCTCCCTGCACCGGGTGACGGACGAGTTCATCGCCTACATCCGCTCGTACGGGCCGGAGTGGGACCTGGACCAGGCCAGCCACTTCCTGCTGGTCGCGGCCACGCTGCTCGACCTCAAGGCGGCGCGGCTGCTGCCGTCGGGAGAGGTCGACGACGAGGAGGACCTCGCGCTGCTGGAGGCGCGGGACCTGCTGTTCGCGCGGCTGCTGCAGTACCGGGCCTACAAGGAGGTCAGCGCCTTCTTCGCCGGGCTCATGGCCGTCGAGGCCCGGCGGTACCCCAGGACGGTGCCGATGGAGCCGCGGTTCGCCAACCTGCTGCCCGAGGTGCTGCTGGGGCTGGGACCCGTGGAGTTCGCCCGGCTGGCCGCGAAGGTCTTCCAGCCCAAGCCGCCCCCGCCCGGGGTCTCCGTCACCCATATGTACACGCCACAGGCCAGTGTGGAGGAACAGGGCGCTATCCTCGTGGAGAGGCTGCGCAAGCTCAGGAAGGCCACCTTCCGCGCGCTGACCTCCGACTGCGCGGGCGTCCACGAGATCGTCGCCCGGTTCCTGGCCCTGCTGACCCTCTACCGTGAGCAGGCCGTGTCGTTCGAGCAGATCGAACCTCTGGGCGAACTGCACGTCGGCTGGACGGGCAGCGAAGAAGGCGACATCAGGCTCGGGGACGAGTTCGCGGGAGCCCCGCCGCCGGCGGAAGGGCGGGAGGACCGGGACGGACGAGGGGACGGGAAGGACAGTGGTGAGTGAACCGCCGCGGCTCAAGGCGTCCCTGGAGGCCGTCCTGCTCGTCGTGGACGAGCCGGTCCCCGAGATCATCCTCGCCCAGCTGCTGGAGGAGCCCGTCGCCCGGATCACCGGGGCCCTGGCGGAGCTGGCGGAGGAGTACCGCGCGCAGGGCCGCGGCTTCGAGCTGAGGAGGATCGCCGGAGGCTGGCGGTACTACACCAGCGAGGACTGCGCGCCCGTGGTCGAGCGGTTCGTCACCGAGGGCCAGCAGACCAGGCTCACCCAGGCCGCGCTGGAGACCCTCGCCGTCGTGGCCTACCGGCAGCCGGTCAGCCGCGCCAGGGTCTCGGCGATCCGCGGCGTCAACAGCGACGGCGTGATGCGCACCCTCACCCTGCGCGGCCTGATCGAGGAGGCGGGGCAGGACCCCGAGTCCCAGGCGATGCTCTACCGCACCACCGGCTACTTCCTGGAGCGCCTGGGCCTGGACTCCCTGGAGCAGCTGCCCGAGCTGGCGCCCTACCTGCCCGACGAGATCACCGACATCGAGGACATGCCCGTATGAGCACCACCACCGGTCAGCAGGACGAACAGGGCGTGCGCCTGCAGAAGGTCCTGGCCGACGCCGGAATCGGCTCCCGCCGCGCCTGCGAGCAGATCATCTCCGCCGGGCGGGTGAAGGTGAACGGCCGGGTGGTCAGCTGGTTCGGCGAGCGGGTCGACCCGCGCCGGGACGAGATCCAGGTCGACGGACGCAAGATCGAGACCTGGCACGAGCTGCGCTACTACATGCTGAACAAGCCGGTCGGGGTGGAGAGCACCATGGCCGAGGGCCGGGGCACCCGCACCCTGATCGACTACGTCGAGGACCTCACCGAGCGGATCTACCACGTGGGCCGGCTCGACACCGACACCGAGGGCCTGATCCTGCTCACCAACGACGGCGAGCTGGCGCACCGGCTGATGCACCCCTCCTTCGGCGTCACCAAGACCTACCTGGCCGACGTCCCCGGCCCCATCCCGCGCGATCTGGGCCGGAGGCTGCGCGCCGGCGTCGACCTGGAGGACGGCATCGTCAAGGTCGACGACTTCAAGCTGGTCGAGCAGACCGGCCGGCGCGCCCTGGTGGAGGTCACCCTGCATGAGGGCCGCAAGCACATCGTGCGCCGGCTGCTGGCCAAAGCGGGCTTCCCGGTCCGGAAGCTGGCCCGCACGAACTTCGGTCCGATCGCCCTCGGCAGGCTCAAGCCGGGCGGGGTGCGCGCGCTGACCGAGAAGGAAGTCGCGGCGCTGTACAAGGCCGTGGGTTTGTGAAGATCAGAAGGAGAGACCAGTGGCCGTACGCGCCCTACGGGGAGCCATCCAGGTGGACGCCGACGAACGGGAGGAGATCCTGGAGGCGACCGCCGAACTCGTCTCCGAGCTGATGTCCAGGAACGGGCTGACCACCGACGACGTGATCAGCGTGATCTTCACCGCGACCCCGGACCTCACCGCGGAGTTCCCCGCCCTGGCCGCGCGCAAGCTCGGCTTCACCGACGTGCCGCTGATGTGCGCCAGCGAGCTGAACGTGCCGCACGCGCTGCCGCGGGTGGTCCGGCTCATGGCCCACATCGAGACCGACAAGCCGCGGTCGCAGATGCAGCACGTCTACCTGCGGGGCGCGACCGTGCTGCGCCTCGACATCGCCCAGTGACAGCCCAGAATCCCGGTAAGGTCCTCCCGTGACGGAAATCCCGCGCGTCGCCGTGGTCGGTGCCGGCCTCATCGGCACCTCGGTGGCGCTCGCCCTGCGCGAGCGCGGAACCGAGGTCCTCTTGAGCGACCGCGACCCCGCCACGCTGGCGCTGGCGGTGGAGCTCGGAGCCGGCTCCGCGCTCCCCGACGAGCCCGTCGAGCCGGTCGACGTGGCGGTCCTGGCGGTCCCTCCGGCCGCCGTGGGCCGCACCCTGCTGGAGGCGCAGAAGCGGGGCCTGGCCCGGGTCTACACCGACGTGGCCAGCGTGAAGGCCCGTCCCGTCCTGGACGCCATGGACCTCGGCTGCGACCTGCGCGGCTATGTTCCCGGCCACCCCCTGGCGGGGAGGGAACGTTCCGGTCCCGCCGCGGCCCGCGCCGACCTGTTCCTGGGCCGCCCTTGGGCGCTGTGCCCCACCGAGGCCTCCGGTGAGGAGGCGGTCGAGACGGTCGCCGCGCTGGTACGGGCCTGCGGGGCCGAGGTGCACCGGGTCGACCCGGTCGAGCACGACCAGGCCGTCGCGCTGGTCTCCCATGGCCCCCACGTGGTGGCCGCGGCGGTCGCGGCCCGGCTGGAGGACGCGCCCCGGGTGGCGCTGGACCTGGCCGGGCAGGGCGTCCGCGACGTCACCCGGATCGCGGCCAGCGACCCGGCCCTGTGGGTGGACATCCTCACCGCGAACGCCGCGCCGGTCGCCGAGGTGCTCGACGCGGTCGCCGGTGATCTCGCCCTGGCCGCGGCGATGCTGAGGGCCTCCGCCTCCGCGGACTCCGACGTCGCCGAAGTGATCATGCAGAGGGTCGGCGACCTCCTGTCCCGGGGCAACGCCGGCCGCGCCCGGATCCCCGGCAAGCACGGCGGCCGCCCCCCGCGGTATGCGCACGTGCAGGTGGTCATCCCCGACAGCCCCGGCGAGCTCGCCCGGATCTTCGAGGCGGCGGGCCACGCCGGGGTCAACATCGAAGACGTCTCGATCGAGCACTCGCCGGGCCTTCCGGTGGGTGTGGCGGAGCTCTCGGTCCATCCCGAGTCCGCCGAGACCCTCGCCGCCGCGCTGCGCGACCGCGGCTGGTCCGTTCCCGTTCTCCCCTGAAAGTCGAGGATATGACGCTGATCATCGCCATGGACGGCCCGTCCGGCTCCGGCAAGTCGAGCGCGGCCAAGGGAGTGGCCCGCGCTCTCGGGTACCGTTATCTGGACACCGGCGCCATGTACCGGGCCATCACCTGGTGGATGCTGGAACAGGGCGTCGACGTCGAGGACGCGGCGGCGGTCGCGGTCCGTGCGGGCGAGGTGCGCATCGAGGTGAGCACCGACCCGGACGCGCCGGGCGTCTCCGTCGGAGGCGTGGACGTCTCCGGGCCGATCCGCGGCCAGGCGGTGACCCGCGCGGTCAGCGCGGTGAGCCGGGTCCCCGAAGTACGGCAGGTCCTGGTGGAGCTGCAGCGTGAGATCATGGCTGACGGGGACATCGTGGCCGAGGGCCGCGACATCGGCACCGTGGTCGTACCGGACGCTCCCGTCAAGGTCTTCCTCACCGCCAGCGAGGAGGCCAGGGCCCTGCGCCGGGCCAAGGAGATCGCCGACCCGGCGGTCTCCGTCGAGGCCACCCTGGCCGACCAGGCCCGGCGGGACAGGCTGGACTCCACCCGCACCGCCTCCCCCCTGACCAAGGCCGATGACGCCGTGGAGATCGACTCGACCGAGCTGGGGCTCGCCGAGGTGATCGACGCGGTCGTACGGCTCGTGAAAGAGCGCGTCAGCACCGGTTGATCTGTCCTCCGGTGCCGGCGGGACGCACCAGAGAACGGACGAAGCATGACCCAGCAAGACGACTTCGCGACCGAGGAAGAGTTCGAGACGTTCGACCCGGACGACTTCGACCCCTCGCAGTACGAGGACTTCGACGAGGAGGCCGAGGCCGCCGAGCCGGTGCGCCTGCCGGTGGTGGCGGTCGTCGGCCGCCCCAACGTCGGCAAGTCGACCCTGGTCAACCGGATCATCGGCCGACGTGAGGCCGTGGTCGAGGACGTGCCGGGCGTGACCCGCGACCGGGTGGCCTACCAGGCGTCCTGGAACGGCCGGGAGTTCACCGTCGTGGACACCGGCGGCTGGCTGCCCGAGTCGCGCGGCCTGGCCGCGGCCATCGCCGAGCAGGCCAAGCTCGCGGTCGAGCTGGCCGACGTGGTGCTGTTCGTGGTGGACGCCACCGTCGGGGCCACCGACATCGACGAGGCCGTCGTGGAGATCCTGCGCCGGTCCAGGAAACCGGTCGTCCTGGCCGCCAACAAGGCCGACGACGCCCGGGCGGAGCTGGAGGCCGCCTCGCTGTGGAACCTGGGCATCGGCGAGCCGTCCCCGGTCTCGGCGCTGCACGGCCGCTCCAGTGGCGACCTCCTGGACCGGGTGCTGGAGGCGCTGCCCGAGCCCGCCCCGCGCGAGCGGCTCGGCGAGGCGCCCGGCGGCCCGCGCCGGGTGGCGCTCATGGGCCGGCCCAACGTCGGCAAGTCCAGCCTGCTGAACAAGCTGGCCAAGGAGAACCGCGCCGTGGTCGACTCGGTGGCCGGCACCACCCGCGACCCGGTCGACGAGCTGATCCAGCTCGGCGGCAAGACCTGGCGGTTCATCGACACCGCGGGCATCCGCAAGCGCCACCGTGAGAACCAGGGCGCCGACTTCTACGCCATCCTGCGCACCCAGTCCGCGCTGGAGCGCTCCGAGGTCGCCGTGGTCCTCGTCGACGCCGGCGAGCCCCTGGCCGAGCAGGACCTGCGCATCGTCAACAACGTGATCGAGGCGGGCCGCGCCCTCGTCCTGGCCTACAACAAGTGGGACCTCGTGGACGAGGAGCGCCGTTTCTACCTCGACCGGGAGATCGAACGCCAGCTCGTCGGCGCCCGCTGGGCCCCCCGGGTGAACATCTCGGCGAAGACCGGACGCCACGTCGAGAAGCTGGTCCCCGCGATCGACACCGCCTTGGAGAGCTGGGGACACCGGGTTCCCACCGGCAAGCTCAACCAGTTCTTCACCGACCTGGTCTCCTCCCACCCCCACCCCATCCGGGGGGGCAAGCAGCCCCGCGTCCTCTTCGCCACTCAGGCCGGCACCCGCCCGCCGAGGTTCGTCCTCTTCACCAGCGGCTTCCTCGAGCCCGGCTACCGCCGCTTCATCGAGCGCCGCATCCGCGAGGAGTTCGGTTTCGAGGGCAGCCCCATCTCGGTGACGATGAAGATCCGTGAGAAGCGCAAGGACCGCAACAAGCGCCGCTAGGCCTTCGTGCCAACGGCTTTTGTCAAGCCGTTGGTACGAACTGCCTGCCTGAGCTGATAAGCTCGGTAGCTGACCGGCCTGGGGCGTTAAGAAGAGCCCCGGGCGCGCAAGTGGAGCCAGCTCCCACCTGATCGGCCTTCGGGCTGGCGGGTCCCGGTCCGGCGTCCTGGGATTCCCTGGATGTCGAGCAGCCCTTTGCAGGGGATACCTTGGATGGTGTACCCGCGAGGGCTGACCGGTGGTGGCCTCGCATGCGCGTCGTGCGGGGCTTTCTTCGTCTGGGAGTCCGGGTACGACAGGTTCATCGGACATGAAAGGCCCCAGGGAGGTCCCATCAGCGCCGAAACGCGTTTCACCGAACCGCGCATCAACGACCGCATTCGCGTGCCGGAAGTCCGGCTCGTCGGGCCCAACGGCGAGCAGGTGGGCATCGTCCCCATCGCCAAGGCGCTCGATCTTGCCCGTGAGTCCGACCTCGACCTGGTCGAAGTCGCGCCCACCGCGCGGCCTCCCGTGGCCAAGCTCATGGACTACGGCAAGTTCAAGTACGAGTCCGCGATGAAGGCGCGTGAGGCGCGGCGCAACCAGGCGCACACGATCATCAAGGAGATCAAGCTCCGCCCGAAGATCGACCCGCACGACTACGAGACCAAGAAGGGTCACGTGGTGCGGTTTCTCAAGGGCGGGGACAAGGTCAAGGTGACGATCATGTTCCGCGGTCGCGAGCAGTCCCGGCCGGAGCTCGGCTACCGGCTGCTGCAGCGCCTCGCCCAGGACGTCAGCGAGCTCGGGTTCGTGGAGTCGAACGCCAAGCAGGACGGCCGGAACATGATCATGGTGATCGGGCCGCACAAGAAGAAGGCCGAGGCCAAGGCCGAGCAGGCCGAGGCGCGGGCCCAGCGCAACGCCGCCGCGCGCGGCGAGCAGGAGGCCGACGACGCCCCGGTCGTCGAGGAGGCCGAGGAGCCCGGCTCCGAGTGAGACCCACCTGAGACCGGGTCCCCTCGCAGCGGGGGACCCGGTTCAGGATGTACGCACCTGTTGCTGACCCAGGCGTGCATTCCCCCGCACGTCCGGTCAGCCACGCCTAGATGAAGAGGAGACGGCCGCCATGCCGAAGACGAAGACCCACAGTGGTGCCAAGAAGCGCTTCAAGCTGACCGGCTCCGGCAAGGTGGTGCGCCGCCGCGCCAACAAGAACCACCTGCTGGAGCACAAGCCGACCAAGCGCACCCGTCGCCTGGACGGCAACGCGGTGGTCTCCGCCGCCGACACCCCCATGATCAAGAAGCTGCTGCGCAAGTAGTAGCCGTCCGACCGACAAGTACGACCGGCCGGAGGGCGATAAGAGCCCCGGCCCCCACGAAGGAGTTGTGAGACGTGGCACGCGTGAAGCGGGCGGTCAACGCCGCCAAGAAGCGTCGGGTCGTTCTGGAGCGCTCGAGCGGCTACCGCGGCCAGCGGTCCCGCCTGTACCGCAAGGCCAAGGAGCAGCAGCTCCACTCGATGACGTACGCCTTCCGGGACCGCAAGGACCGCAAGGGCCAGTTCCGCCGGCTGTGGATCCAGCGCATCAACGCCGCCGTCCGCCTCAACGGCATGACCTACAACCGGTTCATCCAGGGCCTCAAGGCCGCTGAGGTCGAGGTCGACCGGCGCATGCTGGCCGAGCTCGCGGTGAACGACGCCGCCGCCTTCGCGGCGCTGGTCGAGGTCGCCAAGAAGGCCCTCCCGGCCGAGCCGGCCAAGGCCTGAGGACGCGGCAGATGGCGGGCCTCGAGCTGACCAGTATCCGCTCCCCGCGGGTGAAGTCCGCTCGCAGGCTCGCCAAAAGGTCCTTCCGGCAACAGGACCGGCGGTTCCTCGCGGAGGGACCGCAGGCCGTCCGGGAGGCGCTGGCCCTCGAAGGGGGGCTGGTGGAGCTGTACACGACGGCCGACGCCGCGGGCCGGCACGCCGAGCTGATCGCCGCGGCCGAGAAGGCCGGCGTCCCGGTGCTGCGGGTGAGCGGCGAGGTCATGGCCGAGCTGGCACAGACCGTGACCCCGCAGGGGCTGCTGGCGGTCTGCGCCTTCCTCGACGTCCCGCTGGGGACCGCTCTTCGCGCTCCGGACGGCGATGGCGGCGGACCCAGGCTGGTGACCGTCCTCTCCCACGTACGTGATCCCGGCAACGCCGGGACGGTGCTGCGCGCCTCCGACGCCGCCGGCGCCGACGCGGTGATCTTCACCGACGCGTCCGTGGACCCCTACAACGGCAAATGCGTCCGCGCCTCGGCGGGCAGCCTCTTCCACCTTCCGGTGGTGACCGGCCCCCGTTACGACACGCTGATCCCCGCGCTCAAGGACGCCGGCCTGACCGTGCTGGCCGCGGACGGCGCGGGAGAGCACACCCTGGACGATCTGGCCGACGAGGGCGCGCTGAGCCGTCCGACGGCCTGGGTGTTCGGCAACGAGGCCTGGGGCCTGCCCGAGGAAGTACGGGCGCTGGCCGACGACGTGGTCCGGGTGCCCATTCACGGGAAGGCGGAGAGCCTCAATCTGGCGACGGCCGCGGCCGTGTGCCTCTACGCCTCGGCGCGCGCCCAGCGAAGAGTCAGATAATTCCTTACCCCCCGGTAAGGTTGCCGCGGTTGGCGCCTTCCCTGGCCGTTTGAGGACGTATGGCGTTGCCGCGTCCCCGTCTCCGCTGCTGCGAAGATGACCATGAAGCCCGTTTCCCGCCTCCGGGCGGTACGCGGGTGGCCATGTCTCCTAGGAGTGTCTGGTAGATCTCGTGCCTGTTTCTTCATTCGAGTGGGCGGTCGTCCGCTCCTGTGCCAGGGTGTCGACCGTCATGACATCCCGCGTTACCGCAGGCCCCAGGAAAGGGAGCGCGTGGTCCGACCGAGGTCCGAGCTGATGCGCACCGGCATGACCCGCTGCCGTGAAACGGCGGACCGGGACCTGCGCGTCGAGTTGGCGGGCGTGCACGGCGACACCGCGGTGGTGAGAGTGGCCGGGGAGATCGACCTCCGGTCCGCCCTCACGCTGCGGGACCATCTGACCGCGGTCACCGAAGCGGGTTTCGCGTCGATCGTCATCGACTTCGAGAAGGTCCTCTTCTGCGACGCCTCCGGGCTCAACGTGCTCGTCGCGCTGGCCAACCGGATGCGGTCCGGCGGGGGAGGCGTGTGGCTGGCGGAGGTGCGCCCGGCGCAGCGCCGGCTGTTCCAGATCACCGGTCTCGACCGCCGTTTCCCGCTGTGCGAGCGGGTCGAGGACGCGGTCGCGCAGGCGGGTCCGCACTCGCCCAGCCGTTAGTTTCGAACGACCCGGGAGAAAGGCCGTCATTCCCTTACCCGTAAGGGGTTTCGCGCTCCCAAGACCCCCTTCCCTGACGCTAGGCTCTGTGTCATCAGGCCGTTGGGGAAGGGGCCTCTCCATTGAGCGCGGACGGGCAGAGCGCGGAGCAGGGCACGCTCGTGCCCGAGCCTCGCAGCGCGCCCTCCTACGGTGACGAGCTGCCCGACGGGCTGCTGGTCGCCGACGCCGAGGGCCGGGTCGTCTCCTTCAACCGGATGGCCGAGCGCCTCACCGCCCTGCGCCGCGAGCAGGTCCTGGGCCGCGACGCCCGGGACGTCCTGCCGCTGCACGACGCCGACGGGCGGGACTGGTGGAAGTGCGTGGACCCGTACGGGGGCCTGTGCACCCGCACCCGCCACTCCGAGCAGAGCCTGTTCCTGGCGGGCGGGCGCGAGGTGCTGGTGACGGCGTCCTACCAGCGCGACGCGCGGCACCGCGTCCGGCGTTTCCACGTGTCGCTGCGCGACGCCGAGGCCCGGGTGCGCCAGGAGCGCCAGCGCGCCGACCTGGTCTCCACCGTCGCCCACGAGCTGCGCTCGCCCCTGACCAGCGTGAAGGGCTTCACCGCGACGCTGTTGTCCAAGTGGCACCGCTTCAACGACGACCAGAAGCTCGTCATGCTGGAGACGGTCAACGCCGACGCCGACCGCGTCACCCGCCTGATCACCGAGCTGCTGGACGTCTCCCGGATCGAGGCGGGCCGTCTGGAGATGCGCCGCCAGCCGGTGGACCTGGCGGGCCAGGCCCGGCGGACGATCGCGGGCCGGGTCGCCGCCGGGGACCCGGAGGACCGCTTCCGCCTGGACGTGCGCGATCCGCTGCCGGAGCTGTGGCTGGATCCCGACAAGATCGCCCAGATCCTCGGTAATCTGGTGGAAAACGCCGTGCGTCACGGCGCTGGTACTGTCACGATCGTGGTGGAGCCGGACATCGGGAGGGAGGGGGCCGTCGTGTCGGTCCGCGACGAGGGCGAAGGCATCCCCCCCGAGGCCGCCAACCGCGTCTTCCGCCAGTTCTGGCGGGGCAACCGCCGCCGGGGCACCGGCCTCGGCCTCTATATCGTGAAGGGCCTCGTGGAGGCCCACGGCGGCGTGATCACCGTGCAACAGGCCCCCGGCGGCGGCGCCGAGTTCCGATTTACCTTGCCCGCCGGCACCCCGTCTTACGCGTAAGACCCCGGCGGGCCGCCCCAGGCGAGTGTTTCAGGGCCGTCCTCAGGCCGCGTCTCCACGGGCTCCCGCGCGGGGCCCGCCGCGGCGGGGAACGGCCGTCGACCGGCCAACCACTAAACTCTGCGGGTAATCCCGCTAGGAGTCCTGATCATGTCTGCACCCAACAAGTCGTACGACCCTGTCGAGGTCGCGGCGCTGGCGCCCGAGGCGCTCGACCGGCATCGCGAGGAGGCCCTGACCGCGATCAGGGCCGCCGCGTCGCTGGAGGAGCTGAAGGAGGTGCGGCTCGCCCACGCGGGGGACCGCTCTCCGCTGGCGCTGGCCAACCGGGAGATCGGCGCGCTGCCTCCGCACGCCAAGGCCGACGCGGGAAAGCGGGTGGGAGCCGCCCGCGGCGCCGTCACCCAGGCGCTGAAGGCCCGCCAGGAGGAACTGGAGGCCGAGCGCGACGCCCGGGTCCTGGTCGAGGAGACCGTGGACGTCACGCTGCCGTGGGACCGGGCGCTGCCCGGGGCGCGCCACCCGCTGACCACGATGGCCGAGCGCATGGCCGACGTGTTCGTCTCGATGGGCTTCGAGATCGCCGAGGGCCCCGAGATCGAGGCCGAGTGGTTCAACTTCGACGCGCTGAACTTCCCGCCGGACCACCCGGCGCGCGCCATGCAGGACACCTTCTTCGTCGAGTCCGAGGACTCCGGGATGGTCCTGCGCACCCACACCTCCCCGGTGCAGGTGCGGGCGCTGCTGTCGCGCGAGCTGCCGGTGTACGTCGTCGCCCCGGGCAAGACGTTCCGCACCGACGAGCTGGACGCCACCCACAGCCCGGTCTTCCACCAGCTGGAAGGCCTGGCGGTGGACGAGGGCCTGACGATGGCCGACCTCAAGGGCGCGATCGCGGCTTTCGTGAACGGCCTGTTCGGCGACCCGCTGCCCGTCCGGCTGCGCCCGTCGTTCTTCCCGTTCACCGAGCCGTCCGCCGAGGTGGACATGCAGTGCTTCGTGTGCCACGGCAAGTCCGTCGGGAACCCGGACGAACCCTGCCGCACCTGCTCGTCCGAGGGCTGGATCGAGATCGGCGGCTGCGGCATGGTCAACCCGCGGGTGCTGCGGGCGGCCGGCGTGGACACCGAGCGCTACAGCGGCTGGGCCTTCGGCCTGGGCGTCGAGCGGACCCTGATGTTCCGGCACGGGGTCGAGGACATGCATGACATGGTCGAGGGCGACGTGCGGTTCGTCCTCCCGTTCGGGATGGAGATCTGATGCGGGCCCCGCTTTCGTGGCTGCGCGAGTACGCGGCGCTGCCCGCCGAGGTGACCGGCCGTGAGCTGGCCGCCAAGCTGATCGCGGCGGGCCTGGAGGTCGAGACGGTCGAGACCGCCGACATCACCGGGCCGATCGTCACCGGCAGGGTGCTCCAGATCGAGGAGCTCACCGAGTTCAAGAAGCCGATCCGCTGGTGCCAGGTCGACGTCGGCAACGCCGAGCCCCAGAACCTCATCTGCGGCGCGCGGAACTTCGCCGTCGGCGACGTGGTGGTCGTGGTCCTGCCGGGCGCGGTGCTGCCGGGCGGTTTCGCCGTCGGCGCCCGCAAGACCTACGGCAAGCTGTCCGAGGGCATGATCTGCTCGCTGCGCGAGCTGGGCATCGGCGACGACCACAGCGGCATCCTGATCATGCCGCCGGACACCGAGGTCGGTCTGGACGCGATCGAGCTGCTGGGCCTGGCCGACGACGTCCTGGACATCGCCGTCACCCCGGACCGCGGTTACTGCCTGTCCATCCGGGGCGTGGCGCGGGAGGCCGCGATCGCCTACGGGGTGGAGTTCCGCGACCCGGCGGATGTCGAGCTCGCCGACGAGGGCCCGTCCTACCCGGCCGCGGTCGAGGACCCGTCCGGCTGCGACAGGTTCGTCCTGCGGCGGGTGCAGGGCTTCGACCCGTCCGCGCCGTCGCCGCTGTGGATGCAGACCCGGCTGTACCGGGCGGGGATGCGCCCGGTCTCGCTGGCCGTCGACATCACCAACTACCTGATGCTGGAGCTGGGCCAGCCCCTGCACGCGTTCGACGCCGCCAAGCTCACCGGGACGGTCACCGTCCGCCGGGCGAAGGCGGGCGAGGGCCTGGAGACGCTCGACCACGTCAAGCGGACCCTCGACCCCGAGGACCTGCTGATCACCGACGAGTCCGGGCCCCTGTCCGTCGCGGGTGCGATGGGCGGCCTGCACAGCGAGATCGACGCCTCCAGCACCGAGGTGGTGATCGAGGCCGCGCACTTCGATCCGGTCGCCATCGCCCGGACGGTCCGCAGGCACAAGCTGCACAGCGAGGCCTCCTACCGGTTCGAGCGGGGCGTGGACCGGGAGCTGCCGCTGCGCGCCTCGCTGCGCGCGGCCCAGTTGCTGGCCGAGCTGGGCGGCGCGCGGATCGTGCCGGGTGCGACGGTGGTGGAGTCCCCGGTCGAGCCGGCGGCGATCACCATCCCGGTCGGCCACCCGGCCCGGGTCGCGGGCGTGGAGTACTCCCGCGGGACCGTCGTGCGGAGGCTGGAGCAGGTCGGCTGCACGGTCTTGGGCGACGACCCGATCACGGTGACGCCCGCCTCGTGGCGGCCCGACCTCACCGACCCCAACGACCTGGCCGAGGAGGTCATCCGGCTCGAGGGCTACGACGCCATTCCCGAGCGGGCGCCGCGCCCGGCCGCGGGCCGGGGCCTGACCCCGCGCCAGCGGCTGCGCCGCCGGGTCGGCCGGATGCTGGCGGCCACCGGGCACACCGAGACGCTCAGCTACCCGTTCGTCTCGGAGAAGGACTGGGAGTCCCTCCAGCTTCCCGCCGACGACGCCCGGCGCCGCGCGCTGCGCCTGGCCAATCCGCTGTCGGAGGACGAGCCGCTGCTGCGCACCACGCTGCTGCCCGGCCTGCTGCGCACCGCCGCCCGCAACCTCGGCCGGGGCCAGGGCGACCTGGCGCTGTTCGAGGTCGGCCTGGTCTTCCGGCCCGAGGACGGCACGGGCAAGGTGCCGTCCTACCCGGTGGACCGGGCGCCGACCGCCGAGCAGCTCGCCGCGGTCGAGGCGGCCCTGCCGAACCAGCCGCAGCGCGTCGCGGTGCTGCTGACCGGCGAGGCCGAGCGTTCCGGCTGGTGGGGTGGGGGCCGTCCGGCCGGCTGGCAGGACGCGATCCAGGCGGCCCGCAGGATCGCCGCGGAGGCGGGGGCCGAGGTGCGCGTCACCGCCGACCAGCACGCCCCCTGGCACCCCGGCCGCTGCGCCGCCCTCCACGTGGGCGACGTCCTGATCGGGCACGCCGGGGAGCTGCACCCGCGGGTGCTGCAGGCCTACGGGCTGCCGCCGCGCACCGGCGCGGTGGAGCTGGAGCTGGACAGGCTGGACGCCGGGCACGGCCCCGTCGCGCCGCACGTGTCCACCTACCCGGTGGCGACGCAGGACGTGGCGCTGATCGTCGACGCCTCCGTGCCGTCGGCCGAGGTCGAGGCGGCGCTGCGCGAGGGCGCGGGCGGGCTGCTGGAGTCCCTGCGGCTGTTCGACGTCTACACCGGCGACCAGGTGGGCGAAGGGCGCAAGTCCCTGGCCTACGCGCTGCGGTTCCGCGCTTCCGACCGGACGCTGAAGGCCGAGGAGGCCACCGCGGCGCGTGACGCGGCCGTGGCCCGGGCCGCGGAGCTCACCGGGGCGACCCTGCGGGGCTGACCCGGCCGCACGTGAGAACGGCCCGCACGCCTGGCGTGCGGGCCGTTCCGTGTTCCGGGGTTGCGGCGGGTCAGGGAGCGCTGGTCAGCCGGTAGGCCTCGTCGTCCCTGGTGAGCAGCCACTCGCCCTTGGCGTAGGCCTCGCCGTCGTGGACACGCGTCTGCCCGCTGCCGGTCTCGTAGATGAGGGCTTTGTCAGCGTCCTGACCGTGGGTCGAGTAGACGACCAGCCCGTCCCCGGCTGTCAGGGAGGCGCTGTCGCCCGTGGGGAGCGGCTCGGGCAGCTGGCTGGCCTGCCAGGTCTCGGCGTCGTAGACGGTGAGAGACCGCCCGTCCGCGACGGAGAAGGTGCCGGCCCCCGCCGTGTAGAGCACGTCCTTGGCCAGGTGCGTCCGGGGCAGTTCGCGGGTCTCCTGGGTGCCGGTCTCGACCTGGACGCGCTGGACCTCGCCGGTCGGCCGCCCCCGGCCGTCGGTGCTCAGGACGTAGGCGTAGGGGTAGGCGAAGCCGGCGGCGTACCCGAGAGTCAGGGGCTCGGGTACGCCGTCGCAGCCGTGCGCGGTCCAGACGGTGCCCTCGGCTTTGTCCGTCCAGACGGCCACGTCGCGGTCGGCGTGGAAGCCGACGCCGACGCCGCCGCGCCGGGCCACCCCGCCGGAGCCGAGCTGGACCGCCTCGCCCTCGCCGGACCGGCACATCAGCTCGTAGGCGCCGCCCCTGCGCTCGGCCCAGATCGTCATGTTCCGGCTGCCCGAGGCCGCGTACAGGCCCTTGGGCTCGGCCACCGGGGAGGGGACGGCGAGCAGGCCGCTCACGTCGGCCCGCCACAGGACCCCGTCGCTGCGGCCCTTCGGCCCGACGCCGGTGCCCAGGACCGCCCCGTCGGAGGTGACTCCGAAGGCGTTGAGGATCTTGCCGCTGGGCAGGTCGCGGGGGACGCCGCCGGCCGTTCCGGGCCGGGCGGAGCCCGACGGCCCGCCGCCGGGACCGGAGGGGGCGGAGCCGCGCTCGTGGAGGGGCCCGGGGCGCTCGGAGGCGGCGAGCATCGACGGGTCGGAGGGGGAGGAGGCGCCGGAGTCCAGGGCGAGCGGGGTCACGACCGCGGCGGCGGCCACCAGGGAGAGACCGGCCGCGGCCTGGGCGATCCGGCGCCGCCTGCGACGCGTCTTCACCTGGTGGTTCACCCGGGACATGAGGCGTTCGTGAAGTTCGGGAGAGGGGGCCGCGTCGTCGAGAGCGCGCAGCCTTCCGGCGACGAGCCGCTCAAGATCTTCCACGTCGGTCCTCCATCAGTGACTGCTCGGCCTCCTGGGGCAGCATGCTGGCGCGGAGCTTGGCCAACGCCCTGGAGGCCTGACTTTTCACCGTTCCACGGGAGCATCCCAGCACCCGCGCGGTCTCTTCCTCACTCAGTTGTTCGAAGTAGCGCAGGACGAGCACCGCCCGCATCCGGGGCGGCAGCGCGGTCAGGGCCGCGTCCAGCCCGTCCATCTCGTGGACCCGGTCCAGTCCCGGGTCGTCGGCCGCGTGTTCGGGTACCCCCTCGACCAGGTGCTCCAGCCGGGGCCTGCGCCACCGGTTGGCCATGATGCGCGCCATCGTGGTGCGCACATAGCCCTCCGGGTCGTCCTTGCGCCGGATCCGCCCCCAGGCCACACCCGTGCGGGTGAGCGCCTCCTGGACGAGGTCCTCGGCGTCGTGCTGGTTGCCGGTGAGGACATACGCGTAGCGGAAGAGCGCCGGGAACCTGTTGGCCACGAACTCCTCGAACTGGCCACCTGCGCCCCGCATCACGTCCCTCCCCTCCAAAGACACCCGTCGGGACCTGAAGGTTGCACGGGTCGACCGAATCCTCCCATGTCCCCATCACGCGAAGTTCCGAGATCGAACTTGAATACTCATCCGATTGGATGCATACTTTTTCTTAGGTCAAGCTGAGGAGAGACATGGGTTACCGGGTGGCGGTGGCGGGCGCGAGCGGTTACGCCGGGGGGGAGCTGCTGCGCATTCTGGCCGGTCATCCCGGGTTCGAGATCGGGACGCTGACCGCGGGGAGCAACGCCGGAGCCCTCCTGGGCACCCTCCAGCCCCACCTCCGCTCCCTGTCCGACCGTGTCCTGGCCGAGACTACCCCGCAGACCCTCGCAGGTCATGACGTGGTGTTCCTCGCCCTTCCGCACGGCGCGTCGGGTCCGCTCGCCGCCGAACTGGGAGAGGACGTCCTGGTCGTCGACTGCGGCGCCGACTTCCGGCTCGCCGACGCCTCCGAGTGGGAGCACTTCTACGGCACCCCGCACGCCGGTACCTGGCCCTACGGGCTGCCGGAGCTGCCCGGGCAGCGGAAGGTCCTGGCCGGCACCAAGCGGATCGCGGTCCCCGGCTGCTACCCGACGGTCTCCTCCCTGGCCCTGGTCCCGGCCTTCGCCGCCGGGCTCGCCGAACCCGACGTGGTGGTCGTCGCGGCCTCCGGGACCTCGGGCGCGGGCAAGACCCCCAAGGTCAACCTGCTGGGCAGCGAGGTCATGGGCGCGGTCTCGGCCTACGGGGTCGGCGGCGTGCACCGCCACACCCCGGAGATCATCCAGAACCTGACGGCCGCCGCCGGCGAGCCCGTCACCGTCTCCTTCACCCCCACCCTGGCCCCCATGAGCCGCGGCATCCTGGCCACCTGCACCGCGAAGGCCAAGCCGGGCGTCACCTACGCCGCGCTGCGGGAGGCCTACCTCGCCGCTTACGACGCCGAGCCCTTCGTGGACGTGCTCCCCGAGGGAATGTGGCCGTCCACCGCGATGACGCTCGGCGCCAACACCGCGCTGATGCAGGTGTCCCTGGACGAGCGGGCGGGACGCATCGTGATCGTGGCGGCCATCGACAACCTCACCAAGGGGACCGCCGGCGGGGCGGTCCAGTCGGCCAACCTGGCCCTCGGCATGCCCGAGGGCCAGGGCCTGACCACCCTCGCCGTCGCACCCTGACACCTCCTCCACCGCTGAGCAGAAGAGGACACATGAGCGTCACCGCACCACTGGGCTTCCGCGCCTCCGGCATAGCCGCGGGCATCAAGGACAACGGCAACCGAGATCTGGCACTGGTCGTCAACGACGGCCCCTCACGCGCGGCGGCGGCGGTGTTCACCGCGAACAGGGTGAAGGCGGCCCCGGTGCTGTGGACCGAGCAGGTGATCTCGGGCGGCCGGTTGCGCGCGGTCGTCCTCAACTCCGGCGGCGCCAACGCCTGCACCGGATCCCCGGGGTTCCAGGACACCCACGCCACCGCCGAGAAGGTCGCCGACGTCCTGGAGGACTCCGCCGGCGAGGTCGCGGTGTGCTCCACCGGCCTGATCGGCATCCGGCTGCCGATGGACGAGCTGCTGGCCGGGGTCGAGACGGCCGCCGCCGAGCTGACCCGCGACGGCGGCCTGAACGCCGCCGACGCCATCCGCACCACCGACACCGTCGCCAAGATCTCCTTCCGGCGGGGCGAGGGCGGCTACATGATCGGGGGCATGGCCAAGGGCGCGGGCATGCTCGCCCCCTCCCTGGCGACCATGCTTGTGGTGCTCACCACCGACGCCGACCTGCCGGCCGAGACGCTCGACCGGGCGCTGCGCGCCGCGACCTCGCGCTCCTTCGACCGGCTCGACGCCGACGGCTGCATGTCCACCAACGACACCGTCCTGCTCATGGCCAGCGGCGCCACCGGCGCCGTCCCCGGGGAGGAGGCGTTCACCGCCCTGCTCACCGAGGTCTGCCTCGACCTGACCCGGCAGCTGCTGGTGGACGCCGAGGGCGCCTCCAAGGCGATCGCGATCGAGGTCGTCGGCGCCGACAGCGTCGCCGACGCCGTCACCGTCGGCAAGTCCATCGCCCGCAACAACCTGCTCAAGTGCGCCATCCACGGCGAGGACCCCAACTGGGGCCGGGTCCTGGCGGCGGTGGGCACCACCGACGCGGTCTTCGAGCCCGACCGGCTCAACGTGGCGATCAACGGCATCTGGGTCTGCCGCAACGGCTCGGTCGGCGAGGACCGCGACAAGGTCGACCTGCGGCCCCGCGACGTGTCCATCACCGTGGACCTGTCGGCCGGCAAGCACTCCGCGACGGTCTGGACGACCGACCTGACCGCGGAGTACGTCCGGGAGAACTCGGAGTACAGCTCGTGAACCGGCGCAGCGCGATGGACAAGGCGGCCGTGCTCATCGAGGCGCTGCCCTGGCTCGAGCGGTTCCACGACAAGATCGTCGTGGTCAAGTACGGCGGCAACGCCATGACCGAGGACTCCCTGCGCGAGTCCTTCGCCAGCGATATCGTCTTCCTGCGGCTGGCCGGGCTGCGCCCGGTGGTCGTGCACGGCGGCGGCCCGCAGATCAACGCCGCGCTGGAGAAGTTCGGCATCGAGTCCCACTTCACCGCCGGGCTGCGGGTCACCACGCCCGAGGCGATGGACGTGGTGCGCATGGTGCTCACCGGCCAGGTCAACCGCGAGGTCGTCGGGCTGATCAACTCCCACGGCCCGTACGCGGTCGGCATGTCCGGCGAGGACGCCCACCTGTTCACCGCCCAGAAGCTGTACGCGGTCGTGGACGGCGAGCAGGTGGACATCGGCCAGGTCGGCGAGATCGTCAAGGTCGACGCCGGGGCGGTGCACAGCCTCATCTCCGACGGGCGCATCCCGGTGATCTCCAGCGTGGCGCGCGGCGAGAACGGCGAGGTCTTCAACGTCAACGCCGACACCGCGGCGGCGGCGCTCGCCTCGGAGCTCGGCGCGGCCAAGCTGATCGTCCTCACGGACGTGGAGGGCCTGTACGCCGACTGGCCGAACAGCGACGAGGTCATCCGCGAACTCACCGCCGCCGAGCTGGAGGAGCTCATGCCGGGCCTGTCCTCGGGCATGGTGCCCAAGATGGGCGCCTGCCTGCACGCGGTCAGCAACGGGGTGCCGCAGGCGCACGTCCTGGACGGGCGGGTGCCGCACTCGCTGCTACTGGAGGTCTTCACCGACGAAGGGATCGGAACGATGGTGGTGCCGTCATGACCTGGCAGGACGATTTCAGGGCCTCCTTCATGCCCAACCGGCCCGTACCGCCTGTGATGCTCTCGCACGGCCAGGGCAGCACCGTCTGGGACGTGGACGGCAACGCCTACCTGGACATGTTCGCCGGGATCGCGGTCTCGGCGCTGGGCCACGCCCACCCCGCGCTGGTGGAGGCGGTGAGCGGGCAGATCGCCAAGATCGCGCACGTCTCCCCGCTGCTGACCACCGAGCCCGAGGTGAAGCTGGCCAAGCGGCTCCTGGAGCTGCTGGGGCGGCCCGGCAAGGTCTACTTCTGCAACTCGGGCACCGAGGCCAACGAGGCGGCCTTCAAGATGGTCCGCAAGCACGCGGGCCCGTCGAAGTACCTCGTGGCCACCGAGAACGGCTTCCACGGGCGGACGATGGGTGCGCTGGCCATCACCGGCAAGCCGGCGATCCGCGACCCCTTCGGACCCTACGGCGCGGACGTGCGGTTCGTGCCCCACGGCGACGTCGAGGCGCTGCGCCGGGCCGTCACATCCGAGTGCGCGGCGGTGTTCCTGGAGCCGACCCAGGGCGAGGCCGGCGTCGTGCTCGCGCCTGACGGCTACCTGGCCGCCGCCCGGAAGATCTGTGATGAGACGGGTGCGCTGTTCGTGTTGGACGAGGTCCAGGGCGGCATCGGCCGGACCGGCGCCTGGTTCGCCCACCAGCACGAGGGCGTCCGGCCCGACATCATCAACCTGGCCAAGGGCCTGGGCGGCGGCGTCCCGATCGGCGCCTGCGTCGGGCTCGGCGAGGCGGCCGACATCTTCGCCCCCGGAGACCACGGCTGCACCTTCGGCGGCAACCCGCTGGCGACGTCGGCGGCGCTGGCCGTCCTGGACACCATCGAGCGCGACGGGCTGCTGGAGCACGCCGTCAAGGTCGGCGAGCAGCTCTCCGCCGGTCTCGATGCGTTGGGCCACCCGCTGGTCGCCGGGGTACGGGGCCGGGGTCTGTGGCTGGCGATCGTGCTGGACCGCCCCGTCGCCGCGGAGGTCAGAGGGGCTGCGCAGAAGGCGGGCTTCCTGGTCAACAACGTCCGACCCGACGCGATCCGGCTCGCACCTCCGCTGGTCATGACCGCGGAGGAGGCCCAGAGCTTCCTCGACGCCCTGCCCGCGATCCTCGACGAGGTGGCCGCATGACCCGCCATTTCCTGCGCGACGACGACCTGACCCCGGCCGAGCAGGCCGAGGTCCTGGCCCTGGCCGCCCGGATGAAGGCCGACCGCTACGCCTTCAAGCCCCTGGAGGGGCCGAAGTCGGTGGCGATCCTGTTCGACAAGCACTCCACCCGGACCCGGGTGTCCTTCACCGCGGGCGTCGCAGAGCTCGGCGGCAACCCGCTGGTGATCGACGCCGGGTCCAGCCAGCTCGGCCGGGGCGAGAGCATCGCCGACACCGCCCGGGTGCTGGAGCGCGTCTGCGCGGCGATCGTCTGGCGGACCTTCGGCCAGGACCGCATCGAGGAGATGGCGGCGCACTCGTCCGTGCCGGTGGTCAACGCCCTCACCGACCAGTTCCATCCCTGCCAGATCCTCGCCGATCTTCAGACGGTCCAGGAGACGAAGGGTAGACTGGCCGAGGTCACGCTCGCCTACTTCGGCGACGGGGCCAACAACATGGCGCACTCCTACCTGCTCGGCGGCGCGACCGCCGGGATGCACGTGCGGATCGCCGCTCCCGAGGGGTACCTTCCGGATCCCGACGTGTGGCACCGGGCGGAGGAGATCGCCAAGACCACCGGCGGTTCGGTCGAGGTGACCACCGACCCCCGGCAGGCGGCGGCGGGCGCGGACGTCCTGGCCACCGACACCTGGGCCTCCATGGGCCAGGAGGACAAGGACCTGTCGGTCTACGTCCCGTACTCGCTGACCGAGGACCTGGTGGCGCTGGCCAAGCCGGACGTCTCCGTCCTGCACTGCCTGCCCGCCTACCGGGACAAGGAGATCGCCGCCTCCGTGCTGGACGGGCCGCACAGCGTCGTCTGGGACGAGGCCGAGAACCGGCTGCACGCCCAGAAGGCGCTGCTGGCCTGGCTGCTGGAGAGATAAGAGAACCGTGACGACCCCGATGACCAAGGCCGCCAGGCAGGCGCGGGTGCTGGAACTGCTGTCCCGGCACAACGTGCACTCGCAGGGCGAACTGGCCCGGCTGCTGCGGCAGGCGGGCGTGGAGGTCACCCAGGCGACCCTGTCGCGCGATCTCGTGGAGATCGGGGCGGTCCGCCTGCGGGCCGATGACGGCAGCCTGATCTACGCGGTGCCCGGCGAGGGCGGCGAGCGGATCAAGCTGGCCCGAACCGGCACCGCCGAGACCTTCGACTCCAGGCTGGCCCGGCTGGCCCAGGAGCTGCTGGTCTCGGCCGAGGCCTCCGCCAACCTGGTGATCGTGCGCACCCCCGCGGGTGCCGCGCAGTACCTGGCCTCGGCGATCGACCACGCCGAGTGGCCGCAGGTCCTCGGCACCGTCGCGGGAGACGACTCCATCCTGGTCATCTCCCGCGACCCGCTCGGCGGGGAGGAGCTCGCGGCGAGGCTGCTGCGGCTCACCGAGCGACGAAGTCAGGGGTCCCCGGGCCCCGGAAACCCACCCCTTGACCTGATCGACTCCAGATACGAGAAAAAGGACGAAGACATATGACTGAGCGCGTCGTACTGGCGTACTCCGGGGGCCTGGACACTTCGGTCGCCATCCCCTTCCTCGCCGAGAAGATGGGCGCCGAGGTCGTCGCCGTGGCCGTCGACTGCGGCCAGGGCGGCGAGGACATGGACCAGATCCGCCAGCGGGCACTGGACTGCGGCGCGGTCGAGTCCGTCGTCGTGGACGCCAAGGAGGAGTTCGCCCGCGACTTCTGCTTCCCCGCGATCCAGGCCAACGCCCTCTACATGGACCGCTACCCGCTGGTCTCGGCGCTGTCCCGGCCGCTGATCGTCAAGCACCTCGCCGCCGCCGCGGCCCGGTTCGACGGCACGTACGTCGCGCACGGCTGCACCGGCAAGGGCAACGACCAGGTCCGGTTCGAGGCCGGCCTGATGGCGCTCAACCCCGACCTCAAGTGCGTCGCCCCGGCCCGCGACTACGCCTGGACCCGGGACAAGGCCATCGCCTTCGCCCAGGAGAAGGGCCTGCCGATCGAGGTCTCGGAGAAGAACCCCTACTCCATCGACCAGAACCTGTGGGGCCGGGCCGTGGAGACCGGCTTCCTGGAGGACATCTGGAACGCCCCGATCGAGGACCTCTACGCCTACACCGCCGACCCGGCGACCCCGCGTGAGGCCGACGAGCTGATCATCACCTTCGAGAACGGCGTCCCCACCGCCGTCGACGGCAGGGCGCTCACCCCGTTCCAGATCATCGACGAGCTCAACAAGCGCGCGGGCGCCCAGGGCGTCGGCCGGCTCGACATGGTCGAGGACCGCCTCGTGGGCATCAAGTCCCGCGAGGTCTACGAGGCCCCGGCCGCGATCGCGCTGCTCGCCGCCCACCAGGAGCTGGAGAACGTCACCGTCGAGCGGGACCTGGCCCGGTTCAAGCGCTCCGTCGACCAGCGCTGGGGCGAGCTCGTCTACGACGGCCTGTGGTTCTCGCCGCTGAAGACGGCGCTGGAGTCCTTCATCGCCGAGGCCCAGCAGCACGTGAACGGCGACGTGCGGCTCACCCTGCACGGCGGGCGCGCCGTCGTCACCGGCCGGCGCAGCGGCTCCTCGCTCTACGACTACGATCTGGCGACGTACGACACCGGCGACACCTTCGACCAGAGCCTGGCCAAGGGCTTCGTCGAGCTGTGGAGCCTGCCGAGCAAGATCGCCTCGGTCCGGAACCGCAAGACCGGCGCCTGAGATCTTCACAGCCCCGCCCCGGGGTGGTGCCCCGGGGCGGTACAACTGTGTTCGACGCGGTCCACGTGGACCGCGGCCACTGACATATCGGAGATTGGGATCACTGTGAGCAAGGCACCGACCCGGTTGTGGGGCGGACGGTTCGAAGGCGGGCCGTCGGACGCGCTGGCGCGCCTGTCCGTGAGCGTCCAGTTCGACTGGCGGCTCGCGCCGTACGACCTGATGGGGTCGCGCGCCCACGCCCGCGTGCTCAACCGCGCGGGTCTGCTGGACGACGACGAGCTCGCCCGCATGCTGGGCGCCATCGACGACCTGGAGCAGGCCTGCGCGTCCGGCGAGTTCCGGCCCACCGTGGCCGACGAGGACGTGCACACCGCGCTGGAGCGCGGCCTGCTGGAGCGCCTGGGCTCCCTGGGCGGCAAGCTCCGCGCCGGGCGCTCCCGCAACGACCAGGTCGCCACCGACCTGCGCCTGTACCTGCGCGACCACGTCCGCCGGATCGTCTCCCGGCTGGTGGAGCTGCAGACCTCGCTGATCGGCCAGGCCGAGGCCAACATGGGCGTCGCCTGCCCCGGCATGACCCACCTGCAGCACGCCCAGCCCGTGCTCTTCTCCCACCAGCTGCTGGCGCACGTGCACGCGATCAGCCGCGACATCGAGCGCTTCCAGGACTGGGACAAGCGCGCCGCGATCTCCCCGCTGGGCTCCGGTGCCCTGGCGGGTTCGTCCCTGCCGCTGGACCCGCAGGCCGTCGCCGAGGAGCTCGGCTTCACCGCGGCCGCCGCCAACTCCATGGACGCCGTCAGCGACCGCGACTTCGTCGCCGAGTTCCTCTTCGCCGCCGCGCTGACGGGTGTGCACCTGTCGCGCATCGGCGAGGAGGTCTGCCTGTGGGCCTCCCAGGAGTTCCGCTGGATCGAGATGGACGACACCTACGCCACCGGGTCGTCGATCATGCCCCAGAAGAAGAACCCCGACGTGGCCGAGCTGGCCCGCGGCAAGGCGGGCCGGATCATCGGCTCCCTCGTCGGCCTGCTCACCACCCTCAAGGGCCTGCCGCTGACCTACAACCGCGACCTTCAGGAGGACAAGGAGGGCGCCTTCGACGCCGTCGAGACCCTCCTGCTGGTGCTGCCCGCGATGTCCGGCCTGATCGCCACCATGCGCGTCAACACCGAGCGCCTGGAGGAGCTGGCCCCGCAGGGCTTCGCGCTGGCCACCGACCTGGCCGAGCTGCTGGTCCGCCGCGGCGTGGTCTTCCGCGACGCCCACGAGGTCGTCGGCCACCTGGTGGTGTGGTGCCAGGTCAACGACAAGGACTTCGGCGACCTCACCGACGAGGAGCTGGCCAAGGTCTCCCCGCACCTGACGCCGGACGTCCGCGAGGTCCTCAACGTCCCCGGCGCCATCGCCTCCCGCAAGGCGCACGGCGGCACCGCTCCCGAGCGCGTCCAGGAGCAGATCGAGAACCTGCGTTCCTTCGCCGACGCCGCGGCCTCCTGGGCCTCGGAGTCCTGACCTTCCTGACGGTGGGCCGGATCGTCTACGATCCGGCCCACCGTTCTTCGTTCCCGAGCAGGGCAGGAGGCCGTCATGGAAGGTTCTCCCCGGATCGCACACGTGTCGTGGGGCCGGATCGACGTCGAGGGACTCGGCTCCGGCAAGGACTGGAAGCTGTTCCCCGGCGGCGGCCGGGAGTGGGACTGGAACGAGCACGGCACCAGGCACACCCCGGGAATCCGTCCCGAGGAGATCTCCGAACTGCTGGACCGCGGCGCCACGGTCGTGGTGCTGAGCCAGGGTATGGATCTGCGGCTGCGGACCATGCCCGAGACCCTGCGTCTCCTGGAGGAGTCCGGCGTCGAGGTCCACGTCGCGCAGACGGAGCGGGCCGTCGCCCTGTACAACGAGCTGGCGAAGACCTGCCCGGTCGCGGGTCTGTTCCACTCGACCTGCTGATCCGTCCCCGTCGGATGCCATCGGCCGCCGCCCGCTTCCGATCTCGCTTGTCAGGCTCTCCCTGACGTTCTACCCTCTTCTGTCAGGCCTGGCCTGACGGATGGAGGGTGTGATGGAGACGATGGACGCACTGGAGGAGCCCGCCCGGTGCTCCTTCTGCGACCGGGCGGAGCACCAGGTGCGCAAGCTGGTCTCCGGACCGGGAGTGCGGATCTGCGACGAGTGCGTCGACCTGGCGGACAAGATCATCGACGAGTACAGGGAAGGGCCCGCGACACCCCGGTTCCCGAGCTGGGAGGCGATGACGGACGAGCAGATGCTCGACCGGATCCCCCGGATCTCGGCGGTCGTCGACCAGGTCGAGGCCGATCTGAGGTTGTGGGTGCGGGAGCTGCGCCGGCGCGGCGTCACCTGGGCCAGGATCGGTGCGGCCCTGGGCATCACCCGCCAGTCCGCGTGGGAGCGGTTCTCCGGTGAGGAGTGACGGATGACCGAGAGGACCGAGGACGGAGCGGGACGGACGCCGCTGGACCGGTCGTTCTTCGACCGTCCTGTCCTGGAGGTGGCTCCCGACCTGCTCGGGCGAGTGCTCAGCCGGACGACGCCCGAGGGGACCGTGTCCGTCCGGCTGACCGAGGTGGAGGCCTACGCGGGAGAACTGGATCCCGCCTCCCACTCCTACAGGGGCAGGACGGCGCGGAACGCCGTCATGTTCGGGGAGCCGGGCCACGCCTACGTGTACTTCACCTACGGGATGCACTTCTGCGTGAATCTCGTCTGCGGCCCTGAGGGCACCGCCTCCGCGGTACTGCTGCGCGCGGGGGAGATCGTCGAAGGCACCGAGTTGGCCAGGACCCGGCGCAACGGCTCCCCGGACCGCGATCTGGCCAGGGGCCCCGCCCGGTTGTGCCAGGCGCTGGGAGTCGACCGGGCCCTCAACGGGGCGGATGTCTGCGTCCCGGGAGAGCTGGCGATCGAAGATGGCGCACCGGTTCCTGCGGGGCTGGTGCGTTCCGGGCCGCGTACCGGGGTCACCTCCGCGCACGACGCGCCGTGGCGGTTCTGGGTGGAAGGCGAGCCGAGCGTTTCGCCCTACCGTAGGCACACGCCCCGGCGGCGGCCCGCCGGCCGGCGGGGTCAGGGCTGAGAAGGAGTCTGCCGCCCGGTCAGCCGCGCGATCTCCGCACGCAGCTCGGCGATCTCGCGGCTGAGGGCTTCCACATCCCGGCGGGTGGCGGCCTGGGATTGCTCCTCCAGGTCGGCCACGCGCTCGATCAGCCAGGAGGCGAGCGAGGCGGTCACCACACCGAGCAGGGCGATGCCGGACAGCATCAGGCCGCCCGCGATGAAGCGGCCGGTTTCGGTGACGGGATAAGTGTCGCCGTATCCGACCGTGGTGACCGTCGTCATGGCCCACCAGAGCGCGTCTCCGAAGGTGGTGATGGAGGCCTCGGGGACTTTGCGTTCGGCGTCGAGCACGGCCAGCGCGGCGATGAAGATGATGAGCATGCTCGAGCCGGCCGCGTAGGCGATGACCCGGCCCCGCAATGACCTGCCGGCGTAGCGGTTGAGGACGGCCAGCAGCGTGATGAGGCGGAGCAGCCGCAACGGTCGGAAGATCGGCAGCACGACCAGGGCCAGATCCAGCAGATGGGAGCGGACGAACCGCAGACGGTTCCGGCTGAGCAGCAGGCGCATGAAGTAGTCGACCGCGAACAGGGCCCACATCGCCCAGGTCAGGGTCAGACACGCCGAGACCTGGCGGGAGGGCAGATCCGGTTCGAGGATGGGCCAGGCATAGGCCGCCAGGAAGAGGACCGCTGCGAGGGTCAGCGGCCACTGGGCCCGTCGCTCCCAACGCCGGCGTGCACTCTCAATCACAGGGGACAGATTGACATATATGGGATAGATCATGCAGGTGGGCCGAGGGTGTCCCCTCCGTCACAGGCATACGCTGCGGCGATGGAGATCATCGATTACCGTTCAGGTGCCGACTTCGGGCACCCTTGAGATGTCATCCGTTTTCGAGAAGTGGGACGACCGTGACCGACATCGTGGACGAACTGCAGTGGCGCGGCCTGCTGGCCCAGACCACCGACGAGGAGTCGCTGCGCGCGGCCCTCTCGGCGGGGCCCGTCACGTATTACTGCGGATTCGACCCGACGGCGCCCAGCCTGCACGTCGGCAACCTCGTCCAGCTGCTGACCATGCGGCGGATCCAGAACGCCGGGCACAAGCCCCTGGCCCTGGTGGGCGGCGCGACCGGCCTGATCGGAGACCCGAGCGGACGTTCCAGCGAACGCCAGCTCAACTCCACCGAGGTCGTCGCCGGCTGGGTCAAGCGCATCCAGGAGCAGGTGGCGCGCTTCCTGTCCTTCGAAGGCGACAACGCCGTCCGGATGGTCAACAACCTCGACTGGACCGGGCCGATGTCGGTGATCGACTTCCTGCGGGACATCGGCAAGCACTTCCCGGTCAACAAGATGCTGGCCCGCGAGGTGGTGGCCTCCCGCCTGGAGATCGGCCTGTCCTACACGGAGTTCTCCTACCAGCTCCTGCAGAGCATGGACTTCCTGGAACTGCACCGCCGCTACGACTGCGTCCTGCAGAGCGGCGGCAGTGACCAGTGGGGCAACCTCACCGCGGGCGCCGACCTCATCCGCCGGGCCACCGGCCACCATGTGCACGCCATCGCGACACCGCTGCTCACCAAACCCGATGGCACCAAGTACGGCAAGACCGCCGGCGGGGCGATCTGGCTCGACCCCGAGCTGACCTCCCCGTACGCGTTCTTCCAGTACTGGGTGAACGTCGAGGACGGCGAGGTGGGCAAGCTCCTGCGCACCTTCAGCTTCCGGAGCCGCGAGGAGATCGAGGAACTGGAGAAGCAGTCGGCGGATCGGCCCGCCGCGCGCATCGGTCAGAAGGCCCTCGCGGAGGAGCTGACGACCCTCGTCCACGGCGCGGAGGAGACGGACAAGGTGATAGCAGCCTCGGCCGCGCTGTTCGGTCAGGGCGGCCTCGAAGTCCTGGACGAACGCACCCTGGCCGCCGCGCTGGCGGAGGCCCCGCAGGGCACCGTGCCGGCGGGGGAGCTGCCGCCCGTCGCGGACCTCCTGGTGACGGCCGGGCTGTGCAAGAGCAAGTCCGAGGCCCGGCGCACGATCACCCAGGGCGGCGCCTACCTCAACAACGCCAAGGTGGAGACGGAGGAGGCGGTCCCCGACTCCGGCGACCTGCTGCACGGCCGCTTCCTCGTGCTGCGCCGAGGCAAGCGCAACATCGGGAGCATCGCCGTCAGCTGAGGTAAGAATCAGCTGGTGAAAGGCCCTTCCGGAGCTCTTCCGGAAGGGCCTTTCGCATGTTTCCAGCAAACATGCGGGAGATCCAGGTCACAAAAGGTTTGGCATAGGGAGGAACGGGACATCAATCTCGTACAGAAAGCCGTCTGAGCAGGCGTCGCGCGCTCCAGGAGCGCTGATTTGACGTTGCCCCCAGGCGGCCGTAGTGTTCTACCTGCCCCACGGGGGAGCGGGACGCGGAAGCGGCCGGCCCCGAGGGGAAACCCCATCTGACTCGACAGATCCGATCGGTTCGGTATTAACCACTGAATCGGAACTGCTAAGTTAAAAGGGTCGCAGCGAGGGAAACGCCGAAAGGCGCGAAACGAACTGCGGGGGCTGGTCCGGGAGAATCAACTCGAAAGAGCGGATTTGACAGGAAGAAACAGCCTGATAGGTTAGAAGAGCCGCAGCGAGGGAAACGCCGGAAGGCGCGGAACACTGCGAGTCCGTTTCTTGAGAACTCAACAGCGTGCTAAAAGTCAGTGCCAAAATAACGGCCAGGACCTGTGGTTCTGGTCATCCTCGTCAAGAGGAACCTTTGAGGCAAATGCAAGGTCAGCCAAGACCTTGTTCTTGCCGGGTTTGAACACCAACAGGTTTGGCTCTCGTCTTCGGATGGGGGTCGTATGGACCTTAATGGAGAGTTTGATCCTGGCTCAGGACGAACGCTGGCGGCGTGCTTAACACATGCAAGTCGAGCGGAAAGGCCCTTCGGGGTACTCGAGCGGCGAACGGGTGAGTAACACGTGAGCAA
>NZ_JBDPLZ010000020.1:0-31639 GCF_039871655.1 Actinocorallia sp. B10E7
CCAAAGAGATCATGCGCTGCCTGAAACGCTACATCGCCCGAGAGATCTTCAAGATCCTGACCAGGGCAAACACCCTCAGCGAGGAAGGCCTGCACGCAGCTTGACACGACATAGGAGCATCCCGAAGATTCCGGACAGCGAGAGGCATCCGCTCATGCCGAAGGCAGGGCGTGGCCAGCGGGGGACCGGTCGGGCGTCATCGGGGTCTGGTCGATATCTGATCGTGGGCTGGGTCAGCGGGGGGCTCAAGGCGAGTGATGAACAGCAGAACTCGGCTGGGGGTCAAGGGCCGCAGGTTCAAATCCTGTCGTCCCGACGGTAAAGCAGCAGGTCAGAGGCCTGATCGCTCACAGAGTGATCAGGCCTCTCGGCTTTGTGACCGTCGTTTGACCGCGGCCCCGAACGTGCCGACCGGTTCTGACCGCTGACCCTCGATCTCATCCCTGACCAGTGGGTTCACGGTCAACGAGGCCTCGCTGGGCTCCGTGTTCAAACGAACTTCGCGTGGTTTTGAATTTCGGTGCGCTTTGTCGTTCCCCTCAGGGTTCTGATCTTGATCTACGACGTAAAGGCCGTAGGTTGGGATGCCCGAAATGGAAAAGCATCCGAAGCCTCTGGTGGGGCGGAGGGTTGTGAGAGATCAACCGTCCTACCAGGGGTTTCTTCGCGTTCTCGGCCCGCCGTACCGCCCGCGACCATGCCGTGATCAGCTACACCGTCCGGGTTGGTGGAAAAGGTTCCGTGCATGGGCCGGAGAATCACATTTCTGGTGTGATCTGTTGGCTCAGTTCGCCTTTGCGCTGAGCCGGTATGAGCAGTTCAAGAACACCATCGCACCCACCGCGGTAAGGGCGCTCCTCTTGCGAGACGCCGCTTCCAGGCCAGAGGGACTGGAGCACGGCGAACCGATCGGAATCGCCGCTCATGCGACCTGGCGATATCTCTTCGAAGGCCTGGTCGTCGCTTCGGGAGCCTGCGATCCCCAGGCACTGATCTGGTCCATTCGCGTGATCGGTGTTCTCATGTGCCCGGACGCCTCACGCCATCAAGCCGTACGCGAGCATTGCCTGGCACCGATCATCAGGGAGGGCCGGACCGAGGTTCGGGAAGAGGTCCGTGATCGCCTGAGCGGGGCCTTTCCCGAAGACCCTCGGTTCTCCCGGTCGTAGTCCCTGCGAAGAACGCGCCGCGCGAGCCGTGGGAATGGTCGGGAACCAGGAGACCTGCGGTCTCAGCGGTTGAGGTGTGAGGCCAGTTCTACGAGATGGAAGGCGCCATCGATGCTGCCGAGGGCGAGGAAGTCCTCGGCGGGGTGGAAGGCGACGCTGGTGACGTGGCCCGCGTCGGGGATCTGGATGAGGGCCCTGGGGGAGGTGGGGTTGGAGACGTCCCAGATGTTGGCTCCGCCGGCTGCGGAGCCGGTAGCCAGCAAGGTACCGGGGGCGTTGAAGGCGACGGCCTGGGCGGCGTGGACCGCCGTCCATGAGAGCAGTTCGGGCTCCTGGGGGCTCCAGAGGGTCACCGCCTCCTGCCCGCCGACCGCCAAGACGGTGCCCGAGGGGTCGAACTCCATCGAGAGAACCCAGCCGACCTGTGCCTCCAGGGTATGGAGCAGCCGCGGGCGAGCGAGGTCAGAGATGTCCCAGAGAAGCACGAGGCCATCACGCCCGGCCGTTGCCAGCAGGGTCCCACCGGGGTCGAAGGCGACGGCGCGGGTCGGTTCCCGATGCGCCTCCAGGACGGACAGAGGCTCGAGAACGCCCTCGTTGACTGACCACAACCGCACGTCGGTGTCCGCACCGCAGCTCGCGAGGGTGCTCCCGTCGGGGGAGAAGGCGAGCCCGACGACGGCGCCCCGATGCGCCTGGTCGAACGTCCACAGCTGGGTCGGCCTGCTCGGGTCGGACAGGTCGAACAGGCCGATGCTCCACAGCATCGTGCCGGTGGCTAGGAGCCGGCCGTCCGGGCTCACTGCGAGCGCATAGATCACCGGCGTGAGGTTGTGCTCCGGCTCATGACCGACCCAGCTCTCCACGACGGGATTCATGCGGTCGGCGACGTCCCAGACCAGGACCCGGTAGGTCGCGCCGCCCGCCACGACACGGACGCCGTCCGGCAGGAACGCCATGGCGATGACGGCCTCATCATGCCCGGTGACCGGCGGGCGGAGCCGCTCCTCCAAGAGCACATGCCTGAACTGGAACAGCGGTCCGACCTGCCGGAGCACGTTGCGCCGCTGAGCGTCCTCAAGGAACGCCAGGAGGCGCAGCGGAGTGCCGCGCCGCATCCGCCACCAGAGGCGCGCGAGGAGGAAACGACCCCACGCGCTGGTCAGAAACGCCTGGGAACCGACCACGATGCCCAGCGGCAGCCCGTAGGCGGGGAGGACCTGCAGCGCCAGACCGAGCACGGTGCCCGAGACGAGACCTTCGAATGTCTGGAGGAACGCGAGCCGCCGATCCCAGGCGAGTGCTCGGCGGGGAGTGGCCAAGGCGATGTCGGCGGGCGAGTCGAAGTTCAGCATCGCGCGCAACGGTCCGGGCAGCCAGTTGCCGACCGCAGTGAGCGCACCGGCCAGAAGCGCGGCGTGCCAGCCTTTGCCCAAGCCAGCGGCCCACCCCTCCTGCCAGCCGGTGAGGACCCCGAGCAGGAGGCCGACCGCGAGCCCGATCTGCAGGCCGCTGACCAGCGCGAGCCTGACGTTGACCCGGAGCGATGCGGCGGTCGGCAGGCGCAGCACCACCCGGCGGGGCTGGCCGTCGGCCACCGCGATGGGTACGACACGAGAGCCGTACCTGGCGGTCACGAAGGCGACCACGGCCATGAGCAGGGCGATGAACGCGTCCTCAAAGATGAGGACGACCAGGTAGCAGGCGACCGTGATGAACCAGCGGTCGAACTCACGCGGATCTCCGATCGCGCGTTGCAGCTGCCACCAGGCGAGGTCGTGCGTGCGGCGAAGGTCGAGTTCGGCCGCCAGCGCGGACAGGCTCATGCGGGCCCGTTCGACGTCGCGTTCGGCGCGCATCCGCCGATCGGTTCCGACCGGGCGCCGGTAGGCCGCGGTGAGGAACGCGCCGAGCAGATGGTTCTTGATCCGGTCGGCGGTGGGGAAACGACCGGGGTCAAGGAGCTCGGCCGGGTCGGGCAGCACTGTGCCGTCCCTGACATGCCGGGGGACGGGATTGTAGAGGAACCGGGCGAGGCCGAGCATCAGCGGAGTCTCCAGGGCCCTGCTCACCGGGGCGGCAGGGTCCTCGCGGAGGCGCGCGAAGATCGGCTCCCAGCGTTGGGCCGAGGCCTCCCCCGAGGCCCCCGCCCGCAGATAGTCGATCATCAGATCGGTGGAGAGGATCTCCAGCTCGATGATCGCCGCTCCCCTGAGCCGTACGGGGAGGCCACCGCCGGCCGCGTCGACCGCTGCGGCGTATTCGACGGTGCGGCTGGTGAGGACCAGCGGCATTCCCGGCCGCAACGCCTCGTTCAGGGCGGCGATCGCGAAACCGCGAACCGCGGGGTCGAGTTCGTCGAGCCCGTCGAGCACTGGGAGGATCAGCTGATCCTCGACCAGCGCCTCGGCGAGGGTCGTGCCCTCACGCTCCGCGTAAGGAGCACCGAGACCTCCATAGGTCAGGGTGAGCCTGCCGACGATCCACTGGGCGAGCGGTTGCTCCTCGGGGTTCCACGAGGCGAGGCTCAAGACGACGGGCACCGGCCCGTCGGCACGGCGCTCATCGAGGAGCTGACGCGCGAGGTGTGACGCAAGGGTGGTCTTTCCCGAGCCCGGCTCGCCGAGGACGACGAGACGCGCGGTGGGGATCCGGGTGAAGGTCCTGGTGATGTCTTCAAGGGTTCCTCGCAGTTCCCGCGGACTGCGGATGGCGGAGATCCGCCGGTGGAAAGGGGGCCGAGCGGTGCGGGCGGTCCGTTCGAGGTCCGTCCAACCGACTCCGAGGCTCTGGACGCCGCCCGCGCCCGTGAACCCTACGGGCAACCGCCAAGGCGCATCGGTCTCCTGCCGTGCCGCCTCCGCGTCTAGCTCCGCTTTGACCACTGCCGCGAGTTCGCGGGCGACGGCCGTCAAGGTCCGCGACGGCGCCATCTTCTTGTAGGAGGCCCACTGCACCCAGCAAGCGGTCACCGCGGCTGAGAGTGAGACCGCAGCCGAAACCCCCCCGACGACATCGGAATCCCAGTTCTTCCATGCCAGGGCGGCTATTCCCGCCGCAGACAACGCGATCACCACGGTGATCAGTGGGACCGAAATTCGTCGACGACGCCGATCGTTCAACCGTGCCTCCATCTCCCGCCATAAATCTACGAGCCGACCGACCCCGCTGCACCCCTCTTTCTGATCCGTGAGAATTCGGGAGGGAAATTCGAGGAATCAGAGGGACTGAGCCTCTTTCATCCTCGGGCGGCTTGAGCGGTTCGGTGGTTCTGCAGAACGGCGATCGCTTTGACCAGGGGGTCGGCCTTGCCGGGGCTGCACCGCAGCTTGTGCAGAATGCGCCATGACTTCAGCTGCGCATTGGCGCGCTCGCCGGGCCCGCGCAGCTTGGCGTGCGAGCGGTTGGCCTGCTTCTGTCCTGCGGGCTTGTTCCTGACCTTGTACGGGGTGATGACGACCGCGGCCTCGGCTCCCTGATAAGCCTAATGAGCAGATAGGGCCCGGTCTGGTGGCTGCGAGAGAGACCTGATGAGTAGGCGGCGCTGGCTGTGGAGAGGGTTTTCAGGTCGGGACGGTCGGTGCGGATCTGGACGAGAACAGGCAGTGTGCAGGCCGACTGCCCGGGCTGCGGCTGGTGTCTCGGCGGGTGCACAGCCGGTATGAGCGGCGGCTGTGTGATACCGCGACCGGTGGCCAGGAGACGGTCATTCATCTGGAGGTCCGGCGGTTCTTGTGCCGCGCTGAGGCGTGTCCGAAGAGGACCTTCGTCGAGCAGGTGCCCGGGCTGACCAGCCGTTACGGCCGTCGCAGCGTCGGGCTTCGCACGGTTCTGGGCGAGGTGGCGTCGGCGTTGGGCGGCCGAGCAGGTTCTCGTCTGGCCGAGCAACTCGCGGCGGCGGTGAGCCGGATGACGCTGGTCAGGATGATCCGCGGCCTTCCCGACCCGGCTATGGCCACGGGCCCGCGCGTGCTGGGCGTGGACGACTTCGCGCTCCGGCGTGGCCATACCTACGGCACTGTCCTTATCGACCCCACCGCCGGCCGTCCCATCGACGTGCTGCCCGATCGGACGGCAGACACGCTGGCCGCGTGGCTGAAGGGCCATCCCGGAGTCGAGGTCATCTGCCGGGACCGTGCCGGCGGCTACGCCGAAGGCGCCTCCCGCGGTGCCCCTGAGGCGATCCAGGTCGCTGATCGCTGGCACATGTGGAGCAATCTGGGCGACGCCGTCGAACGCGTCGTCGCCCGGCATCGTGACCAACTGCGCGCCCTACCTCCGCCCCCGAACAACCCGACCGGGCCCGCCCGCCGTCCCGGCAGAGCCCGACCCCGGCCAGCGGGCCGAACTACGGACCGGGCCGTTCGCTGAACGTGTCCGCCACCGTCACGCCGCCATCCACCACCTCCTCGCCCAGGGCCAGGACCTGCGCACCATCGCACGTTCCCTCGGCCTGGCCCGCAACACCTTCCGCAGGTTCGCCCACGTCGCCATGCCCGAGGAACTCCTGGTCGACACCGGAACCGGCCGCTGTCCAGACTCCTCGACGGCCACGCCGCCTACCTCCTGCAACGCTGGAACAAGGGCTGCACCAACGCCGCACAGCTCTGCCGGGAACTCCGCGAACACGGCCACCAGGTTCACAGCCGCGCGGTCCGCGACTACGTCCGCGCTTGGCGCTCGACCGTCCCGGCCACACCCATCCGCGTCATGAGCCGCCGAGTCATGCTGAGCCTCCGCACCACCCGCGTCGGCAAACGCAGCCGCGAGCTCTCCGAACTCGCCCGCCGTATGAAAGCCCTCTGACCCTTCTAAAGTCGATCCCGTGACCACGGACCCGACCGCAAGCTTCGCCCGCCCCGTCGTGGCAGCCGGAGTCCTCTTCTTCGACGACCAGGACCGTGTCCTCCTCGTCGTCCCCTCCTACAAGGACTACCGAGACATCCCCGGCGGCTACGTCGAACACGGCGAAACTCCCTCCCAAGCCGCCGCACGCGAGGTCCACGAAGAACTCGGCATCGCACCGCCCATCGGCCGCCTTCTCCTCACCGACTGGGCACCCGACGACGCCGAAGGAGACAAACTCCTCTACGTCTTCGACGGCGGCATCCTCACCCAAGACCACCTGGCCGAGATCCAACTCGACCCCGCCGAGATCACCGCCATCGAATTCCACGACGTCGAGCGCGCCCGCACTCTCACCGTCGAACGCCTCGCCCGCCGTCTCCACCACGGCAAAGCCGCCCGCGCCGACGGCACCACCCGCTACCTCGAACACGGCCGACTCGCTCCTTGAACACCGCGTGGAACACCGGAGTGTCGGCGTGATGCCGCACCTGGGGCAGATCAATCTGATCGTTCCCGGCTCGTCCTCTGTTCGCGCCGGCTCCTGAACGTCCTGGTCACCGGGCCGCCGTGGGCGGGCGGTGACCAGGACGGGGAGATCAGCCGATGGTCAGGACGTCGTAGGCCCCTTCCGCGTAACGGCTGCGGAGGAGCTTCTTGTCGAACTTGCCCACGCTGGTGCGGGGGACCTGGTCGATGAACGTCCAGCGCTCCGGGAGCCACCAGCGGGCGACCTTGTCCTCCAGCCAGTCCCTGAGCTCCTCGGGAGTGACGGACGCGTTCTCCTTGACGACCACGGCGGCCAGCGGGCGTTCCTGCCACTTGTCGTCGGGCACTCCGACGACGACGGCCTCCAGGAGCGCCGGGTGTCCCGCGAGCAGGTTCTCCAGTTCCACCGAGGAGATCCACTCGCCACCGGACTTGATGACGTCCTTCGCCCGGTCGGTCAGCGTCATGAACCCCTGCGGGTCGATGTGGCCGATGTCGCCGGTCCGCAGCCAGCCCTGATCGAACTTGTCGGTGCTGTCGTCGCGGTAGTAAGAGCCGGTGATCCACGGCCCGCGCACCTCGATCTCACCGACGGTGACGCCGTCGTGGGGCAGGACGTTCCCCGCGTCGTCGACGATGCGGATCTCCACGCCGCAGATCGCGCGGCCCTGGGTGGTGCGCTGGGCCCAGTGCCGGTCCTCCGAGATGCCGGCCGGGGGACGGGCCACCGCTGCCAGGGGCGAGGTCTCGGTCATGCCCCACGCCTGGATGATGGGCACGCCGTATTTGTGCTCGAACTCCTTCATCATCGACAGGGGGACCGCCGATCCTCCGCACGCCACCATCCGCAACGAGGAGATGTCGTGCCCCGGCTCCTTCTCCAGCAGTTGGAGCACGTCGTTCCAGATCGTCGGCACCGCCCCGGCGAGGGTCGGCCGCTCCCGCTCGATCATCTCCACCAGCGGCCCGGCCTGCAGGAACCGGTCCGGCAGGAGCAGTTCGGCACCCGCCATGAGGGCGGCGTACGGCAGGCCCCAGGCGTTGGCGTGGAACATCGGCACCACCGGCAGGATCCGGTCGGACTGGCCCACCGACAGCCCGTTGACCGTGCAGGCCGCGAGCGAGTGCAGGTAGGTGGACCGGTGGCTGTAGACGACACCCTTGGGGTCCCCGGTCGTGCCGCTCGTGTAGCACATGGCGGCGGCCGAGGTCTCCTCCACCTCCGGCCAGTCGAACTCCGGTGACTCCGCGGCGAGCAGTTCCTCATAGCGCAGGACGGTCTTGCCCGAAGTCTGGAGCGGGCCGAGGTCCCCCTCGCCGACCGCGATGACGGTGCGCACCGTCCGCAGCCCCGCCAGCGCCCCCGCCAGCAGCGGGGCCAGCGACAGGTCGACCACGACGATCTGGTCCTCGGCATGGTCGGCGATGAAGGAGATCTGCTCGGCGGACAACCTGATGTTGAGAGTGTGCAGGACCGCGCCCATGGAGGGCACGGCGCAGTACATCTCCAGGTGTTCCTGGTTGTTCCACTGGAAGGTGGCCACACGCTGTCCGGCGGTGACCCCGAGCCGGCGCAGCGCGTTGGCCAGTCGTCCGACCCGCTGTCCCAGCTCCGCATAGCTGCTCCGGCGGAAGCCGTCGCCGGTCGCCGTGATCACCTGCCGGTCGGCGTGCACGCTCGTCCCATGCCGCACGATCGAGCTGATGGACAGGGGGAAGTCCTGCATGGTGCTGTGCATGTCGATCCTTACTTCAGTCGAGGCCGACCCAGACGGACTTGGTCTGGGTGAAGCCGAGCAGTGACTCCTCGCCGAGGTCCCGGCCGTATCCCGACGCCTTGTATCCGCCGAAGGGGGCGGCCGGGTCGAGCATGTTGTAGGTGTTCACCCAGACGGTTCCGGCTTGCAGGCCGTGCGCCACGCGGTGGGCACGTTTGATGTCGCTGGTCCACACGCCGGCCGCGAGCCCGTATTCGGTGGAGTTGGCCCGTCTGACGGCCTCTTCTTCGTCGTCGAAGGTCAGTACCGAGAGCACCGGGCCGAAGATCTCCTCGGAGGCGATGGCCATGTCGTCGCGGACGTCGGTGAAGATCGTGGGCCGCAGGTAGTAGCCGTCCGAGAGCGGGCCGTCCGGCCGCTCCCCTCCGCACACCAGGGTCGCGCCCTGGTCGCGTCCGGACTCGACGTAGCGCATGACGCGCTCCAGCTGCGTGGCCGAGACCAGGGGGCCCATCTCGGTGTCGTCCGCCAGACCGTGGCCGAGCCGGATCTCCCGGGCCGCCTTCTCCAGTTCGCCGACCAGGTCGTCGTGCGCGTCGCGGTGGACCATCAACCGCGAACCCGCGCAGCAGACCTGCCCCTGGTTGAGGAAGATCCCCGTCAGCGCGCCCTGCGCGGCCAGCGCCAGGTCGGCGTCGGGGAAGACGATGTTCGCGGACTTGCCGCCGAGTTCGAGCGTCAGCTTCTTCAGGCTGCCGGCACTGGCGGTGACGATGCGGCGGCCGGTGGCCGTCGACCCGGTGAAGGAGATCTTGGCCACGCCGGGGTGCTCGATCAGCGCCTGGCCGGCCTGGTGGCCGTAACCCGTCACCAGGTTGATCACCCCGGGCGGGAAACCCGCCTCGGCGGCCAGCTCGACCAGCCGCAGGGCGCTGAGGGACGTCATCTCCGAGGGCTTGAGCACCACCGTGTTGCCCGCGGCCAGCGCGGGCGCCAGTTTCCAGGTGGCCATCAGCAGCGGGAAGTTCCACGGAACGATCGCCCCGACCACGCCCAGCGGCTCCCGCCGGGTGTACACGAACGACTGGCCGACCATCGGGGAGATCGGCGGCGTCTGCCCGCTGAGCTTGGTGGGCCATCCGGCGTAGTAGCGCCAGGACTGGGCGGCCAGGCCGACGTCGAGGTAGAGCGACTCGGTCATCGGCTTGCCGTTGTCCAGAGTCTCCAGCATCGCCAGTTCCCCGGCGTTCTCCTCGATCAGGACGGAGAGGTCCGACAGCAGCCGGCCGCGGGCGTCCGGGCTGAGCTCCCGCCACGAGGGGAAGGCGGCGCTCGCGGCGGCGACGGCGCGGTCCACGTCGGCCGCGGTGCCCGCCGCGATCCGGGTCAGCACCTCTCCGGTCGCCGGGTCCAGAGTCTCGATCTCTCCGCCCTCGGCGGCGCCCGCGGCCCGGCCGCCGATGATGATGCTCCGGGGCGCGCGGTCCAGGAGCGGACGGAGTTCTTCAGGGGGTCGGATCTGTGGGGTGGTCATCCAGGATCGCCTTTCTGCCTGGGTCGTTCGGAGCCTGAGGCGGCTTCCGGACGGGCAATGGCGAGTGTGGCAACCGGCGAGCGGCGGTCACCATGGCCGGACAGGCCATCGCTGGCCCCTCAGGGCCAAGGCGCGAGGCACACGGGGCTCAGTGAGCCTGGCCGTTCTCCGGTTGGAGGGCCAGATCGTCCAGCAGGCCGAGACGCCCGGCCATGCCGGCCGCCTCGATCCGGTTCGCCGCGCCGATCTTGTGCAGCAGCGAGGCCACCATGCGTTTGCCGGTGCGTTCGGACACCAGCATCCGCTGCGCGATCTCGGCCGTCTCCATGCCCGAGGCCAGGAACAACCAGAGTCTGAGCTCCTGGGAGGTCAGCTTGTCCAAGAGTTCGGAGCGCGTTCTCCGAGAGCCTGCGAGCAGGGCGTCCAGCAAGGGGCGGTCGAGCACGTGGAGGCCGGAGGCGAGGGCCTGCAACGGGGCCACCAGCGCGTCCGGGTCCGAGGTCTTGGGCAGATAGCCGTCCGCGCCCTCCCGCAGCGCCCGGTCGGCGAGTTCGATGTCGTCGGAGCCGGACAGGGCGAGTACTTTGGTCTGCGGGCAGCGCTTCTTGATCTGGCGGATCGCGACGAGCCCGCCCAGCGGCGGCATCGTGAGGTCGACGATCGCCAGGTCGGCGTGGCAGGCCGCGGCCAGGGACGCGGCCTCCTCGACGTGGGTGGTGTGGCCGGCCACCTCGAAGCAGCCGCCCGGCCGGTTGGCCAGCAGGAGGGCGAGCCCCTGCGCGAACAGGGCATGGTCATCGACGATGATCACGACATACTTCTTGCCTGTCATCGCCATCACGTTACCCCGAGGTTTCCGATGAGCGACAGGGTGATCTGGGAGGGGCTGCCATGACCAGCGGACGATCGCCGCTCCCCGCCGGGTCCGGCGGGGAGCGGCCCACCCGGCTCGAATGGATCGTGGCGTCGGTGCGGGTGCTGGTGGTGCTCTCCATCGGTGTTCTGCTGCTGGCCGGTCCCGACGCGTCGCGCCGGCACCTGACCGCGGCCCTGACGATCTTCGCCGTCGCGCTCGTATACGCCTGCGCGAGCGTGTTCAACCTCAGGTGGGAACTGAGCCATACCCGGGCCGCCTGGGTGCTCACCGTCGTGGACGCGACGCTCGCCCTGCTGGTGGTCGGGTCCACCGGCGGCGCGGCGAGCCCGGCCGTCTCGATCCTGGTCCTGGTGGTGGTGGCCGCCGCGATCCGGCTGGGCCCGTGGGCCACCTTCCTGCTCACGGCCGTCCTGGCCGCGGCCTACACGATGATCGCCCTGTGGGTCGACGACGGCTGGGCCCCGCTGCGTGAGCGCGGATTCCAGGCCGGCTGGTGGGCCGCCTACCTGGTCTTCATCGCGGCGCTCGGCGGAAGCCTGTCGATCCTCGCCGAGCGGGAGCGGCACGCGCGTCTGCTCGCGCGGGTCGAAGCCGAGGCCGAGCACGCCGCCGCCGAGGAGGAACGGGACCTGCGGGCCAGGCTGCTCAACGCCTACCAGGCCCAGCAGGACGGGCTGCGCGTCATCCTCCACGAGTTCCGCACCCCGGTGTCCTCCCTCGGCGCGCTCACCCGAATGCTCGCCGAGCCGTCGGCCAAGATGTCAGAAGAAGACCGCCGGGCCGGCCTGCGACTGGCGGCCGAGCACGTCGAGCATCTCGCGGACATGCTCGACGCGCTCGGCGACGTCGCGGCCAGCCGGGCCCCGGAGTTCGGCGCGGGACGCACACGCTCCGTCGACCTCAGGGAGTTCCTGCTCGCGGCGGGCGACGCAGTGGGGCTGAGACCGCCGAGGCTGCGGCTGGAACTGCCCGCCGACCCCGGTCCGATCCGGATCGACGCCCAGCGGCTGCGGAGAGTACTGATCAACCTGCTGGAGAACGCCGCCCGGCACAGCGGGGACGAGCCGGTCGAGGTGCGCGCCGCGACAGAGCAGGGCACGCTGGTCGTCAGCGTGTCCGACCGGGGGCCGGGGGTCCCGCCGGAGCACCTGGGAGAGATCACGGGCAAGTTCGTCAGCCTCGGCGGACGGCACGGGACGGCCGGGCTCGGGCTGTGGATCGTTCAGCAGATCCTGCAGGCCATCGGCGGAAGCGTGCATTTCGACAACCGGCCCGGCGGAGGGCTCGTCGCCACATGCGAGGTCCCCGTCCGCTGAGCGCGCCCGGCCGCAGGACGGGTGGAGGCGCCGCGGAAGGGTGGAACGGCGGGGCCAAACCTGGCACGCGCTGACCGCTGCCCGCGTCCCGTCGCGCGCCCATACTCCTCGACGCCACCAGCTACACCGTCCCGGGGAGGACCACGATGCGCGTGACCGTCGATCTTGATCTCTGCATGGGGCACGGCCAGTGCCTGCTCGCGGCGCCCGAGGTCTTCGACCTGTCCGACGAGACCGAACAGGTCGTCCTGCTCGATCCTGCTCCGGCCGAGGACCAGGAGCCCAGGGTCCGGCGGGCGGCCTCCATGTGCCCCGCCGGGGCGATCAAGATCCAGGACTGAACCGGCGTGGACGGGCCGTGCGCGGGCCGGAGAACGGCCCGCGCAGGCCACGGTCTGGCACTCGCGACCGTCGCCGCGGCCGTCCTCCCGACCTCACGATGAAGCACACGGCGCCGTATGACGCAGGTCACGTTCGAGGCGCCGGAACGGGCCGGACGTACCGGCCCGGAAGAAGGAGGAACAAGACATGGGTGTGTTCAAAGACGCCTCCGAGGTGCATGTCTACCTCGGCGGGATCTTCGAGAAGGCCATGGAGGACACCGAGCTCTCCGCGGAACTCGCGGCCTCCGGAGTGGTGCTGCGCGTCGGTTACACCGACCCGGAGTCGCAGATCACCGTGGACATGCCGAACCGGAAGGTCTACGCGGGCCCCTGCGACCTCTCCCCGACCGTCGAGCTGTTCATGTCGGCGGACATGGGCAACCGGTTCTGGCTCGGCAAGGTGAACCTGCCCGTCGCGATGGCCAAGGGCCAGGTGCGCGCCAAGGGACCCGTGCCCAAGATCCTCAAGCTGATCCCGGTCACCAAGAAGCTCTTCCCCCGCTACGAGGAGATGCTGCGCGCGGGCGGCCGCGAGGACCTGATCAACGCCTGACCGTTCAGATCTGGGGGGCGACCCCCGGACCCCCGCAAACGGATCAGCCGATCCTCGCTTCGCCGCGGTCGTCTGATCCGGAAAGGACCCCCCCGATGCCCACCCCAGACCTGCCCGTGCAGACGACGCACGGCGACATCGACCTCAGCTCCCGGGCCTTCTGGGCGCAGTCCATGGAGGAACGGGACGCGGCGTTCGCCGTCCTGCGCCGGGAGAACCCGGTGCCGTGGAGCCGGCCGGCCGAGTCCGACCTGCTCCCCGAGGACGACAACACCCGCGGTTTCTGGTCCCTGACCAAGCACGAGGACATCCGCATGGCCAGCCGCCATCCGGAGATCTTCTCCTCGGCGGGCGGCATCACCATGGAGGACTTCACTCCGGAGATGACCGAGATCGCCCAGTCGTTCATCGCCATGGACGCGCCCCGCCACACCCAGCTGCGCGGGATCACGATGGAGGCGTTCAAGCCGAAGAACATGCGGCGGCTCGAGGGCTGGATCCGCGGCCACGCCCGCGACCTCGTCTCGGAGATGGCGAGTCTCGGCGAGGGCGACTTCGTCAAGCTCGTCTCGATCGAACTGCCCGGCCGGATCTTCGGCAGCTTCTTCGGCCTGCCGCCGGGCGAGATCCACGCCAAGACGATCGACGCGGCCCAGCGGCTGCTGTCCTGGCCCGACCCCGACGTCTGCGGCGACCAGACGGGGCTCGAGCTGTTCGCGGGGTCCGTGCTCGACCTGCACGAGACCGCGGCCTACCTCGTCCCGCTGCGCCGGGACAACCCCGGCGACGACCTCATGACCTGGCTGGTCCAAGCCGAGTTCGAGGGCGAGAAGATGAAGGACGAGGAGATCGCCGCGTTCTTCGTCCTCCTCGCGGTCGCGGCCAACGACACCACGCGGCACGCCTCGGCCCAGGCGATCCACGCCTTCTCCAAGTACCCGGAGCAGCGCGCGCTCCTGCTGGAGGACGTGCCGGGCCGCGTCGAAGGCGCGGTCGAGGAGGTGCTGCGCTGGGTGTACCCGCTGCTGCACATGCGCCGCACCGCCACGCGCGACATCACCGTGCGCGGCTCGGAGATCAAGGCCGGGGACAAGGTCGTCCTCTGGTACTGCTCGGGCAACCGGGACGAGGAGGTCTTCAAGGACCCCTTCACCTTCGACATCCTGCGCAGCCCGAACCCGCACATCACCTTCGGCGGCGGCGGACCGCACTTCTGCCTCGGCGCCGCCCTCGCGCGCACCATGCTCAAGGCGCTGCTGACCGAGGTCTACACCCGCATCCCGGACATCCGCGCCCCCGAGCCGGACTTCCTGGTCGCGAACTTCATCAACGGGATCAAGAGCCTGCCCGCCACCTGGACACCCGAACGTCCCTGACGGACCGGACACCGCGAGAAACACCACGAGGAGCAATCACATGAAGACCAAAGCCGCGGTCCTGTGGGGACTGAACGAGAAGTGGGAGATCGAGGAGGTCGAGCTGGACTCGCCCAAGGAGGGCGAGGTCCTGGTCAAGATGGTCGCGAGCGGGTTGTGCCACTCCGACGAGCACCTCGTCACCGGCGACATTCCGATCCCGTTCCCGGTGGTCGGCGGCCACGAGGGCGCGGGAATCATCGCCGGAGTCGGCCCCGGGGTCACCGAGGTCCAGGAGGGCGACCCGGTCGTCCTCAGCTTCCTGCCGGCCTGCGGCCGATGCTCGTACTGCGCGCGCGGGAAGACGTACCTGTGCGACCTGGGCGGCGCGATCGTCCTGGGCCCGCAGCTCGACGGTACCTACCGGTTCCACTCCCGCGGCCAGAACCTCGGCCAGATGTGCGTGCTCGGGACTTTCTCGGAGTACACGGTGGTCCCGATGGCGTCGGTGGTCAAGGTCGACGGCGGCGTGCCGCTGGACAAGGCCGCGCTCGTCGGCTGCGGCGTGACGACCGGTTACGGCAGCGCGGTGCGGACCGGCGAGACGCGTCCCGGCGACACCGTTGTGGTGATGGGCGTCGGCGGCCTCGGCGTCAACGCCGTCCAGGGCGCCCGGATCGCCGGAGCGCGCCACATCATCGCGGTCGACCCGGTGGAGTTCAAGCGCGACAAGGCGCGGGAGTTCGGCGCCACGCACACGGCGGCCTCGGCCGACGACGCCTGGGAGCTGGTCAGCGAGCTCACCTGGGGCCGTCTCGCCGACGTCTGCGTGCTGACCACCGACGTCGCCGAGGGCGAGTACGTGGGCCAGGCCCTGAGTCTGGTCGGCAAGGGCGGACGCGTGGTGGTCACGGCCGTCGGCCACCCCGAGAGCATGACGGTGAACGCCTCCCTGTTCGAGCTGACCCTGTACGAGAAGCAGATCCGCGGCTCGCTGTTCGGCTCCTCCAACCCGCAGCACGACATTGTCAGCCTCCTCAACCTGTACCGGACCGGACAGCTCAAGCTGGACGAGCTGATCACCCGGGAGTACGCACTCGAGGACATCAACCAGGGCTACGCCGACATGCGCGACGGCCTCAACATCCGGGGCCTGATCAGGTTCTGAGCCCGGCTCAGGCCCGCCTCTCCAAAGCCGGGGATCGGCCGGCGGCTGCGCCGAGCCGTCGGCCGATCCTCCTCCCGAACCGACGCCGATGGCGTCATCGGCTTCAGCGGCCGACGGTGCGGCGACGCCGCTGAAGCCGATCCCGAAAACCGCCCAAACCGTGTACGGAGAAGAGCACGAACCGTTCCGCCGGACCGTGCGCTCCTTCATCAAGACCGAGGTAGCCCCTACGACGAGGAGCGGGAGACACGCAAGATCGTCGACAGGTCCATGTGCCGCGAAGCGGGCAGGGCCGGGATGCTGATGTTCCCCGCCCCGCGACCTGACGGCGTTCCTGCGCGACTGGGTGCACACGCCCCTGGAAAGCCGCTGGTCCTCGCCGACGCCTTCTCCTTCGCCGAACGGCATCCAGCGGATGCGGCGGTATCGAGATCTGGCATTGCCCGGCACCATGGAGTCAGCGAAAAGCTCCAAGACGACACAAAGCAGCACAGCCGGTCACCGGTCAGTACCCGGAGCTCATGCGTCGAGCAGGCTCTTGATCAGCGGGTCCGGGGTTCGAGTCCCTGGCGGTGCACCATCCGTCCACCAGCGTGTTCATGGTTTCGATCATGGGAGCGCTGCTGGCGTTCATGGGTAGGTTCGTCCCCGTGCTAGCGGTCTTTTACGCCTTGGACCAGCGCGGCCAGAGCCGAGCGGCTCACGGTCAGGTGCGGAGCCTCGGGGTGCTTGCTGTCCCTGATCCCGCTCAGGGCCACGGTATCGCCCTCGTTGAGAGCCTTGGCGCCGATGCGCTTGAAGGCCATCTGGAACCCGCGCACCCTGTCGGGAGCGGAGGCCAGAGTTCCCCCTCCCGTGGTCTCGGTGTAAACGTACGGCCTTTCGGCTTCCATGACCTTGAAGGACGACGACAGCGCGATCCCCAGTCCGGCCCGGCCGCCGTCGAGGGCGGACGGACGGGACGGCCATGCCGCTGGACCTGTACCGTTCGACGAAACGGAGAGACCGGCAAGGCGAGGCGGCTCGTCTTGGAGAGGAGCGCTCGTGGATCCTGTGCAGGGCCGGACCGGCTCCGGGCAGTACTGGCAAGGGTGGACCGTCGACGAGCCGGCAGGCGTCGTCATCCTGGTGCACGGGGCGCACGAACACGGCGGACGCTACGAACGGGTCGCCGAACGGCTCGCGGACGCGGGCTACGCCTCCTACGCCGTCGACCACCCCGGGCACGGGCGTTCGCCCGGCCGGCGCGGCGACATCGGCAGCATGGACGCCACCGTCGGAGGTGTCGCCGAGCTCGTGACGGCGGCCGCCCGGCAGCACCCGGAGGTGCCGTTGTTCGTGTACGGACACAGCCTCGGAGGGCTGGTCGCCCTCACCTACCTCACCGGCGACCCGCACCCCCGCGTCGCCGGCGCCGTCATCTCAGCCCCGGCGCTGGACACGAGCGCGTCCAACGCGGTCCAGCGCGCGTTCGCCCCGGTGCTGTCCCGCCTCCTGCCCGGTCTGGGCGTCCTCGCCCTGGACGCCGACGCGGTCAGCCGCGATCCGGAGGTCGTGGCCGCCTACCGCGCCGACCCGCTCAACCACATGGGCAAGATCGTCGCCCGTACCGGCGCCGAGATCCTGACCGCGGCCACCGCCATGCCCGCCCGGCTGCGCCGCCTCACCCTGCCGCTGCTGGTCCTGCACGGCGGCGACGACCGGCTCATGCCCGTCAGCGCCTCCGAGCTGGTCCGCGACCACGCGGCCTCCACCGACCTCACCCTCCGCGTCTGGGACGGTCTCTACCACGAACCCCACAACGAGCCCGAGCAGGCCGAGGTCCTCAACGAGATCGTCGCCTGGCTCGACGCCCGCCTCCCGGCGTCCTGAGTCCATCGCGGACCGGAGCCGCACGGGATCCGATCGGTCCATGCCGAGGCCTCCGAGCCTGAGGGCGTACCGTGCGGTCCCGCCCAGGTCCACGGACACGGCCCGCCGGTTCACGGTAACGGCGGGCCGTGTCCGTGGACGGACGAGCCGGTGTTCCGCTGTCCTCGTGTGCAGGCCCCGGGCGTGCTTCGTTCACATGTCCGTCGCCGCTGCGGGTGCTGAGGAAGGTGTCTCGAACCGGGCGAACCATCGGTCGTCGGGGAAGACCTGGGCCAGGCGGTCGCGTACCTCCTGGCGGACCGACGCTTCGCCGTGTCGGAGTATCGGGGCCCAGCAGTGCTCGCGTACGGCTTCATGGCGTGACGCGTCCGGACACATCAGGACGGCGATCACTCTGATGGGCCAGAGGATGGTCTCCCCCCTCTCAAGGAGCGGGACGGGAGGGACTCCCGAGACCACGGCCATGGCTTCGAGCACGTACCGCCAGGTCGCATGGACCGCGATCCCCGTGATCTCCGAACCGTCCGGTCCTTCCGGCGGAGGGGCGGTCTCTCTTGCGGCGAGCGTCTTCTCGACCGCCGAGGGGAGGAGTCCTTTCAGCTGCTGGTATCGGGTGATCGCGTAGGCGAACTGAGCGAGCAGTTCGCACCAGAAGTGGGTTCTCGCCGCCCAGGCTTGGAACTCGCCCATCAGTTCGGGGCCGAGGCATTCGGAGAGGTCGCGCAGGACCAGACCTCGGCCTTGCGTGTCGGGGACGTCCTCGAACGCGACTTCTCCAGTGGTCCTGGAGTGTTCCCGGAGGGCGCGATCGCGATTCGCATTGGTCGGCGACGGCGTATCTGTGCTGGGTTTGCCAGGATCGGCGTGTTCCATCGCCCTGCGGGGCCTGAAGTACGAGGAGTTCCCCATGACCGACACGGCCCAGGAGCCGCAGACCGGGGACGTCGTGATCGTGGAGCGGTTCGGCGCGGTCGCGCTGGTCCGGCTCAACAGCCCCGAGGCGCGCAATGCCCTGAACAGCGCTGATGACGGCGCTCCTCCAGACCTTCGCGGAGCTGGACACCGATCCCGGGGTCGACGCGATCGTGCTCACCGGCAACGGCAAAGCCTTCTGCGCCGGCCTGGACCTGCGGGAACTGGGCTCCAACGGCGGGAATCTCGGCTTCGGCACGCCCGGACCCGACCCGAACTCGCCGTGGCCGCCGGCGGCACGGCGCTCACCGTGGCCGCTCCGCTCGTGCTCATGGCCGTGGCGTTGGGGGTGAGCGCGCACGCCGACCACAAGCGCCAGCAGGCCATCGAACACATCACGGAACTGCTGGAGCAACTTCAGGAGGAGATGCTCGAGGCCGAGCACAGCGAACTCGGCGGCTGCCGCGACGCCATCGACAAAGCCACTGCCATTCTGCTCGACCAGGGCAAGCTCGGTGTCTCGCTGGGACTCGACTCGGCGGTGCATGCCATCAACACGGCGCTGGGCAAGCCGACCGCCGCCTTGCTCGATGGCAGAGCGCGCTCGACAAACTACCCGAAGGCAAGGCCGTCGAACTCGGCACGTTGACCAAGTCGTTCCCCGGCATCGACGACCACGGCGGCACGTTCCGAACCCACCTCGAACTCGCCTCCCTGGCCATCGCACTGAAGCGGCGGGTCGTCATCCTCCAGGCCGTCGAGCACGCCCAGAGCGACCCCGGCAATCCGTTCGAGAACTTCATCCGCGCACTCAAGCGCGATCAGCAGCGCCTGGACGAACTGGAGTCGAGCATCGCCGCCGTCCTGGTACGCCTGTCAGCACTGGAGCTGGCACGCCCGAACGGTTTGCTACCCGTCTTCACGGCCGGCGACGTCGATCGCCTCATGAGCGCGGCACACCGGATTCACAAACTGGGAGACGGCGTCACGGTCAACAGCCGCACGACAGATGTGGCGATTGAGATCGCCCACGACAAGGATGGCTCGGTGATCGTGTTCCCTGCAGCGGCAGCCAGGGTGAAGACCGTGCGGAGGTCGCGGTCGTCGAACAGGCCGTCCACGTACGGGACTCCAGGGATGTGACACGTCCTGACTTCGGGGTCGGGCGTGGGGGGTGGTCGCGGTTCATGAGGTTCGTGGCGGACGACTGAGCGAAGCGGACTCGACCGCCGCTGGACTCGGAGCCTTCAGTCTCCGGTCGATCAAGTCCAGCCGCTTCCAGCGGTGTAGGCAGGACTCCGCGATAGTGGGGCAAGGGTGCGAATCCACTTGTAAAGGCGGGCGCTGTGGCTTCTCTTTAAAGGCGAGGAAACCATCCGGGGCCCGTTGACCGAGTGGCCCATGTTGATCTCAGGACTCGTTCTGATATCACCCTGCGTGATCGCTGAAGATGAAGCCCGAGGTCCTCGCGGAGGGTGGTGAGGCCCGCACGTCGGGCCTCAGCCTCATGGGATCGGCCGCTCGATCAGGTGTCCTTGAAGCGTGGTGGGCGCTTTTCGAATCTGGCGGCGACGGCCTCGACCTGGTTCGGGCTGCCGATCAGGGCGGCGATCTCCTTCTGCTCCGCGGCGAATCCGGACGCCAGGTCGGTGCGTCCGGCCAGTTCGAGCAGCCGTTTCGCGGCGCGGATCGCGTCAGGGTTGTGCTGGGCGATCTCGCGGGCCATGGTGAACGCCGCCGCGAGCGGGTCGGGTTCGGTGCGGGTGGCCAGGCCGATGCGGGCGGCCTCCTCGCCGTCGACGATGCGCGCGGTGAAGGTCAGTTCTTTCGCGACGTCTCGGCTGACGAGTTCGGGCAGGAGTTGTGTGCCCGTCATGTCCGGGATGAGGCCCCACGCCACCTCGAACACGCTGAGTCGGGCGTCCGGGCTCACGATCCGGATGTCGGCACCGAGCGCGATCTGCAGGCCTCCGCCGAGCGCGTTGCCGCGCACTGCGGCGATCACCGGGACGGGCAGTTCGGTCCACACGTACACCGCGCGCTGGGCGAGGGCCCGCGCAGGTCCGGTGGAGGGCGGGAGTTGGACGGGTGCGAAGAGCGGCTGCCCGTCCCGCATGGCCTGGAAAGCGGTGAAGTCCAGGCCTGCGCAGAAGTCCGGGCCCTCTCCGGAGAGCACCACCGCCCGCACGCCCGGCTCGGTCTTCAACCGTTCTCCGGTCGCCACGAGCGCCGTGAACGTCTGCGGGTCGAGCGCGTTGCGCTTCTCGGGCCGGTTCAGCCGGACGTCGGCGACCCCATCGGCCACCGAAACGGTGACTCTCTCGGACGAATCCGTCATGCGCCCTCCTCGTTCTCTGTCTCAGCCCTTGTCACATAGACCGCTTCGTCCTCTTTCGTCAAGCTGTGCCCCCGGATGCCTCGCCTGCCGTCCCATGCCGCCACAGCCCTGACGCAGCCGGCCGGCCCGGAGGCCGCCGCACTTGTTCTGGAACATGTCGTAGACAAGACCCTGCAGGTCGGTGACGGCTACGCCGCCCGCGAGAGCCTCCGCCGTCATCAGGCCGTCCCTCAGCATCGGGAAGATCCCTGGTCGGCTCCACCGTGTGCTTGGCATCGGCAGGCACGGCAACAGCGACCGTGGGATCCGCAATGGCCACCACACCACCGTCGAGGGCACCGGCGAAGGACCGAGTCCCAAGCTCTGTGAACAGCTGATCTGCAGACCAGGGTGATGGGTCGGATGGTCAGACCAGACATGGTCTGACCTCCACGTCGTGGCACCCGGGTTTCGCCCCTGGGGTGTCCCGCTGAGCGGGAAGGCGTCACAAGCGATCAACGTTGCGAAATAGCTTCCGGCTGGTGGTGACCCAACAGCAGACTTTCTCGAACCTCCTCTCGCCCGGCAAGATCGGGCCGATCACGCTGGCCAACCGAGTCGTCCTCCCCGCGATGGACATGAACCTCTGTGAGGACGGCGAGATCGAGCAGGGCGATATAGCTCACTTCGCGGCCCGTGCCGAGGGCGGCACCGGAATGATCATCACGGGCTGCTGTGCGGTCGCGTACCCGGCGGGCTGCACCAGTCGCAAGGAGCCGGGCCTGTCCGAGGACCGGTTCATCCCCGGCCTCAAGGCGCTGGCCGACGCGGTCCACGAGGCCGGCAGCAAGCTGTGCGTGCAGATGGTGCACCACGGCAAGGTCGCCCGGATCGACACGCTCGACGGCCGTCCGCAGCTGGTGCCGTCCGTCCCGAAGCCTCCCGGCGACATGAGCGCGATGATCGACTGCACCCCCGAGGAACTCGGGAAGATGGCCGCCATCCAGGAGGGCAAGAAGGCCACCCATCGTGAGGCCACCCACGAGGACCTCGAGTGGCTGGTCCGGATGTTCGCGGAGGCGGCGGGCCGCGTGAAGGCCGCCGGCGGCGACGCCGTCGAGATCCACTGCGCCCACAACTACGTGCTCGGAGGCTTCCTGAGCCGCTACTCGAACCAGCGCACCGACGAGTACGGCGGGTCGCTCGAGAACCGGGCGCGGCTGTCGTGCGAGGTGATCCGCGCGGTCAAGGAAGAGGTCGGTGACAGCCTCGCCGTCATCGTGCGTCTGGCGGGCCAGGAGTACGGCGAGTCCGAGGGGCTGACGCCCGACGAGGCCGCCCGTGCCGCCGCCATGTTCGAGCAGGCCGGCGCCGACGCCATCCACGTCACCGGCACCGCGCTGAACGCATTCGCGAACTTCACCGACGGGCCGCTGCCCGACAAGGTCGGCTTCTACACCGACAACGCCGCGGTCGTGAAGCGCGCGGTGTCGATTCCGGTCATCACCGTCGGCCGCATGCTGCCCGAGGTCGGCGAACGGATGATCGCCGAGGGCCGCACCGATTTCGTCGCGATGGGCCGCCAGATGTTGGCCGATCCCGAACTGGTCAACAAGTTGAAGGCCGGACGTAGCGAGCAGGTCCGCCCGTGCATCAACTGCTACGTGTGCGTGCAGGAGAACTTCTGGGACGACACCCCGCTGTGCGCGGTCAACCCCGCACTGGGCAACGAGACGCTGCTGCCGTTCCCGCCCGCCGTGACCCGCAAGCACGTCGTCGTCGTCGGTGCCGGACCGGGCGGCATGGAGACCGCCCGCGTCGCCGCCGAACGCGGCCACCGCGTCACCCTGCTGGACAAGGCCGATCGTCTCGGCGGAACGCTGTGGTTCTCGACGCTGACCACCCCCGACAACGAGCGCCTGCTGAACTGGCTCGGCCAGGAGGTGCGGCGAGCCGGTGTCGACATCCGGCTGAAGACCGATGCCACCACCGCGACGATCAAGGCCCTAGCGCCCGACACCGTCGTCATCGCCACGGGTGCCGTGCGTGCGCGTCCGAGCGTTCCGGGCGGCGACCTGCCCCACGTGCACACCGGTGACAGCCTGCGCGGCCTGATGACCGGCACCGGCGACGTCTCGGACCAGTCGCTGTTCTTGCGGGTCGCCGGCAGGCTCGGCGGTCTCTTGGGCATCACGAAGAGCCCCGCCAAGATTCGCGGCCTGAGCCGCAGGTTCCTCAAGTTCCTGCCGATGAGCAAGAACGTCGTCGTCATCGGCGGATCGCTCGTGGGTCTCGAGCTCGCGGAGTTCCTCGCCGAGCGCGGCAGCCGGGTGACCCTGATCGAGGAAGGCCGGCAGCTCGGTGTGCCGATGGCGATGCCCCGCCGCTGGACCGCCGTCAAGCACGCCAACGAGCTGGGCGTGGACATCCACCGCAACGCGACCGTCGAGCGCATCACCCCCAAGACCGTCGAGTTCACGGCCGAAGGCAAGTCGCAGTCCGCGCCGGCGAGCATGGTCGTCGTGGCGTCGGGCGTCTCGGCGGCGGCGCCGCTCGCCGACGAACTGGCCCGGGCCGACGTCGACGTCCACATCGTCGGCGACGCCGCCGAGGTCGACTACATCGAGGGCGCGATGCACTCGGCGTGGAAGGTGGCCACCGCGATCTGATCGCAGTCGATAGCGGACCCCAAAGATCATCTCGGGTCGGCCTTTCGTCGAATACTGCTCAGCGCGTCGTGAATCCACCGTCGATCGCAAGCGCGGCGCCGGTGATGAACGAGGCCTCGTCGCTCAGCAGGAACGCCACGGCGCGATCTCGCCGGGCTGTGTGATGCGGTTCGCTGGGCGCGGCGACTCGATGTAGGCCAGCGCCTCGTCAATGGCGGCCATCGATCCGCGCGCCAGGGGCGTGTCGACACCGCCGGTGGTGATGGCTTCATACGCACGCCACGGCCGGCGACCTCGAGCTCCCACGGCGAACTCGGTCTGCTTGATCGTCCGATCATGCCGGACCACCACATCGTCCTGGAACTGGCTACCGAAGGGGCAACCATCGCAGTCCGTCCTGAAGCGCTCCAGGTTGAGTGGAGACTCTAGGAACTGACTCCGGCCACCGGTTGGGGTTGATCGGTGCCTGAATTCGATCAGGGCCGCGAAGGCGCGGCTTCGCTCTCGGCCGGTGCGGATCGCTCGACCTCGGCAGCGATCGCGTGACGGGGGTACAGCAGGCGCAGCAAGGGGCCGGTCAGAACGGTGGTGAACACGGCCATCAGCACCATCAGCGAGTACAGCTCCTGGTCCAGCAGGCCGAGGCCGAGACCGGCCGACAGCATGACCAGTTCGGTGAGGCCCCGTGTGTTCATCAGCGTGCCGAGGGCCGCCGCTCGAGTGCGGTCCATACCGACCGCCCGCGCGGCCAGGAACACTCCGCCGAACTTGCTGCTCACCGCGACCAGCATGATCAGTGCGAAGTCGCCGAGTTCACCCGCTCCGATCCGGGACAGGTCGACCTTCAGGCCCGCGATGACGAAGAAGACCGGCAGCAGCAGAGAGGTGCCCATCTTGTGAACGGCGTCCTCGATCTCGAAGCGGACTCGGGGCAGCCCGTCCTTCGGTAGCAGCAGGCCGAAGAGGAACGCGCCGATGATGTAATGCAGCCCCATCCACTCGGTCCAGGCCGCGGACAGCAGCAGACCGGGTAGCACGAAGGCCAAGGGCTCCCAGGCGGAACCGCCGGAGTGTTCGGTGCGCGCCATGAGCCGTCGGGCCAGCGGCCGGAACGCCGGCAGCAGTGCGACGAACACGGGTATGAACGCCATTCTCCACTGTTGCGAGTCCCGGTTGGCCAGCATGGTGACGACCGCCAGGGTCATCCACGCGAGCGCATCGGTCACGGCCGCGCACGAGACGGCGAGACTTCCCACGGCGGTGCGGTTCAGCCCGCGGTCGTGCAGGATGCGTGCCAGCACCGGCAACGCGGTAACCGACATCGCCACGCCGAGGAACAAGATGGACGAGATACGGTCACCCGTCGGGTGGCCGGATGCCAGGTGCCAGGCAACCAGCACCCCGAGAGCGAAGGTCGGAACCACCGAACCGATCGACACGGCGGCGATGGCGCGACGCTTTCCGCGCAGCAACCGGTGGTCGAGTTCGAATCCCACGGCGAACATGAACAGCACCACGCCGAGGCTGGCGAGGGCTGCCAGGTGAGGTCGGATCTCCTGGGGGAACAGGGTGTCTCCGACGGCACCGTGAAGCAGGGTCGGCCCCATGAGGACGCCGGAAATGATCTCGCCGATGACGGCGGGCTGGTTCAGACGGCGGGCCAGCCCGCCGAGCAGCCTCGAGCCGACGCATATCAGGGCAAGGTCGAGCAGCAGGATCACCACATGGTCGGTGGCCATCGAGGAATTTCCCATCTGCAGAGGAAATCGCCGCATGATCTCGCCTCGGCCGCCACAACCGGGGAAGAGGACAACCGGTTCGTTCGGCCCGCCTGGACCTGTCGGTCCTGCGCTGGGAGATTCCAGCCGACCTCCAGGCGGGCCGGACAGCCTGCTGACCGGCGGGACCGGGGTGAAACAGGCCGGTATGGAGGTCAGGGCGCGGAATTGAGAGGGGCGGTCCTACGCTCTGCCGCGGTGAGGATGAAGGCGGGAGCCGTGGCCAGGATCGCAGTGGCCAGCACCCACCAGAAGGCCGTACCGAATCCTTCGGCCTGAGCGGCGGGAGTGGCCGCTGTGCTCAGCCGACTCTGCAGGACGACGGCGAAGAGCGCGGTGCCCGTGGAACCGCCCAGCCGCTGGATCACGCCGATCTGGACGGTGGCGTCCGCGATTTTCTCCAGGGGGACGGAGCGGTAGGCCGCCGTGGTCGTCGGTATGGCGCACATGCCGATGCCGAAGCCGCGAAGGGCCATGGCGATGCCGAGCAGCCAGTAGGAGGTGTCCGTTCCGAGCAGGAGGAAGGGCACGGTCGCGACGATGCTCACCGCCCCGCCGATGAGGGTGGTGCGCCCGCTCCCGATCTGGTCGGTGAGCTTGGCGCTCATGGCCATCGCGATCGCTCCTCCGATTCCCTGGGGGACGAGAAGGAGGCCGGTGACGGTCGTGTCCTCGTGCCGGACGATCTGGAAGTACAGCGGCATGAGGATGATGGAGCCGAACAGCGCGGCGCCGAGACAGAAGTTCGTGAGCGACGAGGCACTGTAGACGGGATTGCGGAAGAGGGTGAGGTCCATCAGCGGCTGAGCCGTGCGCAGAGCGTGCGGGACGAACGCCGCCAAGAGCAAGGCGCCCGCGACGAGTGCCGGAACCGTGACCGCGACGTCGAGGTGTCCTTCCGTCCCGATATCGGCCAGGCCGTAGGTCAGCGCGACGAAACCCGAGGTGACGAGGAGCAGGCCGAGGAAGTCCATTCTCGGTGCGGGCCCGCGCTGGTCTTCGGGGAGGAGACGCAGCGCCAGCAACACCGTCATGAGGCCGATCGGCAGGTTGATCAGAAAGATCCACTGCCAGGCGGCGTGGTCGAGCAGGAGACCGCCGATGACCGGACCCATGACCGGGGCCAGCAGGGTGGGGATGGCGATGGCGCTCATCACCCGGGCCATGAGCTGGGGTCCCGCGGCTCTCGCTGCGATCATCTGGCCGACGGGCAGGATGAACCCGCCCGCCACCCCTTGGACCGCGCGGAAAGCGATCAGCTGGCCGGGTGTCTGCGCCAGGGAACAGGCGAGGGAGGCCAGGGTGAACAGACCGATGGAGACCGCGAACATCGTTCGTGCGCCGTACCTGGCCGCCGCCCAGCCGCTGACCGGGATCATCGCGGCGAGGCCGAGCAGATAGGCGGTGATCACCCACTGGATCACCGACAGATCGGTATGGAACTGCGTGGACAGCGACTCCAGCGCGACATTGACGATGGTCGCGTCGAGGAACGACATGATCGAGCCAAGGACGACGACCACCAGGATCCGGCGGAGCTGGGGGGACATGGGAGGAACGGGAGGGGGAGCCGCCTCGGATGTCATGAGAACCTCCTCAGGTTGCGATCGACAGGACAACGGGTCTCACCTCGTGGATCTCTCGGCGCCGCAGCGCGGTCATCAGCGCGGCGGCGCCGACGGGATCCTCCACGAGGAGGCACCCCGGAGGGATGTGCCCTCGGGAGATGGCGCGGGCCGAGATGCCGAGCGAGGGGTCCTTCGCCTCCGTCACCCGGATCCCGGTGATCCTGTCCAGCTTGGGCACGCGGTCGCGGACCAGTCCCGCGACGTCTCGCCGGCTCTCGGGCACCGCGACGATCAGGAGGAGCTGGGCGAGCCCGCCGTCCGCGAGCAGCTCGACGATGTTCTTCGCGGCTTCCCTGAGGAGGCGGGCCGGATCGAAGAGTTCCGGGTCCTCCGACTCGTCCTTTCCCGGGGCCCGCCCCGGCGCGTTGAACACCAGGTGGTCGACCGAACGGGCAGGGCCGAGGGGCGAGCGGTAGTCACCGGTGCGGAATCCGGCGGGACGGCGGTTGAGCACGGCGTTGAGGTTCGAGAACGCGGCGGCGCGCGGGAGGACGTCCACGCCCGAGACCTCGGCCGCTTGGGAGATCAGGCCCAGTGCCCCCGATCCGCAGCCGAGGTCGAGCAGCCGGCGACCGTGCGGCTGCAGATGCCGGTGCAGGAGGAGGGTACTGCCGTGCGGTGGCATCACCGGGTCCGGGTCCGGGACCATGGCGGGTTTTCCGCCCGAGGCGGTGCGGCACCGGAAGACCGGATCGGAGAGGAGGAGAAGCGGACCGAAGGGGGAGAGGGAGACCTGTGAGGTGACGCGGCCGTCCTCGACGGCGGCGAGACCGAGGGATTCCAGGATCCGGCGCAGCTCGGCCGGCACCGTCGCGAGGTACAGGTGTTCGGCGACCTCCCCGTTTCTGACGAACAGCTGTACGAGCAGGCCCGGCATGGTGCTGACGAGGTCGTGTTCCCGGTCGTGCGACCAGAGCGCGTACATGGCGGAGTTGCGAAGCAGGTCCTCCGGGCTCGAGGCGCCGAGGAGCCGGGCCACTCGCTCCCCGGTGAATCCCGCGCTCCGCAGAAGGTCGGCGAGGTCCTCGAGGGCCTTGTGCGAGCGGGGGGCGTGGACGTGCTCCTCCGGCGTCCAGCGGGTGGTCACCGTCATGCGTCTCTCCCCAGGTTCGTCGGGACGGGGATACCGGTGATCCCGGTGAAGTTCCGGGAGAAGTGGACCAGGGGAGGACGCCTTTCCACGGGCACTCGGACGTCGATGACCTGTCCGAAGACGAGCAGGTGGGTCGACCGGCCTACCACTTCGCCACGGTGGCAGACGAAGGACGCCAGCGCTTCCCGGAGCAATGGGACGCCGGTGACGTCGTCCGACCAGGTGCCGTAGGCGAATCGATCCGCGCCGCGCACGGCGGGGATCATCCCGCCGAACGCCTCGGCGACGTCCCGCTGGTCGAAGCCGAGCACGTTCACGGCGAACGTGTCAGCGGTGGAGATGGCCCGCCCCAGACGGCTCCCGCGGTTGACACAGACGATCATCACCGGCGGCTCGGCCGTGAGTGAGCAGACCGAGGTGACGGTCATGCCGCAGCGGTCGCCCCGGTCTGTGCGGAGAGCGATGACGCAGACACCTCCTGCGAGTCTCTGCATGCCCAGGCGGAACCTGCCGGCTGATTTCATGGACGAACTCCGTGTGGGTGAGTGCATTCTGACCGCCGAGTCACGGTGAACGATTGAAAATCAAAATAAGCATAGGAGCGTTTTGTGTACAAAGGAAGCCTCTCTGTCCAGGGTGAATCAAGCGCATCCGGTAGTCGTTGACGCCATGTGATGGACATTATTAGCCTGTGTTGGACGGTGAACATGAGTCGTTTTTGGGGGCGGCGATGCATGACACGGCCCGGCAACCTGCGAAAAGACGCCTTTCGATCGATCCAAGGACGCGTCGAAAGCGCACGAGTCTTGTGTTCGGCAATGCGGTTCCGCTCGAGGACTGGCTGGCCATCGGCCGGCAGATCGCCGCTGTCGCCGACGCCTCGGCCTGGTGGCTGGGGGACTGGCTCGTGTACGGCCAAGACCGTTTTCCCGAACGCTACGCCCAGGCGGTGAAGGCCAGCGGGCTGTGCTACAAGACGCTGCGCAACTACGCCTGGATCTCCCGCAAGTTCCCGGTGTCCCGCCGACGGGACACCCTGACGATCCAGCACCACGCGGCGGTGGCCGCGCTGAGCCCGGCCGAGCAGGACCGGTGGCTCAACGAGGCGGAGCGGTCCGGCTTGTCGGTCGCCGCCCTGCGGAGGAGGCTGCGCGCCGAGCACGCCTCCGGTGACGGGCGGGGCGAGAACGCCCGGGTCGTGATCCAGGTCGATCCGGGGCGGATCGAGCGCTGGCGGGCGGCCGCCAAGGCCATCAGCGTGGATCTGTCCGACTGGGTCCCCTCGGTCCTCGACCGCGCCGCCGATTCCTCCGCCGGCGGCAGAGTGCTTTCTTCTTGACCGGTTATTTTTCGAGAAAATATGCTCCGCCCCGTTGCCCGAATTCATCCCGTCCGCCTGGCATTAGGTGCGGCGGAAGATGTTCCCATCAAAATGGAGCCCTCCTTGGAGAAGAATTTTCTGGTGGTGGTGAACCACGAGGAGCAGTATTCGATCTGGCCCGACGGCCAAGACGTTCCCGCAGGGTGGAATCCGGTCGGCCGACGCGGAACCAAAGAAGAATGCCTCGCTCACATCGAGGAGATCTGGACCGATATCCGTCCGCTCAGCGTCCGGCGCAGGGCCTCCTAGGAGGGGATCGAGGAATGCAGGACCGGCTTCTCTTCCCCCAGGACTTCGCCCGGCAGGCGGCCCGGACACCCGGACGGCCCGCCGTGGCCTGCGGTGACCGCGGCCTGGACTACGCCGCGCTGGAGGCGCGGGCGAACCGGCTGGCGCACCTGCTGAGGGAGAGGGGAGCCGGGCCGGAAACGGTCATCGGACTCTGCATGGAACGCGGCATCGACCAGATCGTCGCGCTGCTCGCGGTGACGAAGGCGGGTGCCGCCTACCTCCCCCTGGACCCGGCCGATCCGCTCGAACGACTGCGGTTCATGATCGAGGACGCCGGCGCCGTCCTGCTCCTGACCGACTCGGACGTGACCGCCCGGCTGCCGCTGCCGGAGGGGTGCGCCGTGCTCCGCCCGGACGAGGAGGCGGAACACCTCGCGCGCCTCCCGGCGACCGACCCCGCCGTGGTGATTGATCCCGAGAACACGATGTACGTCATCTACACGTCGGGTTCGACGGGCGTGCCGAAGGGAGTCGCCGTCCCGTACCGGGCCGTGGCGAATCTGGCCTCAGCCCAAAGGTCCCTCTACCGCCAAGGACCCGGTGAACGGGTGCTCCAGGTCGCGCCGTTGCGGTTCGACGCGAGCGTTTTCGATCTCTGCCTGGCCCTGTGCACGGGAGGGACCCTGGTCCTGCTGCCGCCCGGGGTGGTCGCCTCCGGCCCCGAACTCGCGAGGGTCATCGAGGACTACGAGGTCACCACGGCCGCCGTGCTGTCGGCTGCGCTGCAGTCGATGCCCCGAACACCGCTGCCCCGGCTCACGACTCTGATCTCGGGCGGCGAGACGATCCCCGCGCGGACCGCCGGCCACTGGGCGGAGGGCCGGACCTTCGTCAGCGCCTACGGGCCGACGGAGGCTACCGTCGTGTGCACGAGTTGCGAGGTGAAGGGCGGGGTCCAGGCGGATCCGCCGATCGGCGAACCGATACCCGGGACGCGGCTGTACCTCCTGGACGAGTCGTTGCGTCCGGTGCATCCGGGCGAGCCCGGTGAGATTTTCGTCGGCGGTGCGGGAGTCGCCCATGGCTATGTCAACCGGGGAGGGCTCACCGCCGAGCGTTTCGTTCCCGACCCGTTCTCCGGCGAGCCGGGTGCGCGCTTGTACCGGACCGGAGACCTCGGTAGGAGGCGCGAGGACAGCGGAATCGAGTTCCTGGGGCGCGCCGACGGCCAGGTGAAGATCCGTGGATTCCGGGTGGAGTGCGGAGAGATCGAGAGCAGGCTGCTCGAGCTGCCCGGAGTGCGGGAGGCCGTGGTCGTCGCCCGAGAGGACGTTCCGGGTGACAAGCGACTGGTGGCCTATGTGACGTCGGAGGGGGTTTCCGGGCCCCGCGGCGCCGACCTTCGCGCGGGGTTGCGCGAACTGCTGCCCGAGTACATGGTGCCCTCGGCCTTCGTGGTCCTCGCCGAGATCCCGACGACCGCGCACGGCAAGGTCGATCGGCGGGCGCTGCCCGCGCCGGAGGCGGTCCGTCCGGAGGGCCCGTTCGTCGCGGCCTCCAGTCGTGCTGAGAGGACGATCGTCCGGATCTGGGGCGAGGTCCTGGGACTGGACGGGATCGGGCTGGACGACGACTTCTTCGAGCTGGGCGGCCATTCCCTGCTGGCCGCTCAGGCGCTCACCCGGCTGCGCGCGGAGACCGGCGTCGAGCTGGAGATCTCCTCGATCCTCGAGGGGCGCACGGCGCGGGAGCTGGCCGCACGGGTCGAGGCGGCGGAACCCCTGGGAGAGCGGACGCGGCTGCAGGCGAGGCGCGTCTTCGAGGGAGACCTGGTGGGGCGCGACGACCTTCCCGTCTCCTTCGGCCAGCAGCGCATGTGGTTCCTCGGCACGCTGCTGCCCGCGCACCCCCTCTACAACGTGTCGATGGCCTTCCGGTTGCGCGGGCCGCTCGACGTCGACCGGCTCGGCGCTGCCCTCGACGCGCTCGTGGAACGCCACGAGACCCTGCGCACCACCTTCGTGAACGTCGACGGGACACCGCGGCTGAGGGTGCGTCCCGCGATTCCCGGCACCATGGCCGTCTTGGACGTCGACGGCGGCGCCGAAGCGGAGGCGCTGGCGCGGGAGTGGCTGCTGCGCCCCTTCGACCTGGCGGAGGGGCCGCTCGTGAGGTTCGGCCTGCTGCGCCATGCCGACGACCATTTCACCCTTCTCTTTGTCGTCCACCACATCGTGGCGGATGGGTGGTCGATGTCGTTGTTGTGTCGTGAGTTGGGGGTTTTGTATGGGGGTGGTGGGCTTGCTGATTTTGGTGTGAGGTTTGTGGATTTTGCTGGTTGGCAGCGGGAG
>NZ_JBDPLZ010000021.1:0-29450 GCF_039871655.1 Actinocorallia sp. B10E7
TTGCGCCCAGTTCTTCGACTACTACAACAACGAACACCGCCATTCCGGCATCGGAATGCACACCCCCGCATCCGTCCACGACGGAACCGCAGCGAAGATCCACACCGCGCGGGTAGCCACGCTGAACGAGGCCTTCCTCGCCCGCCCCGAACGATTCCACGGACGCCGCCCCCGACCGCCGGAGCTGCCGGCCAACGCGTGGATCAACAAGCCACCCACCACCCACCGAACCGACACACCACCACAAACCGCTCAAGCAAGCTGATGTCTCATTCGGTTTGACAGGTTCCGGGTGAACCTCGCTATCACTCTTGACACCTGAGGCGTTGCATGTGACAGTCAAGATCCAAACTGTGGCTGGGTTACTGTTTTGCGCCGTGACGCGATGGAGTTCGTCACGGGGTATTGCAGGCTCCAGCGACAGGTCACCCTCCGAGAGGTGGTCCGTCGTGACATCTGTAGTTGTTGTGCTTGCATGTGCCTGGATTGTGCTGGGCCTGGTAGCGCTGTTCCGAGCCCGTCCCGCAGATATCCCTGAGGTACTCCGTATCCTTTCACGCCCTGGTGCACCGGTACGTGGGCTGCAAAGCACCCTTGAGAGCCTTGAGCAAGGCAAAACGGTTCAGGATTAACGCAACACCCTGGCCGTAGCCGGGCGCCGGTACCGCGAGAGACAGCGGGGCGTCCGGCCGACTGGGACCGGCGTCCACACCGCACGCGCTGCCACCCTTGTTCACCCCTCCAACGGGCGCGCAACGGGCACGGCTTCGAGGCCTCTCGGCAGGTGTGAACCGCCCCGGGTTCGTTAGAGACTTCCGGTGGTGGCTGTGAGCTGGGGTTTCGTGGTGTTCAGGTAGTGGTTGGTCTCGTATTCTGCGGGTGGGATGTGGCCGATCTCTCCGTGGAGTCGGCGGTGGTTGTACCAGTCGACCCACTTTGCGGTGGCGAGTTCGACGTGCGAGAGCGTCTTCCAAGGGCCGCGTCGTTTGATCACTTCGGTCTTGAACAGGCCGATGGTCGACTCCATCAGAGCGTTGTCGTAGGCATCGCCGACCGACCCGATCGAGGCCGCGATCCCTGCCTTTTCCAGATGTTCGGCCGGCTTGAAGCTGGTGTATTGACTGCCGGCGTCCGAGTGATGGATCAGGCTTCCCCTCTCATGGGGGCGGCCGTCGCGGTCGCGCTGCCACAAGCCCATCTCCAGAGCATCCAGGACGAGCCGTGTCTGCTTGCTGGTCGAGGCCGCCCAGCCGACGATGCGGCGGGAGAAGGTGTCCACGACGAACGCGACGTAGACCACGGCGGCCCATGCGGCGACGTGCGTGAAGTCCGCGACCCAGCAGCGGTTCGGCGCGGAGGCGACGAAGTCCCGGTCGACCAGGTCCGGGGCCCGCGCCGCGCTGGGGTGGGCATCGTGGTGACGATCTTCCTGCCGCGGACCGCGCCGCTGATCTCCAGGTCGCGCATCAGCCGCTCCACGGTGCAGCGGGCGACCTGGTGGCCTCGGCGGTGGAGCTCCCGCCAGATTTTGCGGGCTCCGTAGACCTGGTAGTTGGCGTCGTAGATCTCCTGGATCAGGGCTTTGAGCTCCTCGTCTCGACGGGTCCGCGTTGATGGCGCGGCCCGGCGTTGGTGGAAGGCGTAGTAGGTGGAGGGGGCGATGCTGCACTCGTGCATGGTCAGTACGCGGCAGATCGGCTGGAGGCCGCCGAAGCGGTCCCGGTGCTCGTCGATGAACGCTACGAGCGCAGATGCGGCCGGTCGAGCTCGGCCGCGAAGAAACTCGCGGCCGCCTTGAGGATCTCGTTCGCCCTGCGGAGTTCGGCGATCTCTTTCTTCAACGCTTTGACCTGCGCTGCTTCCTCGCTGGTGGTGCCCGGCCGCTGCCCGGCGTCGATCTCGGCCTGGCGGACCCAGTTGCGCAGGGTCTCCCTTGATCCGATCCCGAGTTTCTGCGCCACGGCGGCCATCGCGGCCGACTCGGTCTTGTAGTCGGGGCGGACCTCGGCGACCATACGGACCGCTCGCCGGCGCAACTCGGGTGGGTACTGGGACGGACGTGCCATGACTCAATCCTTACAAGTGATCAAGTCTCCCGACAAACCGGGGCGGTTCACTATGCGATCGTCGACACTCCCGAGGGCGACCGGGCTGGCTGGATCGGCTTCAAGGGCGAAATCCCCTCGGCCGCCGTCGAGATCGCCAAAACGATCCCCGCACCGGTGGAGCTGGTCGCCAACAAGGGCTACTCCGAAGAGGACCTGGAAGGCGAACTCGCTCGGGCCGCGCGGGAACTCCCCACCGGTAGCCGGCACCGGGTGCTCAGTTACGACATCCGCACCGGCACGATCAGCATCACCGTCGATCCGGGCGCGGCGATCACGACAGAGAACGAGAAGGCCGACCTCGTGCGCGCCTCCACTCCGTCGGCCTCGGAGATCCCCGGGGTGTCGTTCTCCGTCGAAGTCAAGAAGACCGGCCTCAGGTTCAAGGACACGTACGCGCGCGGCGGAGGGTACTTCAACGGCGGCGCATCCTGCACCACGGGATTCAACGTCACCAAAGACGGAGCGCACAGCCCGACCACCGCAGGTCATTGCGTGCCCAATACCTGCACCTTCGAAGCCGCGGCCTGCAACCGTGAGTACGCGAATCAGGGCAGCGACGGCGGGAGTACGCCCATCAAATTCAAGCTCAAGCATGAGGGGCACTACGGCGACTTCGCCCGCTACGGTCCTGGTAACTTCACTGCGACCGACACCTTCTACTACGGCTGGGGCGTCAAGCGCTATGCCAACACCGTCGCGGCGACCGGGGACATTTACCAGGGAAAGCCCATCTGTAAGTTCGGGAGGAACAGCGGCCCCGGCTGCACCACCGTTTACAAGAAGGGTCTTTTGATCGACAACATCCACTATCTGGTTGCTGTGGACTCGGAGATCACTGTGGGAGGGGGGACAGCGGCGGTCCGTGGTTTACGGGCGGCCAGGCCGTCGGAATGCTTTCGGGAGCCACCGACGGCCCGTATGAGGGTGCGGTCCGCGACCTCATCAGCCCCGTTCATCTCATCCCCAGCGCCCTGGGCGGCTGGCAGGTCCGCACTCACTAGCCTGAGAAGGCCATGGATCGAGGGGCCTGTCCGAAGTCGAGGCGGCTACGCGCCTGTGGGCCCGAGCCGACTTCGGACAGGCCCTGGCCGCCACCTGAGAGCAGAGGATTCACCACATGCGTGGACTCGTCACCGCCGCCGCACTCCTGACCTTGATCTCGGCGTGCAGCGCCTCCGGCGGAGCCGAACCGAAGGAATCCTCTCCCTCTCCCGTGGTCGATCACAAGATCGGTACCTTCACCGTAGGCGAAGGCGGGATCCTGGTATTTACGGAGTTCCGCAGTCTTATCCACAAGGCCATCACGACATGGATGCCGACCTACGACCAGGCGAAGGGCTGCTTCTCCGTACAGCCGCAGGATCCCGGCGAATCCCCAGCGTCCGTCCTGCCCGTCTGGCAGGCAGGCACGAAGCCGGTCATCGTCGAAGGCGTCCACGGCATACAGATCCCCGACGGCCGGGTGATACTGGACGGCCAGGCTTTCAAGGCCACCATCGGACACATCTCCGATGAATCGCAGACGTCCCTTCAAGAAGCCCTTTCCGCAGCGAGTCTTCCGGCCTCATGCGGGGACTCTTCCGGCGTCGTCGTCCTCAAGCCCTGACGCAGAGATCTGGTGGCTCGTCACGCCACTTTGAACGTTTCCCAGCACGCGGCGAGTTCGCGGCTGTGAAGGACGTGGACAGCTTCGGCGAGGCGCCCGGCGCGGTGATGTGGCTGCCCACTCCTTGATAGGCCTTGCCGGCCAGGGTGAGGATCCCGCTCTTTCCCGGCTCGTGCAGGATGCCCCGCACCCGGACGGTGATCAGCTCATGGGTCTTGCCCGGCAACGCCCCGGACGTCCACAGGATCCGCCCATCCGGGCCCGCTATGACCCGCACGTTCATCCCATGGCATGGGTGTTCGATCGAGAAGTAGGGCCAGTCGGCCGCAACACGGCAGCGTTCCATCCAGGATCAGGTGCGTCAGCCCGTCCCTTTTGGCCTTGCGCAGAGCCGTTGTGATGTTCCCCCCGTTTGACGGGCACCGTGGTGTTGCCCCGGTTTCACGAACTCGCTGGCGAGGAGACTGGAGCAACACACCGTGGCTGTCGACCTGGACGAAGCTCAACTGCGGGATGCCGGTGGCGAAGGCGCTTGCGCCTACATGAGGGCCGGTGGGTTTCACCAGAGAGGTGAGCCACAGACGGAGCACAGGGCGCGAAGAGCCCGTACTTGTCCGAGTGCCGCCTCCTGCTGCTGGGCCTGCCCACTGGTCTGCTTGAAGGCAGTGCAAGAGCTGTCCGGCTTTGGTGAAGTCCGGTCCACCGACCTCTCATAACACAACAAAGAGCCAACCAAGATCATCAAATTATGATCTTGGTTGGCTCGAGGCTTGGTAAAGCACCCCCAACGGGAAGCGCTCCACGCGGCTGCACGCTCACGGTGTCGGCCGTGTTCTCGTCTGCTGCGTGACTCGCCCGAACAGGCGCCGGACACCACGTCGTCGGTGTCCGGGCCGCAGGGGAGGCGCTGTCCGGAACCTTCAGGGCATCTCACTCGAGGGTCGCGATGTCCATGGGTTTCTTCTTATGGCGGGACAGACGATTCGCGTGTGGAGAACGTGGTATCGGAGGTCGCACGGGTGGGCCGTGCGCAGATGGTCGGTCCGGCGGTGTTACCAGGGCACGACACCGGCATCCTCGAAGAACCCTCCGGTGGGACCGCCGTCGGGCAGGGTGGCCAGGCGGATGGCGATCGCCGCTCCTTCCTGGGGGCTGCGCACGCCGCGGAAGCCGTTGAGGTCGGTGGCGACGAACCCCGGGCAGGCGCAGTTGATGAGGATGTTCGTGTCGGCCAATTCCCGTACGTACTGCAGAGTGACCGCGTTCAGGAACGACTTCGAAGGCGGGTAGGCCACGGCCACCGGGCCGGTGGTGGTCTCGCTGCCCGCGCCGGACTGGCGGGTCAGGGAGCCGACGCTGCTGGACATGTTCACGATCCGCGGTGATGGCGCACGGCGCAGCAGCGGCAGCATGGCGTTGGTGACCCGGATGACACCGATGACGTTGGTCTCCACGACCTTGCGGATGACGGCGGCATCGACGGTGCTCGGCTGCTGCGGTCCGCCTCCGGTGATGGCGGCGTTGTTGACCAGGGCGTCCAGGTGTCCGACGCGTTCGGCGATGAGGTCCGCGGCCGCGGCGACGCTGTGTTCGTCGGTGACGTCCAGAGGGACGCCGAAGGCGTCGACACCGGCCTCGATCAGTCCGGCCACCGCCTCATCGCGCCGGGTCCGGTCACGGGCGCCGACTCCGACACTGTAGCCCAGGGCGCCCAGACCCGCCGCGATCTGGTAGCCGATTCCCTTGTTCGCCCCGGTGACCAGGGCGGTTTTGGTCGCGTTCATGCCTTCAATGATGTGGACCGGTTCGGTGGGGCGTCCAACACCGCTTGGGTCACGAGCGATACCTCACAGGTATCGATGGGTGTCGCCTCTTGAGTAGCCTGTTCGCGTGGATTCACGCGAGCTGCGCTATTTCGTCGCCGTCGCTGAGGAGTTGCACTTCGGCCGTGCGGCGCAACGGCTGGGCATCGCCCAGCCACCGCTGTCACGGGCGATCATCCGGCTCGAACGCCGCCTGGGCGCCGCGTTGCTGCGGCGCACCAGCCGCTCGGTGACCTTGACCGAAGCGGGCGCGGTCCTGCTGCGTGAAGGCCGCAGGGCCTTGGACGCGTTGGAAGCCGCCGAGCGCCGCGCTCAACGTGCGGCCCGTGCGGCCACCGGCCGCCCCAGCCTCGTTCTGGTCGCCAAAGCAGCCGCCTCCAGCGAGCTGCTGGCGAAGTTGCTCCACGCCTACGCAGCCGAGCCCGGAGCGATCCACGTCGACGTGATGCTCTGCAGACCCGGTGAGCAGGAACGACTACTGCGCAATGGGCAGGCGGACGTGGCCGTTCTCCACCGGCCGTTCGATGAGACGGCGGGTTTCGACACCGAGGAGATCCTCACCGAAGGACAGGTCGCGGTCCTGCCGGCCGCGCACACGCTCGCCACTCGTAAGGATCTGCACTTGAAGGACCTGGCGGATCTGGAGGATCTTCCCGCGCCCCGCTGGCCCGGCTCTGACGGCGCCTACCCCGCCGGCCCCGGCCCCGAGGTGCAGAGCCACACGCAGCTTCTGCAGCTCGTCTCTCTCGGCCGAGCCCTGATGGTGGCACCCGACTCCTGCCGCTCCCAACTGCGTGACGATGTGGTCGCCGTCCCGGTCGTGGACGCACCGAAAGTGACCACGGTCATCGCCTGGCCCCCGCACAGCCGCTCACAAGCCGTCGCCGATCTCGTGCGAACGGCGCTCCGCCTTTGACCGTCTGCACATCCGCTCTCCTGCGGGGAGAAGCTCAACCAGGGACTGCCGGTGGTCAGGGAGATAGCGTGGTCGGCATGACTGCTCGGCCTCTGGAGCCCGTGGGGCCGTGTGATCCGGGTGAGGATCCGGCTGCGATCTTCGACGCGCTTCCGTCGTCGCATCGCGCCCAGTTCCGGGCGGAGTATGACGAGGCTTTGGACGCGGCCCACGATCTTGCTCGCTTCAAGCAGGTACAGGCGTTGTTGCGTCAGTGGCGTCTGCGGGCGATCGCCTACGCTCGTCCGGGCTATGAGGAGGCTGTGCAGGACGCTCTTGAGGGTCGTACGGAGATGTTCACGCGCTATACCCCGCCGGACTGGGAAGGCCGGGTGCGAGCTATAAGTTCGACGGTTTCCACGGACGGGCCCTGTATGAGCTGAACGGTTTGCCGGAGGACGTGCGTGACGGTCCGCTGCTGGAGCGTCTGATCGAGCTCCTTCACGCTCCCTGGGGCGCGGTTGCAGAGCGCCCTGGTCAGTCCATGGTGAGACATGCCTTCTTCGGAGAGACAGGCCAGGGGATGCTGACGTTCATTCTCAACGAGGAGACGCAGACCCTGCGCATCATCGACATCCTCTGGGCCGGCTGATCTCGTTCCTTTCGAAGGCCGTCACTGGTGCGGGGCAGGATGTTCCCATGGTCTCTTCGTCGCTTGTCCGCACGTTGGTCGGGCTGGTCGTGCAGCGTGACTGGTTCTTCGAGGGCTGTGATGACGAGGTGCTCGATCCGGATGACGCGGTCAAGCAGTTGGAGTGGAGCGCATACGTTCTAGGCGGGTTGTCGGAGACCGACCGCCGGGCCTTTCTCGCTGTCTTGGCGGAGCTGACCGCAGAGGAAACGGATCCCGGTCTTCGTGAGCTCATGGAGTCCTACGGCGAGGACACGGGGCTGACCGACCTTGAGCTTCCTCCTCCGGCATGGACGCCGTGGCTGTGGATGTAGGCGAAGCTCATCCAGGCGATTCCGGAGGCTCGAAGGCACTCGCGCCTCTATCGGGGTCGGCGGGCTCCGCCGGTGAGGTGAGCCGCAAGACGGAGCATAGGACGCGAAGATCCCGTACTCGTCCGGTGTCGCCTCCGGCTGCCGGGCCTGTCCACCGATCCTGCTTGAGGACAGTGCAAGAGCTGTCCGGCTTTTGGTGAAGTCCGGTCCACTGGCCTCTCGTGAGAAACAAAGAGTCGACCAAGATCGTCAAATCGTGATCTTGGTCGACTCAAGGTTTGGCAAAGTACCCCCAACGGGAAGCGACCCACACGGCTGCACGCTCACGGTGTCGACCATGTTTCCACCCGCCGCGTGACGGCGTGGGTGTCCAAGCCTGACGTGGCCGAACGGGGGAAGCTCAACCACCTTTGAAAGGGAGAGGACGATTTTGCCGTCTGACCTGGCAAGGCGCTGATCGCGTTTGGCTTTTCGTTCGGGCGCACGACGGACACGTGCAAGGGCGGGGTCGCCTGATCGGGTCGGGCGGCTCGGTTCGGTTCGGTCTGGCGATCAGGGGACTGCCGGTGGCGAGGGAGATAGTGGGGATGAGCGTCGGCCTGCTCTCACCCGAGCTCGTGGATGCCCGACACCACCGGTGTCCGCGCTGTGAGGAGAAGTCCGGCCGGAGTCGCCGAGGTATCGGCCGTTGGCCACGGCAAATCCGGTGTCGATGACGCAGATGCTGTCGCCGACCACGAGTTTTGGAAGCGGCCCCTCCTGTTTCATGCGTGGCGGTCTCATCCCTGGAACCGGTCACCGCCCTGGTGGGCCTTGCCTGAACCCGCGGCAGAGGGAGATCGGCGAACTTTTCGGGTGCCGGTACCCGGCGCGGACACGCCGACGACAGGCCCGTACCCGGGGCCTCGTCGGCGGCCGGGACGGAAACCCCGGCCGTTAGGCTGCTCGCGGGCTAGGGTGACCAGTGCTTTCTACGGGGTAGGCGGCTCGGTCGAGGGGGGGCGAATGCGCAGAGAGCAGGTCGAGCGCGTTGTCCTGGTCTCCTCTGCCGTCTCATTCGGGCTGTCGGGCTGGCTGGTGGCGCACGGCCTGACCGAGTGGCTGCTCACCCACCAGCATGTGATCGACACCGGGGGCGTGGTCCGCCACAGCCACGGGTTCCTGGGTCCGGCGACGGTGGTGGCCGTGTGCCTGGCCGCCGCCACGCTGCTGAGCCTCTTCGCCGTGACATCGCGAGGCGGACAAGAGCGTGAACTCCCACCGATACGGTGGTGCCGCGACCTGCGGAGATCAGCGGCGCTGTCGAGTGCCGCCTACGTGGTGGCCGAGGCCGTCGAGCACCGCTTCGACACCGCGGCGCAGCTTCCCGGGCCGCTGGTCGTGCTCATCGGCGCGACGGTGTACCTGCTCGTCGGGATCGTCACCTCGCTGCTGTGGCGCGGTTCGACCCGGGCGGTACGTTCGCTGGCCGCCCGCCTGTCCCGGCCGCCGCAGCGATCGCCGCTCAAGGCGATCAGCATCCCGGCGTCCGGTGAGGCGCCAGTGCTGCGTCGTCAGCGGTGGGCGCTTCCCATCGCGGGGCGCGCGCCTCCTTTCCTTCCGGCATAGACGACATCTCTTGTCCTCGCGCTGCGCCCACCTGCCCAAGGGCGGAACGCAGTGCGGTTCTCTGCTGGAAGGTTCACATGAACACCTGTACTCGCGGCGGCCCACCAGAGCCGCAGCGTTCCTCCATCATCGGACGCGCCGCCGTGCGACGCGCCGGAATGATCGGCCTACCGGCCGTGGCGGCCGTCCTCGCCGTGCCTGAAGCGGCCTATGCCCACGGTGTCACCAACACCAGCGGCAGCACTCCCTCGTTCATCTGGTCCGGGTTCGTCCACATGCTCGCGGGCTGGGACCACCTGCTGTTCGTGGCCGGGGTCCTGCTGCTGGCCGGGACGGTCAAGCGCGCCGCGCAGATGATCTCCCTGTTCGCGCTCGGGCACAGCCTGACCCTGATCGCGGCGACCATGGCCGAGTTCAAGATGAATGCGACCTTCGTCGACGTGGTCATCGCGCTCAGCCTGGTGTTCGTCGCCGTGGTCGGCTGGATCGGACGGCCGCAGCGGTGGACCTGGTTCGGGGTCGCGGTCTTCGGCTTCGGCCTGATTCACGGCCTGGGCCTGTCCACGCGCCTGCAGGAGCTCGGCCTGCCGCACGAGGTGCTGCGCCAGCTGTTGCGGGTGGTCGCCTTCAACATCGGGGTGGAGTTCGGCCAGCTCGCGGCCATCATCGTGATGTTCGCGGCGGGCACCGCCGTGGCCAAGTACATCACCTGGCCGCACGCGTGGAAGACCTTCCACGGTGCTCTGGCGGCGGTCGGCGTGGTCTCGGCCGTGCTGCTGGCCTTCGGTGTCATCGGCGTGGTGTCCGAGGACAAGGCGAAGGCCACCGGCAGCGGCGTCTGCCAGGTACGCGACCGCACCGAGACCTACCCCGGCGCAGCCGGCGGGACGCATCCGGCGAAGCTCTTCTTCGAGCCGTCGGAGACGACGCCGATGAACGACTTCGGCCATGTGCTCGGCGACGGAGTGGTCCTCATTCACTACCGCCCTGACCTGGCCGCCGACCAGCTGACACAGTTGCGTGACTTCGTGACCGGCAACGACGTCTTGGTGGGCGGTCCGGCTCCCGGCCAGGCCGAAGCCCTCAAGGCCGTCGGCATCTCCGAGACCCTCGTGTGCACCGCCCTCGACCTGGACGCACTGGCCGAGTTCGCGAACACCTGATCACCCGCGCATCAAAGGAGTGACAGCCGCACGCTCGGTGGGCGACCGCACACACGGCGTCCACCGGGCTCGAACGAGCAGCGCGTCAAGGCCGTGACGATCTTCGAATCTTGCGCACCTGGAGAGGATTGTCGATGCATTTCTTCGCCTCCTTCTCGCCGGTGCTCAGGAAGGGGTGTTGATGCCGGTCTCGTAGGCGAAGATCACGGCTTGGATGCGGTCGCGGAGTCCGAGTTTCATGAGGATGCGCTTGACGTGTGTCCTGATGGTGGATTCCTCGACGACGAGTGCGGCGGCGATCTCGCGGTTGGACAGGCCGCGGGCGATGAGTTCGAGGACGGCCAGCTCGCGCGGGGTGAGGTCGGCGAGTTTGGCCTGGCCGGTGAGGTCCGGTACGGGCTGCTGGGCCATGCGGCCGATGACGCGGCGGGTCACCGAGGGGGAGAGCAGGCAGTCCCCGGCGGCGATGGTGCGGACGGCCGTGATGAGGTCTTCGGGTCGTGAGCGTTTGAGGAGGAAGCCGGAGGCGCCGGCCCGCAGTGCGCCGAAGATGTAATCGTCCTGCTCGAAGGTGGTCAGGATGAGGACCTTGGCGTCGGGTGCTTCTCGGCGGAGCTCGCGGGTGGCGGCGATGCCGTCGAGGTCCGGCATGCGCACGTCCATGAGGACGACGTCCGGTGCCAGGCGGCGGGCTTGAGCCACGGCTTCGCGGCCGGTCGCGGCCTGTCCGACGATCTCGATGTCGGGGTCGACGGTGAGCAGTTCGACGAGCCCGGCGCGCATGAGGTGGTCGTCGTCGGCGATCAGTACCTGCGTCATGTCCCGTGTCCTCCGTAGGGGATGCGGGCTTCGACCTTGAACGAGTCCCGGGCGCGGACGGTGTTCAGCTCGCCTCCGAGCAGTGTCGCGCGTTCATGCATGCCGATGAGCCCGTGCCCGCCTCCGGGACGCACGGCGCGGATACCGTCGCTCACCGGGTTGGAGACGGCGAGAAGCAAGGCCGTGTCGCCGAACGCCATGGTGATGTCGGCCGAGCCGGTGCCGTGCCGTGCCGCGTTGGTGAGGGACTCCTGGAGGATCCGGTAGGCGGCCTGGTCGGCGGCCCTGGCCAGGGGTCGGGCGTCGCCGCCGCTGGTGAGCGTGACCTTCAGCCCGGCCGCCCGGTGGTGGGCGATGAGCGTGTCCAGGGAGGACAGGCCGGGTGGGGCCTCGATCCCGTCGGCCGCCTCACGCAGGGTGGTGACGAGCTGGTCGATCTCGGCGGCGGTCTGCCGCGCGAGTTCCTCGATCTCGGTGAGGGCGGCCAGAGAACGTCCGGGGTCCCGGTGGTGCCGCAGCCGGGCGGCTCCGGCGCGCACCGCGATCACGCTGATGGCGTGCCCGGCCGAATCGTGCAGGTCGCGGGCGATACGGGTGCGTTCCTCGGCTGCGGCCAGCAGCCGCTCGCGTTCGGCGGCGCGTTCGGCGCGCAGGGCTCGCTGCTCGAACTCCGCTACTTGCTCGCGCCGGAGCCGGGTGCGCTCACCGGCGAAGTAGGCGGCGGCGATCCCCATGCCCGTGTGCAGCAGGTCGGCCACCGGAGATCCGGATCGGGAGAAGGCGGTGACCCCGAGATAGGCGAGGAACAGTCCGGCCACCGTCGCCGTGGTGCGCCTGTCCCAGGCCGCCCGGCGACCGGCCGTCAGCAGGTAGAGCGCCGCGACCGGACCGAGCGGGCCGACGATGGTGCCCACGTGGTAGCCCAGCCCGGACATCAGGACGCTCACCACGGTGGTGATCACCAAGACGGCGAGCGGCCGGTTCCGCCAAGCCAGCAGCGGGAGCGCCGCGCCCCCGGCCAGCAGGCCGCTCACGATGCCCAGATCACTCGGTCCGGAGCGGACGAAGGCGACCCCGCCGTGTTCGAGCTGCACCAGCGTCCCGGCGAACGCGACCGCGGTGACGGTGGCGTCGAAGAGCACCTGGCGGCTCGGCCGGGGGAGAGAAGGGCTGCGCGCTGTGCTGGTCATGGTCACCGCCCAGGGTAGAGGGCCTGTTCGGAGCCATGAATCCCCCTGACGGAGGATTCCTGTCCACGCGGCGTGGACTCCGAAGATCCGTCATCGGGGCGTTTCGGGCGGGGGGTGGCGGCCGGTGGACTGAGGGCCACCATCCGGGTCAGACAGGAGGATCCGCATGAGCGGTCCATTCACCCGAGCGGGCATCGGCCCCGGCCAGGCGGGCGGGGGGCGCCGGTGGGTCAGGGCGGCGGTCATCGCCGCGGCGATCATCGGCCTGCTGGCGGTCGTGATGATGCTGCTCGGCGGGCTCGGCCTGCACGAGATCCCCGATCACGGCGGTGACCCCTCCCCGCCGGCGAGCACGGCCCCCGGCGGCCACCGTCCGCCCTTCGACCACGGCTGACCGGAGGAGACAGATCATGAAGAAATCGATCAGTGTCAGCGACGTCGTCAAGGACTACCCGACGGCGGGCGAGGGGTTCCTCGCGCTCGACGGGCTCAGTCTGGAGATCGCCGAAGGACAGTTCGTGGCGATCGTGGGACGGTCGGGCAGCGGGAAGACGACGCTGCTGAACCTGCTCGCCGGGATCGACCGGCCGACGTCGGGCACCGTGCGGGTCGAGGGCGCCGACCTGGCCTCGCTGGCGGAGACGGAACTCGCCGCGTGGCGGGGACGGAACGTCGGGCTGGTGTTCCAGTTCTTCCAGCTGCTGCCGACCCTGACCGTCGTGGAGAACGTCATGCTGGCGATGGACTTCGTCGGGAAGGTCCCGACAGGCGAGCGGCGCGGGCGCGCACGGGAACTCCTGGAGCGGGTCGGCATCGGCGACCAGGCCGGCAAGCTGCCCGCCACGTTGTCAGGCGGGCAGCAGCAGCGGGCGGCGATCGCGCGGGCACTGGCCAACGACCCGCCGCTGCTGCTGGCCGACGAACCGACCGGCAACCTCGATTCGGCCACCGCCGATGCGGTCCTGGCTCTGTTCGGCGAACTGAACGACGAGGGGCGGACGATCGTGGTCGTCACCCACGAGCGCGACATCCGCTCGGTCGTCGGCCGGGAGATCCGGCTGGTCGACGGCAAGGTCGTCGCCGACACCGGCGCGGGGGTGGCGTCGTGAGCCTCCTTGCGGTCAAGCTCCGCCGCGACCTGCGGGCGAGCTGGTCCCGGTTCGCGCTGATGGTGCTGGCCATCGCCGTGAGCCTGACGGTGTTCGGCGGGGTGCTGCTGGCGTGGGCGACCATCGGCCGGGAGACCGAGAACGCCTACCTGGGCACCGAACCGGCTTCGGCGACGATCGTGCTCGACGAGCCCGTCCCCGCCGAGCAGATGGCGGACCTCGTGACGCAGGCGCGCGAGAGTCCCGGCGTGCTCCAGGCGATCGGCCGCACGCAGTTCAGCACCGAAGTCCAGGTGGACGGTAGGACGCTGGACGTCCCGATGCTGGTGTTCGCCGCCGCCCCGGACGACCCGATGCGCATGGTCAGGTTCGACGCGCGGCGCGAGGGCTCCTGGCCGCCCGCCTCCGGGGAGATCCTGCTGCGCGGCGACTCACTGGACCTGCTGGGCGTGAACGTCGGGGACACGATGACGATCAAGACGCCGAGCGGGCAGAGCCTTTCGGTCCGGGTGCGGGACACCGTGTACGACCCGAGCCTGGCTCCCTCGCCGCAGGAGCAGAGGGCTTACGGCTATCTGTCCACGGCCTCGCTCGGGTCACCGGTGATGCTGGACCAGCTGAAGATCCAGGCCTCGGCTCCCGGAGGGACCGAGCCGAGCCGTGAGCGGGCCACCGTGGCCTCGGTCGCGGGGGAGGTCGGGGACCGGCTGCAGCGAGACCGCGGCCTGACCGTCGAGGAGATCCAGGTCCCCCGGCCTTATGCTCACCCGCACCAGTGGCAGGCGGACGTGTTCCTGCTGTCGCTGCTCGCCGGGGGCGCCGCCGCCCTGCTGCTGAGCACGATCCTGGTGGCGAACATGCTCAACACCCTGTTCACCCGGCAGATCCCGCAGATCGGGATCATGAAGGCGATCGGCGCCGGCTCCGGCCGCATCGGCCGCTTCTACCTGGTGATGACGCTGCTCGTGGCCGCGGCCGCCACGCTGCTCGCCCTCGGACCCGCCATCGGTGTCGGCCGCCTCCTCAGCGGGCTCCTGGACATGCTCGGCGTACAGGCTGCCAGCCTCACCGCTCCCTGGTGGACCTACGCGGTGATCGTGGCCGTCGGCCTGGCCCTGCCGTCTCTGATGGCGCTGTGGCCGCTGATCAGGACCAGCCGGACGACGGTCCGGGCGGCCATCGACCACCACGGCGGCGGCACGAGACCCGGCAAGGCGACCGGCGTCCTGGCCCGGATAGGGGGCATCGACCGTCTCGATCGAGACCTGGTCATGGCGCTGCGCAACACGGTGCGGCGGCCGGCCCGGTTCTGGCTGTCGGTGGGCCTGCTGGCCTGCGCGGGCACGGTGTTCGTCGCCGGGATGTCGCTGAACTCCGGCACCCAAGCCGTCGACGAGCAGCGCAAGTCCCAGCGCACCTGGGACGTGGAGGTGGCGCTGGCCGACCCGGCGGCGACCGAAGCCGTCACCAAGGCGGTGAGCCGGGTACCAGGGGTCACCCGGGTCCAGGCCTGGCAGCGCACCCCGACCAGCGTCGCCGCAACCGGACGGCTGCCCTTCACCCGCACCTACCCGGACCAGGGGCACGGCAGCGTCGCGATCAACACCGTCCAGACCGGTCGGTCACCGTCGAAACTGCTCGAAGGCCGCTGGCTGAAGCCCGGTGAGACCAGGGCGATCGTGCTCAACCAGATCACCCGCGACAACTCCGTCCCCGACCTCGGTGCGGGCGATGACGTGCGGCTCTTCCTCGACGGCAAGCCCACGACCTGGCGCATCGTCGGCATCATCGAAGAGAGGGAGGCCGGCGGCGGAGGCGTCTACGCCACCGCAGAAGGACTCGCCCAGGCCACAGGACGGCTTCAGCAAGTCAACCAGCTACGCGTCTTCACCGACGGCCACGACGAACAGACCCGCAAGGACGTCGCGGAACGCATCAACACCGCCCTGGCCGCATCAGGCGTCACCGTGAAGTCCGCGGCGTCGATCAGCCGGAGCGACGCCGCCTCCTCTGGACACCTCGGCCCCGTCCTTGCGGTCCTGTTGGGAGTCGCGCTGCCGCTGGGCGTCGTCGGCGCCATCGGCCTGGCCTCCACGATGAGCGCCAACGTCCTGGACCGGACCCGGGAGTTCGGCGTCATGCACGCCCTCGGTGCCCGGCCGTCGGCTGTGCGCCGCATCGTCGTGACCGAAGGCATCATCCTGGCGCTGACCAGCTGCATCGTCGCCGCCGTACCCGCCCTCGCCCTCACCGCGCTCCTCGGCGACGGACTCGGCGAGCTCTTCCAGAACGCGCCCCTGCCCTACCGGATCTCCGCCCCCGCCGTCGCGATCTGGGTCGGGCTCGCCGTCCTCGGCTCGGCACTGGCCACCGACGCCGCGGCCACCCGCGCCTCGCGCATCACCGTCCGCGAAGCCCTCGCATACCTGTAGAGCACCGAGAAAGGAAAGCAGCCATGGGCACCGGAAAACCCGGCCACCGCCACGCCGAGCACCCCGACGGCGGCACCATCGACCACCCCGCGGCCTACGAGGCCCTATCGACGGTCCTGTTCTTCGGACGCCGCCGCCGTGTCTTCAGCCATATCGCCGTGCTGACGGGCGCGAGCCCCGGCGGCCGGGTACTGGACGTGGGCTGCGGCACCGGCTACCTCACCCGCCTGCTGTCCCGCTTGGCCGGCCCCACCGGCGCGGTCACCGGGCTGGACCTGTCACCCTCGATGATCGACTACGCCCGCAAGCACGCGCCCGCCAACTGCTCCTACGTGGTCGCCCCCGGGCAGGACATGCCGTTCGAGGAGGCCTCCTTCGATGTCGTGGTCTCCAGCCTCGCCGTCCACCACATTCCCGCCTCGGAGCGCGCCGCCGCTCTGCGCGAGATGCACCGCGTGCTCCGTCCCGGAGGCCGGCTCCTCATCGTCGAGTTCCGCCCACCGACCCACCGCACCCTCGCCCACGTGATCGGCAGGATCACCGGGCCGGCCATGCGTCACGACCCGAAGGAACTCCTCGAAGGAATCATCGCCGACGCCGGATTCGTCACCAGGAAAGAAGGCGCCCTGCGCCCGTTCCTCTACTACGTCGCGGCCGCACGCCAGTCATAGGCCACGAACGGGAAGCGCTCTACACGGCTGCACGATCACGGTGTCGGCCGTGTTCCCGTCCACCACGTAACGGTGTGGGGCCACGTCAAAGGGCATCGCGCACCATCAGCCCGACCGAGCGCCGACACCACAACGTTCGTGGCCGTGCCACGGGGGGGAACTCAATCCGCCTGCCGCGAGCGGCTGCGCGACATGACGGTCGAGCGGGAGGACATCTGCCGGGCCGTCCTCGCCCCGGCAGCGCTGGAACGGCGCTCCGTCCTGGTTTCCTGACCGTCGAGTGATCAGAGGGGCTCTGCTGTTCGAAATCCAGTGTTGTGGCCAAAGATGCGGCGGAGTCTCCTGAGTTGCGGCACTCTGTAGGGCGGCTGCTCGAACCCCTGGACGGAGGCCGGCGTATGACTCTTCGGTGGCATGGACGGATGGCGGGTGCCTGCCTGGTGGCGGTCGTGGCCGGAGTGCTCACCTGGACGGCGGTGGTTTCGGACGGGGCCGTGGCGGCGAGCGCGGTGGCCGCCGGGAAGGTGAAGCCCAAAGTCACCTACCGGGGCGTCGCCACCTTCTACGACGTCGGGAACGGCGACGGCGGGGCGTGCATGTTCGGACCCGCGGAGAGCCTGATGATCGCGGCGATGAACACCGTCGACTACGAGACGGCCCGGGCCTGCGGCGCCTACGTGCGGGTGCGGGCGAACGGGCGGGCGATCACCGTCAAGGTGGTCGACGAGTGCCCCACCTGCGGCAGGGGCCAGCTCGACCTCAGCGAGCGGGCCTTCGCCGAGCTCGCCGACCCCGTCAAGGGCAGCATCCCGATCACCTGGCGGCTGCTCAGCCCGAAGACCTCGCGGAAGGTCGCCGTCCGGTACAAGAGCGGATCGACCCGCTGGTGGTGCGGCGTCCAGGTGATCGACCACCGCAACCCGGTGGCGCGACTGGAGGTGCGGACCTCCAAGGGGTGGAAGGGGCTGCCGCGCACCGGCTACAACTACTTCCTCTCCGCGAAGGGCGCCGGGTGCGGCAAGGCCATCAGGGTCACCGACATCTACGGGCAGCGGTTGACCGTCCGGGGCGTCAAGCTGCGGCCGGACGTCGTCCAGCGGACACGCGTCCAGTTCGCCAGGCACTGACGCCGCCCTTGCCCCGGCCCGCGGTACCCAGCCTGACATGACCCCAACCTGGTTGCAGCCGAATGGCTGCACGTCCGCCGGCGGTCCGGCCCGCCGTCAGTTGATGATCGCGCATCGATTCGGGATCGATCATGGATCGTATGAGGGTTCATGACGGTGGGGGCGACGAGCACCGGCTGTTCAGACCGTTCGTCACGCGCTGAGAACGTTCAGTCGAAGAGGCTGCCGAAGCCTTCCGAGTCTCCGGGGTCTCCGAAGGCCTCGGTGTCGGCGCGCGGATGCGGCGCTCGGCGTCCCTGCCCGTTGTGATGCACGGCGGACGCGTCCAAGGCTGTGTGGAAAGGGACTGCACGGCGGTGTGAGAAACCCTGTGCGCGTTCTGGCTGCGCGGCAGGTCAGGCCGGGGCCGGAATCGCCGGTGCAGATCAGGTCCGTGAGGAGGTCGACGGGCCGCGTCGGGCGGGAGCCTGATGCCAGGGAGGGTGTGGCCGGCGGCGGTGGCGTTGCGTTCGCCCTGCGTGCGCAGACCGAGGCCGCCTCCTTCAGTGCGGCCTCGGTCTGCGCGGCGCTTGACCCGAACACGTGGATGCTGCCGCAGTGGCGGACTGGCCTGGGGTCTCGGTCGACGGCTTGGGCGTCAGAGTTCGGCCAGGTGGAGCGCGAGGATCATGAGGGCGATCGCGCCGAAGAGAACGGCCGGGATGAGGGCTTTGGCCGGATCATTGGCTCTGCGGTGGGAGGTGAAGCCTCCGATGCAGACGATGGCGAGTCCCAGGCCGGCGGCGATGCCGAGAGGTGGCCACCACAGACCGATGACGAGCCCGGCGGAGCCGGCGAGTTCGAGGAGACCCAGTATGCGGAAGGTGGCGGTGGAATGGCCGTGATGCTCGGCGAGGCCGACTGCTGTCGGTGTGAGCAGGGCCTTGGGCAGGCCGGTTCTGACGAATCCCGCCGCGAGGAGGATGGTCAGGACCACCGAGGTGATGGACATCTTCGCCTTCGTGAAGGTCGGGCTCGTGAGTGATGTGAGGTGTAGGCCGGATCGGGTGTCAGGGACTGGGAGCGGAGAAGCGGAGCGGGGAGACCGGCTGGTGGATCCGGCGGATCAGGAAGTCGCCCTCCGGCTCGCCGTCGCGTAGCCGGGTGAGCCAGTCCTTCGGGTCGAATTCGACGCCGATGGGGTTCTCGGCGTAGCCGGGCCCGAACATGAAGGCGTTGGTCTCCTCGGGGGTGGGGTAGCTGTCGACCTGGAATTCCATCTGGTTTCCGTCGGGGTCGCCGTAGTAGAGCGAGACGGTGACGCCGTGATGGATGCACCAGTACGGTTCGATGCCCTCGGCCTTGAGGTGTTCCCAGTTCTCCAGGAGGTCCCGCAGTGAGGCGAAGGTGTAGGCGACGTGGTCGACGCCCACCAGGCCGGTGCGGTTCTTCTCCTGGGGGTCGGGGTCGAGGAGGTCGAGGTCCACGAACGCGAAGCGGTGGTGCTCCTCGTCATAGGTGAGGAAGGCGAGCATCTCGTTCTGGAACTGGACGCGGGCGCCGAACACCTTCTGGTACCAGTCGAGCATCTCGGCGAAGCGGTGGGTGCGGTAAACGACGTGCACGAACGCGGTGGGACGGATACGGCTCATGGTCGTCTCCTCGGTCGGGGTGCGGGGCCGGGTTCAGATGATGGGGGTCATCTGCTGTTCGATGCCGAGCAGGGATCGTCCGTAGGCTTCTGCGCTGATGCTGGGGCTGGCGATGGCGTGGCGGGCGGCGGTGCTGGAGTCTCGCCAGATGCGCTGGAGGGGGTTGGATTCGGCGAAGCTGGAGGCGCCGTTGGCGTCGAGCAGCAGGTCGATGGCCTCTCGGCAGCGGGTGATGGCGTAGCCGGTGTCCATGCGGACGCGCAGCCGCTCGGTGACGTCCATGGGCCGGCCTTCGGCGGCGGCCTGGTCGATGTGGGCGGCCGATCGGAAGATGTGCAGGGCCGCGGTGTCGATGAGTTCGGTGGCCTGGGCGATCTGGAACTGGGTGGAGGGTGCCTCGGCGGCGTGCTCGTAGAAGGTGTAGGAGATGCCGCGTCCACCGATGGTGGCCAGGGTGTGGTCGAGGGCGGCACGCGCCAGGCCGAGCTGGGGTCCGGCCAGGATCACGCTGAGGGCGGGGATGAGGGAGGAACGGTAGAGCGGCTCGTCGGGGTGGTTGTCGGGCTGGTCGGCGCCGAAGGCGAGCGGTGTGTAGCGGTGGGCGGGGACGAAGACGTCCTGGGCGATGAGGGTGTTGCTGCCGGTGCCGCGCATCCCGACGACGTGCCAGGTGTCCTTGATCGTGAGCTGGTCCATCGGGATCAGGACGTTGCCGAACTCGACGACCTGACCGTCCTCGTCGGTGACCTGGACTCCCAGCGTCGCCCAGGTGGCGTGCAGAGAGCCGGAGGCGAATCCCCAGGAACCGGTGACGGTGTGTCCGTCGCCGGTACGGGTGGCGGTGCCGCTGGGGGTCAGGACGCCGCAGACCCGGGAGTCGGGGTCGGCGCCGAAGATGTCCTCTCGGAGCTTCTCCGGGGCGAGTCCCGCGGCCCAGTTGCAGATGTTGATCAGGGCGATCACCCAGGCGGTCGACCCGCAGGAGCGGGCGATCTCCGCGTTGACCGCCAGGAAGGTCGCGAAGTTCGCCTGGTGGCCGCCGTAGCGGCGCGGCACGGTCAGCTTGAACAGGCCGGCCTCGGTGAGAGCCGTGATCGTCGTCTCGGGCAGGCGCCTGTCCGAGTCGGTCTTCGCCGCGTTCGCGGCCAGCAGCGGGCCCAGTTCGCGGGCGCGCCGGACGAGGTCGGCGTCGGCGGACGCGCTGTACTGCATCGGGAACTCACCGGGAACGGACACGGGTACCTCCTGGGATTGGGTGGGTCGTCGCTGATTCCACGCCTTCGGCCCTTCGCTCCGCTTGGTCTGCGGGCCCATAAACGGGCGCAGGATTTGACCCGCCGCCCGAGCCGGGACAACGGGCTGGATGGTGGAGTGAGGAGATGGAGTTCTCTTGGCTCTCGGATCTGGACGGCCTCCCGTCGGTGCCGCCCACCTGTGCTCCGTCCATCGTGGCTTCGGCCCGGAGCCTTCTCGGCGAGGGCCCGGTGCGATGGGCGGTCTCCACCTCTCGCGAGATGGCCCGGCAGATCTTCGAACGTGTGCCCGAAGGGGGTGTGGGGCCCGCGCCGTTCGAGACACTGCACCAGATGGCCGAGGCCGTGGTGCTGACGTGCCTGTGCGGTTTGGCTGATCCGCGCGGGGCGGAGATCGACGGGCCCGCCCGGTTCGCGGTGCCGGTGGAGGGAGCGGAGGCCGTCAGGGACTTCGTACGACGCGGTATCCCGCTGGAACGCGTACTACGGGGCGTGCGGATCGGGCACGCCGTGTTGCACCGGGCCCTGCGCGACGCCGCACCGGGCGGTGAACTGCCGGGGCGGCTCACCGAGATCCTCTTCGAGCTGACGGATCTGTTGTCGAGCGACATGGCCGAAACGTACGTCGCCGAGCGGGACCGGTGGGAGGACAGCGAGGAGGCCGTGCGCTGCCGCCTGGTCGAAGCGATCATTGCGAGGGAGGGGGTCGACCCGGCGTCGGCGGAGCGCATCCTGGACTATCGCCTCGATCGCCACCACGTAGCCGTGATCTTGTGGAGGGAAGGCCCGGCCGGCACGGCCACGAGCCTCCAGGCATGGGTCGCCGGTCTCAGGGCCGGCTGCGTAGGCGAGGGGCCGTTGCAGGTGGCGGGACATGCCGGCGCGGTATGGCTGTGGATCGGATTCGATGCCCGCCCGGACCGGATGGCCTGGCCGGCAGGCCTGCCGGACGGCTGGCGGGCCGCAGCGGGTCCTCCGTCGTTCGGCCTGCCCGGAGTACGGCGCAGCCATCTGGCGGCACGGCACTGCGCGCGGATCGCCGTGACGATGCCCGCGTCCGTCGGCGTGTGCGACTACGCGGACGTGCGAACCGCGGCACTGCTGACAGGCGACACCGAGCAGGCCCGCTGGTTCGTGCGGGAGACCCTGGGAGCGCTGGCCGCGCCGGACTCCCGGTCGGCTCGGCTGCGCGAAACCCTGCTGTGCTACCTGGCGTCGGGGCGGAGCCTGAAGACGGCCGCCGAGCGGCTCGGAGCGGCCCGCAACACCGTCGCCTACCGGGTCAAACGGGCTGAGGAGCTGATGGGAGCCGGCCGTCCGGCCGATCCGTTGGAGATACGACTCGCCCTGGAGATCCTGCGGTTCCCCGGCGCACTGGACGCCGTCCCCGGGCAGGGGCCTGGCCCGTTGCTGCGCATGTACGTCAAAGCGGGGTTGGCACCGTGACCCAAGAGATCGGCGCCGATTGGTGCCCCCGGACCGAGCGGCGGCCGAGGCCGGACGCACAGGGTGGGAGCATGAGTCCTTTGCGAGAGATCATGCGGCATGTACCGTCCAGCGTCGCGGTCGTGACCGCGCTGCACGACCAGGGCCCGGTGGGAATGACGGTGGGCTCGTTCACCTCGGCTTCACTCGACCCGCCGCTGGTGTCGTTCTTCGCCGGGAGGCACTCCACCACCTGGCCGCTCATCCGCGAGGCGGGCCGGTTCTGCGTGAACGTCCTGTCAGCACCCCAACATCAGGTGGCTGCGGCATTCGCCACCCGGGACGCCGACCGGTTCAACGGCAGGTCCTGGACCCTCAGCTCCCTGGGCTCACCGCTGCTGGACGGCGTCCTGGCCTGGCTGGACTGCGAACTGGACGCGGTCTATGAGGCCGGCGACCATGTCGCTGTGACCGGCCTCGTGCACGGTGGGCACGCCGCGGTCGACGCTCATCCTCTGGTGTTCTTCCGCGGCGAACTGGTGGCGCCGGGCTGGCCGGGGCCGAGTTGAGGGGCGCGAAAGGATGACCGGCGACCCGCACGAGTGGATCCTGGGCCTGGTCCCGCGCGACGTCCCCGGCCCGCTGCCCGAGCCCGCCTCCTCGGCGGTGACCATCGCTGTCGCCACGGTGGCCCTGGGACCCGGACCGGTGGCCTGGGCCGTGCGGACCGCGCAGGAGATGACCCAGGAGATCATCGAGAAGGTGCCCGAGCACGGCGGCGGCCCGGCCCCGTTCGCGACGCTGCGCTCGACGGTCGAAGCGGCCGTGCTGTTGGCATTGCGCGGCCTGCTGGCCGATCTTCCGCCTGAAGGCGCGACGATGGCCGAGCAGGCGGCTCCGGAGGAGGCGGTCGTGAGCGGCGCGGAGTTCGCGCGCCGGGGGATCCGCCTGGACCGGGTGCTGCGCGGAGTGCGGATCGGTCATGCCCGGCTGCACCAGGCGCTCAGCGCGGTCGTCGACACCCTGCCCGAGCCCGTCCGCCTCGCCGAGAGCCGCCGTGTCAGCGACCTGCTGTTCGCCTACGCCGACGTCCATGCCAGCCGGTTGGCGGAGGAGTATCTCGCCGAGCGGGCCCGGTGGGAGGCGGGCCGGGAGGCGGATCGCCGCCGGGTCATGAAGGATCTGCTGGCCGGGAGGCCCGCCGCCGAGCACGCCTCCCTGACACTCGGCTACGAGCTGGTCCGGTATCACCAGGCGTTCGTCGTGGCGGCGGACGATCGGCACACCGGCTCCGCCGAACTGCACCGTTGTGCAGAGGACCTGTCCCGGGCGCTGGCCCCCGACGAATGGCTCGACCTCTCGGTCGTCCCGGGCCAGGTATGGGCCTGGGCGGGCTGGCGGTCCAGCCCCGCGCCCGGACATGCCGACCGGGCGCGGCTGCTGCGGCCACCGCCCGGGGTCAGGGTGGCCGCCGGGCCGGTGGCGTTCGGGCCCGAAGGCCTGCGCCGCAGCCACTTGGGGGCTCGGGAGGCCGATCGGGTCGCCGCCACGGCCAAGGCCGGCTGGTGGTGTGAGTACACCGACGTGCGGACCGTGTGCCTGGCGACAGCCGATGAGGAGCAGGCCCGCTGGTACGCCCAGGACGTTCTCGGGCCGCTGCTGGCCGACGACGAGCGCTCCGGCGAACTGCGTGAGACCTTGCGCGTCTATCTGGCATGCGAGCGCAGCCTCCGGACCGCTGCCGAACGCCTGCACATCGCCCGCAACACCGTCACCTACCGCGTCCGAAGGGCCGAAGAGCTGCTGGGCCATCCCATCGGAGACCCGATGGAGCTCCGGCTGGCCCTGGAGATCGCCCGCACGCTGGATCCGACAGGCAAACCGGCCCGCTGACTTTGGCCTCGCAAGCCAAGCAGTCCCGGCCAGGGTCGGCGTTCAATGCGGGGCAGCCCCGCGCCATCCCGCGGGGCAGGCGCGAACGACGGAGGAGCCTATGCGCATCGCGAATCTGGCCGACCGGGTGGTACTGCTGACCGGCGACGGAGCCATCGACGTCCATCAAGCGAGCGGCGGCGTCCTGAGCTCCGACCCGCAGACCCTGTTCGACCACTGGCGGGACGCCTGGCCGGTGCTGACGACACTGACCGGAGAGGCATCCCCCTATGACGAGGCCGATCTGCGCGCACCGGTGCCCCGCCCCGGCCAGATCTTCGCGATCGGCGTCAACTACCGCGAGCACGCCGAGGAGTCCGGTATCGACATCTCCAGCCTCACCTGGCCGATGACGTTCACCAAGTTCGCCTCCTGCCTCACCGGCCCGTCCGCCACCGTCCTCCTGCCCGAAGGCTGGGTCGACTGGGAGGTCGAACTCGTCGTGGTGATCGGCGAACGCGGCCATCGTGTCCAGGCGGAGGACGCCTGGAACCATGTCGCCGGGTTCACCATCGGGCAGGACCTGTCCGAACGGATCAGCCAGTGGTCCGGTCCCGCTCCACAGCAGTTCTCGCTGGGCAAGTCCCATCCGGGATTCGGGCCGACCGGTCCCGCCGTCGTCACCCTCGACGAACTGGACGACCCCGCCGACCTGGCCATCGGCTGCTCGATCAACGGCGAGACGATGCAGGACGGCCGCACCGGCGACATGATCTTCGGAGTCGCGGAGCTCATCGCCCACCTGTCGTCCATCGCCGTCCTGGAACCCGGCGACCTGATCTTCACCGGGACGCCCGCCGGAATCGGCGCCACCCGGACCCCCGCCCGCTTCCTGGCCGACGGCGACGAACTGGTCAGCACCATCGAAGGCCTGGGAACCCAGCGCATCACCTTCCGCCGCACGCCCGCCGCCACCATCTGAGGAGTACCCGATGGAACCCACCCCGGCCGCGCACACCCTCGGCGAACGGCCGCTCGTCCTCACCGCCGAGGACCTCGCGGCGATCGAGCGGGTCGCGTTGTCCGACCGCGACCTGCCTGCGAGCACCTACGACCTGGTGGCCCGCACCGCGGCGGCGCACCCCGACCGGACCGCGCTGCACCTGCTCGGCGAGGGCGACCGGCCCTGGCGGGAGGCCCCGCACTGGACCTACCGCACCCTGCTGGAGAGGACCCACCAGGCGGCCAACGCCTACCTGGAACTCGGGCTGACCGAAGGCGGCGTGGTCGCGCTGATGCTGCCGAACATCGGCGCCACCTACGCGGCGCTGCTCGGCGCGCAGGCCGTCGGCATCGCGAACCCGGTCAACCCCATGCTCGCCGAGGACCACCTCGTCGACATCCTCACCCTCACCGGAGCGCAGATCCTCCTCGCGCCGGGCCCGGCGCTCTCGGGCGACCTGTGGGACAAGGCACAACGGATTGCCGCGCGACTGCCCGCCCTCACCGTCCTGGCCTCCGTCGGCTCCCCGCCCGGCCCGCAGAACGGGTTCTCCGTCGCGACCGTCGACTTCACCGAACTGGCGGCCACCCAGCCGGCCGACCGACTGAACACGTCTGCGCGCCGGGGCGGGGACGACCTGGCCGCCTACTTCCACACCGGGGGGACCACCGGCGTGCCCAAGGTCGCCCCGCACACCCACGCCATGGAGGTCTACATGGCGTGGGCGCTCGGCTGCTCAGGCGTCTACCTGCCGGATTCGACGGTCCTGGCGGGACTACCGCTCTTCCACGTCAACGCCGTCCACGTCACCGGGCTCGGTCCTTTCATGCACGGGACCACCGTGGTCAGCCTCGGCCCTCGGGGCTACCGCGACAAGCAGCTCACGGCCGAGTTCTGGCAGATCATCTCCCACTTCCGAGTGACCAGTTTCTCCGCGGTCCCCACCGTGTACTCCTCCCTCCCGCCGGTCCCCGACAGCGTCGACATCTCCAGCCTGCGCGCCGGGGCCGTCGGCGCCGCCCCCCTGCCCTCCCTCGTCCGGGAGACCTTCGAGTCCAACGCCAAAGTGCCGATGGTGGAGGGCTACGGGCTCACCGAAGCGACCTGCGCGACCGCCGCGACGCCCGCGTTCGCGCCGCGGCCCGGCTCGGTCGGGCTGCGGCTGCCCTACCAGCAGGTCAAGGCCGTCACCCTCGACGCCGACGACAGGCTTACCGGCGACCTGCCCGCCGGCACCGTCGGAGCCCTGGTCATCAGCGGACCCAGCGTCTTTCCCGGCTATCTGCGGCCCGGCCCGGACGGCCCCGTCCCCGATCCGGAAGGCAAGGTCTTCGACGGCTGGCTGGTCACCGGCGACCTCGGCAAGGTCGACGCGGAAGGGTACGTCTTTCTCACCGGCCGCGCCAAGGACGTCATCATCCGCGGCGGTCACAACATCGACCCCGGGCCCGTCGAGGAGTCCCTGCTCTCTCACCCGGACGTCAACGCCGCCGCCGTGGTCGGCGCGCCCGACGCCCACTCCGGCGAGGTCCCCATTGCCTACCTCGTCCTGGCCGACGGCGCCAAGGCGAGCGAGGAAGAACTGGCCGCATGGGCTCGCACCCACGCCCCCGAACCCGCTGCCGCCCCGAAGACGGTCCACATCGTGCAGGACCTGCCGACGACCGCGGTGGGCAAGATCTACAAGCCGGCCCTGGTCCTGGACTCCGTCGAACGCGCCGTCCGCGAGGAACTCGAGCGGACCGGCCTGACCGGGGACGTAACGACCGAACTGTGCGAGGGACGGCCACACGCCGTCATCCGGATCCCCTCCACCGAAACCGCCCCCACGACTCCGCTGACGGCGGTACTGGGGCGGTACCCGTTCTCCTACGAGATCCTCCACGGAGCCCTTGATGACGAACGCGCATGTCACACCGATGGCGCCGAGCCTGGAGGCGCTGGCGGCAGTAGAGCGGCGGGTGCTGTGGCTGTCGGCGGCGATGGTGGACCACGCCAACCGGGTACGCCCTAACCCGTCGGGGATGAAAGTCGGCGGTCACCAGGCCTCCAGCGCCTCCATGACCACGATCATGACGGCGCTGTGGTTCCATTCGTTGACGGCCGACGACAGGGTGTCGGTCAAGCCGCACGCCTCACCGGTGCTGCACGCGATCAACTACCTGCTGGGCGGGCTGGACTCCTCATATCTGAGCTCGTTGCGGGCGTTCGGCGGGCTGCAGAGCTACCCGAGCCGCTCCAAGGACCCCGATCCGGTCGACTACTCGACCGGATCAGTCGGGATCGGGGCCACCGCCCCGCTGTGGGGGGCGATCGCGCGGCGCTACGTGGACGGCCGGTTCGGCGGCGCGGGCAGCGGTCTCCAGTACACCCTGCTGGGCCACGCCGAACTGGACGAAGGCGCGATCTGGGAGGCCGTCCAGGACCCCATGGTCACCGACCTCGGCGAGGTGGTGTGGATCGTCGACCTGAACCGGCAGTCGCTGGACCGGGTGGTGCCCGGCATGGCCGTTGACAGGACGCAAGGCATGTTCGCGGCGGCGGGCTGGCAGGTGCTCACCCTCAAGTACGGGCGGCTGCTGGAAGACCTGTTCGCTCGACCCGGCGGCGACGCCCTGCGAACCCGCATCGACGCCATGGCCAACCCCGAATACCAGCGGCTGCTGCGCTGCACCCCCGAGCACCTGCGCGAGCGGCTGCCAGGCAGGGCTCGACGGCCGAGCCCATCACCCGGCTCATCGCGGACCTGGACGACGCCACGCTCCTGGCGGCACTGCGCAATCTCGGCGGACACGACCTCGGCGCCCTGATCGAGGCATACACGAACATCGACAAGACCCGGCCGACGGTGATCTTCGCCTATACGGTCAAGGGCCACAACCTCCCCACCGAGGGGCATCCACAGAATCACTCCTCCCTGCTGACGGCCGACCAGATGAGAGAGCTGGCCGAGGCCCTGGGCACTGACCCCGACGACCCCTGGGCCGGTTTCGCCGACGGAACTCCCGAGGCCCGCCTGTGCGCAGCGGCCGCCGAACGGCTCCGCCGGCCCGTCACAGCGGCGCTGCGGCCACCCGCGGTGCCGCACGACCTCGGCCGCACCGCAGGTGGCACCGGCAACACCCAACAGGCGCTCGGCAGGGTGCTGCTCGACCTGACCAGGACTGCGCCGAAGGTCGCCGAGCGGATCGTGACGGTCAGCCCCGACGTCAGCTCCTCGACCAACCTGGGCGGGTGGCTGAACAAGGTCGGGATCTGGTCGCACACCGAACGAACCGACTGGTTCGCCGACGACGCCGAGACCATCCTGCGCTGGCGCGAGCGGCCCACCGGCCGACACCTGGAACTGGGCATCGCCGAGACCAACCTCGTCGGCCTGCTCGGCGAGCTGGGCGCCACCTGGAGTCGCTGGGGGCAACCCCTGCTGCCGATCGGCGTCGTCTACGACCCGTTCGTCAACCGGGCGCTGGAGCCATGGTCGTTCGGCGTCTACGCCGGCGGGCAGTCCATCCTGGTCGGCACCCCTTCCGGCGTCACCCTGGCTCCCGAAGGCGGCGCGCACCAATCGATCACCACACCCTCCCTGGGCATCGAACAGCCCGGTTGTGTGTCCTACGAGCCCGCCTTCGTGCTCGACACCGAATGGTGCCTGCTCGCCGCCCTCGGCGAACTGGGCAAACCGGAGGGATCCTCGGCCTACCTGCGGCTGTCGACCCGCCCCGTCGACCAGACCCTGGCCGCCGTCCCCACCGACCCGGCCGCCAGGGAGCGCCGCCGCCAGGTCGTGGCCGGGGCGTACGCGCTGCGCCGGGCGGAGCGGCCCGCCGTCACCCTCGCGGCGATGGGAGCCATGATCACGGAGGCGATGGCCGCCGCCGACCGGCTCGACTCCCTCGGCTTCCCCGCCGACCGCGCCGTCCCCATGGTCACCCTGCTCGACGGCCACCCCCACACCCTGGCTTTCGTGGCCACCATCAACACCGTCCCCGTCACCACGCTGGGAGTCAGCCGCTTCGGCCTCTCCGGCGACCTCGCCGATGTGTACCGCTACCACGGCATCGACACCAACAGCATCGTCCAAGCCGCCCTGGATCTCATCGACTGAGACACCGACGGCCCCTGTTCTTCCTCACACCCGCGAGGTGTCCACTTCGCCACCTCGCCGGGTGAGCGGCCAGGGCAGGCCCGGACCACATCTTCCTTCAGCTCCATGGACCAAGCGCGGCCATGTCGCCGCGTTCGGGCACCAGGTGTCGATGAGTCGGGCACCGGTTCTGGAACTTCGGCACCGCCGACGGCGGCGGCGGGCTTGTCGCGCGGAACTACCCGCTCGATCTCCTCCCATGCCTCCGCCAGCAGCACCAGACGGTCCTCGGTCGCGTTGGCAGGAAGCCAGTCATGACGATCAGGAGCTTCTGCTCATGGCTGAGCAAGCTCTGCTCGAAGACGAAGTCAAGGGCCGCTCAGCGTTCGGTGGGGTTCCACTCCTTGATCCATCAAGGGGCGGCAACTCACCGAGTGCGATCTCCAATGGTTGATCTTGATCGACCAAAGATCGGTAAAAAGAAGTACCCCCAACGGGATTCGAACCCGTGCTACCGCCTTGAAAGGGCGGCGTCCTAGGCCACTAGACGATGAGGGCGTGAAGTGTGCTCAACGTAAGCATAGAGGACGGGGGGCGGAGACGTGTAATCGGTTTGGGGGTCATGG
>NZ_JBDPLZ010000022.1:0-20843 GCF_039871655.1 Actinocorallia sp. B10E7
CGGCGGGGGGCGCCCCGCGGCCGCCGGGCGTACGGCCTCTTCGGGCCGGTCCCGGCGGCCGCCAGTGCCTACTCTTCGTCCTGGACGTACACGTCGTAGATGTCGTCCAGGTCGTGCTGACGGCGGTCGGCCGCTGATTGGGCGCGGGCGTCGAACCCTGATTGCGCGGAGGGTGATTGGGGGTTGCGGGCTGCGGCGGACTGGATGCGGGCAGAGGCTGACTTGTCCATCTCCGTGCGCTTGCTCATGGCCTTCACCTACCCGTCGGCGCGCTCACCTGGAGGTCCGATCGTCCTTGCTCTGCTCGCGTGGTGGGGATGTTGCTCGGATGGCGGCCCAGGTGAGGGGTAGGGGCAGCAGGCACAGCAGCGGCAACGCCCACTGGGAGAACGAGGAGGATGCGGCCAGCACCTCGGTGCCCGCTAGGTAGCCGGCCAGCGTGGTCAGTGCCAGGCCGCCCCAGGCCATGTAGCGGGGACGTCTTGGGGTGGTGTCGCCGAGCAGGACGAGGATGAGCGACAAGAGGATGACGAAGACGCCGATGCACGCACCTCCCAGGACCCCCATCACCCAGCCATCGTGATGGTCGGCTTCGACCAGGCCGCCGAAGACGCCGCACAAAACGGCCGACGGAGCGACCAGGAGCAGGAACGGCAGCGCGGGCCGCGGATCGATCATCAGCCCATCGTGCAGAGCACCACCGGCCAGGACCATCCCCTTTAAGGCCGCAAACACCCCGCCGACCGCAGTAGGACACAAGCCCTCCCCATGCCGACTCCACCGGCCGCGCCGTCTTAGACACCCCTCGGCCGTCAACGACTCGGTCCCCTCGCCCACGCTTTACTGGCACCCCGTCGTATCCGACTGTGTCGTTTTCCGCGCTGGCCCTTAGCGGAGTCGGATTGCCTGCTCCTGATCGGTTCTGATGGGGTCTGGCTAGGGTGCCGGCATGTTCGAGAAGGTGAGCGCTGAGGTCCTGGCCGAGCGGGAGCGCATCGCGGCGCGGGTGCGGGACGAGTTGGCGGCGGCCGGGTTGCCGGTGGTGGCGCCGGGGCTTTCTATCGAGCTGTCGCAAGGCGCGGAGGTCACCGTCTGTCCGCTCCAGGACTGCGAAGCAGGCGTGACGGTGGCGTGGAACGCCAGCCCACGCCTGCGCAGCTGCATGGCGCGTGCGGCCGAGCTCGCCCTCGTGAACGACCCGGCGCTCAGGCACGGGGGGACTGTGCTGGAGGCGATGCTTCCGGCGATCGCAGCGATCCTGGCATCCGCGGGATTCGATGTACGTGACAGCCTCAACGACTACGCGTCGTTCACGCTTGAGGTGCTGGCCGGCCCCAGCGGCCGCCCGGTGTGGGCGCCGCACGACGAGGAGATCGCCCGGCCAGACCGGTCCCAGGAATAAGAGTGCCCGCATCAGACGCAATCGCCCGCCCTTGCGAGCGAGCGAGCAAGTTATGCCGTCAGACGTCTGACCGCCGGGGTTGCCGACGGCAGCAAGATGGAGGATCACGGGCCCTGATCCGGTACTGGGGCGATCCGGTCAGCGGCCCGGCAGCAGCGAGTTATGGTCATCTCTGAGATACGGCCCGCCGCTTCGTCGGGGAGTGAGTTGATCGCCGTCATCCCAGGGGGCTCCGCCGCCCCCTGGACCCCCGCGCCCCGGGTCGCCCAGCCGCCCGCCGCTGTGGTCGACACCGTCCCGCCGTTCGGGCGTCTGAACGCCCCGGACCGGGCCGCCGCGGTGCGGGGCAAGAGATACCTAAGCAGTGCTTGGGGTGGACCGGGCGCGGTCCTAAACGGCTCCTAGGGAAGGCGGTGGTGCGCAGCCAGCCCGTGTGAAGTCGTGGGCCGACTGCGCACAGGACAAGGTCCCGCTGGCCGTGGGGCGACTGCACGCCAGGTGCTCCGTGTGGGAGCGGGACGTCGAGAGAACGTTCGCGGCAACAAAGGTCCTCTCCTTCATCTCCTGCCAGCTGGCCGGCGTGGTCCTCGTTTTTCGGTTCCTGATGCTCGCGTCCAGACCAATGGAGCAGGGCTCAGGCGCCGTCTCCCCTGGTTGCTGCCAGAGGGGCGACGGAAGCAATCATGCCCTCGATGTTCGGTTGGACCCCACGACAGTCCTCCCAGGCGGTGCACGCCGAACAACCGGCGCCTAACAATTCGTGCTGTTCCCCCAGGTCAGCCCAGGCAGGGGCGCTAAGCGCGGCCCACAGGTTGTTAGCTAGTTGTACATCACTTTTCGGTGCACTCAGAATTGTTTGCCCTAAACAACAGGAAGAATGGCTCGAAAGATCGCGAGGATTTCCGTGTAAATGGCTCCCAGTGGCGGGTGCGCTACACTCTTGGGCTAAGCCGCGTGAGCGCTGGATCCCCTGCGTGGCAGGGGTTTCGGGCCGCACCGGACCGATGATCCATACCGGTTCTGGTTCCAGGGATGCGATTCCCCGGGGCGTCGAGTATGACCAAGTGAATAGGCTCTCGCTGACGGCGAGCGCAGCCTGGAACGGCAATTCCGGGAAGCGCGGACCGCAGCGCGAGGAAAGCGTCCAGACCAGCACCAACTTGGAGCCGTACGTGGAACCCAGCGTTCCGGGTGCGGGCGGCCAGGCGCCGTCCGCACCCCACCCCGCAGTACCCGCCGCCATCGAGAAGGCCGCCCCGGCCGTCACCGAGCTGCTCGCCGGAGCGCTCTCGCAGCCGCCGGTCCAGCCGAGCGCGATCATCCCGCCCGCCGCGGCGGACGCCGTGCAGGACGACGGCACGTCGAAGAAGGACGAGAAGTTCGCGCTGAAGATCGGCTTCGTGTCGTTCCTGCTCGCGCTGACCTCGGTTCTGGCGTTCCTCGGCATGACGATCGGCGCGATCGCCTCGCTGTTCGCGCTCGTCCTGGTGTTCGCGCCCGAACTGTTCAAGCGGATCGAGGGGCGGTAAGGCGTCATGGGCCGTCCCTGGAAGCCGATCACCACCGCCGGGCCGACCGCGGAGCTGGCCAAGGCGCTGCGGCTCCACGTGGGCCACTTGGGCGTCCGGAACCTCGCGAAGGCCACGGGCTACTCCACAGCGACGATCTCCGAGGCGTTGGGCGGGGTAAAGCTCCCCTCCTGGCCCGTCACCCGCTCCCTCGTCGAGGTCTTCGACGGCAACGTCGAGACCTGGCAGGAACGGTGGGCCGACGCGGAGAGCAGCCGCATCATCAAGGCGCGCCTCAAGCTCCGAGACGGCCTGACCGCCCGCGAGATCCTCCAAGTCGTCGCTGGCCCCGTCCCCGTCCCTCAGGAGGACGTGCACTCCGTCCAGGAGTTCATGAACCTGCTCAAGCGGGTGCGGGTCTGGGCGGGTCAGCCCACGATCCGGGAGATCGCCGCCCGGGCAGGAGTCCCGCCCACCACCATGTCGGACTTCATCCAGAACAAGGGCGACGCCCTGCCCCGCCTGGAGAAAGTCATCGAATACCTCCAGGGCTGCGGCGTCTCCTCCGGAGAGATCTACGCCGAGTGGCGCTTCCACTGGAACCTCCTGCACAACAGGCTCGGCCAGGGCCCCCAGCCGAGCCCCCGCAGCCGGAGGAACCTCAGCGTCGCCTGACGCACCGATCTCGCGTAGCGGGACTGGGTGCTCGTCCGCGGGCTCTACCAACCTCGGAGAGCCCGCGGACACCTCGCTCACGGTCCCGGCGGGCAGCTCCACGCCATGATCGCATTTCACATAAGGCTGCTTATGTGAGACCCCCGGGGCCGCCAGGGAGGATCGCCTGCCGTCTCACCACGGGCCTGGCGGGCCCGGGGGTTGGTGGCCCCTCCTGCTGTGCCGGAAGCTGGCCCAGCCGGTGAGCAGGCCGCCCACCCCGGCGAACAGGCCGCCCGCCAGCGTGCCCAGGGCGATCCAGAAGGCCTGCGTACCAGAGGGCATCTGGCCGGAAGGCGAGCCGGACTGGGCGACCGTCTTGGTCACGGTGACCTTCCTCGTCACGGTGACGGTCGCGACCGGAACGGTGACCTCGACGGTGACCGTCGGCCCGGGGGCAGCCGTCGGGCGCCGAGTCGGCGCGGGAGACGAGGAGGCCGCCGCAGGAGCGGACCGGCCCTCGTGCCAGAGCGTCCCGCTCAACAGCAGCGCCTCGGCTGGCACCACAAGGAGCACCCCAACGACGCCACCGACGAGCATGGACGTATCGGGAAAAGTCATCCCCTCAGCGACCATGCCGAGGGCGAAGATCCCGATGACCGCGATCAGCAACTCCGTGCTGGCCTTAGTCGACAGCGGCAGCCCCGACCCGATCACCCCGGTCAGCACGAGCACGTCAAGCGCCACTCCCGCAACACCGAACAGCAGCCAGCCAGGAGCCTCGTCGGCCCACACAAGCAACACCGACACACCGATGAGGAGGAGTATGGCGAGGTGCGCCAGAACGAACATCACCCAGCCCGCTGCGGTCACGCAGGCAGCCTAGCGATCAACAGCACGTGGCGGGAATGACCGACATGCGGCCATCAGTCGGCTGCTCCACCGACGGATACGGCCGGTCCGGCCTGGACTCAGGCCTGCAGGTCGCGCAGCAGCGCTGCCTTGAGGCCGGTGGCCACCGCGTCGGCCTGGGCGGCGCCGGCGGTGATGAGGGCGGCGCCGGGGTCGGGGCGGAGGCCGGGGGCGTCCCGCCCGCGGGGGTGCTGCTGCCGGGGGCGGGCTGAGCGCCCGCGGGTTTCACTTAATCGTATTTATGTGAAGTCACCCTTCAGTACTTCAGTAAGAGAGCGCCCTCGTCTCATCCGGGACGAGGGCGTTCCCCACCTTGCTTGGTAATCAGCCCAGCAGCTCCACCACGACGGCCGCGGCGGCGAGCAGGACGGTCAGCGCGTCCTGGCCGGCGGCCGCCGTGCTGCTCCCGTCGCGGCGGGCCAGCGTCCAGGACGTTGCCGCGACGGCGGCGAGCAGGGCCAGGGCGAGGATTGCGAGGATCATGGCTCCCCCGTGGGGGTCGGCGCCGGGTGGTCCCGGATCGACCCTTCGGTGGAGTCGGAGGCGATCGGACAGCAGCGTTCCCGGCGGTCAGATGTCCGATTCGGTCAAAGTCTGGTTCGTCCGGTTCGGTCAACGCGGAGGAATGTCCGTTTCGGTCACGCGCGTGATTTGTCCGTTTCGGTCAAGACGGCCTCGAGGCTGCCGCCGCTCAGTAATTCAGTACTCGTCGCGGTCGGCCAGGATCTGCTCGGCCACGCGCTCCAGCAGCTGCTCGTCGTCGGCGGCCAGGTGGAGCAGCGCCCGCCACATCACCGAGTGCGCCAGGGTCGGGATGTCGGTGCCGTCGGCCAGGGCGTCGACGAGGCGCTTCATCTGGCGGTAGTCGGCCGGGTCCAGGTCGACGGTGATCCGCACCGGCTTGGAGCGCCGCGCGGTCTTCCCGCGCTCGGGCGCCTGCCCGGTCTCGGCGTCCCGTCGGCGACTGGACGCCGCGGCCTTGAACCGGTCCGTCGACGAGGCCGAGCGGCGCGCGGCGCTCACAGCGCGGCCCGCTTCAGGTAGGTCTCGGCCAGGAGGTCGAAGGGGTCCCCGCCGCGGATGTCGGGTTCGGCGCCGTAGGCCAAGGCGTAGGCCTCCCGGCGCGGGATCTGCGGCCCCAGCACCTCGTACCCCAGCTCGGTCAGCGCGGCGCGGGCGTCCGGTCCCGAGCGCGCCCCGCCCACGACGCGGTTGAGCAGGACGGCGACGCGGGCCGGATCCTGGCGGACCTCCTCCACCTCGTCCAGGAGGTCGGCGATTCCCGATGTGCGTTCGATCTCGATCGTGGTCGGCGCCACGGGGATCGTGACCTCGTCGACGCGCCGCAGGACGCTGCGCACGATCGCCCCGTGGTCTTCGGCCTGCGGGAGGTCGACGACGACGACGGAGTCTTGGCCGCCGAGCCCGGACAGTCGGCGGCCGGCGTCCTTCACCGCCAGGCCGTAGACGCCGAACGGGAATCCGCCGACGGCGTCGCTCCATGCCAGTGCGGAGGCGGCCGGGTCGGCGTCGACGAGGACCACGTCCCGGCCGCGGCGATGCAGGGCGTAGGCGAGCAGGACCGCGCTGGTGGTCTTGCCGGTGCCGGGCTTGAGGTTCGCGAAGGCGATGGACAGTCGCATGCGAGTTACTGAACCACGGAAGTCCGTGAATGAGGAAGGAGCCCCCCGGATGTCCGGGAGGCTCCCTAGCTGCTGCTCGGCGGCCCGTAGCCTACTGAATTACTGAATGGTGGTCAGGCGTCGGCGGGGTGGAGCGGGCCGAGGGCGAGGGCCCAGGCCCGGGTGAGGGTGTCGTATTCGGCCTGCGTCCACCCCGGCGCCTGGCCGATGAGGTGGCGGGCGGCCAGGGCGAGGGCGACGTGCCCCCACATGCAGCCGCCGAGGTCGCAGACGGCGGCGACGTCGATGCCGTCGGCGTCCAGCGCCTCCTCCGCGCGCCGCTCGACAGCCTGGATGGCGTCGTAGTCGGCGTCGACGGCCTCGGCGTACCGCTGGCCCTCGGGGCTGCCGTAGGGGAGCCGCTCGATCCGGGCGGCTGCGGCGAGCAGCTCGGCGGTCTGCGGGCCGAGCTGCACGGCGGCGGGGGTGGTTGTGCTGGTCATGGTTCCTCCTACTGAATTACTGAACGGTGATCAGCGGGACAGCCAGCGCCGCCAGCTCGAGTCGCTCGGCGGGACGAACGCGATGCCGCCCTTCCAGGCGTGGCCGCTCGTCTCGTCCAGGTGGTCGCGGCCGTGGTCGGCGTCCAGGGTGCAGGTGTGCAGGCGGGCGCGGCGCAGCGGCCGCGGGGTGTAGACGACCGCGGAGCAGGTGTCGCGCTCGGCGGTCGTCTTGTCGGGGTCGTGGTGGACCAGGCGGACGATGGCGCCCAGGACGGGGGCGACGACGAACCGCACGTCTCCGCAGCGGCACACCGGGCCGCGGTGGGCGTCCCTCTCGCAGGCGTAGGTCACGCCGTCGACTTCGGTGGAGGCCTGGCACTTCTTCGACATGGTCTTCTCCTTTTCGGGTCGGTGGGTGGTCGGCGTCAGCGGCGGGTGCGGGAGCCGGTGGGGCGGGTGCGGGTGGTGCCGCGGGTCTTGGTCGTGCTCTTGCCCTTGTTGAGGGTCTTCTTGTTCTTGTCGGCGACGGTGGTGGCCAGGACCGCGACGGTGGTCAGGAGGGCGACCAGGAGGACGGCGAGGGTGGAGAGCAGGGTGACGCCGGCCTCCAGGACGATCGCGGTGGCCGTCAGGCTGGAGAAGCCGAGTCCGACCCAGGCGGCCTTGGTGCGGGCGATGCCCGCCTGGCGGGTGTGGGAGCGGACCCGGGTGCCGTCGGCGCGGGTGTAGGAGGCGACGCGGGCGTTGGCGGGCTGCTTGCCGGCAGCCGGGTTGGTGGTGTTCCGGGTGCGGTTCTGAGTGCGCTTGGCGGTCATGATTCGTCTCTCCTGACGGGGTCGGGCGCGGCTAACTGGGTTAGATCCCTCACTTGGGGCCGATCTGGTGCCTGACCTGCGGAAGTGAGGTGGGTTAGGTCGGTTGGGAGGGGCTGCGGGAGGCCCTCAGAAGGCCTCTGGGGGCCTCCCGCAGGGGGTGGGTGGAGCTCACTCACTCCTGGTTGAAGTCCTCGGTGACGACGCGGGCGAACCCGGCGCGGAAGTCGGCGGGCATGAGCCGCCAGACGTTGCCGGTCTTGGTGACCTTGATGTCGTAGCCCTTGAGCGTCGCGGCGATCTGCTCGCCGGTGATCTTGCGGTAGGGCTCGTGGTCGGGGGCGTGCTCCGACAGCAGGGCGGGCAGGTGGGAGATGCGGACCTCGCCGTCGCCGCGGCCCATCAGCACCTCGTCCAGGTCGGCGAGCAGGCTGCGGGGCGCGGCCTTCTCGGCCTGGCCTTCGCGGGTGGTGATGCGGCCGCGGAGCTTCTTGGCGCGCTCGGCGACGGCGGCGGCGTCCTTGCCGGAGACGAAGTGGGTGCGGATGGTCACCGACGGCTCGCCGCGCGGGATCTCCACGCCGGGCCCGACGGCGACGACGGTGCCCAGGTCGATGCCGTCGCGCAGCTTGTGCGGGGCGGCGCCCTGCTCGACGGGCGCTTCGCCGAGTGCCATCTTGGCCTGGGACTCGGTCGGCAGGAACAGCGCGAGCCGCAGGTGGGCGCCCTCGCGGGCGACCTTCGGCAGGTTCTCGTCGGTGGGGTCCTGGGTGCCCTGCCACAGGGTGACGTTGACCGCGCGGCCCTGGTTGTGCAGCTCGCGCACGGCCCGGAAGTAGCGGCTGCGGGCGCTCTTGCCGCCGTAGGGGTTGTCGGCGTCGTCCTTGATGTGGGTGGCCATGTAGGCCTTCTGGGCCTCGTCCACGATGACGACCAGGGGGTGGAAGCCGCTGCCGGCGGCGCGGGCCATCTCGCGGGTGACGCCCTCTTCGGCGCCGGAGTCCTGCAAGGCCTCGATACGCCGGTTCATCTCCTCCACGGCGTCCTCCACCATGTGGGTGGCGGCCATGATGTGCTCATCGGCCGGGCCCTGGGTGAGCTCGGTGGCGATGCCCTCGAACATCCGCCAGTCGCCGACGCCCTTGAGGTCGGCGATGCGGAACTCCACGGTGGGGTCCAGCGCCAGCCACAGCGCCAGGGCGCGCAGGGAGGCGGTCTTGCCCTGGTTGGACTTGCCGGTGATCAGGACGTGCTGCTGAAAGACGCTGACGGTGGCGGCGTCCCCGCGCAGGGTCTGGCCCCAGGGGGCGCGGCCGCGGTAGTAGTCGGCGCGGATGGAGGTGCCGGTGACCAGCGGGGACGGGCCGATCGGCTCGTCCAGCGCGCCGGAGTCGGCGATCCACAGCCGCACGGTGCGGGCCTTGGCGGGGATGGTGATGAACAGCTCGTACTCGTGGCGGGCCATGTTCTCGGCCAGCTTGCGGCGCTTCTTGGCGACCTCCTCGGTGCTCACGCCCGAGGGGAGGGTGACGTCGACCTCCACCCCGCACCCGGCGATGCGGATCGGGGAGAGCATCCCGGCGCCGGCGTCGCCCATGGCCTCCACGGCCTTGCGCAGGGCCGGGATGCCCAGGTCGCGCAGCGCGGTGACCACGATGGACGGGGTGATGGGCGCCTCGTCGTCCTCGGCGGCGGGGTTGAGGGCCTGCACCCAGGCGATGTTGGAGGCGTCCAGGTTGCTGCGGCCGGTGGCCCACAGCGCCAGCAGCGCCACGATCGGGGCGGTGACCAGGGCGGGACCCCACAGGATGACCGCCATGTGGATCGCCCACTGCACCAGGTCGGCGACCGCGAGGAACGGCGCGGCCACCATGGTCGCGTCCTTCTCGGCCACGGCCATCAGCACGCCGATGCCGCCCATGGTCCCGGCGGTGCCCTTGGCGTACAGGGGGAGGCGCTCCACGTGCTTGCCGAGGTTCTGGGCGCGGTCCATGCGGCGGGCGTGCCGGTCGGCGTGCGCCTGGGCGGCCAGCTCGGCCCACTTCAGCACCGCCTCGTGGTCCCCGGCGGCCTCCGCCGCGGCCATCATCCGCTCGTACCGGCCGCCGCGGGCGTCCTTCCAGCGGCGGCGCGCCACCGACGCGCCGACCACCAGGTAGGAGACCTGGCGGGCGGCGGTGCGGGCGGCGTCGCCGGTGGCGGCCTCGCGGACCACGACCGCGGCCCGGTGCAGCACCGGCAGGTCGTCCCACTCGGCGTCGTCTTCGACGATCTCGCCCTCGAGGACCTCCAACTCGTCCGACCGCTCCACGGCGTCCTCGTCACCGAACAGGCGCGGGGCCTGGCCGGGACGGCGCAGCGGGATCACGGTCCCCTCGTCGCTTCCGTGCATCGGAGCGGTCATGATGGATACCTCCTGTTGAGGGAGGCGGGCGGCGGCGCTGCTTTGGTCGGTTTGGCCGCCGCCCGCGTGGTCTGGTGGGGTCAGGTCACTTGCGCTTGGTCTGGTCGGCGATCCAGGCGTCCAGGTCGTCGACGGGGTTGTTGTCCTGGTCCAGCCAGCCGGTGTAACCGGACTCGCGGATGGCCTTGAGCTGCTGGAACTTCGGGTCGTTGTCGAACAGGCCCATCGGTTTCTCCTTCAGCGGACGAGGTCGGCGGGGTCGAGGTCGAGCAGGGCCAACAGGTCGGTCTGGCCGGCGCACAGCCCGCAGTACTCCCACGGCTTGAGCCGGTGGTCGCGGGGCCGCTGGCAGCGCTCGCCGCGCGGGACGGGGCTGGTGTCGGACAGGTGCAGGGTCAGGTCGTCGACGGCCCGCTTGTAGGCGCCCCAGGGCACGCCCTTCTCGCCGCAGGTCCGGCAGGCCAGCTGGTAGCCGCGGTCCCGGGTGCCTTCGACGTGGGCGTCGTGCTGCTTGGTCGGGGCGCTCATGAGGCCACCGCCATGGGTGCTTCCGGCGGGCTGGTCATGATGCGCTTGGCGCGGTCGTGGGAGAGGCGCAGAGCCTTCTGCACCTGGCGGACCGAAGCGTCCACCGGGAGCGCTCCGGACTCGATGAGGTCGGCCAGGCGCCGCCGCAGTTCGTCGTCACTCGACGACCGCGCCGACTTGGTGGACTTGCGAGCACTCACCGGCACCTTGACGCCCCGATTCGGGCGGTGCACCACGGCCGCTGCCGACCTGCGCTGTTCGGCCAGGTCAGCCACGAAACTCCGGGGCTCCCCAGGAGCGTTGTCGGCCTCCTCCCGGACCTCGTCGGCCTGCTGCGGGCGGGCCACGATCGGCAGCACCGTGCGGCCCTCCACCGGCACCGGCCACACCGCCTCAGGAGCACCCTCGGGAGCGCTTTGGTGCGCACCTTCGGGAGCACTCTGCGAAGCGGTCCGGGACGCGGAGGAGCGGGCGAGCTCGGGGAGCAGATCGGCCAGCAGCGGCACCTTCACGCGCTTCTCGCCCTGCTTCTCGGTCCAGGGGTCGGCGGCCGCGATGTCGCGGTCGAGCGCGCCGATGAGGTGCGCGACGACGGCGGCACCGGCCGGGCCCAGGCAGTGGGTCAGCGCGGTGGCGGCCAGCACGCCCACCCCGGCGGCGTCCCAGACCGTCGGCCAGGCCGCCGCGCAGATGTTGAGGACGAAGGACAGCACCAGGCAGCCGATCCCGATCCGCTCGGCCTCCCGGGACAGCTCGCCGCCGGCCTGCGCCAGGCGGGAGCGCACCACGATGAGGCGGGCGACGACCAGGATCAGGGCGGGCTCCAGGCCCCACAGCGCCCACCAGGTCGCGTCCCCGCGGTCGAGCTGCATGACGGCCGCGCCCCCGGCCTGCACCCCGGCCGTCGACCAGGCGCCGAACGCGACCAGCGCCGGGACCAGCAGCTTGAGGTTGCCGCGGCGGGTCTTGTCCAGCAGCAGAGCGCGAGCCTCACCCGAGCGGGCCATCAGCGAGGCGAGGCGGGTGCGCTGCCCGTCGCCGGAGGCCTTGCGGTACAGGCGGGCCAGGTCGGCGTCGGCCTCGGCGGTCTCGGCCCGGTCGACGCGGTCCAGCTCGGCCTGACGGACCTCCACGTCCACATCGGCCAGGGCGCGCTGGTGGTCGGCCGCAGCCGTACGGCGCTTCAGCTCGTCTTCACAGCGGGCAGCCTCCAGGGCCCGCGCGGTCGCCAGCTGCTCGGCGAGCTCACGCGGGTCCTGGACGGCAGTCGGCTCGGTGTTCTTCATCGGGAGGCGTCTCCGGTGTCGTCGTTGTCAGGAGCGAGCGAGCGGAAGGCGGCGATCGGCAGGACGACGGTGCCCAGCAAGGCCAGCCAGACCGGAGCGTCGGTGGCGACCATGAGCACCGCGACCAGGAGCGCGACACCCAGCGCAGCGTCAACGGCGGCCTTGACGCGCCTCACGCCGCACCGTCCAGGACATGCGCGGGGCCGGCGGGAAGGGTGAGGCCGTGGGCGTCGATCCACTCGTGGAGGAGTTCGCCGCAGATCTCCCAGGCGGCGTCCGCGCGGGCGTCCCACTCAGGGTCGCTCTCATATCCGGCGCGGCCCTCCTCGAGGTAGTCGGCGGGCAGCGGCTCGTCGTGCAGGAGTTCGGGGGTCATCTGCTCCAGCGCCCAGCTGACGGCCTCGGGGACCGCGATGAGCAGCGCGGCGAAGAGACGGCGGGAGTCGGGGCGGGCAGGGGTGTTCGGCCGGGTCGGGAAGGCGAGGACGCTCATCACTTGCCGCCCTTCGAGCCGGTGCCGACGGGGCCCTGGCACTTCGGGTCGGTGCATCCCGGCCAGTCACAGGGGAAGATGCTCATGGGACTACTCCGCTTCGATCGGTGGTGGTCCTCGCGGCCTCCGGTGGTGGATCACTGGGGGCCGCTTCTGGTTGCAGCGATCAACTGCTGCTTGAATAAGTTGAAGCTATATAGCTAGCCTCTGTCAATAAGCTTCAACAAGTTTCCTGGAGGACCCCGTGCCCGCGCCCAAGTACGTACGAATTGCGGCCCTGCTGAAAGAGCGGATCCAGAGCGGGGAGTGGCCTACCGGCGAGAAGTTGCCGCGCATGGTTGACCTCGCTGCCGAGTACAAGGTGTCCCGCAACGTCGTCGGTGCGGCGGTGAAGGCGCTGGAGGCCGAGGGGCTGCTGTGGGCCGTGCCGCGCAAGGGCACCGTCGTCCAGGTCCCCGGGGCCAGGATCCGGATCCGGCGCGGCAACGTCGTGGTGCGCGACGGCCTGGGCGTCGTTGAGGGCATGGAGGTGCGGGCCGGGTCCTACTCGTTCCCCAGCTCGGCGCATGGCCAGCGATGGATCGTCCACGGCACGCCCACCCGGGGGTTTTGAGCCGATCCCCGAGCGCCCCGCTGAGCTGCTCGGTTTGGAGACCGGGACTCCGGTGCTGCGCCGGCAGCGGGTTACCAGCCCCGAGGGCCAGCCGCCGTACCAGATCTCCGCGACGTGGATCCATCCCGACGCGGTTGCCGAGGCTCCGCAGGTCGCCGAGGCGCAGACGGGACCGGGAGGCTACCTGGACCGACTGGAGGAAGTCGGCCACGGTCCGCTGAGCTGGCAGGAGATCTCACGCGCCCGGATGCCGAGCAAGGAGGAGGCGACGCTGCTGGAGATCCCAGTGGATCGGGCGGTCATGGAGTTCGCCCGCGTTGGCACTTCGGCGAAGACCGGCAAGGCCGTGGAGGTGACCATGTGCGTCGTCCCTGGTGACCGCGTCGAGGTCGTCACTGAGATCCGTCGGATCGACGCCACCAACTGAGCTATCCACAGGCTACTTCGGCGTAGCACGCCGAGAGCTGGCAGTCTCGCCAGCAAAGAAGAAGGGCCGGGAGCTGCGAACTCCCGACCCCAGATGTCTCTTCCGGACCGACCAAAGCACAGAAGGACGTACGAGATGAGAGTACCCAACGGCACTGACGTGCCCGCGTTCCGCCCGGCCTTGATCACGACCGGGGGCGCGCGATGAGCATGTATCCGCTCCTGTGGGCCATCGAGCACGCCCCCGTCCGTGACGCCGAGGAGCGCGTCATCCTGATCACGCTGGTGAGCAAGGGCGACTTCGACGGGAACAACTGCTGGCGCTCGTACCCGACCATCGCCAAGTTCGCCAAGCTGGACGTCAAGACGGTCGGCAGGCACGTCCGGGAGCTGGAGCGCCGTGGTGTCCTTCGGCGCGACTCCACCCCGCCGCCGCGCGCCTATCTGAACATCTCCGCCGACCGCCGCCCAGTCCGCTGGGAGGTGATGATCCCGGCGAGCTTCTGGAGCGAGGTCCAGCTGCAGGAGATCAACGAGCAGCGCGCCGAGCGCGGCCGCCTTCCCATCACGCGGGAGAACCGCCCGGACCTGGCGCCGGCCCCGCCCAAGAAGACGCGCTCAGACAAGGGCACGAAGCGTCCCGAGCGCACGAAGGCCGCCCGCGAGGCGCGTAAAGCCGCAGCTCAAGGCGATGCACCGGCCTCGGGGACACCTGCGGGAGCGCCCGGGGAACGGGGGGACTCTAAGTCCCCTCGCTCTGGAGGGAACGGGGGGACTCTGAGTCCCCTCGCGGGGGGACTGATAGTCCCGTCGCGGGGGGACTCAGAGTCCCCCAACCTTCCTAGTAGACCTTCCGATGTACCTTCCTCCTCCTCCTACTCCTCCGTCACAGACGTCGCGCCGAGCGCACGAGCCGACGCCGTCACGAAGGAGGAGGAGGGGACGGCTTCGCCCAAGAACGAAGAGCAGGCCATGCACGCGGCTCACAAGGTCCTGGACGACGCCGTGTCCACGTGGCAGGGCCATCGGGCACCGACGGCGGCAGAGCGCCGCACGTTGGCTCTGAGGGTCGCTGAGGCCCTCGCTGAGGGTGCTACGCCCTGGGCGGTCCAGTACGTCCTGACGCGGGACCTGGAACGCACCCGGACGCGGAACGCCGTCGCCGTGGTGATGCACCGCACCGTCCAGCCCGAGTGGTGGCGCGAGGCGCACGTCCCCCTCCAGCCGACGACCGCGCCCAAGCCGCCGTGGTGCGGAGCGTGCAGCGAGTCCACGAGGCTGACGGAGAACGCCGAGGGCAAGGTGGTCCGCTGCAAGGACTGCCACCCGAACCCGCACACCCGCGAGGAAGACGACGCCCTGGCCGTCGACGAGCACCAGGCCAACGAGGCGCCCGGGCGCGTACCCGCCGAGGCCGCCAGCGTCCGCAGCCAACCGTGCGCCGAGCACGGGCACGCCCCCCGCAACCCCGACACCGGCGAGTGCTCCCGATGCGCGATGGCGGCGGGCGCGGCCAAGTTCAAGACGCCCACGGCGAAGAAGCCGCAAGCCCTTACGGCGTAAGGAACCGTGCTCTCTTCGCTGCCCTGTGAAAGGCATCGGCGAGGAGGGTGCGGGGAGCGCCCGCGATGATCGGCCAATCAAGATCTATTCATTAAGGACTTTCGTAAGTACAAAAGTCTATCGACTTACGTAAGTCTCTAAGTGTTAGAGTGATCGGCATGGAGACGAGCGAAAAAGGCGCTCAGGTGCAGCCTGAGGGCGCATCGGGCGGAACGGTGAGCCGTAAGTGCGGGTACAGCCAGTGCGACAACGTGGTGGTCTACGAGCGGACCGGACGCAAGGGCCGACCGCGCGTCTACTGCGAGGCGGACGGCCGGCCCCGGCGCTGGCCCGAGAAGAGCGGCCGCACCTGCAAGCAGCTGGCACTGGCCGAGCGCACACGCCTGACGGACGCGGGCCTGGAGCAGGTCACGCCCCTCCTGGACAACTTCGCCGCCGCCGACGACCCGGTGGCCGACCTGATGGAACAGCTGGTGGACGCGCTCAAACGCCGCAACGCCGTGGGCGAGCAGGCACTGACCGCGGCCACCGAGGAGGTGCGCTCGGCCCGGGACGAAGCCGCCGACGCCCGCCGCGCCGCCCAGGAGTCCGCCACCGCCCGCGAGCGGGCCGAGCGCGCCGCGGCCGCCGACCGCCAGGTGGCCGAGCAGGCCGCCGAGGACAAGCGCACGGCCGAGCGGATGGCCCGCGACGCCGAGGCCCAGCGCGAGCGCCAGGTGAACGACGCCTGGCGGCAGACGGTGGAGCACCAGGCCGCCCGCGCCCGCGCCGAGGAAGCCGCGGCCGGCGCCCGCTCCTCCGCCGCCCACGCCCGCCAGGAACTCGAGGCCGAACGCGCCAAGTCCGGGCGTCTGGCCGCCGAGCTGGCCGAGCTGCGCGCCGAGAACAAGACCCTGACCGCCGAGGCGCGGGACCTGGCGGCCGCCGGCGCCGCCCACCGGGTGCAGGCCGAGGCCTCCGAGCGGCGCGTGGCCGAGCTGGAGGCGCGCATCGAGGGGCTCTACAGCGAGCTGGCCGCCGTCAAGAGCGAGGCGGCCACCGCCCGCGCCGAGGCCGCAGCCGCCGACCGCCGGGCCGCCGACGCCCGCGACGCCCTGGCCGAGCAGACCGAGCGCGCCCGCCAGGAGGTGGCCGCCGCCCGCGCCGAGGCCGCCGCCCAGCGCGCCCACTCCTCCGCCGAGCCACTCCAGCAGCCCGACTGACCCCCGCGCCCGCGGTGACCGAGCGTGCCCGGACGAGGGGGACGTCCCGCAGAGGGCGAAACGGCGGCAAACGGGCGGAGCAAGATATGCGCGAAGGCACCCTTCGCGCGTCCCGGCCTCCCCGCGGCCCTCCCGGACCCCTCACCGTCGGTCACCGCGGGCGCGATGGCGGCACGCGGGCGGACAGGCGTCAGGGCTCGAGCAGCGATCGAACGGCCAGTGACGATGAGACGGACCCCCGGGCTCCTTAACGTCACCGGCCGTTCCGATGCGGATGGCGCCGGGCGGGACGCCGCCGGAGTTTGCCGACATCCTTGCCAACGCAGGTCAGCGGGGGTTTGCCAACGGCCTCGGAGTGGTTTGCCAACGACACCAGAGCGGTTTGCCAACGGTGCCGGAGGAGTTTGCCAACAGGGTTTGCCAACGGGTCCCGGCCCTACGTCGCGCGGCGCTCGGAGGCCCTCTGAGGGATGCCACCGGTCGGGGCCTACTCCACAGGTCCGAACCGAGCGCCGTCGACCTTGTCGGTCATCGCACGGACCTCCTGCTCAGATAGGCCCGTACCGCGTAGGTCCGCGCCGCGCAGGTCCGTGTTGCTCAGGGCCGCACCGCTCAGGGCCGCACCGCTCAGATCCGCGCCGCTCAGATCCGTGTTGCTCAGGTCCATGTTGCGTAGGTCCGCGCCGCGCAGGTCCGTGTTGCTCAGGGCCGTGTCGCTCAGGAACGCCCCGCGTAGGTCCGTGTTGCTCAGGTACGCGTCGCTCAAGTCCGTGTCGCTCAGATCCGTGCCGTCCAGGTCCGCGCCGTCCAGGAACGCGCCGCGTAGGTCCGTGTCGCTCAGATCCGCGTCGCGTAGGTCCGCGCCGTCCAGGTACGCGTCGCGCAGGTTCGCGCCGTCCAGGTTCGCGCCGTGCAGGTCCGTGTCGCTCAGGTACGCGCCGCTCAAGTCCGCGTTGCTCAGATCCGCGCTGTGCAGGTCCGCGCCGTCCAGGAACGCGCTGCGCAGGTACGCGTCGCGCAGGTTCGCGCCGATCAGGTACGCAGAGGGGAGCGTGGTGTGGGGGATGCGGGCGGCGTGTAGGTCCAGTGCGGGGGCTGTGGCGGGGTCGGGCGGGCGGCGGGCCAGGACGGTCAGGGCGGCGGCGATGTCGGTGGTGGGCTCGTCGGGCAGGTCTTTGGTCTTGACGGTGGCGGCGGGGTCGCGTTCGCGGATGAAAGCGGCCAGGAGGTCGCGGATGCTCTGGCGGTCGGGTTCGGAGTCCTTGGCGATGCGCTCCAGGGCGTAGACGGCGGCGGTGCGGACCTCGCGCTTGTCGGAGCCGAGCTGTTCGACGGCCTTGGTGTAGCGGTCGGTGACCTGGCCTTCGCGGGTGAGGGTGAGCTGGTCCTGGCCGCTGCGCAGCGTCAGCGCGGTCACCAGCAGCGTCCCCACGGTGGCCGCCACGCCGGCGCCCAGGATCCAGGTGTGGAGCCGGCGGTGGCGGCGCTGGTCCCGGCGGTCGGCCTCCTGGCGCTCCAGGTCCATCAGCTCCAGCCGCCGGTCGGCCGGGAGCGCGTCCAGCTCGGCCCGGGTCGGCGCGGTGACCCGGGGCACTGCTGCCGCCGGGTCGGCGGCGGGGGCGGGCTGCGGTTCTAGCGCCGGGGCGGCGTGCTCGTCGGCGGGGGCGGGAGAGCCGGGGGCGTCGCTCATACCCGATCAGACGCCGGCCCGGGCCGTAAAGATCCTGCTTCCGGCGTTCCCCGGCGGCGGCCATGCGGAGGGCTCTCGGACCCCCTTTTGCCTGAGTGACGGGAATGTCCGTTCCCGTGCACTGAGGTCAGGGGGAAGGTCGGTTCCCGACAGCCAGACGCTGCGGGTAGGGCCGCGTGAAGAAGGAGCGGCCCTACCCGTCTAGGGGCGCCTACTGCGAGGCGGCGTCGTCGACCGTGCGGAGCAAGGTACGGCGGATCTGGTTCTCCATCTGCCAGTGCCACGCCTGGTGCTTGGTGAGGTCGACGACCCACGAGCCGCAGGTGTCGCAGACCTGCCCTTCGGGAGCGCCGGGAGGGGGAGAGCTGGACGCCGGCCCTGCCGAGGAGCTGGAAGAGGCGTTCTGACCATTCTCGGTGGCCGGTTCGGGGTGGCGTTCGCCGAACGGGTCGTGGGGATTGTGTAGGCCCACCGGGTCCCGCTGCTCCAGCGCGAGCAGCCATCGGCGCCGCCACACGTCATCGACCAGCGTGGGCGGGATGCCGAAGGTGTGCAGGAGGGTCTCGACCACTTCCCAGGAAGGGAGCAGGTGCCCGCGGAAGGCCCGGGAGAGGGTGGCCTTGGAGAACTTGGTGAGGCCCGACAGCTTCGACAGCGAGGGCTCCCCGGCCCTGCGTCGGGCGACGCGGAGCTGATTCGCGAATTCCTTGGTCAGATCGACGTCTGAGGCAGGCGTGGGCCACGTCTCCGAGGCGAGGCTCGGGGTGGACCCGCGCGGGGGTGCGGGGACGGGGGGAGAGAGGCGCGGGAAGTCGGGGATGACCGGGGTAACGGGACGCTGGGGCGCCGCGACGACCTGAGTAGAGGAGAACGGCTGCTCTGTCTCTTGGAGGCGTGTGACGCTCTGGGAGATCGCCCAAGCCTGCCGCACGAGGTCTACTGCGTCCTTGGCCTCTTTGAGGTCCAGCCCAGTGAACGCGCGCACCTCCTTGATCGCCATGATCGTCTTGCCACTTGCCAGGAGCTCCAAGAGCTCCTGGGCCGCTATCCGGTCCGGGGTGATCGTTCTGAGTGAGCGGATGCCCTCCGCGACCATCTTGGAAGCCTCTAGACCGAGCCCGGCACGCTTGCGGATGACCATGGCCGCCGCGTCGATGCCGTCTCGGGCCAGCACCCGGTACACGAGGCCGTCGCTCGCGTAGGAGCCGGTGAAGGAGTATTCGAAGGCCATGGTCAGGCCTCCGTCCCGGTGCCTGCGGCCTGGGCGCTGCCGCCGGCGCCGGCGAGATGCGGCGCGGCCGACGCGGTCGGCGCCAGCCAGGGGCGCAGGAAGGCGCGGCCGAGGCGGACCAGCGGCACGGTCACCGCCCAGCCCCCCGCGGAGGCCGGCATGGCCAGCCGCAGGACCACGCCTGCGGCCAGCATCAGGCCGATGGCGAGACCCGCGGCCGTGATCACGTCGTAGTTGCGGTACTCCACGAGGTAGAAGCCCACGCCCACGTATAGGGCGTGCAGCAGCACCGCCGTGATCAGCCAGGGAAACGTCGCGGGAACGGTGGTCTGGGGGGACGACTGGCCGGAGCCGTCGACGGAATAGAGCACGAGCGAAAACCCTTCCGGCCTGCCTTCTCCGGAGCCGCCAGGCATAAACCGGCAGCTCCGGAGAAGGCAGAGCCTTATCCATTGGTCCAGGTGGATTCCGGCTGGCGCGTGACGTCGTGCTGGTCCTCCGGCTGCCACACCGAAGACACTCCGCCTCACACCGAGCTTCTCGCATTGTAGGTGACCGTCCCCCCGTCCGGCGGGGGCCGCACGGCAGACGACGAAGCGCCGGAAACCCGGCAGAAGACCCTCGGGCGAAGAGCGGGCGAGGCGGCCTGCACGGCTTTAAATCTCGGTTGATCGACCCGCAGCGAGTTCTCAAGTACGGCAAAAAACGCGGAGGGTCGCCGGAATAGCAAAGAGGCCCCCTGTTGGCAGCAGAGAGCCTCTTTAAATCCGAAACCCACCTGGACCAACAGACGGTGCTCGGAAACTCTATTTTCGAGTCCTTAACCGCCCCGGACTGACAGCTGCAGACAGCCAACGGCTCTCTACTCCGACACAGGGCGAACGTGCTCCATCATGCATCCTTCCCAGAGAGTTAGGCAACCGTGAAACGATAAGACGGCGGTTTGGAACGCTGAGACTGCATACTGGTAGGTAAAGATACGATCATTGATCGTATATGCGTGTCCCGTGAAACGAAACTATCGAGAAACGAAACAAAAATCCCTCTAGAAAAACGGACTAATCGGGCATTTAGTGCCCATTTGGTAGTACTGCGGTCCGGTCTCCCAGGTAAATATTTGGCATCGATCGAAAGTGGGTGATCGCGCTGTCACTGGGAGGATTGATCGGGTGTTCGAAAAGCTGTCTGTGTTGAATACTCCGTTAATGTTTTGATTTTTTCGGGGCGTGCCGAAGTGGTGAATGGCGACGCCCGGGGCGGCTGTGGCGTGATGCGACAGCGTGTGGTCGGACCTCTTCTTCATGCCGAATCCGGCAATCCCCACATGTCGAACAGGTGGCGAAACTACGATGAGCGGACTCGTTTCGTCGCTCAGGAGGATGGGGCGACGGTGCGACGTAACTGCCCGTGCCGTCCGGAGCCCCCCGATGTCCCCCCTCCCCGAAGGTCCTCTCTGCCCCCAGTGCGACAACCCGATCACCTACGCGGGGAACGGACGCCGTCCCACGTACTGCTCCACGCGGTGCCGGCAGTCGTTCCACCGAGCCGGTAAGCGGGCGGAGAAGGAGTCGGTGAGGGTCCGCGACATACGCGTCGAGCTCGCTTTCAAGGTCCGCGCCATGGGCGAACTGATCGAGGAGATCGAAGCCTTGTCGGGCCAGACTCCTGGCTCCGACTCCTCCGCCCCCGGCCGGGAAAGAAAGACCGCCGACCTGGTGGACAAGGTGATGTGGGCCGCCGACAAGGTCCTCCAGCTGGCGCGAGAACACAAAGGCCTCGTCACCAGTCAGGGCGATCCCAAGTCGGTGAAGACAGTCGCGAGCCAGTACACGAACCCGGATCCCTGTGACGACGACCGGGACTCGGCCACCGGCCAGCCATACGCCAGACCGCAGACCTTGCCGGACGGAACCGCAGACCCTGACGGATGAGAACTTTCTCTACGGGTTCAAGGCGACGCCGTCGGCGTCGCGCGGCCGCCCGGCGGACGGCCT
>NZ_JBDPLZ010000023.1:0-6856 GCF_039871655.1 Actinocorallia sp. B10E7
CTGCCCAGCGGATACCCGGCAGGCACCCCGCAAGAATCCCTCGACTGCGCCTGCGGCCTCTACCTCGGCGACACCACAGCCTGGCTCGACCCGCCACCCCCGACGAATTAACGGGCGCGACCACTAGAACGCGGAGCCGGACCTTCTTGCGGTTCCGCGTTTGATCTCCTACTCGGGGCGTATGGCGATGGTGCTGACGGTGCCGTTGCCCCAGACAGTGGTGTTCATCATCGTCCGCCCGTTCAGGGACGCCACCGTGAACTCCGGTACGAAGCGCGTCGTGAACGTCCCCGCGATCCAGCTTCGAAGCTGATCTATTTCGCTTGCGACCCAGTCCCAGTCGTCGAGGAGCCGCACCAAGGCCCAAGCCCTGTGGTCCTCTCCGCCGTCGGCTTCGTCATCTCGCGCATAGTCGACTGCAAGCAGGAATTCACGTTCTTCGTTGAAGAGCCCGTACTCGGTCGCCATCCGGAACCAGCTCGCATTGACCTTGTCTGGCATGTCCGGATCCTCGACGTCGGCTATCTCGTCCGAGCCGGAGTCGAACCGGCCGTGCTCGGGGCCGGCGCTCGCGGGTGAGTACCCCGGCGGCAGCGGAGGCAATCGGACTTCTTCCCGGCTCCTTCGCTGTATGAAGCGGAGCCCGGCGGGCGCGAGCAGAACAGCCATCTCCGCATCAGTGAGCGTCACAGACGTACGATAACCACCAAAGGGACTCTCCTCGCATCGAAGAGGCGAGGAGAGCACGCCTCTGGGACTACGCCGCTCACAGACCTCCGCGGCTTGGACACGCATCGCGTGGAAAGCTCTGTCACACTGTCTCACCTCCCGCATGGACGCGACCCCAGTTCCTCTTCCCATCCGGGACGCCCGGTTGGGGGACCGGCGCTCCAGGCGGATCTGGGTGTTGCTGCATGGTTCGGCTTCGGTGGCCATCACCTCGGCTCCGGTATCCGCTGCACCGGGATCTGGGACGGACAGCAGGCCCTGCGCTGCACCGCTGTTTCTCCGCTGGACCTCGCTTACGACCAGCCCCGGCCCCTTGAGGGAGCCGAGGCTTTGTCGTCTCTCACGCGATGGTGACGACGCGGGCCCAATGCGGCGGGTTTTCCGGGGTGTAGTCGGGGTTTTCCTCGTCCACTGGGCTTGCCGGGCGCGGGAAGAGGCCCACCACGGTGCGGCAGGGGGGCTGCTCGGAGGGCCAGGGGGTCTGGCCGTCCGTCAGGGCGACGATCACGTCCGGGCGGGGTCGGGAGCGGAGCGCCCGGGTGAAACCCGAGCGCAGATCCGTGCCTCCGCCACCGATCAGCTCGATGTTCTCGGCTCGGCAGAGTGGGACGGCGATCCCGGCCGCCGCGTCGCAGGAGATCACCGACACCAGGTCGCGCCGGCCGCCCACCGCCCGCGAGATCGCCGCCACCTCCAGCAAGGCGCTGCCCAGTTCGGCGTCGCTCACGGAGCCAGATGTGTCGATCACCACGCAGACCCGGGGCGGACTCCGGCGCAGGCTCGGCAGGAGCACACCGGGGACAGCGGCCGCACGCCGGGACGGACGCCGATAACTGTGGTCTTCTCCTGCCCCCGGGGCTCCCGCCGCCGAGCGGACCGCCGCTCCCAGCAACTGCCGCCACGGCTGAGGCGGATGGAACGCCTCGTCCGCCCATCGGCGCCAGCCTTCCGGCGCGTCGCCAGGCCGACCCTTGATCGCCTCGGCGACCCGGAAGCGCACCGCGTCCCGCTGCTGTCTGCTCAGACCGTGCGCCCCGTCGGGCCCCAGCTCCCACGGACGGTCCTGACCGTCGGCACCGCTGCCGCAGTCCAGCCAGGCCAGGTCCGGGGTGAGCCCGGACATGGAAGCCGTCCGCAGGTACTCCTCCATGAGCATCCCGTCGGACAGCCCCAGCATCGACGGCAGGACCGCCCCGGCGGGCAGGGGAAGACCGTCACCGTAGATGTCGTCGTTGATCTCGAAGTCGGCGGCGATGTTCCGCCGCAGCCGCTCGCCCGGTCCGTCCTTCCCCTGCTCTTTCGCGTACCGCTCGCCCCGTCCGTGATGGTCTCGGAGCAGATGGGACACCTCGTGCACCCAGACGCCCGCCAGCTCCTCCACCGGGGTGCGCGCGACGAAGCCGGGGGAGACATAGCAGCGCCAGTGCGCGTCCACCGCCATCGTCGGCACTGAACGGTCCTCCACGACGTGCAGCGCGAAGAGCGCGCTCGCCAGGTAGGGGCGGACCTTCACCGCGTGCAGCCGAGCGGCCAGCAACTTCTCCAGGTCCAACGGGAGGCCAGGCTCGCCGGAGCCGCTTGGGCGTGCCGGAACGGCGGCCCGCACCCGGCGCGGCGGTGCGGGCCGGCCCATCGGAGACTTCGAGGTCCCCGTCATCGGCGCGCCCCCGCCGTACGCCCGGCGTCGGACGACCCCGTGGCCCGCCGTACCGACTGGTCCGCCCGCCTGGCGAGACCGATCACTCCGGCCAGCCGTTCCACCGCCTCCGGCACTTCCCAGTCGTCACGCCGCAGCGAGGCCAGGACCGTCGCCGGGGCGACCAGCAGGTCCGCGGCGCCGGTCTCCAGCGCCCGAACCAGTACCGCCCAGCCCGCCTCCCAGCGCTCCCGCTGTGGCCGTGCGCCCACGGCGGCCACCACCGCCTCCAGCGTCGCCTGACGTAGATCTCCCCGCACCGGCAGCTCGGCGGATGCCGGATCGGCCAGCAGCGTCTCCGGGTCCGGCAGATCCATTCGGTCCAGATGGGCGAGAAGTTCGAGCCCGGGCCCGTCCCCTACCGCACCCCGTATCAGCAACGCCAGTACCTCCCGCGAGACGGACGCCGCCGTGCCGAAGGCCAGCAGGGTCAGCGCGGCCTCCCAGCTCCGGGGTGAGGGCCAGGCACCGCCGCGTCGTGTCTCGGTGCTCGGCAGCCGATGGATGAGCGTCGGCCGCGCCTGCAGGAATCCACACACCGCGCGTCGGGCGTACGCCGCCGCCTCTGGCAGCTTCTCCGGCGCCAGCCGGGGCAGCTGCGCCCGGGGCCAGACACCGCCCAGCCCGCGCACCACCGTGTCCCGGTCGTGGACCCAGTACAGGTGCACGAACCGGTTGGCCAGCGGCGGGCTCAGCTCCCACCCGTCCGCCGCCGAGGCGCGCGGATTGGCAGCGGCCACGATCCGTACCGCCGGCGGCAGTTGCAACGCACCGACTCTCCGCTCCAGGACGACCCTGAGCAGCGCGGCCTGAACGGCCGGAGTGGCGGTGGAGAGTTCGTCCAGGAAGAGCAATCCCCGTCCGGCACGTACGAGGTCCACTGCCCACTGCGGCGGCGCCATGGGCACTCCTTGCGTCGCCGGGTCATCGCCGACGATGGGCAGCCCGGAGAAGTCCGTCGGCTCGTGGACGCTGGCGATCACGGTCGTCAGCGGCAGGTCGAGCGAGGCGGCGAGCTGCGTCAGAGCCGCGGTCTTGCCGATGCCCGGTTCGCCCCACAGCAGCACGGGCAGGTCGGCCGCCACGGCCAGGGTGAGCGCTTCGAGCTGCTCGTCGGGGCGCGTCTCGGTGGTAGTGGTTCGCAGCAGGGCCAGGAGGTCGTCGGCGAGGGCGAGTTGCGGGTCGGTTCCGGCTGCGCCGGAGGTCAGGACCGGGTTGGGCAGAAGGGTACTGGAGATCATGGGCATCACCTGGGGTTATCGGAAGGGACGGCATGGCCGGAAGACGGAGGGCCATGCCCGTGCGGAATGGGTGGTTCGAGCGCGGGACGGTCAGTTTGCCCGTGCTGGGCCGGTACGGAGTCGCGCCCGGCTGCGCCGTTCGGGGCGCGTCGCGGCGGGGTGTACGGGGCGCAGCCCAGAGCGGAAGAATCCGTGGTCGAGACGGCGGGCCGCAGCCGACTCCAGCGCCTCCCGCAGTGGCCCGTCGCGCAGGACCGCACCAGGACCGAGCAGGCCTTCGACCACGGCCAGCGCCCCGGAGACATCGCCGTGGCCGAGCCGTTCCCGGACGGCGGGCAGTGCCTGCGGGTCGCGGTGCACCGCGTCGATCGCCCGAAGACACGGCAACGCGGGGCCACCGAGCGCCACGAGTAGCTCTTCCCGGCGCAGCTGTGCCGCGTCGTGGTCGATCGCCGTCAGTACCCCGTCCCGCAGCGCGATCCGGTGGATCTCGCCCCGGCACTCCACTCTGTGGGGATCGCCGGGCTGCGGCTCAGGGTCAGGAGCGGGTTCCGCCCCGGACGCCGACAACGCCTCGGCTACGAGCGGATGCAGGCGGTCGGCGGCGACCAGCCCGGCACGCAGCAACGCCAGATCCGGAAGAATCCGGGCCGACGCTTCCGGTAGCACCGGCAGCGCCGCGACCACCTGAGGCGGCAGCACCTCTCGAAGCGGTCGGAACGTCGGGACATGGCTGTCATCGGGGGCGACGAGTTCGAGCACCCTGCGGTCACGTGCGCCGAGCCGGACGGTGAAAGCCCCGCGAGGGCGGCCCTCCGCCTCCAGCAACAGCTCGGCCTCGGCGGCCCACCGTGCCGACGCCCACGAGTGATCGTTGAGGTTGGAGGAATCGGGCCGGACCGGCCCGTTCAGCCAGGCGAGCGGGTGAGGCCGGTCGGGAGGTGCCGGGACCGGCGCGGCGTCCGCACCGCAGCGCCACGCCAGTTCGCCGCACCGGCTGGAGTCCCATAGATGCCGGTGCAGGTCGAGCCGAAAGCGCCGGGCGGGACGTGGGTGCGGATGGTGCCTCGGGGCGCCGCCACCGTGCTCCTCCCAGAGAGCCAAGGACATCCGTTGGCCGGCGTCCGCCCAAGCCGGCGGCGTCCGCACCACCAGCTGCAACGGCATGGTGCCGGACGGGTCGTAACGGCTGAGGGAGATGGTCAGGCCTGGTCTGATCCGCCCGTCGGGAGCGATGCGGGGCATGTGCCAGCGAAGCAGATCCGGTGCCAGCCGACGCAGATCCGCTCTGAGGCGGGTGACGAACTCGGTGCCGTGGCGGTCGCGCACGGCGTGCAGATCGAAATCGATGTCGATCCGAGCGGCGGCGCAGGCCCCCGCCCAGTCACCGACCGCACGCCGTGCGGTCGCGGTTTCGATCATGGACAGTGGTACGGCGTACTCACGCACGCGCTGCCACATCAGCAGATGGGCCGGAGTCATGTTCACGAGGTGGGATGCCATCAGCACTCACCTTGCGCGAACGATTCCCCCGATCTGTATGAGGAGTTGTTCTTCATCCCGGACATCATAAGCACCTGAACGTGGATCTGTCAGTCCGGCCCTTGCTCGATCAGCTCAGCGTGCAAAGAAGGTCTGAGGTGCCCCGAAGGTCGTCCGGACCCTTCGGGGCACCTCACAGTGCGTTCCGGAGACGGCGGCGTCGACGTGGTCGCCAATGACCCCGACCCCATCCGCGGTGGGCGGATCATCATCCAGGCCAAGCGGTACTCCTCAACCATCGACCCCAGCGTGGTGCGTGATCTGTACGGGACCCTGCTCCAAGAAGGAGCCTCCAAGGGAGTACTGGTGACCACCTCGGGCTTCGGTCCGGGCAGCCGCGAGTTCGCCGAGAACAAGCCACTCATCCGGGTCCGGACTCGGTGCTCACCATCGGAGCGTGGAAGGCGCAGCACGTTGCCGCCTGGGCCGGTCGGCGGCCGTTCGTCTGGCTGGACGACGAGCACAACATCGCCAGCCAGCTAGCGAAGCGACGCAAGGCGGGAGAGGTGGGGGAGCATCTCGTGGTCCAGGTGTCGCCGAAGTCCGGGCTCCGTGACCGTCACCTGGTCAAGGCCGCGAAGTGGTTCGCACAGTGTGCCGCGCCGGTCAGTCGCAGCGATGAGGAGAAGATCGATGGCTGAGGCCTCTACCGAGACCGACCTCGTCAGCCTCGTCGGGCCCGTCGCCGTCACAGAGTTCGAGGCCTCCAGCGACTGCTACAAGCCCGGCCTGCTGGAGTGGGGACACGAGCTCCGGGACCTGGCCGACGCCGAGTTCGAGACCGAGGCCAGCTCCGCGATCTACGACTCCGCGCTCGTCAACAGCTTCCGCGGCAACTGGAACCACGAACACTTCAAGGCGACCGCCTGCCGGCACGAAGCCCAGAGGCGACACGTCGAGGCCGGCCACGCCACCGACTGTCGGGGCGAGACCATATACGGACGAGCCCACTCACGGCTGATGCGGGACCACGGCTACATACCGACCGCAGCGGGGGGAGCGCCGCTGCGAGGTGGCCGACGTCTGACCCTGCACCACCGAGGCCCCCGCTACGGCGGGGGCCTTGGCATGCGACCCGCGCCGTCGCCGGGGCGACAGCGCGGGAACGGGCGGTTACTTACGGTGCCAGCGGAGGGCGACGTAGCCGAGAAACAGGCCGATGGCAGTCCCGGCCACAGGGTTGAGCGACAGGATGTAGCAGGTCACGCCCACTGCGATGAGCTCGCAGACCAAGAGGGCCATCCGAGGAGGAACCTTCCGTGGTTCCTCCGGACAGTCTCCTTTAAAGGTACTATTCATTTGAAGACCTTTCGAAAATCCTGAACTTCATTGGGTGAAGAGTGGGTAGTGGGAAGGGCCCTTTGGGAAGGTCCTCTGTTGGCGCAGAGGACCTTCCTCTTTCCCTTTCTCGGTCCAGTACGGTCGCGGCGCATCGCTTCTCCTTCCTATCGGGTACGCAAAAGGACGCGCTCCTGCGGCTGATCCGAAGCTGACGAGAGATGGAAGGAGGTCTCGCCCCTGCGGAACCTGTCAAACCGAATGAGACATCAGCTTGCTTGAGCGGTTTGTGGTGGTGTGTCGGTTCGGTGGGTGGTGGGTGGCTTGTTGATCCACGCGTTGGCCGGCAGCTCCGGCGGTCGGGGGCGGC
>NZ_JBDPLZ010000024.1:0-5103 GCF_039871655.1 Actinocorallia sp. B10E7
TAGCGCGGGTTCGCCGGCTGTTTTCCGGGAACCGCACAGGGACGCGAGCACACAGTCAGTCTCAGAAGAATTCGGTGTGTGTAGTCAAGCCGCTCGGCCTATTAGTACCGGTCGACTCCACACGTTGCCGTGCTTCCATCTCCGGCCTATCAACCCAATAGTCTGTTGGGGGCCTTACCCACCGTAAGGTGGAGGGAGTCCTCATCTGGAGGCAGGTTTCCCGCTTAGATGCTTTCAGCGGTTATCCTTTCCGAACGTAGCCAACCAGCCGTGCCCTTGGCAGGACAACTGGCACACCAGAGGTTCGTCCGTCCCGGTCCTCTCGTACTAGGGACAGATCCTCGCAAGACTCCTACGCGCGCAGCGGATAGGGACCGAACTGTCTCGCGACGTTCTAAACCCAGCTCGCGTGCCGCTTTAATGGGCGAACAGCCCAACCCTTGGGACCTACTCCAGCCCCAGGATGCGACGAGCCGACATCGAGGTGCCAAACCATCCCGTCGATATGGACTCTTGGGGAAGATCAGCCTGTTATCCCCGGGGTACCTTTTAGCCGTTGAGCGACACCACTTCCACACGTAGGTGCCGGATCACTAGGCCCAGCTTTCGCTCCTGCTCGACCCGTCGGTCTCACAGTCAAGCTCCCTTGTGCCCTTGCACTCGCCACCTGATTACCAACCAGGCTGAGGGAACCTTTGGGCGCCTCCGTTACTCTTTGGGAGGCAACCGCCCCAGTTAAACTACCCACCAGGCACTGTCCCCCACCCCGATAAGGGGCGCGGGTTAGACGGTCGAAACGACCAGAGTGGTATTTCACCAATGACTCCACCCGAACTAGCGTCCGAGCTTCACAGTCTCCCACCTATCCTACACAAGACATTCCAAACGCCAATGCCAAGCTATAGTGAAGGTCCCGGGGTCTTTCCGTCCTGCTGCGCGTAACGAGCATCTTTACTCGTAGTGCAATTTCGCCGGGCCTGTGGTTGAGACAGTGGGGAAGTCGTTACGCCATTCGTGCAGGTCGGAACTTACCCGACAAGGAATTTCGCTACCTTAGGATGGTTATAGTTACCACCGCCGTTTACCGGCGCTTAGATTCTCAGCTTCGACCCTTGCGGGTCTAACCGGTCCTCTTAACGTTCCGGCACCGGGCAGGCGTCAGTCCGTATACAGCGTCTTACGACTTCGCACGGACCTGTGTTTTTAGTAAACAGTCGCTTCCCCCTGGTATCTGCGGCCGCACCCAGCTCACGGAGCAAGTCCGATCACCGGCCACGGCCCCCCTTCTCCCAAAGTTACGGGGGCAATTTGCCGAGTTCCTTAACCACAGTTCACCCGATCGCCTTGGTATTCTCTACCTGACCACCTGAGTCGGTTTGGGGTACGGGCCGCCAGTACACTCGCTAGAGGCTTTTCTCGGCAGCATGGGATCACTCACTTCGCCTAAAACGGCTCGGCATCACCTCTCAGGCACATGAAGCACGGATTTGCCTATGCTTCGCCCTACGGGCTTACCCCGGGACTACCATCGCCCGGGCTGAGCTACCCTCCTGCGTCACCCCATCGCTCACCTACTACCCGATCAGGTCCCGGGCTCCCCCACATCTTCTTCACCCGAAGGATCCGAAGAGGAGTTCACGCGGTTAGTATCACGAGGTTCGGCGTTGGCGCGTACCGGCGGGTACGGGAATATCAACCCGTTGTCCATCGATTACGCCTGTCGGCCTCACCTTAGGTCCCGACTTACCCTGGGCGGATTAGCCTGCCCCAGGAACCCTTGGTCATCCGGCGGAACGGTTTCTCACCGTTCATTCGCTACTCATGCCTGCATTCTCACTCGTGCAGCCTCCACCACTAGCTCACGCTGCGGCTTCACCGGCTGCACGACGCTCCCCTACCCAACCAGACTCTCGTCTGATTGCCACGACTTCGGCGGTGTGCTTGAGCCCCGCTACATTGTCGGCGCGGAATCACTTGACCAGTGAGCTATTACGCACTCTTTCAAGGGTGGCTGCTTCTAAGCCAACCTCCTGGTTGTCACGGCAACTCCACATCCTTTCCCACTTAGCACACGCTTAGGGGCCTTAGTCGATGATCTGGGCTGTTTCCCTCTCGACTACGAACCTTATCGCCCGCAGTCTCACTGCCACACTCTCACTCACCGGCATTCGGAGTTTGGCTGACGTCAGTAACCTTGTGGGGCCCATCGGCCATCCAGTAGCTCTACCTCCGGCGAGAAACATGTGACGCTGCACCTAAATGCATTTCGGGGAGAACCAGCTATCACGGAGTTTGATTGGCCTTTCACCCCTAACCACAGGTCATCCCCCAGGTTTTCAACCCTGGTGGGTTCGGTCCTCCACACCGTCTTACCGGCGCTTCAACCTGCCCATGGCTAGATCACTCCGCTTCGGGTCTACAGCATGCGACTGAACGCCCTGTTCAGACTCGCTTTCGCTACGGCTCCCCCACACGGGTTAACCTCGCCACACACCGTAACTCGCAGGCTCATTCTTCAAAAGGCACGCCATCACGGACAGCAGCAAGCTGCTGGAGACGCTCTGACGGCTTGTAGGCACACGGTTTCAGGTACTATTTCACGACCCCTCACCGGGGCACTTTTCATCTTTCCCTCACGGTACTTGTCCGCTATCGGTCACCAGGGAGTATTCAGCCTTACCACGTGGTCGTGGCAGATTCACACGGAATTTCACGGGCTCCGTGCTACTCGGGATCCCACCCAAGAGGCAACACGATTTCGTCTACCGGACTCTCACCGTCTGCGGTCGGCCTTCCCATGCCGTTCGACTACCGAGCTGCTTTGTAACTCTTCGAACCCCCAGCGGAGGATTCAAGGTGGTCCCACAACCCCGACCGTGCAACGCCCGCCGGCTATCACACACGATCGGTTTAGGCTCTTCCGCTTTCGCTCACCACTACTCACGGAATCACTCTTGTTTTCTCTTCCTGCGGGTACTGAGATGTTTCACTTCCCCGCGTTCCCACCAACCTGCCTATGCATTCAGCAGGCGGCGACACCCCATCACGGGTGCCAGGTTTCCCCATTCGGAAATCCCCGGATCAAAGTCTGGTTGCCGACTCCCCGAGGCATATCGCAGGCTCCCACGTCCTTCATCGGCTCCTGATGCCAAGACATCCACCGTATGCCCTTAAAAACTTGAACCACAACACAATTGGCCCAAATACCAAGACAAACTGTGAACCAAAAGAAACACTCGCAACGAACCGAAGTCCGTCGACAGATATTTCCAGGCTCTTAATTGCTTAAGATGCTCGCGTCCACTGTGCAGTTCTCAAAAAACAGACGGCCCAGACGAAAACCCCCGGAAGACGGGGGCCGCGGTCTGGCCGCGTGGTTCCGAAAAAACGGATCGCCCGTTTCTTCAGGACCCAACAGCGTGCTCAATCAGGTGGAACCCCCGGGCATCCCGTTCCACACCCCCGAAGAGGCTGTACTAGCGATGCGGCGATCCCGCCGGACTGAATAGTCAGTGCTCCACTGCTAACGAGCAGCTCAGTGTCACGACCGTTGTGGTCGTGGATCTCGAGCTCGTGCTCCTTAGAAAGGAGGTGATCCAGCCGCACCTTCCGGTACGGCTACCTTGTTACGACTTCGTCCCAATCGCCGGCCCCACCTTCGACCGCTCCCTCCCTTGCGGGTTGGGCCACGGGCTTCGGGTGTTGCTGACTTTCGTGACGTGACGGGCGGTGTGTACAAGGCCCGGGAACGTATTCACCGCAGCGTTGCTGATCTGCGATTACTAGCGACTCCGACTTCATGGGGTCGAGTTGCAGACCCCAATCCGAACTGAGACCGGCTTTAAGGGATTCGCTCCACCTTACGGTATCGCAGCCCTCTGTACCGGCCATTGTAGCATGTTTGCAGCCCAAGACATAAGGGGCATGATGACTTGACGTCATCCCCACCTTCCTCCGAGTTGACCCCGGCAGTCTCCCATGAGTCCCCACCATTACGTGCTGGCAACATGGAACGAGGGTTGCGCTCGTTGCGGGACTTAACCCAACATCTCACGACACGAGCTGACGACAGCCATGCACCACCTGTCACCGGCCCACAAGGGACCCCGCATCTCTGCGAGTTTTCCGGCGATGTCAAGCCTTGGTAAGGTTCTTCGCGTTGCGTCGAATTAAGCAACATGCTCCGCCGCTTGTGCGGGCCCCCGTCAATTCCTTTGAGTTTTAGCCTTGCGGCCGTACTCCCCAGGCGGGGCGCTTAATGCGTTAGCTGCGGCGCGGAAACCGTGGAAGGTCCCCACACCTAGCGCCCAACGTTTACGGCGTGGACTACCAGGGTATCTAATCCTGTTCGCTCCCCACGCTTTCGCTCCTCAGCGTCAGTACAGGCCCAGAGAACCGCCTTCGCCACCGGTGTTCCTCCCGATATCTGCGCATTTCACCGCTACACCGGGAATTCCGTTCTCCCCTACCTGCCTCTAGTCTGCCCGTATCGGATGCAGACCCGAGGTTAAGCCTCGAGCTTTCACATCCGACGCGACAGACCGCCTACGAGCTCTTTACGCCCAATAATTCCGGACAACGCTTGCGCCCTACGTATTACCGCGGCTGCTGGCACGTAGTTAGCCGGCGCTTCTTCTGCAGGTACCGTCATCTTCGTCCCTGCTGAAAGCGGTTTACAACCCGAAGGCCGTCATCCCGCACGCGGCGTCGCTGCATCAGGGTTCCCCCCATTGTGCAATATTCCCCACTGCTGCCTCCCGTAGGAGTCTGGGCCGTGTCTCAGTCCCAGTGTGGCCGGTCGCCCTCTCAGGCCGGCTACCCGTCGTCGCCTTGGTGGGCCACTACCCCACCAACAAGCTGATAGGCCGCGAGCCCATCCCCGACCGAAAAAACTTTCCACACCCAGCCCATGCGGGCGGATGTCGTATCCGGTATTAGACCCAGTTTCCCGGGCTTATCCCAGAGTCGGGGGCAGGTTGCTCACGTGTTACTCACCCGTTCGCCGCTCGAGTACCCCGAAGGGCCTTTCCGCTCGACTTGCATGTGTTAAGCACGCCGCCAGCGTTCGTCCTGAGCCAGGATCAAACTCTCCATTAAGGTCCA
>NZ_JBDPLZ010000025.1:0-2421 GCF_039871655.1 Actinocorallia sp. B10E7
GATGGGTCGGCCGAGCGGCGAGGTGCCCGCGTGGAGCGCGGGTCCTTTTCCGCTCGGCCTCCCGCCGAACCGGACTTGATGGTTTCCCGATCATCCGGCTCTCCAGTGACTACTGCGTGAGCGGTAGGGCTGGTTTCCCGTGGATGAGGTCGTGGCAGTTGGCACAGACCACGAGGGTCTTTCTGCGCCGATTGGCCATCGCCTTGGCCCACTGGGGTTGAAGCGGCCCGGGTACTGGGAGATCTGCGAGTTTCCGGACGTGGTGGACCTGGACCTCGCCATTTTTCTGGCAGATCTCGCAAATATCCGCGAGGAGCCGAGCGATCAGCTCTTTACGCGGGTAATCGGCCCGGATCGGCTGTCGGTCTATGACCGCTGCCGCCTTCTGCCGGTGGAGTGTAATGTCGCCGAACCGTGCGACCAGGGGTTGCCTGCCGTCGCGTTCGAGGCGTGCCTCGAAGCAGGTGCGCAGCCCATGCGGTGTCTGGATTTTGACCTTGTGCTTCGCGGCCATCTTCGACATCGATGAGCGGTGCTTGCCTGCCAGGGTCTTGAGCATGGAAGTCTCCATGACCCAGCGCAGCCGGTGAAGCCGGAAGACGTCGCCGGCCAGCAGGTAATACTGGACGATGCCCCGGTAGACGGCCCCGTAGGTGGCGACGATGGTGTGGTCGCTGCCATTGGTCAGGGCCTTTTGCTTGGCGGGTTTACCGCGCCGCAGATAGGGGATGCATTTTGCTTTGATCACCTCCAGCGGGACTCGCAGCGCGACCTGCCCGTTCACCGACCTGCGGCGGCCGGTGGTCTTGCTGCTGTTGTGCTGGACGGTGATCTCATAGCCGAGGAATCGGGCCGCGCCGGTTCGGGCGTGGGTGATCAACGTCTTGTCCTGGGACAGTTCCAGCTTGAGTTCGTCATTCAGGAACATTGCCAGGCGCTGTTTGATCTCCTCGGCCTCTGCCTTTGGTCCGGCGAATCCGAGCAGATGGTCATCTGCATATCTGCAGTACCGCAGCCGCCGGTATTCCGGATCGTCCGGGTCGGAGCTGGGCAGGCTGACCATGCGCCGTCGCAGGGTGCGGGCCGAGGCCCGGTCCTTGCGGCGGCGGGCTTTGGCCAGCTGGTTCTGCAGATCGAGGTAGGCAGGGTTACGGGCCCTGCGTTCCCCTCGGGTGAACTCCGGAATCAGAACCTTCTCGACGAATTCGTCCAACTTGTGCAGGTAGATCGAGGACAGGATCGGCGAGGCGACCCCGCCTTGAGGAGCGCCCGACAGGGTCGCTCCCCATTTCCAGTCCTCCAGATATCCGGCTGTGAGCATGTTGCGCACCAGCCGCAGGAACCTGTTGTCGTGGATCTTCTCCGACAGGATTTTCATCATCAGGTCGTGGTCCAACGACCCGAAGCAGTCGGCGATGTCTCCCTCGATGAACCAGGCTGTTCCGGTCCAGGTGTTGGCGATCTCCCGCAATGCGGTATGACAGCCTTTTCTGGGACGGAACCCGTGGGACCGGTCGGAGAACGTTGGCTCGTAGTACGCCTCCAGCAGCAGACGCACCACTTCACCGACAAGTTTGTCCGACCAGGTCGGCAATCCCAGCGGGCGAGTTTTCCCGTTCTTTTTCGGGATATGAACTCGCCGGACCGGGCGGAATCGGTAGCGCTCGTGGCGCATCGCATCGATGATGCGGCCGATTTTATGAATGGACATGCCGTCCACGGTTTCCTGCGTGACCCCGGGCGTCATCGACCCCTTGTTGGAGTAGATGCGTCCGTAGGCCAGCAGATACAACTGCGGGTTGAACAGTTGCCGATACAGCTCGTTCAACGACAGGCCGCGCCTGCCGCGCTCACGCAGGACACCCAGCACCGTTGCGGCGCTCTGCATTACGCATACCTCCCAGCTCTGAGGTGTCCGATCACCTGGCCTCCTTCGCCCTGCGGACGGCTTTCCCGCCCTCCCTGGCCGGTCGTGACTCCGGCGACTACTACGAGGCCTCCGTCGCCATAGGGCTCGCACCCTTTAGGCGATCCCGCGTTCGTCTCTGTTGCACGTAATAGCGTGACGTAGGCGCCCCACTCATCTCCTTGAACACCCTCGCTGGGCGTCGCTCCGTACTCCGAAGGTTGCGTCGGCAACCCTCGACTCCGACGCAGAGTACGGCACCGGTTTCAGAGGTCTTTCCGGTGGATGGGAACTTGCATCAACTGGAGATTAGGATTCAGGCAATTCAGCTTTCGCCATATCACGCGGGCCCCTCCGGCGCCCCGTCCCTGACCACTGGGCCCGGCCGCCGGATTTTCTGGCATGCTATTGTCCCCTTCACCTTTCGGATCCAGGTCAGCCATTCGGCCCAGAAACCTCCCTCCAAGTTCCTCCCGGCTGAACCGGGGATACAACAGAGCGCCTCGCGGCGCACA
>NZ_JBDPLZ010000026.1:0-1877 GCF_039871655.1 Actinocorallia sp. B10E7
GGGTGGGGGTCGGGCCGCCGCCCTTGGGGACGACCTTGCCCCGGGCCAGCACGGTCTCCTGGCCCGCGGGGATGGTGCAGGGCGCGTTGAAGGTGTCCGAGCCGGTCTCCAGCTGGATCGGGACACCGGCCGCGTCCTTCAGCGTCATCGGGCCGAGCGCGAGCCCGGTGACCGTGACGACGATGTCGCCCTCCTCCTGGAAGGTCAGCGACGGCGAACTGCCGGCCGCCCTGATCCGCATCTCCCCGCTGGCCGGGACGTTGGTCTTCTCCAGCTCGACCGGGATCCGCGGGTCGAGGTCGGTGCGCGGCGCGGTGATGTTCGCGGTGGACGTGCCCGCGCCCTCGATGGTCTTGCCGCCGACGAGGTTCATGCCGCGGACGGTGCTGGCGTTGATGGTGGAGACCGCCTCGATCGGCAGCTCCCCGGTGGCCTGGCCCACCTCGATGACCTCGGGGATCGGGATCGTCAGCGAGGTCTTGACGTCCTGCACGCCCACGATGGGGAACGTGCAGCTGAAGCGGAGGTCGAGCGTCGCGGCCGACGCGGGGGCGGAGCCGAGCACGCCGACCATGCCGAACGCGAGGCAGCCGACGGCCGCCGCGGCCAGCCCGGTCGCGGGCCCGCGTCTTTTCTCGTTTCCGGTGCGCAAACTGTTTCTCCTCGCGCCTTGGAAGAATGGATGGAAGCGGAGGAGTAAAACTATCCGGAGCGGACCGGGGTGGTATTGGAGCCGGTTGACAAGTTTTCTGCCGTGATGCTCAACAGTCGCCGACCCCATGACATGCGGTGATGGTTTCGAGAACTCAGGTGATGAAGATTTTTCTGCCGTGGGTTCTTGTCCTGCTGACAAGGCCGGGGTGTGATCATGGCCGAAAGGTGGCCGTGATCATGTCATTGACCTGGTGGTTCGTGGTGCTTTCGGCTTGGATGGCGGGCCGGGGGGAGCGGGAGATCATTTCTGGCCGATTTGCAGGATGTGAGCCGGAGGTCTCGGGAACTTGTCATCCGCATATCGGGACGCGTTGTGAACCGGCGAGTAGTTTACGCCACTGAAACGTCGTGATTCTGCGACGCACGCCCTGTCCGGAGTCAAAGCGAGGCACTGTCGAGCTTTATTGCCCGGACGCCCCCCAAGGGCATTTCCGCAAACGGAAGGCAGTCCATGAGCACCCAGCAGAAATCCAGGAAGGCCGGCACCGGGCTGGCCGCGGCGGCCGTCGGCTGCCTCGCGTTCGGCATGGTCGGCGTGCTCGGCTCCGCCCCCGCGTCGGCCGCGACGCTCGACCTCCGCTTCAGCTGCACGTTCCCCATCGTGGGCGTGCAGGAGGTCAAGGCGAGCCTGAGCATCCCGATCCCGGAGAGCATCGAGGTGGGCCAGGCCACCGGGGAGCTGCCGATCGAGGCGATCTCCACCATCAACGCCAACACCGTCCGCGGCATGAACCTCGTCGGCGGCAAGACCATCGAAGGCGCCGGCGTCTCGAAGGCCAACATCACCGCGCCGCGCACCAACCTCAACCCGCAGATCCCCATCGAGCTGGAGAAGACCAACGTCCCGGCCAGCGGGGAGATGCAGATCAGGGCGGCCGGCAGCTCGCCGTCGCTGACCTTCCAGGAGGCCGGGCCCGGCAAGGTCACCGTCCTGGGCCTGGAACTCGGGCCGATGATCGTCCGTGACGCCGCCGGCGCCCCGATCCAGCTGGAGGCGGGCTCGGACACCTTCAACGCGCCCTGCACCATCCCCGACGGCCAGAACACCGTCCTGGCCCAGTTCGAGGTGGTCTCGACCCCGACCCCGACCCCCACCCCCACGCCGACTCCCACGCCGACCCCGACCCCCACGCCGACCCCGACCCCCACTCCCACGCCGACTC
>NZ_JBDPLZ010000027.1:0-1367 GCF_039871655.1 Actinocorallia sp. B10E7
ATCAGGACAGTGACGATGACCCTCGCCGACCAGGCCGCCATGAGAGGGCAGGATGGTCGAGTGACCGATGAGAAGCCGAGCCGGCCCAAGCGGCGGACGTTCACCGCGGCCTACAAGGCCCGGATCCTGGCGGCCTACGACGCTCTGCCCGAGGGAAGTGCGGAACGCGGCGCCCTGATGCGTGCCGAGAGGCTTTACCACTCGCATATCGAGCACTGGCGTAAGCAAGCGGAGAACGGAACTCTGGGGTCTTCGACGGGAAAGCCGAAGAAGGACGCCGAATCCGAAGAGATCGCTGCTCTTCGGGCGGAGAACAGGAGACTCAAAGCAGAGGCGGCCAAACTCGAGGCACGGAACGAGAGGCTGGCCGATAATCTGGGGAAGACCCGGACCGCGTTGGATATCGCGGGAAAAGCATTCGCGCTGCTGGAGAACATCTCAAGCAGCGCGGATTCCGACGAGAGCTGAACCAGGCCCTCGAGGAATACTTTCCCTCACTGGAATCGGCCGTCGGCACCACAAGGGCGTGTGAGATCCTCGGCCGGTCCCGTTCCACGGTTTACCGGACGCGGAACCCAAGGCCGCATGTGCTGGGTGTGCGCCGGCCCTTCCGGCATCCGGCGGCGTTGTCCGATGACGAGCGCGCGCACGTGCTGGCCGTGCTGGACTCGCCCCGCTTCGCCGACAAGGCACCCGGTCAGGTGCGGGCGATCCTGCTGGACGAGGGCGTCTACCTGTGCTCGGAGGCCACCATGTACCGGCTGCTGCGCGAACGCGGCCAGAGCGGGGAGCGCCGAGCCCAGGCCGTCCACCCGGCCAAGAAGATCCCCGAACTGCATGCCGATGGCCCCGACCAGGTGTGGAGTTGGGATATATCCAAACTGAAAGGACCGGTCCGCGGCGTCTACTACGACCTGTACGTCATCCTCGATATCTTCTCCCGCAAAGTGATCCGATGGGAGATCTGGCCCCGCGAGAGCGGGGAACTCGCCAAAGAGTTCATCAAACGCGCCATCAAGGACAACCACGGCATCGGCCCCCGCGATCTGCACGCCGACCGCGGCACCTCGATGACCTCGAACAACGTCACCGGACTCCTCGCAAATCTCGGCATCAACCAGTCCCACTCACGCCCCCGCGTCTCCAACGACAACCCCTACTCCGAGGCCGCGTTCAAGACACTGAAATACTGCCCGGCATTCCCTGAACGGTTCGGATCCATCGAAGACTCCCGCGTCTTTTGCGCCCAGTTCTTCGACTACTACAACAACGAACACCGCCATTCCGGCATCGGAATGCACACCCCCGCATCCGTCCACGACGGAACCGCAGCGAAGATCCACACCGCGCGGGTAGCCACGCTGAAC
>NZ_JBDPLZ010000028.1:0-1345 GCF_039871655.1 Actinocorallia sp. B10E7
TGAGACGCCAGTGAGAATGGATGAGGTGGTCGCGGCGAGGTATGACTCATGAGACGCCAGACTCCCCGGGATGTCTTTTTCGGGATCCGTCTACCTTGTCGGGCCACCGGCATAGCAGTCCCCTCGGCGGTTTGGTCCGTGACTTCATAGGAGCCTGACCCGCAGGTCTCGTCACTGGTCTGTCCGCATCAGCCCGCCGGACACACTGCTCCCCCCGACCCGGCGGAAGGCGGATCTGCCAGATGGCACCAGCGGCCGAGCGCAAGAGAACACGCAGGATCGTCGGTGGAGTCGACACCCACCTGGAGACCCATCACGCCGCGGTGCAGCTGATGAACGGTGCCCGGATCGCCGACGCGCAGTTTCCCGCGACCAGCCGAGGATATGCCCTGCTACTGGCATGGCTGCGTTCCTTCGGGCGTCTGCACGCGGTCGGCGTGGAGGGCACCGGCGCCTACGGAGCCGGACTCACCCGGTACCTGCACGATCACGGGGTGCAAGTCATCGAAGTCAACCGGCCCGACCGTGGCCAGCGCCGCGCCAAGGGCAAATCCGACCCGCTGGACGCCTACGCCGCCGCCGACGCGGTCCTGGCCGGCCGCGCCCGCACCGTGCCCAAGAGCGCAGACGGCATCGTCGAATCCATCCGGGCGATCCACACCATCCGCGCCGGAGCCGTCAAAGCACGCACCGCCGCCATGAACGAACTGAGATCACTGCTGGTCACCGCACCGGCGGCCCTCCGCGAACAGCTGACCGCAAAGACCGCCCGCCAGCTGATCCACACATGCGCGCACCTGCGTCCCAGTGACACCCGCGACCCCGGCCAGGGCGTGAAGTTCGCATTGCGCGCGGTCGCCCGCAGGCATCAGCAACTGACCGAAGAGATCACCGCGGCCGACGAGGAGCTGCACCTCCTGGTCAACCAGGCCCGGCCCGATCTGACCGCGCTCCGCGGCGTCGGCGATGAAACCGCCGCCCAGCTCCTGATCACCGCTGGCGACAACCCCGACCGGCTGACCGGCCAGGCCGCCTTCGCGGCCTTGTGCGGGGTCTCACCGATCCCGGCCTCCTCCGGCAAGACCCGCCGGCACAGACTCAACCGCGGCGGAGACCGCCAAGCCAACCGGGCCCTTCACACCATCGCGCTCTCTCGCATGAGCCACTGCCCCAGAACCCGGGCCTACGTGGCACGCCGAACCGCCCAAGGCCTCGACACCAAAGAGATCATGCGCTGCCTGAAACGCTACATCGCCCGAGAGATCTTCAAGATCCTGACCAGGGCAAACACCCTCAGCGAGGAAGGCCTGCACGCAGCTTGACACGACATAGGAGCATCCCGAAG
>NZ_JBDPLZ010000029.1:0-1083 GCF_039871655.1 Actinocorallia sp. B10E7
CAACGGTGGTATTCGCTCTCGGCGCGCATCGCCCTTCGGGGCCCGGGCGGCAGCGGGAGGTGGAGACGCATCCGCGCCTGGACGCCGGGTTTTTCGTCGGCGCTGAGGACGTAGTCGTCCTGGTCGAGTGGCTCTCCTTCCCATTGCCGCTGGTAGAGGTCGAGGACTCGGCTGGCCTTGACGGCGAAGTGCGCATCGCGGGGGAAGATCCATGAGCGGTGCTGCCAGGGCTTGATCGCGTCATCAGCGAGCCAACGGCGGACCGTGGACGGTGAGACCGCCGGGGTGATGCCGCTGGCCACAGCATGGCGGGCCAGCTCCGGGCAGGTCCAGCGGGCCAGGGGCGTCCCGCTCGCGGCGGGCATCTCACACGCCAGGGCCTTGACCTCTGCGACCACCGCGGCGGAAAACACGCGAGGCCTGCCGGGCCGCGGAGCATCGGCCAGCCCCTCAATGCACTGCTGGCAGTACCGGCGCCGCCACTTGCGGGCCGTGTCCTCACAGATTCCCAGCCGCTCGGCGATCACCCGGTTGGCCATACCGGCCGCGGCCAGCAGCACGATCCGTGATCGCAGCACCAGGCGAAACGGCGCTGAGGCTCGCCGGGACATGGACTCCAGCTCAGCGCGGTCGGCATCGTCGAGGCATACGACATAGGGGCTGGAAGGCATGCGCTTCATGGTGCGGCTTCCAGGGCAGGGCATGATGGCACTATGGCCAGGCCACCGGACTCGACCCGCACATCGCTGCGCCAGCGGCTGTCAGCGCGGGCACGTGAGCGCTGGCCGCAACTCGATGGCATCACCATCCGCTGGCACGGAGAGTTCGCCTACGTCGCCGGCCGGCTCCCCGACGGCACCACACTGCCCCTGATGCGGCTGCGCTACACCGGATCCGCCACCACCTGGGCCTTCGCCATCTACCGCGCCAGCCACGACGACTACGACAAATCGCTCCTGCCCAGCGGATACCCGGCAGGCACCCCGCAAGAATCCCTCGACTGCGCCTGCGGCCTCTACCTCGGCGACACCACAGCCTGGCTCGACCCGCCACCCCCGACGAATTAACGGGCGCGACCACTAG